>WRIU01000001.1:0-321610 GCA_009782565.1 Betaproteobacteria bacterium
ACAGGACCGTGAAACGGGGCCGCGCCGATGATAGTGAGCAGCCCGCTCGTGAAAGTAGGCCATCGTCAGGCACCCCACAACAAACGCCCGCAGGCCTCAAAACCTGCGGGCGTTTGCACTTGCACTTTCTTGTGCTTCAGGACGCTTGAGGTGTTACGGCAGGTTCGGATTCAGGGTATACGTCCCAGTCAGGCTGGCTTGCGCCAGGATATGCCCTTGTATGGCAGCGAGGACGGCAGGGCCATTGAAGTGCCCTTCGAGCGGCAGCCGCTCCACGTCCAGCGCGTAAAGCGTAAAGATGTAGCGATGCACAAGCTCATCGTTCCACGGCGGGCATGGCCCATCGTAGCCGAAATATTCGCCGCGCATGTCATTGTCATTGGCAAACCAGGCCGTGAAATCGTTGATGCCTCGCCGCGATCCATAGGGGGCTATAGGGCCAGCTTTGCCACGCGGGGTCACTTCGTCGGAAAACTTTCCAACGGAGACTTCACGAAACTTGCCGGGCAAGTCCACTAACACCCAGTGGAAGAAATCCACCCTGGGGAGGTCGGCAGGTACGCTACGGTTTTCTTGGTTGACATCATCCCCTTTGCAGGGCGTGTCCGGATCGAGGCAAATCAGGGCAAAACTCTTGACCCCTTCGGGGACGTCGCTCCAGGCAAGATGAGGATTGCGGTTTTTGCCCAGGCGGACGTGATGGGTTGCGTCAGGTACGGCAAAAGCGAATTCTCCTGGGATTTTTTGCCCATCGGTAAAGCTGTTGCTGTTTAGTTTCATGTAGTAGCTCTCCGCCTTTGAGGTTACCTGTCTCGGTTCAGATTCTCGTTCTACTTCGGAGTTCCATTACTAGTGGCACTAGCGTGCTGAAGTTACGTCGTTGCGATCACGTTGCTCTTGCTCGTGCTTGTGCGACAGCTTCTTGAGAAACTGCCGCCCTTGCTGCCGCTGTGTATTGGGTAGCCAGTTGCGCCGAAAGCACCACCAGAGTTTTCAATGCTTCAGGGTCGGATTGCGCGAGTTGCGCCAAGCGCGCAATCCGGGACAACAATTCCGGCGAGACGCTTGGGAAGGGAGACTGCGGGACAGGCGGTGGGGTGATGGAAACCACCTGCGCGGAAACCGGAGGCGGGGGTTCCTGCTCTGCCTGAACCAGTACGACAGGCTCTTCCACAGGCTCTTTCTCTACTGGGGGCTGCGGCGGCTGCGGTTGTGCAACAGATTCGGGAACGACAGGAGAAGGTTCGACGATCTGGGCGGACGTCAGTATGAGACCGGAAGGCTCATCAGGCATTTCCGAAACAGCTGGCATTACCGAAGCAGTTCCGCTACGGGCAGCTTTCCGGGAAGCCTTCTTGGAAGGTTTCGATGCGGATGGCGCGGGAGAAGCCTCTGCTTCGGTTTGCGGTTGCGGCTCTTGAGGGGGAGTTGCCTTTTCAGGAGAAGCTGCTGCTGCCGGACTGGCATCCTCCGAAGCACCGGGGGTGAGCCGCCGTGGAACCCGGTCAGTGTCGAGCAAGCGGGCAATGCGGGCGAACACTTCAAAGCGGGAAAACGGTTTCTTCATGAAATCGTCAGCGCCAATGTGTGCACCGAAAAACTGAGCCTTGGCCTGTTCATTGCCGCTCATCATGACGATGGGGGTTTCGCGGGTACGGGAATTTTTGCGTAGGGCGCGCAAAGCCGCGAAACCGTTGATGCCTGGCATTACGATGTCGAGAAAGATCAAGTCCGGCTTCTGGGTCAGGGCGACTTCCATGCCCATCTTCGCGTCCAGCGCGCCCAGAAAAACGCACTGCGCCGATTCGAGGAAGCGTTTCATCGCCGTAAGGATGGTGGGGGAATCGTCGATCACGAGGATCCGGGTACCTTCCCTGGGATTTACGCGGGGGCGCAGGCGGCGCTCCTCCAGTTGATTCTCGATGCGTTCAGGCAGGGATTTCCTGCGGAAAAAAGAGAAAAAGTGACCGAAAAAACTCACGTTTGACTACTCCATGCCAGAAATCCCGATACTCTCACTACTTGTTACTACTGCCCTCAACTTAAGTACGCACATCATACACTCTCGCGCGCAGGTCTTGTTACTATCGGTAGGGATCGACCTGTGGATAGGGTATCCACAAAGCGGCAATCAGGCTGGTATCGGTTCGGTATTCGGCCTACTGACGGAAAAGGAAAACGCATGAAATATGGACTGTTTAACACCGGAATGACTGATACTTTCTGATACCTTTCGATAGTAGGCAAAAGCACGCAAACAGGGTACTATCGCCTCACCCACGTAAAACATTCGTTTTAAAGGAGCAATGATGAAAGCATTAGTTTCTGTCGCAATTGCTGCGGGTCTTCTTTTCTCCGCGTCGGCTTTTGCCGCTGACGAAGAAGCCTTGATGAAGGCCAAGGGCTGTATAGCCTGCCACAAGATTGACGCCAAACTGATCGGTCCGTCTTACAAGGAAGTTGCCGTCAAGTACGCCGGACAGAAAGATGTCGTTGCCAATCTGTCTGAAAAGGTGATCAAAGGGGGCGTTGGGGTGTGGGGCCAAGTGCCGATGACTCCAAATGCAACGGTCAACGCCGATGAGGCGAAGAGGCTTGTTACCTGGATTTTGTCGCTGAAGTAAGCGCGTTTTCCGCCAACAGCAAAAAGCCGACAATCTTGTCGGCTTTTTTTTTTGCGCTGCAATCAAGGATGATTTCAGGCTTGCAGGCTGTCGGCGAAACCGAGCGCGATGAGTTGTGCCTGATTGATCTGTTCCGGGACAAGCTGCAAATCGTTTGCTGCCTGGATGAGCGCGTTCGGATCGAAACTCTCGCACGCGCGGGCCAGGCGCAAGAACTGTGCGTAATCACCTTGATCGTAGAGCAGGGCGTCTGTGACCGATTCCGGCAGCAGCATTTCATCGAGTATTGTCTGCATCGAGGTTCCAAGCAGGATACCCAGCATCGAGAAAGCGCCCGTGATGAAAAGGTTCTCGCAGCCCGTTTCATCAAGAAAATGTGCGCCAATCTGTTCCATGAACCGCCCACGGGCAATGGCAGTCTGCATCATTGCCGGTGCGCCAGGGTCGCGGCTGGCCGTCACCAGAAGCAGGGATAACCACTTGTTGAGCTTTTCGTAACCGAGGATGCTTACCGCGTGGCGGAAAGACTGGATTTCGACCATCAACCCGAACCCCGCCGAGTTGATATAGCGTAGCAGTTTGTAGGACAAGGCCACGTCCTGCTTGAGCACATTTTCGATGTCGCGGACTTCTCCGTTGTCGCGCACCAGGTTAAGCAAACGGATGATTTGCATGTGGCTGGCGGCCAGTTCCTTCGCAGGGGGGTTGCCATTAAGGAAAAACCACCCCGACCCGCCATCGTAGCCGTTGGCGACAGCCTGTTTGAAGGTTGCCACATCAGGCAATCCCCAGGCCAGACTCAGTCCCGGCGCGCTGCCGGGGGTTGGATTTTTGCGCCCGTCAATGAGGATGAAACGCCAGTCCACGTCTGGCGGAAGCACCATGCCTTGCGTGTACCACGTCAGGCAGACCCCAATCCCCGCTTCCTGGAGCAACGGCAGGAGCGCCTGCGTTCGCGGGTGCGCCAGCGTTTGCGCCGGTATTTCCACATGCGCGTTGGGAGGTATTTGCCAATCCAACAGATCGGGCGTGGGAACAAGCCGACCCAGGCTGAGAAGTACTGGATACTGTTCAGGCCAGTATTGGCAAGCGGCATTGAGAGCCTCGGTGACGGAGGCAATGCGCGTACCGTGCACAATCAGCCGGTTGGCAGTGATCGCCCGTTTCTTGTTGACGACAGGTTCGCGGGTAAAGAGGGCGGCATGGCTCATCGGCGCTCAATCCTTTGCGGAAACAACCGGAATGTAACGGAAAGCGGGCAGCATTGACTGCCAACTTTGCGCCATTTCATGCAGAGAGAAGCCTGTCGCCCCAAAGGCCGGCTTCACGCCCGGTTCCGCCTTACAGCAGCACGATGTCGAATTGTTCCTGGGTGTAGCTTGCTTCGGCATGCAGTGAAATTTTCTTGCTGATGAAATCCGAGAGCATCGCCAGTGATTGATTTTCTTCGTCGAGAAAAAAGTTGATGACTTCGGGATTGGCCAATACGCGGAATTCGCGGGCGTTGAATTGGCGCGCTTCGCGCAGCACTTCGCGGAGAATTTCGTAGGCCATCGTGCGGGCGGTTTTGATTTCGCCCCGCCCGCTGCAAGTGGGGCAGGGTTCGCACAGCAGATGGGCAAGCGACTCGCGCGTGCGCTTGCGGGTCATTTCTACCAGCCCCAGGGTACTGAAACCGTTGAGGCTGATCTTGGTGTGATCGTAGTTGAGCGCCTTGCGGAATTCTTCGAGCACGATCTCCCGGTGTTCGGCGCTGTCCATGTCGATGAAGTCGATGATGATGATGCCGCCCAGGTTACGCAGGCGGAGTTGGCGGGCGATGGCCTGTGCCGCTTCGAGATTGGTCTTGAAGATCGTGTCGTCGAAATTGCGCGCACCCACGAAACCGCCGGTATTGACGTCGACGGTGGTCAGAGCCTCCGTCTGGTCGATGATGAGGTAGCCGCCGGATTTCAGGTCGACGCGGCGAGCCAGCGCCTTCTGGACTTCCATTTCGATGTTGTACAGTTCAAAAAGAGGCCGGTCGCTGATGTAGAGTTCCAGGAGCGGAAGAACCTTTGGCGTGTATTCGGCGGCAAAATTTTGGAGCTTCACGAGATTTTCCCGCGAGTCGATGCGTACGCGCGTCGCGTCCTCATTGACCAGGTCGCGCAGGATGCGCTGAACAAGGCTCAGGTCTTCGTGCAGCAGGTGTGGCGCTTCGGCATTCCCGGAGGCATGAAGGACTTCCCCCCATAGCTTTTGCAGGTAGGCAATATCGGCGGTCAGTTCCTCGTCGGTGGCATTCTCCGCCATCGTGCGGACGATGAAACCGCCCGATTCCTCTTCCGGAACAAGGCGGATCAGGCGCTCGCGCAGTTGTTCGCGCTCGGATTCATCGCCAATGCGTTGTGAGATGCCGATGTGGCTGTCCTGCGGCAAATAAACCAACAATCGCCCGGCCAGACTGATCTGCGTGGACAACCGCGCGCCCTTGGTGCCGATGGGGTCTTTGAGCACCTGCACCATCGCGGTTTGGCCTTCAATGAGGACTTTTTCGATAGGACGCGCCGTATCGCTATTCTGGCGTTCGCTCCAGATGTCTGCGACGTGCAGAAAGGCGGTGCGTTCGAGGCCGATGTCGATAAACGCGGACTGCATGCCCGGCAGGACGCGGACGACCCGGCCAAGGTAAATGTTGCCGACGATCCCCCGGCTCGCGGGTCGTTCAACATGCAACTCCTGCACCACGCCCTGTTCGACGATGGCTACCCGCACTTCCTGCGGGGTGAAATTCAGCAAAAATTCGGTACTCATGGCCGTTCCAATGGGAAATATGCAATGCCGGACGGCAATCCGGCATTGCATATGGCTCATTGGGAAACAGGCTTTCGGCCTGGGCAGCCATTGCCGCGATCATTATCGTGATGCTACGGCAAAAATGCTGGCGATACCAAACGCAAACCAGCAACAAACCACCGCTCTTTCGTATTGCTGCCGAATCGGTTGCCGTAAGCAATGTCGATTTCGACATGGTTGGGTATCAGCGCGTAGCGGAAGCCTGTTTGATAGAGCGGCCTGCCCCGGTTCTGGCCGAACGTTTCGGCAATCATCCAAGTACGTTCGCCCAACTGAATATCGGAGGCAATGCCCCAAGTCATGCGATGCCGATCAAATTCCTTCTCCCGCAGCCCGCCAAGATTAGCATGCAGCACGACGCGGTCATCGCGGAACGAGAAACTTACCGGCACATTGACGTAATAATTGGCAATCGCTTTACGGTGAACCTCTGGTTTTCGGGAGTTTCCAACCGTCAGCCCCCAGCCCCAGCCGTTCGTTTCCAGGGACTTGAACAGGGTCTTGCCTTGAATGACCACGTCCGTGGTGCGCGTTCCTCCGTCGTCGTATTTGCTGCGGGCTCCGCCAAACGTCAGTTCGAGATTCCCTGTGAGGTTACAACTGGGCAACACCCGGTATTCGGTTTTGTCGCGCTCGCTTTGAATTGCCATCTCGCTCTGGCAAGCCTTGTGATCGACGATGCGGGCGTCGTCAGTGATAAACGGTCGGACAGCGTACGCGGCCTGACTGACGAACAATCCGGAAAGACTGACTGCAACCGCCAATAGTGGCGAAGACGCGGCTTTGCATCGGTCAGACGGGCAGGGGCGCATGAAAATCTTCCTTTCTGGCAGTGATGTATGAATGTTTTGCAAATGATAATAATTCTTATTTGCAGAAGCAAGTCACGCCTCACAGCGGTTCCCCATACCTTCTGACGAAGCTCCTCAAGCGGCATGGTCACATATTTCTATTACAGAAAAATGACGCATTGCCGCTTAAGCGTACACGAGACGACTCCCCTCTCCAAAAAACAAGCGAGAGAGGGGCAAGGTGCGCGCTCAATTATCCTTGTTGAAAAAAATGTCTTGGTACGAAGTGTAGTAGCAGATAAGGTACATCGGTATCGTTACCAGCAGACCAAGAAAGAGCGGGATCGTACTGATGATCGACAGTACGGTCATCGCGAGGAAAAAAACGATTCCGGGCAAAATGTTCTTGAGGCAGGCAGAAAAACTCATTTTGAGCGCCTTGAACGGCGGGACATCGTGCATCATTACCAGCGCGGGCGCGAACCATATAGCCATGACGTAAATGGCCGCGCAAGAAAACACCATGATGACGATCAACGGTACTAAGCCCGAGATTGAACCAATGCCACCAGTAAAGTTTTCTGACGCTATGATGCCGGTGCCGATAAGGACGCCAAAGATGATCCCAACTATGATCGCTGCCACTAAGAATAATCCAAAAGCTATCAGATAGAGGATCAGCAGGGAGCCGGTTTTGCGGTTGAAGGCGGCGAAAAGATCACCGAAAGTAAACGACCCCTCCCGTCGGAATAGATCGCAAGAATAGATAACACCAGCGCCAAGCAGTATTTGCACACATCCCGCAATAATGCTGCCGATAAAAGGAATGAGACTCAACAGGACGAGCAGAAGCATGTAGACGAATATGAACCCTATCCACAGACCAGCCCGCTGCTTGAACAGGCCCCAGGAGTTGGAAATCCACGTAAAGGCATTTCCTATAGGAACCGAACGACCACCAGGGATGAAATACATTTCCTCCATGCCGGGTTTTAGCACCACGTCCGCAGCCGGTGGCGCATAGGGGGTATAAGTCGACTGGCTATCGTTTTGGTGATCCATGAGCCTCTCCTTTAAAAAAAGCTGATCGCATAAATTTTGCGTATATAATTTTCATATTATACTATTGATACAGCGAATCTGCGCCCAAATCGTTATCGGTCGCGAGTCTAATCCCGATTTCACGTTTTTTTTTTCCTGCGAGCCAATTTCCTTTCATTGACGGTTTGGATGGCCGCGCACCGGTAAAATATCGGGCGATGAAACTACTGGCTTTTGAATCTTCCTGTGAACGCGCCAGCGTCGCGTTGAATCTGGATGGCGAGATCAGCGCGCGACGGCTCGATGGGCATGCCAACCATTCGGAACACATGCTTGTCCTTGCCCGTTCCTTGTTGGCGGATGCCGGGCTTGGTGTGGGCGCACTCGACGCCGTGGCGTTCGGCACCGGCCCCGGTGCCTTTACCGGTTTGCGGCTGGCTTGCGGCCTTGCACAAGGGTTGGCGCTGGGAGCCGGGCTGGGGGTCATTCCCGTGTGCAGCCTGGCGGCTCTGGCCGCACAATCGCCGTTGCCTCAAGCCTTGGCGGTAACGGACGCCCGTATGGGTGAAATCTACTATGGGCGTTACAAGCTTGAACACGGTATGCCGACAGAACTCTCCGCGCCCGTCTGTTGCGGGCCTGCCGCCTTGCCGCTGCCGGAGGGGGAATGGTTCGGCCTTGGATCGGCCTTCGTTGCTTATGAAGATGCGCTTGCGCCCGTGCGGGCGGCACTCGCTGGTTGCGACCCTTTGGCCGTGCCCACTGCCGAAGCCGTTTCCCGGTTGGCAGCGGCGCGGGGCGAGGCGGGCATCGTCCCCGCCGAACAGGCCGTCCCGCTTTACGTGCGCGACAAGGTCGCGCTGACTGTGGCGGAGCGTCTGGTACGAGGGAACAGGGCATGACGGCCTGTTCGTTGAGTTTCGTGCCGATGGCCGAGCATGATCTCGATTGGGTCGTAGAGCAGGAAGCCGTCCTGCACCGTTTTCCGTGGAACCGTAGAAACTTTACCGATTCCCTGGCGGCTGGGCATACTTGCTGGCTGATGCGCGATGCCGATGTGCCTGTCGGCTACGCAGTCATGCTTGTCGTGCTCGATGAAGCCCACCTGCTCAATATCAGCGTAGTACGTGCTGCACAAGGGCACGGCTTGGGCAGCCGTCTGCTCGAATACTTGTTCTCTATCGCCCGATGCTCCGGCATACGGCAGTTTTTCCTCGAAGTGCGCCCTTCCAATCTGGCTGCCCTCGCGCTTTATCGCCGCGCGGGCTTTGTTGAAATAGCCCGGCGCAAGGGCTATTACCCGTCCTCGGAGGGGCGTGAAGACGCCATCGTGATGAGGTTTGATCTATGAACTCGCGCCGTTTCGCCATTCTCCGGGAGATGGGGTTTGCGCCGCTGTGGCGTTTGCGGACTTCTGCCGAAACGGGAGGAAGCGAGGCCGATGCCAATGCCGCTATTTCAGGGCTGCCGCCAGGGGAAGCGCCTGAGGCGGATGGCAGCAGCCAGCGTGTGCTTACTCCTACGCATGCCGACACGCCCGCCGGTTCTTCTTCTGTTGCCACAAGCGTTCGTGCCATGTCTACGTCCCATGTTGCCGCGATGGATTGGCAGGAACTCGAAGAAACCATTCACGCTTGCCGCTCTTGCGTGTTGTGTGAAAAGCGCACCCAGGCCGTTTCCGGCGTGGGGGACCGCGAGGCGCGCTGGATGTTCGTCGGTGAGGGGCCAGGGGCGGAAGAAGACCGGCGCGGCGAACCTTTCGTCGGTCAGGCCGGGCGGCTGCTCGATCATATGCTGGCGGCGCTCGATCTCAAGCGTGGTGAAGATGTCTACATCGCCAATGCCGTCAAATGCCGCCCGCCGCACAACCGCACGCCTGAGGCGGCGGAAATCGCTGCCTGTGCAGCGTTTCTCGACCGGCAGATTGCGCTCGTCCGTCCCCGTTTATTGATTGCGCTTGGCCGTCCGGCGGCGCAGGTATTGCTTGGGCGCGAAATCAGCATCGGTGCTGCGCGCGGGAAACGCTTCGAGCGTAGCGGCATCCCCGTCATCGTCACCTACCATCCGGCCTACCTGCTGCGTAACCCATTGGACAAGGGCAAGGCGTGGGAAGACCTTTGTTTTGCGCGGCGTCTCGTGGCGGAAGGGGCGTAAGGGACAGGCTGGTCGGGGCGTCAGTGGATGTTGTCGAGTTGCGCCATGACGTTGCCGCGCTTCTGATTGAGGTTGTGCCACTGCCGGATCAGGTACATCGTCACCATCACCAAAATCCCAAAGAAAACGATGATAGTGTTGATCGACAAGCTCAGGTAGATCAGTACTGCGTAGAGGGCGTTCATCAACAGGATTGACAGGTTTTCGTTGAAATTCTGTACCGCGATCGAATGCCCGGCTCCCATCAGCACATGGCCTCTGTGCTGGAGAAGGGCGTTCATCGGGACGACGAAGAAACCGCCGCATGCGCCGATGACAATCAGCATGGCGACCGCTATGTAGGTATTGGTGATGAGCGGCATACAGATAAAAATCAGGCCCATGACGACGCCGACCGGAAGGACTTTGACCGATTGGCGCAAACTGATGCGTGAGGCCAGGACTGCGCCAATGGCCATGCCGAGAGCCACCACGCCGACCATGCGGGTTTGTTCCGACAACTCTTTCAGGTCAAGGCTGTATTCGGCCCATTTGAGAACGAGCACCTGAAGGGTTCCCGCTACGCCCCAGGCCAGTGTTGTAGCCGAGAGCGAAATCTGGCCGAGTTTGTCGCGCCACAGGAGCTTCAGGCAGTGCCAGAAATCGTGCAGCAGGTAGAGAGGGCTGCCGCGCAGGGGTTTGTGGTCAACGCCGGTATCGGGAATGAACAGGTTGAAAATGGCGGCGAGCAGGTAAAGGATGGCAATGATGGCGATGCCCGTGTGCGCGCCATCGAACAAAAACAGGTCGAAACTGTTGAACCAGGCAACGAGTTCCTTGCCGGTGAGTTCTCCCCCAAAGACCGTTCCCAGGATGATCGCCCCGACGGTCAGCCCCTCGATCCAGCCATTCGCCACGACCAACAGGCGGTGGGGCAGGTATTCGGTCAGGATGCCGTATTTGGCTGGAGAATAGGCTGCGGCGCCAATCCCGATGATGGCGTAGGCGAATAGTGGCTGAACGCCGATGAAGAGCAACAGGCAGCCTCCGATCTTGACCGTGTTGCTGATGAGCATGACTCGCCACTTCGGCATCGAATCGGCGAACGCCCCTACGAACGCTGCCAGGACGACGTAGGAAAAGGCGAAAAAGAACTTTAGAAGCGGTTCGTATTCATCAGCGGCACCGATGTTCCGGAGGATATCGATGGCGAGGATGAGGATCGCGTTGTCGGCGAGCGCGGAAAAAAACTGCGCCGCCATGATGATGTAAAAGCCGAGAGGCATGGACTGCGAGTTGGGGGCTTGTTTGAAAAAAAATCTTATAACATGAAGACCTTTCGAGCCGCTAAAGAAACGTGTCCGGACGATGGAAAAAGACAGGACTGTGGTCTAATCGTGTGCATCGCATCGTCGGGCAGCACCATGTCGCCGAAAGTCAAATCCGCTTACGTCTGCGCTGTCTGTGGCGCGCAACAGCCGCGCTGGCAAGGGCAATGCCCGCAGTGCCGGGAATGGAATACTCTGGTTGAAACCGTCATCGAGCGCGGCGGGCAATCCCGACGGGGCAACGGGAGCGCGGCGAAAATGCAGAAGCTCTCCGAACTCGAAGCGCGTGAAGAGCCGCGCATCCCCAGCAGCATCGACGAATTCGACCGTGTACTGGGCGGCGGGCTCGTGCCCGGCGGGGTGGTGCTGATCGGTGGCGACCCTGGTATCGGCAAATCGACCTTGCTCCTGCAAGCCTTAAGTGGGTTGGCGAACGAGTATCCCGTTGTCTATGTGAGTGGCGAAGAATCCGGCGAGCAAGTGGCTCTGCGCGCCCAGCGCCTGCAACTGTCTTCAGAAGGCTTGCAACTGCTCACCGAAATCAGCCTGGAACGCATCATCGAAAGCCTTTCCAAAGCTGCGCCCAGGATCGCGGTCATCGATTCGATCCAAACCCTGTACTCGGAGAGTCTGCAATCGGCTCCCGGCTCCGTCGGGCAGGTGCGCGAATGCGCGGCGCAACTCACGCGCTACGCCAAGCAGAGCGGGGTCACGCTCATCCTTGTCGGCCACGTCACCAAGGATGGTGCGCTCGCCGGCCCTCGCGTACTCGAACACATCGTCGATACCGTGCTCTATTTCGAGGGCGACGCCCATTCCAGCTTCCGGCTGATTCGCGCGTTCAAGAACCGTTTTGGCGCGGTCAATGAATTGGGCGTCTTTGCCATGACCGAGCGGGGGCTGAAAGGCGTCTCCAACCCCTCCGCGCTCTTCCTTTCCCGGCACGATGCCGAAGTCTCCGGCAGTTGCGTGCTCATCACCCAGGAGGGCACCCGCCCGCTGCTCGTCGAAATCCAGGCGCTCGTCGATAGCGCCCAAAACCCCAACCCCCGGCGGCTTTCCGTTGGGCTGGAGCCGACGCGGCTGGCGATGCTGCTCGCGGTCATGCACCGCCACGCCGGAATCGTCTGTTTCGATCAGGATGTATTCATCAATGCCGTCGGCGGCGTCAAGATCGTCGAGCCTGCCGCCGACCTCGCCATTTTGCTGGCCGTAGCTTCTTCGTTGCGTGACCGGCCATTGCCGCGAGGGCTTGCCGTTTTCGGCGAAGTGGGGCTGGCAGGCGAAATACGCCCTGCGCCGCGCGGGCAGGAACGGCTCAAGGAAGCCGCCAAACTCGGTTTCAAAACCGCCATCGTCCCGCGCGCAAACCTGCCGCGCCAATCTATTGCAGGAATTGATGTCTACGGCGTCGACCGCATCGAACAAGCGTTGGAAGCCGCGCGCGAGGTCGGGTAGGGGGTCATACAAAAACCCGTACCCTGACCGAACGGAACAGGGTACGGGGTGCTGCTTTGAGTGAGCTAGCGTGGCCTCACTTCTTCCCGGCTGCCTTGCCAAGTTCAAATGCTTTTGCGTTCAGTTCCCCCAGTTCCGGCTTTTTCGCAGCGAAACGCGCCACGATGCACTCCTTCAGCGTCACAGCGGGGAAGGGCAGGTTGTCGGAAATTGCGCCGAGCATGATTGTGTTGACTAGCCGCAAGTCCCCCAGTTCACGCGCGATTTCTCCTGCATCAAAATCGTGCACTTCCAAACCCCGCGCGCGCACTGCGGCTACGGGATCGTCCGGGTACGCAAAAAGCCCGAGCGAGACGATGGGCGGTTCGAGTTTGAGGCGGTTGATCATGGCGACCCCGCCGGAAGCGCCGTTTTTCTGGCGCAGATAATGGCTCCAGCGCATCGCTTCGGCGGCCTCGAATCCGACGAGGATATCCGCCTCGCCCGGTGGAATTTCCGGAGACAGCACCGTGGTGCCAAAGCGCACATGCGAGGATACGACCCCGCCGCGCTGGCTCATGCCCGCGACTTCGGTTTTTTTGACATCGAATCCCTGCGAAATGGCGGCTTCCGAGAGAATTTCCGAAGCAGTCATCACGCCCTGTCCGCCGACGCCGACGACAAGGATATTGGTAGTTTGGCTTTGATTCATGGTGACTCCTAATTCCCCTCCTTGGAGGGGTGCCCCGAAGGGGTGGGGTGGTCGCGGCGACTGAAAACCGCAATACGCTTCTCGACCACCGCACTACCCCGGCGCTGCGCGCCACCCCTCCTCGGAGGGGAATTTAGTGCGGGGTTCATTCCCCTCCCTGGAGGGATACCCCGAAGGAGTGAGGTGGTCAAAATTGGTGTTCCAAAAGATTCAATTCTACTCGTCTGGAGCCGGATGTTTTTCAGGGTCAAAAACGCCGAAATAGGTGGCTCCCTTGTCGTCCCCAAAAAATTTTACGGTGAAATCGCGGTGGGTCTTGCAGCCGGAGACCTGCCAGAGTTCATCGTTTTCCTGCACATAGCCGTTCGGGGGAATTTCCTGCTCATCCAACAGGAATCCCCCGGAGGGCAGGATTTGGAGGGTTTTCCCGTTCAGGATATTTCCAGAGAACATCATCCGGATGTTCTTGACCGAGATGTCTATTTGCTCGATGCGCTTGCAACCGGTCGCGGCCTTGAAAAGCGCACTGGTTTTTTTCAGGATGCCTTCTCGCACGTCGGAGGAAATATGGGTGTAGGCAAGCGGCTCGCCACTGACAGACGGGTCGATTATCAGGTGGTCTTTGCAAGCTGTCAGCGTGAAACACCAAACCATCGTGACCGTGAAGGCACACAGTTTTCCACGCATGCTTGAGGATGCCTTGCGGTTTTGAGTGTCCGAGCCTGGAACCTTCACACGAACTCCACTTTCACCGCTTTCGGCGCTGCTGGCCGGATGGCGTCCGGCGCGCAGGGTTGCAGGCACAGGCCGCAGCCGGTACAGGCCGCTGTCTCGATGTTGACGAAGGCCAGTTCCACTTCCTTGCCGGAGGGCTTGATGGCCTTTTCGCGGCGGGTGACGTGAATGGCCGGACAGCCGATTTCCACGCAGTTGCCGCAACCGGTACAGGCGGTCTCGATGACCTCAAAGGGAGGCTCTTTCTTGTATTCGTCGATCAGCACACAAGGGCGGTTGGTGATGATGACCGAGGGGCCGTTGTGTTTGACTTCTTCGCGCAAGGTCTTGAAGAGGACGGGCAGCAGGTAGGGGTCGATCACATGGATGTGCTCAGGGGCGATACCGAGGGATTCGACCACTTTGGCGAAGTCGATCTGTAGCGCTGCCTCGCCGCGGATGTCGCGCCCGCTCGCCGGGTTGTCCTGCCCGCCGGTCATGCCGACGGTGCGGTTGTCCAAAAGGAGCACAGTGACGTTGCCACGGTTATAGGCGATGTCGAGCAAGCCCTGCATGCCCATATGCATGAAAGTGGAGTCGCCGATGACGGCGACGATGTTTTTCTTTTCGTCATTCGGGCCGCGCCCCTTGTCCATGCCGAGCGCCATGCCCATCGAAGCGCCCATGCAGATTGTGGTGTCGAGCGCGTTCCAGGGATGGCCTGCGCCGAGGGTGTAGCAGCCGATGTCGCCCGCGATGGTGACATTGCGTAACTGGGAGAGGGTGTAATACACGCCCAGGTGCGGGCAGGCCACGCACATCGTGGGCGGGCGCGGGAAGACCGGCATCGGGGCAGGCAGGGGCGCGGCGGCGCTATCGGCGGCGTCTCGCAGTTCCGGGAAAAGGGGGGCGAGATGCTTTTTCAGGACGAACGGGGGCATTTCCCCGGCGGCAGGGAGGAGGTCCTTGCCGCGCGCCGGAATGCCCTCAGCACGAATTTCGGTTTCGAGCAGTTGTTCGGTTTCTTCAACGACAACGAGGGTCTCTACCTGATCGTCAAGCTCCCGCACTTTGTTCATCGGAACGGGGTAGGAGATACCGAGCTTGAGGACGGGAGACTCAGGGAAGGCTTCGCGTACGTGCATATAGGCGGGGCCGGAAGTGATGAAACCGACGCGCTTGTCGCTGCCGGGTTCCAGCCGGTTGAAGGCGCTCGTCGCGGACTCCTCAATAAGCGCTTTTTCCCGCGCAAAGACTTCGGGGACGCGTTTTTGCGCGTTGGCGGGAACCATCACCCAACGCGCGGGGTTCTTGACGAAGCCGTCTGCGGCGCGTTTGACTTCGCGCGCGCCGACTTCGACCAGGCATTTCACATGGCAGATGCGGGTCGTGAGCCGCAGGATGACCGGGGCGTTGAATTTTTCCGAGAACGCAAAAGCGGCCAGCGTCATTTCATAGGCTTCCTGCGAATCGGAAGGCTCCATGATGGGCAGGTGCGCGAAACGCCCCCAGAAGCGCGAATCCTGCTCGTTTTGCGAAGAAGAAAAACCCACGTCGTCGGCTACGGCGATGACGAGCCCGCCGACGACGCCGGTAAGCGTGAGCGTCATCAGCGCGTCGGCGGCGACGTTCAAGCCCACATGCTTCATCGCGCAAAAACTGCGCGCCCCGGCGATGGACGCGCCAATGGCGACTTCGAGCGAGACTTTTTCATTCACCGACCATTCGGCGTAGAGGTCAGGATAGCGCGCGACGTTCTCCAGAATTTCCGTGGAGGGCGTGCCTGGATAAGCGGCGGCGACGCGCACGCCCGCATCCCACACTGCGCGGGCAATGGCTTCGTTGCCGGACATCAGGAGACGGGAACCGGCGGGGGGCGGGGTGAAAGATTTGGCGCTCAAGGTGTGTTCCTTCGGGGGGTAGGATCGGAGTCGGGATCAAAAGATGAATTTTGCCGTGATTGTGCCCGCGTGACTACGAAGTCTCTATTGTGAGAATCAGATAAACGGATTGACGACGCGCAACCGTTCTTCCAGCAACAGGCCGTGCTGCATGTCTTCAGAATAGAGAATGCCACAGTCCGCAAGGAGCGCGGCGGCGGCGATGAGGGCATCGTAGAAGTTCAGTTGATAGCGTTCGGCAAGCCGCCTGGCGGTGTCGTGAGTAGTTTCAGTGAGTGGCTCGACGGGGCATTGCGCGCGGATGACGCTCAGGAAGTGTTCTACCTGCGCCCAGGAGGTTTGGAGCTTCCGGCGCATGGCACTGCTGACCTCATTCAATACCTGTACGCTGATGAAACAATTCGTGTGCAGGAGGGACTGGGCGACTGCGGCTTTCCGGGCGTCCATCGAGAGCAGGTAGAGCGGTATGTTGCTGTCGGCAAATGCGCGCGGCCTGACGACCGCGTAGGTTGGCGCGCAACTGTCGGAAACCTTTTTTGACTCAACGGCGGGCATTGGCTTCTTCCCGGTCGAATCTGAAATCGGCGGGCAACAAGGGCATTTCTGCCCGAATCTTGCGTATGGCCGCATCGAAGCCGTCTTCGGTAAGCGTTTTCTTTCTCACGACGACTTCCACTTCTTCCCCCTCACGCAAATCCAGTTCCCTGATAAGCGACGAGGGTAGACGAACGGCGAGGCTGTTGCCCCACTTGGAGACGCGCATGGCGACTCTCCTTTTTGCTTGATATACATTTACTCTGGATTGTATATCATTTTTCCCGATGATCGGTAGTGCCTCACTTTCATGACATCACGCATAAACGCTCAAGCACGGGCTGGCTACGCGTGGTACGAATCTTCAGGGGCAGGTCACATCGCCTTGACCGTGATGCGAAGGTTGTGGGCGATGATTCGACATGCTGAAAATGAGGCAAACCATGCCGGGGTCGACGGTGGGGCAGTTACTGATAAGAAGGTATATACAGCGAAAAAAGCCGCGTTTCTTCCAGATTGATGCGTTTGAGCAGGACGTCGCCGATTTCACTTAGTTCCTTCTTGAATTTGGCATCTTTCCCGTCGATCATTTTTTGGTTTTTATAGGTGTCTGTAAAACACATCACAGCATTTGCAATGCCATCCATTTCCTGTTTAACGTTGCTGATGAAACTCGACAAGTCAGTGTTTTTCGCGAGGAGTTGCTGCAAATAGGTATAGAACTTGATGTCTTCTAGCATCAGATGCGTCTGAAGCGCCATCTGGAAGGACGCGAGAAGCTCAGACATGGCCGCGTAGCCCCCATATTCAGAAAAGGCTTTGATTTCATTGAATAAGCGAAGTAACTCGGCGTGATCTTCTCTCAGTTTGCGGATCAGGTTGCTGTCATAGCCGATTTGAAATTGCGACGGAAGATGGTCGAAATTTTCCGGTTGAGATTCCTCTGGTCTCAGCGAAGCCCCTGTTTTGCTGTTAAACAAGTTCGAGAAAAAGCCAGGTTTGTCCATCTCTAGCCTCCTTCAAGAATCCGGTTCCGAATGCCCGATTTTTTCGATCTGCCCGGAGATGTGTTCCGAGATGCGCGGCAGCAAGGTTGCGCGCAAATGTGCAATCGCCTCAGCGCGCAGACGTTCGTTGAGCTTGGAGATTTCACGCACGACCAGTGCAGGGAGTTCTTCGCGCAGCCAGGCTTCGACCTCTCCGACGATGAGGGTGTCGAGTTGCTTCAGTCCTTCGGCGATGGCTTGCGTTTGTACAACCGTTGCGTCCGGAAGGGAGGGGGAGGGCTGTTTCGCCGTGGGTGGCGGCGCAGGCTCTATGGACGGGCGGGTTGGCGTTGTGGCGCGCGGCTTGGGTGATGGCGTGACCGAAGGCGTGTTGGGGGAAAGGGTGGTTTGAGACCACATGGTCTGCAATTGCGTTTGTGGCTGGGAGCGTGCTGCCAGCCCGCTTTGCGGTGAAGGCCTTGGCGCAACGGGCGCAGGGGGCGCGGGCCGTGTCGGTGGCGTCGACGGTGCGGTTGGGCGTGATGGTGCGGGGATGGCGGTTTGCGGCTTGGGCGGCTGCGCGCTTGGCGTGACTGTAGCCGCCGTAGGCGCGGACGCGATGCCTTGGGTACGCGGTGCTGTTGGGCGTGGCGGTGCAGGGATGGCGGTTTGCGGTTTGGGTGGCTGTGCGCTCGGCGTGGCCGTTGCCGTAGGCGCGGGCGCGATGTCTTGAGTACGTGGTGCTGTTGGGCGTGGCGATGTGGGGATAGCGGTTTGTGGCTTGGACGGCGGTGCGCTTGGCGTGGCCGTGACTGCCGCGGGCGTGGCAACGGAGGCTTGAGGCCGTGGAATGGGTTGACGCGGCGCGGGCGGGTTGGGTTGCGTAGATGGAGAAGGCGTGGCCGTAGGCGTAGCGGGTTTGGCGGGAGTGGGTTGCCGCGCAGCCGGAGCGGATGGCGCGGCAGATTCGCCAAGATCGAAAATGACTTCTGTGAGGACGGGCAGGTCGTCCCCCGTGCCGTCATTGCCAGGGTCTTCCCCATGCAGGCGCAACAGGGCATTGGCTTCGTTTATCAGGGTGCTGGCAACATCCAGTTCTGCGGAGCCAAGGAGGGGGGATGTGCGGAGAGGCGGGGTCATAGCGCCGTCCTGCGCTCGGCATCGAACGCCTTGAGCGGGAACTGTTGTTGTTTGTAGTGCATCCAGCGGGCGCGCGCGGGCGCGCGCTCGGCTTCGGTGCGGCCGACGACTTCGATCAGCATGCGGAAACGTTCGCATGCGGCGGGCAACTCAGGGGCGAGGTTGAAAAGCAGGTCGGTGTGCGGCCACTCTTTTTCACCGGCAAGGCCGATGATGATGGGCGTTTCCGCCGCCAGCGGAGAGCCGTTCATAACATGCGGGATGAAATTTCCAGGGTCGGCTGCCCATAGCTGACGGTCGAGCCGTTGCGCCATGGCGGTGTCCGGGCTGATGATGACGGCCTTGCGCCTATCGCGATGGGCATTGCCGAGCAACTCACAGACCAGCCCGACCGGGTCTTCGGTATTGTGGTAGAAGTGGACGCTGGTCATGACGGTCGGCCTGAGGGGTCAGTGTCCACGCGCTTTGGCGCGGCCAATCAGGAATTCACCGAGCAGGGGCAGCGGGCGGCCCGTGGCACCCTTGGCGTCGCCGGATAGCCAGGCCGTGCCGGCAATGTCCAGGTGCGCCCACTTGTAAGCGCCGGTGAAACGCGACAGGAAGGCTGCGCCGGTAATCGCGCCGCCGAAACGACCTCCGATGTTGGCCATGTCGGCGAAGTTGCTCTTGAGCAGTTCCTGGTATTCCTCCCATAGCGGCAACCGCCATACGCGGTCGCCCGAATCGAGCCCGTTTTGCGTCAGTTCGATGGCAAGCGCGTCATCGGTGGTAAGCAGGCCACTGGGAATTCTGCCCAGCGCGACGACGCAGGCTCCGG
This sequence comes from Betaproteobacteria bacterium, assembly GCA_009782565.1. Taxonomy (GTDB): domain Bacteria; phylum Pseudomonadota; class Gammaproteobacteria; order Burkholderiales; family Rhodocyclaceae; genus WRNU01. The sequence goes on from WRIU01000001.1 coordinate 18,997, forward strand.
TCAGGGTGGCGATGTCGATGACGCAATCGGGTTTGAAGCGTTCGGCGTAGGTGAGGGCATCGCAGAGGATCAGGCGGCCTTCGGCGTCGGTATTGAGGATTTCGATGGTCTGGCCGGACATCGAGCGCACGACATCGCCGGGGCGGGAGGCATCGCCGCTGGGCATATTTTCGGTCGCAGGGATAAGGCCGACGACGTCGATCGGCAATTCCATGAGGGCAATGGCCTGGAACGCGCCGATAACGCTGGCCGCGCCGCTCATGTCGTATTTCATTTCGTCCATTTCCGCGCCGGGTTTGAGCGAGATGCCGCCGGAGTCGAAAGTGATGCCCTTGCCGACCAGCACGATGGGACGCGGGCGGCTGCCCTTATGCGTTTTGTCGCCTTTCCCTTGCTCGTGGCCGTGGTACTGCATGACGATGAATCGCGGCTCCCGGTTTGAGCCTTGCGCGACGGAGAGCAGCGCGCCCATGCCGAGTTTTTCCATGTCGGCGCGTTTGAGGATATCGACTTCAAATTTGAACTGTTTGCCCAAGGCAAGCGCAGTTTCGGCCAGTTTGTCGGGCGTACAGATATTGGCTCCGAGATTGGCCAGGTCTTTTGCCAGCGCCATGCCTGCGGCGATGGATTGGCCGTGGAAGAGGGCTTCTTTTTGCAATGAGCCGGGTTCGGAAGAAAGAAGGAACGTGACTTTGCGTGCGCCGCGTTTTGTATTTCCGTTTTCTTTTTTACTGCGCGGGGCATCGAACTTGTAAGCATGGTCTGCGATGATGCGCCCGGTTTGCCGTAATGCCCAGGTGAGGTCGCGTCCCGGCGGCAAGGCGGTTTCTTCAAGCATGACCGTGCCTTCCTTAGCCGGAGTGTCGGCGAGCGCTTTGCCTACGGCGGCGAAGGCGTCGCGCCAGGCTTTGTCGCAGAACGAGCCGGATTTGCCGAGGCTTACCAACAGCACCCGTTCGGCGGAAACGCCCGCGAGCCCATGCAGGAGCAGAACCGACCCTGCTTTTTCACTGAGTTCGCCGGAAGAGATGAAGCCGGAAAGTTTGCCCAGGCAGGATTCATCCACAGCTTGGCTTGCCGGAGGCAGGGGGGCATCCACAAAGACACACAAAGCCAGCAGGCCCGTTTTCAATTTTTCGGGAGAGGCGATCTTTATGGTAAATTTCACGAGCTTCGCTCCAACGAAAACGCAAAGAGACGCCTTTTCACAGTTTTTCCATGGTAATGCGTCTGCGTCGGCAGACAGCAGATAATTATGTCTCGTTTCGGTTGAGTCCGTCAAAGACCTGCTGTTTCTTTTCCTGAACTTTCATTTGGTTATCGAACAATGATTTTCCGCCGCGCCCTTCAACGGGAATTCACACATGTGGCGGCAGCGGTGTTCGTTGCATTGTTCGCGGTGCTCATTACCGTGGTACTCATTCGCCTGCTTGGGCAGGCGGCAGGGGGGCGAGTGCCTATTGATGCGGTGCTGGCGCTGATCGGCTTCGGTTCCCTGACGGAATTGCCCATTGTGCTCACCCTGACCGTGTTTCTCGGCGTGCTCCTGTCGCTGTCGCGCAGCTACCGGGATTCTGAAATGGTGGTGTGGTTCGCTTCTGGCCTGCCGCTGACGGCTTGGATTAGGCCGGTGTTGCGGTTTGCCTTGCCGCTCACGCTGGTGATCGGCGGGATGACGCTGTTCCTTGGCCCCTGGGCGAACCAGAAGAGCTATGAATATCGTGGAAAATTGGAAAGCCGTGACGATACACAGCGTGTTGCACCGGGCGTATTCCGTGAATCATCCGGTGCGCGGCGGGTTTTTTTCGTCGAAGTCGAGGCGGGCGAAGACGGCAAGGTGCGAAACGTTTTTGTGAGTGAAGAGAAGGGCGGCAAGCTGTCCGTGGTTGTGGCCTCGAAAGGCTCTATCCAGACAGATGAAGAAGGCACTCGCTATGTGATTCTCGAACAGGGCCGGCGCTATGACGGCAGCCCTGGCACGCCGGAATACCGGGTCATGGTTTTCGACCGCTACCTTCTGCGGGTCGAGTCGGGCCAGCAGGTTGTGCAGTCCTCACGGATTCGCACAAAACCGACTCTGGATTTGCTCCGGGAGGCGGATAAGTTCAGCCTTGGCGAATTGAGCTACCGCATTAGCACGCCGCTGGCGGCATTGCTTCTGGCGTTATTGGCGATTCCGCTTTCCTTCGTTAATCCGCGCGCCGGACGCGCCAATAATCTGTTATTGGCAATCCTGATTTACTTGATCTACAAAAACCTCATTATCGTCTGCCAAGCTTGGGTGTCTCAGGAAAAGCTCTCGTTTTCGCTCGGGCTGCTCATGCCGCACCTGGCGGCATTGTTATTGTTGATACTGTTTTTCTATCGCCGCCTTACAGTAAAACTATTCTGGCGTCGCCGTGCGCCTGTTGCCCTACCGCCGGGGAATGCGGGGGAAGTGGACGCGAATGCGCTTCTGGAAGAGCGGGCGGCTACAGAAGAGCCCGCGCAGCAGGAGCAGTTGCCATGAACCGTATCCTGCTCGGCTACCTCGCCAGGGAAATTTATGGCGCAACCTTGACGGTACTGCTGGCTTTCCTTGGCCTGTTTGCCTTTTTCGATTTCGTCAACGAACTCGACAGCATCGGCAAGAACGGCTATCAGGCTTACCATGCGTTAGCCTATGTGGCGATGCTCATTCCAACCCGGACGTATGAATTGTTGCCGGTCGCGGTGTTGATCGGCTCGCTCTATGCCCTGACCACACTGGCCCGCCATTCCGAGATCACAGTCATGCGCGCTTCCGGCCTGTCAACGGGCAGGATGCTCGGAATGCTCTGCCTGGTCGGCCTCATGCCGGTGGCGCTTACCCATGTTCTTGGCGAATATATTGCGCCGCCCGCCGAGAGCGCGGCGCAACAATGGAGACTGACTTCGACCAATTCGACCATTTCACAGCAGTTGCGCTCTGGGTTATGGGTCAAGGATGGCGCGCGGGTGATCAATGTGCGAACCCTGCAACCGGATCGCAGCATGGAGCGTGTCCGGGTATTCGCCTTCGATGAGGCCGGAGCGTTGAGTTCCATTGCCGAGGCGGCGCGCGGCGTCTATGTCGAGGCAAACGAGAAGGGCAGGGGATACTGGCGTTTGACCGACGTGACACGCACCGATTTTTTCGACGATCATGCCACGCTGGCTTCGCCGGATGAAATGCTCTGGGAGTCGGCACTGACGCCCGAAGTGCTCAGTGTGTTGATGGTACAGCCCGAACGGATGTCGGTGGCAGCGCTCTTGGCCTACATCGGCCATTTGCAGGAGAACCAGCAGAGCGCGAACCGATATGAGATTGCCTTGTGGAAAAAGCTGGCCGCGCCTCTTGCTTCACTGGTAATGATGATCCTGGCCTTGCCATTCGCACTGACCCACGAGCGCAGCGGCGGGGTCAGTGTGAAGGTGTTTCTCGGCGTGATGCTTGGCGTGGCGTTCTACCTGCTCAACGGGATGTTTTCCAGCCTTGGAATGATCAATTCATGGCCTCCCCCGATTGCCGCTATCACGCCCAGTTTGCTGTTCCTCGCAGCAGCGGCGGCGATGTTGTACATGGTGGAACGGCGGTAGATTGATTGCTCTGGGTCAGAGCCAGGGGGTTGAGACGCAAATAACTTCGGCATAGCTTGCTAGATTGCCAACAACAGAGAGAGATTATCCATGAAGCTCTTCGCCCTACCCGCCGCACTTCTTTGTGTGTCTTGTGCGCTAGAACAGCAATCCATGTCACGTATCGAATTTGATAAGCGGGCGCGAGACATTGTGAGGCCGCAAGTTATGTGCGCCGAACGAAAAGTAAAACATATAGACAACGGAATTTCAGACATACAATCCGTTGCGCTGGCACTAGCGATGCACTGTAGGCATGAGTACCAGAAAGCTACCGAGGATTACGCACGGCTATACTTGAACGACGACGAGCAACGAAGCGAATTCCGCGAGAAGCGAAACAACATTCAGGAGAAAATCGAGGCGTTTTTACCGTTTGTCGTTGAAAACAGGGTAATAAACTGTTCGCAGGGATATCTAAGTTCCAGCTCTTGTTATTTTTAAAGGTGTTTGTGGTCGGGGAAAGAGGATTCGAACCCCCGGTCTCTGCGTCCCGAAGGTGACGAGCTACTGGCAACTCTTGTTAAATTAATAGCTTACGTTCTTTGATTCCGCGCAAACATTACAAGAACTGCCATGAGACAAACCATATCTACGGGTCGTTGTCACGAAATGGTCACGCAAACAAAAAACCCATTTGAATAGCAGTTATCTTGATGGTTCGGTGACAAAACTGATGCGCGATAAGGTAGTGTCTCATTTTGAATTTCATGGTGTTGTAGGGGCGGCATTTTGCCGCCCGATGGACTACCCGACCCGTTCAAACGGTGTTCATTGCGGCATGCCTTGCGGGCGGCAGGATGCCGCCCCTACGAATCAAATTTCAAACTGAGACACTACCCGCGATAAACCGCCGTTGACCTAGTCTACAACCCGTCTTGTCTGCTTGCTTGGGCTTGGATAGTGATGGTTCGGATGAAGGTGTACTTGGCGGCGGTGTAGGCATCACGGTCGTAGCGGAATGTTTCTACTAATGACTGTTTGAGAGCGACATACTCGGCTGCGGTGTCCGGGTGTGTGATGAGCCAGTCGCGGAAATCGACCGCGTCGCGGCAGCCCAGCGGTACGATATGCAGGTGGAAGACTCGTTCGGCGAAACCATCTGGGGTATAGCCTTTATTGAGGTCAATGCATAGGGCGTTGCGGTTCATCACTAGCCACCCGTGTTCGACGAGTGTCTGGGTAACGGCATCCAGGTCGGCATCGGGATTGATCTCGGCGAGGATGTCGATGATTGGTTTGGCTACCAACCCCGGCACCGAGGTGGATCCGATGTGGTGTAGGTGAGCTACTCGGTCGCCCAACAGCGAGGCCAACGCACTGTGCTCATCTGTGTACCAGTCCGGCCATCGTGGGTCTGATGGCACCAGCTCGATAGGGAACAACTGCCACAACTCAGCAAGCGTCATCTCCTCCAACCGCTTCTTCACCCCCTTCACGTCAGGTATCTCCCACGTCGAAATCGCCCTTGGTTGGCGGCGCCAATGGAGTGAACTGGCTACGATTTCAATATCGGCTTTTTAGCCGGGACAGGTTGTAGGGTGTGCGTATCGCTGTTCTGCCACAGTTTGGCAGACCGCACCGCAATTTTGTAGCCCTGCCCACGCTGAAAAGGAAAAAGCCTAGCGGGGTTCTCCGTTAGGCTCTTGTTTTTAAGTGTTTTTGGTCGGGGAAAGAGGATTCGAACCTCCGGCCCCTGCGTCCCGAACGCAGTGCTCTACCAGGCTGAGCTATTCCCCGAAAATTTTTGACCACTCATTTGCCATACTGGGGGCTGGTTAGAAGCACCTTGCAACAGCAAATTCCGACAATTCTAGCAAGGCATCCTTGAAAATGGAAGGAGGGAGAACCTGAAGCGCTGCTGTCGCCAGGTCTGCTTCGGTGCGGGCATGGTTGCGCGTGAAGTCCAGCGCGCGGGTGGTCTGGATGGCTTCGAGCACGGTGGAAAAGTCTTCCCGGCCACCGCTTTCAATGGCGTGGCGCACACACGCGACTTGAGCCGAAGTTCCGTGCTGCATGGCATGGATGAGCGGCAAAGTGGGTTTGCCTTCTGCCAGATCGTCGCCAAGGTGCTTGCCGGTCTCGGATTCGTCGGCGGAGTAATCGAGTACGTCGTCGATGATCTGGAAAGCCGTGCCGAGGTGCATGCCGAAATCCGCCATGGGTTGCTCGATCTCCGGGGGGGCTCCGGCGAGGATGGCTCCAAGCCGGGCGGCGGCCTCGAAGAGCTTGGCAGTCTTGCAGCGGATGACTTGCAGGTAACCGTCCACAGTGACGTCGGCATCGTGGCAGTTGAGTAGTTGCAATACTTCGCCTTCGGCAATGATGTTGGTGGCTTCGGCAAGCACTTGCATCACGCGCATGTTGTCGACGCTCACCATCATCTGGAAGGCGCGGGAATAGAGGAAGTCGCCTACGAGTACGGAGGCAGCGTTGCCGAACAGGGCATTGGCGGTCTTGTTGCCCCGGCGCAGGTCGGATTCGTCAACGACGTCGTCGTGCAGCAGGGTGGAGGTATGGATGAATTCGACGACGGCAGCCAGTTCGTGATGCTGGCTCCCCTGGTAGCCGAGCGCGTTGGCGACGAAGAGCACCAGGGCGGGGCGCAGGCGCTTGCCGCCGCTATGGATGATGTATTCGGCGACTTGGCGGATCAGAACGACGTCGGAATGAAGCCTCTCGCGGATGAGCGCATCGACCGCGTTCATGTCGGCGATGATTGGCGCGTATATCTCCAGTGTGGGCAAGATGGCGGCTCTCGGAAATTGTGCGATGGTACGCAGCCCCCCGGAACTGGTCAAGGCGCGAAAATTAAAACGGCCAGGGGGAACAACTCCTGGCCGTTTGGTCTGTTTCTGACCCGGCATGGGCGTGGGATGAGACACGCCTCACGCACGGGTTTGTTTTTTATTTGTTTGCAGAAATGCGCGCAATGGCGCTGTCGAGAGCCGCTTTGGCACTCTTGTTGTTGGCCCATACTTCGGCAAGTTCTTCGTCGAGGATGCGGCGCGAGGACTCGCGTTCGATCATGGGCTGGACTGAGGAGTAGGGCGTGACCGGCTTGTTGGTCAATTGCCCGATGGCTACTCTGATGTTTTCCAGGCTGTCGCCGAGAAGCGCGCTTTCCGAGGCAAAGATACCGGCCTTGTTCAGGGGCAGATAGCCGGTGTCGCGCTGCCAGGTGATCTGGTTTTCAGGTTTCAGCCAGAAGCTGACGAATTTCGCTATAGCCTTGTTTTCGGCGGCTTTTTTACCTGCTGCTATCCAGAGCGATGCGCTGCTGCTGGCCAAGGTGTTTTGCGGTGCGCCGGGGGCATCTTCCAGGTAGGGCAGACGGGTGACGCCGACATCCAGCCCGTTTTGCTGGCGGAAAGTGGCCCAACTGTCGGACGGGCCGATGAACACCGCGCATTCGCCCTTGGCGAAACGTTCGTCGGCCTCGGCGCGGCCCTTGAAGAATTTCAGCAGGTTGGCACGTTTCCAACTCGCCATGAGGGAAACATACTTGACATGGAAGAGGCCATTGAAGGCGGGCTGTTTGCCGGTGATGAGGGGGACGTTATCCCAGGCCGACACGTTTTCGATCACTACCCGCCCAGGTTCGGCAATCGTGATCGGGCAAGCGGTGCTGAGTTTGCCAAGGGTGTTTTGCAGTTCAGACCATGTTGCGACGGGCGGGGTGTCCGTGTTGAGTCCGGCGCGCTTGAAGGCGGCGCGGTTGAAATAGAGCACCGGCGTGTTCAGGCCGACTGGCAGGGCCAGTAATTGCCCGTTTGCGTTGACGGGCTTGCGCGTCACCATTGCCGGAAGCTTGACGGCTTGCAGCGCGACTCCCGCTTCTTTCATGAGCGCGAACAACGGTTTGTAGCGCGGCTTGCCCTGAAGAAACGCTTCTTCGTCCGCGCGGCCGAGAATCATCATGTGTGGCGGTTTGGCCGCCTGCCAGTTGCTTTCCACAAGCGTTACCTGGGAGGTTGTCTCCTGGGCATTGAAGCGTTCGACCAGTTCTTGCAGAGCCTTGGCATGTTGCGGCGGCAGTTGTTGAGAAAGCTCGATTTGCAGGGGTTGTCCGGCGGGTTGTTCGGCGGGTTGTTCGGCTTTGGCTGCCGGGGCAGGAGCCTTGGCCTTGGCGGGGGCCTTTTTCGGTGCGGCGGAAGCTGGCATTGCCAACGCAGCCAGCATGGCGGCCCCCATGACGCAGATCAGGCCACGGCGGCCGATACCTTGAATGAATGTGCTCATGAACGCTCCAAGATGATGTCCGCAAAAAAACGGAGAATAGTTGTAAATGCTAAAAGAAAAAACACTAAGAAAAACGCGCGGCAAATGCCGTTTTTGCCGCAGTTCGCCTCTCTGCGTGAGTATGCCATAAAGAAAATCAACGGTGTTTCACGATATTACCGGTTCAAGGTTCAAGTTCTGGCCTACGATTGCCGTAAACGATCTGGCGTTCATTTTTGTTGCTTGTCCGGACATGCACAAAATCATTTCTCTCGTTCTTGTTGCCGTGCTGCCGCTCCTGTCTGCTTGCGACAGGCTCGCCGACATGTTGGAAATGCCCAATCCTGTCAGGGAGAATGCCGATGCGGAGGCTATCGGCAGCGCCTGCCGACAGACGGGGCGATCTATCGAGGACTGCTACGCGCTTAATCCAAACGCGCAGAAAGCGGCTATTTTTGAAGGCTGGAAGTCGATGAACGAGTACATGATCAAGTACAGCCTGAAGGAAGTGCCGTCTTTGATACCGCGTGCGGATGCGCCTGTGCCATTGCCTTCCCAAGAACAGGTTCAGCCCGCCACAGCAGATGTTCCGTAAACGGTTACGCATTGAGCAGCGTTTGCTACACAGCTTGCGGGTCGAACCAGGCCTGTTTCAAAAGGAAGGGGAAGCGTGTGGATGTGTATAATCCCCACTTTCCATCCGCGCCCCATCATTTCCGTCCGCCCAATACCGGAACGGGCGCCTGCCCAGAATAACGATACCTATGATCTTTGCCGAACTCGGCCTTATTCCGGAACTTCTTCAGGCCGTAGCCGACGCGGGTTACACTGAACCAACCCCGATCCAGCAGCAGGCCATTCCCGTCATTCTTGGCGGGCTGGATGTCATGGGAGGCGCACAGACCGGCACGGGCAAAACGGCGGGCTTCACCCTGCCGCTATTGCAGCGCCTCGCGCGCCACGCCAATACCAGCGCGTCGCCCGCCCGTCATCCGGTACGCGCGTTGATCCTTGCCCCGACCCGTGAACTGGCGATGCAGGTGTTCGAGTCGGTCACGGGCTATGGCCGTCATCTGGACTTGCGCGCTGCCTGCATTTACGGCGGGGTCGATATGAACGCGCAAATGCAGGAATTGCGCCGGGGCGTTGAAATCGTGATTGCTACGCCGGGACGGTTGCTCGATCACGTACAGCAAAAGACGATTCATTTCCAGCAGGTTGAGGTATTGGTGCTGGATGAAGCCGACCGCATGCTCGACATGGGTTTCATCCCGGATATCCGCCGCATCCTGGAAATGTTGCCGGCAAATCGGCAAAGCCTGCTTTTTTCCGCCACTTTTTCGGAAGAAATCCGCAAGCTCGCCGACCGGATGCTGAAAAATCCGAAGTTGATCGAAGTTGCCCGCCGCAACACGGTCTCAGAGACCATCACCCATGTCGTGCACCCGGTAAGCGCGGGCATGAAACGCAATCTGCTTGCCCATCTGCTGCGCCATCAACCGGACATGCAGGTGCTGGTGTTCGTCGACACGAAAATCGGTTGCGGTCGTCTCGCCCACTTTCTGGAGCGTAACGGCATTTCGGCGGATGCCATCCACGGGGACAAAAGCCAGCAACAGCGCACGGAAACCCTGGAGGCGTTCAAGGGAGGGCGCTTGCGGGTGCTGGTGGCTACGGACGTCGCCGCCAGGGGCTTGGACATCGACGAATTGCCCTGTGTTATCAATTTCGAGCTGCCGCACACCGCCGAAGATTACGTTCACCGCATCGGGCGCACGGGGCGAGCCGGACACAAGGGGCGCGCGGTTTCATTGGTTAGCCCGGAAGAGAAGCATTGGCTCTCGGAAATACAGAAGCTCATCAAGCTTGAGATTCCGCGTGAAGCCGTGCCCGGTTTCGATCCGGAGACCGTGTCTCCGGAGATGGACGCCAGCGAGCGCGGCCATAGTCACGCGCGTCGCGGCGGGGATGCCCGCGCCGGGCGCGAAGGCGGCGGCAAGGGCGCAAGACGCGAACGCATCCCGAAGGCCGCGCCTTCCCCCATGATTGCCGCCGACGGGTTCGATTTCTCCAAACCCTACGAACCATCGGCCAGCCTTGCCCCGCAAGAAGAAAAACTGCCCACACGCGCCGCCCCAACCCCGCCCGTCAAGCCGCAGCGTCCGTTGGCGGCGCTGCTTGGCGGGCTGGGCAAGAAATGAATGTAAGAGACGGATTCAAAAAGGCTGCTCTGTCCGTCTGAAGATGTCCCATCCTCGCTGCCATGAGTACGGCATTTGCCTCGCGATTTGGCCTGTGCCATATTGCTGCTCATGCACGTAAACACAGTTCTGCGCGAGCATTTTCTGGAGTCCGGCAAAGACCTCCATGTCGATGCCAACAAGCCACTGTTGCGTACGGGTGAGGTCGCCAAATACGTTTACCTCATCCAGTCTGGTGCCGTGCGTCTCTGTGCACGCAATGCCGAAGGCGGGGAAACCAGCGTTCAGTTCTTTTTTGAAGGTGACATGGTCAGCTCGCTGGAAAGTATGGTGAGCGGTTGCCCTAGCGGATTCGATCTGATCACCATGGAAGCATGCCAGTTGCGTGTGCTGGATCGGGATACGGTGCTGACCAAGGTTCAGTCCCATGCAACCATGTCATTCCAACTGCTGGCACTTACGCAACAGCGCCTCGCCGACTACATCAATCTTTACGCCATTGCCATCGCCCAAACGCCGACTCAGCGCTACAAGGCCATGCTGGCAACACAGCCGGACAAGCTCGCACGCATTCCGCTGCATATTCTGGCGGGCTATCTGGGCGTGACCCCGGTGCATTTAAGCCGCATTCGACGAAAGCTGAAATCCGGCTCTGGGTCATAGGCGCTCTGAACATTTGTAAATGACAGCATTGCATCGACCACGCACCATTGGTCGATCATCACTTTCGTTGAGCCGCATTTTAGCGTATCACCCTAACGGAAGTGGAATGACGGCATAACGACTCGCCCCATGTTCCGGAGTACCTTCGATGGCGATTGATGCATATGTTGTACTACAAATAGGCGGCGCGGCACTTTTGATCTGGGCGCTGACCAGTCTGACTCGCTGGCTTTGGCTCTATCTGTGGCTACCGCAGCGTTTGGTTGGAGATCGCTTGGCCGAGCGTTTTGGCCCCGGGAGTTGGGCGCTCATCACCGGAGCCAGCGACGGATTGGGCAAAGCCTTCGCGCAGGATCTGGCGCGCTACGGCTTCAACCTGATTCTGGTATCACGAACGCAGTCCAAACTCGACCGATTAAAGGATGAAATGCAGGCGCTGGGCGTTCAAGTCCGCACTGTGGCCGCAGACCTGTCAATTACAGCCCCCCAAACCTATGAATCCATGGTGGCGGCAGCGCAGGATGTGGACTTGTCGGTGCTCGTCAATTGCGTGGGCGTCACGGTGCATCGGCGCTACGGCGATGTACCGGCCAAGACCCTGCGCCATCTGCTGGCCGTAAACGTCAGCACCACAGCCATCGTGACACACACGCTGCTTGCGTTGCTGCTGCGCCATGCCACATCCACGGGGCGTCGCGCGGCGCTGCTGAATGTGGGTTCCATCGTCGGTCGTTTTTGCTGGCCTGGCACTCAGCTCTACGGCGCATGCAAGGCATTTATCGACCACCTGAGCATTCCATTGGCCTATGAGTATCGAGAACAGTTGGATGTGCTGTCTTTCCAGCCGACAGTCATGGCCACAGCCATGGCTGCGGGTACCGAACCAGCGGCCATCACCATCTCTCCACAACAGGCCGCACATGCTGCACTGTCCCACCTGGGGCACACGCTAACGTCCCACGGTCACTGGCGCCATGGCTTGATGGCCGCGTTCTTGGTGGTTTTACCATGCAGGATACGCAATGCACTGCTTTTGAAAGAGGCGCTGGCTATGGGGGAGGTAGAGTTGGCGAACGGTGAGTAAGCGACGAATTCAAAAAGGCTGGGTGTCCGACTAATTTTGGGGGTCAGTTCACAAGGGGGCTTTTTGATTCCGTCTCTGAGTACAAAGCGCAAATAGCCGCCGACTTGCCCTCTTTATTCGGTCAATCCAGCCCGGTTCTAACGGGTATGCTGGCGCACGGTGTTTCCTTAGTATTACCTCTCTTGCCGATATAACAGACTGGATACTGGCATGCAGCCACCGATGAAGTCTGCTCCTCCATCGCGGAATGAACGCGGCGGAGAGCTATTTGCCCCTGATTTTTCAGAAGGGGCAGAAGTCGGGGTTTACCTCGCACTGCTCGAACTCATCGACGAAGGGCTGCTCATCACCGGCGACGAATACATCATCGACGCCAATAGTGCTGCCTGCCGTCTGCTTGGCCGCAGCTACCGCCAGCTTGCCGGGCAGCCGCTGGCCAACCTGTTTGCCGACGGGCGCGCGTTTCTCGAAGCGCGTGAAAGGCTGTTGATCCGTGGCGAGGCAAGGGGTTTGCTCGGCCTCGTCCTGCCTGATGGGCGCGTACATGATTTTCCCTATATTGCCGCGCCCCGGCTGCGCCCCGGCATTCACGCCATTGTTCTCGGCCATGAGCGGCCAACAGCCGAAACTGCGCCCCGTCCGCTGGCGCTTTTCTTCCAGCCCCAGGTCGATGTCCGTAGCGGCATGCTCTACGCAGGGGAGGCGCGCTGGCAGCCGCTTGGCGGAGAGGGCTCGCGGGCATCCAATCATTTCTCTGCTATGGCGGTTGCTGAGGCGCAGGGTGAGGGAAGTTGCGTTGAGTTTGTCGGGATAGAACTCGATGCCTGGGCTCTTTCCGCTGTTTGTCGCGCGGCCGACACCTGGCCGCACGTCCGGGGGCATGCCCCGGTTGTCAGTGTCAATATCTCGGCAGGGCAGTTTTCGGGCGGTGACTTGCCCAAGCTGGTTCGTACGGCGTTGGCTGTGAGTCGGCTTGACCCACGCTGCCTGGAACTTTCCATCGATGCTGGCGTGCTTTCGCTGCCCGAAAACGAGATTGCGCCCACGTTACGGACGCTGGCCGATATGCGCGTCCGCTTGGCGCTCGATAACTTTGGCTGCGCTTCGACTCCCGCCGCACAACTGAGCCGTTACCGCTTCGGCGTGCTCAAACTCGATGCTTCGCTCGCCGTGCGGCTTGGGCGCGACGATGACGATATGGCGTTCATCGAAGCCATCATCCAGATGTCTGCGCCGCTCGGCATCCGGGTCATGGCGCGTGGCGTGCAGAGCAAGGCGCAACAGGATTTTCTGCTCGCCCTGGGCTGCGACCTGCAACAAGGCCCGTTCATTGGCGTAGCGCAGGACGAGCATATCTTCGCGGGTTTTCTATCGGAGTGGCTTTTTTGTTAGCATCACCGATCTCTTCCATTGTTCATCCGCACGCAAGCGGTATGGGATACGGTATTCACGATGCTCGAAAAAGTACGCTACATCGCCGTCGAAGGTCCGATTGGCGCGGGAAAGACCTCACTGGCGCAACGTTTGGCAGCCTATCTGCCGGCAGTCAAACCGATCTTTGAACGACCACAGGACAATCCTTTCCTCGCCCGTTTCTATCAGAATCCTGAACGTTGGGCGTTGCCGACCCAGCTTTCTTTTCTGTTTCAGCGCCTTGAACAGTTTGCGGCTCTGGATGGCGAGGGGTCGGACGAGAGCCAGCACATCGTTGCCGACTTCATGCTGGAGCGAGACCCGTTGTTTGCCCGGCTTAACCTTGCACCGGACGAACTAGCCCTGTACGAGAAGATTTACGCGGCCATGAAGCCGCCCTCGCTGCCCGTACCCGATCTGGTCATCTATCTGCAAGCGCCGGTTACGGCGCTGGCCGAGCGTGTCTACAAGCGTGGCATCGACGCCGAGCGCCGGGTCACCGAGTCCTATCTCGAAAAAGTGGCCAAGCATTACGCCGATTTCTTTTTCCAGTATGAAGCCTCGCCGCTGTTCGTCGTCGATGCCGCAGTGCTTAACCCGGTCGACAACGAAGGCGATTTCAAACTTCTAGTCGAACGCCTGGAAGAAATGCGCGGCCACCGCGAATTTTTCGGGTACGCGGGCTGATTTTTTCGGACTTCTTCGACCCGCACGGCTCACCATAGAGGCGTAAAAAAACCGCGTGGTGGCGCGGTCGATGCGCCTTGAATCCTACGGGCTCTCAAACCCGTGCCTGTGTTGGTGCCTGTTGTTGTCAGGCGGCTTTGACACTACTTCCTTTTTTTTTTTGGGAGTGCAAGCGTTTTTAGTGTCAGATAGTGCCGGTTCGTTCTATTTTGAGTTGCTTTGTGTAATCTAACGATTACAATACAAGGTATGTACACAGTCCGAATGCTTCCCGAGTTCGTTGAATGGCTTTCCAGCATCAAAGACGGCATGACGCACCGCCGCCTTGCGCGCAGGTTGAAGAAGGCCAGCAACGGAAATTTTGGGGACGTTGAGCCTGTTGGCTCTGGCGTGTCAGAGCTACGCGAGCATTTCGGCACGGGCTGGAGGATGTATTTCGTACAGCGTGGGCAAACGATCATCGTCATGCTTGGAGGCGGTACAAAGGCCACACAGAAAGACGACATCAAGCGGGCGCGCGCCATTGCTGAAACCTTGGAGGATTGAGCCATGACAAAGAAAATCAAAATCTCTGACTTGCCTGTATTCGACGTGACAGAGCACCTGGAAGACGATCAGGCCATCGCCGAATACCTCTCCATCGTGATGGAAGAAAACGACCCCGCCGCCCTTGCTGAAGCCTTGGGCGACATTGCCCGCGCGCGCGGCATGACTGAGATAGCCAAGGCTTCCGGCCTTGCCAGGGAGGCGCTATACAAGGCTCTGCGCCAATCAAGCCAGCCACGGTTTGACACCATATCCCGCGTGTGCGATGCACTCGGGCTGAAGCTCACCGTGTCGGCAAAACAAGCCGCGTGATTCGTCACCCCGCCCGGAGAGGTATCACTTCCGCGCCCCGCTTCAGACGGTCGAGGTAGTCTGTCACGTACAGGTAAAGCCCGTCACCATCCGGTAGCTTATAAGGCTTGCCACTGGGCTTTACTTTCTTGACCGCGGTGTCTGATAGCGCCATGCCATACCCCCTCGTATACCGTCACGGTATTTCCGGATACCGTCAAAGTACCGTGGATGGGATAGCACTAAGAAAAATGAATCGGAACAACAAAAAAGCCAGAACACTTTTGGTTGCTGGCTTTTGTGGACTGTATGGGACTATTTGGGATGGGGGTTGCCCCGACAGGAATCGAACTTTTCCGTCAAGCCCGCGCTGTTGTGCGGTGCATTGGTTCGATTTTTCGGAAATGCCCCCAAAAATGCCCCCAAATGATTATTGCTGCCCCGCCCCCGGATTAGAGGCGGAGCGGTTTGTGTCAACTGTACGCGTAGTGTGCGGCCTCTTTCCCGACCATCGCCAGGGCTTGCGCCGTGCGGATGCTTTCCGCCATGCCATAGAGCAGGTTGGGCAGGTCATGCCTACTCTGAAAAGCCCCTGTCTCTGGTATCCCATCCAGCCTTTTCGTGTCATTGGCGACGTGGTTGGCGATCCCGTCCAAGGTCTCTGATAAGTTCTCCAGCAAAAGCAGCGCGTTTTCTGTCGCTTTGGCAAACCATCTATGCTCATCCGGGTGGAGTGAGTCATTCACCCTGTTCCATAGTTCCCGCGTGACATTGGCGATGTTCGCGACGCCGCGTATTTCATTTCCTTCGGCCTGTTTGCCTGGCAGTTCAGTCCCCTGAATGAACGCGATGGCTTCATCGTAGCGGTCGGACGGCAGTTTGCTGAAGCTGTCGATGCCAAAATGCTTGTGCATCTTATTGAAGGCATGGGACCGGTCGTCCGGGTGAAAGCGTTCCAGCATCAGCATAGAAATATGTTCGGCCTGTTTGACGGTGATGGTGTCAGTAGTGCTCATGATTTCACCCCCCGCGCTCTCTTTAGATACTTTTCGGCAATCCCAATATGGATGGACGCTTCCACCATTTCCGTATCGAACGTGACAAGCAAGCCTTCCAGTTTTTTCCCAAAATCAAAAACAGATTCGCCTTGATCGGGGGGAAGGTTTTTGCGCGCCCATGTTTGAAGCGCGTGGATCATCATCTTTGCTGTCTGGATTGTCCGGGGCAAACTGAACGTATCGCCTGTCTCAGCCGACGTTTCCAGCGTGATGAACCCCCCGCATTCGTCAATCTCTTCGCGCGTGACGCGCAATGATGGCAGCGTGATGTTTGTGCTCATGATCGTTTCTCCTTTGATCGTTGCGTTTTTCGCTCCCCCGCTTCCAAACAGGGGGCAGCCAGCGGGTTGGAAGACCGGGATCAAAGGGAACCGGCAGGGCGCGAAGCCCTCCCGCTGGCTGCCATTGCTCAGGCAACAAAAAACCGCGTTGGTTGGCGCGGTCTATGCGCCTTTGATCCTTCGGGCTTCCAAACCCGTGCCTGTTGTTTACAGGCAGCCTCACGGTACGCCAGTGTTGGGAGGAATGCAAGGAAAATGGCACGGTATGAGATGGAGTGATATTGTATTTGTGTGTATTTGTGTGTATGGTTCAAAGCATGGACAGTAAGAAAATCATTCAAAGGCTTCTACGCGAAGGATGGTACAAGGCGCACCAAACAGGGAGCCATGCCAAGTTCAAGCATGCGGGGAAGCCGGGTTACGTCACTGTCCCACACCCGAAAAAGGACATGCCCACCGGCACGGTCAAGAGCATTTTTGCTCAGGCCGGATGGGACTGGAAATAAGGAGCTTCCGCCATGCTTTACCCTGTTTACGTTCATGCGGGCGACGCTGCCCACGCGCACGGGATGGAGTTCCCGGACTTTCCCGGTTGCTTCTCGGCAGCCGATGAATGGCAGGATATTCCTCGCATGGCGCAGGAAGCCATCGAGTGCCATATGGCCGGGGAAGGCTTGCCCTTGCCAAAGGCTACGCCGCTCGAAGAGCTTGCCACACGCACCGAGTACGCCGGGGGCGTTTGGATGCTGGTGGATATTGACGTAAGCCGCATCGATCCAAGCCCGCAGCGTGTGAATATCTCGCTCCCTCGCTTCCTGTTGGCAGAGATCGACCGCTATGCGAAGGAACGGGGCGCTACGCGCTCAGGCTTCCTTGCTGAGGCGGCACGGGCTGCGATGCTGTGAGGGGGGCGAGCTACTCACGGATAGGCACTACACTACCGGACGTGCTTTAACTCTTCGCGCTGCTCTCTCAGCATCCGCGCCATTTCCCTGAGCATGCCACGCAAGCCGCCCTTGAAGGCATTGCGAGAAACAATCGCCTTACCTTCGGCAGACTTCGGCCCGGTCGATTTTTCCCAAGGTTTCCACTGGCGTATCAATGACGATTGCCTCTCCCTGCGTTCCGGCGTCCAACAGTTTGTTTGGCTCATTTTCATTTCCCCCCGCACGCGAGGGTGGCGCGGTTCCGTTGTTGATCTGTTGCGGCCCGGTCGTGACGTTCGCTTGCCTTGCGAACACGACCGGCGGGTTTTTGATGTTCGCCAGTGTCTCAAGGGTTGTACGGCACTGCGCCTGTGCGCGTAAAGCCATCCTCATGAATGCTTCAAGGTTGGGCATGTGCGTTTGCTCCGTCGACCTTTCTGCCATTCGAGTAAAGATTGATTGCAGTGCCGTCGCCTGATTGATGAGCATATGTTCAACGTAGGCCATGCTGCCTTCCTTTGTACGCCTCCCAATCTCCAGCAATGAACCTACCATTCCGGCAAGATCAACATCCTTTGACAAGTCATCAGACTGCATTCTCCTGATAACCCGGTAGGCTGAGAAGGACGGGGAGTTCAGAATGTCGGCATATTCTTGTTTGTCGGCACAAGATATGTTTTCAATCCGTTTGGTCATTTGATCTCTCACTTAGATTCATAATCCGCCGGTTAGATTGCTCACGTCGCGCCCTTTTTCTGTGGTTGCTTGCCTAACTCCTCCAGCTTTGCAAACAGTTCCTCAAAGTTCGTATCGTCGCCACCTTCTTGAGCCTGGGCCGTCTTGTTCAGCATTAATTTTCCGCCGGACTTGCCCGCGCTTCCTCCCTTGGAGGGCGCTGCAATCGGCGCCTTGCTGCCCTTCGCTTTGCTGGAAAAAAGCCCTTTGAGCGGGTTTTTCCCCTTGCCCGATCTGCCAGCGCCACCCTTGCCCGGGTCGCCTTTTGCTTTTTCTCCCTTACCCTCGCCCTCGGCCACGCTTTCCTTGGCCTTGCCTTCCGGGCTGCCGACAACGCGAGTACCTTGTAGTTTGACCTTCAGGCCAACCCCCGCCCGGACAAATCCGTCTTTGTCTACAAGGATGTGCGCGCCGTTCATCGTTATCCATTTATTTCCGTCCTGGTCATCATCCATCGCCCCCTGTTTTCGTACAGGGGCATCAAACCGGGGCTTTCCGCTTTCTTCCAGCGCGCAGCGCAAGGCGACCCGGTTTGAGGAAACGAGCCGCTCCCAAGTGATGCGCCTTCCGGACGGCCAGCTTTTGACACCCGTGCCGTCTGCACCACGGAACGCCAATCTGTCCTCTTGGGTCAAACCAATATCGACGCCTTGCTCTAGCGCCGTATTCAGGATGTCGTTCCCCTCATCAATGAGAACCCCGACATCTCGCTCGCCCTTCAAGCTGCGGCTCTTTGGGTCATCCAACAGAACACGGTAAGCCTCATCCATCGTGCCGCGTGTCATGCTCGTCTCGATTTTGTTTAACCGGGTCTTCAGGCTGTGAATCTCATTCCTCATTTCAATGCTCCTTGTTTGGTTTCAGGGCATACGCCCGATACTCTTTGCTTCGGTTGCATGCGGCCAGCACCTCATCAATGACCGCCTGTGACCTCTCATCGATTGAGGCAAGCCAAGACCTTATTGCGGCCTCTTGCGCCTCGCTAAGAGTCTCTGGTGGCGTGGTGGTGGATAACTCGAAGGGTTCCGCCGCAATCGCTTCCGGGTGTGCCCGCAGAATGCCGTCGTGTGTGTCGCCACTTGGTACGAAGTGCACCCGTACCACGTCGCCGGGGAAGTGCAGACGCCACCAGTACGAGACCTTCGGCCCGGCCTGTTCAGCCCTCGCCAGCCGCTCGGCTTCCCCCCTGGGGAAACCTGCCTCGTATTCGAGTATGGCCGCGCGCTCTTCAAACGCTTCGTTTTTCGCCTCCAGCAATTCGGATAGCAGCGCTGCCTTGTTTTCCCGGATGGACGGAAGTAACCTATCCAAAGTTTCCGGCTTGCCCTCCGCTTCCAGTTCTCCGGATGGTGAAACCGACAGGTGTACACCCTGCCGTTCGAGTTCGAGAAAAATGGGCGCGTTCACACCGTCACCCTGATCGTTTCACTATCATCATCGCCAGCACCCCCCTTTCTATCCGCTACAACGCTACAACCCGCGCCGTTACTAGGTTTTTGCGTAGCTTTTTGGTTTTCGCTTCCGCTACGTAGCGGATCATCCGCAACAGGGTTTCCCGCGCCGTTACTGGGTTGTAGCGCCGTAGCGCTTGCAGGGGGGGGTACAGGCAGATAGCGCGTAAATGCGTCCTCAAACTGCTTTCGTTCGTAGCCCTTGTTGACAACATAGGCGCTTAACCGAAGGTCTTTTGACCGTATGCCGTAACCAGCCAATTTGGTCGATACCTGCCGTGGGCTGATTCGTTTTCCACGGTTGTAAGTTGCCCACGGCTTTTCATCATCATCGCAGAGCGCGTCAATCAGTTCTTTTGTCGTGATGCGTTCTACGTGCTTCGCCTCAAACACTTCCATAATGTCGGAGAGAAGTTTGTTACCGATGGTGGCGACTTCATCCGCGCCACCGGAAATAGCGATTGCTGCTCGCCTTGCCGTATCCGGCCAGATGCCGCCCGCAACGTCAGCAATGGCGAGTAGAGGCTCCCAGTTGTCTTGCGCCCGGTCGTTCAACGACTGCGGCAGTGCTGGCCTCGAATATCGTACCGCCTCACGGTTGTCATCAGCGAACCGGCATAGGCGTGAGGCAAGACCATCAAACAGGCCGGGTTCAGCGTAGCGAAGCCGATCAACATCTTCATGCTGCAACCTGCGCCGCAGGTCGAGCGTGATTGCCCTATCCATGATTGTGCCAGCCCTCTTACCGATACCGGCTACGGCTTTCGCGCCCCACGTACTGAATTGCTTTGGTGTGTGGTCGTCCCCAACAACGCGAACGACATAGGCAGTATCACGATCATGCCCACTGTTAAGGATGCCTCGTAAATCGCTTTGCGGGTCGTCCATAAACGAATCAGCCTCATCAATCATCAGTGTCGGCCTCCACGCATCAATCACGCGAAACAGCGCCGCCGGCGTGATGTTGCTTGCCACCATCGAGCGATATGAGAGTTTGCCCAACAGCTTGAGTAGCAGAGACTTCCCGCAACGCATTTCAGGCGCGGTAATGACCGCTATGGGCGCAAACTGAACAACATCTATTACCCATGTCATTGCAACCCATAGCGCCGCCGCCTGGGCTGTCTCAGGCTTGCAGACGATGAACCGCTGGATAGTGTTTGCAATGTCTGACAGCAGGGCGTCACCCCTCACAGGCTCAGGCCACGGCGTCACGTCGTCGAACTCGATACCGTCCGTGGACTGTTGCCCGTCTCGCTCTTTCTGTACCAACTTGTCGAGTACGGTTGCGCGCATCCCAAGTAGCTTGGCTACTTTTGCCCTGCTCTGTTCGTATTCAACAGCGGACAAACCGGCAAGTCGCTCAATCGCTTCGTCCGCCGTCTCTGGTGAAGGTTCAGCAGCATTGCTTGGAGGCTCTACTGCCTCACCGGAAAGCACTGAATCAATGCACCTCTTTACCGCCTCAAGCCCTTGCGCTTGGTGAAGGTCATTGAAGTCGCTTCCACCCTCTAGGCGTTCGTCCCCGAAGTTCGGGACAGCCACCACGCCACCGACCTCCGACGCCGCTTCCCGCGCCTTCGTGAGGCCGGGGTTTCCATTCGTGTGGCGATCATCATCGGCGCAAAGTACGATCTTTGCATCCGGAAACTTTTCGCGTAACGAAAGCGCCACCGGCTTCAGGTTCCCGCAATCAAAAGCCACTGCCACCGCGTGGCCGGTTGCCTCATGGATGCTCGCCGCCGTGGCGTAGCCCTCACAGACGCACACAACGCCGTTTGGTTGGCCGATGTCGTAGTAACAACCCCGCTTCTGGCCTCCGGAAAGGAAACGCTTTTCGCCCGCCTCATTGATGAACTGGACGCTATTCAGCACGCCACCCGTATCACGCACCGGGATGACCAACAGCAGCCCGGAAAGGGCATCCGGAAGACAAGGCGCGTCACGTCTTGCATTGTCGGCATGGATGAGCCTCGCGCCATAGGGCTGTACGCCCTTGATCTCCAGGTACCCATGCCCCGTGCACGGGTACGAATCCGACCAGATCAACTGCGCCGCCTCCCGTGCCTCTTCCCGACGCTTGGCTTGCTCGGCTTCGCGCTCCAGCTTTGCCGCCTTGATACGTTCACGGTGCGCGGACTCTTCCGCAGGTGTCCATTGCCGCCCCCGGTCGGCTTGCCACACCTCTTCAAGCCCCGTTGCATAGCAACCGAAAACGCCGCCTGTGCCATCCTCAAACATCCTGCACCATCCAGCTTTGTTCCCGTTCGCCTTGCCTACGCCGGGGAATTTGTGCCACTTGCCAGGGATAATTTGATCTGGGGGCGTCATTCCTGTTGAAATGATTACGTCTCGAAATTGTGCCTCAGACATGCCGAAGCCCTCCAATAAATAAGAGGTACTCCGCAACGCCAAAAGGAATTACGCCAGCCATCGCAAATTTGACAATCGCGTTTTTTAGGCTACGACGGCGTGGCCATCTTGTATAATTTGCGCTGGATTTATTCTTTTTGGCCGTCATTGCGCGGCCATTTTTATTGTTCATGGCGTCACCTCACGCCATGTCAGAAACAAATTTCTGAATGTCAGAAGCTTTCCAAACAGTTACATTTGGCCCTAGACGGATTGGCTTTGGCGCTCTCCCTTCTCTCACCCACTGCCACCAAGTGCTTTTTGAAACTGGAATTTGGTCAGGTACGATTTGTGACAGCCGGTAAAGGCCGTCAGGTTTGTTTTGTGTTTGCATTGCCTTTCATCCGAGTAAAGTGACTGAGTGCAGTCACGGCAATGCTGATGTTGCACAGTACAGGTATGGGTATCGCAAGTATGGGGTATGGGTTATTTTGGTATTGGGTATGGTTTTTTTTCACCCACACCCAACACCCATGCCAAAAATTACTTGTTTACGATTTCCCCGTCTGCTCGTAACCGCTTCCATGTAGTATCAAAAGTGCTATCTGTGAACATTTGTCTGTCTGTCTGTTTGCGTAATTCTGCTTTTATCCCGCACTTTCCGGGTGGGTTCTTTGGTAATGCTTTCGGGTCATGCCCCAAGGCCATTATTCTTTCCAGTATCCACCTCTTCCTTGTCTGGACTTTTGTTTCGTCGCTTGGTGAGGCTGTTTCTGTTGGCAGTGATTCTATAACCGCTTTTCCCGCTGCATCATTGGCTGTATCTGATTCCTCTTCCGTTACAGGTTGTGATACTGGTGATGGGTCAGTATGAAAAGGAAAATTCGGGTATGTGTACAGCTTCCTTCTTGCCCACTCAATAACCTCTTTTGGGATATAGGCATCAAACCTATCGCCAGTATCGACAATCGCGACTTTTGTAGTCAGTAGCTTTGCACCGACAGCGAAATTGATTTCATTTAGCGTCCTTTGCATCACCTGTTTGAAAGATAGTTTTTTTGCATTTCCAATGTCATTGAAGGCCCTTTCAACTTCTTCATTTGTCCAATTTGGGCATACCCCGTGCAAAAGAGATACGACTTCTACATCAACCCATATATCCTTTTCAAAATATTCCCTCTTTTCTTCTTCGGTCATCATCACGCCACCCCTTAACGCCCCTGAAAGGATGCCGCGCCATCCGGGCAGGGTTCCCCGGTTTTCGCCCCGTCGGGCTAGGCGCGGCAATATCGTTACATCATGCCCGGAGCGGTATCACTTCCGCCCCGGCTTTCAGCTTATCAAGGTAATTTGCCCAGGCTTGCATCATCTCCCGGCGCTGTTTGATGAACTTTGTCCGGTTGTAGGCCGCCCCCAAAACATCCGGCACACGGTGCGCTAATTGATGCTCTATCACTTCCGGCGGGTAGTGCAGTTCCTCAGAAAGCAGGGTGCGCGCCATCGCCCTGAAGCCATGCCCGGTCATTTCAGTTTGCGTGTCGTATCCCAACCGCCTCAATGCTTGGTTGATTGTTGAGTTGCTGATTGGCTTGCCAGATACCAGCCCAGGGAATACAAGCTCCTTGCCCCCGCTGATTGGGTACAGCCCTCGAAGTATTTCGACCGCTTGCCGTGCCAGTGGCACAAGGTGATCTGTCTTTGTCTTGCTTACCGTGTAACGCCATTGTGCGCGCTCGAAGTCAATATCAGCCCACCTGGCCGCCCTCAGTTCCCCAATCCGCACGAACAGCAGCGGGGCTAGTTTCAGCGCTGCACATACTTCTGGCTGCCCCTGATATTGGTCTATGCCACGCAGCAGCGCGCCAACTTCCACGGTGTCCGTGAGTGATGCCATGTGCCGCGCCACCGGTTTCTTGATAGCACCTTTCAGATTTGGGACGGGGTCGTTTTCCGCCCTGTCAGTCTGTACCGCATAACGCATGATCTGAGATACCGCCGTTTTTGCCTTCAATACCGTATTGCAAATCCCGCGAACCTCTACCGCCCTGAGCGTATCCAGCACTGTTTTTGATCTGACTTCAGAAACAGGGATACCCCCAAGGATAGGAAATACGTTGCGTTCAAGGTTTGCCCATTGGCGCGATGCCGTTGCAGGGGATACGCCCGCACTCCATGCTTCAAACCATTCGCGCGCAACCGCCTCGAATGTGTTGATGCTTGCTTCCTTGATAGCGGCCTTGCTCGCCTGTTTCACCGCGCCAGGGTCTTTGCCATTGGCGAGCATCTTTTTTGCCTCATCGCGCCTTTCACGGGCATCTTTCAGGCTAACGGCAGGGTATGCGCCGAAAGAGAGACGCTTTTCTTTGCCGCCGAAGCGGTACTTAAGCCTCCATAGCTTGCCGCCGGCAGGGGAAACCTCCACATACAGGCCGCCCCCGTCAAACATCTTGTAGGGCTTGTCTTTGGGCTTTGCGTTCTTGATAGTGGTATCTGAGAGGCTATTCATGGGGGCATCCTCAAAGTGCCCCCACTGTTTTGAGGGCGTTCCCCCAATTATGCCCCCACATGCCCCCGGATGCAACTGGAGCGTATCGGACTGCTTTGGACATAAAAAAACCCAGAATCCTTTTATTTTCTGGGTTTCTTGGACTTCTTCGGACGGCTTCGGACTGGGGTTTGGTCCCCCCGACAGGAATCGAACCTGTATCTGGCGCTTAGGAGGCGCCCGTTCTATCCATTGAACTACAGGGAGAGGGACTGAAGACCTTCCGGCGGAACCTGTGGAAAATATGGGGAAACCCCGTGGCCGCCGCAGATTCGTTGCGTGGGGGCGAAGCCTATCATGAAGACCTTCCGGACGAAAGCCGATGTATGAAGCCACTGCCTGGGTGCTCAGAATCGACGTGCGCCAGCTATTCGGGTCTAGGTGTTGCGGCGGGCAGTCGGCAGCAGGATGGACCAGACTTCCTCAGGCGCATCTATGTGGCGCAGCAGGACTTCTGGCGGGATGCACAGCAGGGCATGGATTTTGGAAATGTCATGGGGCAGGGCTTCATTGTCCCAGCCATGCGCTACATGACGCGCCAGATCGACGGCAAGCTTGATGGTGCGGACCCTGGGATGGTTGGTCTGGGATTCATCGAGCAGGCTGACCAAGAGCTTGGGCAGGTGCCAGGCACGGATCAGGCCGAATTGAAGCTCCCGTGCCGTGATTCCGAAAACCTCGCGCTGTGCCGCAGAACTGCGTAACTCCCGGTCGGCGCGCTGCATGTCAAAAACGCGCTGGATGAGATCGGGCGCGTTGATCCAACACATCATTTCAGCGGCTTCGTACAACAGGGCGGCAATGGTGATTTCGTTGACATCGAGGTCGCGCCGGATGACCGCCCAATCACGGGCATAGCGGGCGGCCTTGCAGGCGCGCCCGACAACCCTCAGCAGCCCGACCAGGGCTTTGGGCCGGGAGGCCAGCGCGTCCTCGGCGGTGGTCATTTCGCCGAATGCCCTGAAGAAAGGCATGATGCCCATCATGGTGATGGCGTTTCCGACGGTGACGATGTCGTGGTTTTGCGTATCTTCGCGGTGTGTTTCAATATGGGAGATCAGGCGCATCGTCATCAGCGGGTCGGCCTGCACCGTGGAGGCAATATCCTGGCGGGTGATATTGTCAATATCCTTGGTGAGGCGGTCGAGCGCGTCTACCGTCCGGCGCAGTACCGGCAAGGGCTGCCGTGAAAAGAAATTGACGTAGGACTCGACCGAAGGCAGGGCGTTCGTGAGGACGGCCATGACTGAATCTCGGTTGGATAGGCTGTATCTGTATTTTTGTCATTATCAACAATTCCAGGATTTCTGGCGGAAATAAAGCCTGCATCTGTGCAGTTTGCATCAACCGGTTCCCAGAAAGGCGTTCAGGCGGCAGGGGCGTGGAAGGATATGGCCGGGGGAATTGAGGGCTGTTGGATATAATCGAAAAAACTGTTTGCCTGTGTTTGCGCTTTGCGTAAAGCACGGCAGCGGTTATCATTTGCCGCTACAAATAATTGGGAGACATAAATGGGGGAGAGCGGTTCGTTCAAAGTGCTGCTGATCGAACAGGATGAGGCACGCAAGGTACACGCTTCGTTAACGTCGCTTTCGCCAGCACAGCTCGATGCCGGTGAGGTGTTGATCCGGGTGCACTTTTCGAGCATCAATTACAAGGATGCGCTGGCTGCGACCGGGGCAGGAAAGGTCATCCGCCGGTTTCCCTGCGTAGGCGGGATCGACTTGTCCGGCGAAGTAGTCGAGAGCGCGGACCCCCGTTTCAAAACGGGCGACGCGGTGATTGCTACCAGCTACGACATTGGCGTTGCCCATCATGGCGGCTATGCCGAATATGCCAGGGTTCCGGCGGACTGGGTGATTCCGTTGCCGTCGGGGCTCGATCTGCTGGAAGCGATGGCGCTTGGCACGGCGGGGTTGACCGCCGCGCTTGGAATCGTGAGGATGGAAGACAACGGCCTTGCGCCGGGCAATGGCCCGGTACTCGTTACCGGGGCAAGCGGCGGGGTCGGGGGGCTGGCAATCGACATGTTGGCCCGGCTTGGCTACGAGGTGGCGGCGCTGACCGGCAAGCCGGAAGAAGCGGATTCCCTCCGGCGCATCGGCGCGGCGGACATCCTTTTGCGCGGGGAAATCGACTTCGACAAGGTTCGCCCGCTGGAGGTTTCCCGTTGGGCCGGGGCGGTCGATAACGTGGGCGGGACGATCCTGCACTGGGTGCTGGCGACGATGCGCCAGGATGGTGTGGTGGCCAGCATCGGCAATGCTGCCGATTTCAAGCTCGCGACCACGGTATTTCCGTTCATTTTGCGTGGCGTAAGTCTTTTGGGGATCGATTCGGGCTATGCGAGCATGTCTATGCGGCAGAAAGCGTGGACACGGTTGGCGTCCGATCTCAAGCCGCGCTGCTTAAAAGAGTTCGTCCGCGTGATCGGGTTCGATGATTTGCCGGGCGCTTTCGCTGCCTTTATCGAGGGGAGGGCGAGAGGGCGAACCGTCGTCCGCATCCTGGATTGAACGTTGCGAGAGAGCGCACTGGATACTGAGCAGATAGGGGCGATATGGCCGAAGAAGAAACCGGAGTCCTACCGAAAATACTGATTGTCGATGATTCGCGCATGGTGCGCGCCAGTCTCATCAAGCAGATCCGTCATCGTTTCCAGATACGGGAGGAAGCTGATGGCGAGGCAGGATGGGAAACCTTGTTGATCGATCCGGCAATCCGGATTGTGTTGACCGATCTCGGCATGCCCAGGCTTGATGGCTTCGGCTTGCTCGAACGCATCCGGGTCTCAAAGGTGCAGCGCATTCAGGAATTGCCGGTCGTCATCATCTCCGGCGACGAAGACGACGAGGCTCGTCAGCACGCGCTGGACCTCGGTGCGAGCGATTTCGTCTCCAAAGGGGCGGGATGCGCCGAGATGACGGCGCGGCTTGAATCTCTGCTGGATTTGACCGACATCCGCCGCAGCCTTGCGCTGTCCGAGCAAAATCCGATTGTCGACCCGGATTCCGGGCTGGCAACGCCCGCTTATCTCAACCACAACGGCGAACAGCTTCTGGCTCAGGCGCGGCGGCGGCAAACGGCGATTTCGGTGATGGTGGTCGAAATAGACCATTACGACCAGTTGATTGAATGGCACGGCGACTACGTGGCCAACCTGATTACCGGCAAACTCGCCAAGATTCTCGCTAGCAAGGTGCGGCGGGAAGACACCATCAGTCAGATATCGGGGGCGCGTTTCGTGGTTTTGTCGCCCAGTACCTCGATAGCAGGTTGCTGCACCTTTGCCCTGCGCCTACAAAAGGCGATGGAAAAGCTGGTGCTGACTTACCGTGATGAGCGTATCCGTATCACTGTCACTGTTGGTATCTCCGGTTCGGAGACGGACGGCGTGCAGAGCGTGGAGGGTCTCATCGGGACGGCTACGGAGCGTGTGCGGCGCGGCATTGCGGCGGGGGGCAACCGTATCGTCGACAGCGAGGGTGAAGTCGACAAGGTAGCAGCCGAAAACTATGTGAACAAGATGATCAGTATCGACCATGCCCTGCTTCAGTTGCGGATCGGCGCGCAGGAAGATGTCATGGATCGCCTGCCGGAAGTCATCACGACCATGATGCCGCTTTTCAACTTGCTGGAAGAGCGGCTGCATTTCGGCATCCCACTCGGCGAGTTGGAGAATTACAGCCGGAAGTAGAAAAAGGATTTTTGTTCAGAAAATCCTCAAATAAAATTCGAGAAAAACATACCAGGAGATGCCGGAAACGGTTCGTCTTGTTGTGGGCGCGCCCAAACAGGGTGTGAATGGTAAATCGTTTGTGAAAAGTTACACCCCGAGTCCATCGAGCAGGGCAACGGTGCGCGCGGCTGCGCCACGGTTGGCTGCTGCGAATGCGCGTCCGGCTTCCGACATTGCCGCGCGGGCGGCGGGGTCTTCCAGCAACGCGAAAGCGGCGTTCATGGCGGCTTCAATGTCGTCGCATCGGCGCGCTGCCCCGGCGTCAACTGCCTCGTCGGCAATGCGCTGAAAGTTGAATGTGTGTGGCCCAATCAGGATCGGCGTCCCCACGGCACAGGCTTCGATGAGGTTCTGCCCGCCGAAGGGTCGCCAGCTTCCGCCGATCAGGGCGACGTCGGACGCCATGTAATAGGCGAACATCTCGCCCATCGAGTCGCCGAGCCAGACCTGGGAACTGATCGACGAAGGTTCCTGCGCGGCGGCGGAACGCCGTGTGACGGTCAACCCGCGTGCGCGAATCAATGCTTCGACTTCATCGAAACGCTGAGGATGGCGCGGCGTGAGGATGAGCAGGGTTTCCGGGTTTCCGGAGGGGATGGCATGGATGAAGGCATCGAGAATCGCTTCTTCCTCGCCTTCGCGCGTGCTGGCCGCGAAAATCGTTGGGCGCGCGCCCCGGCGGGTACGGAAGTCTGTGCCGAGGGCAAGGCTTTCTGGCGGCGGTTCGACATCGAATTTGATGTTGCCGGTGATATTGACCCGGTGTGCGCCCAGTGCCGTAAGGCGCGCGGCATCGGCGGCGCCTTGTGCGCCAATGGCCGTGAGTGCATCGAAGATGAGGCGGGTCAGGGCGGGCCAACGTGCGTAACGCTGCGCCGAGCGTTCCGATAGGCGGGCGTTGGCGAGCAGAACCGGTACGCCATGGCGTTTGCAAGCGGTGAGCAGCATCGGCCAGAGTTCGGTTTCCATGATGATGCCGAACACCGGGCGGAAGTGGCGCAGGAAGCGCGTCACGAACGGTTCGAAGTCGTAAGGCAGATAAGCCCGCAATACCCGGTTATTTCCGTCAAAGAGAGCTTCCGAGGCCGCGCGCCCGGTGGGTGTCATGTGGGTGAACACGACGGTGTGTTCGGGCCAGCGTTCGAGCAGGGCATGCACGAGCGGTTCAGCCGCGCGCGTCTCGCCCAATGAAACCGCGTGTACCCAGATCACCGGCCCCGGTGCGCGCGCGCAGTAACTGCCGAACCGCTCCCGGATATGGCGCAGGTAGGCGGGCTGGTTGCGCGCGCGCCAGTACAGTCTGCAAAGCGCGGCGGGCAACACAGGCAGCCATAGCAGGTTGTAGGGAAGAAGGAGCAGACGCTGGAACAGCGGCATTGGGCTGTAGCGCAAGGGCAACGGAAGTGGAGAGTATAAGGTTTCCTTGCCTGGCCGTGTTTGCTGCCTCCTGCGTTACGGAAAACCGGGGACGGCGGGACCGTGCGATAATTAGTTCCCTCACCCACAATCACTGCATCAAGCGTATGAAGATTCTCGTCACAGGGGCTGCCGGTTTCATCGGCATGCACGTCTCCGAACGGCTGCTTGCGCGTGGTGACGAGGTGATCGGACTCGACAACCTCAATGATTATTACGATCCCTCGCTCAAGGAAAGCCGCCTGGAGCGGCTGCGCCCCTCTGAGCGTTTCCGGTTCGTGAGGCAGGATGTGGCCGACAGCTTTGCTATGGCGCGCCTGTTTGCCGAAGAGAAGTTCGACCGCGTGGTGCACCTCGCCGCCCAGGCCGGGGTGCGTTATTCGCTGAAAAACCCGCATGCCTACGTCGACAGCAACTTGGTCGGATTCGTGAACATCCTCGAAGGCTGCCGCCACAACTGCGCCGAACATCTGGTTTATGCTTCCAGTTCCAGCGTTTACGGCGGCAATACGAAAATGCCGTTTTCCGAGCACGATAGCGTCGACCACCCGGTGAGCCTTTATGCCGCCACCAAGAAGGCCAACGAGTTGATGGCGCACACTTACAGCCATTTGTACGGATTGCCGGCCACGGGGCTGAGATTCTTTACCGTTTATGGGCCGTGGGGGCGACCCGATATGGCGCTTTTCCTCTTTGTCAGGGCAATCCTCGAAGGGCGGCCCATCGACGTGTTCAACCACGGCAAGATGCGGCGCGATTTCACCTACATTGACGACATCGCGGAAGGGGTGATCCGTGTGCTCGACCGCAAAGCCGAGCCGGATGCGGCGTTTGACCCCCTTCGCCCCGATCCGGGGCGCAGTCATGCGCCGTACCGGGTATTCAATATCGGCAACCACGATCCGGTCGACCTCATGGATTTCATCGAGGCTATCGAAGAAGCGCTGGGGCGCAAGGCGCTCAAGAATTTCCTGCCGATACAAGATGGCGATGTCCCCGCGACGTATGCCGATGTTTCGGAACTCGATACCTGGACGGGCTTCAAACCCGCTACCAACGTGCGCGACGGGGTAGGGCGCTTCGTTGCCTGGTATCGCGCTTATTACGGAGCTTGACCGTGCAGTTATTCAGTCCCCGTGCCGCGCTGGCCTGTTACCTGATGCTGCTGGCGGCTTATCTGGCCGGAGCGGTCATGCCTCCGCTGGATGGGGCTTCCGCCGAATATGCCGACATTGCGCTCGGCATCCACGAAGAAGGCAAGTGGACGCAATTCATGATCCAGGGGCAGGATTATCGTGTCGGGCCGCCTTTGCTGTTCTGGCTGGTCGCGCTCTCATTCGAGATATTCGGCGTCAACGCGGTCTCCTACAAACTGCCGTCCCTGCTGTTTTCCGCGCTGGCTATTTACTCCACCGTCCGCCTGGGCTCGCTGCTGTACAACGAAACAGTTGCCCGGCTGGCGGGCGTGATCCTGGCGAGCGCGTTCGCGTTCCTGTTTGCCAATAGCAACGCGGACATGGATGCCCTGCTCATCGGGTCGGTCGTTTTTGCGACATGCCAGTTGTTCATTTTCGTCACCGATGAAAACAAGCTCTCGGCGCGGGCGCATCTCGTCGTAGGCGGGGCGGGCTTGGCGCTCGGCCTGGCGGCCAAGGGGCTGATCGGCGTAGTGCTGCCGATCTTTGCCGTATTTCTCTATCTCATCTACCGGCTCGAATGGAGGCGGATTTTCGATCCGTTCTGGCTGGCGCTGCCGCTGCTCGTGCTGCTGTTCGCCTCGCCGGTGCTCTACGTTTACCACGAGCGATTCGGCATGGATGGGCTGGTGAAGCTCGTCCTATGGCTGCAAAGCGCCGAGCAACAGGCTATGGAGGCCCCCTTCGGCAGCGGGGTCAAAGACCTGTTTTTCTATTACTACACTTGGCTATGGGCTTTCCTGCCTTGGTCGGCCATCGCGCTGTGGGCGCTGGCCTCTGGCGTGCTACGGCTCACGAATGACCGTTTCTGGCCTCGCGCGCAGGGCGAAGCCGTGGCTTTGGGGGTCATCGCCTGCGCGTTCATCCTCCTATCGCTGGCGCGGTTCAACCTCCTGCATTACGTTAGCGCCTTACTGCCTTTCTTTTCCCTCCTGCTCGCGGGCTGGCTTCCCGTGCGGCTTCGGCATCCGGCTTACCGGCACAGGTTATGGCAGGTGCAGTATGTCGTCTTCGCGTTCGTGTTGAGCGCGGCGCTTGTTTCAAACGGCTGGATGTTCCCTTTGCAGGACGCAGCAGTCGGTGTCGCAGCGGTGGCGATGCTCGCGCTCGGAATCTGGGGCATCCCGCGCTGGTCGGGCGCGGGCGCTTCCAAGCTGGTCATCGTCACGGTAAGCGTATCGGCGGTGTTTTGGTTGCTGGCAAACCTCAACCTTTATCCCAGCCTGCTTGAATACCAGGCGGGAACGGCGCTTGGCAAAGTAGCGATGGAGCGGCATTCCGGTAAAACAACAAACATTTATTACCTCAAAGACGATAGTTGGGCCGCAAGTTTCGATCTCGCTGCCCGGCAGCGCATGGAACCTATTACGCTCTACGAGCTTGCCAATCGGGATAAGGAGGTTGTGCTGTTCGTGACCGGCAAGGGCTACGATATGATCGAAAAGGAGGGGCTGCTGCTCGATATGCACGTCCAGGCGCATAACTCCAACTACGATGTTTCCCACCCCGGATGGGAGTTCCTTCATCCGGGCCTACGTGCCAAAGAATTGCGTCCAGCCTACCTGTTATGCTTCGGTATTCCCCAAACCGAACGTTCGCAACAATGCAAATAAATTGCATAGTGCGTTGAAGAGATGGTTTTGGCATGGCGTAGCAAACAGAGAGAGTGACCTGTGCCGCTTTCCCGCATCGACCCCGCCCGCTATTGCTTCTTGCTTGCCGACAAGGCAGAAAACTTCCGCCGCGCCTTTACGTGCGTTGGCCTGCCCGCGCTGAAAGTTTTTGTTTCGCCGCCGCTTGGCTTCCGGCTGCGGGCGGAATTTCGGATATGGCACACGGGCGGGCGGCTCGATTACGCGATGTTCGACCCCGCAGACCCGCGCCGCGCCGTGCCGGTGGACGATTTTCCGCCCGCCGCCGACCTTATCCGCGCCCTCATGCCGAAGCTGCGGGAACGTCTACAAGCTGAGGAAAACCTGCGGCGGCGCATTTTCCAGGTTGAATTCCTGACCACCCTCAAAGGCGAGGCGCTGATCAGCCTCGTTTATCACCGGCGGCTCGACGCTGAATGGGAAGCCGCCGCGCGAACGCTTGCTGCCGATCTTGGCGTACAACTGGTCGGACGCAGCCGGGGGCAGAAAATCGTGATTGGCCGCGACTGGCTGGAAGAAGAAATTGAAGTCGACGGCCTGTGCTTGCACACCCGCCAGACCGAGGGCGGTTTCGCGCAGCCCAACGGCGAAGTCAACCGCGACATGCTCGGCTGGGCGCGCGCGCAGGCGGCGGGGCAGGGCGGCGACCTGCTGGAGCTTTATTGCGGCAATGGCAATTTCACTGTGGCGCTGGCCCCGCTTTTCGGCAAGGTGCTGGCTACCGAATCGAGCAAAACCTCGGTTGCCGCTGCGCGATGGGCTTTGGAAGCAAATGGCGTAGGCAACGTCGCGCTGGCGCGGATGGCAAGCAATGAAATCAGCGCCGCGCTGGCGCGTGAACGGGTCTTCCGGCGGCTTCAGGAACAGAATATCGACCTCAACGCCTACCGTTTCTCCACCCTTTTTGTCGACCCGCCCAGAGCCGGGCTGGATGCGCCCACGCTGGCGCTGGCGCGCAGTTTTGACCGTGTGCTCTACATCTCATGCAATCCCGTTTCACTGCTTGAAAACGTTAGGGCGCTCATCCTCACCCATCGCATCGTGGCGGCGGCGGTGTTCGACCAGTTTCCCTATACCGATCACCTCGAATCCGGCCTCATGCTGGAGCGGCGCGAGTCGT
Source organism: Betaproteobacteria bacterium (assembly GCA_009782565.1). Classification (GTDB taxonomy): domain Bacteria; phylum Pseudomonadota; class Gammaproteobacteria; order Burkholderiales; family Rhodocyclaceae; genus WRNU01. The sequence goes on from WRIU01000001.1 coordinate 52,210, forward strand.
ATTGGTAATGTGTGTGACATAATCCGTTTTGTGCTTGCCCTTGGGACCAGCACGTAAAAGGACCAACACCGTAATTTTCACCGGAGATTTTCATGACGACCCTGTTCGACCCCGTGCAACTAGGCGATTTGATCTTGCCGAACCGTATCATCATGGCTCCTATGACCCGTTGCCGCGCCAGCGCCGCTCACGTTCCCAACGCACTGATGGCCGAGTATTACGTCCAGCGCGCGGTCAGTGGGTTGATTATTTCCGAAGGATGCCCTGTGATTCCGCAGGGAGTGGGTTATCCCGATGTTCCTGGCATCTGGAGCGATGAGCAGATTTTGGGCTGGCGGCTTGTTACCGAAGCCGTGCACAAAGCGGGTGGGCTCATCTTCCTGCAACTCTGGCATGTGGGGCGGATATCCGACCCAATCTATCTCAATGGCGAACTGCCCGTCGCCCCGAGCGCCATTGCGGCAGAAGGCCACATCAACCTGATCCGCCCGAAGAAGGCCTACGTCACGCCGCACGCGCTGGAGACGAACGAAATTCCCGGCATCGTCGCGGCCTTCCGCCAAGGGGCGGTCAACGCCAAATTGGCGGGCTTTGATGGCGTGGACATTCACGGCGCGAACGGCTATTTGCTCGACCAGTTTTTGCAGGACAACACCAACAAACGCACCGATGCCTACGGTGGCTCCATAGAGAACCGCGCCCGTTTGATGCTGGAAGTCGCCGACGCCTGTATCGAAGTCTGGGGGGCAGGGCGCGTTGGCATGCACATCTCGCCGCGTTGCGATTCGCAAAGCATGGGCGACAGCGACCCCGCCGCCACGTTTGGCTATGTTGCTAAAGAACTGGGCAAGCGCCGTATCGCCTTCATCTTTGCGCGCGAAGCGCAAGGCCCAGGGCTCCTCGGCCCGCAGCTCAAACAAGCGTTTGGCGGCGCGTTCATCGCTAATGAGAAGCTGACTGCTGAAACGGCGAACCAGGCGCTTGAAAGTTACGCCGATGCCGTTTCTTTCGGCATCCCCTTTATCGCCAATCCCGACCTGGTTAGAAGACTGAAAGAGAACGCGCCGCTCAATGCGCCCAGGCCAGAACTCTTCTTTGGCGGTGGGGCGGAAGGTTATATCGACTACCCGTGTTTAAGCTGAAACGGCCAAACCCGGACAGCCAAAAACCGGAATGCCTGGAATGCCTGAAAAAGCCATCGCCATTGCCGCCATTGCCACGCCCACCGGACGCGGCGGGGTGGGCATCGTTCGGGTTTCCGGCAGGGATTTAGCTGCCTTTGGCACTGCGCTAACCGGCAAGGCGCTTGCGCCGCGCCGTGCCGCGCGCGCCGACTTCAAGGCGAATGATGGTAGCCTCATCGACAGCGGTTTAGCGCTCTACTTTCCCGCCCCGGCCTCTTTCACCGGCGAAGACGTATTGGAACTGCACGGCCACGGCGGGACGGTCGTCATTAACCTGCTCCTTGCCCGTTGCCTTGAACTTGGCGCGCGCCTTGCCGAACCGGGCGAATTCACCCGCCGCGCCTTTCTCAACGGCAAACTCGATCTTGCCCAGGCCGAAGCCGTTGCCGACCTCATCGACGCATCTACCGCTGCCGCCGCCAAGAGCGCCGCGCGTTCCCTGACGGGCGCGTTTTCACGCGCCATCCATGCGCTAGTGGAAGAACTCACCAGCCTACGCATGCTCGTCGAAGCCACGCTTGATTTTCCCGAAGAAGAAATTGACTTTCTCCGTCAAGCCGACGCTTTCAACCGCATCGCCCGCCTCGATGAGCGCCTCCAAGAAGTCCATGCCAGGGCAAAGCGGGGCAAATTGCTACAGGCCGGTTTGCACGTCGTTCTCATCGGCCAGCCCAACGTGGGCAAATCTTCATTGTTGAATCTGCTCTCCGGTGACGATCTCGCCATCGTCACCGCCACTCCCGGCACGACGCGCGACGCGCTCAAATCTTCGATTCAAATCCACGGCATCCCGTTACACATCATCGACACGGCTGGCTTGCGGGAGAGCCGCGACGAAGTCGAACAAATTGGCATTGCCCGCACCTGGAAAGCTGTCTCTGAGGCCGACCTTGCGCTGTTCCTCGTCGATGCGCGCGCCGATTTGACCCCGGACGACCGCGCCATCCTGGAGAAACTGCCGGAAGGTTTGCCACGCGTAGTCGTGCGGAACAAAATCGACCTCACCCATGAGCCGCCGGAAAAACACCCACAAGGCATCGGCGGCGTGGAGGGCGTGGTCATCTCGCTCTCCGCCAGGACTGGGCAGGGATTGGAACTGCTGGAAGCCGCCTTGCTGGAAATCGCGGGCTGGCAAGACGCGGAAGATACCTTTGTCGCCCGCGAGCGCCATTTGCGCGCGATAGACACAGGTGCGGAACACCTCGCCCTTGCCCGCGCCGAGTTCGAAACTCCCGCGCCCGCGCTCGAACTCTTTGCCGAAAACCTGCGCCTCGCGCAAAACGCCCTCTCGCAAATTACCGGCGAATTCACCCCGGATGACCTTCTGGGCGAGATATTTAGCCGGTTTTGTATTGGGAAGTAGCATGACAGTCCGCCAAAATTGGCCAGAATCATGATTGCGAACCATGACTGACCCAGAGATACAAGAGAGGCTATTCAGGGGAGCCTATGGCTCCACCCATGTGCATATCCATGGATTTGCCCATGGGGAGGAAAAAGCACGAAAACTGGAGAAATGATGCTGTAAAATGGGGATATTGATCCTCGCTATGCAGTATCCAAGTGGCTTTTTGTCGTTTCTGGTTCAGGAATTCACGTCCTCACGCGCTCCCTCAAAGCGTGTTGCCTACGCTTTTTGCGGTTTGCCTGGCAGCGAACCAGCCGGGGTTTTCCCTTCCTCTGGCTTTTCTTGCGATCATGGGCGTGATCGTCGGAAATATGTCAGCGAATTTATTCGATGATTATTTCGATTACAAAGCGCATCATGCCCATTACCGTAATGTCCTGCATCGCGAGGGCTTTCGCGCCCGTATCGGTAAATGTGACTACTTGACTTCCGGTCAGGCTACAGCCGGGCAATTACTCGGTGTCTCGCTTGCGCTTATGGGGATGGCTTTCCTGATTGGTGGAATTATTTTTTATTTCCGGGGCGTGGTGATTCTCTATATCGCGCTCATCACTGCTGTACTGGCAATTTTCTATTCCGGTCCTCCCTTGCGTCTCAGTTATCACGGATTGGGTGAATTTGTCATTGGCCTCATTTTTGGCCCACTGAATATGATTGGTACTTATTACGCCGCTTGCGGCGCCATAGATCAGACGCTCATTTTCATTTCCATTCCGGTTGGCCTTTTTGTGATGAACATCATTTACGTGCATTCCATGCTCGATGTCGTTGCGGACAAAAAAACGGGCAAGCACACATTGGCGGTATCCCTGGATCGCCCTCCGGTTATGCTTGCCGTCCTCTTTTTCATTCTTTTTCTTCCATTCATCATCATCGGCTACGGCATCTGGCAAGGTAGTTTGTCAGTTTCCCATGTAGCCCTGATACTCACTTTGCCGATGGCGGTGGGACTTTTCCGCATGATGGCGGTTTTCTATAAAAATCCGGAACAAAAATTTGAGCCGAAACCCTGGATGGGTTTTATGCACAAATGGCGACAGGTCGAGGCCATCGGTACCGGCTGGTTCATGATTCGTTGGTTTTTGGCAAGAAACCTGCTTGTGTCGGTTTGCCTGATCGGTATGGTTTTGAGTTTCATCAAATGAATGCACGCTCATGAAACCGTTCATTTATTTGCCGCTATGGTTTTTCAAAACCCGCGTACTGGGCAAAAAAATTCCTCTGCAATCGGTTGTTTTTATCAGCGATAAATGCAATCTGAAATGCCAGCATTGCACGATTTACGCAAAAAAAGACGCCATAATAAAAACCTTCGCCGAAGTCCAATCCGACCTCGAATATTGCTATCAGCAGGGCTCGCGCTTTGTCGATCTGGAGGGGGGGGAGCCGACGCTATGGCGCGACGGCGAGCATGACCTGAACAGTATCATCCGCCTGGCGAGGCGAATCGGTTTTTATTCGGTGACGGTGACGACCAATGCCGCCCGCCCGTTCGCGGGGCTTGAAGCGGACTCCATTTGGGTGAGCATGGACGGCGTCGGCGCTGCCCACGACGCCATCCGGGGCGAAGGTACGTTTGAACGGCTCGTCCGGCACATTGAAGGCTGTGGACGTTCCCGCGTCAGCGTGAACATGGTGGTCAATACCCTGAACCATTCCTCGGTGGATGAAGCCATCCAATTCGCCAGCGATCATCCGAACATCGAGTCCATCGCCATCAACCTGCACACGCCGTTTCCCGGTACGGAGGCGCTCGAACTGAGCGATGCCGTGCGGCATTCCGTGCTCGACAAGGTCATCGCCTACAAGAAAAAAGGCTACCCGATCATGAATTCCGTGGCGGGGCTCAAACTCATGCAAAAGCGCGACTTCAAGACATATTGCTGGATGGCGAACTTTGTCATGCCCGATGGCAGTCGGCTTCCCGAGTGCCAAGGCAAGGAAGCGGGGCTGTGCGGGCGTTGTGGCTTCTGCATGGCCGGCGAAATGGCAAGCGTGATGGGGATGAAGCTGGAAACGCTCCTCGCGGGGCTCAAGCTGCGAGTCACGGGGTAAGTATCGTTTTCTCTCCCGCTTGCGTCTGGCTCCGGCGTTTCCCGCGCAAAATGAACCGCTGCCCAATAAGCACTGAAGTTCCTTGATTTCCCGCCGAGTTCCCTGAATCTGTGCTTCATTGACCCTTCGCGGAACAAACGTACTATGTTCCCAGTCTCATGACCAATGATGTGTCAAACGTAATCTCCATAGCCGTCCCAGCGTTTTATGTCACTCTTCTAAGAAAAAAATGGGGCTTGCGGTTATCATGAAGCGATCTTTCTGCACAAAACATGCAGAAAGATTATAATGATGGAATCATTGAGTTTGACATAAGTACATCGTGGATATGTAGCGCAGGTGAGGCGATGCGAACCTTGGAAGAACAAGAAGAATGGCATGGGCATTTTCGACAAGCTAATGCTTCTGTCGCATTGGATGGCTTGAAAATGGATAAGCGTGGCCTCGCAAATCAGGAGAAAGTCATCACGGGCGAATGGACGGTGGAGCAATACATTGCCGAAAGTTTGCACAAAGCCCGTAAAACCGCCCGACTGCGCGGAGGCAAGCAGTGAATTTGGAAGGCTACTTTTATCCCGGTACGAGTGTTTTGTGCAACAACGCGGGTTTGACCGATCCAGTTGCGCTCGCGGGATTTGAGCGCGACGTCACGAGTGCCCGGAATGCCGAACTGTGTAAAAACCCCATCCCCGGCGATTTCGACCTGAAACACATACAGGCTATACACAAGCATCTGTTCCAGGATGTATATCCGTGGGCAGGCGAACTGCGCGACGTCGAGTTGACAAAGGGCAGGAGTCTTTTCACGTTAAAGGCGTTCTTGCAACGCGATGGTACGGCCATCGGTGAACTTGTCCGCAGCCAGCATTGCCTTCGCGGCCTGGACAAAGCCAATTTTGCCGAACGGCTGGCCGAAGTGTATGCGCGCTTGAGCATCCTGCACCCATTCCGTGGGGGGAACGGCCAGGCTATCCGCGCATACCTCGCACAGCTTGCACATGAGGCAGGCTATCGCTTCATGTGCGACAAGATCAACCGCAGAGAGTGGAATCTCGCTACGAAAGTCTCAATGCGCGGTAACGTCGGCGGATTGTGGATCGACCGGAACCTGTGCGATTCGATGCCAATAGGGCAGGTCATAGCGCGGAACCTCCAGTCTGAGCGCGCCTTAGCGTTCGAGAACTGGCCGCGTGGGCGGGCGCTTGCGATGTATCCCGAACTGGATGGCGCAATGGGTGTGCTTGATGCGGCGCGCCTTACCGGTGGACTCCGACCGGCGGTATTTGAAGTGATCGCCCGCGACCTGCATGAGGGGCATCTCGTAGCCAAGGGGACACACGATCAATCGCTCGAAGCTGTCCAGTTTGCCGCTCAGTCGCGCGGGATGTCCCTGCACAATGCGTCTGGGCAATCGGGCATCGTTGAGGGCTACGTCATCGGAGTCTCCTCGTACTATGCGCTGGTACGAGTTGATGATGCGACAGCGCTGTATTACGAGCGCGCAAAACTGGATCGCGCGGTGTACGCAAATGACAGGGTGAGCATTCTGGCAAGTTCAAAGGGATACCACGTTTTCGAGAAGGGCAGAGAACTCATGGGAACAAGGTTTTCTGGCCGTGGGGTGGAAAAAATTGATTTCTCGAAGAGCAGGGCGAATCGAGCCAGTCGCTACAATTTATGCGTCACCCTGGATGACGGCTCCGTGCAGTCGCTTGCGGATATTGGCCGGCGCGGGCTGAAAAAGGCATTTGGCGAAAGACACGCAAATTTTCTTGTCGCCAAAGCAGAAGAGAGCAGCCAGGAGTTACGCTGCCGCGAACCGTTGCCGCCTGTTGATGGCGAGCGGGTCATCGTCGGACAAACCTATACGGGATCAATCCTGCTCGATGGACAAGGCAGTGTCGTTCAGTTGACGAATGACCGCAAAGTCGTGATTCATGAACGTGCACACCTGAACTGGGTCAACAAACAGTTTCAGGTCGGCGACAAGGTCTCCATCTCGTACCCGTGCGAGCATATGGGCATTGTGCGTGGCGAACGCGAACCTGCCAACGGGGGCGGCAAAGGGGCAGAATGCCGCCCGTGATTCTGGGTCAATGCCTCAGTTTGACAATATCGCCTTTCAGGGCGACGCCGGCCATGATGTTTCCTGCATGACATTCAAATTGATCGTCGCTTCTGTAGACGTTATGTTTATAGTTGCTCTCGATATTGACAACGGCGTTACCGCCCTGATTGCGGGCGGCTTGCTGAAGCTGGATCAGCGCTGACAGCATGGCCCAGTTGCACGCTTGTTCGTCACTCTTGTTGGCACTATTGGTTTTTTTGCTGGTGGTGATGCCTTTAGTCAGCAAAGCGTCGATATGGGAATGCGGTTGGTTACCAAAGTAGAATCTGACATCATCGCCGATATCTCCTTTGGCTTTACCCATTTCGATAGCAGTCTGAATTGGGAAATAGTGTGTGGTGTCACGAGCCTGGGCGTTGAGCGCGCAGAATGACAGGGGGACGAGCAGAGCAAATTTCAGAGGTGTTTTCATGAGGACAACTTCCTTCATTGGATGGTTGAAAACTGCTGATACAGGCAATGTCATCTCTCCAGCCTGACAACATCGCCTTTCAGGGCGACACCGGCAGAGAATGTACCCGCATGACATTCATATTGACTCTCGCTACTGAAAGTTTGTTTCTTGTAATAGCTCTTGATGTTGATGACGGCGTTGCCGCCTTCCCTGCGGGCGCGTTCCTGAAGCTGAATGAGTGCCGAGAGCATGACCCACTCACATGCTCCCCTGTCGCTTTTGTTGGTTCGATTGGTTTTTTTGTTGGTGACGACGCCCCTGGTTAGCATTTCCCTGATGTGAGGATGCCCTTGGCGGCCAAAGTAGAATCTGATGTCGTCGCCAATCTGCCCACTGGCTCTGGCTGTTTTGACGACTTCCCAGATTGGCAGAAAGTACTTGGCGTCCCGAGCCTGAGCGTTGAGCGCGCAAAACGACAGGGAAACGAACAGGGGCACGAAACCGGCAAACTTCACAGGGATTTTCATGGAGTCCTCCTTTATGGGGTAATTCGAAAGATGCTAATTGATAAAAGAAAGACAGGCTATGTCATCTCATCTCCTCTCATCTCCTCAGTATGACGACATCGCCTTTCAGAAAGATTCCAGACTTGTTTCCGGAATGGCACTCGAATTTTTCATTGCTCCTGTAGCTTCTTTTTTTGTAATAACTCTCAATGTTGATAACGGCATTTCCACCCATTTTTCTGGCATATTTTTGAAACCAGGTCAATGCTGCAAGCATGGCTCGATTGCATGCCTGCTCGTCGTTTTCCATTGCGTTATCCGTTGAAGTTCTCGAGTTGGCGACGGAGGAAGGCATGTCGGCAACTAGGGGCGAGTTGTCGCCTTCTACCCTTGCTCTCGAGCGGGCAACGACATCTCTGATCAGCGACGTTTCCATAGCAGGATGCGGTTGATCACCAAAGTAAAGTTTAATGTCGTTGCTGAGAATCGCTTTGGCCTCGCCCATTTCGATAACGTCCTGAATTGGCAGGAAGTACGTGACGTTACGAGCCTGTGCGCTAACCATACAGAACGACAAGGAAACGAATAGGGCAGCAAAACCAGCCACTTTCACAGACATTTTCATGAAACTCCCCTTGACCTGCGGTGAATAAAAACAAGACGACAAAATCAACTCCATCGCCTGAAAATTAACGATGTGTTGATGCCGCCAAATGCAAAATTATTACTCATTGTGTATTCGCAATCAAGGCGGCGGCCATCGCCACATATGTAGTCGAGCGGCGCACAGCGCGGGTCGACCTGATTCAGATTCAGCGTCGGCGCAAACCAACCTGATCGCATCATTTCGATCGTCATCCATGCTTCCAGCGCGCCGGCAGCGCCCAGAGTGTGCCCGATGTAACTCTTCAGCGATGAAATAGGCATTTTCTCGCCAAAAACAGTATGGGTGGCGATGCTCTCCGCAATGTCGCCCAAGTCGGTAGCCGTGCCGTGACCATTGACGTACCCGATGGCATCGGGCGGGAGGTTGGCGTCAGCAAGCGCCAACCGGATGGCTGCAGCCATGGTATCGGCTCGCGGCTGGGTGACGTGCGTACCGTCGCAGTTGGTGCCGAAACCCACGATTTCAGCGACTATCCGGGCACCTCTGGCGCGGGCATGTTCAAGCTCTTCGAGAATCAGCGACCCGGCGCCTTCGCCGATCACCAGCCCATCGCGGTCGCGGTCGTAAGGGCGCGGCGTCGTGTCGGGCGCGCTGTTGCGGGTACTGGTGGCAAACAGGGCGTCGAAAACCGCTGCTTCTGACGCGCACAGTTCTTCGGCGCCACCGGCGACCATCACGTCGGCGTGGCCGTAGCGAATGGCCTCATAAGCGTAGCCGATGCCCTGGCTGCCGGAAGTGCAGGCGCTCGATGTAGTGATGACCCGCCCGGTCAGTCCGAAAAAGACGGCGATATTGACCGGCGCGGTGTGCGCCATCATCCGCAAATAGCTATTGGCGGTGAGACCTTCCAGTGTGCGGTTTTCGATGAGCCGTGCAAAGTCGGTGACTGCGGCAGGCTCGCCGGTCGATGATCCGTAGGACACGCCGGTACGCCCCGATGTCAGTGCCGGATGATTGAGCAGGCCGGCATCGGCAAGCGCCCATTCGCTGCTGAGGCATGCCATCAGGGCGATACGTCCCATACTGCGGGTGCGTTTGCGGGAATAGTGCGCTGGCAGTTCAAACGGCGCGGCAGGTACACCGAGGCGGGTGTTCAGCCCGACGATGTCGTCCCACTCGTTCATGTGGCGGACAGCGTTCTGTCGGGCGCGCAAGGCATATTCGACATCCGTCCAGTTGTTGCCGATTGGGCTGATACCGGCCATGCCGGTGACGACGACACGACAGCGGTTCACAGCATGCCTCCATCGACAGCGATAACCTGCCGGGTAATGTAAGCGGCGTCGTCTCCCATCAGAAAAGCAACGGCAGCCGCGACTTCCTCGGGCTGGCCGACGCGCCGCGCGGGAATCGCCGGTAAAGCGTGTTCAATGATTTCGGGCGTTAGCATCTCGGTGTCGATCAGACCGGGCGCAACGCAATTGACGGTGATTTTCCGTTTCGCTAACTCCAGCGCCAATGCCTTGGTAGCGCCAATAATGCCGGCCTTGGCGGCGCTGTAATTGACCTGCCCACGGTTGCCAGCAACGCCTGAGACAGACGACAACGTGACGATGCGGCCCGGGCGGCGCGTTTGCACCATCGGCATGATCAAGGGGTGAAGGACGTTGTAAAAGCTGTCGAGGTTGGTCTCGATCACCCGATCCCACTCGGTGGGCGACATGGCCGGAAAGGCATTATCAGCAGAGATGCCAGCGTTGCATACCACGCCGTAGTAGACGCCGTGCGTGGCGATGTCGGCCTCCAACGCCTGCCGCGAGGCTTCGCGGTCAGCAATGTCGAACATCAGCAACCGGGCTTGTCGTCCCAGGGCTGCGATGGCATCGATGACGGTTTCGGCCTGGGCGCGCTGGCTGCGGCAGTGGACGGCAACGTTGAACCCGTCCTGTGCCAGACGCAGGGCAATGGCGCGGCCAATGCCACGGCTGGCTCCGGTGACCAGGACGGTTCTGGAAGAAGATGAGGGCATGCCTGTTTACTAATCGATAAAAAATGTCATTCTAGCGCCGAAGCATTCCCGTCGGCGGACGCTGCCTGTTGCAGGTAAGCGTCCAGATCATCGGGCTGAAACACCAGTAAAGAGGCTTCGGCAAGCAGCGTACCGGCGGCGTCATGCAGCATGCAGCGCATAGCAACTAAACCACCGTCGATGGATGCCTCTTCATTAGCGGTGATACGCAATACATCGCCGACACGGAACTGCGGTACATGGCTCTGATAATGGCGCGTACCGACCAAAAAACCGACTTTGACCGGCAACTCCTTTGTCAGTGACCGCCATCCGGCCAGAACGCCGATGGTTTGCGCCATGTATTCGATGCCGACCCAGCCAGGGACGGCGGCGCCATCGCAGAACGGGCTGTCGATCTGAAGGGCGGCTTCGCAGACGATGTGCGATTCGGCGGCTTCAACGATGCGGTCGAGCAACAGCATTGGTGGCCGATGCGGCAGATAATCGGCAATCGGGCGGTAAGTCATAGCATGAAATTTTAAGTTATTTTCAGCACCAGCGCGGTGTTGCTGCCGCCGAAAGCGAACGAGGTCGATAGCGCCGCCCGTACCGGCGCTTGCGCGTGCATGCGCGGCGCGACCAGCGACAAGATGGGATCGTCCTTATCCTGGATGCCGTCCCATAAATGCGGGGGCAAGCGATGGGTGTCGTCGGTCAGCGTCAGCCAGGTCAGCACTGCTTCCAGCACCCCGGCCGCGCCCAACGCGTGGCCAGTCATCGGTTTGGTGCTGCTGGCCGGGCAATGGGGGAAGAGCTGTGAAATGACGCGGCTTTCCATCGCATCGTTATGGTGCGTAGCCGTGCCGTGCAGATTGACGTAACCGATGTCGTCTGCCGAGCAATCGGCACGAGCCAGTGCTTCGACAATGGCGTTGGTTGCGCCGATACCGTTGGGATCGGGTGCTGAAATATGATAGCCATCGGACGTTTCGCCCCAACCGGCCAGCGTGACCATGTGTTCGTCCCCAGGGGTTTGCCGACGCATCAAAAACAGCGCCGCCGCTTCGCCGATATTGATGCCGCAACGGTTGGCCGAAAACGGCAGGCAGGGCGTTTCACTGACCGCTTCGAGTGAAGAGAACCCGGCGATGGTAAAACGGGTGAGCGTGTCGACGCCTCCGGCGATCACCAGATCGGCCAAACCAGAGCGCAGCAACCTGGCACCGCTGATCAGCGCCTTGGCGCTTGATGTGCATGCGGTCGAGACGCTGTAGACGGGGCCAGCGCAACCGAGATACTCGGCGAGCGTCCGGGCAGGCGAGCCGGGCTCCTGCTGGCTGGAATGAAACCATTCGGGAAGATGCCCTGTCAGGTGGTGGTGACGGACAGCAGTTTCACTTTCGGCGATGCCCGAAGTGCTGGTTCCAAGAATCACGGCGACACGGTGCGCCGGAATGTCGTGCGCCAACTCCCGGAATGCAGATTCGATCTGCGCGAAAGTCGCCAGCAACAAGGCATTGTTGCGCGACCTTTGAGGAAGCGGAAAAGAGTCGAGCGGCGGCAATGGCGTGTCGGCGTGGCCGAGCGTCAGAGTCCGCCCGGGACTATAGGCGTCGCTACGGCGCATGCCTGGGCTGTGTCCGGAGAACAACGCTTCGCGGACATTCTCCAGCCCGTCACCCAGCGCGCAAGAAACGGCTGGCGGTAGCAATACGATCGGGTCAGGGCACATCGGTTTCCGCCTCACGGCTGTCGAGCGTCAGTTGATAGCGCAGCGCGTGGTTATCGAGGACGACACGCCCCCGCCACGGCAAGCCTTCCGCATAGTGAATGGAAATGTTGAGCGCCTCGTCGAAATACACTTGCCGTAACTCCTTTTCTTTTTCATAAACCGCCCAGCCGGTCGGCAACGCAACGCGCAAGGCGTCGAGCGGCGCAACCGTCAGCAACAGGTCGTTCATGATACGCGTAGCGGACAGGCCGCTTGGCAACGGCTGCGTTTCGGTGATTTTATTGCCATCGTAATCGAAGCTGAACAGGCGCGCCCCGAACGCCATGCCGATCACTGTCACCGTGTCAGCATGAATATCGAGCACCATCTCCAAGGTTTTCTGTTCGCCGCGCCAAATGATGGTTGACCGGTGTTCGACGGTGCGTGTCCCGAGCGTTTCCGGGGCTATTTTCAACAACGGCAGACCGCCAGAAAGCCAGAAAGAGGCACAGGCGGTCAGACTGAACGCTGCCAGCACAATCAGCACGGCATTACGCCAGTGCACGGGCGATTTTCTTTTCATGGACATAGGTGACGCATTGTAGCAGCGGCTCAAACACTGCCAGATGGTTCTGACAGCCTGAACACCGGCGTAGCCAACCAAGCCAAACCGATCCCAAGTACGGTGGTCAAGCCAATCGTCTTGAGTGCCGGGGTGCTGCTTACGGCCAACAGGCCGAACGACAGCAAGGTTAGCGACGCGGCGACGCAGATGGCGAGAAAGGCGCGGGCGTCGCTCTTTTGCGCGACCAGGAACAGGCCGTAGTCGATGCCCATGCCGAATACCAGCAGGAGCGTCAGTACGTTGAGCAGTTGCAGCGGAATGCCAGCGTAGCCCATGATCGCCAGCGTTCCCAGCGTTGCCAGCAGCGAGGGCATGATGACCCGCCACGTCTGGCGGCGGAAGAACGCCAGCAGCGCCAGCGGAACCAGCGCGTAGGCAGCAATCAGCACTGAGGAGAGCAAGGTTCGGTAGCGGCCCATCAATGACGAGACCTCGGCGGTTTTGTCGACCCATTGGGTGTGCTCGTCGTTGAACGTCGCCAGTTGGTGCGCGGTGTCGGCATCGTGCAGCCCTTTGAGCAGGACGATGCTCGAATAGCGGCCATCTTGCACGTTGCGCCCCTGCCATAGATAGCGCAATGACGCTGTGGCGGGTTGTGCCAGCCATTCGTCTGCAGTCAGTGGCGCGGCGCGCGGGATGGCAATCCAATCATTGGGGAGTTCCAGTTCCTTCGCCAGCGCGGCGCGCGCCTCAGTCAGTGTTTGCTGCGCCTGTTGCGCGGCTTGTTGCCGCTGCTGCGACGGTAGCCAGCGGCTGATCGCGTCATAGCCGGTGAGTTTGCCGGTAGCGAATAATGGTGCCAGTTTTGCCAACAACGCTTCTTCGTGCTGTAGCACTTCTTCAGAGGTCGCGCCGGTAATCAGAAAAAGCTGCGCCGGGCTGGGCAGTTGAAGCGCCTTGGAGACATCGAGATGTTCACGCAGCAGTTCCGGGTTGCTGTTGACGAGGCTGCGTATATCGTCGTTTGTTTTCAGTTGCGCGATGCCCGTGCCGATGGCAATAAAGGTCAGCGCGGCAATGAGCCATTGTGCGGGAGCCGCGCGCCAGCGCGGCCAGTGCTGCAACGCCTGCATCAGCCGTTTGGCGAGCGGCGTAACCGGCAATGAGGAAGGCAGCAAATAGGGATACCAGAGCATGATCGTCAGCCAAGCGCCAGCGATGCCGCTAACAGCGAAGCAAGCCATTTGCCGCATGCCTGGAAATGGCATCAACAGCAAACCGAGATAGGCCAGCGCGGGCGCAATCAGCACCAGGGCCAATGGCGACAGCAGGCGGCAGAAACGAGGCCAGCGCCCCGGCGCTCCAGAATCGTCCAGATGTTGCGCCAGCACCAGGACGCCGTAGTCGACGGCAACCCCGATCAGGCTGGCGCCGAACACCAAGGTCAACGCATGGAGACGGTCGAATAGTAGCCAGGTCAAGGACAGCGCCACCAGCGCGCCTGCGGAAATGGATAGCAGGATCAAACGCAATGCTGTGAAATTGCGAAATACGGCCCACGCTAGCAATACGCAGCACAACAAGGAACCGCTGCCGATCAGCGACATTTCAAACTGCGCTTGTTGCGCCGCTGCCGTAGCGTGCAGGACAACGCCCGCCCGCAGCAGTTGCACGTCGGGGAAGTGTTGCGCCAGATCGTTTTGGACGGTTGCCAGATCGGCAGCAAGGCGCGCCTGAAGATCGGACGAAAACGCACTTTGTGTCAGTTGATAAAGCAGAACCGCGTAGTGGCGGCCTTCCGCTTGCACCATCAGCGTGTCGCCATAGGGGCGCGCTGGGCTGGCCGCGCCTAGTTGCAGCATCCAGTTGCCGAAGAAGCCGAAAGGGTCGTCGCGCCAGTTGAGCGTACTGCCCGCGAACAACTGATAAGCGAGCGCCAGGGCGCGTTGCGCTTGCGCCGGAGGTTCGGAGTCGGCGATCCAGCGCATGTCCTGGTCGGTGACGAGGCCGGTACGGTGAGGAAAATAAAGGTCGCGCATGGCTTCGATTTGCGCTTGCGGCGCTTGAGGCACGAGCGGTGCGTCGCGCAGGTTTTCACGAACCTGATGGGCGGCGCGCTGTGCCATGTCGGCGTCCGGTGCGTCCAGCAACAGCACCAATTCCCGCTCACCGTGCTGTGTCAGGGTTTTCAGCGCGGCTTCGGCATGCGGGTTGCGTTCATCGACGGGAAGCAGCGCCAGCAGGTCGGTGTCGATCTGGCCGCGCCAGGGCAGGGTGTGCGCGAGAAGCGCGACAGCCAATAACGCCAGAACGCCCAGCCATCCCCAAGCCAGCGCGCGATGACGGCGGGCGAAACGGGAATCGTCTGTCGGCGTCTTACTCGAATTGGGCGCGTTCATCAGCGGTCAACGCGGCAGCAGTGGCGACGTTGGAAAAGGCGATGCGGGTGACATCCCCTGCGGCGCTGGCGAGCGTGACCTGACGGACGACGTTGTCGCCCTCCAGCGACAGCGAACCGATGACGGCCCGCAGGCCGGCTTCGCGCGGCGTGAAAGACAGTTGCCAAGCGTCGCCCTTGATCTGGCCGCTGTAGTCGAAATATTCGGCCAGCGCCGATATGTCACCGGCGAACAGTGAAAACAGGACGCGGCTGATGGCATTGACGGCGGGTTCCCGGTCGGCGCGCAAGGTCATCAGTACGCGGTCACCGTCCTTTTGCAGGATTTCGCCTTGGGTGATTCTCGTTGTTTGTGGGAAAGGCGTCAGCGTGCGCCACAGCACGCCCTGCGTTTTCTCGACGGTAAATACGCCATTGGCGAGCAGCGGTTTTTTGATGCCCGCTAGTTGCCGGGTCTGGGTGAAATCGCCGCGAATCACCGTGTCGATGGACAGCCGGGATTGAATCGCGTTCAGCAGGGCCGGATCGGCGGCTTGTGCCGGAACGGCAAACCAGCACAAGCCAAACCATGCCAGCAACGCAAATGCTTGTTTCATCGAGTTTTTCATGAATGAGGTCTTAATTTCTCAAATAACACACTAGGGCTGACGAAGCACATCTCACGGGTTTGCATGTTGACAGCGACCTGCACAGTATGGCCGTGCGTCAGCCGTTTCTGGGTTTCCGCGTCGCGTATTTCGTAGGCGACTTTCAGCCGGTTTTCCCATTCGACGAGGCGGGCGTCGAAATGAAGGCGCTGCTGGTACATCAACGGTTGCGCGTAGCGGATGAACAGCTCGATCACCGGCCAGGCGTAACCGGAATCGCGCATCTGCGGAATATCGTAATCAATACGCTGCAAAAGCGCGGTACGCGCCAGCTCGAAATAACGAACATAGTGTCCGTGCCAGCATATTTCCATCGGATCGAGATCGTGAAAGGGCACGATCCAGTCAACACGGGCGGTCAGCGACATCTATCGGGTCTCCTCGATTTTGGCGGCGGCTTTGGAAAATTCGGGCGGCGTCCAGAACGGGTAAAAGTTGGACCATTGGAAAGGGGCTTTCAGGCACTCCGTTTCCAGTAATTCGGCAAAAGCGGCGGCGTGGGGAACGACAGCCGTTTCCCTGCCGCGACGCGGCAGGGAGATTGATTCGGCAATCTGGCGCAACGTAATGGCGAAACCATCGGGGCGGCGGATGCCGAAAACGGAGAGTAATGGGCATTGCAGCATCGCGGCGAGAACGTAAGGGCTGATCGGAAAATTGGCGTCAGACCCCAAAAACGGAATTCGCACTGTGGCCGTGGCGCTGCCCACCGGCACCCGGTCGCCGGTGATGACGATGAAGCCTCCGGCATCGATCCGCTGCGCCAGCGCAATAGCGGTGTCGATGCCGACATCGGCTACCTGCATCAAATCGACACCGTAGTCGGGGTCGAGTTCTTTCATCATCCGGGTGAAATGGGCTGCGTGTTTCGTGTGCACGAGAACTGTCAGGTGCACGCCGGTATGGCGTTCCGACAACTTGCGGCAAAATTCGATGTTACCGAAGTGCGCGGTGATGAAAAGGGCTCCGCGCTTTTGTTCGAGCAGAGGGGCGACGCATTCGAAACCGTCGACCCGATAATCTGTCAACGAATTGGAAGCGCCTACGGTCAGTAGCTTGTCGAGCAGGATTTCGGAATACGCCAGAAAATGCCGGAAGACGTTGCGCGATACCGGTGTAGGTGTTGCGCCGTCGCTAAAGTCACGCAACCGTTGCAGATATTCGCGCGACGCTTCGCGGGCGATGCGCCTTCGCGCGTAAAACCACAGCAGGACGAAGAACAGCAAAAAACGGAATGGCCAGCGCCCACAGACGCGGTAGACGCGCAGCATGAAACGCATGCCCGCCAGGCTTCCCGCTTCCTGCATTTGCGCCCAATGCATCAGTTCGACCCCGAAAAATGGCGGCCAATCAGTCTCGGCAGACGTCGCAGCATGCCGAAAAACAAACGGGCGTGCATCCAACTGATGCGTACGTTGTCGCGCCACAGCAGAAAATGCGACACACCGTCCGGCGGATAGCTCACCGAAACAGGCAGGTTGCGAATCGGTGCTCCGGCCCAGTCCAACCTCACCAGAATTTCAGTATCAAATTCCATCCGGCTCTGTCGCGGCATTGCGTCGAGAACAGGCTGCGTGGCGGCAAGCGGATAAATTCTCAGCCCGCACATCGAATCACGGATATTGCGCGACAAGGTGTTGATCCATACCCAGACGTGCGTCGCATAGCGACTGAACAGGCGGGAAGCCGGAACGCTGGCATCGTAGCGCGGAAAACCCACGATAACAGCCTGCGGCGCATCGTGCATCGCGTCGAGAAACATAGGCAGCGCCGCGACATCATGCTGGCCGTCGGCATCCAGTTGCAATGCGTGGCTGTACCCTCTCACATACGCTTCACACAAACCGGCGATGACTGCGCTGCCCTTGCCGCCGTTGCGCGGCAGCCGCAGCAATGACGTTTCTGGTGTTTCAGCCAGCGCATCGAGCACTGCCGCGCATTCGGCGCTGGAACCGTCGTCGACCAGAATCACCGGCAATGCCAGGCTGTGTAATGCCTGTACCACTGCGCCGACCGTGGCAGCATGGTTGTACACCGGAACGATTGCAACAGGATTCATGTCGCAGCGCACGGCGCGGCAACCGGATGGGCAAACGAGGCCCATCCTTGCGAATGCACGCCGCATTCCGAGCTGTAGGCGAAATGCACTTCTTTTTTCTCGGGGAAAAAACGCAGTGTCAGCGATACCTGATCGTCGGGGCGCAGGATGCGTTGAAACCGAAGCTGGCGGAGACCGGAAAAGCGTCCTTCAATGGAAAAGTACCGCTGCGCCAGCCGCAAAGCCCAATCAACCTGAATGACGCCGGGCAGGATTGCCATTTGCGGAAAATGCCCGTCGAATGCATGCGGGCAGTCGCGTAGCGCCAGCGTCAGCGCCATTTCATGCGCCGCCCTGGCTGTGACGGTGACTGGGGGCAATGCCTGTCGCTCAAACAAGCGCACGATGTCGGCGGTGGTAATTTTGCCCATCGCATTGTAAGGCAGCGCCGACAGGTATCGCCAGCGGCGCGGCAGGGCGATGCGTTCGAGCGATGCTGACAGGCGTTGCCGCAGCCAGCGATCGAAACGTGTCTTGCCGAGAGCCTGTAATTGGGCGTGGCCAGTGTCGCTCAACACTACGGCGGCGACGATTTCATCGCGCTCCCGATACAGCGGCGCGGTGCGCGCTTCTGTGACTTCGGGCAAGGCCAACAGGGTTGTTTCGAGCGCATCGAGCGCCACGCGGCGCCCTTCAATCTTGGCAACGCGGTCCGCGCGGCCGGTCAAACGCCAGCCGCTCGGCTCAAGCACGGCAGTATCCTGGGTCTGAAACCAGTTATCGTCGGGAAGAAGCGGTGACCGTATTTTGAGGCAGCCGTGCTCATCGAGCGCCAGCGTGACGCCCGGCTGTTCGCGCCAGATTCCTCCCGGGGCGATGCGGTGCATGACGCTGGCGACTTCGGTGCTGCCGTAAATTTCAACCATCCGCGTTGCCAGCCGCGACGCGCAGACGGCGGCAACGCTGTCGTGCAATGGGCTACCGGCTGAAAATGCCGCGAGAAAGCTTGCCGGTGAGGAAAACGCTTCCAGTTGTGCCAGCCGTTTCAGCGTGGCCGGGCTGCTGATCAGCACATGCGGCGCGGCTGACAGCCGCCCCAGTTCTTCCGGATAGCGGTATGGTTCGCTGATGATCGGAAAACCGGCGCACAGCGGCCATATCAGTCGGAACGGCAAACCGAACATGTGCTGATGCGGTACGGTTCCGACGAAACGGGTATCGGGCGGTAAGGTGTTGCCGAACACCTGATGCAGCAACTCTGCTTCGCGGTACAACTGCGTCGGCGCTTTGAAAATGCGGTTGGGAACTCCACTGGAACCGGACGTGAAAACCACCAGGCCGGGACGGTCAAACTGTGGTGCCAGGCCGGGGAACGCGGGCGCATCGGCCATGCCATCAGACCAATCGGGCAACGCGCTGCCCTCGCATCGGCCAACCCAGGGAAGCGGAAGGAACGCACGCGTCCCTGGCAAATCGTCGGATGCCAGCAGGGCGGTTTGGCCGTTCTGCCAGCAGGCAATCAGCCAGACGAGAAACGCATAGGCGTCGGCGTCGAACAAGACGACTTCCAGCGCTTCAAGCCGCGCCAGCGCCTGACGGGCGGCGGCGAGATCGGCGCGCAACGCCGCGTAGGGCACCGGCACCGTATTCCGGTAAAAAGCGATAGCATCCGGCGGAGCCGACAATAAAGGCAGCGGCAGAGACAGGTTATTCATGGGACACCGTTATTATGCGCGACGCATCACGCGTTGCCGAATCAGCCATTCGCCGCCAAACATCGCGCCCATCGCCACGTAAGCAATCAGGCCGTTGTAAAGCGTCCAGACGGTCATGGGCTGAGTTGTCGTCCACCAGGCGATGCTGCCGTTCGCGACAAAGAACACGCACCAGGCGAGCGTGACCTTGCGGGTATAGCGGACGCCTTGCGGCGGCAGTTCGGGATCGAGGCGGCGGGCCAACCGCTCGATGAGCGTTTGCGACTGAAAGAGGCTCGTTGCGAACGCCAGCAGAAACACCGCGTTGACCAGCACCGGGTAATAAAGCAGCGATACCGAAGAGCGCAGCAGCAAGGCCATCACCCCAAGCAGCGCCACGCATGGGCCGAGCCAGCCGAGCAGGCCGCTGATAATGCCATTGCGGCGCCACGCCAGAGGCAGCAGCAGGAAGCCGCACAGCCACAGAGGCCATCCTTGCCAGGTACACAGCCAGAAAAGCAGCGGCAGGGCGATGCCGAGCAGCGTAATAGCGAGCGTTGATTTCAGCGAAACAGCGCGACGGCCATCAGGCGTTTTGCAGATGGGCATGGACAGCATCTACCACATCACCGACGGTACGTACCTGCTTGAACGCTTCTGGCGAGATTGGCTGCTTCGTCAACTGTTTCAACTGGATCAGAAGGTCGACGGCGTCGATGCTGTCGATGTCGAGGTCCTGATACAGGTGAGCCTCTGGTATCACGCGCTCAGAGGGGACTTTGAAATGCTCATGCAGGACGTTGCGTATCCAGTCGAGAATTTCTTCTTTAGTCATTGTTGAAGGCATCGTGTTTTTCCTGATATTTAGCGGTTGCGGTGAGCCGCGACGTAATCGGTGAGATGGCGAACCGAGGCAAAGTGTTGCCGCGTTTCCTCCGCTTCTGCCGACAGCGTCAGGCCGTAACGCTTATGCAGGGCGACGCCGAGTTCGAGCGCGTCGATCGAATCGAGGCCAAGGCCTTCGGCGAACAAGGGCGCGTCGGTGTCGATGTCGGCGACCGTGACATCCTCCAGATTCAGCGTTTCGATGATCAGGGTTTTGATTTCGTCAATCAGTGCAAGCATTTTCTTTCAGTTCTCGTGTGAAAAAATCGGAAAGACGTTCCGTCAGGACGCGCGCCATCAACGTTGGCGCGGTGTTGGTGGGAACGAGGTGCGCCGGATCGATGTCGTTGAACACTTTCAGAACGAAGTGTGGACGCCGCAACGGTGCGTTATACCAGGGCTGCTGCTTGGTCAACATCGGTTCGGAGACGGTAATCACGACCGGCGTCAATGGAATGCGTCCGCGAGTCGCAATATTGGCTACGCCGCGCTGCAACGGGTTGACCTGCCGTTGAAGCAAGGCTTCCAGCTTGGTGCGGGTGCCTTCCGGAAAAATGATCAGATTGCTGCCGCGACGTACCGACTCGATACAGTCGTCGACCAGTTGCGGGCCGTTCTGATTGCGGATGAAACCACACAGCGACACGGGGCCGAGCATGAACGGATTGCGCCAGGCGGTGGCCTTGACTACGCAGTCGGGTTGGCGCAGCAGTGAAATCAGCATCACCACGTCGATCAGCGACGGATGATTGGCGACAACCAGCAGCCCGCGGCGCTGCAACTTTTCAAGGCCGCGTACTTCATAGCTGATGACGCCGACCGTGGTCATGAGCTTACAAAAAAGCCGGAAACTCAAATGCACAATGTCGCGCGCCGTCGCCTGACGGAGCGGCCGCCGCCATACCAGCAGCCGCAACAGCGGGAACACCAGGCACAGGATGAGCAACCCACCGAAACCAAACAGCGCAAAACAGAAACCGGTTGCCACGATGCGCCAGCATCGTTCCGGCGAAAACCGGCTATCAGCGTGTGTCGGCGCAGTCATCGACAGCAGACGTTCAGGCATGGCCGGACTCCGGCGCGAGGCGC
Source organism: Betaproteobacteria bacterium (assembly GCA_009782565.1). Taxonomy (GTDB): domain Bacteria; phylum Pseudomonadota; class Gammaproteobacteria; order Burkholderiales; family Rhodocyclaceae; genus WRNU01. The sequence continues at coordinate 73,530 of WRIU01000001.1, forward strand.
AGCAACTGCCAGCCCGCCGTCCCGGCCAGCGGCAAGGCGTTTTGTGTTTCATCGAGGACGAAGCGCAGCAACGGCAGCGAGGAGGCAGTTTCCGTGGAAAGCGCGGTGTCGCCGTGGACGAGGCGGTAGCCCTTACCCGCCGTCATTTCGAGCGCGAAAGCGAAACAAACCGGTTCGTTGTCGATGAAGTGGCGAAACAGCATTGGTAGCGGCGCGTCGCAAAACACCAGGATCACCGAAGGCGCACCATCGGCGAGTTGAGCCAGTGCCTCGATGATGCCGGAGAGCGCCAGTTGGCTTTCCGAGGCCAGCGCGACGACCGGAGCCCGGCTTTGCTTCGCGATCGAAAAGAGACCGGGGATGGCATTGTGCACCGCCATGCTGAACTCCTGAGGCGAGACTTGGCCTTCTTCCGCCAGCGCATGCTGAATCACCAGCGAGCGGCTCATCTCGCCGTGGCGGCTGCAAAAGACGATGGGCTGGTTTGCGTAACCCAGCGCCGGTGCGTACAACGCTTCCAGCGCGGCGCGACCCAGCGGATGCGCCCGTCGGCGCAACAACGGTGGCATCATCCGCACCGCAGCGGTCTCTTCATGATCGGAAAGCGAAACCTCACCGCGCGCCCAGTCCTGCCACTTGTCGGCATCGTCCATGGCGGGCGCCCAGGCGCTCCAGCGGCGAAAAGAAAACTCAGGTAGCGAAGCCATGACAAGGGAAAAAAAGCACTACGACACTCCTTAAAGAAGCGGAAGGCGCTTGATGGATGCCCAAAATTTCTTTGACTCGAAAACTTCTACAAACATCAAATTCTAACTGATTCCCTTTTTGCGACATACATGCTCGCGCCACGTTTATCGGCTCAAGCCCGTTTCCGGATTCGGGATTGTCGGCCCGGATTGGGCGGGTGGCGCAGGGACGGGTTCGGCCAGGTTGAGGGAAAGGTTGAACAGGCCGAGCGCCAGCAGGATGAGCGCGAAGTAGATTATTTGTACCGTTGGGCTTGGGTAGCGGCGGGCTTCGGCGTACTGGTGACGCAGGAAGATCATCGCGAGCGCCGCGATGGATGCAAGGGCCGCGCCGAGCGCGCGGGCGGCGAGCGGCCCGAACAGGCGGCCAGACGCCGGATCGTCACGCGCAGGCATGAAGAATTCCGGCGCGAAGGCGAGCAGGTAAATCCCGCAGAGCGCGCAGAGCACGAACATCATGACCAGAAAGGCGCGCAGCATGAACGGTTCCGGTGTGGTTCGCGCGTCAGGACGGCGGGAACAGGTCGCAGCCGACTGAAGATGAGGGCGGGGCGAGGCCGAAGTGCTGCCAGATCGCGCGCGTGGCGACGCGCCCGCGTGGGGTACGTTGCAGGTAGCCTTGCTGAATGAGATACGGTTCGATGACATCCTCGATGGTGTCGGGGGATTCGCCGATGGCAGCGGCGAGGTTGTCTAGTCCGACCGGGCCGCCGTCGAATTTTTCGAGAATAGACAGCAGGAGCTTGCGATCCATGACATCCAGCCCGAGAACGTCGACATCGAGCATCCTGAGCGCGGCGTCGGCGACCTGAGCGGTGACTTCGCCGCCCGCCCTGACTTCGGCGTAGTCGCGCACGCGGCGCAGAAGGCGGTTGGCGATGCGCGGCGTCCCACGGGCGCGGCGGGCGATTTCGAGCGCGCCCGCGTCGTCGATCCTGACTTCGAGCAGCCGCGCCGACCGGCGGACGATGAAAGCCAGTTCGTCGGGTGAATAGAATTCGAGCCTTGAGACGATGCCGAAGCGATCCCGTAGCGGATTGGTGAGCATGCCCGCGCGGGTGGTCGCTCCGATGAGGGTGAAGGGCGGCAGGTCGATCTTGACCGAGCGCGCCGCCGGACCTTCGCCGATCATGATGTCAAGCTGGAAGTCTTCGAGCGCCGGGTAGAGAATTTCTTCCACGACCGGGGAAAGGCGGTGAATTTCGTCGATGAACAGCACATCGCGCGGGTCGAGGTTCGTGAGCAGCGCGGCCAGGTCGCCCGCGCGTTCGAGCACGGGGCCGGAAGTCTGCCGGAGGTTCGTGCCCATCTCGAAGGCGATGATGTGGGCGAGCGTGGTTTTACCCAGTCCGGGCGGGCCGAAAAGCAATACATGGTCGAGCGACTCATGCCGGGCTTTTGCGGCGGCGATGAAAATTTCGAGCTGTTCGCGTGTCTTGGCCTGCCCGACGTATTCCGTCAACCGTCGTGGGCGCAGGGCGCGCTCGATGGCGTCTTCCTGTCGGTCGGTCATGGCAGGCGCGACGAGGCGGTTGTTTCCAGGCGGGAGGGCGTCGGTTTCTATCATTGGGCGAAGTGTAGTGGAGGCGCGTGAGTTTTTATAGGCGCATGGCGGCAATTCGCGGATAATTCGCGTCTTGTTTATGGCTTCTTTCAATGAATCGGGGAACGGGCATGATAAAGGTGGGGATTGTCGGCGGAGCCGGTTATGCCGGGGTCGAATTGCTGCGGATTTTGGCAAGGCATCCGGCGGTGCGATTGACGGCGATTACCTCGCGCGACGAGGTTGGCTTGAAGGTATCCGACTTGTTCCCAAGCCTGCGAGGCCGGGTGGAGTTGAATTTCGTGGCTCCAGAGGATGACTCGTTCAAAAGTTGCGACGTGGTGTTCTTCGCCACGCCCAACGGCATTGCCATGAATCAGGCAGCGGGGCTGCTGGCCGCCGGGGCGCGGGTGATCGACCTGGCTGCCGACTTCCGCATCCGCGACGTGGCGGAATGGGAAAAATGGTATGGCATGACTCACGCGGCTCCCGAACTGGTAGCCGAGGCGGTCTACGGGTTGCCGGAAGTCAATCGCGAACAGATTCGCACAGCCAGGGTGCTGGCCAATCCTGGCTGTTACCCGACGGCGGTGCAGTTGGGTTTCCTGCCCTTGCTCGAAGCGGGTGTCATCGAATGCGGGCATTTGATCGCGGATGCCAAGTCAGGGGTTTCGGGAGCGGGACGCAGGGCGGACGTGGCGAATCTGTATACCGAAGCCACCGACAGTTTCAAGGCGTATGCTGTAGGCGGGCATCGCCATTTACCGGAAATTCGCCAGGGGCTTTCCCGCATGATGGGGGGAGCGGAGATCGGGTTGACTTTCGTGCCGCACCTGACCCCGATGATTCGCGGCATTCACGCCACGCTTTACGCACGGCTCACGCGCGACATCGACGGGAAGGCATTGCAGGATTTGTTCGAGTCGCGCTTCTCCGGCGAGGCATTCGTAGATGTGCTGCCAGCGGGCAACCACCCGGAAACGCGCTCGGTGCGGGCATCCAATATGTGCCGTATCGCGGTGCATCGGCCACAAGGCGGCGACACGGTGGTTGTGCTGTCGGTGATCGACAACCTGGTGAAAGGTGCGGCGGGGCAGGCGGTGCAAAACATGAACATCATGTTTGGGCAAGAGGAAACCCTCGGGCTTGACATGTTGCCGGTTAGCCCGTAAGTAGCTCCTTTTCTACCCATAGAGTACAGAGGAAACAAGCAATGGATACAGAAGTCGACACTCAGGATTTCCTGGTGTTTACCGACAGCGCGGTCGGCAAGGTGCGCGAGTTGATCGAGGAAGAAGGCAATCCCGCCCTGAAGTTGCGCGTGTTTGTGAGTGGCGGCGGCTGCGCGGGTTTCCAGTACGGTTTCACGTTTGACGAAGAGGTCAACGAGGACGACGTGACGCTCGAAAAGGGGGGGGTGACGCTGCTCGTGGATTCCATGAGCTACCAATACCTCGTCGGAGCCGAGATCGACTACACCGAAGGGCTGGAAGGCTCGCAATTCGTGATCCGCAATCCAAACGCGACCAACACCTGCGGTTGCGGGTCGTCGTTTTCGGCCTGAGCGGCTCGTTTTCCGGCATTGAATCGTCAGAAGGAAAACTCATGAAACGTATCGTGTTGCTACTTGTGACCAATATAGCGGTCATGATGGTGCTGTCTATTGTGGCCAGACTGCTGGGGGTAGATCGCTTCCTCACGGAAGAAGGATTGAATTTCTCGGCGCTTCTTATGTTCTCCGCAATTTTTGGCTTTGGCGGTGCGTTTATTTCGCTCCTGATCTCAAAGTCCATGGCCAAATTCTCGATGAAGGTGCGGGTGATTGGCTCGCAGCCCAGAGACAGTACCGAAGCCTGGCTTGTTCAAACCGTAGAGAAACTCGCCCGCAGTGCCAGTATTGGTATGCCGGAAGTCGGCATTTATGAGGGCGAGGCAAACGCCTTCGCCACGGGCGCAAACCGGAATGCCGCGCTGGTAGCAGTTTCCACCGGTCTTCTTGCCAGCATGGATCGGAGCGAGGTGGAAGCTGTATTGGGGCATGAAATCGCGCACGTTGCCAATGGCGACATGGTGACGCTGACCCTGATCCAAGGGGTGGTCAATACCTTCGTGTTTTTCCTTGCGCGGGTCATCGGTTTTGTGGTCGACCGGCTGGTGTTCAAAACAGAGCGTGGTACAGGCCCCGGCTACCACATCACCGTATTGGTCATGCAAATCATGTTGGGGATACTTGCCAGCGCTGTTGTGGCATGGTTCTCCCGCAAGCGTGAATTCCGTGCCGATGCCGGCAGCGCCCAATATCTGGGGCAGCCGCGTTCCATGGTTGCCGCGCTCCGTCGGCTGAAGTCACTGTCAACCGGTAGCTTGCCGGAAAGCATGCAGGCGCTTGGCATCTCCGGCGGCAAGCTGTCCGTCCTGTTTGCCTCCCATCCGCCGCTGGAAGATCGTATCGCTGCGCTGGAGGGGCGCTGAGGTCTGCCTGCATCGTTAGGAAATCTCTGTGCACAGACGGGGAACCAAGTGGGGAACTACGAAAAAAAGCCACCGATCGGTGGCTTTTTTAGTTTATGAATCAACGTATTACGAAAAACGGTTGGCGGAGTGGACGGGGCTCGAACCCGCGACCCCCGGCGTGACAGGCCGGTATTCTAACCAACTGAACTACCACTCCGCGCTGAGTGCCGTATTCTAACAGCACTCTGGAAACTGTGGCGTCCCCACGGGGATTCGAACCCCGGTTATCGCCGTGAAAGGGCGGTGTCCTAGGCCTCTAGACGATGGGGACGCGGATACAGCAGTTTCTTTCTGGTGGAGGTAAGCGGGATCGAACCGCTGACCTCTTGCATGCCATGCAAGCGCTCTCCCAGCTGAGCTATACCCCCGACGAAAGAGGGCGCATTGTAGTGTGCGTTTCCAGGTCTGTAAAGTGCCTGAAACCTTCATTTTAGAACCGATGTCACGCTCCCGTTCATTGCCTTTTTTCTTTCGCGGGCAGGCGGGCGCAAGCGTTGCAGGATGCTGGTTTCGATGCGGATTTCAGCGGCGGCGGGCTCAGGCTCCCGGATATAATGAGCCACCAGAAGCTCCGCCCGGAAGTGCTGCCGTTATGCCGCTCAAGGAAATCCATATGCCCAGGTTCCCAGAGTGCTGGGAGTCTTGCGGTAGTTGCAAGCAGGGCACGGTGACTGTGCTTGAAGTCCTTGTCGCACCCGGCGACCGTGTTGCGCCCGACGATACGATTCTCGTTCTGGAAACCGGCAAGGTCGCGCTCGACATCCCCTCGCCCTGGGCGGGAACCGTGCAGGAAGTGCGGGTCGCCGAAGGCGATTCGGTCAGCGAGGGGGCATTGCTGATGACGCTGCTTTGACCCCGTCACTTTGCCCGGCGCGCGGGTTTCTTATGCGCGGCTTTGCGTGGCTTTGCCTTGGACGGTTTGCTTGCCTTGTGCGCTGCCGCAGGCGTCGCTTTCAAGGATGCAGTGTCGAAACCGCCGCCGTCATGGTTTGCCCGTAGTACATCCGCCAACTGGAATACCGCCATCGCGTAGAAACTGCTACGGTTGTAGCGCGTGATGACGTAGAAGTTGCGGTAGCCAAGCCAGTATTCGGTATCCACCCCCGGCGTTTCGAGGTCGACCAGCGTGGCTTCTCCTGCGGCGGGCAGAGAACCGGTGAGCGGGCGGATGCCGGCTTCCAGCAACTGCTCCTGGCTCAAACTGGGTTCGATGCCTGCTTCGATGAGCGGCGCGGGATTTGCGCCAGGGGTGAGCCGGACTCTCACTGCCACGGGCGCGCCCGCCACCCAACCGTGCTCGCGCAGGTAATTGGCGATGCTGCCGATAGCGTCTACCGCGTTGCTGTCGAAGTCTATCTTTCCATCGCCGTTGAAATCCACCGCGAAACGGCGGACGCTGCTTGGCAGGAACTGCGGCCAGCCGATTGCGCCCGCGAAGGAGCCGGTGTAGCTGGCCGGGCTGCGTTTTTGATCCCTGGCGAGCAGGAAGAGTGATTCCAGTTCACCCCGGAATAATTCGGCGCGCGGCGGATAGTTGAAAGCCAGCGTGGCGAGCGCGGAGAGCGTCTCGAAGTTGCCCGTATTGCGGCCATAGATCGTTTCTACCCCCAGGATGCCCAGAATGATTTCCGGCGGCACGCCATAGAGTTTCTCTGCCTGACGCAGTTCGCTTTCGTATTGTGCCCAGGTCTTGAGGCCGCCTTCGATATGTGCATGGCCGAGAAACTGGCTGCGGTAGCGATGCCATGACCGCACGCCGCGTTTTGTGGGCGGCGTGATCAACTCGATGACGCGCGGAAGGTAATTGGCGCGGGAAAGCGCCACGTAGATGGGGGCGGTATCCATTCCATTGCGCGTGGCGATTTCCTCGACGAAAGCGGAAACATCTTCGCGATCCGTGAAATCCGCATACGCGCAGGCCGACCCGAGAGTGAGCGCCAGAAAAGCGGCGCCCAGGCGCAGCAGGGAACCCGTGGAGGTGAATTTCATCTAAAAAAACTCCTTGCCAAAACCTTGCCCATAAGAACGAGCGATGTATCGGCACGGAGGTTTACTGCTGACTGTATATAGGCCGGGCCGATGTTTCTTGTTTGAATCTTAAGGTACCGATAGTGCGCGCCAGCGCGTCGACTTCCGCGCGCGAAAGCGGCAAATGATAACGATAACGCAAACGGGCGTACCGGGTACAGACTGAGGTGAGTGCGGCGGCATCAAAGGGGCGGGCGGAGGCCAGCCTCCGGGCATAATCGAGCGGGCCTTCGTCGGGCATGCGGGCAAGGCCGAACGGGGCGAGCCGGGCCGAAAACCGTACCCAGGCTTGGTCGAGCGGATCAAGCCCGCTGTTATTGCGGCGAAATTGCGCCCAGCCATAAAGCGCGGCCATCAGGAGGGCAATGGCGATGGAAGCCGCGCCGAAAGCCTTTGACGGGGAGAAATGATCCATGCCGAAGTTTTTCAGCAAATCGCGTTGCCGCTTGCCGTCGTAAGCGACAATCAGCCGATCCCATCGCGTTGCGCCAGCTTCCCAGCGATCACGCAACTGCCGGAGCCACGAATACTCCGGGCGCAACATGAAAGGCAACCCCTTATCCAGCGCCCCTTCCAGCCCTTCGTCGATGCGCGTTGGCGCAACGAGCGCAGTGGGATCGACCCTGACCCAACCGCGCCCCGCATACCAGACTTCAGTCCAGGCGTGGGCATCCGACTGGCGCACGCTGAAGGCTCCGTTGATGGGGTTGATACGCCCTCCCTGGTAGCCTGTGACCACGCGCGCCGGGACATCCGCTGCGCGTGCCAGGAAAACGAAGGCTTCGGCGAAGTGTTCGCAAAATCCCATGCGGGTCTCGAACAGGAAAGAGTCGATGGTGTTTTCTTTCAATTTTGGAGGTTGCAGCGTATAGGCGAACTGTCCATCGAAAAGCCATTCAAGAATCCGTCCAACCGTTTGTTGGGGCGTCTCCGCTTTCAGTTTGGCGGCCAGTTCCCGCGCTTGGGGATTGCCAAACGCGGGCAACCGACGGGCTTGATCGAGCGCCGCCAGGTTTTCGTTCAACCCAACCGCCGTATCGGGAAAGGAACTGAAAACGAATCGCGCGCGGCGGCTGACCGGCTGCCGCGTCAGTGCCTGAAAATCGTGGGAAAAACGCACCCCTTCTACCGGCCCGGCAGGGTAATCGAGAGCGGGCAGCCAGTGCTGTTGATGGGGCTCGGATATGATTTTGTATTCAAAATGGCGGCCGGAAGGTGTGTAGGCCGGATGGTTTTTCAGTGGGTGCACCGCCATGCGCCAGGTATGTCCATCGAAGTGGCTCAAGACCGGGCCGCGCCAGTAGCGGTCGGCAGGTGTCGGGATGGAGCCGTTGAATTCCACAGTGAAAGCGAGTGCATCCGACAGAATCAACTCGCTGATCGTGCCCTGCGACATCGAATCGGACAAACCGCTGACGGCGACCGCATCCGCCGGGATGCCCCACAGCGGCGAGGCCGTGCGGGGAAAAAACAGGAACAGCGCCACCATGAACGGCAAGCCCTGCGCGAGCAGCAGTGCGCCCATCCTCAGGCGCTCGCGCGCGCTGCTGGATGGGTCCGTCAGCGCGACCTGGCAGCCGAGCGTGACTGTCAGGGCAATGAGAACCATCGCTGCGGCAGACAGGGATTGATCGTTGAAAAATAGCCCGAACTGGAGAAAGAAGCACAGAAATACTACGACGCGGATATCGCGCATGTTCCGTATTTCCAGCAGCTTCAGGCAGAGCAGCGCCGCCAGGAAAACCAGCCCTGGCGTCTTGCCGAGAAATTGCCCCATGTCGAAGCGCACGCCGATGGCGACGGCCAGCACGAGCGGCGGCAATACCCAACGCGGCGGGGCAGCTTTTCCATGCAAGAAGCGCCAACTGCGCCAGATGAGCAACATCGCGCAGAGCGCGATGACCCAAATGGGCAATTTCGGCAGATGGGCGGCGAAGGTCAGCGCCACGGCGGCCAGTAACCAGATGCCCTGGTCGTGGCGCAGGGAGGTTTCGATGGGCTTGGCGTGTTCCGGAGGGACGGGGCGGCCACGGAACAAAACGCCGGACAGCCGCGTTATTCCCATCTCTTTTCCCGTTCTGTCCCGTGGCGTGCCAGCGCGCCGAGACAACGGCGCAAATGCGCTTCGCCCCGCGCGGAGGGAAATTCGCACGCGGGCAACCGTAGCGCGTAACGCTCCTCGGCCTGTCCGGCACGCAACAACCAGGTAGCCAGCCTTGACAGCCGCGCCTCTTCAGGTAGACCGGTAGGCAAATCATCCCAGTTGAAGAACAACTCGCCGCTGGCCGAAGCTGAAAACTCCTTTGTCATCATCACTCCGTCCCGCGCGTAAACCTTCCAGGCCACACGCCGGGGCGAATCCGTATCCCGGTAAGCACGTAATCCTGCGAAATCCTCATTGCCGGGGCACAGGCTCCCCAAGTCCGCAGGCCGGTCGCCCGGAGGGCGCACGGGCGGAGGGGAGCCGACTTCCGGTTTGGGAAAAACCAGGGCTTCCATATCCGGCACCAATACGCTCCAGGCGCGGACAAGCCCAAGGGGCCAGCGCGTTTCGATCACCGTGCGGCCGATCGGCAGTACGCCGCGCCGTTGCGCGGGTAGGGCCAGGAGAGTTTCAACGCAAGTATTTGGGGGCAGGTCGAAACAGGTTTCTCCCCGTTTGCCGGTGTCGAACAGGCGCAGGGCAGGGCGGCGGCGCGGGTCGGGATTTTCGATGAGCAAATGAAACACCACATTGCCGCCGGGAAACGCGGATTCCGCCTTGCCATACCGGATCGTGATCCGCAACAGATTGCGGAAAGCGCAAAGGACGCTGGCAATCCCGATGCCGCCGAGCAGGAACGCAAACGCGTAACCCAGGCTGATGCCGTAATTGATCGAAGCGACCAGCATAATTGCCAGCACACCCGCGAAGGCCAGCCCTGGCAATGTGGGCAAGAGATAAATGCGCCCCTGCCGCAAGCTGATCGGCGCGGCTTCCGGCCTGCCCGGCCCCAGCCGGAACACGGCGCGCAGGCGGGCGGGCAGGGCGGGCATGTTTGAAAAGCTCAGAGAACCGCGACGCTTTTCAGCAAGCGCGCGAGGTCATCCGGCCTCGGCATGTGGCCATTGGATGTCACCTGGCGTTCGAGCAGCGCGCTCTGAGTCTTGGGCGTGCTGCGTTTGATTTCATCGGCAGTGGCCACGAGGCGTTCGATGCGGGAAGTCGCCATGTCAGGAAGTGTCCGCAAAAGAGAGCCTGATCATGATAGCGGCGGTTTTTTTTGCCCGTCGTGGATAAAGGACGGTTCTGGGAAAATTGCATGCGGGTGCCGGTCTTTCGTGGGGAGGGTACGGATCGGTGGCAAGCTTGCGGGAATTAGCAATCAGGCTTTACTTAACCATAATGTTCACCCATGCTTCCCTTGAAACCCCGCAATGCCAAAAGCGTGAGAAAGCGCGGGTATGTCAGCAGTCAGCCATAATTCCACCACTATGCCGCGCCCAAGGAATAAACGATGACAACGCAATCCATCTCTGAAAAGCTCGATGCTTCCTGCCGCATAGCTCTAGCCGCCTACTTGCACGACTTGGGCAAGTTTGCCGAACGCGCCCGCATGGAAGTGTTACCCGATGCTCTGGGGGCTCACAAAAACCAGTATTGCCCCTGGAACAGCAACGGCTACCACACCCATCTGCATGCGGCCTACACTGCTATGGCATTTGACCGCATAGAGCAACACATCCCTCATCTTATCGAGGGTGACATGGCTCCGTTTGTGAATCGCAAGCAACTGCAAGCCAGCGCGGGCGCAGGTAGCCAGGGCACAGATACCGACTCGCTTATTAACGCGGCCGCCGCACACCACAGGCCCGAAACTTTCTTGCAATGGATTGTCGCCACAGCCGACCGCCTCGCCAGTGGCTTCGAGCGTGAGGAATTCGAAAACTACAATATCGCCAAGGACGAAAACGACCGTCATCCCACAGGCCGTAATCACTACCAGGCCCGCATGCTTTCACTGCTTGAACAAATTCAAATTGCGGATGCGGATACACCGGCCAACAAAGCTCTGCAATGGCGCTACCCTTTACAAGCGCTCTCGCCCAAAGCCATCTTTCCAAAAAAGCGCGAGGAATGCGAACCTGCCAAGGATGCTCCCGCGCAACAAGAATACGCTGCACTGTGGCAGCAGTTTCTGGAAGCGATAGAAAAAATCCCCGCCTCCCACCGCAGCAACTGGCCGCTGTGGCTGGATCATTTCGACACCGCCTGGCTCAACTTCACCCACGCCATTCCTTCGGCCACCGCCTTTGGCGCCAAGCCAGAGGTTTCGCTGTACGACCACAGCAAAACCACAGCCGCCCTGGCCGTGGCTCTGTGGCATTGGCATGAAGCCAAGGGTCAGACCGATGCCCAGGCTGCCAGCCGTCTGAAAGCGCGTGCCGATTGGGGTGAACATAAGTTTTTGCTTATCCAGGGCGACTTCTTTGGCATCCAGGACTTCATCTTTTCCGATGGCAGCCAGACCCGCAAAGATGCTGCCCGCCTACTGCGTGGACGCTCCTTTCAGGTTTCGCTGTTTACCGAACTGGCTGCCCTCAAGGTGCTCGATGCGCTGAATTTGCCGCCCACCAGCCAGATCACCAACGCGGCGGGAAAATTCCTTATCGTTGCGCCCAATACCGATGCAGCACGCGATCAACTCAATGCCGTGCGCGCCGAGTTGAACCAATGGTTTTTGCAGCATAACTTTGGTCTTGCAGGGCTGGGGCTGGTCGGAAAAAGTGCCAGTTGTAACGACTTTCTGGACAAGAAACCCACGCACTGCTTCAAGGTGCTGATGAGCAATCTGTTTGCCGCTCTGGAAAAAGAAAAGCTGCACCGCTTCGATTTGACAGGCAATGAATCCGCCGTGTTTGCCGTTGATTATCCGCTGGGCGTGTGCATGTACAACGATAGGCTGCCCGCCGACCAGCCAGAAGGCGAGAACAAAGCCTCTGCCGCCCTCTCGCGCGACCAGATCGAAATCGGCAAGGGTTTGTCGCGCCAGGACAGGTTGCTGGTGCTGCGCCGAGCCGATGACCTGGTCAGTGGCAGCAATGTGAAAAAGCTCGAAGTCCCGATCTTCGGCTACACCGTCGCCTTCACCGCAGACGAGGACAAAAGCGGTAAATTCGGCAACCTGGCGCAGGATGGCGCCTTGGCGCGCTGCTGGGACTTCAGTCTGCCAGAAGACCTGGACAGTCTTCTTTGGCACGGCTACGCCCGGCGCTACATCAACGCTTTTGTGCCGCGCTTCAGCGACATCGACCTGCAAATCCAAGCCAAATATAAGGGGCTGGAAGAAGACGTCAACAGCGAAGGCGTGCAATTCGGCGCAGGCAAAACCCTCAACCACATTGCTTGCGAAGACCGCCAGCCCAAAACCGGCGACACCAGTAACCCCGCCGACTGGCAGGGCCAAGTGGCGCTGATGACCCTCAAGGGCGACGTGGACAACCTCGGCGCTATCTTTCAGCATGGCTCGCAAGTTTCCACCTTTGCCAAGATGGCCACTCTGTCGCGGCAGATGAACGCCTTTTTCGCCGTCTATCTGCCGGCTCTGTGTGCCACGAAGTTCCCCAACACCTACACCGTGTTTGCCGGGGGCGATGACTTCTTTCTCATCGGCTCCTGGCACAGCACACAAAAGCTGGCTGCCCGCATGGCAGATGATTTCAAAACCTATGTGGCGGAAAACCCAGGCATCACCTTTTCCGCCGGTATGTGCATGACCAAGCCGGGTCTGCCTATGCACACCTTGGCGGCGCAAGCCGAGCATGCTCTGGACGCCGCCAAGGCTCGTTCTCTCCCCGAAGATCAGCGCAAGAACGCCGTCGTGCTGTTCAACGAGCGCGTGCGCTGGCCTGAATGGCAGGAATTGGAGAAAGCGCAAAAACGGCTCGACGAGTTATGTAATGCCTATGGCCTATCCACCAGTTATGTGTACAACCTGCTGCACCTGATTGATCTGGCCTCCGACACCCACAACCCCGAATACGCCATGTGGCGCAGCCGCTTCGCCTACCGCACCCGGCGTTATGTGGTGGACAAGCTCAAGGACAAAGACCAGCGCGAACAGGCGCAAACCCAGCTCGCCGAAGCCATAGGCCAGCAAGGCATCGCAAGCCTGGGCACGCGCTACCGCATACCGCTTTTCAACCATTTTTATCGGCAACGTTAAGGAGAAGCACCGATGGCACAGAACTACGGAAACAACCGAGGCTGGGGCAACCAGCAGCGCCAGGAAGCCTCACGCATCACCATCTCTACCAACGACGTGCGGCTCAAGGACATCCCCCCAAACCTGTTTTCCGACATCGCCAAGGAAAAAGCTGCCACCGTTCATGCGGCAGGCGAGGGCAAAAAGAACAAATCTACCCAACTGCGCCGCTTCTACGATGAGTTGGTCATGTGGTTTGAAAAAGTCCACTTTGAGCGCACACCCAAGGATCGCCAAGCCAAATACGAGGAAGTTGCGCCCTTCATCCAGATGTTGGTGGCCAAGGCGGCCTATGCCAAAGGCCGCGAACATGTGGACGAATGCTTTGAGACCCTGTTTTCTTATCTGATTAGCCAAATCAACGACGCAGAGAGCTTGCGAAACGCCAAATTGTTCATGGAAGCCTTTATGGGCTTCTACAAAGCCCAAGAGTAAACCGCCATGACACAGAACCCTCAACTCACCACCATCACCACCATCACCGCTACGCTGGAACTCGTTAGCGGCCTACGCATCGGCGCGGGCGACAGCGAAATGCGTATCGGCGGGGTGGATAACGCCGTTATCCGTCACCCCCATACCCAAGAACCCTACATTCCTGGCTCCAGCCTCAAGGGCAAGATGCGTAGCCTGCTCGAATGGCGCAGTGGCGCTGTCAAAGAAGAGCCGCTGGGCTGGAAGCACTATCAGGATGCTGATGACACCGTCAAACCAGAGGTGCGTCGTATCTTGAAATTGTTCGGTATCAGCGGCGATGCCAAGCTGGGTACGCAGCAGATGCAAGACCTCGGTCCCAGCCGCCTTTTGTTCTGGGACTGCCAGCCTCAGCGTGATTGGGTAGATCAAATCCACGACAACAACCAGATGCTCACCGAGGTGAAAAGCGAAAACCGCATTAACCGCATCTCCGGCGTGGCCGAACACCCACGCCAGACCGAGCGTGTACCCGCTGGCGCTCGCTTCGACTTTCGCCTCTCCGTCAAGCGCTTGGCGGGTGATGATGATGAACTGCTCAACACCGTGCTGGAGGGCCTGAAGTTGCTGGAGTGGGACAGCATCGGCGGTTCCGGCTCGCGCGGTTACGGCAAGGTGAAATTCGTCGACCTGAAAATTGACGGCCAGTGCGAAAAGGAACGCTTTGAGAAGGTTCAGCCTTTTGTCAAGGCTCAATCCTGATAAGGACACATAGCCGCCATGAAAACCTTTCGCATTACGCTGAGGCTCCTGTCAGCACTAGGCACACCGCTGGCCGGCGATACCCTGTTCGGCCAACTGTGCTGGATACTGCGTCGCCAGCATGGAAACGAGCGGCTTAACTCACTGCTACAGGGTTACACCGAGCGCCAGCCGTTTGCCGTCATCTCTGATGCTCTGCCCCACGGCCACCTGCCCCTGCCCAGCCTGCCCCCGGATACATGGCAGGTTTCAGACAACAGCGACCGCAAGGCTTTGAAGAAAAAACGCTGGTTGCCCTTGTCAGCTTTACGCCAGCCGTTTTCGGAATGGCAGCGGTCGGCTACCACTGATGTTGACCTAGGTGAAAGCCGGGAACATCCCCAGCCGCACAACACCATCAACCGCCAGACCGGCACGACCGGTACCGGCATGTTTGCGCCCTACACCGTGGCGCAAATTTGGCTGAAACCCGGAAGCGAGTTGGACTTGTGGCTGGTACTGGACACCGAGCGCATTACCCCTGTTGAGATACACGACGCCTTCGTTTTCATGGGTTGGCAAGGCTATGGGCGCGATGCCAGCATTGGCCTGGGCAAGTTCGAACTACAGGGCGAACTGCAAGCCCAGCCTCACATCGAAGTCAGTGATGTCCCCAACGCCTACCTGACCCTTGGCCCCTGTGCCCCACAAGGCCAGGGCTTTTGCCCCCAGCGCAGCTACTGGAACATCGTCCCTCGCTTTGGCCGCCACGGCGACTTGGCCGTGCAGTCGGGCCAGCCCTTCAAGCGCCCCGTGTTGCTGGCCAAAGCCGGTAGCGTGTTTTGGCCTGAACATGCCGATGCCGCCTGCACCCACATTGGGCAAGGGCTGGGCGGCATCGCCGCGCCTATGCCTATCTCCGTGGTCATGCCGGAAACCGTGCAGCAAGGCTACTGTCCGGTCGTACCCATCCATATTCCTGAAAAAAGAGCGTTCAGCGAAACAGCAGGAGCCAGCGAATGAGCCAGTTTTTGACTACCCATCGGCTATACCTGACGCCGCTATCGCCCATCCACATCGGCTGCGGCGAGGATTTCGAGCCTACCAACTACGTGATCGAAGACGGACTGCTTTACGGCTTCGACCCCAGCCGCGCCGTGCTGACCGACGCGCAGCGCAAGGAGCTAGAAAAGGTGGCAAAGAGCAGTGGACAAAAAGCATTGTTGGACATACAGCGCTTTTTCCGCAAGAACACCGACGCCTTCAAACCCCATGCCCATGTGCTCATTCCCGTGTGCAAGGGTGTAACTCAGTTGTATGAAAAGCGCATCGGTGAGGTCGCCAACACGGAAAGCAGAGGTAGGTTCGCTTTCAACAAACTCGAAATCGAGCGCCATGTGCATACCGGCGCCCAGCAACTGCCATTTATCCCCGGCAGCAGCTTCAAAGGCGCGTTGCGTACTGCCTGGTTGGATGAGCTGAACGACGGCCAGTGCCCTCGTAGAGAAGACAACGCTCAAAAAAGTACAGCCACCCTGGAAAAACGCCTACTCTGGGGCGAAGGCCAACATGGCAAATTAGGAGACTTTGAAAGCAGCCCGCTACGCATGCTCAAGGTGGCTGACCTCATGCCTACGCGCGAACCTGAGCGCGAAGTGCTGTTTGCCGTCAATCGCAAAAAGCGACAGGTCATGAAGGACGGGCAAGAAGTTCAGGCCAAGGGTATTGCCGCGCGCAAGGATTGTGTACTGCCTGGACAGTACCGTTTGTTTGCTGCCGATGTCACCTTGCCTGCCTTGCTGCAACATGCTGGTGCTACCGATCGCAAAGATCGCCCGCTGACCCCGAACAAACAGAAGCTCCCGGGGGGCAGTGTCGACCTGAAGCGTCTCGCCCAGCAATCCAACACCTACCACCAGAAACGTCTGCGCGATGAATTGGCGGAACTGGACAAACGCTACATGGTCACCCCCGACTGGAAACGCAGCATCGAAGCTCTGACCAGCGACCAGTCTGAAATGGGTCGCAAACTTAAAAACGGTGATGCCTTCCTGATTCGCCTGGGTCGCTATGGTGGTGCTGAAAGCAAAACATTGAGCGGCGGCGTGGCCAGCATCAAGATCATGGGTGCCAAGGGAGCCAAGCCGACCTTTGAAAGCACCACCAAAACTGTGTGGTTGGCCGCCCAGAATGAAGAGGAGCAAAAGGGTCTCATCCCCTTTGGCTGGGCCATCGTAGAAATCGATCCCAAAGGCGACTGCGCCAGCCTGCGCGAGTGGTGCAACAAGCAATCGCAAGGCCGCCCCAACTTGGCCGACAAACGCGCCCAGCTCCAGGCACAACGCCAAGCCGCCGAAGCACAAAAAACCGAACAAGACGCCCAAGCTGCCGCCCGCGCCCAAGCCCAGGAAGTCGAGCGAC
This sequence comes from Betaproteobacteria bacterium, assembly GCA_009782565.1. Classification (GTDB taxonomy): domain Bacteria; phylum Pseudomonadota; class Gammaproteobacteria; order Burkholderiales; family Rhodocyclaceae; genus WRNU01. The sequence continues at coordinate 90,182 of WRIU01000001.1, forward strand.
TGGCTGCCGAGAAACGCAAAAAAGCCTTGGACAGCATGACGCCGCAAGCTCAGGAAATTGAAAAGCTGCGCCAGACCTGCGAAGACTGGGCCGCCAGGTTGCCGCCCCATGGCAATTACAAGAAACAGCCCGCCGACGCTGGCAGGGCTGGCCTGTACCAAGACGCCACCCGCTTGGTCAAAACAGCATTGCAAGACGCGAACTGGAGCACCGCAGACAAAACCGCTCTGGCCGACATGCTCACGGAGTGGCTACCGAAGGTCATTGCCCCTTGGGATGCCAAGGAACAACGCAAAAAGCTCCAACTCGCCCAACTGCGAGGTGCGGCATGACCAACACTTCACCAGAAAGTCCGAATCGGATACCGCTGAATATTCCTGTCTGGCGTCACCAGCGTCAATCCGTTTTCGATGGCCTGGCAAATCAGCAACCGGTCAAAGGGATCGCGATGAATATCAGGCAACTGACTCACATGCCGTATATCGCCAGCGCACACCGGCAGCAGCTCAATTTGACTGATCTGGCACTGCTCGCACAAAAAATCAAAAACCGATTGCGTACCGAAGTCAATATTCAGGCGTCCCGTCTGATGCTTGATCAATATCTCCCACAGCGACGCCACGCTCAACCAGCATGGATTGTCCGGGTCGCGCAAAACCTGGGCCGCGTTGCCACTCAAGCCGGGATAGCCTGCAATCGACCACAGAAACGTGCAGGTATCGAGCAGCAGCTTCATGGCCGGGGCTTCCAGTCCGGGTTCAGCGGGTCTTCAGGCGACAGCGTTTCGCCGCTGAACAGACTTGCCGACTCGTCATCCAGCGGTTCGAAAAAAGCAGGATGGATGACGATCCGCCCCTTGGCCGCCCCCAAGCGGCGCGGCTCCTTCGGCGGCGCCTGCGTCGTCCGCACCAATTGGGCCACGGGCTTGTTGCGACGCGCAATCACCACCGTTTCACCCGCCTCCACCCTGGCCAGCATGTCGGAAAGGCGCGCCTTGGCTTCATGTACGTTGACCATCAACATGGTAAATAGCTCCAAAACATGACCATCTTGAAATGGTATCAGACCATATTGCAGCAGTAAACGACTCAGTCACCTGAACAGATGCCCATCTCCATTCCTATCGCCCGCTACCGCTTCACCGCCCGCCTGCGCCAAAGCCTGCGGCTGCCCGACTATGCAGGTTCCCTGTTGCGCGGGCTGTTTGGCGCCGCGCTGCGCCACCTCGCCTGCATGACGCGGCAAAGCACCTGTGGCGGCTGCCCGGTGCAAGCCTCTTGCCCCTACACCCGCATCTTTGAACCAATGCCGCCGCCGGACGGCCACAAACTGCAAGCCTTCAACGCGATTCCCAGTGCCTATGTGGTGGAGCCACCTCCACCCGTTACCACCCGCACTTCCGCCGGTTCGGCTTATCCAGCCCAGCTTGAGGAGGGGCAGGAGTTGGTTTTTGACATGGTGCTGACCGGCGTGGCGCTGGAACAAATGGCTCTGGTTATCTACGCCTGGCAGCGCGCATTGGCTCACGGTTTGACCAAAAGCCGCTGCCCGGCGGATCTGATGAAGGTGGAGTGGGTCGACTGCACTGGTACACCCCATCTGATCTGGAGCATCGAGCAGCCCCGTATTCCCGGGCATCCCGCCTACCTGAACCTTCCTCCCGCCCCCGAAGCAAATGCCCTGCAACTGCACATCTACTCCCCCATGCGCCTACAACAGCAGGGACATCCCATCAAACCTGCACACCTGACTCCCAGAGCCTTGCTGACCACATTGGCTCGCCGGGTCGCGTTGGTGCTGGAATTTCACGCCAATCAACCTCAATGGGGCGCCCTGGTATCCGGCATCTCTGAGCAAGCCCAGCAACTGCACGACAACCGCGAACTGCACTGGTTCGACTGGGTGCGCTACAGCAGCCGCCAGCGCCAGGAAATGACGTTGGGTGGCGTGCTGGGCCGCTGGACATTGCGCGGCCCCGCCGAAATCATGACCAGCATCTGGCCCTGGCTGTGGCTCGGTCAATGGCTGCACGTAGGCAAGAACGCCAGCTTTGGCATGGGCGGGTACGTGCTGGAGCAACAAAAAATCGACGGCTGATTCCTCATGAACATTTTCTTATGCAGCCTCGGCGCAAGCTGGGCCGTGGTACCTGAAATCCTTGGCTGGATCGGGCCAAACCTGCTGGACCTGTACGCGCACCATCCGCAGCGCCTCCAGCTTGTCCGCCTTCGTGAACAGCACGAACTCAAGCCGCCAGACGAACTCTGGATTTGCACCACAGAAGGCGAGCAAACCCAGCAAAGCCTCAGACAGTTGCGGCGCTGGTGGCAAATCCTGGGCGAACCCCTGCCGTTGCGTATCTGGACCGCTGCCCACACCAACCAATTGGCCTCCCAGGACGAATGCGCCCATATCCGGGAACTGACCTTGCGTACTACCATGCTGGCCAGCGAACGCAGCAAACACGGCGGCCAACTGATTTTGTCACTGGCAGGCGGGCGCAAGACCATGAGCGCGGACATGCAAACCGCCGGCAACATCTTTGGCGCCCAAGCCTTGCTGCATGTTGTCGGGCCGGAACACATGCCAGAGGCCTTGCAGAGCCGCAATGCCGAGGTATGCGACAAGCAACCCAAGTTGTTTTCTCGGCCTCTGCCCGCAGAACTGGCCAAGGCCATCATGCCGCTGATTGCCAGTACCGGGCAGCGTAGCGAACTGCTCGATCTGGAACTCGATGGCCGCACCGTCAGTAGCCACCATTTTCCCCTGCCAGAGCCTGCTGCGTCAGGCGACCCCTTTTCCTGGGAATTGCCAGCCGAAAAAGACGCTCTATTCCAGGAATTGCAAAAGCGCCAACGGGAAAGCTCGGATTTGATGGGCAACTTTTTGAAGCAAATTGCTGAGCAAGAGCGTCATGAAAACTGGCGCAGCTTGTACCGTCTGGTGCCTGAGCATATCCAGAGGCTACACAAAACCAAATTGGACGATAGCCACCAACACCGGCAATGGCTTCAGAAATTGCCCAAGGCAGACTTGCACCGCCACATTGGCGGCTGTCTTGACCTGCCCATGCAGCGGCAAGTGGCCGAGGCCATCTGGGCGCAGATGACACTGCCAGAGCGAGAACGCAGCAAGAAAAACATCCAGGATTGGCTGGCCAGGCTCGATTGGCCGTTGGACTGGCCCCAGAAGCTGAGAAACTTCGGCCCTCAACGCACCGAATGTTCGGTAGCCCTGTTGAAATACGCCAGCGATGAACAGCTACAACACAACCTGTTTACCGTGACCGAACCTCGCGTGGGACTCCAACAGAGCGCAAGAGGTTTTGCCGCCTATGAGCAGCCAGGGGAACTCAGCGGCTCCGCGCTGCTTTGCCACCCTGCCGCCATCAGTGCCTACGCAACAGCCATCGTCAAACAAGCCCGCAAGGAAGGACTCCGATACCTGGAACTGCGCGGCAGCCCGCACAAATATCGCGAAAGCCCACAGGCGCAATTGGAATTCCTGCAAAAACTGCGCGATGCCCTGCAAAAAGCGGGCGCCATCACCACCTCGCCATCAGAGCAAACTTCACCCGCTAGCGACAACGCTGCCGCCTCTGCGCTGCGGATCGGTTTCATCTGGATTCTGGATCGCCGCCAACCGGAAGAAATGAAGCAAACAGTCGACCAGGCCGTAGAGGCTAAAAAACGGCTTGCAGGCTTTGTACTGGGTCTGGATCTTGCAGGCGACGAAAGCGCCAACAACCCGGACAAACTGGCCCCTGCATTTAGCAGCGCCTTTGCCGAATGCCTACCCATCACCATCCACGCTGGCGAAGGCGAAAGTGCTGAAAACATCTGGCAGGCGGCCTACCATCTGCACGCCGACCGCATTGGCCACGGCCTCACATTGGCAGAACATCCGGCATTGCTTGCTCGCTTTCGTGACCGGGGCATCTGCCTGGAACTTTGCCCCACCTCCAACCGCGAAGTCGTAGGCTACAAAGACCCTCACATCACCGATAGCGCCCAATACCACGCCTACCCATTGCATCAATTCCTGGAACATGGGCTGCCCATCGCCCTGTGTACCGACAACCCCGGCATCTCCCGTACCACTCTGATCGACGAATACCTTGCCGCTGCGCGCATGCGCGAACAAGGGCTTACCCAATGGGAAGCCCTGGCACTGATGCGCCAATCCTTTGTCCATGCGTTCTTGCCCAGCGCCGAGCGGGAAGCCCTGCTGAAATCAGCCGACCAACAGGCGTTCCGGGTCTTGAGCCGTTCCATGTAAAAGCCTGTTTTCGATCTTTGCAATGCTATTGATATGAATACTCAAATTTGCCTTGTCTCTGCTCAAGCTGCCGCCAACCTGCTTCCTGCCCTCGACGGCAGTCTCAAACCTGAGAAAGTCGTGCTCGTCGTTACCGCAAAAATGCAGCGGCAGGCCAACAACCTGTCTCAAGTTTTGAGGGAAAACAGCATCAAGGTAGAGCTTCTGAAACTTGGCAACGAACATAACTTCCACCAGATCGCAAACGAACTGCTGGAACTGGCCGCGCAACTTGAAGGCGAGGACGTCGCGCTCAACATCACCGGCGGCACCAAGCTGATGTCGATCGCCGCGCAGCGCGTGGCAGAGACCAGCGGCTGGCGCATGTTCTACGTCGATGCCGACACCGATCAGGTCATCTGGCTGGGTCGTGATGAAACCTCCCCGCAGCCCTTGGAGCAGCAACTCAGGCTACGTCACTACCTGCAAAGCTATGGTTTCAGTTTCACGAAAAAACCCGACCGCGCCCAACCGATGCCTGTGCAACAGGAACTGACCCAAACCCTGTCGCTGAATGTCGGCAATCTTGAAGACGCCATCTCCATCCTCAACGCCCTGGCGCAAGACGCCGAAAACCGGCGCAGCCTGTCCGTGCAACTCAACGATTGGCAATGCGACAGCCTCAGCCTGGACGTGCTGCTGCGAGATTTTGAAAATGCACAAGCATTGCAACGGCGCGGCCACACCATCCACTTCGGCAGCGAAGCGCAGCGCGATTTCGTCAAAGGCGGCTGGCTGGAACTGCACGCTATCCAGGCCGTCCACCAAGTCACCGGCTCCTTGGGCATCCGTGACAAAGCCGTAGGGCTGGAAGTCATCGACGACGCCAGCAAAACCAGAAGCGAACTCGACATCGCATTCATGGCGCGCAATCGTTTGTTCATCATCGAGTGCAAGACGGCCCGCATCGACAAACCCCAGGGCAGCGCCGACCGGCCCGCGCCGCCCAAAGCCAACGACACTCTGTTCAAGCTCTCGGAAAACTGCCGCCGCATCGGCGGCCTGGGTACACGCGGCATGTTACTGAGCTACCGCAAGCTACGCGAGCCAGAGTTGCAACTGGCCAGTGCATTGAACATCCAGGTCGTGACCGGAGCAGACATCGCCCGTCTGCCCGAAAAACTCAAACACTGGGTCACGCACAGCGTCTGACGGAGCACATCAGCCATGCCTTGCACCTATCCGCGCCGTATCCTGCTGGCCGTCATCGGCATGTCGCCGCAAATCCTCACCGAAACCCTCTACGCCCTGGGTGTATCCCAGGACGATGAAGCCGACGCATTCATCCCCACCGAAATTCACCTGCTTACGACCTCCGAAGGCGCGCGTCTGACCCGCACCGCCTTGCTGCACCCTGATGGCGGGCAGTTTCACTCCCTGCTGGCCGATTACCCCCAACTGGGTTGCCCTGCATTCGATGACAGCCACATCCACATCATCCGCGACGTCGGCGGCCAGCCCTTGCCTGATATCCGCACCCCTGCCGAAAACGCCTGCGCCGCCGATGCCATCACCGCCCTCATGGCAGAGTTGACCCGCGACCCGCAAGCCGCGCTGCACGTTTCCATCGCTGGCGGGCGCAAAACCATGGGTTTTTACCTTGGTTATGCCTTTTCGCTGTTTGCCCGGCCACAGGACGAACTTTCGCACGTCCTCGTCTCCAGTCCCTTTGAAAACCACTCCGAATTTTTCTTTCCACCTGCCACGCCACGGCGTCTGGCCAGCCGCGATGGCCAGCACCTCGACACTGCGGACGCCGCCATCACCCTGGCGCGCATCCCCGTCGTGCGTCTGCGTCACGGCCAGCCCCAAGCGCTGCTGAACGGCTATGCCAGCTTCAACGAAACCGTGGCCGCCATCCAGCAAAGCCTGGCGCCGCCGCACCTTCACATCAATCTCCGAGCCAAGCGTACCGAGTGCGGCAGCACACCCGTGCGTTTATCGCCCGCCCTGCTTGCCTGGTTAACCTGGTGGGCACAGCAACGCCTGAACGAACGCGGCCCGCATAGCTGGCGCACGGCCAATGCCCAGGAATACCTGGCGCTGTACCGCAACATCGTTGGCGAGGATGCCGAAGCCTATGAAAAGGCAGCCCGACGCCTGTGCGAAGGTATGGAAAAAGAATTCTTCGAGCAAAACAACTCCAAGCTCAAACGCGCCCTGAAAGAACAACTCGGTCTGGCCGCCACTCCCTATCTGCTGACCAACAGCGGCAAACGCCCATACACCATGTGCAGCCTCAGCTTGCCGGTGCAAGCCATTACACTGCGTTGCTGAATCTTTGCGCCGCAAGCTTGCGGCAGCGCCGCTGGGCTGCTTGCCACGGCACACTGCTGTACATGTCTCGCACCCTCTATCTTGTCGCCTATGACATCAGCAACCCTAAGCGGCTCGCGCGCGCGTGCCGCTACTTCAAGAGTTGGCGTGTGGCTGGGCAGAAATCCGTGCCGGAAATCTGGGTTACTCCCGCTGAGCTGCAAACCATACGTGCCGACCTAGACCAACTGATCGACCTCGACAGCGACCGCATACAACTCATTGCGCTGGACCCGCGCATGACGCCCCACTGTCTAGGCCAAGCCGCCAGCTTCGGCTCTCACTACTTCAGCATCACCTAAAAAACACATCAAAACCAGCTAAAGGAGCATCGCCATGACCAGTCTTTTTGTAGACCGCCGCGACGTTCACATGCAGTTCGATGCTGGTGCCTTGATTTTCCGCGAAAACGGTGAGCGCGTAGGCAGCGTACCGCTGGCGCCTATTACGCGCGTCTTTCTACGCGGCAATGTCACCCTGGAAGCCAGCCTGCTAGGTAAGCTCGGGGAAAACGGCGTGGGCGTTGTCATTCTCACCGGACGACTGGGCAAGCCTAGCCTGATGCTGGCCCGACCCCACAACGATGCACGCCGCCGTGTCGCACAAACCCGGCTCAGCCTGGATGCGGGCTTCTGCTTGCTGTTTGCCCAACAGATCATTCATACCAAGCTACAGTGCCAATGCGAATGGTTCGAGCAACTGCGCGACCACCACCTTCACGCCCGCTACGAACTCACCCACGCCATACGGCTGTTGCGAGAGCAACAGAAAAAATTGGGCAATACAACTCAGCTTAGTACCCTGCGCGGCATCGAAGGCTCGGCTGCCAGCGCCTACTTTGTAGGCTTGCGCGCCGTTGTACCCGATAGCCTGGAATTCAAAAACCGCAACCGTCGCCCGCCGCGTGACCCGTTCAACGCCTTGCTCTCGTTGACTTACACCCTGGCCAATGCCGAAGTCGCCATGGCTTTGCATGCCGCAGGGTTCGACCCCTGCATAGGTTTCTACCACCAAGTCAGCTTTGGCCGCGAATCGCTGGCCTGTGACCTGCTGGAAACTGTGCGCCCGTTGGCCGATCGTTTCTGCCTGCAACTAGTCAACAAACAAATACTGACCAAGGATCATTTCAGCCAAACCAGTTCCGGCTGCCTACTGGGTAAGGCTGGGCGCGCCCGTTACTATGGTGCCTACGAGGAATACTCCGAACCGTTGCGGCGCGGCATCCAGTACAGCGTGGACGAACTGGCGCAAACCATTGCCGTCCCGGCCAGCCACACAGTCGACGATAACGAGCGTGGCGACACCGCAACCGGCGAGCAATACCCATGAAGCTGGCTCATGTCAAAGCATGCTTCTGATTTTTACCCAATCCGAAAGGAGAGCTACCATGATGCCAGGCCCAGATCAGATCATTGCCTGCCCGTACTGTGCGGCACAGGCGAAGTACAAGACGCTCATATCCGGCAATACGATTGGCGCTCGCACATGGTCCGATGGGAAGCAAATTGCGCCCATGCTGCCTCGCCCTCCGGCGGTTGTGAAATGCCATCATTGCGAAAGATGTTACTGGTTGGACGACGCCGAAGAAATTAGCGAAACAGGTGAAAGGAAAGACGCGCAGTTCGCCAACCGCTCTTTAACAACGACTCCCGTAGTCAAGGAGCCGGGCGAAATGGACTACTACAAAGCGCTTGCCAACGGTTTGGCTACAACGCCTGAAGAGGGGCGCCACTTGCGAATCCTTGCCCGGTGGCGCAGAAACGACCCATTGCGTGATGGCACTCAGGTAGGCGGTGGCCTGGATTTATCTGAAGAAGGTCTAAAAAACCTCGAAACTCTCGTCCGTTTACTGGATGAAGCCAACGAAGATGAAACCGAGAAACATTACTGGACGCAGTGGATGAAAGCTGATGTATTGCGGGAGCTTGGTGAATTTGAACTGGCCTCCGAGGTTTTGAACCAAATCACCACAGCACGGCGCGAAGACACCGGCAATGACGAGATTCTCCGCTGGTATGCTCAGATAGTTCGACAACTGCGATCTTTCTGCGATGCCAGGGACGCCTGCGTCAAAGAGTTGAAATTCTGACAATTCCCTTCCAAGGCGGAAACTCCCACCTGAATCTGTCCTTGACCAACCACGGCCATGACCGACTACGTTATCTGCTACGACATCTGCCATCCCAAGCGGCTGTTACGCATTCACCGTGCTCTCAGGCGTCAGGCCGTGGCGCTTCAATACTCGGTTTTTCTGTTCAGCGGTACGCCGCTCCAGCTACAACGCTGTCTGGACGAACTTGAAAGTCTGATGGACAAGCACCGCGACGACATCCGTGCCTACCCTCTGCCCCAGCGCGGGCTGCGCCTTCGTCTGGGCAAATCCCTGTTGCCCAGCGGCATCCAATGGAGCGGTTTGCCCGAGCCTTGGCAAGATATTTCTACATGATTCACGCTGCCCAACCCGACAAGGATATAGAATGGAACCAGCCTTACCTGAAACCTTCACGACAGTCACTCGAAGAGATATCATGCCGCCAATCGAAAAAAACCATAAGCCAACACGTAAACTGTTGTCACTAAATGGTTTTTTGGCGCGCGCTGTTTCAAATCAGCCCTGATTTCAAAGGGATTAAGACAAAACGTCTTTCCACTTGAAAGTTATGTAACTGTTTCAAATCAGCCCTGATTTCAAAGGGATTAAGACGTCATGCGAACATGAGAATCCTTTGACACCACTGTAGTTTCAAATCAGCCCTGATTTCAAAGGGATTAAGACGCCATCATGTCTCTCCATAATTGTGCCCAGTATCAGTTTCAAATCAGCCCTGATTTCAAAGGGATTAAGACTGTTAAAGAAGTATTCTTAGTTGATACCAGTATACGTTTCAAATCAGCCCTGATTTCAAAGGGATTAAGACCTTCTAGAGTTATTTCCCCGTTTTTTGAGTCCGCGTTTCAAATCAGCCCTGATTTCAAAGGGATTAAGACATTGACAAGCTCCCGTGCCGCGTTGATTAACTCGGTTTCAAATCAGCCCTGATTTCAAAGGGATTAAGACCGTAACGAAACAGGTATTCTTTGACGTTTTCCGCGTTTCAAATCAGCCCTGATTTCAAAGGGATTAAGACTCCAGCAATCTTGAATAGTTTCTTGATTGCATTGAGTTTCAAATCAGCCCTGATTTCAAAGGGATTAAGACACCACGAGTTTTAAATAGTTTTGAAACGTCATGGTTTCAAATCAGCCCTGATTTCAAAGGGATTAAGACCGGGAAGCGCGATGAAGTACGCAGAACCCAATGGTTTCAAATCAGCCCTGATTTCAAAGGGATTAAGACCTCATTGTAGATGACATTGTCACCTACTTCCGGGGGTTTCAAATCAGCCCTGATTTCAAAGGGATTAAGACCAGTTCACGGCACTCGTGTTCAGCGGCTTCATATGGGTTTCAAATCAGCCCTGATTTCAAAGGGATTAAGACATGTTGCTGCTCCTGTTCGTACTGTTGTTGTTCGTTTCAAATCAGCCCTGATTTCAAAGGGATTAAGACTTGTTTTTGCAGTAACGCGCGCGTATAGCGACCGTTTCAAATCAGCCCTGATTTCAAAGGGATTAAGACTGAAGTGAAATCAATACCGATAGCAACGTCTTTCAGTTTCAAATCAGCCCTGATTTCAAAGGGATTAAGACGTGTCGCGGCCAAGATTCCCATTGGCATATTCTGGTTTCAAATCAGCCCTGATTTCAAAGGGATTAAGACAGCCGGTCATCCGTAGTTTGAAAGTATCGCCAGGTTTCAAATCAGCCCTGATTTCAAAGGGATTAAGACCCGGGATTGAGCTTCGAGAAAACGCTCGTATTCGGTTTCAAATCAGCCCTGATTTCAAAGGGATTAAGACTAACGACAAAATCGCACGGATACAACTCTTTTTGATGTTTCAAATCAGCCCTGATTTCAAAGGGATTAAGCCTCTGAGGCTGGCTCATAGCTTCAAGAAAACGCTGGTTTCAAATCAGCCCTGATTTCAAAGGGATTAAGACTCGATCAAGCGAACATACTCGTTTAGAGTCATGATGTTTCAAATCAGCCCTGATTTCAAAGGGATTAAGACATGGTAACTGTTGCCATTTTGTTCTCCTGATAGGTTTCAAATCAGCCCTGATTTCAAAGGGATTAAGACATCGAAGAACGACGCATCGACCGTTGACCGTGGTTTCAAATCAGCCCTGATTTCAAAGGGATTAAGACTGCTGCGCTGTTCGCAAATAAACCTTTCGTATATGTTTCAAATCAGCCCTGATTTCAAAGGGATTAAGACCAAAAACATCTTCCCACTTTAGAGTTAAAAAGGTTTCAAATCAGCCCTGATTTCAAAGGGATTAAGACCATTTATAACCGTTTGTTGTTTCGGTAGCTCGATTGTTTCAAATCAGCCCTGATTTCAAAGGGATTAAGACCCTACATGTGGCTTCAAGGTCGTACTGATTTTTGGTTTCAAATCAGCCCTGATTTCAAAGGGATTAAGACTACCGCGCGCTGTTCATGCCGCGAGAACCGTCAGTGTTTCAAATCAGCCCTGATTTCAAAGGGATTAAGACCCCAAACTAGGCTTATAGTAAAAGAAGAAGGTGGTTTCAAATCAGCCCTGATTTCAAAGGGATTAAGACCGTCCGTGAAATCGCTGTCGTACTCGACGCCGGGTTTCAAATCAGCCCTGATTTCAAAGGGATTAAGACCCCCGGCGTGCTGCGGATTCTCTTTGTTTGTCAATCACTTAAGCGCAATAAAAAAGCCCGCATCGTTATCTGATACGGGCTTTGTTCGCTCGAAACTCCGATTTTGCCTGAAAAGTAGAAAAACAGTCTAACGGTGTCAACCCATAATAATTTCCATGTTACGCCCAACGCTTTTGAATGCGGCCTCCAACGTTTCAATACGAGTTTTGTATCGAACGTTGAAAATGCGCTCGACGCTCGGCGGAGCAATGTTCAGGCGGCGGGCAAGTTCTGCTTTTTTAATGCCCTGGGCAATCATCTCGTTATGCAGCAAAACCTTGGCAACCGTCACGGCAGGTAACTCGACAGTGTGCTGGCCATCTTTTGCCGCAGAAGGCATCGGAACGGGCTGGCGGGTCTCGAAAAAGTGACAAATCCCGCTCTCTATCCCGTCTACCGCCTCGCGTAAGGCTTCTTCCAGCGTGTCGCCGACGCTATGAACGAAGGGCATGTCTGGGAAGCCGACAAGGAAACCGCCGTTCTCATCGTCTGGCGTCAGTTCAACTGGGTAACGTAACATTTCGTGCTCCTTTCATTTGATGTCGAGGTCTTTCTTGATGCCCTCGACAAGTCCTTTCTTCATTTCCTTCGCACCGTGGAACGGAAAAATCGTTGTTTTACCGTTCAGTGTCACCTTGAAGTGCGAACCATGCGCTGGCTGGATGGTTGCTCCAAGGGACTTGAGGTAGCGCCGGAATTCACTGTATTTCATGATGTGTCCTGTATTTGATTTAATATTAACACACACGTTAATATTTTTCAAGTTATAATTTATTTTTACGAGAAAAACCACACGTTTCCGGCCATGCCCTTTCAACAGACAGTGTTCTCAGAAAATCCTCTACGCGCTGCTGTGCGTGATGCAACCTGTTGTACAGCGTCTGTCTGCTGCAGTGCAGTTCCCTCATCTTCTGGTCTATCATCCCCGTCTTCAGGTAATACACGACGATGATGGCCTTCAACTCGTCGTGTAGTGCCGTCACTGCTTTATCTGTTTTTCCGGCCTCTTCGTCATAAACCACATCGACCGGAACCGCGAGCGAGCAGCGCACCATCCACTTTCTCAACGTGCATGGTGAGTACCAGAAGCGTTTCAAATCAGCCCTGATTTCAAAGGGATTAAAATGCCTATGCTCTCCTGGCTTGCCCGGCTCCAGCCGGAACACGGTGCGTAGGCGGGCGGGCAGGGCAGGCATGTTTGAACACGTGTCTCGCGCAGTCTCCGTCACTCGTTACGGAGTCAAGCGAGACAAAGCGTAACTGTGAGCCGAAGGCTCCCCTAAACCGTATCGAGGAATCCCCTGCATTTAGGCAGGGGTGACTCAAAAGCTCAGAGAACCGCGACGCTTTTCAGCAAGCGCGCGAGGTCATCCGGCCTCGGCATGTGGCCATCGCCCGCCAGACGCAGACGATGCCCGGAAATATATGGAAAGACGCGCTGCACATCCTCCGGGAGCACATGGTCGCGCCCTTCGATCAAAGCCCAAGCCCGCGCGGCGGCAATCAAGCCCAAGCCCGCGCGTGGGCTGAGTCCGGCGGCGAATTCCGGGTTTTGCCGGGTCGCGGCCAGCAGCGCCTGCGCGTAGTCGATCAGGCGTTCGGAAACGATTACCGCTTGTGCCGTATCCTGTAATTCCATTAACTCGACAGGCGTCATCACAGGCTCGATATTGTCCAGCAGCGTTCGCCGATCTTCCCCTTGCAACAGCGCGCGTTCTGCGGCGTGATCCGGATAGCCAAGACGGATACGCAGGAGAAAACGGTCGAGTTGGCTCTCCGGCAACGGAAAAGTGCCGATCTGATACGAAGGGTTCTGGGTGGCGATGACAAAAAAAGGCTCGGGCAGAGGCAGGGTCTGCCCATCGGAAGTCACCTGGCGTTCTTCCATGGCTTCGAGCAACGCGCTCTGGGTCTTGGGCGTGGCGCGATTGATTTCATCGGCCAGGATCAACTGCGCGAAGACGGGGCCGGGCCGGAACCGGAAGGTCGAGCTTTCGCGCTCGAACACCGACACGCCGAGAATGTCGGCGGGCAGCAAGTCGCTGGTGAACTGGATACGCTGGAATTCCAGCCCCAGCAGGCGGGCGAGGGTATGGGTGAGCGTTGTTTTGCCCGTTCCCGGAACATCTTCGATCAGTAAATGCCCACGGGCGAGCAGGCATGAAATGGCCAGCCGACATTCGTATTCTTTGCCGAGAATGATTTCACCGGCAGTTGCCACGAGGCGTTCGATGCGGGAGATCGCCATGTCCGGAAGTGTCCGCAAAAGAGAGCTTGAGCCATGATAACGATGCTCTCTTTTGCCCAGCGTGGATAAAGGACGGTTCCGGGGTAATTGCGCGCGGGCGCAGATATGGATGTATCACCCACCCCATCGACCCAGCAGACCGATTGGGGGCCGGCATCACGGTGTTTTTTTGTGTCCCAAGGCGATCAGGAGGATGAGCGTATCCCGTTTAGGGATATTCAGCACCTTCTCCATTTCGCGCCATGCAATCAGGGAGCCGGTCATGCAGCAAGCACCAAGCCCAACAGATTCAGCGGCCAGTAGCAGGCTGAAAGAGGCCATTGCCGCAGAAAGCTCGCCCCCCCAGATCAGTGCGCCTTTCTGTCCGACAGCTTCCGTCAGGAATGTAGGCGTTTTGCGGCAACTCACCACCGCCAGAACGGGAACTTCACTGAACCAAAAGAAGTTTTCACCGTAGATTTCTATTTCCCTGCGGATAGGAGGTACCTGGATGCCTCGGCAAAATGCGTCAAAAGCCTCTTGCCCCCGTTCAGCCAGATCTCGTATGACAATCCTATCTGTAATGAAGCGGCAATTCAGATTTCTTTTCCCGCCTGCCTGCGGGGCCAGATCAAAAGCATCCGACAGGCTTTGGAGCGTTTTCTCATCCACCGGGTCAGGAGCAAAAGAACGGCATGAATGGCGACGCCCCAAAAGCCGCATGAGCGAGTTGCGATCTTCTGTCACGGCAACACCTCTCCACTTATAGGCAAAAAAACGATCGACATGATAATGCAGGAGATGATCGTACGGTGGAGGTTTGCCTCCCTTGTACCTCAAGAGAGAGGCTGCACCCACTGACTCGACGAAAGGGGGACGCGAACTAAGGTTTAGTTTGAACTCTCTGATTTTCCTTTGCAAAACAGAGGAGCCCGTCCATATATGGGGTTAGAATACTGCTATTTTTATGCACAGGCGTATCTGCCGACAGTATTTTTCGGGAATGTGTTCATCATGAAAGCATCAGGCTTGTTTGTCGTTCTCTTCGTTTCTTCCGCCTTGTTTGGGTGCGGTTCCTCTTCTTTATCGCCAGCGGCGTCGATTGATCAGAAGCAGATCGACCATGCCGTCAGGCAGGCTGCCGAAGCAAACAATGTGGTTGGGGAGAGCGTGTTGCGCGACGGCGGGAAGGTTTCCCTGGCCGTGCGCTTGCAGGACGGGGATAAAGCGGCCGGAGAGTTGTATCTCCGGGTGGATTGCGCGAGCGGGCGCGTGGACTGGGTTTATGGCGATATCCTGGACAGAAAAGCGTCTCCCTCCAGAAAGGAAAGGCGTTACGCCAGTGGAACTTCACTCTATTCTCAGCCGCTTGCTTTGAGCGAATCGACCGCTGGTGCGATCCATCGGTTGAATGCAGTCAAAAAAGCCTGTGAACGTACGCCCTCCTGGCGCGAGATTGCCTACAACAGGAAGAACGAGACGCAACTTTTACTGGAAGTTTCGAGCCTACAGACACAAGCGGATGGCAGTGTGCGGTTTTGGGCGGCGGTCGATTATCCCTATCTCGCGCATATCCGGCAGTACAAGGCTCCGTATGCCCGTCGAGCCGGGTTTTATCAAGTGGATTGCCAGAAACAGTCGTATTCCCTTCTCCATGTCTATTACCTGGATCAACAGCAGACGATCACGGACGGCGGGATGCAGAGCCGGCCGCCTGTCCTGAGCATCCCGCAAGCTACCGGCGATTCCGCCACCTTGTTGTCGGCAATTTGCAGCCAGGAAAATTTATCTCAAACCCTTTTGCCTCCTGAGCCGCGCGGAAAGCGTCTGCCGAATTTTTCCGCCTTGCCCGACCCGGATGCCAACATCGCTACCCAACTCGCGCAACGCAGGGTTGCTCCGCCTCGGCAGGTTCTCAAAACCCTGCGCGTTGAAGGAACCCGGTCGTTTTTGAGCGGCAGCGCGGCAGCCCGCTTGAACAAGCCCAGTTTCTTCCAGCAGGAAATCTTTGTCGAGCCAACGTCGATACCGGGCGTTTTTCACGTCACGTCGCAGGAAGGTGATAACAGGACGGAGCAGATGAGTTTTCTTGGCATGATACCCATCAGCCAGATGCTCTACAGCGCCGAAGAGCAGAACGTTTTCCAGGTTGACAGGCTGGAATTGCGGGGAGATTGGGAAAAGATGCCCGTCTACGGCCAATTAGGGTATTGGCAACGTGTGCGGATCACGGATCTTATGACTAATCAATCCAACCGGGAGTCGGAAGTTATCTGCAAAGTCGCCCGCGAAATATCGGCCAGAGAATTGCATTCACAGCTTCAGGGCAAAGCAAAAGAACTGAAGTGCCATGTCGTTGGGGGCAAGATCGACGAAATCTCCACCTTTTATTACCTGGAGGATTATGGGTTTAGTTTTGCCTTGGGGAGCGCGTCGACCAAGTATAGTCTGGACTCGCATGTGACCGAAGTTCGTTGAAGCGTTGGTAAAAAAGCGAAGGGAAAGTGAATTCACTTTCCCTTCGGCTTTGAATCAAGTCTCACCGCCGTTGGCGGTGATTTACCCTATCAGCTTTTCAGCAAACGGCGGCGTTTCGCGGTTGCGCCGATCAGACCGAGACCCGCCAGCAGCATCGCCCAGGTTTCCGGTTCCGGTACAGCAGTGATGCTGCCGTATTGGAGGTCGCCAGAAAAGTAGTTGAATCCCGCTACGATGGCATAGGGATAGGCATAGGGATTGCTGCCGCCAAGAGCGGGAGCGTCATTAGCCCCCAATCCCAACATCCACGGAGTGACCGTTCCCACCATGAACGAAATGTTGTTGTATCCATCTGCGTTCCAGAAGGATGGATCAATATCCGACAAGTCAAGACTCATCGTGTATTGGCCGACAACGCCTTTGCCGACGCCAACTCCGTTAAGAATGACGTCACCGTAATCGCCGCCCGTCAGGTTGAGCAATGACTGGTCAATCTTGTTGCCGTTGATATAAACGTCACGGAAATCGCCCAAAACGCCGAATGATCCTTCAATCATCGTGTCGGTGCCATTGGCTGTGAATCCAACGGTGTATGCAAGCAGGTCGGCTCCGGTCAGAACGATGCCGTGCTGATTCCAGTCATCATAAACAATCTTCTCGCCATTGGTCTTTGCCCCTGACACGTTGCCATCGTAGGTAATATGTCCGGATGCGTCCATGTGGTATTGACCGGCTTCATCATAGTACAGCCCCGCAGATGCTCCGATCACACCTTTGCCGGTGTCGATGTACTTCAAACCGGCCTGGTAGCCAACGCCGTTTGAATTGATCGTCGACGACCCGTAAAGTTCGGCTGTCGTACCGTAGGACGTTCTGCCGTTGTAGTTCATTTCGATGCGACTGTCGATATACCCGACTCGATTGTCTTTAATGGCATTCTTCAGAGCCCCTTCCAAACCACGTACTGTGTTTGCGTTGCCCCATTGCATTACGCTCAAGCTGTCCTTGTACCGTTCGGTTGCCGGGGTTGCACCGGTAGCAGTGTAATAAACTGTCCAATTGGCATCGCGGGTAATGTTCCAGTCAATGACGCCTGCGTACTTGGGGTTATAGAAGTTAACCCCGCGAGCCAGCTCTACCTCGCGTGTGCCTCGTTGCATAAGCGCATAGCCAGTATCGGGGTTAGCAACGATGCTGTTTTTAGACACATGCTCCGCCCCGTCCTGGGCGTTGTAGTAGACATAGAACGCATTGCCGAAAGTTTTTAAATCGTTTTTTGGGTCGAGTAGGCGGACGGCGTTGCCGTTCGTGTCAAACCCGTTTCCCAAAACGGCAGTTCCGGTAGACAGGTCAACCGATTGTGCGTTGACAGTTCCAGCTGCAAAAACCAGAAGAGAAGCGGATAGCATTCTCAGTCTTGGCGTAACAGTGGCGAGCGCTTTGTGATTGAAGCGACCACTGTCGACTCGTTTCTTTAACATCATGACCTCCTGTTTCCTTAAGAAAAGTAACAAACAACTTTCAACTGCATATACACACAACGTGTTAGCAATAATTATTCCAGTATTTGTAATATATTGATCTTATAGACTATTTTATATCGCACTACGTATTATTACGAATCACCTGTAAAGAAAGCCGACACGGTACATACTTTGACGGCAAACGCGCGTTTGGCTTGAGCGGGCGGCATAGGCCAACCATGTACGTTTGCAACGCCCAAGTCATGTTTAAGCCCAAAACAAAGGCGGCGTAGCTTGCGCCACGCCGCCTGTTCCCCTCTTATATTGCTGCTATATGTTTTTTTGCCGCCTCAGGAACTGAGGATGACCTTGAGCGTCTTTTCCTGTGCGGCATTGCTGAAGACCCGGTAGGCTTCTTCGATCTGGTTGAGCGGGAAGCGGTGGGTGATCAGGCGGGTAGGATCGACCTTGCCGGATTGCACGGTCTTGAGCAGCATCGGCGTGGTGTTTGTGTTGACCAGGCCGGTACTGATGGTGACGTTCTGAATCCACAGGTTTTCCATGTGCAGGTCAACGCTCTTGCCATGTACGCCGACGTTTGCCAGCCGTGCGCCCGGTGCGAGGATGTTCTGGCAGACGTCGAAGGTGGCGGGGATGCCGACAGCTTCGATGGCGACGTCTACGCCCAAGCCGCCTGTCATTGCCTTGATCTGTTCGACGGCCTGATTCCCGCTGGCGCAAACGGTATCGGTCGCGCCGAACTTCTTGGCAACTTCTAGCCGGTTGGCGTCGAGATCGACCATGATGATGCGCGCAGGGCTGTAGAACTGAGCGGTGAGTAGGGCTGCCATGCCGATCGGCCCAGCGCCGACGATGGCTACGACATCACCGGGGCCGACCTGACCGTTGAGCACGCCGATCTCGAAACCTGTGGGGAGAATGTCGCTTAACATCACGAGGGCTTCTTCGTCCGAACCAGCGGGAATTGGGTACAGGCTGTTGTCGGCATGCGGGGTGCGTACGAGTTCGGCTTGGGTGCCGTCGATGAGGTGGCCGAGAATCCAGCCGCCGTCGTCGCAGTGCGAATACATCTGGCGTTTGCAGTTCGGGCAACTGCCGCAGGATGTGATGCAGGAGATCAATACGCGGTCGCCTTTCTTGAAGTTTCGCACGGCGCTGCCGACCTGCTCGACCACGCCCACGCCTTCGTGCCCAAGCACACGGCCCGGTGTGACGGCGGGCACATCTCCCTTGAGGATGTGCAGGTCGGTTCCGCAGATAGTGGTGTGGGTGATGCGGACGACGGCGTCCGTTGGTTTCTCAATGACAGGGTCCGCCTTTTCCGTCCAGGTTTTCTGGCCGGGGCCGCCATACAGTAATGCTTTCATTAGTCTCCTCCGAGTCGTATGTTGTCGCTGAAACGCTGTTCAGCCGAATAAAAAAACCCACAATGTTAAATGGGTTATTTTCTATAAGATATCATATCCTTTTTTGCTCTCAAGAGAATTAGGAAAAATCAAATAAACCTTTAGGATTGGCGCGGCGCGCGGCGGCGATTTCATCGCGGATGAAGCGGTAGTGCTCGAAACGCCGCGCGGAGAGGTTTCCGTTTTCCACTGCGGCGCACAGCGCACAACCGGGTTCGGCGTCGTGGCGACAGTCTCGGAAACGGCATTGCCCAAGATAAGGGCGGAACTCGATGAAGGCGGCTTCCAGTGTGCCGGGATCGAGATGAGCCAGCCCGAACGCCTGTAAACCGGGACTGTCGATCAGCCAGCCTTCCCCGCGAGGGTAAAGCCGGGTAAGGGTGGTGGTGTGGCTTCCGCTGTCCAGCGCCGTGGAGATTTCACCGACGGTCGCGGCGGCTTCGGGTACGAGGGTGTTGATGAGCGTAGATTTGCCCATGCCGGACTGGCCGACGAGCAGGACGCGCTCGCCCTGCAACCAGGGTTCGAGCGCGTCCGCGCCGAGCAGGGCGGATAGTTCGATGACTGGATAACCGAGCGTGGCGAACACGGCCAGACGTTCGCGCGCGGCAGGTAGGCTGATGGTGAGATCGACCTTGTTGAGCGCGATGAGCGCCGGGATATTTTCGCTTTCCGCCGCCACGAGGCAACGCGACACGAGCAGATCGGAGAATCCCGGTTCGGTTGCGACGACGACGACAATCCGGCTCAGGTTGGCGGCGAGCCGTTTCTGACGGAAGGCGTCGGAGCGCCACAGCAGGTTACGGCGCGGATACCGGGCTTCGATGACTCCCAAGCCCTCGCCCGCAGGCGCGATGCCGACTTCGTCGCCGCAGGCGTAATCATTCTTTTTGCCCCGCGTGTGGCAGCGCAGGATGCCGCTAATGGTGCGGACTTCAAAATGGCGGCCAAATGCGGCAACGACAGTTCCGGGGGTAAGTGCCCGTGCATTTTCTGACGGCAGGGAAGGGGGGGAGCGTCGGGGATGTGCCAAATCTGTTGCCTGTGTGTTTTTGAAGGGATGTTTCGTCCACGTCCAGCCAGGGAGCGGGTGTCTTCAAACCGGGAGAACGGGCGGATCGAATCTGCACAGAATGTTATCACCGACAATTTGCTGCTTGATTGCCTGAAACGGCACGGCGATTCGTGAGGCTTTTGTGAGCCGTGACCCGCTTCGTTGTGGGATTGCTGCAAAATCGTGATGGAAATCAGCGTTTTGCCGTACTGAAACCGGCGTCAAGCTGTTACGTGATACGATGCGCTCCGCCAGTCTCGTCTTCACTACGGCAACCCTGCATGCAGCTTTACGCCCTCGGCCTGAACCATCACACCGCGCCGCTTGCCATCCGCGAGCGGGTCGCGTTCGGGTCGGGCTGCCTGAACCGCGCCCTGCACGAACTGGCGGACGGGCAAGCCGTGCGCGAGGCCGCCATACTTTCCACCTGTAACCGCACTGAACTCTACATCACGGGACAGGAGCCCCGGCACGCTGTCGACTGGCTCGCGCGCTTCCACAGCCTGCCTCTCGGCGAAATTTCCCCCTACCTCTACTCCCACCCGGAGCGCGAAGCCGTGCGCCACGTATTTCGCGTCGCAAGCGGGCTGGACTCGATGGTACTGGGCGAACCGCAAATCCTCGGACAAGTGAAAGACGCCGCGCGGCAGGCCGAAGAAGCGGGCACGCTCGGCGTGCTCCTGCACAGGCTTTTCCAGAACACCTTTGCGGTAGCCAAGGAAGTGCGCTCCACCACCGCGATTGGCGCGAACATCGTCTCGATGGCCGCTGCCGCCGTGCGTCTGGCAGAGCGGATTTTCGGGCAAATCAACGACCTGCGCGTCCTTTTCATCGGCGCGGGCGAAATGATCGAACTGTGCGCCGCCCATTTTGCTGGAGCCAATCCACGCGCCATTGCCATTGCCAATCGCACCGAAGAGCGGGCGCAGGTGTTGGCCGGGCGCTTTAATGCCCGAGCCATGAAAATCGAAGCCATCGACAAGGCGCTTCCGGAGTTCGATGTCGTCGTTTCCTGTACCGCCGCACCGCTGCCCATCGTTGGGCTCGGCATGGCCGAACGCGCGGTCAAAGCGCGGCGGCACCGTCCGATTGTCATGGTCGACCTTGCCGTGCCGCGTGATGTCGAACCCGAAGTCGGCGAGCTTGACGACGTATTTCTTTACACCGTCGACGATCTCGCCCAACTCGTCGAAGCCGGTCTGGAATCGCGCCAGCAAGCCGTCATCGAAGCCGAAGGCATCATCGATACGCGCGTCGATGGCTTCCTGCACTGGATGCAGGCGCGCGATGCCGTTCCCGTCATCCGCACCCTGCGTCAGCATGCCGAAGCCGTGCGCGAAGCCGAACTGGAACGTGCGCTCAAACTGCTCGCGCGCGGCAACGATCCCGCCAAGGCGCTCGAAGCCCTCTCGCACGGCATCACCAACAAATTGATGCACGGGCCGACGCACTTTCTCAATCAAGCTGAAGGCGAACATCACGCCGAAGCTGGAGAACTCGTCCGCCGCCTCTTCGACCTGCCCGATGCTTGAACGGGGCAGTTACGGAGAAAAATGAAACAAAGCATCCGTGACCGGCTCGACCGGCTCCTCGACCGCCTCGGCGAACTCGACCGCGAACTGGGCGAAGCCGATACCGCGCGGGATATGAACCGCTTTCGCGAACTCGCGCGCGAGCGCGCTGAAATCGAGCCTATTACCATCCTCATCCGCGACTTGCGTCAGGCTGAAGCCGATTGCGCGACTGCCCGTGAACTCCTTGAAGACCCTGAAATGCGCGAATTGGGCGAGGCCGAACTGAGCGAAGGCCAGCGCCGGTGCTCTGAACTCGAAGACGCCCTGCAATGCGCGCTCCTGCCCCGCGACCCCAACGACGGGCGCAATCTTTTCCTCGAAATTCGCGCGGGCACAGGCGGCGAAGAAGCCGCCCTCTTCGCCGCCGACCTGTTGCGCCTCTACACTCGCCACGCCGAACGCCAGCGCTGGAAAGTCGAAATCATCTCTGCCAGCGAATCCGACCTCGGCGGCTACCGCGAAGTCATTACCCGGATCATGGGCGCGGGAGCCTGGTCGCGCCTTAAATTCGAGTCCGGTGGGCATCGTGTGCAACGTATTCCCGCCACCGAAACCCAGGGGCGCATCCACACCTCGGCCTGTACGGTGGCCGTCATGCCCGAAGCCGACGAACTCGAAGCCCTCCAGCTCAACCCCGCCGAGCTTCGCATTGACACCTTCCGCGCTTCTGGCGCGGGTGGGCAACACATCAACAAAACCGACTCCGCCGTGCGCGTCACCCACCTGCCGACCGGGCTTGTCGTCGAATGTCAGGCCGAACGCAGCCAGCACAGCAACAAGGCACGCGCGATGGCCGTACTTGCCGCGCGGCTGAACGATGCGCGCGCGCGCGAGCAACAGGCGCGCGATGCCGCCACCCGGCGGGGCCTTATCGGCAGCGGCGACCGCTCCGAGCGCATCCGCACCTACAATTTCCCGCAGGGCAGGGTGACGGATCACCGGATCAACCTCACCCTTTACCGGCTCGATGCCGTCATGGATGGCGAACTCGATGAGATCATCGACGCCCTCACCCTCGAACACCAGTCCGAACAATTGGCCGCGCTGGCGGAAGAAGCATGAGCGCGCCGTCGACGGAGACCAGTATTGCCGAGGCGTTGGCCTGGGCGCGAAAACGCATCCAACCGCTTGAAGCCCGTCTGCTCCTGCGGCATGTCTGCCGCACCTCCGCTGCCCATCTTGCCGCCAGACCGGAAGAAACCCTGCCCCTTGCCCAATGGGAAGCTTTTCAGCGCCTCATCGAGCATCGCGTTGCGGGCGAACCCATTGCCTACCTGACCGGCGAGCGCGAATTCTATGGGCGCGCTTTCTTCGTCAACGCCTCCGTCCTCATTCCCCGCCCGGAAACCGAACTGCTCATTGAACTGGCCGTCGCCCATTTTTCCGCTGTTCCCCGTCCAAGAGTGCTCGACCTCGGAACCGGCTCCGGCATCCTTGCCATCACCCTCGCGCTGGAACTCGATCATCCCGTGATTACTGCCACCGACATCTCCCGCGATGCCCTGGCCGTGGCCACCGCCAACGCCCTGCGGCTCGGTGTGGGAATCACCTTCCTCTGGAGCGACTGGTATGCGCTGCTCAAGCGCGAAGACCGTTTCCGGCTCATCGTCGCCAATCCTCCCTACATTGTCGAAGACGACCCTCATCTCGCCCAGGGCGACCTGCGGTTCGAGCCGCGCGCCGCGCTCGCCTCAGGCCGGGACGGGCTGCGCGCCCTCACCGCCATCATCGCGGGCGCGGGTCGCCACCTCGAAGATGGCGGCTGGCTTTTTCTGGAGCACGGCTACAACCAAGCCGCCGCCGTGCGTGGCCTGTTGGCCGACGCGGGTTTTGCCGACATTGCCTCATGGAAAGACATGGCCGGCATCGAGCGCGTTTCCGCCGGTCGCTGGACAGGGTGAACCCCGTCCGGGTATAGTTCCCCCCCTTGCCGGTGTAGCTCAGTTGGTAGAGCAGCGCATTCGTAATGCGAAGGTCGACAGTTCGAGTCCGTCCATCGGCACCACGAAATAGAGGGTTTAGTGAATAATCGCTAAACCCTTTCCTTTTCAGTGTGACCAGAAGATGACGCAACAGCTTCTGACGCCTCATCAGAGCCAGTATGTTGTCTGGCTTTTATAACTACCAATTCACCCTGACGCCAATCTTTCCGTTGTAGCCGTGACCCTTGCCGTCGAACCGCTCGTTGTAAGAAACATTGGCGAACAGCGTGGTTTTGCGGTCGAGTTGCCCGCTCACCCCGACATTGATCTCGCCCCAGGTACCGTTCAGGTTTGACTGGAAGGGCATGGGGCCATCTGCGGAGGAGAACTTCGTGACCGTTTTGCCCCGGAACTCGTGCCAGATGTTCGGACGCACCCACATCGTCATCTGCCGCCCGGTATCCCGCATCCAGGTGCGGCCTAACCGCGCGCCGATTCGCCCCGCAAGCGAGTCCACGTTGTTGAACGTGATCTGCGCTCCGATGTCTTTCGCATCGTTGATGTCAACGTACTGATAGATCAGTTGAGCCTGCGGCTCGATGAACCAGCCCTTGTCGAAACGAAACGGCTTGCCGCCTTCAACCGACACGGCAAGGCCAAAGCCGTCGACATCCAAACGCGGAATATCGTGACTCAGGCTGGTGCTGGTGGCGTCGTAATAGGTTCCCTGCAACACCGTGTCGGTGTACCAGCCACTCTCGCCGAAGTGAGTCCAGTAGCCGCCCAAGGTGTAGGCGTTGAATTTGTTGGAGCCGCGCACGCCGTCGAAATGGGTGGCGGTTCCGTCGGCGTGGCCATAGGCGAAATAGGCGCCGAGATGATTGCGGCTGCCGTCGGGGCGCTCAGAACGATACAGATCATGCCCCACTTGCAGGCCGACGAAGTCGTAATCGTATTTTGGGCCGTCCTTCCCGTAGATGCCGCGCTTATCGCCGTCGTGCTTGCCGTAGACGCCGAAAACACGGCCCCAGGCACCGGTGTCCGGCGTTTTTTCGTGCAGGTCGCTACGGCCACGGATGTCCTCTTCTTCGCCAACCCGCTCATGCAGCGTGCCGATGAGGTTTTGACCATAGAGCAGCGTCATGGGGGGCAGGGCTGTGTAATTCGAAGTCTCCTCCCGGTAATGCGGAATTTCAGGCGCATCAAGGAGATGCGAGCGCAGATACCAGGAATTTTCATTGGTGGGATTGGCAACAAAGCCGCTACGGTACAGGCTGTACTCGTAAGGACCGGCTACCGCCCGACCGGAGAGCGCAAAGGCGTTCGATGCCGTGATACCGCCGTTGATCGCTTCGACCACCAGAATGCCGTCGCCGGTAGTCAGCGCGCCGAGGCCATCGACATTCTTTATCCGCAGGAACGAATTGCCGCTCGCCGTACCGCCGTCGATGACGAGCCTGTCCGAAGGCGAATCGTCCGTGCCAAGAAATGTACTGAGTTCCAGCGTACCACCAGCGCCAACATAGCTGTTGGCCACCGTCAGCGTGGTGTCGGGGTTAGGAGCTGTTCCATTTGTGATGATGGTGCCAGCGTTCTTGACCTCGTCAATCGTCTGATTGAAACCCGCCAAGTCGAGCTCTGCGCCGCTCTCTATCGTATGTATGGAACTCGGGATAAATACATTGGCCTTGCCTGCCACAAGCGCGCCGGCTTTTACGAGCGTATCGCCTGAATAGGCATTGTTGCCGCTCAGGATCAGCGACCCCGCGCCGGTCTTGATGAGACTGCCTGATCCTGTGATATCGCCTGTTATTGTTGCGGTATTGCCAAACGTGTCAAACGAGCCATCGGTGGTAGCGAGTACCACATTGCGGCTGAGTGTGATGTCCGGCGCGCCAAATCGCAGTGTGGGCTGAGCGGCACCGATAGCCCCTGAGCTATCAAAGGTGAGGGGGTTGGTGTCGACGCCAAGATTGCTGTTCGCCGAAATCTGCAAGACGCCCTGCTCGATCGTCCAAGGCGTCGGCTGTACGGGCGATCCTGTCAGCGCCCAGACGCTGTTTCCGGTTTTCAAGAATGTGGAGAAACCCTGATACTGCACGTTGGCGCCAAGGATACCGATATTCGACACGTCAAATGTTGCGCTCCCTGAGCCGCCGAGCGCCAATGTGCTGCTTTCCGACTCGACAACGACATTGCCGTTCATGATGAAACCGGGACCCAATTCCAGATAGTTGGCGCCCTTGGTAAATGTGATCGCATTCGCCTGTACCGTGCCGCTGCCGTCGAACCCGCCACTGATGGTTCCGCTGGTGTAGACATGCAAATCGGAACCGTAAATCCCCTCGCCGCCATTGCCGTGTGCGCCCTTTGAAAGATCCAGGCTGGTTCCTCCTTTGCCACCGGTAATCTCCGCACCGGCGTCATTGATGATCGTCATGTTTTCGGCGTAGATACCCCACCCGCCGGGGCCGCCCCCTCGGAGGACTGGATTTGCCTTGTCGCCGGCTGTTCCAGTGCCACCCTCGCCGCCAATGATCCTGCCTTTGTTGATGATGGACGAATCCGACTGTGCATCTTTAATATACACACCGTCTCCACCGTAGCCCCCCTTCAAATACGTATAAGCATCATCGGGGCCACGAGCGCCACCATCGCCACCAGTTCCTCCCTGGATGAGGCCAGTGTTGATAATGGAAATGCCAACGTCGCTACCCCAAACGCCGTCTCCACCTATACCCGCAAGATTCCAGGTGTCGGGGTCTGCGTTACCGGCACGCCCTCCCAGAACCGTTCCCGAATTAACCAGCGTATTACCGGAACTGGATTCCAGAAAAACAATGCCGTTTCCGCCGCTTCCACTTTCCGCGAAGGCGGTTATTTTTGAACTCGAATGCCCGCTATCGCCGCCGCGTCCGCCTTCGATTGTGCCGGAGTTTGTCACCGTGTTGCCATCACTGGAAACAAACAGACCGTTCCCACCGGTACCACCCTCGCCGACGGAACCATTAACGGAATTTCCCCCTTCTCCACCGCTGCCGCCCTTGATCGTTCCCGCGTTATCAAAAATGACAGGATT
This sequence comes from Betaproteobacteria bacterium, assembly GCA_009782565.1. GTDB lineage: Bacteria > Pseudomonadota > Gammaproteobacteria > Burkholderiales > Rhodocyclaceae > WRNU01. The sequence continues at coordinate 116,814 of WRIU01000001.1, forward strand.
GGTTTCTATGACTACGCCGTAGCCGCCCGCGCCGCCGCCACCGCCTCCGCCAGAGCTTGCTCCGTTTCCGCCATTCCCGCCGTTGCCTCCTTGGATCGTGCTCGTGCTATTGTTGGTCGCATTGGCATCTACCATCCTGCCGTGCGCCCCGCCGCCGCCGCCACCGCCTCCTAAACCACTGGAACCGTTGCCGCCGGGATCGCCATTGGCCGAAGGGACAGCACCACCTAAGCCTCCAACACCACCAGCACCGAAAGCATTTCCACCGTTACCGCCAGTCGTGCCAGCACCGCCGCCGCCGCCTGCCATGTTGCCCGCATTACCATTTGCGCCGGGTGTACCAAGGTTGGTTGGGTTACTCTGACCGCCTGTGCTCTCTGTACCAGTATTCGGAACCCCGCCTCCATAGCCACCGCAGCCTTGTGGCTGCTCATTTGCTACGCGGGCACTGCCATCATTGCAAGCCGCCTGAGCCATCGCCAATTCCGGCGTTAGCAGCACCGCAAACAGAGCAATGGCGGAAAGGCTGAACGTAGCTGTCGCTGCTGTCTTGATGCGCCTTATGTCGCCCACTATTTCGTTCTTCTTACCCATTTCTGTCCTCCTGTCCATAAAACCTGAACGATCGGAAGCAAGGTCAGAGAAACGTCCAGGCACCTGATGGCGATGCTATCGCCCACCCATTTACGATTGATGAGAAGTATTACCTATTGCTCATTATTTGATACGCATAGTAATCAAAGACGGGCAATAAGGTGATGTTCAGTCCGGGCTGTGCTTGCTGTCCCCTCAACACTCTCCACGATATTTGGGGTTCGCTTGTGTGACCATTTCGTGACAGAATCCTTTAATATCTGGCCGTTTTCTATCAATTCTGTGCAGAATCTTATAACGTAAGTTATTGATTTTATTGTAAAACCGCTTTACAAACAGCCCTTGCAAGGTGAATGTAGGCGGTTCGAGCCCATCAGCACCATAAAAAGGGTTATGGGGACGTAGCCCTTTTTAAATTTTTGCTGGGCAGCGCATGATGGGATTCAGGTTCAATTTTTTTAGTCAAACATGTCGGAATTTATGAATATGATGAAACCGTATTTTGTAAGAACCATAATCTACGCGGTTCTGCGCGTCTTGCTGCGCGTCCTGACCCGGCTGCTCTTTCGCGTACGGGTACGGGGGAGGGGGGAAGCCCTGGCAGCGGGGAATGGACAGCATTCGCGCCTGCTGGTGATCGCCAACCATGAGTCCTTTCTCGACGGCATCCTGCTGGGGCTGTTCCTGCCGGTCGAAAAACCGGTGTTCGTTGTGCACCCTGAATACGTGAAACGCCCGCTCTTGCGGTTCGTTTTGAATGTATTGGCCGATTACTTGGTGATTGATCCAAGCAATCCGATGGCGATGAAACACATCATCCGGCTGCTCGAATCCGGGCGTCCGGTCGTGATTTTCCCGGAAGGCCGGATCACCTCGACCGGGGCGCTGATGAAGGTCTATGAAGGCCCCGCTTTTGTGGCAGCAAAAACCGGTGCGACCTTGCTGCCGGTGCGGCTGGACGGGTTGAGCCGCAGTTATTTTTCAAAAATGGCCCACTGGCCGCGAAAACTTTTTCCGCGCATCACGCTCACGATACTGCCACCTACGACGCTGCCGATGCCGGAAGCCCACAATGCCAAGGTGCGCCATCACAAACTGGGTGAGGCCCTGCGCCGCCTGATGTTGGAAATGGCGTTGGTGGGATCGTATCAGTGCACTCTTTATGGTGCGCTATGCGACGCGATCAGGATTCATGGCCGCCGCCGCTACATTGTGGAAGACATCAAGCAGGTGGAATACACCTATCATGACCTGCTGAAAATGTCTCTCACCTTTGGGCGGTTGTTTGAACGCTTCACCGAACCCGGCGAAAAAGTGGGTCTATTCCTGCCTAACATGGCATCGACCCTCGGTCTTCTCATTGGCCTCGGCGCATTCGGGAGAGTCCCGGCGATGCTCAATCACACGGCGGGCGTCAATGGATTACAGGTTGCATGCAATGCGGCCTGTATCCGCACCCTGATTACCTCGCGCGCCTTCGTCGAGCAGGCGAAGCTTGCCGATAAACTCGCCGCCTTGCAGGGGTTGGAGCGCATCGTCTATCTCGAAGACCTGCACGAGGGGATGACTTTCCGCGACAAGCTCTGGCTGATGGGGTGGGCGCTATGGTTCCCGCGCCAGGTGGAAGCCAAGGCAAGCCCTGAGGATGCGGCAGTGGTGCTCTTCACTTCGGGTTCCGAGGGCAAGCCCAAGGGGGTGGTGCTCTCGCACCGCGCCGTCCTCGCCAACGTCGCGCAATTCCGCGCCGCCATCGGTTTCACGCACGATGACCGCGTATTGAACGTGCTTCCCATTTTTCACTCTTTCGGTCTCACTACAGGGACGCTGTCACCGCTCCTTTCAGGCGCGAGCGTTTTTCTGTACCCCTCGCCGCTGCATTACCGGGTGATTCCGGAACTGGCCTACGACCGCGCCTGTACAGTGTTGCTCGGTACAAACACCTTCCTCGGCAATTACGCACGTTTCGCGCACCCCTACGATTTCTACCGCTTTCGCTTTGTCATCTCTGGCGCGGAAAAGCTCTCCGCCGCAGTGCGCGAGCAGTGGTTTGAGAAGTTCGGCGTCCGCATCCTGGAAGGGTACGGCGCGACCGAAACCGCGCCAGTCATCACAATCAACAGCCCGATGGCCTACCGCAGCGGAACCGTGGGTCAGTTCCTGTCTGGCATCGAACACCGGCTGCAACCCGTGCCCGGCATTGAGCGCGGCGGGGTGCTGCATGTGCGTGGTCCCAACGTGATGAGCGGCTATCTGAGGGCGGACAACCCTGGCGTGCTGCAAGCGCCCGCTTCGAGCGAGGGGCCGGGCTGGTACGAAACGGGGGACATCGTCGAGGTCGATAGCGACGGTTTCGTACACATCGTTGGGCGGGTCAAGCGTTTCGCCAAGGTCGCCGGTGAGATGGTGAGCCTGGAGGCGGTGGAAAAATTGGCGCAGACAGCTTCTCCCAATGAGTTTCACGCTGCTTCCAGCCAGCCCGACGCGGGCAAGGGCGAGGCGCTGGTACTCTTTACCACCGATGGGCGCCTCGACCGTGCGGCCTTGCAGAAAGCGGCGCAACAACTGGGGTTTTCTGAATTATCTATTCCGAAGAAAGTCGTGCGGGTGGATGAGTTGCCGCTCCTTGGGACGGGCAAAATGGACTACGTTACCCTGCAGCGCATGGCGGAAGAAGCTTGATGAGCGACAGTGCCCAGTCGAAAACGCTCTAAGACGAGGAACGATACCTGGTCGGGTCGGTGATATTCGCGGCCATGAAACCGGCGCGGCGCAAGCGGCATGCGTCGCAGTGGCCGCAGGCCTGTCCCTCGTCGTCTGCCTGGTAGCATGAAACGGTCAAACCGTAATCAACCCCCAGGGCGGTTCCCTGGAGGATGATTTCAGCTTTGGAAAGCTCAATCAGCGGCGCGTGGATGGATACCGGACGGCCTTCGATGCCCGCCTTGGTGGCGAGCCTGGCCATTGCCTGGAAAGCCGCGATGAATTCCGGTCTGCAATCGGGATATCCGGAATAATCTACGGCGTTGACCCCGATGAAAATGTCGCTCGCGCCAAGTGCCTCAGCCCAGGCCAGCGCCATCGACAGCATGACGGTATTGCGGGCAGGGACGTAGGTAATGGGGATACCGCCGTCTTCACTGTCTTCCGGGATGGCGATAGCGGGGTCGGTGAGAGCAGAACCGCCGAACTGACCGAGATCGACATGTGCCAGACGATGCTCATGCGCGCCCAGAGCGGCGGCGATACGGTGCGCGGCGGCAATTTCAGCGGCGTGGCGTTGCCCATAGGCGACCGACAAGGCATGGCACTCGAAACCTTGCTGCCGGGCAAGCGCGAGGCAGGTTGCGGAATCAAGCCCCCCTGAGAGCAGGATGACGGCGCGTGGTATGGAATACATGGTGCGGCTAATGCCCCCTGGAGTTTTTCCACAGCACTTTATGTAGCTGAAGCTGGAAGCGTACCGGGAGGCGGTCGCGCACAATCCATTCAGCCAGGCGCACAGGGTCCAGCCGGTCGGCGACCGACGAGAACAATACCGGGCAACGCTCTGCCAGGCACAGGGAGGAGAGTTGTTGGCGCGCCCACAGGTAGTCGTTTTCGTCAGCAATGACGATTTTTATTTCGTCCTGTGCGTTCAGGAGTGCAATGTTCTCAAAGTGGTTGCGTTCGCACTCGCCCGAACCGGGAGCCTTGAGATCGACGATCCGGGAGACTCTCTGGTCGATACCGCCAATGTCGAACGCGCCGCTGGTTTCCATTGAGACTGAATAACCGGCATCGCACAGGGCGGTGAGCAATGCCGGACAGCCCGCCTGGGCGAGCGGCTCGCCGCCTGTCACGCAGACGTAATGCAGCGCATGTTCGGCGACGTCGTCAAGTATCGTTTCCAGGTTGAGGTCTTCTCCGCCTTGAAAGGCGTATTTGGTATCGCACCAGATGCAACGCAAGGGGCAGCCGGTCAGGCGCACGAACACCGTAGGCAGCCCCACCCGCGTCGACTCCCCCTGCAAGGAGGCGAAAATTTCGGAAACGCGCAGTACCCGGTTTTGCCCAGGGGGCATCGTTCAACGCGCCAGATGTTGCTTGGCTGTTTTGGCCGCGTTGGATGAAGGATAGCGGTCGATCAGGGATTGCAGCGTCTTCTGGGCATTGCGCCGGTCATTGATGGCAAGCTGTCCATTGGCCAGGCCAAGCATGGCATCGGGCGCAACCGTGCTCTTGGGCCAGCGTCCAAGTACGGTGTTGAAGTGCTTATTGGCGGCTGCAATGTTTTTGGTTTGCAAGGCAGCGGTTCCAGCCCAAAAATGGGCTTCGGGCAAGTTGTCGCTATCCGGGTGGCTGTCGATGAAGGTATTGAGTTCAGTGAGAGCCTCAGAGGCCCGGCCTTCTTTCAGGAAACCGAGCGCTGCCTCGTAACTGCCACCGCTTGCACGATTCGCTTGGGCCGCAGCGGCGTTTTGTGCGTTCGTTTCAAACTGACGCATCCGATTGTCGAGGTCGATGTAAAAGTCGCGCTGCCGGCTCTTGAGCGACTCGATTTCGTTGAGCAAAACCTCAACCTGCCCGCGCAGGCGGGCAATTTCGGCGCGCATCTCCTCGTTTTGGTTGGCCAGCTCGAATTGGGCATTGCTGAGGGTTTCGAGCCGGCCATTGATCTCCTGTTTCATGTTGTTGATCTGCTGGCGGGCTTCTGCGTCATCGAACAGACCCGCTTGCGCGGGTCCGGCCAGGAAAAGCGCGGCAAAAGCCGCCAGGGACAGGAGATGTTTCATTGCTTACCTTAAATAGACAAAATCGCCACGACGGTTTTCAGCGTAGCACGTTTCCGTGGAGGTTGTGCAGCGCGGATGTTCCTTGCCCAGGCTGACCGCTTCGATCTGCACGTCGTTCGCGCCCTGTAGCCTCAAGGCGCGGCGCACGGCTTCAGCGCGCTTCTGGCCGAGAGCGAGATTGTACTCGCGGCTGCCGCGTTCGTCTGCGTTGCCCTGGATGGTTACTTTACGGACGGGCTGTTGGGACAGAAGCTTGGCATGGGCTTCGATCACCGAGCGGGCATCGGAACGAATGACATAGCTGTCGTAATCGAAGAACACGCTGTTTTTGGAAGGATCGGTGGCCCAGGAAGGAAGGCCGCTGGTGTTGCTTTGCGGTGGTACGTTCACAGTTTTGACGTTCGTATTTTGCGCGTTTGCTGCATCGTCCGCAGCGGTCTCTTGTGTATCGGTGGTTCCACATCCAGCAAGCGCGAAAACTAACAAGGAAGGAAGTAAAAGTTTCTTCATGGCGATGTCTCCGGTGAGTGAAAAAAACGGATTGAAAGGACAGGAAAGCTACTTTTGCATCGGGCCCCAGGCAGGTTCCCGCACATCAGCGGCCTGTATCGAAAGATGCTGCTTGACCCGGCCATCGGCAGATACTGCCGCCAGCATGCCTTTGCCTCCGGCTACGGTGGCGTAGAGGATCATGTTGCTGTTGGGGGCAAAACTGGGCGATTCGTCGCGCGACGAATCAGTGAGTATCGTAGTCTGGCGGCTGGCCAATTCCTGTACGGCAACCCGGAAGTGCCCGTCGTGGCGAGTCATGAAAGCCAGCCTCTTGCCATCCAGGGAGGGGCGTGGCGTAACGTTGTAGCTGCCTTCAAACGTGATGCGCTCGACGCTGCCACTGGCAACATTGAGCCGATAGATTTGCGGGTCGCCGCTGCGGTCGGAGGTGAAATAAATGAATTGCCCATCGGGCGACCATGCCGGTTCGGTGTCGATGCCGGAGGATGTCATCAACCGGCGCGCGCCGGAGCCATCGGCGTTGATGAGGTAAATTTGCGATAAACCGTCCTTGGTGAGAACCACCGCGAGCCGCCGACCATCCGGCGCCCAGGATGGCGCGGAGTTGGAACCCTTGAAATTGGCCAGTACCCTTCGCTGGCCGGTGGCGAGCGTGTGGACATAGATGACAGGCTTTTGAGCCTCGAACGAGACGTAGGCAAGCTGCTGCCCGTTTGGCGACCAGGATGGTGAGATGATTGATTCGGGGGAGCGTAACGCCGGTTGGGCGTTCATGCCGTCGGAGTCGGCGATGTGCAGTTCGTAGCGCTTGTTGTTCTTGACCACGTAAGCAATGCGCGTGGCGAAATATCCTGGTATGCCGGTGAGTTTCTCGTAGATGAAATCGGCGATCTGGTGGGCGGTCATGCGATATTGTGCTGGCGGCATACGCAATACCAGTCCACCTAGTTCGGGTTTTGCGTCCGCGCGGGTCGCGTCAAAGAGACGGATGCGAATCTCGTAATTTCCATTGGATGAGGCAACGACCGTGGCGGCCAGTACCGCGTCGGCTCCTCGTGCAGCCATTGCAGCGAGATCGGGGACTTTGGATTCCGGCAAGGTCATGGGGGAGATGTCGACGAGCTTGAACAAGCCGCTGCGTTCGAGATCTGCGCGCACGATTTCGGAGACGGAATTCGGTAGGCGGCCTTCGTTCTCGAAGACTGGGACGATGACCGGGAAAAGCCGTCCGCCGGAGCCCATGACCGTAATATCGAGCGTGTCTTGTGCATGTGCGCCCACAGCCAGACAGGTCAGAAGAAGGGCGCATGTCGACCGGAAAAAGCTACCGAAAACGAGGCGAATACGGGAAGTGATGACGATCTTATCCATAGCGCAATGTGTGAGAAATTGACGAATTATACTCAAAATATGTATTTTGAACACATGTCCGGGTTTTATCCCCCTGATAAATGATAAAAAAACATTTCATTTTTCCATCGGATAGAAGGTAACGTCGAGCTTGCGTCTGAACAGGGCAGGGTCATCAGGCGGCGGCAAGGGGTCGGATTTGCGAATTGCGCGTGAAATTGCTTCGTCGAGCGCGTGGTTGCCTGAGGATTGTTTGAGCTTGATGCTGATGACTTCGCCGCCCCGGCTGCCCATGACCTGTTCGATTTCAAATACGGCCTTGGGGTTGCCGGATACCCCAAGGGGAGGGGTCAGGTTGCGGTAAACCTTGTCGGAAATCGCTTTCCGGTAGGCGTCGAGTTCGCCGGGATTGCCGACGGCCTGACGGCCCGACCCCCGTCCGTCTGTCAGGAGATCATTGACCTTCTTGGCTTCGGCATTGCGCTTGATGTCCTGATCAAGTTTTCGGTCAAGGAGTTTCGTGAGGTCGATCGGCTTGAGGTCGGGAGGTTTGCGCTCAGGCTTTTTTTCCGGCTTGGGCGGTTCCGGTTTGGGTTTTTCCGGTTTTGGTTTCTCCGGCTCCGGTTTTTTCGTGGCGATTTCAGGCTTGGGCTGCGGTGGTGGTTCGGGTGGTGGAGGTTCGGGCTTTGGGGGCTCCGGCGGAGGTGCCGGAGGCGTGGGAGCAGGGGCAGGGCCGGAAGGTGCGCTGACCAGTCCGACTTCAAGCGACCCCAGGGGTTTGTTCTGCCAATTGACCCCAAAAAACAGGAATGTCAGCAATCCGATATGGACGGCGATGGTGAGGGTAAGCGACATGAATCTTCGCGGCGGCGCTTGGCGAGGGCGGCGGTCTGGCCGGAAATCGTTCATTTACCTGCGTTGCCTGATTTTGTTTGCAGGCTGATTTTCTTTACGCCCATCTCACGCGCGGTTTCGAGCACGTCGATTACTCTTTGGTACGGCAACTCATTATGTGCGGCGACAAGGATGGGTCGGTCAGTTTTAATCAAGGCTTCCAGTTCGCGCTGAAAATCGAGTTGCGAGAGCGGGATTGCCTTGTCGTTGACAGTGCGTTTCAGGGCGAGTTTCCCGTCCTTGTCGACTTCGATGATCGCGGCTTCCACAGATGGCGTGGCCAGAGGCCCCGCCGAGGGCACGTCGATGCTGCCGGACTGCATCATCGGGGAAGTCACCATGAAAATGACCAGCAGCACCAGCATGACGTCGATGTAGGGGACGACGTTGATCTCGTTTTTTTGTCGGCGTTGGCGCATGGGGAGAAGACAAGTTTCAGCGCAGGTTGCGCTGGAGGATGTTGGAAAACTCTTCCATGAAGCTCTCGAAGCGGATGCCGAGCCGGTCGATGTCATGGGCGAAACGGTTGTAAGCCACCACGGCGGGAATGGCTGCGAACAGGCCGATTGCCGTGGCGATCAGCGCTTCGGCGATCCCTGGCGCGACCTGGGCCAATGTGGCCGCACCGACATTGGATAGTCCCCGGAAGGCGTTCATGATGCCCCATACTGTGCCGAGCAGGCCGATGTAGGGGGAGACCGAACCGACCGAGGCCAGGAAGGCGAGGTGGGAATCGAGGTCGTCGACCTCGCGTTGATAGGTGGCGCGCATCGCGCGGCGGGAACCGTCGATAGTGGCGGCGTGGTCGTGGCTCTTGCCGCGCAGCTTGGTGAACTCGCGGTATCCCGCCTCAAAGATGCGTTCCATGCCGCCGCTGCGGAAACGTCCGCCCGCCGCCGCCTGGTACATCAGGTCGAGGTCGCCGCCGCTCCAGAAATCGCGCTCGAAGCGGTTGGCTTTGGATTGCGCGGAACTGATCTGAAACCACTTGCGGAATATCCAGTACCACGACATGAGAGAAAGCAGGGCCAGCAGTCCCATGACCAGCTTGACGAGGAGGCTGGCCTGCATGACCAGATGGATAATGGAAAGATCGTGGGTAATGCTCATCGGGATGGGGGGGGTGAGAGTTGGTCGTGGAGCCGGGCGCGGACCGCGTCCGGCCAAGGGACAGGGCGGCCAGTGCCAGACGAAACGGAAGCGATTTTGATCTCAGCGGTAAACAGCAGCGCATCTTCGCGGAAGATACGTTGAAAAAATAATGCACTGACATTTCGCACGTCATGGATCGTACTGACCACGGTCAATTCGTCGTCGAGACGGGCAGGGGCGAGGTAGTCTGCCTGTACGCTTCGCACAACGAACAGCGGGCCACCCGCCGCGAGCAATTGCTGTTGCCCGAAACCAAGCGCTCTGAGCCAGTCACTGCGGGCACGCTCGCAAAAGCGCAGGTAGTTGGCGTAATACACGACGCCGCCCGCATCGGTGTCTTCGTAGTAGATACGGATGGGAAGGATAAAGGCAGGCTTCGATGTCGGCGAATTCGTGCACATCTTTTTATCCTAACAGAATTGTGTGCTGGATATTGGTTATTGTTAATTATTGAGTTTACAAAAAATTCAAAAAGTGTTTATGCGCTGTTTCGATAATGGAAGATGCGAAACGTGACACGGGCGACACGAAGGCGCGCTGCAAAAATACGCCTCCAGTGCTATCCTTGATGGCCTCTTGGCGTGTCGGTGTCCAACGTAATAATTTGTTTTGATGGTTTCCTGGCGTGGCCTTTAATCTCAACCCTTTCAAGAAAACTTCCTCGGATCAGCCGTCGCAACATAATCTTGCTCGCCAGTCCGGCGCGGGTGATGGCGATGTGCCGCCAAAAACCGAACTTTCCGCGCTTGATTTTTCCAATACGCAGCAGGGCGCGATCGAGGTCACGGAAATCGCAACGGGTATCGGTGTGGTCTACGAGGAAGCAGCGGTGCTTTATGCCAACGGAAATGACCGCGACGCCGAGCAACTTCTCACGGCTGTTTTCGACGATCCCACAGCCACAGTAGGCGAAGGTCTCTGGATGATGCTGCTCGATCTCTACCGGCTGACCGGGCAGCGCGACCGTTTCGATGCCAGGGTGATCGACTATGCCCGTCGTTTCGAGCGATCTCCCCCTGCTTGGGAAGATTTGTCGATCCAGCCCGCGAAGCGGCGCGCCGATGCCTCTGCCCTGATCAATTTACCTGCTGCGTTGAGCGCGCAGACGGCCCAGCAGCTTCAGCAGATTTGCGTGATTGGCCGCAAGAGCGGCACGCTTCGCGTTGACCTCGGGCGGGTGCGCTCTGTCGACGGCCAAGGCTGTCTGCTGTTCAAGCAGATGCTGGAGCAGTTGGCTGTCAATCGGGTCAAGCTGTCCATCTTCAACGCATCCAGGCTTGTCGACCTGTTGTCGCCCAAGGTCAAACCCGGTCAGGCCGAGAACCGCGATTACTGGATGCTGATGCTGGAAATGCTGAAATATACCGGCGAGAGTTCGCGTTTCGAGGATTTGGCGGTCGATTACGCTGTAACCTTTGAAGAATCTCCCCCGTCATGGGAGCCGAAGCAGCCTTTGCCGGGCGAGGAACAGCCCGCCGCCGATGAAGCCTCTCCCGGACATGGTGGAGAGGAAGAATTCTGTTTCGACAACGAACTGACCGGATCGAGCAGCGAGGCGATCCGCAAGCTGGATGAGTTTGCTTCCGTCCGGCAAATGGTCGTAGTTGATTGCGGTCAGTTGAGGCGGGTCGATTTCGTGGCGGCGGGAACGCTCTTCAATGCGCTCGCTTCGCTCCAGGCGCGCGGCAAGATCATCCAGTTGCACAAGGTCAACGCAATGGTTGGCGCGTTGATGCGGGTCATGAGCATCGACCAGGTGGCACAGGTGATGCTGCGCGGCTGACATCAGCGCCGCCCCCTCCCTTATCCGGCTGACCCGGCCGATACGGTATAATCCTCTCCCTTTTTTCCAGGACGCGCGGGCATATCCCCGAAAACATTCATGGAACAGTATCACGGCACGACCATTCTTTCGGTTCGCCGTGGCCGTCAGGTCGCGCTTGGTGGCGACGGGCAGGTCACGCTTGGCAACATTGTCATCAAGGCATCCGCGCGCAAGGTGCGAACGCTCTATGACGGGCGCATTCTCGCCGGTTTTGCTGGAGGCACTGCGGATGCCTTTACCCTGTTCGAGCGGTTTGAGGCCAAACTCGAAAAACACCAGGGCAACCTGATGCGTAGCGCGGTGGAACTTGCCAAGGATTGGCGCACCGACCGCATGCTACGGCGGCTGGAAGCCATGCTTGCCGTAGCGGACCGTGAGCACTCGCTGGTGATTACCGGCAACGGCGACGTACTCGAACCGGAGCAGGGCATCGTCGCCATTGGCAGCGGCGGCCCTTACGCGCAAGCCGCTGCGCGCGCGCTGCTCGAAAATACCGAACTGATGCCGAAGGAGATCGTCTCGAAATCCCTGACGGTTGCCGCCGACCTCTGCATTTACACCAACCAGAATCATGTCATCGAGGAATTGGGCGAATGAGTGAAGCCATGAATCGGATGACCCCGGCAGAGATCGTCTCCGAACTCGACAAGCACATCGTCGGTCAGCATAAAGCCAAGCGGGTCGTGGCGGTGGCGTTGCGTAGCCGTTGGCGTCGCGCGCAGGTGGCCGAGCCCTTGCGTAGCGAGATTACCCCCAAGAACATCCTGATGATCGGCCCCACTGGCGTGGGAAAGACCGAGATTGCCCGTCGCCTCGCCCGCCTGACGCAAGCCCCGTTCATCAAGGTCGAAGCGACCAAGTTCACGGAAGTGGGCTATGTTGGTCGCGATGTAGACACGATCATCCGCGATTTGGCAGAGATTGCCGTCAAGGACGGACGTGAGCGCGCCATGAGGCTCGTCCGGGACCGCGCACTCGATGCCGCCGAAGACCGGGTGCTCGACGCGCTCCTGCCCCCGGTGCGCGGAGTTGTCGAAGGTGACAACGCGCAGGATGGTGGCACACGGCAGAAATTCCGCAAGAAACTGCGCGAAGGCGAACTCGACGACAAGGAAATCGACCTCGAAGTCTCCGCTTCCTTCATGCACGCAGAGATTTTCGCCCCGCCGGGCATGGAAGAACTGACCCAACAGATTCAGGGCATGTTTCAGAACATGGGGAGCAACAAAAAGAAAATGCGGCGGCTGCGGATTGCCGAAGCCATGAGGCTCCTGACCGACGAAGAAGCCGCTAAACTCATCAACGACGATGAAATCAAGAGCGAGGCTCTGCGCGCGGTCGAGCAGAACGGGATCGTTTTCCTCGATGAAATCGACAAGATTGCCACGCGCGGCGAAACGCACGGCGCGGACGTCTCCCGCCAGGGCGTACAGCGCGACCTGCTGCCGCTGGTCGAAGGCGCAACCGTTTCGACCAAGTACGGCATGGTCAAGACCGATCACATCCTGTTCATTGCCAGCGGGGCGTTCCACCTCTCGCGCCCAAGTGACTTGATCCCAGAATTGCAGGGGCGCTTCCCGATCCGCGTCGAACTCGATTCGCTGTCGGTTGAGGATTTTGAGCGCATCCTGACCAGTACCGACGCCTGCCTCACCCGCCAGTATGAAGCCCTGCTTGCGACAGATGGCGTGGCTCTGAATTTCACCAAGAATGGCATCCGCCGCTTGGCGGAGATTGCCTTTCAGGTCAATGAGAGGACGGAGAACATCGGCGCGCGCAGGCTCTACACAGTGATGGAAAAACTCCTCGAAGAAATCTCTTTCGAGGCCGGTAACGGCAAAGCGGGCGATCTCACCGTCGACACTGCCTATGTCGACGCCCGCCTCGAAGGCGTGGCGGGCCGTGAAGACCTCGCCAGGTACGTGCTCTGAGAGGGGAGAGCGTTAAGGTTGCGGGAGACGGTAAAATAAACCACTTTAACCTTGGGGTTACTTTTGATGAAAACCACCTTTCTCGATTTTGAACAGCCGGTTGCCGAACTCGAAGAAAAGATCGAGCAACTGCGCTTCGTTCAGAACGATTCCGCCGTGGATATTTCAGAAGAAATCTCCCGCTTGGAAAACAAGAAGCAAACTCTTACGAAGGACATCTATTCCAAACTGACCCCTTGGCAGATTGCCCAGGTGGCGCGCCATCCGCAGCGCCCTTATACCCTGGACTACGTGCAGCACATTTTTACCGATTTCAACGAGCTTCACGGAGATCGCGCTTTCGCCGACGACCAAGCCATCATTGGGGGGCTGGCGCGTTTCAATGGGCAAAGCTGTGTCGTCATCGGTCACCAGAAAGGGCGCGATACCAAGGAAAAAATTGCCCGCAACTTTGGCATGCCGCGCCCTGAAGGGTATCGTAAGGCTCTACGCCTGATGAAACTGGCCGAAAAATTCCATCTGCCCGTTTTTACCTTTATCGACACGCCCGGAGCCTACCCTGGCATCGGAGCCGAGGAGCGAGGCCAGTCCGAGGCCATCGGCCACAACCTTTACGCAATGGCCGAACTGCGGACGCCGATCATCTGCACCATCATCGGCGAAGGTGGCTCAGGAGGCGCGCTCGCCATTGCTGTTGGCGACCAGATCATCATGCTGCAATACTCCACTTATTCGGTCATCTCGCCCGAAGGTTGCGCTTCTATCCTCTGGAAGAGCGCGGAAAAAGCCTCGATAGCCGCTGAGGCGATGGGCATCACCGCATCGCGCCTTAAATCGCTCGGCCTCGTCGATAAAGTGGTCAATGAACCGGCGGGGGGCGCGCACCGGGATCACAAGGCTATGGCCAAGGGCCTGAAAAGCGCGCTAGTTGACGGTCTGCGCCAACATTCGGGACTCTCTCCCGACGAACTCATCGCGCAGCGCATGGAAAAACTCATGAGCTATGGCCGCTTCAAGGAGAGTGCTGCCTGAGAGCCATGCGCGCCGGGACGAAGCAAGTCATGGCAACCGTACCCGATGCCGTAGCCGCAGTGCTGGCCGCAGCGGGAGTCGACTCCCATCATCGCCTGTGCTGTGCGCTTTCGGGAGGGGTCGATTCGGTCGCGCTGCTCGATGTGCTCGACACCCTGCGGCAACGTTTCGGGTACGCGCTGGAGGCCGCGCATGTCCATCATGGGCTTAATCCGGCGGCCGATGAGTGGCAGGATTTTTGCGCCGCGCTCTGTGATCGGCGCGAGGTTCCGTTCAATGTGTTCAGGGTCGAAGTGTCCCGCGATCATCCGGGCGGGCTGGAAGAGGCTGCGCGCATCGCGCGCCATGCCGCACTTTCCCGCGTTGCTTGCGATTGGCTCGTCCTGGGGCATCACCGCGACGATCAGGCCGAAACCGTCCTTTTCCGCCTGTTGCGCGGCGCGGGCGTCCGGGGCGCGGCGGCGATGGCTGTCATCGAACCAACTCAGGCCGTTGAGCGGGCAGGGCGCTTGCGCCCCTTGCTGGAAACCGGGCGGGAAGAAATTCTCGCCTACGCGCGCGAAAAAAAACTCGACTGGATAGATGATGACAGTAACGCCGAATTGCGTTTTACCCGCAACGACCTGCGCCATCGCATCCTGCCCGCTATTGAAGCCCGTTTTCCGGCAGCCCGCCTTACCCTGGCCCGTGCCGCAGAGCACTTCCGCGAAGCTGCCGGGCTGCTCGACGAACTCGCCCAGGCCGATGCCGCGGCGGCTTTACTGCCTCCGTCATCCGCCTGTGGCGAATGCCACCTCCCTCAAGAGGGGGGCAGGGCATTCAGCCGGGCGTCTCTGCTGGGCTTGAGCCCTGCGCGGCTGGCCAATCTGTTGCGGTGGGAACTTCGGCGGCTCGGCGCGATGCCGCCGAGCACAGCCCGGCTTGCCGAGGCCATGCGCCAGTTGCGCGCGGCTCCGGGGCCGTTGTGCCTACCGTTAGGGGATTACGTCTGCCATAGCCGCCGGGGCTGCGTCTGGCTGGCCCCGGCGTGCTCGGATTGAACGCCTTAAACGACGCCCTGCGCCATCATGGCCTCAGCGACCTTCAGGAAGCCGGCAATGTTGGAGCCCACCACGAAGTTGTCGGTGCAGCCGTATTTTTTGGCCGCAGTGGCAGTGTTGTGGTAGATGTTTTCCATGATGCCTTTCAGACGGGCGTCCACATCCTCGAAGCTCCATGACAGCCGCGCGGAGTTTTGGCTCATCTCCAGCGCGGATGTCGCCACGCCGCCTGCGTTGGCCGCTTTGCCGGGGCAGAAGAAAACCTTGTTATCGATCAGATACTCAGTGGCGTCCAGCGTGGTGGGCATGTTGGCGCCTTCGCCTACTGCAATTACACCGTTTCTCACCAGCGCCTTGGCGTCGTCCAGGTTCAGCTCGTTCTGGGTGGCGCAGGGCAACGCGATGTCGGCCTTCACATGCCACACGCCTCTGCCTTCGTGGTATTCGGCACTGGGGCGGTAACTGAGATATTCACTGATACGAGCGCGCCTGACCTCTTTGACTTCCTTCGCAGCGGCGAGGTCGATGCCATCCTTGTCGTAAATCCAGCCGTTTGAATCGCTCAGTGTAACGACCTTGCCACCCAGTTGAATTGCCTTTTCCGTCGCGTAGATGGCTACGTTGCCCGAACCGGAAACCAGCACGGTTTTCCCTTTGATGGATTGGTCGTGATCCTTGAGCATTTCTTCCACGAAATAGAGCAGGCCGTAACCGGTAGCCTGGGTGCGCGCTAAAGAACCGCCGTAGGAAAGCCCCTTGCCGGTCAGTACGCCTTCGTAGATGTTTTTGATGCGCTTGTACTGCCCGTACATGAAGCCTATTTCGCGTGCTCCCACGCCAATGTCACCGGCGGGTACATCGGTATCCGCGCCGATGTGGCGGGCAAGTTCCGTCATGAAGCTCTGGCAGAAGGCCATGACTTCACGGTCGGATTTGCCTTTGGGGTCGAAATCGCAGCCGCCTTTGCCTCCACCGATAGGCAGGCCGGTCAGGCCGTTTTTGAACGTTTGCTCAAAGCCCAAAAACTTGATGATGCTCAGATTGACCGACGGGTGAAAACGCAACCCGCCTTTGTAGGGGCCGATGGCGCTGTTGAATTGCACACGGTAAGCCCGGTTGACATGCACTTTGCCGTTGTCGTCCACCCAGGGAACGCGGAACAGCACTTGACGCTCCGGCTCTACCAGGCGTTCGAGCAGACCGGCTTTGGCGTATTTGTCATCGTTGTCGACGACCAGCTTGAGGGAATTCAATACCTCTGTTGCGGCTTGATGAAATTCCGGCTGGTTCGGGTTGTTGGCAATCAGATCGCCCAAGACTTTGTCTACATACGACATCTTCTTTACCCCCTGTGAAAAATCAAACCCTCTACATATACCATAAAGCGAAAGTCAACGCAATAGATAATGATGAAGAGATATCGACTCCGGGGCTGGCTAACGAAAGAGGAGGGACTACAAGAGATAGAGGGCTTGAGGCTCGTAAGCCTGGGGAGGAGCTATGCCGCTTTGGGAAAGAACATGGCGGTGCATGAGCTAAGGTTCATTTCGACCGCTTCGCGGATACGTGGAAAAGTGACGGGGTTCAGGCCGATGTTGTTCCAGATGCGCGGGTCGATGTGCTGGAGCGCCCATTCGCTCGGCTCGTTGTAGCGGTCGGCCTTGCTGACCGCGATTGCGACATGGAGCAATTCCGCTTCGATGACATGTTTTCCAGCCAGACGGGGTGTGATTTGTGCGCCAATGGTCTCAGCGAAACTCGTGGGCAGTTTCCAGTTATCCATCAGCGCCGCGCCGACTTCTGCCGAATCGCAGCCGACAATACGGCGCTCGGCCTCGAAGAGCGGCTCCCCCCTGGCATCGGCGATAGCCTGGGCTTCAATGGTCCGTTCGGGTACGGTCTGATACATCACCAGATGCCCGGTATCGGCCAGAAGGCCGATGACGAATAAGCGGTTGGCGGAAGGGTTGCAGGTCAGGTATGCCAATTCGCGCGCGGTCAGCGCGGTCATCATGCACCCGATCCAGTATCGCCTCATGTCCATGTTCTGCGGGCGGATTCCCTCGAACACGTTGCTGACCGTGATGGCCAGTACCAATTCGTGCGTCTGCCGCAGGCCGAGGACGGGAATGGCCTGCTCAACGCTCTCAATTTTGCGGCTCAAGCCGTAGAAGGCGCTATTAACGAGCTTCAAAACCCCGGCTGTAAGCGCGGTGTCTGTTTCGATCAGGTTTGAGATTTCCTTGATGGAACCGTCCGGCGACTCGAGTTGTTCGCGAACGCGGTAATACACCGAAGGTAAGGCGGCAAGCGACTCGATGTAGGTGACAAGTTCTTGGGCGGAGTACATGGGGAAATTCCACGGATACCGCCTGAATTATCGGTCATCGCCAGAAAGAAGGGAGGATGCCACGTCGGGTAGCGTGACAAAATACCCTAATGCTTGCAATGGCAGCAGACGTGTTCAAACGCGGGCGTTCCAGCACGATTGCACGGTAAGCAGCAGTTCGGTGAACACTTTTGGCGTTCCGGCGACGATGTTGCCGTTCTTCAAGTAGTCCCCTTCACCATTAAAATCCGCGACGAATCCGCCCGCTTCCTGGATAAGCAGCGCGCCAGCAGCCATGTCCCAAGGCGAAAGGCCAATTTCCCAGAAACCGTCCAGCCGCCCGCAGGCGACGAAGGCGAGATCGAGCGTTGCCGCACCGGCTCGCCGCAGGCCGACGCTCTTTTGCGAAAGCTCGCGGAACATGGCGAGGTAAGCGTCGATGTGCGCGAACTGACGGAACGGAAAGCCCGTGCCAAGCAGGGCGTCAGCCAGGCGTAGCCGCCGCGAGACGCGGATACGGCGGTCATTCATGTATGCGCCGCGCCCGCGCGAGGCGGTGAAAAGTTCGTTGGAAACCGGATTGAAGATGACCGCGTGTTCGGGCACGCCCTTGCGGGTGAGCGCGATGGAGACCGCGTACTGTGGGAAGCCGTGGATGAAATTGGTTGTGCCGTCCAGCGGGTCGATTACCCAGACATACTCGGTTTCATGGCCGTCCCCCGCTCCAGAGCGGCCCGACTCCTCTGCTAGAATGCCGTGCTCCGGGAAGGCTTCGCGCAGGATATCGACGATGACGGCTTCGGCAGAGCGGTCGACTTCAGTGACGAAATCATTGTGCGCCTTGGTCTCTATATTGAGCAGTTCCAACTGATTGGCGGCCTGGTTGATGACGGACGCGGCACGGCGCGCGGCTTTGATGGCGATGTTGACGGCGGGGTCGAGATTGGGGCGCATGCGTAAGGAGCCGTTCTTGGCGTTGGGCAGAAAACGGATCATTTTAATATGAATGGCCTCTCTACGCTCGATCGTGTTCGCGTGGTGCTCTCCCGCACCAGCCATCCCGGCAATATCGGCGCGGCGGCGCGGGCAATGAAAACGATGGGGCTGGCGCGTCTCTGGCTGGTTTCCCCGGCTTCCTTTCCCGACCCCGTGGCCGAGGCGCGCGCTTCCGGCGCGGGGGATGTGCTTGCCGGGGCGCGCGTGGTCGGTTCCCTGCAAGAGGCGCTTTCCGGAACCGTGCTTGCGGCGGCACTGACGGCGCGGCGGCGGGACTTGTCGCTTGAGCGCTTGGAGCCTCGCGCCGCCGCCGCCGAACTCGTGCAATGCAGCCGGAACACATGCGGCGAAGTGGCGCTGGTGTTTGGCAACGAGGCGAGCGGCCTTTCCAACGAAGAGTTGGGGCTTTGCGCGCTCCCGGTGACGATTCCGGCCAATCCCGCCTATGCTTCGCTCAATCTTGGCGCGGCGGTGCAGTTGATGTGCTACGAACTGCGCTTGGCCGCAATGGGGCAGGGCGGCGAGCCCTTTCTTCCTATCGCTCCGTTGCCGGAAGCGGCTACGCATGATGAGACCGAGCACTTTTTCGCGCACCTCGAATCGAGCATCGTGGCAAGCGGTTTCCTCGATCCCGCCAAACCTCGCCGCCTTATGGCAAGGTTGCGGCGGCTCTTCGCGCGCGCGCGGCTCGAAAAGGAGGAAGTCGCCATCCTGCGGGGCATTCTTTCCAGTTTCGACGCGGGCATGAAGAACAAGCAATAGATTCAGTAGAATAGCCCGCGTAGGATGGGTAGAGCGTAGCGAAACCCATCGCCTTTCGGCTTGTTGTAACGATGATTTTTGTGGAAGGATTCAACTTGGGATGACTATAAATATGGCAAAAAACGCTGATCGAAGAAATTGGGAAATGATGGGTTGATGGGTTTCGCTTTGCTCTACCCATCCTACACGTGCTTTGCTCTACCCATCCTACATGGGCTACGGAAACGTTAACCATTTGAGGAATTGCGTACGTGAATGAATTGCCAAAGCGCAACAAATGGGGTCTGACCCCAATGCCGCCACAATTGAATAACCCAAAAAACCCCTTCCACCTCACCTCTCACAAGGAGAACTGAAATGCGAAAAACCCTCACCTCTTTGTTGCTCGTCACCGCCTTGTTCCCCCTGTCCGCCTTCGCACAGCAGCCGATAGGCGTTTATGTCGCCCCCCGGCTGGGCTACGGGACGTTGAAGGGCACTTTCACAGGGGTCGCCCCCGGCTACGAAGACGAAAAAATAGGTTCCCAGTCCAAAGGGGCCGCCATACTGGGCCTGGCGGTCGGGTATGACTTCAAGAGACAATTCTCGCTTCCGATCCGGGCGGAACTGGAATACGCCTACCTGGGCAGGGCCTCAAAAACCTACTATACAGACAGAGGTGAATATGGCGGTCTTCAAGCCTTGAAGATGACCCTTGGCGGTTCCACCCTGTTTGCAAACACCTACTTCGACCTGCATAACGATTCCGCTTTCACGCCCTATGTGAGTGTTGGGCTGGGGTACAGCTTCGTGTCGGCCAAAGGCAAATTCTCGTTTCCCGAATATTCCGGAGTCACCGTAGCGCAGTTTAAGGAAAAAACGTCCACCAATTTTGCCTGGAACCTGGGAATAGGCGCCGCCTGGAAGCTTACGGACAATATCGCGCTGGACATGGGCTATCGGTACGCCAACCTGGGTAAAGCCAAGACAGGTTACCTGTATGACTACTATGGCGCTTCTTATAACGCGTGGGCAAAAACGAACAATGTAACAAGCCACCAATTCCTTTTTGGCGCACGCTTCAGCTTCTAAACCTGCGTAGATCCCGATTGTTCGCGGGGCGATTGCCATCGCCCCCTACGTCGCGGCGGTTTTTGTAGGGGCGGATGGCAATCCGCCCGGTGTTAGCAAATGGACGGTGGAGGCGTGTGATGATGTTTGGAAGTGAGCTGCGTTGAGGTTTGCAGGCTCACCCCATATTCACCGCCCCTGCGGCTTCACCCTGCTCGAACTCCTCGTCGTCATGGTCATCATCGGCCTGCTGGCGAGCTACGTCGCCCCCCGCTATTTCTCGCAGGTCGGCAAGTCCGAGGTCAAGGCGGCGCGCGCGCAGATCGACGCCTTCGAGAAGGCGATCGAGGCTTACCGCCTCGACGTCGGCCGCTATCCGAGCACCGAGCAGGGGCTGGAAGCCTTGATGACGGCCCCGGCCGGCGTTGCCAAGCCCGCGTAGGATGGGTAGAGCGTAGCGAAACCCATCGCCTTTCGGCTTGTTGTAACGATGATTTTTGTGGAAGGATTCAACTTGGGATGACTATAAATATGGCAAAAAACGCTGATCGAAGAAATTGGGAAATGATGGGTTTCGCTTTGCTCTACCCATCCTACACGGGCTTCCGATATGCCAAGCAACAAACCAAACATTAGCGATGCTTCGCATCGTATAGAACGATCCCCGGATGGCGCTTCGCTTATCCAGGCTACGCTTGCTCGTCGTGAAGGTGGGCAGTTAAATTTCAATCGATATGAAGATTGGCGGAAATGATGCGCTTAATTTTTCGATGGATAACTACCGTGAGCCTCCTTGGGTTCTTATGCGGATGCGATACAGAAGTACCATTAAAAGAGCTCCCTCCAAGGCTTACCTTGGAGATGTACGAGACTGAGCCAAACCTTGGGCATTTGATTTCAAAGCGAGTCGTAGATGCCAATGATCCTGTCTATCAGAGGCTGTCGATACTGCTCAATGAGCACCATGCCGGTTGGCAAAGGGGAATCTTCTATGGGCCAAGCCCATATGTCTTTCGTAGTGATATTTTCACTATTCGCATATATGCAGACAAGATGACTGCCGACTTTTATAGTCCAGGTGAATGGCGATCATCTATGAAGAAAGATATTCCGGAGCTTCTACAGCTACTTGGACTACCGGAACGGAACGATGAGAACACCAAGCGTAGCCCGGAGCAACCCGACTTGTAGGCTGGACGAAGTCCGGCGATCCTAACCTTCGACGCAAAGCGTCGCATGATGAGACCGAGCACTTTTTCGCGCACCTCGAATCGAGCATCGTGGCAAGCGGCTTCCTCGATCCTGCCAAACCCCGCCGCCTTATGGCAAGGTTGCGGCGGCTCTTCGCGCGCGCGGTTCGAAAAGGAGGAAGTCGCCATCCTGCGGGGTATTCTTTCCAGTTTCGACGCGGGTATGAAGAACAAGCAATAGATTCAGTAGAATAGGCGCTCTTGGGTGCCATTAGCCATCGGCGGGCGGCAAGATGCCGCCCCTACGGAATTTCAACATTTCAGGGAATACCTCCATGTTCGAGCATTTGCGTGAAGATTTAGCCAGCGTGCGAGAGCGCGACCCGGCGGCACGTTCGACTTGGGAGGTGCTGACCTGCTACCCCGGCATCCATGCCCTGATCCTTCACCGTCTCGCGCACGCGGCCTGGCGTCGCCGTTTTTTCTGGTTGGGACGTTTTATCAGCCATGTCGGGCGTTTTTTGACCGGCATCGAAATTCACCCGGCGGCAGTGATCGGGCGGCGTGTGTTCATTGACCACGGTATGGGCGTGGTGATTGGGGAAACCGCCGTCGTCGGCGACGACAGCACCATCTATCAGGGCGTGACCCTCGGCGGCACTTCGCTCTATCGCGGTATCAAGCGCCATCCTACGCTCGGGCGCGGCGTTGTGGTGGGCGCGGGGGCGAAAGTGCTTGGCGGTTTTGAAGTCGGCGACGGCGCGCGGATCGGTTCCAACGCGGTAGTCATCAAGCCTGTACCCGCCGGGGCGACGGCAGTGGGAAACCCGGCGCATATCCTCGAACCCGGCCAAAAACCGGATTCCGACCCCGGTTCTTCGGAGGAACATGACGGATTTTCGGCCTACGGCGTTACGCGCGACATGGATGACCCACTGGCCCGCGCCGTTCACGGCCTGCTCGAACACGCGACCGACACAGACCGCCGCTTTAATCTCTTCGTCGAACGGCTCGCGCAGGCGGGCATCCATCTTGGTTCGGCGGCAGAACCGAAGGATGATTTCGACGCGGATGAATTGTCAAAGATGGTGGATTGACCGCTCTTCAAGACAACGGACTCTGAAATAAAATTGAGTCGCCCCTGCCTAAAGGCAGGGGATTCCTCGATACGGTTTAGGGGAGCCTTCGGCTCCCCGTTACGCTTTGTCTCGCTTGACTCCGCCATGAATGGCGGAGTCAAGCGAGACACGCGTTCAATCTGTTTTTATATGACTCAGGCATCATGGTATGAAATAATCCATACCGTGATTCTTCCGGAGCCATCATGAAGCAGACAGAAATTTCCCGGCACTGCGAGTTCATTGCTGGCGTGGTGTCGGAACACCCGGAAGGCATTGCCATTGCCGGGCTCCATCAGGCGTTTTTCGCTCGTTGCGGAAACATCAGTCGGCGCAGCTTGCGGCGTAGGCTGGAGCGCCTGGCGCGGGATGGGCGTGTCGTGGCCGAAGGGCGCAATGCCGCCCGTGTCTACAGGTACAAGGCAGTTACGCGCCCGCCCATCCAGCGCGTTGAAGAGCCCGGTGCGCGTTACGATGTTGAGACCATCCATGTGCCGCTGTCACGGGAAGGCGAAGAGATTCGCGCCCGGATACGGGAACCTCTTTCGCTTCGCCCTCAGGTCGGGTTTGACCGGAAATTTCTCGAAAATTACAAACCCGGTAGCAGCCAATACCTCTCCGAGCCAATTTTGAGCCACCTGCATGAAATTGGCCGTACTCCGGAAACGGGAAGCGAGGTTGCCGGTGCCCATGCAAGGAACATTCTGAACCGTTTGCGGGTGGACTTCTCCTGGGCTTCATCCCGGTTGGAAGGCAGCTCCTATACACAGGCCGAAGCCGAGGCTCTGATCGTCTCCGGCAAACCCGCGTCTGGCAAGCATGTGCTTGAGACCCAGATGATTCTCAACCATGGGGCAGCCATCACAATGCTGGTTGGAAACGCGGGCAAGGTCGGCCTTGACGCTCCCACGCTCCAGAGTCTGCATGCCACGCTCTCGCCAGGCACACGCCGCCGTCCGATGGAAATTCCCTGCGCGGATTTAAGCCCTCCTTCGGTGTCACCATTCGTCGAAGAGCGATTTCTTCTTTTCCTCGAAAAAGCCGCTGCCATCTCCGACCCCTTCGAACAAGCGTTCTTCGTGATGGCGCAGCTCCCGTACCTGCAACCGTTCGCAGAGGCCAACAAGCCTGTCTCCCGCCTCGCCGCGAACATTCCGCTGTTCAGGCACAACCTTTGCCCGCTTTCTTTCGTCGATGTTCCTGCGCTGACCTACACGGAAGGCACGCTTGGCGTTTATGAACTCGGACGGATCGAACTCCTGCGCGATGTATTCGTATGGGCGTATGAGCGGTCATGCCGATGCTATTGGGCGAATGGTTTTTTCTCTTCTCGATGAAAATCACTTTCCATTAAAACCGAATTAGATATTTTAATTTCATGTGTCGTCGATTAAAACACCCAGTCGCATAGCTAAAATGGAAATTGTATGTACATATTCTAGAATGAAATTTAATCGAAGATAAAATCGCATTAACATAATTAAATTTCATTTAATTGCATTATTTTATGAAAAAAGATATTCCTCTATCTCGACGTTGACATAAACAGAGATGGACAAATGTATTCCCATCATGTATATAACGCGCGGATTTGTCATTTCATCTCACGGTTTTTTTCACAAGGGTACAGAAACATCATGGCACACACTATTGCACGACCACGTCCCTCCCGGCGTTTGCTATTACCCGTCCTCGTTGCTTCGGCACTGTTGGCGGGTTGCGCCGGAAATCCCCTGCGTAGTTACGACAAGGAAATGGGAGATACCATGTCCTTGCTGAAGGCGGGCGACCTCAATAGCGCACTGACACAACTCGAATCGAATAATGCTTCTTCTGGTAAGACCAAAGAGGGTCAGGACAAGACGGCGCTTGATTCTCCATCTGGTAAGGATATTCTGTATTACTTTGAAAAAGGCGAATTGCTTCGCTTGGGAAGTGAATACGAGCCAAGCAGCAATGCCTGGTTGCAGGCCGATGAAATCGTGCGTGTCTGGGAAGACGAGTACCGCATGAATCCAACCAAGGTTATCGGTGATATTGGATCTTTTCTGGTGAGTGACCGTGTGCGCCGTTATGACGGCCAGGATTACGAAAAAGTGTTTCTGTCCACGAAGTTGATGCTCAACCACATCATGCTGAGCAGTAACGAAAACGCCCGCATCGAGATGAAGAAGACCTTTGAGCGCGAAACACTCATCAAGAATTTCCGCGAGCAGGAATACGACAAGATCAACGAAGAAAAGGAAAAGCAGTCGATCTCGTTCAAGCCTGAGGATCTGCTTGGCAATGGGTATCCGATGGATCGGCTGGACAACCCGGAAGTGAATTCGCTCAAGAACGGCTACCAGAATGCGTTCGCGCATTACCTTGCTGGCTATTTCTTTGAGATGACGGGGGAGACGTCGCTGGCTGCTCCCGGCTACCGCAATGCCTTGGAACTGCGGCCCGACAGCTCGCTGGTTCGAGCCAAGGCCAACAGCAAGGGCAAACAGGCGAAGCCCGGCCCCAATGAGGCTGATGTGCTCTTCGTCGTGGAAAGCGGTCAGGCACCGGCGTGGAAATCCGTGATGATCCCCTTGCCGTTGCCGATCGACAATAAGCTGATCATCGTGCCCTTGTCGTTCCCGGTCGTTATCTCTTCCGGGGTTTATACGCCAGGCTCGCTTCGTGTTGCCGGAAAGAATCTGCCTGTTGAAACCCTCGTCAATGTCGACGCGATGGCGAAGCGGCAGTTGAAAGACCAGATGCCCGGCATCATTGGCCGCACGGTTATCCGTGGTATCGCCAAGGGCGGCGCGCAATATGCGGCCGAGAAGAAAGGCGGGGTACTGGGAGGTTTTGCGGCGAAAGTAGCGACCGTCGCGACGGAACAAGCCGACGAGCGTTCATGGCGTACCTTGCCGGCGCGCCTGTCCATTGCCCGCGCCATCCTGCCCGTGGGAGAACAAACGATTGAATTCCGTACCGGCAGGGGCACCTATCGCGGCACAATCGAGGTTGGCGGCAAGGTCAACATTGTCCCCATCCGGATAATCGGCGATTTTGTCTATGTCGGCCAGCAGGAAGCGAAAGGTTCAGTTGTTGAATTGCCTTCTTCCGAATGGGCTCAGTTTGAAGACGATGAGGGCGTCGAAGAGATCCAGAAGAGAGTGGATGCGACCGCGCAGAAACAGCCTGCGTCTTCTCCGGCATCTCCGGCGGACAAGCCTGCCAAAAATGGTGTCAAGCTGCCGAAGAAGCTGCCTTTCTAAAAAAGTTACATGGGGGAACAGGCAAAATGTTTGTTCCCCCGGTGCTTGTTTAACGCAAGTGTTGCGTGAATACTTTTGACAGGAGTCGGAACATGAAGAAAATGGCTGTGATTCTTGCCATTGGAGCAGCATGCGTAGGCGTCTGCCTGCCTGTGCACGCCGCTGAAGGCGGCTCGATTGCCAGCAAGATCGAAGAGCTTGGCGAGATGGACTACCTCTATGTGACCGATATGCGCGCTGTGCGTCGGGATAACCTGCTACGCATACAGTTTACGGTGACAAATTCGTCTTCCAGTAACGAGCGGTTGTACTACCGCTTCCGCTGGCTGGATGCTGATGGCTTTACAGTTTGGGAGGAAGAACCCTGGAAGCCTGAACTCATCTACGGAAAGCAGGACAAAGTCATCAGCGTTGTTGCGCCCACATTCAAGGCTGTCGATTTCAAACTCGAATTGCAAAGTCCCCACAATACGACTCCCTCCGAACGCACTGGTACTGCCGATAACCCACCGTACCACTGAGTTTTTCCAAAACGACGTGCTCAACGTTTTTTTCATACACAGGAGAATTTCATGAAGTCCTGCCGTGTTTTGCTTTTGTCCGCTTTGTTATCTTTTTCCCTGTCCGCCTGTGTCTCGACGGGTTCGACAAGTTCGCCCACGTCCGGGGGGGGCAGCGGGGTCAGCTATGGCGATTCCAAGGCCGTCGAAACGGTGACGACTGATCTGGGTTCCACCGACATCCAGATGACTGCCGAAAAGATGACCATTTCCATGCTGCAGCATCCGTTGCTGCAGGACATCATTCGTCGGCGCGGCTTGCTCATGGCTTCGCCAGTAGAGAACAAGACCAGCGAATACTTTGATACCAAGCTCATTACCGACACCATCCTCACCCAGTTGCAAAAGAATGGGGTGCGCTATGTGATCGCGGGCGATGAGATGCAGAATCAGACCGACGAATTGATCCGCCAGAACCAAAGCGGCCTGTACAAAAAGAGTTCGACCGCGAAAGTGGGCAACATGCAGGGTGCACAATACCGGATCGACGGCAGTGTTTCTTCCATCGTCAAGAGGAGTGCCAGCGTCAAGGACGTCTATTACAAGATCAATATGCGCTTGATCGAAATCGAGAGCGGTATTGTGGAATGGTCGGATGAAAAGGAAATCCGCAAGACGCTCAATCGCTGATCTTCCGAGCGGGGGGAGATTCAAAATCGTTTCCCTCCCCTACGTTTGTCTGTGGCCCGCTCCTTTTTCGTGCTTTATCGCGCGCCGGAGTGGGCACAGCATATAACCTGGAGAGCCACATATCATGACGAAAGTCCTGAAAACGCTGTTGGTTGGCGGTATGTTGACCATTTCGACGCTGGCTGTACCGCTCGCGCAGGCGCAGGTGAAGGTCGCTGTCACCAATCTCGCTTATGAAGAAAGGGTGCGGGAGTATTTCCGCGAGATCAGGTCTTCTTCCAAGGCGTCGATGCGCGCTTCATCGCGCGAAACCGACCACAGCTACCGCGATTCGATGAGTGCAAGCCGCTCATCGGAGTATTCCTATTCCGAAGGGACTTATTCCTATATCGACCGGGGCGAACTGCGTAAATTCACTGGCGACATCAAGGGTGAGATGCTGAAATCCGGATTTTTCCGCATCACGGAAGGCAAGCCCTACACCGCCAAGGACACGGAAAAGCTTTACGACATCATCGACCGCATCAAAAAAGGCATGTATCCAGGCGCAAATTACGTGCTGTTTGGTACAGTGAGCAGCATCCAGTTCCGGCAGGAAGCTAACCCGATCCAGAATACGGATACGGTATCCCACACACTGAGCTTGGAACTGGTGGGTGATTTCAGCCTGATCAACACTAAGACTTACGAGGTCAAGGCCGCGTTTTCCGCTGTTGGAGAAGGGCAGGATACGAAACTTCTTACCTCGCGTGGCGGAGAAGTCGTCATGAACCGTGGCAAGGTGATCTCCGAGGTCTCCAAGAGCCTTGGCGTCGACGTGATCCGTCAACTGGAAGAGCAGCTTGCCAGCCTCGAAGGCTATGCCCCGCCGGTGCGTGGGACTATCATTGAGGAGAGACGGCAGGAGACCGAAGTCATTCATTTCCGCTGAACACGTATCGGGGAGTTTTCAGCCGAAAGGCAGGGGCGATCCGGTACGAGTGCATGTAAAACGACGCGCTTGTGGCGCGTCGTTTTTTTTAGAGTGGTTTTGCTCGCCTGTTTACGGGAGAGAGGCAAACGCCGCTAAAAACCCAGACAGGCGACGTAAACCGCGCTGTCGTCAATGGTGCTGATACTGACTGCCGGACCGGCGGTCGTGATTCCGGCGCGCATCGAGCCGGTTGAGGGGTCGCCATCGTCCAGTGTGCTGTCGAGTTGGCGGATGAGTTTGCCGGGGATGCCCGCCGAACAGATCACGTAACTGCCCTGTACGCCTAAAGGGGCTGCCGCGCCGCCGGATTGGATGCCGATACGCCCGCCTGTGCTGTTGAATGGCAGAAAATTGGGGTCGGCCGTGTCGGTTGGCCCGGTGGCAAGATTTGCGAACCGGACGTGCTGCCAGAAATAAATGCTTTCGACGCTTGCTGCTGCGGCAGCGTCCCAGTCGCCGTCGATGCTTCCGTTTGCGTCGCCGGCACTTACGCAGCCTGGGACGCTCGATGGGCAGACATGGGCTGGCGCGCGCCCGTCGTCGCCCGGTAGGGCGTGGAACTTGTCCTGGTAAGCGTAGAGGATGGTCTGCGTGTTGCGGAAATCCTGGGCAAGGTTCTTTACTTTAGCGCTGTTGATGAGTTCCTGGCCCTTGAGCACCCCGCCGATCAGCAGCCCGATGATGACAAGGACGATGGAAATCTCGACGAGGGTGAAACCGGCTTGTTTGGAGGATGAGATTGCTTTCACGGAGATGCTCCTTTTACGGTAGGGATGGGGTGCGTATTGGTGTTACAGGCGTCCGCTACGGGCGAGGCGGGCAATGAAAAGCGGATGCCCGATCCAGCGCAGCAGGTCATCGAAGCCGGGAGTCGGTTCCCCGGCTTCAAGGATGGGTGAGGCGGGCGAGTAAGCGGCGTTGAGCCCATCGGCCCGCAGGTTTGGCCCGGTCGAGAAAATGACGGCGACGACACGGGAATCCGATGTGCTGATCAGGTTGCCGTCGTGATCCTTGATTTGAATGAGGCCGCTTGGCAGGGTGGAAAGCGAGATCGTGCCATCGACGAAATTTTTGTCTGGCCGGTAGCGCCAATGCCCTGTCCACGGCTGGTTTGCGCTGGTGCGCGGGCTGCCCCAGGGGTCATGGGCGGGCAGACCGAGTGTGCGCCAGGGCAGGTAGCCGGGTACGTTCAGCGAGCAGGGAGGGCTTTGTTCCAGCCCGTAGGCAGTGCTTGTGGGGTTCGTCTCGATGCTTGGGCATGGCAGGCGGCCGTGAATCAGGGCGAAACCGATGAGCGCTTCAGTAATGTCGTCGAGCATGTCTTCGGCGGTGTGGCGTCGGCTGGCCTCAGAGCGCATGGCGAGTGGCGTGACGAGGAGGCTGCTGATCAGGCCAAACACGATGAGTACGACGGACATTTCGAGCAGGGTGAAACCGTGCTTGCCGACGTGTTTGCTCATGGGACGCATCGGATCAAGTCCTCGCTGGCGGGCTGCTGAGGGTCGGCGACCGCGTAATGGCGGTAGCCGTCATAGTCGCCCGTGCCGGTGACGAAGCTCACACGGTTCATTCCTTCAAGGTATTGGGCGGGGTCTGCGCGTTCGGCTGCGGTACTTCGCCGCTGAGGCGCGCTGCCCCGTAAGCGCTCGCCGCCAAACAGCACGAGGGCGCGGCAGGTTTCGGTGGAGGAGATGGGCGGGGAGAGAGCCGAGTCGGTTAGCGCCGCCGTCAGGCAGGCGCTGCCGTCCATGCAGGCGACGAAGCGTAATTGGTCGTGCCAGTTGTCATGATTTGCGGTCTGCGCTGGCGCAATGCCGAGCGTGGCGCTGTCGGGCAGACTGCCATGTGCGCGGTTGCCGATGATGGTTTCGGCCTGGGCGGTGAGGAATGCCGTGCCGCCGGGATCGTCCGGGTCGGTATTGGCAAGGCGCGCTTGCAGGGCTGAGGCCGCAGCGTCGAGAATGCCGTCGATCATGCCGGAGAAATCGGATCGCCTACGCAGGACGCCAAAGTGCTCGTCGACGGTGATCCAGGCGGCGATGTCGTTAACGTTTGTCCCCGGCTCTCCAAGGACGATGTCGATGTTGCCAAAAATGTCGTTGGCGTATGAGCGGTCGAGAAAGGCGGGCAGGTCGCTGGAGGCGTCCGCGCTACCTGGGCAGCGTTGCGTGGTTGTGTCGGCAGGAGGGCGAACCTGACCGGGTAGCGCAGCGCCGGGAGCCAGGATTACTGCGATGACGTCGTGCTCTTCCGCGCTGATCGCGCGCCCGGATGGGGAGACGATTCTGAACTGTCCAGGGCTGTCCCAGTTGAGCATCAGCGGTTTGGGGTTGTGCTTGACGCTGCCCGCGACTGCGTACCACAGGCATTGCCCGTGGCCGTCGCGCAAAACCGGCAGCCCCAGGGTGCGGTATGGAAAGCGGCCAAAGGCTCCGTGGTCGCGGGCATTGCAGGCTCCGAGGGATACCGAGCCGTTGTTGGTTTTATCGGGGCATGGCAGGTAGCCGATGGCTTGCCCGTCGTGATTCAATTCTGGATAGCTGAAGGCGTAACCGATGAGCGCATCCTTGGCTTGGGCAAGCGCGGCAATACTGCGTTTGCCGGTTTGCTGCCCGGTTTGGGTTGTGAGATGCCCGGCAATCGCCAGCGCGGCGGATGCTGCAATCAGCAGTAAAAGTACGCTGGAAAGCAACGCGCTGCCGCGTGAGTGGCGGATAGAGGGCGAACGTTGTGTCATGGTTCGGCCTTCTTGTCCTGGAGGGGCCAGCTTTGCCCCGGTAACAAGGTTTGGCGGCGTCCGGAAACCATCGTGACCGGGATGTCATCACCGAGGCGGATGGCCGGTTCGGTAGCAGGGTCGACCGAATCGCCGTCGAACCACAGGGTCACGATGCGCCCATCGCACCATAGCATCCCGTCGAAGCGGCGTTTCACAGGTGGCGTTGCCACGGTGGCGGGAACGGCTGGCGCTACGGGTTTTGTTTCCAGCGCCCGCCGTTCGGTGGTGGAGAAGAAAATACGTCCGTTTAATGTTGCGGGCGCTTGCCGGGAGTGGGATGGCGGCGGTGAGGAAGCGCCCTGTTCCGAGGCAAACACTTGGCATGTTGTGGCAAGCGCGAATAACGGTAAAAGAAGGCGGTGGATGTCCGGTATGTTCATGTCGCCCGTATCTTCATGTTCATTTCTGGGAGGACACGAGAACGGCTCGCTCGAATTCGCAGCGCGCCCGTAGCGTGATGGGCGCGGTGTTGGCTTCCCGCCGCAAGGAACAGCCCGTTGGGATAAGGTGCATATTGAAGCCGGAAGCGATGGCATTGAGCGCGAGCAGCGCTTCTTCATGTAACAGCCCGGCTTCGATGCGAACGTTCTGGAGGGTGATGACTGGAAGGTTTTCGTGGCTTGAAAACGCGGGTTGGGCGGGCTGGGCGCTCATGGTGGGTTCGACGATATGAGGATGTGCTTCGATCTGGCTGGCGAGTTGTTCCCATTCGGATTCTTCGGCGGGCGTGTTTTCCAGTTCGGCTTTCACGAGGGCGAAACGCTTTGCACGTACCGTCCGCGCGGATTCGGCTTCGCGGGCGTTGGCTAACTGCATGGCGGTTTTTTGCGTGTCCGTGCGAGCATCGTTTCGTCCGGCTTCGGCGTCGGTGCGCCATGCGGCGAACAGAACCCAAAGCGACAGCGTGCCGACGAGCGCGGCTACGCAGCAAAGCAGGGCGCGGCGCAACACCGGCGGCACGGCAAAACCTTGTGATTGCGATAGCTGTAACGGGATTGGGATCGGCATGTTCATGGCGCTTTTTCCAGTTTTTCCCGTGCTGGCAGGGCAAGCGCGGTATCGAGCCGTAGGCGGGCCATGCCGGAGTCGATGTTCGCCCTCATAGGGGAGTCGTACTGCTGTTGCCAAAGTGAAATCAGCTTGTCGGCAGCGGTTTGCGGCGGCTCGTTATTGGAGAGCGAAATTTCCAACTCGATGCTGGCCGATGGCGTGTCGGCAGGGGCATCCCCGGTGTTGCCGGTTTGAGGGGTTTGACGTTCGCTCTTGTCGGAGGGTTTGATTTCGTCCTTGTCCTGCGTGGTTTGTCTCTTCCAGGCCAGCGATTCCAGCCGCGCCCAGGTGGCTTTGTCGAGCAGTCCGGCGACGGCTTGCAGGATGTTAGCCGGGGCAATTCCCGTGTCGTTGGCGAGAGTTTCGGTTTTGTCGAGCCAGTCGTCGGGGACGTCTGCGCCTGGATCGGCGATGGTTTTCGCGTTCAGTTTTTCCAGTTCATTTTGCAGTTGTTGCCGTTCGGCGGTGAGTTGCCCGGTTTCCTGGCGCAAGCGGGTAGCGTCGATGAGTTCGGTTGCACTGGCGGCCAGACCAGCGGCAAGTACCGCTACGGTAACGATCCATACTGCATGGCGCACGGCGGTAAGTTGGCGCGCCCGGCGCAGCGATGGACAGTTGTAATGGCCGAGTACGCCGCCTTGATGTGTTTCCCGCAGAACCAGTGAAAGAACGTCCGCGCTGCCACCGGAACATCGGGCAACGTCGATGAAATCCATGATGCTGTTCTGGGATGGAGACAGTTCGCGCAAGAGGGGGAAATCGGTTTCAGGCGCGAGTACGAGTATCGGGGGCGATCCTTCGGCGAGGCGTTGCGAGGGCAGCCAGGCCAGCGTTTGCGTGAGTTCGTCGCAGTAGGTGGGCAGGTTTTCGGCGAGTGTGGCTGCTCTGGCGGGGACAACGCGCGAAAAGGCAAGGTGGTGTTGCCGGAAAAAAATCTGACGCATGCCGCATGCCCCGAAGGTGAGCAACAAACTCTGCGGCGGTAGTGTGCGCTGTCGGCAATACCAGCGTTCGAGCAGAAAAGCTACGCTGGTAAGGAGCGGTGCGTCGATCTGGCCTTGCATGCCGGTTTCGCCCAATATGTCCAGCCAGAGGGGGATGGATGATGAACGGGAAATCGCCGAAAGCAGCACGGGTTTGAGCAAGCCGTCTTCCGGGCAGGCGGGCAGGGGAGTTGCGCTTGTGAACGCGGCGTCCGGAAAGCGTTGCGACAGCTTGCGGTCGATGAGTTGGAGGCGCTCGGTGCGTGAGGTATGCGGCAGGCGCTCGATGGCATGGCGCTCGTCGGCCAGATCGGCAATGAGGGTTGTGCGGCGGCGCGCGCCCGCCAGCCAATCCCGGAATTTCGCCCCGGCTTTTTTGTCGTTTGCGTCAATCCTTAACTCATGCTCGATGCCGCTTGCCGTGTACCGCCAGATGTCGAGTCCCTGCGAAGTAATGACGAGAGAATGTCTCATGTTGCGTTTCAAACCGGCAGCTTGGTGATGATGTCGTAAATCGGTCCGAGGACGGCGATGGCGATCCAGAGCATCAGCAGGCCCATGACGACGGTGAGCGCCGGTTCGATGCTGGCTTCCAGGCGCTCGATGGCTTCACGGGAATCACGTTCGTAGAAGTAAACGAGTTGACTGAGGGCGCTGTCGAGCCGCCCGGTTTGTTCGCCTATCCTCAGCATCCGGATGACGAGCCTGGGGAAAAGCCCGGTGGACTCGAATGCACCGGCGATGCCTTGTCCGGCGGCAATGTGCACGCCAGCGGTTTCGATGCCGTGGCGAATTGCCAGATTTGGCGTCGCGCGCGCGGTGCTGGCAATCGCGTCGATCACGGTGATGCCGCTGGCGTAGAGCATGGCGATCAGGCTGGCGGTGCGGGCCAATGCCAGCCGTTGCGTGATGGAGCCAACGAGCGGCAGCCGTAGTGCGAAGGCATGCAGGCGGCGGCGCAGGAGCGGGCGGCGCATCGCGATCATGGAAAGCGCGATGGGCGGGATGATGAATGCTGGCGGCAGCAGCCAGCCGTATTGCCTGAACCCGTTGGAAAGGCCGATCAACAGGCGTGTCGAGAGAGGCAAAACTTGCCCGTTGCCGCGAAACAGGGTGGCGACTTGCGGCACGACTTGCGTAAGCGCCACCACGATTGCTACGGAAAGGATGCTTCCGACGACGAGCGGGTAAATGGCAATTTTGCGGGCATTGGCCCTGAGTTCGTCGGCGCGGGTGAGGTCTGCGGCGACCTGGCGCAGCACGGGGGCGAGTTCGCCGGTTTCCTCGCCTGCGCGCAACATACATCGGAACACTTCGTCGAAGACTTGCGGATGCTGGCTCATGGCGGCGGAAAGCGGCTGGCCGCGTTCGACTTCGGCGTACAGGTCGGAGGCGATGGATTTGATGCCGGGATGTTTCTGCCCATCGGCGAAGTCGGCAAGGGCATCGAGTATCGGGACGCCCGCGCCGAGCATTTGCTCAAGGTGAAAGCAGAAATGAATCAGTTCGCGCCGAGGGATGCGTGGCCGGCCTGTCAGCCATGACGGCAGGGCCGGTTTGATGCGTATCGGCTCCAGCCTGCGTTCGCGCAGGCGTGTTTCGAGTTCGGCAAGGTTTGCTGCTTCGATTTCGCCTTGCAGAATTTGCCCGTGTGCGTCGCAGGCGCGGTAACGGTAGCGCTTCATCGCGCTTCCTTTGCGCTTTGTACGGCGGTGGGCGTTGCCGGAGGCGCGAGCGGCCCCAGGACGCGGAAAACTTCTTCGGGCGAGGTAGAGCCTTCCAGCGCCTTGCGCCGCCCGTCGTCGCTGAGGCCGAGATGCCCTGCTTGCGCGTGGGCGGCGTGGGCGATTTCGGCGGGGGAAGCTCCGGTAGCGACGAGTTCATCGAGCGCCTCATCCATATTCAATACCTCGAAGACCGGCAACCGGCCACAATAGCCCCGTCCGGCGCAGGACGGGCAAGCGCCCGCGTGGGCGAGGATGAGGCCGTCGCGGTTTCCCTCATCGGACAGGCCGAGGCGTTGGCATTCCACGGCGCTGGCCGGAGCCAGGTGGCGGCAATCCGGGCACAGGCGGCGCACGAGGCGCTGCGCGATGACGCCGCGCAGGTTGTCGGCCAGCAGCGCCGGACGGATGCCGAGATCGAGCAGACGCGCGATGGAACCGATAGCGGAATTGGTGTGGAGGGTGGCGAAAACGCGATGCCCGGTCATTGCGGCGCGGATGGCCATTTCAGCCGTCTCGGGGTCGCGTATTTCGCCGACGAGGATGATGTCGGGGTCTTGCCGCAACAAGGCGCGGATGCCGGTGGCAAAGCCGATTTTCGCCGCTTCGTTTACGGCGGTCTGACGGACGCGGGACATTGGGTATTCCACCGGGTCTTCCAGCGTCATGATGTTGACGGCCTCGTTATTGAGGTGGTCGAGCATGGCGTAGAGGGTGGTGGTCTTGCCGCTGCCGGTAGGGCCTGTGACGAGGATCAACCCTTCCGGGTAGGCCAGCATGCGTTCGATGGCGGCGAGCCGTGCTGGGTCGAATCCGATTTCGTTTAGCGGGACGATGCCGTGCCGGTAGTCGAGGATACGCAGTACGATGTTTTCGCCGTGCAGCGTCGGCAGGGACGAGACGCGGAAGTCGACCGGACGTCCGGCAACGGTGATCGAAACCCGCCCGTCCTGCGGCGCGCGCGTCTCCGCGATATTGAGTCCGGCCATGACCTTGATCCGCACGGCCATGGCTGGCCAATGGTTGAGGTGCAGGGCGCGCGCCTGCTGGAGAATGCCGTCGATGCGGTAACGGATACGCAGAAAACCGCCTTCCGGCTCGAAGTGAATGTCCGAGGCCGCTGTTTTAACCGCGTCGACGAGCAGCGCGTCGACCAGCCGCGTGAGCGGATGCCCTGCTTCGTTCATGGCCGGGGCGCCGCTCGTTTCAAGCTCCTGGAGAATGTCGTCGATGGCAAGCCGGTATCCGTAATGCCGGTCGATGGCTTCGCGGATTTCGGATTCGGTGGCGAGCGTCGGGCGCATCCGCAGCCCTGTCCCGCAGTGCGCTGCCAGCGCGTCGAGCGCGATGAGGTCTTGCGGGTTGGTCATTGCTACCGTCAAGGTCGCTTCGGCTTCATCGAATGAGAGGGGCAGCATGGTATGGCGGCGGGCAAGCGCTTCGGGTACGAGCGCCAACGTTGCCGGGTCGATTACCGCTCCGCCGGTTCCGGTCAGTTCCACGGCCTGCCGCCCGAGCCGCTTCGATAACGCGTCGCGCAGCATGGTTTCGGTGATGAAACCGAGTTCTACGCACAGCCGCCCAAGGGGTCGGGCGTTGTAAGTTTGCTCGCGCAGGGCGATACGCAACTGGTCGTCACCGATCAGGCCAGCAGCGAGCAGGGTTTGGCCGATGGAGGCGGACGACGAGCCGGCTTCGGAAAAGGACATCAGTATATTCTTTATGACTTATTTAGAATGATGTAAACATATCTAAATAGGATTCTAAAGTCAACATGACATCTAAAAACAATTTTCAAACGGAATTTTGACGTGCAGCAAGGCATTCCTGCCGCCGAGCCGCAGGTTGGCAATCACTTGCTATGTGTGATGCGGCCAAGCTCTTTTCGCGGTACTGGCCGACTACCTGGGTGTGATGTCTACACCGGGTCTTCTCTGCTCCGCCGACGTTTGCCACTCATCCAGAACATGCGCGCGACCGCGTTCCGGGTCTGTTCGGTGGCTTCTTCGCGGCTGCGGGCACTGACCTTGAGATCGTTCACCAGGCCGTTATGCAGCCCGTAGCACCACGCATGCACGGTGACATCCTGCCCGCGCAGCCAGGCATCCCGCAGAACCGTGGTCTGGCAGATATTGACGACCTGGTGGATAGCATTGAGTTCGCACAGTCGATCATGCTGCCACGAAAAGTCATCCTTCTGAGCGAGCTGTCTGGCGTAGTAATTACGCACGTCCTGTACATGGCGCAACCAGTTGTCGACGAGGCCATTCTTTTCATCACTGATCGCTGCCTTGACCCCCCCGCAGCCGTAATGGCCCACAACTAAAATATGCTTGACCCGCAGAATATCTACGGCGAACTGGATGACCGAGAGCGCGTTGAGGTCGCTATGTACTATTACGTTAGCAACATTGCGGTGAACAAAAACCTCACCAGGGTCGAGGCCGATGATCTGGTTGGCGGGCACACGGCTATCGGAGCAGCCAATCCACAGATATTCCGGGGATTGTTGCCGTACCAAGCGCAGAAAATAAGCCGGGTCTTCGGCCTGCATGCGGTCGGCCCACACACGGTTATTGTTGAAAAGCTGGGCAATCGCATCGCTCATGTGTTCTCCAGATAACAGCATAGATCGGGACGGGCGCGATTATCGCCGATTCTTTCATGGAAACTTTGTTTTTTGTGCATCGCAGCCGTCTTTTCCCAAAGCCGTCTGCCGTTCCTTCTCCCGGCGCACGTATCCTTACATCATGTCAACGTGCGATACCTGCAAAAAAGGCGCGCATCCGGGGTTTTATTTTTGTCTTACAATGCGCTCTCTGCCCCTTGGCTCCCTTTTCCCCACATTCCATCCACATGCCCTACGAACGCCTGCCGTATGAAGCCAAATTCTGCGCGCCACGGAATTTTGCCTCCCGTGTGGCAAACATGCCGCGCCCGTTGGTGTTTACCAACGGCTGCTTCGATATCCTCCATCGCGGGCATGTGACGTATCTCGCGCGCGCGCGCGCGATGGGCGCGTCGCTCGTGGTAGCACTCAATAGCGACGAATCGGTGAGAAGGCTCGGCAAGGGAGTGGATCGGCCACTGAATCCACTGGAAGACCGCATAGCGGTCATCGCGGCGCTGGAGAGCGTCGATCTCGTGACCTGGTTCGAGGAGGAGACGCCGCTTGCCCGGATCATCGAGTCCCGCCCCGATGTGTTGACCAAAGGGGGGGACTGGGCGATCGACACCATCGTTGGCGCAATCGAGGTACGCGCCTGGGGCGGCAGCGTGCATTCGATCCCGTTCGAGGTCGAGCGTTCGACTACCACGCTCGTTGAGCGTATCCGCAGCACACCAGCTCGTTACGGATGAGCCGCGACGCTCACGACATCCTCGCGCGGGTTTTCGGTTTCAATGCTTTTCGCGGCGACCAGCAGGCCATCATCGGGCATGTCACTGCCGGGGGCGATGCGCTGGTGCTGATGCCCACAGGGGGCGGCAAGTCGCTGTGTTATCAGATTCCGGCCTTGATGCGGTCGGGAACGGCTATCGTGGTCTCCCCCTTGATCGCACTCATGCACAATCAGGTGAGCGCGCTCCGGGAAGCGGGAGTGGCGGCGGAATACCTCAATTCCAGTCTTGACCTGGAGTCCATGAGAGCTACCGAGCGGGCGCTGCGCGCGGGCAATCTCGACTTGCTTTATATCGCGCCTGAGCGCCTGATGACGCCCCGGTTCCTCGATTTACTCGATCATCTGCGCGACACTTCGCGCCTTGCGCTGTTTGCCATCGACGAAGCGCATTGCGTCTCGCAATGGGGGCACGATTTTCGTCCCGAGTATCTGCAATTATCAATCCTGCCGGAACGCTACCCGGCCATTCCGCGCATTGCGCTTACGGCAACCGCCGACCGCCAGACCCGCGACGAGATCATCCAGCGGCTGCATCTGGGCGCGGCACAGTGTTTCATCTCCAGTTTCGACCGTCCGAACATCCATTACACAATCGTTGAGAAGGCCGATCCGCGCCGCCAGTTGCTCCATTTCATCCGCGATGAGATTCATTCCCGCTTCTCGCGCGCGGCGGGAATCGTCTATTGCCTGTCGAGGCGCAAGGTGGAGGAAACCGCCGCGTGGTTGCAGGAGCATGGCATCGCGGCACTACCCTATCACGCGGGTTTGCCCACGGAAATACGGTCGGCGCACCAAGGGCGCTTCCTGCGCGAAGACGGCCTGGTGATGGTGGCGACAATTGCGTTCGGCATGGGGATCGACAAGCCGGACGTGCGCTTCGTGGCGCATCTCGACCTGCCGCGCTCGATCGAGGGCTATTATCAGGAAACGGGCAGGGCGGGCCGCGACGGTTTGCCCGCGCGGGCATGGATGGCCTGGAGCGCGGCTGATGTGGCCCAGCAGCGCCGGATGATCGACTCCGGCGAAGGCGAAGCCGGGCTGGATTACGAGACTTACCGGCGGCTCGCCCGCAACCGGCTCGATGCTCTCGTGGGGCTGGCCGAAACGACGGCTTGCCGCCGCCAGCAGTTGCTCGCTTATTTCGGCGAGGAAACCGTTCCTTGCGGTAATTGTGACAACTGCATCGACCCGCCCCAAACGTGGGACGCCACCGAGGCGGCGCGCAAGGCTTTATCCTGCGTGTATCGCGCTGGCCAGCGTTACGGGGCAGGCCATCTGATCAATGTGCTGCGTGGAGAACTGACCGAAAAGGTGCAGGAGAAGGGGCACGAGAACTTAAGCACTTTCGGTATCGGCAATGATCTCGATGAAAAACACTGGCGCATGGTCTTCCGGCAGCTTGTCGCATACGATTTCGTCTGTGTCGATCACGAACGCTATAACGCGCTGGCGCTTACCGACCTTGCCCGCCCCTTGCTGCGGGGCGAGGCCAACCTGCTCGTCAGGCTGCCGCCAGAAAAAACCCACAAACCGAAAAGGCAGCGCGGCAAAGCCGCGCGCGAGCGCGGCATCCCCGGCGGTGTACCCACCACGCTCTTCGAGCGCCTGCGCCTTTGGCGCGCCAGCACCGCCCAAGCGCGCAACGTGCCCGCTTACGTCATTTTCCACGATGCCACCTTGCGCGACATCGCCATCGCCCGTCCGGCGACGTCGGACGACCTGCGCCAGATCACGGGGATCGGCGAGCGCAAACTGGAAGCCTACGGCCAGGAAATACTGGAAATCGTAGCCGGAGCAAGTTAAAAATTCCCCTCCTTGGAGGGGTGGCGCAGCGCGTCGGGGTGGTTGGAGGGTGGTCGATGCCCTCAATCAGAAGTTTCCTGTTGCAGCGTCAATGTCCAGGATAATGCGTCCATGTAACAGGCCGATGCCTGCTCTGGATGGATATTGCAGGCTCGAGCGGCGGAAACGATGTGTTCCGAGTCCATGCTTTCGCATGCCCGTGCCAGTGCCAGCGTTGCGGCATAGATGCCTTGGTTGTGGAGAACGGCATTACAGATGTCGTCGTCGATGGACAAGGATTGCAGCGCGTGTTCTATCGGTTGTTGCAGGATGACGTCGATCAGCGACAGGAGTCCGGTGAGGAAAAACGCTTCGCGTTCGTGCGCTGTTCGTGAACTGGAAACCAGTTCCATGAAGCGCGCCCGGATGAGCGCCGTTTCAAGCACGGCTGCTGCGCGCGGCTGATTGCGATTGCTCCCGCAGAGCAACAGCATGAACCAGCGCCGCAGTGGTTCGCGTCCCAGCAGGGTGATGGCGTGTTCGATTGAGGTGACGTGCTCCCGTAGGCCGTTGGCCGCTGAGTTGATGTAGCGCAGCAGGCGCAAAGTGATGGCCGCGTCCTGCTTGAGGATGGAAACGATTTCGCGTGTTTCGGCATCCTGCCGTAGTTTTTTCAGCAATATGGTCAGATGGGTGAAGTCAGGGCTGAGTTCAGCCTTCTGCCAGTGTTCGCGGCTGATGATGAAGGGACCCTGGAACAGGGTTGCCCCAATTTTGTGGAGGAAATTGAATTCCTCGATACCGGATAGGTTGCTCACCAGGATCGATGCTTGTGGCGCTTTTTTGAAAATGAAACCGAAGAGCTTTTCCCCTTTTTCGATATCAACTTCGGAAGGCCGCGTTGAAACCAGGTCAATTTCCGGCAAAAGATGAAAATATGCGGGTACCGCCAGTGGGTCGGGGATGCCGATGCGGTAGCCGAGTTTGCGTAACGCGCGTGTCTTGTCCTGCAAGTCGTTCTGCGTGGGTGCTCTGGAGTCCTGGACAGGTTTGAGGATGAAAAAGGTATTGGCCGCCGGGAGTTGCACGAGGCTTGGGTGGCCAAGAAAAGAATCCGGTATTTCGATGAAGATGGAGCGTTGCCCGAGTAACGGGAAAATATTGGCATGAACCAGGTTTTGTAGCAGGACTTCAGCGTAAAGATGGAAAACTCGCCGGTTATGGACACGGATGTGGTCGTAGGCGGCTTTCTGGAGCAGGAACTGGTATCCGATGATTTTCTGTTGGCGATCAAGGACAGCCTCGCGGCAGATGACGGAGCCCTCGATATCCTCGATGCTGGAGGTGTCTGTGAGCGGTGGTTCCTGCTGTAAGGCGGGGGAGGGAGCCTGTGTGCCGCCGCTTGCGGGGTCGGAGGCGAGCGTACAGGGATTCGCATCGCTTTCTTCAGGCGGCGGTGAATGGCGAAACAGGCGGCGGAGCAGGCTCGAAAGCATGTCAGATACCCAAGGAAGGCATCCCGATTATAGGTACATGTGTGCACGGAAAACGTAGTACAGACACGGAAATACCAGGAATTGTTCCTGTTCTGCGTGGTTCAATCGGCAAGCGGCGGCATTCCGGCGCGGCGGCGGACGCTGTCGAGGTAAGCGATTCCATCGGGGGGGGCCTTGTCGCGCAACGCTTTGAACATCGTCTCTCCCAGGCAGTCGAGCACATCGTGCATGGCGTTGTGGCGGCCACGGAGCCTACGCAGCGTCTCAAAAGCGGCTCGAATGCCAGAAGGTTGGTCGATCGAGAGTTGTTCCTCGATGGCGAGATGCAGAGACAGGTGCAAAAAGGGATTGATTTGACCGTCTTCGGGAGGAAATTCCCGTGTCATGGCGTCCGAGCCAGAGAGCAGGGGATGGTATTCGGGGTGCTCCAGCACGATGCCCGCAGCGATGGTCTCAAGGGCAGACAAAACTTCCTGGGCCTGGTACTTACGCCAGGCTTCGATGAAGAATTCTCGGACTTGCTCGCGGGTGGGGTTGAACATGCGTGGGGTGCGCCGGGAAAACGAGTTTGCGTTAAAAACCGTGTTTTTTTCTTGGATTCAGCCTGTTTTTTCTGACCAGCTACATAGATCGTACACGCAACAGGCCGCGCAATGTGTTTTTTTTGCAGTGCAACGATAGCGGCCGTGAAGTATCAACCAGTGATGCGCGTCGAGCAGATATTCGGCAGGAATGATTTTCATGAGCGCGTCTTCGACCTCGCCGACGTTCTTGCCGGGCGCAAGCCCCGTGCGGTTGGCGACCCGGAAGACGTGTGTATCGACGGCCATGACCGGCTGGCGGAAGATGGTATTGAGCACGACGTTGGCAGTTTTTCGCCCCACGCCGGGCAGGGCTTCGAGCGCAGCGCGATCAGGCGGGACTTCGCCCTTGTGGCGCTCGATCAGCAGGTGGGAAAGCGCGATGACGTTCTTTGCCTTGGCGCGGTAAAGGCCAATGGTTTTGACGCATTCGGCCAGTTGTTCTTCTCCTAGCGCGACCATCGCCTGCGGTGTCGGAGCCAGGGCGAATAGACGATGGGTTGCCACGTTGACGCTCTTGTCGGTGGCTTGCGCCGAGAGCACGACCGCGACGAGAAGCTGGTAGGGGCTGCCGTATTCGAGCTCGGTGCGCGGTTCCGGGGTGCGTTCAGCCAGACGGCGGAAGAATTCGCGCGCTGCCTCCGGTTTCATGGAGCTGTTTTCAGGCAGCGGGCGGCACGGATGCTTGTACCGGCGGCGGATTTGGGCTGACGCGCGTCGCGTGGTGGGCATTGATTGCGTTGTAGGCGGCAATCAGTCCAGCGAGGATAAAGAACGCACCGGGCGGCAGGGCTGCAAGCAGGAAGCCGGGATAGGCGTCGCCAAAAACACTGATTGGTTCCAGGCCGGAAAAGACCATCTCAATGCCGGAAAACAACGTGCCGTTGCCGATCAGCTCGCGCAGCAAGCCGAGCAACGCCAGCACCCAAACCAGGCCAAACCCCATCGCAATGCCGTCCACGGTCGATTCCAGCAAGCCGTTCTTGGCGGCGTAGGCTTCAGCGCGGGCGAGCACGATGCAGTTGGTGGTGATGAGCGGGATGAAGATGCCGAGCACCAGGTACAGGCTGTGAAAATAGGCGTTGAATGCCAGATCGAGCACCGTCACCAGTGCCGCGATGATGAGAATGAACACGGGGATGCGAATCTCGTAGGCGATCCAGCGCCGCAGCCCGGAGACCACCAGGTTCGAGAGGGTCATTGCCATGACGGTAGCGAGCCCCAGGCTGACGGCGTTTACCATATTGGTGCTGATGGCGAGAATCGGGCAGAGGCCGAGAATTTGAGCCAGTCCTGGGTTTTGCCGCCACAGGCCGTTGCGGATGCTTTCCCGGAGGTGTCTGCTTTCG
Organism: Betaproteobacteria bacterium; assembly: GCA_009782565.1. Taxonomy (GTDB): domain Bacteria; phylum Pseudomonadota; class Gammaproteobacteria; order Burkholderiales; family Rhodocyclaceae; genus WRNU01. The sequence goes on from WRIU01000001.1 coordinate 159,921, forward strand.
CTCATTGTTTATTTCCCTCCCCTTGCTCCGCACTGAAGCGGCTGCCCTCCGGAGCGGCGAAAAGCGCCTCCCGGCGCGCATTGACCCAGGCGGCAGCGCGCCCCACTGCGCGCGTGACGGCACGGGCGCTGATCGTCGCGCCGGCGTGGTAGTCGAAATTGCCGCCATCCTTTTTCACTTCCCACCGCGTGGCGGACGCATCCGCCCCAGAGAACTGATGTATCCACGGGGCTTCTTTCTTTCGATCCTTGGCCGGGTCGATGTAGTCGCCCAGCCCTGGCGTTTCATGGTGCGAGGCGACCCGCACGCCACCAATTCGGCCTTCGTTGTCCAAGGAGACGATCAGGTTGATGCGCCCACCGTAGCCGTCCGGCGCGAAGGTCTCGAACACTAGCGCTACAGGCGCGCTACCGTTGCGGGCGCGCCAGATTTTGCCGACATGGTTTTCATTGCTGGTTTCGGCTTCGATCACGTCGGTGAGCAAGGCATTGTCGTAAGCGAGGTTCGGCAGCACTTCGCCGATGAGCAGCATTTGTTGCTGGTCAATGGCGGCTTGGATACGGTCGCGCGTCATCTCATACGTGAACGCCATGAGGGAAGTGAAGGCCAGCGTGAAGGCAAACAGGCCGAAGGCCGAAATCAGCGCACGGGCGAGCGCGGGTGGCAGCTTTGCGAAAAAACCTGGGCTGGAAGCAGACGATTCGGTGCGCGCGGGATCGGGGACAGTCATGACCGAGGTTCCTTGCGCTGGCCGACAAGGGCAGGTTGGGTCGCGTGGTTGATGAGCGGAACGCAGATGTTCATCAACAGCACTGCGAAGGCGATGCCGTCAGGGTACATGCCGAAAGTGCGTATGACCCAGGCGATGATCCCGACCCCGGCGGCGAAAATGAATTTACCGAGCGGGGAACTTGCCCCCGTGACCGGGTCGGTGACGATGAAAAAAGCCGCGAGCATCGCCCCGCCACTGGCGAGATGGAAGAGCGGGGAGGGGAAACTGTCCGGCGCGAGGAGCCAGGCGACGCCAGCCGTGAATCCCATGCCAACGATGAAACCGATTGGCAAGTGCCAGGTGATGACGCGGCGCGCGAGCAAAAAGAGGCCGCCGACAAAATAACCTGTCGCGATCCATTCCCATCCCCGCCCCCCGGCGAAGCCGAAAGTTTCGGAAGAGAGGATCGTGTGGACGTCGACCTGGTTGCGTAATCCGGTACGCATGGCATCCAGAGCCGTCGCGCCGGTGATACCGTCGATTTCGCGGCTGCCGCCGAGAATCAGATGCAACTGGGTGGCGAAGTCGAGTCCGTCGATATGGGGCCATTGCGACATCAGCGCCGGATAGGCGACGATCACCGCGCAATAGGCGGCCATTGCCGGGTTGAACGGGTTTTGCCCGATGCCGCCATACAGGTGTTTGGCTCCGACGATGGCGACCAGCACGCCGATCACGGTGAGCCACCAGGGCGCGATGGAAGGCAGGATGAGCGCGACGAGCCAGGCCGTGACGAGCGCCGAGCCATCGCTCAACGTAATCCACAGGGCGCGCTTTCGCAGCCGGAGCACCAGCGCCTCGGAGGCCAGCGCCGTCACGGAGGCGATGGCGATATTGACCAGGATGCCCGCACCGACCAGCCATACATAGGCGGCAATGCCGGGCAGGAGCGCGGCCAGCACGGTCATCATCACGCGCTGTACGCTGGCAGGTTGTCGGATATGCGGAGAAGTCATGTTTGTTGATCGTGCGAAGGCGCGGCATTGTCCTGAATGGAAGGCTGCATTTTGGCCTGTTCCACGGCGGCGGCGATTAGCGCGGAGTCGCCCTCGGAGGCAGCCTTGGCGCGGGTTTCGGCAGCCTTGGCGGCCAGGCGCGCCGCCTTCTCGGTTTTTTCGCGCTCCAGCCGGAAACTGCGAAATTCAAACCGCGTCCGGGCTTGTTCGGCGGTTTTCCGTTCTTCGTTGCGGGCGCGGATTTCGCTTTTGGCAAAGCGGAAGTAATCGACGAGCGGAATATGCGCCGGGCACACATAAGCGCAACAGCCGCACTCCATACAGGTGAAGAGATGATGCTGCTCGGCGCTATCGAGATTCTTCGCGCGGCTGGCCCAGTACAGTTCAAACGGCTGCAATCCGATTGGGCAGGCGCTCGCGCAACTGCCGCAGCGGATACAAGGCTGTTCGGGCGGCGGCAGTGGGAAAAGTTCGTTTGAAGCGGCAATCAGGCAATTACAGCCTTTGGCGATGGGTGCGTCGAGACTGGGCAGGGTGAAGCCCATCATCGGCCCGCCCATCAGGACGCGGCTTGTGCCGGATTTTACCCCGCAGAATGCAAGCAGGTCGGAAACCGGCATGCCGAGCGGCGTTTCATAATTGCCCGGACGTTCGACATTGCCGGTCACGGTGACGATGCGCGAGACCATCGACTCGCCGTGCAGCAGGGCGCGGCACACCGCGTGCGCGGTCGCGACGTTGAAACATTGAATGCCAAAATCTGTGATGCGTTTGTCGGGAGCAATCTCGATGCCGGTGAGCACACTGACGAGTTGCTTTTCCCCTCCGGTCGGGTAGAGCGTCGGTACGGCAATGACGTTCATTTTGTCCGCGCCCAGGCATTTACGCGCGACAGGTTCCATGTCCTGTATGGCGGCGCGCATGGCGGCGATGGCTTCGGGCTTGTTGTCCTCGATACCGACCAATACCTGTCGCGCGCCGGTCAAATGCGCCAGGATTGCCGAACCCGTTACGATATGGGCGGCGCGTTCGCGCATCAGGCGGTCGTCGCAAGTGATCCATGGCTCGCATTCCGCGCCGTTGATGACCAGCGTTTCGATTTCACTGTCGGCCTTGAGGTGGCTCGGAAAAGTCGCACCGCCCATGCCGACGATACCGCTTGCCTGGATGCGGAGAATCAAATCCTCGCGGCTCGCCGTGGCGGGGTCGAGCGGCTCATGCGTGATCCAGCGTTCCTCCCCGTCCGGTTCGATCACGATGGCCGGTGAGGCCAGCCCGGATGGATGCGCCATCGGGTAACGCCCGATTTCCGTCACCGTGCCCGAAGTCGGTGCGTGAATGGCCGTACCTGCCACGCCCTCGGCCTCGCCGATACACTGGCCTTTCAATACTTTGTCGCCGACGGTGACGATGGTTCTAGCCGCGCCCTGGCTTCCCTGAGTGAGCAAGACCACCAGCCGCGACGGTAGCGGCACATGACTGATCGGTGCCCCGGAGGATTCCGCTTTGTGGGAGTCGGGCTTGATGCCGCCCCGGAAGCTGAAAAGGCGCGAAATCATGCCACCACCTTGAGTCCTTTTACCGGGTACTTCCAGCGCCAGTTTTGCGGCGTGCGCGGCTCTTCCACCAGCGCGATGCAATCGACCGGGCAGGGCGGCAGGCACAACTCGCAACCCGTGCAATAGCGGCTCACCACCGTGTGCATCTGCTTGGCTGAACCAATGATGGCATCGACCGGGCACGCCTGAATGCACAATGTGCAGCCGATGCAGGTTTGCTCATCGATGATTGCTACCGTTTTCAGCTTCTCGACCGGCGCCCCGTGCGGCTTGAACTCACGCCCAAGCATTTCCGCCAGTTTTTGCGCGCCATCGTCGCCGCCAGGCGTACACAGGTTGATTTCGGCTTCGCCGTTGGCAATGGCTTCGGCATAAGGCTTGCAGCCCGGATAACCGCATTGGGCGCATTGGGTTTGTGGCAGGATGGCGTCGATCTGCTCGGCCAGCGGATTACCTTCGACCTTGAAGTAAACGGCGGCATAGCCTAGTGCCGTGCCGAGCACAAGGGCTATCCCTGTCATGACTAGAAGAGCGGAAAGCATTGATCTGGAAAAAGGCCGGGGGATATTGTGGTTTTAGTGGTGAAAACGATCCAATCCGGCAAAGCCCATGAAGGCAAGGCTCATGAAACCGGCAGTCATCATGGCGATAGGCACTCCCCGGAACGCCAATGGCACATCGGCCCCTTCGAGCCGTTCGCGGATACCGGCGAACAGAATCAGGGCAAAAGTGAAACCGACAGCGGAACCGAATCCGAACAGCAGGGATTCGAGCAGGCCGTAACCGAGGTTCGCGCTCAACAGAGGAACGCCGAGCACAGCGCAGTTCGTGGTAATCAGCGGCAGGTAAATGCCGAGTACTTGCTGCAATAACGGGCTGGTCTTGTGGATGACGAGTTCCGTGATCTGCACGATGGCCGCAATGACCACAATGAAAGCCAGCGTACGCAGATAGGCGAGGTCGAACGGCATCAACAGATAGTGGTCGATCAGATAACACGTCCCCGAAGCCAGCGTGAGCACGAAAGTTGTTGCCAATCCCATGCCAATGGCGGTTTCGAGCTTCTTCGACGTTCCCATGAACGGGCACAGCCCGAGGATACGGGCGAAAACCACGTTATTGACGAGGACAGCGCCGAGGACGACGAAGAGATAGCTCATTTGGAGTGGTTGCAGGGCACGGATAAAGGGACAAAATTATACAAGTAAAGCCTTAGGCCGTCGTTGCCCGCACACATTCGCGGACGAGGCTGGGGCCGCGAAAGATCAGGCCGCTCAACAACTGTACCAGAGTTGCACCGGCATCGAGTTTCGCGCGCGCGTCCGCGCCGTCGAGCACGCCTCCTGCCGCGATGATCGGTATTTCCCCCGCCAATTCTTGCGCGAGCTGGCGTATCACGGCAGTCGATGCCTCCAGCAGCGGAGCGCCCGACAGCCCTCCCTCCTGATCGGCGTGGCGCAGCCCCTCCACCTTGTCGCGGGCAAGCGTGGTATTGGTGGCGATTACGGCGTCGATACGGTGGCGGCGCAGCGCGTCGGTAATATCCGAGACACCGACCGCGTCGAGGTCTGGCGCGATTTTCAGCGCCAGCGGCACATAGTGCCCGTGATGCTCGGCCAGGCGATGCTGGGCTTCCTTGAGGCGGGCGAGAAACTGGTCGAGTTCGGAAGCGTCCTGCAACTGGCGCAGGTTTTTTGTATTGGGCGATGAAATGTTGACCGTGACATAGCTTGCCACTTCGTACACCCTCTCCAGAGCCGTAAGATAATCTTCGACGGCGCGTTCCATGGGTGTACCAACATTCTTGCCGATATTGATGCCGAGAATCCCCTTGTATTTGGCCGCGCGCGCATTGGCTACGAGCGCGTCAACCCCGTGGTTGTTGAAACCCATGCGGTTGATGATGGCGCGCGCTTCCGGCAACCTGAACATGCGCGGGCGCGGATTTCCCGGCTGCGCGCGCGGCGTGACCGTGCCAATTTCCAGAAAACCGAACCCCATCAACGCCAATCCGTCGATGGCCTCGCCATTTTTGTCGAGCCCGGCGGCAAGCCCGATACGATTGGGGAAGGTGAGCCCCATAACCTCGACCGGGGCGGCAGAGTGTGGCTGTCCGGCGGGCAGCAGGCGGCCGGCGGCATGCAGGGCGGCAATAGCGGCTTCGTGCGCGGTTTCAGGGTCAAACGAAAACAGGACAGGGCGAATCAGATCGTAAAGCATGGAGGCGATTGTAGCGACTCGTGCCTGGAGGCGCGACATGGAGTACCTTCCCCATAGTAGGCGTGAATTTTTACATTTATACAGCTTTACCGATGGACTACTTTTGTTGGACGGTATGACGGTGCATATATACGACACATGTGCCCTCGTGAAGAAGTCGCCAAAGGAGGAAAAAGTAAGACTTTGTCATAATCAGGAGATGGGGATAAAAATGAGCAATACCCGCGATCTGGTCATGCTGGTGGATGACAACCTTGCCAACCTGATGGTTGGCAAGGAGGCTCTGTCCGATACTTATAGCGTGATAACAGTCCCTTCAGCGTCAAAAATGTTTGATCTGCTGACAAGCTATACGCCGAAGCTGATTTTGTTGGATATTGATATGCCTGAGATGAGTGGATATGAGGCAATCAAAATTCTGAAAAACAATCCGAAGATGAAAAATATTCCGGTTATTTTTCTTACATCCATGAATGATTCTGATAGCGAACTTCAAGGATTGAATTTGGGTGCTGTTGATTATATAGGTAAACCATTTTCAGCGCCTCTTTTGAAAAAACGTGTCGAAGTACATATATTGGTAGAGAAACAGAAAAGATCGCTACAAGATTACAACAAAAATTTGCAGGAAATGGTAGCGAACAAAACACAAACTATACTTAAATTACAGAATAAGGTTTTGCAGGCAATGGCAGAACTAGTGGAAGGACGAGATAACATGACAGGGAATCATATTGAACGAACGCAGCATTGTCTGGGGATATTATTGTCTAACATGTTTGCGATGGGGGTCTACCAGGAAGAAACAAATGGGTGGGATATCGGTCTATTACTTCAGTCTTCTTTGCTGCATGATGTCGGGAAAATTGCTATCCATGACAGTATTCTCAAAAAGCCTGGAAAATTGACGAAAGAAGAATTCGATGAAATGAAAAAACATGTTATGTATGGCGTCAAATTTATAGAAAAACTGGAAGAAGACCAAGAGGATAGCCTTTTTTTACAATATGCCAAAATTTTTATCAAATACCATCACGAAAGATGGGACGGTTCTGGTTATCCAGATAATCTTGTTGGTATGGAAATTCCATTACTGGGACGACTGATGGCAATAGTTGATGTCTACGAAGCTCTGACTTCTAAGCGTTGTTACAAATCGGCAATTGACCATAAAACAGCGGTAAATATTATTTTGCAAGGTAGAGGGACAGATTTTGATCCAGTTTTGATTGATTTGTTTGAACAGTGCTCAGAACAATTACCATTCTCCATGTTATATAATAAAAAATCAAATAATGAGAGTTTTTCTCTGCTTGATGTCGTTTCATTATGATTTAATTAAACAAAATGAACGGAGAGCCTTTAATGCCAGTATCAATTTTCCAAACTAGGCACTTTTTTATAATAAATCCTATATGTTTCGACAGTCACCTGAAAATGGAGGCAATGATCACAGGAATACATCATTTTTTCAATGCTTTTAACAATTCGCCGGAGCAGACACCGCCGGACTATGCTGTTCATGTCTCGCGTTTTCCGCGTGATGCCATTTGTGCGATTCAGCGGTTTGCTGGTGCCGTTCCATCCGGCAACCCACTCAGGGTATATGCGGTGGGGGGCAGTGGGATTTTATTCGATTGCCTGAATGGTGTTGTTGGGTTGCCGAATGTGGAATTAGGTATTATACCCTATGGAAAAAAGATTGATTTCTGTCGTGTTTTTGGAGAAGCGAATAAAGCGGCCTTCAATTCATTGGAAGCACAAGTTTACGCACCTTCCGTTCCAATGGATGCGCTGTATTGCGGTAGCAATTACGCTCTGAGTCACTGCTTGATTGGCTTTGAGGCGTTGTGCCGTAGTAACACAGAGAGAGTACGTAAACAGCGTACTTTCATGAATCGGTGCATGTTAAATTTTTCAAAATTCTTGAACTTCAATTCTTTGTACTTTATGGGAGCTATCAATTCTGAAATACTCAGGCAAAACTACCGTATCTGGGTAGACGACGAAAATTTGAGTGGGGGACATGCTTTTATCAATATTGCTAACAGTCCGTATTATGCTAGAAATAAAAAGAATATTATCCTGGAGGCTGATCCAACTGATGGTAGGTTAGATGTATTGTTAAGTGATGAAATCAATTTATTAGAGAGTTATAATGTATTGAATAAATATGTAAATGGAAGTTATGAAAAATATCCACATCTCTTTACATATCGGCGCGCGAAAAAAGTTTTTTTGACATCCAATAGTCCATTGATACTCGATCTGGACGGAGAGGTTTTTTATGATAAATACATTTCTGTTGAAATTAAGCCGGGGGTAGTGAGAATCATTGATCCGACTCAGGTGCGTCAGGAGTGAAAATGAATTTCAAAAATAACTCTGAAAACGACTATTTTCGTTGGTCGCTGATGTTGGCAGTGTTGGGTAATATTAGTGCCATTTCTTTGTATTTGATTTTTGAAGTAAAATCCAATTATTTTTTAATCTTATTTTCGATGCTTTGTATTTTTATATTGATGCTGCTCATCATTATTCCTACAATGCGGCGAGAGCGAAAAAGATTCAGTGGACGGCCTGAGTTAGGCTATATTCAGGCTGCAAATATTTTTGCTTTTTTCGGGGTCGTGGTTTTTACTAATATTAAAGTTGCGGGATATATTGAGGCTGGACAGTTTAATGATGCAATTATTGCGGCATTTTTATGTTTGCTGCTTGTTGTTATGATTGCGCTTTTAGTAACTTATATCAAAAATATTTCATTTTTATCTTGTCTGATGCCACTGCTTATTTTTCTGGCGTTTACCTTTCATAGTGGATATGTTGGTGGAGATCATTATTATTTTAGTGTGTGCTTGTATATATGTGGAGTTTGTGCGATATTTTGCCAATATAAACCCTTGTTGTGTTTAACTATTTTTGTAAATTTTACTATTTTGATATTAATACTCACAGGAGTGCCATTGGTTGGAAATATAGCTTATTTTGATGAAATGATAGTTCTATGGGGAAGTGCTGTTAATGTTATGGTTATAATCTTGTTGTTAGTCCGTTTTTCTTCTGATAAAAGTATGCGATCATCCAGGGCGGAAAATTCTTTTTCTGCGTTAATGACAACAACGCCTAATCTTGTTGCCTTGGTGGATGAGATGAATCGCGTAACCTATATCAGCGAACCTATGGCAAAACTGGCTCATATTGAAAATACTGAGATGGCTGTTGGCCGTCCATTAGTCGATCTCTTTCATCGAATGAATATGAAACTAATGATAGGTGATATTTTTGACAAATCAGGCTCTTATGATAATACAGTTGAGGTACATGAGTATGGTAAGTCATGGTATTTCAAAATCGTTTCCAGTCAATTTATGGAAAATTATTATGGCGATGCCAGCCAAAAACTGGAAGGAAGATTCATTGATATCAGCGATGTAACCTCCTTAGTTGAAGCTAGATTGGAAGCAGAACAAGCCAATCGGTCAAAGAGTATGTTTCTGGCACGAATGTCCCATGAAATTCGTACTCCGATGAATGCAATTATTGGAATGAGTGAATTGATTTTACGCCAAAAAAGCGTATCAAATACTGTGCGTTCCTATGCGGCAGATGTTAAACAGGCAGGAACCAATTTATTGGCTATTATCAATGATATTCTTGATTTTTCTAAGATAGAGTCCGGTAAATTGGAGCTTGTTACGACAGAATATGAGTTGGGTTCTTTGTTGAATGATGTGACGACTATCACCAAGATGCGTTTGTTAGAAAAACCAGTACGATTTTCTATTTATGTTGATAGTCATTTGCCAGGTAAAATGATTGGTGATGAAGCACGCGTCCGTCAGATATTGTTAAATCTTCTGTCTAATTCCGTGAAGTATACAAAAGAAGGACATATTATTCTCTACATAAATGGTAAGACAACGGAGAATGGTAAATACGAAGTTCAGTGCAAGATAGAGGACACAGGGATTGGCATCAAAAAAGAAGATATGAAAAACTTGTTCGATGATTTTGTACAGGTCAACTCTATCAATAACAAAGGTATAGAAGGAACAGGGTTGGGGCTTTCAATTTCCCATAATCTCAGTAAACTGATGGGAGGGGGCATTAAGGTTGAAAGTGATTATGGCAAGGGGGCAACGTTTACTGTTACGTTCTTGCAGGATGTTTGTGAATATCATCGTTTTGCGGAAGTGATCGAGCCGGAGTCAAAAAACGTCATACTGTACGAACCGCATCGAAAATATGCGGATAGTGTTTTCATGTCTATTGAAAATCTGGGTGTATTTTGTGTGCGAGTGCACTCTTTTGAAGACTTTTCCGATGAACTGTCGAAGCGTAAGTACAATTTTATTTTTCTGCCTCATTGCCTGATAGATAAAACTGCCGCCGAAGCACAGCGACTTGCTCCAGAAGCCATGATGGTGATTTTTGACGCGGAGTCTGGAGAGCATCTTCCCATTCCTCGTGCTCGTGCGCTAGTCATGCCAGCTTATGCTCCTACCATTGCTAACATCCTGAATGGCTTTTCAGACGAGAAACACTATGTTCGCGCCGCAGTGGATGGAATCAGTTTCATTTTACCGGACGCGAAAGTCCTGATCGTGGATGACCTTGCCGTTAATCTACGTGTGGCACAGGGGTTAATGGCCGTCTATGAGATGCAGGTCGACTGTGCTGAAAGTGGGCATGAAGCCATCGAAAGGCTGCAAACAAAACACTATGACATTATTTTCATGGATCACATGATGCCGGCTATGGATGGCATTGAAGCAACTGCTGCTATTCGTGCATTGAATGGTGAATATTTTAAAAACGTGCCCATCGTTGCATTGACGGCCAATGCCATCTCCGGGATACGTGAAATGTTCCTTGAAAACGGCTTTGATGACTTTCTTTCTAAACCAATAGAAACGGCAAAATTAAATGAAATTCTGGAAAAATGGATTTCAAAGGAAAAACGCCAACCTGTGATGCCGGGGGCAAACAATTCAAAGAACCAGAGTGCCGCCGTGAGCTTGCCGGATATCGAAGGCGTGGATGTTTCTGCGGGTCTGTCGCGCGTTGGCGGTTCTGAAGAGCGTTATTTGAGCCTCCTTGAAGTTTTCCTGAATGATGTGAAACATCGTCTTGCCTTACTGGAAAAACCGACGTCAGATACCTTGAAAGCGTTTACAACGCATGTTCATGCTCTGAAAAGTGCATTGGCCAATATCGGTGCACTGGCGCTGTCAGAATCGTCAGGCTTGTTGGAAGCTGCCGGGCATCGGGGGGACACATCGTTCATTTATGAACATCTGGACAATTTCCGTACAGGGTTATTTTCCCTGAGCGCACAAATAGACGAAGCGATTACGAAAGAATATCCCCGCGAAACAATGTTGAAAGATGGGGAAAGAACGAATGATTCGCATTGGGATCAGGAAATTATCCGGTTGAAGGCAGCCTTGGAGACAGGAGACCTCGTTGGCATGGATGAGTCCATGGCGATCTTGCGATCCTTGCCTTTGTTGTCGGATCGGCGAGCCTTGATCTCGAAAGTGGCTGGATTGATCCTGGTCTCAGAATTCGGGCAAGCCTTGAGAGCGATCGAGGAGGCCTGAGATAAATCATGTTTTGCGGTTGATTGCCCGGTAGCCGATGTCCTGGCGGTACTGCATGCCAGAAAAGGAAATCGTCTCGACAAGTTCATAGACCCGTTTCTGCGCGGCGCGGACATTGACACCCAGCGCCGTGACGCAAAGTATGCGCCCCCCTGAGGTGACGACCTTGCTGGCTTTGTTGAGCGCGGTCCCGGCATGGAAAACATGGGCATCCTCGCCGAAGGAGTTTTCTGGAGGCAGCCCGTTGATGATGTTGCCTGTGCGTGGAGTGCCCGGATATTTGGCGGAAGCCAGTACGACCCCGAGAGCAACGTTCAAATCCCATTCGGCCTCGACCTTGTCGAGTTGACCATCAACCGCGTGTTCCAAGAGTTTCAGGAAGTCGGTTTTCAGGCGCATCAGGATCGGCTGGGCTTCGGGGTCGCCCAGGCGGCAGTTGAATTCCAGGGTCTTGATGCTGCCATCCTTGCCGATCATCAGGCCGGCGTAAAGGAAGCCGGTGAAAGGCATGCTTTCGCGCGCCATGCCCTTGATGGTGGGGTTGATGACTTCACGCATGATCTTGGCGCGCACACCCGGTGTGACAGCCGGGGCAGGGGAGTAAGCGCCCATGCCGCCGGTGTTCGGCCCGATGTCGCCGTCGCCGATGCGTTTGTGATCCTGGCTGGAGGCAAGCGGCAGCGTGTTGGTGCCATCGGACATGACGATGAAGCTGACTTCTTCGCCTTCGAGGAATTCTTCAATCACAATCCGCGCGCCCGCGTCGCCGAGTTTGTTACCGGCAAGCATGTCGTCGATGGTGATGTGCGCTTCTTTCAATGTTTCTGCGACAACGACGCCCTTTCCAGCCGCGAGGCCGTCGGCCTTGATGACGATGGGCGCGCCCTGTTTTTCCACGTAGGCGTGCGCGCTTTCGGCATCCGTGAAGGTCTCGAACGCAGCAGTCGGTATGTTGTGCCGAATCATGAAACGCTTGGCGAAGTCCTTGGAGGATTCGAGCTGGGCGGCTGCCTTGGTGGGGCCGAATATCCTCAAGCCCCGGGCACGGAAAATATCGACGATACCGGCGGCCAACGGCGCTTCGGGGCCGACGATGGTCAGGAGTATCTTGTTGTCGGCGGCAAAATCCGCGAGTTCTTGCGGGTCGGTGATCGGCAGGTTCTCTAGTTCGCGTTCAGCGGCAGTACCGGCATTGCCGGGGGCGACATAGATTTTCTGCAAGCCGCGCGTCCGTGCCAGGCACCATGCAATGGCGTGTTCACGTCCGCCGGAACCGATGACGAGGAGTTTCATTATTTTTTCCGTTGTTTGAGGATGAATATGTCAAGGTGCAGGGTCTTTAGTGCCGGAAATGCCGGACGCCCGTGAAGACCATTGCCAGCCCGTGTTCGTTGGCAGCGGCGATGACTTCTTCGTCGCGCATGGAGCCCCCGGGCTGGATGACGGCGGTCGCGCCCGCTGCGGCAAGCACGTCTACGCCGTCGCGGAAGGGAAAGAAGGCGTCCGACGCAACCACGGAACCCGCGAGCGCCAGCCCGGCGTTGCCCGCTTTGATGCTGGCGATGCGGGTGGAGTCGACGCGGCTCATCTGTCCCGCGCCTACGCCCAGGGTCATTCCATCGCCGCAGAAGACGATGGCGTTGGATTTGACGAACCTGGCGACACGCCAGGCGAAAAGGAGGTCTTCGACTTGCGCGGGGGTCGGCGCTTTTTGGGTGACTATTTTCAGGGTTTCCGGCGTGACCTTGAAGGCGTCCGGCGTTTGCGCGAGCAGACCGCCGCCGACACGTTTGAATTCCAGGGCATGCTGGCCGCTTGCGAGGGGGACTTCCAGGACGCGCAGATTCTGTTTTGTTTGCAGCAGGGCCTTGGCGGTTGCGGTGAAGGCGGGAGCGATCAGTACTTCGACGAAATGCTTTCTCGCGTTCATGGCTTCCACCACATCGGTGTCAACCGTGCCGTTGAAGGCGATGATGCCGCCGAAGGCGGAGGTGGAATCGGTTTGGAACGCTTTTTCGTAGGCGCCAAGCAAGCTGGGGGCGATGGCCACGCCGCAAGGGTTGGCGTGTTTGACGATGACGCAGGCGGGTTCCGGGAAGGTTTTGACGCATTCCCAGGCCGCGTCGGAATCGGCAATGTTGTTGTAGGACAGCTCTTTGCCCTGAAGTTGCCGATAGGCGGCGATGCTGCCCGCTGGCGCTTGCGGTTCCCGGTAGAAAGCGGCTTGTTGATGCGGGTTTTCGCCGTAGCGCAGGGTTTCCGCGCGGTCGAAGGCCAGTTGCAGGCGTTCGGGAAAAATCGCCGGGGCAGGGGCGGGCGCGGAAGGGGCGGCTTCGACGCCTTCAGGCTCGGCGGTGAGCCAGTTGGCGATCATGCTGTCGTAGCGGGCGGTGTGGGTGAAGGCTTTTTTGGCCAGATCGAAGCGGGTGGCAAGCCGCAACGCGCCTGCGTTGGCCTGTATTTCCGCCAGGATGGGGGCGTAGTCCGCCGGGTCGGTGACAACGGCTACCCCGGCGTAATTCTTGGCGGCGGAGCGCACCATTGCGGGGCCGCCGATGTCGATGTTCTCGATAGCGGCTTCCAGCGTGACGTCAGGCTTGGCGACGGTTTCCCTGAACGGGTAGAGGTTGACGCACACGAGGTCGATCATCGGAATACCGTGCGCGTCGAGTGTTGCCATGTGCTCCGGCAAGTCGCGGCGGGCGAGAATGCCGCCGTGTACTTTCGGGTGCAGGGTCTTGACCCGGCCATCGAGCATTTCGGGAAAGCCGGTGTGGTCGCCTATTTCGGTGACGGCAAGCCCCGCATCCTTCAGAAGCCGGGCCGTGCCGCCGGTGGAAAGCAGTTTGATGCCGAGGGCGGCGAGTCCTTGAGCGAATTCGAGAATGCCTCGCTTGTCGGAGACAGAAATCAGGGCTTGGATGATTTTCATCTTTGTAAGACGCGAAGGAAAAAATGAGAACCTGTCCGGGCATGGAAGCCGGGCAGGGCCGGTGGAGTTTACAGCAGGTCGTATTCGGTCAGTTTGCGGCGCAAGGTATTGCGGTTGATGCCCAGCAATTTGGCGGCAGTGCTCTGGTTGCCGCCGGCGCGTTCGAGTACGAATTGGAGCATGGGTTTTTCAACGCATTTCATGACCATGTCGTAGACTGGTACGGGATTTTCGCCATCAAGGTCGTTGAAATACTGTTCCAGGGTACGCGCTACGGCGTCGGCGATTCCGTTGTTGTTGCAAGAGTTCATGCGGCCAGTTCTCGTAATGTTTCGGTGGTTTCGTCTATTGCGCGATTGAAGCTCCCGCCTGCTTCGGCCAGGCGGTCAAAGAACTCGTCGATAGCCGCGCCTTGGGCATCAGGGTCGCAAAGCTGGTTCATGGCGCGGCGGAAAGCCGATGATCCGGCAAGACCACGGGTGTACCAACCAATGTGCTTGCGCGCGATTTTCACGCCGGTCTCCGCACCGTAAAAGGCGTGGATGTCGGCCAGGTGTGCGCGGCAGATTTGGTGGATTTCGCTCAAAGGCGACGCGGGCAGGCGTTCGCCGGTCGAGAGGAAATGTTCGATTTCGCGGAAAATCCAAGGCCGCCCCTGGGCAGCGCGCCCGATCATCAGGCCGTCCGCGCCAGTATGGTCGAGGACGTCACGGGCCTTTTCAGGCGAATGGATGTCACCGTTGGCAATGACCGGGATGCCGACCTGGCGGACGACCTCGGCGATGGTGTCGTATTCGGCTTCGCCCATGTATTGATCGGCGCGGGTGCGGCCATGAATGGCGAGCGCGCGCACACCGCAATCCTCGGCGATGCGGGCGATGGCGGCGGCGTTTTTGTTGACGCGGTTCCAGCCGGTGCGGATTTTGAGCGTGACTGGCGTATCTGGCACGGCGCGCACGACGGCGGCGAGAATATGGGCAACAAGCGCCTCGTCCTGCATGAGAGCCGAACCCGCCATGACGTTGCAGATTTTTTTGGCAGGGCAGCCCATGTTGATGTCGATAATCTGTGCGCCGCGCTCGGCGTTGTAGCGCGCGGCCTCAGCCAGCATCGCGGGATCGGCTCCGGCAATTTGCACTGCGACGGGCCCTGGTTCGCCTGTGTGGTCAGCGCGGCGGCGGGTCTTGGCGCTGCCGTAGAGCAGGGAATTGGAAGTCACCATTTCGGAGACCGCCAATCCCGCACCCATACGTTTGCACAGTATACGGAAGGGACGGTCGGTGACCCCAGCCATGGGGGCGACGAAGAGGTTGTTTCGCAGGGTAAAACCGACGTACTGCATGGGGAGGTGCCGCAAAAGGGGCGCACATTTTACCCTATGCGCCCCGTGGGGAGCGCGTCAGGCAGGGAATAAAAACTTTCGGGGTCTTGGACGGAACCGTCCAGACCCCGAAAGGCAATCAGAATGACGCGCCATCTGTGAGACGGCGCTACGTCGTCGTTTAGCGGCGAATCGTATTGCGCCGACGGCGAACTACGAAACCGACCATGCCCAGACCTGCCAGCAGCATCGCGTAGGTTTCGGGCTCAGGAACCGCCGTGATCGAAATGCCGAACTGAATCGTAGTCTGGGCAGACTCTGCTGTCTTGAAGCCGTAGCAGGAAGTCGTCATTTTCCCACCGCTGATTTCGCTGCATATGTCCGCGCTAAACTGCGTGATGGCGTCGGGGCCACTGGTCTGGAAGTAGTTGAACTGGTAGGTCTGACCATCGTATGTGAACGTATCGTAGATCGTAGGCATTGCGACAAACGCGAAAAGGTCGTCGTCGCAGTTACCCCAGGCGCAGGTCCCACCGACGTTGGGCGTTTCGTAGAAGAATATCTTGAAGTCCTTCGTCAAGGTTTCTATGGGAAGCGCGTCGTTATACCAATCCCTCAGATCGACGGATACGCTCAACGTGGCTTCCAGGAGGTGATGGTAGGTCGCGTTGATCTCGTTATTGGTGTGCCTGAATATATTGACCTGGTCCACGGTTCCGCCGGACTTGATCCATCCATCACGATGCGGTTGGATGATTTTCAGGCTGCTACGTGCGTTGTTCGGGTTATAACCGATAATCGAGTCATCGACGCCGCCTTTATACCCCCAACTCAGGACGTCATCCGTGAACTTGGTAGATGAGTTTATGTTTGTGCTGGTGTCGAAAACGGCATCAGTCCACTTCATGTTGATGTCGTATTTCCAGTATTCGACAACAGCGGCTTGCGAAACCGAAGCCGCACAAGACAGAACGCTGGCAGCGAACAACTTGCAAATAGCTTTCTTGTTCATGGTGAAACCTTCCTCTAGGTTGCAGTCTGAAAAATTACGTATAACCACTATTAGCAAAAACCGAGCCTATTTGCAGGATATTGATTTTATTAAATAAAATTATGTAGTGGCTTTAATGTGTAAAAAAAAGCGACGATTTTTTGTGTTTTTACCTATTTTTAGGCGAGTTGGGCCGCTATGAGTTCCAGCGTGAAGGGAAGTGGGCAGGAACGAAAAAGCCTCCGGGGCTTTTCAGACCCCGAAGGCTTCAGTTACTTCGCGACGCGGTGCTTGGCGTCGCTATCCGTTCATTGTTCTCAGCGGCGAATCGCGTTGCGCCGACGGCGAGCAACGACACCGATCATGCCCAAGCCTGCCAACAGCATCGCGTAAGTTTCAGGCTCCGGAACCGCCGTCGCCGTCATCGAGAAAGCGAAATTCACTGTGGTAGCGGCTGCTTCGGGCGTTGTGAAGCCATAGCATGCAAAACCCCCCGGTACGCCAGCCTCATTACAGGCAGCCGCCGAGAGTGGCTTGAGGAAATTGGAGGTTTCAAAGTAGTTGAACGTGTACTCGTACCCATTGAAGACGAATGAGTCAGAGAAATCGTTGAGCGTGGGTGAGACGGTAAGAATCGCGAAAATATCGTCGTCGCACAAACCCCATGCACACTGTTCTCCGGTGTTGGGCGTTTCCTTGAAATACACCTCGAAGGTTCGCTGAAGATTGAATACGTTAGCGGAGCCGGGCAGCCCCAGATTGACCGTTACAGCCAACTGAGCGTGTGCGAGGGTTGGGTAAGTGTCATAGATGGGGCTGTTGTAGTGCGTAAACATATTGGCTTCAACCGAGACGCCATCGGTGTTGATCGTTCCATGAGCCTGCGGAACAGAAATTTCCAAGGCGCTACGGTTATAGCCGCTATTCATGTCGACGTTTTTGTAGTTGGCACCAGTCTTGCCCCAACTCAACACGGTTTTGCTCTTGGCTCCGTCTCCGACATAACCAGGTAATGGGTTTGTAGCCGCATTGAACACAACGGAGTCGACGACCCACTCCAAGTTAAGCGTGTACTCCCAAGTATCGACAGAAGCTGCTTGCGACGCTGAAGCTGCAAACGCCAAGGCACTGGTGGCGATCAACTTGCTGATTGTTCCTCTTTTCATGGTGAAACCTTCCTTTGCGTGTTACAAACGATTAGTAAAAACCACACGCCACGAAAGCAAGAAACGAGCCGCATTTTATGTTATTGATTTATATAGTCAAAACTTTTTACTGATAATAACGTGTAAAGGAAACTGACAAATATTTCACGCTTTCGCCAGTTGCCTGAGCGCCAGCCGGATACCCTCGGCAACTTCTACGTCATCGGTAAGCCCCTTCGTGGCAGCGAGCGCCTCCCGCTCGTTGTAACCCAGGGCGAGCAGGGCATCGAGGATGTCGCCCCGGTTGCCGGGAGTTGATGCGTTGGCTCGAAATGACTGCTCTGGCATGCCGGGGGGGGCGTCGAGTTTGCCGCGCAATTCCAGGAGCAGGCGCTCGGCGGTTTTTTTGCCGATACCGGGGATTCTCACCAGGCGGCCGGTTTCCTGGAGCGCGACGGCCTGAGCCAGTTCGCAGATCGGCATGCCGGAGAGCACTGCCAGGGCCATGCGCGCGCCGATGCCGGAAATTTTGATGAGTTGGCGGAAAACCGCGCGTTCCTCGCTGGTGGCAAAACCATAGAGGAAATGGCCGTCCTCGCGCACGGCGAAATGGGTATGGAGCCTTACTTTTTCGCCGCAAGCGGGCAGGTCGCAAAAGGTGCTCATCGGCACGTCGATCTCATAGCCGACGCCCCCGACTTCAACGAGGATTTGCGGTGGTTTTTTTTCCAGCAGGAGGCCTGAAATGCGACCGATCATGACAATCTTCTTCCATTTTTGTGCCCTTCTCCCGACAGCGGGAAAGGGAGGAGAGAAGAATGATAAACCCTACTGCCATTGAGTGAAGGACAGGTTTTCGTTCAGCCAGTTCTCCAGTTCCTCCGGCGGCAGTGGGGGGGAGAACAGGTTGCCCTGAACGATCTGGTAGCCCTGAGCCTTGAGCAGATTACGCTGTGTCGAGTGTTCGACGCCCTCGGCGACAACCAGTAGCCCCATGCTGTCGCCGATGTGCATGATGGCGTTGGTCAGCGCCCGCGTGGATCGGTCGCGACCGAGGTCGTGCACGAAGGATTGATCGAGTTTGAGTTCATTGACGGGCAAATTTCGCAAGTAGGCGAGGCTGGAATAGCCGGTTCCGAAATCGTCGATCGACAGGCGCACGCCGAGGGCGCGAATTTCGTTGATGGTTCGTATTACGTTTGGATTGGAATCCATCAACACGCCTTCGGTGATCTCGATCAGGATGTCATTGGGAAGCAGTCCATGCGAACGGAGTATGGCTTCGAGATATTGCGGCAGTTTCAGGTTGTGAAAATCGGTGGGTGACAGATTGACCGATATGGACGGGATAGTGAAGCCATGCTGGCGCCATTGTGCAAGCTGGCGGCAGGCTTCGTTCAATACCCACTGGCTCAGGTAAGTCATTAAGCCGCTTTTTTCGGCCAACGGGATGAAGCGGGACGGGGCAACATAGCCAAGCTGAGGGTCGTTCCAGCGCACGAGAGCTTCGATGCCATGTAACTGATGGGTTTCGATATTGATCTGGGGCTGGTAGTAGAGCCTGAGTTGGTTGGTTTCGAGCGCCCCGCGCAGGGACGATTCGAGTGTAAAGCGCTCCTTGGCGAGCAGGTTCAACTGGCCGCTGAAAAAGCTGAAACAGCCCCGGCCTTTTTGTTTGGCCTGGTACATGGCCATGTCGGCTGCATGAATCAGGGTGTCTATGTCGTTCCCGTTTTCCGGGAACAGGCTGATGCCGATGCTGGCTGCCGGGGACAGTGGAATTTCGCCGATCTGGCATGGTGCGGAGAGTACGGCGAGCAGACGGCCGGCGAGGTCGGTGGCGTGTACGCTGTCGCATTGGGTGAGGACGATGACGAACTCGTCCCCCGAATAACGGCAAAGGATGTCGACTTCGCGTATCGCTTCGCGCAGGCGCTCGGCGACGATACGCAGCAGGGCGTCTCCGGCGGGATGCCCAAGAGAATCATTGACCTGCTTGAAACGGTCGACATCGAGGAACAGTACCGCCAGTTGCGTATTGTCGCGGATGGCTTGTGCAATGGCTTGGTTGGCCTGGATGTGCAACATGCTGCGGTTGGGCAGGCTGGTGAGATTGTCGAAAAAGGCCAGATGATGGATACGCGCCCGCGATTGAGCCTGTTCCATTGCCAACGTGCACAGAGAGGTCGCAACCTCGGCCAGTTGCGTGTGCAATTTGTTCGGCCGTCGGCATACGCGGTAGTAGAAGGCCAGGACGCCGACCACATGGCCGTCGCGCGCCTTGACCGGAACCGCCCAGCACGCCTTGTAGCCCAGTTCCAGCGTTTCATGTTTAGCGACCGTCCAGCCGGGATCGTTCTCGATGTCCCTGACGAGCACGGGTTCGCCATGAAAAGCGGCGAGCCCAAGGCAGGAAGACTGGGAACCGGGATCGATGCCGTCGGTTTGGCTTATGTATTCGGTGGGGAAATCCGGCGCGGCCAGCGTGTGTAAACGGCCGTCGTTGCTAATTTGGGCAATAGTGACGGAAATTTCCGGCGCAATGCGGCTGATTTCCTGGCAGAGCAGGTTTAGCACCTCTTGCAGCGACTCCGTTTTCGCCATGATCTGAAGGACATGGTAGCGCAGCGCCTTATGTACCTTATTGAGCGTAATGTTTCGGGCAGTGATCAGGTACAGGGTTTGAGTAGTGATTTCAATACGTGAAACGGATATTTCAGCCCACACCCGCGTCTGATTTGGGCGCTCAATGGGCAATTCCACATGATGGCCGACGAGAAGGCCGATGCCAGACTGACCGGGGGATTGGGTTTGTTGATCGTTTTTAAGGGGAGGCATCAGAAGAGAGATATTGGCTCCCTGTACGGTTTCCCGGCTACGTCCCCATAACCGCTCGGCATTGCTATTGAAAAAAACGATGTCGTCGTCCTTATTGACCACAATAATGGCGTTTTCCGCCTGTTCGAGAATTTGAGGATAAAACTGTGAAATCGACATATAAGCTGCTGCCAACAAACATTTTAGATGGCAGCAGATTCGAATGGTTCCCGTTCTCAAACTGCTGCCGAGGCTCAACTGCTAGTATCCTCTTTTTTATTTTGTCAAGCAGTGACGATGTACCTGAAGAAAGATAGATTTTGAGTCGATCCGGGATTGAGGTCAGGGATTTCTCGATTTAATCCTTTCGTTACGTCTTCGGCGTAAAGGATATACTCTATGGATGTTAAAAACTGCTAAATAAGAGGTCACATGCTAATTGCTGTGGTTATTTCTTTTGGAAAAACATGGATTCACTTCCGCATTCGGCGTCACTATCGCCGGATGCCGTTAGTGATAGGGTTTTTCTTTGTTTATATGGTTTGCCGAGAATATCGGTACGGCGACACACGCATGGGTTTACCCGAACCAACACAAAGAGTGGATCATGATTCCTTTTGAACACGTGTCTCGCGCAATCCCCTGCCTTTAGGCAGGGGTGACTCAAAAATTGATTGCTTGGTATCTGTTGATGATTATCAGTTACGTATTGGTTGCTTTCGTCAATAAACCACAGAGCTATCGTGGATAAGACTGAAGAAGTACGCCCATGAAAGGAGAAACCGTGGGGAACGCTCCTGTTCCCCACACAAAAGGCCACAATCGGCTCCGTTTTGCTGCTTGGGCAATCTCAAAATACTCCCGCACCGAAAACTCCCGGGTCGTTCAAAGAATGCCTAACGCGTAACCCGTGTCGTCTCCCCATCTTCGACCAGCCTCACCTGCTCGCCGGGCTGGAAGTCTTCGCCATTGTCCTCCTGTACGATCGCCAGGTATCCAGCTCTGTCGAGTTGGACTGTGATTTCTACCCCCTGCCTACGGGTAGCGGTCTCTTCCAGTGCTGCGCCGCCCACGCCGCCCGCGACAGCGCCTATCACAGTTCCAACGGCTGAAGATGCTGAACCCCTGCCACCGAGAGAACTGCCAATCACCCCTCCTACGACAGCGCCTGCCATCGAACCGACGGGACTTCTTGTACCCCCCAGATTCACCGGACGCACGCTCTCGATGGTGGCGAACCGGACTCTCATGACCCTGCGCGCTTCCCCGCGTGAATAGTCGTCTCCGCCAAGGTTGGAAGCACAGCCGCCGACGAGAAGCGGCGTAACGCACAGCAAGGTAACTGCCAGAATTGATCGTTTTTTCATGTGAGACCTCCATGAGTGCGTGGTTATGGCAACTGGACACTCGACCGGTTCTACCTCACAAGTTCTGCGTATGCCCCTGCGCGTGCCCCAATCAGCATGCCATGTATCCCCCGATAACCTTTACAGTATAGTCAGATAAGAGGATCAACAGTCGCCTTTCCGGAAAAGCGGAACAAAAATCGCACATCCAGATACGGCAAGGTTCTGCTTTGGACATTTGCCTTTTACCGCTAAAATCTTTTTTTTCGGCAGCGGCGATTCCGCTATTCCGTTGCTGATCAGGCACAACCCACAAGGAGAATTTCATGCCCATCAAGGTCGCCATCAACGGTTTTGGCCGTATTGGCCGCTGTGTCTTTCGCGCCATTTATGAGCGAGGGTTACAGGACGAACTCGATGTAGTCGCCATCAACGCCCCCGGTGATTTTTCCACTCATGTCCACCTGCTGAAATACGACACCACGCATGGGCGCTTCAATGCAACGGTCGAAGCCGAAGGCGATAGCACATTGATCGTCAATGGCAAGAAAATCCCTTTCCGTTTCACTATGGTTCCCAAAGACATCGACTGGACGCAATATGGCGTGGACGTATTGCTGGAATGCACCGGCGCTTACACGAGCAAGGGAAAAGCACAAGCCTTGCTGGCGCAGGGCGCGAAAAAGGTGCTCATCTCAGCGCCAGGCGGCGATGATGTAGATGCCACGATCGTCTATGGCGTCAATGAAGACGTGCTCACGTCCGCAATGACGGTTGTCTCCAACGCTTCCTGCACCACCAATTGCCTCGCGCCGGTCGCCAAGGTGCTCTTCGAGTCCGTCGGCATCCGGCAGGGGCTGATGACCACCGTACATGCTTACACGAACGATCAGGTGTCGGTCGATGCGTATCACTCGGATTTGCGTCGCGCGCGCGCCGCAGCGGCCAACATCATTCCGACCAAAACCGGCGCGGCCCAGGCAGTCGGATTGGTATTGCCACAACTCAAGGGGAAATTCGACGGTTTCGCGCTACGGGTTCCGACGCTGAATGTCTCGCTCGTCGACCTGACCTTCACCCCGGAGCGCGCCACGACGAAAGAAGAAATCAACGCGCTCATGACCGCCGCCGCCGATGGCCCGCTGAAAGGCATCCTCGCGGTCAACAACGATCCACTGGTGTCGTCCGACTTCAACCACACCACGGTTTCCTCCACGTTCGATGCCACGCAAACGCGCATATTGTCTGGCCCGGACGGCGAAACGCTGGTCAAGATACTGTCTTGGTATGACAACGAGTGGGGCTACTCCTGCCGGATGCTGGATACAGCGCGGGCATGGATGCGTGCAAAATGACTTGCCGGGCAGCGGAGAAAACGCTGCCCTAAAATTCCCCTTCCGGGAGGTGAATAAGCTCCGCACTAAATTCCCCTCCAAGGAGGGGTGGCGCGTAGCGCCGGGGTGGTGCGGTGGTCGAGAAGCCTATAGTGGTTCTCATACGCTGCTACCACCCCACCCCTTCGGGGCACCCCTCCAAGGAGGGGAATTTAACCCAAAGCGTCGGGGCAGTTCCCCAACATGTGTTCACTCCAAAAAGTCTCTTGCGATTGTCTTGAGCCTTGCCGGAAAACTGCCTCGCCGTTAGACTTGCGAAGTTCAATCGGTTATTGTCGCGTTCATGCCACGTTCAGCCCCCACCCGGCCAGTCGAGTTCCATAACATGAATCTGGACGCGGTTCTTGTTTTGCTGAACCGCGCCGATCCTGCCGGGCTGGCCGATGAAATGCACAGGATGCTCGGCGGCCGGCCGGATACTTTCAATCAGGAACCGGCCATCCTCGATTTTTCGGCTCTCGATGTATGCGAAGGCATTGACTGGAACGGACTGACATCACTGTTGCGGCGTTACCGGCTGCAACCAGCGGGAGTATGCGGATTGGCCGATGAGGCGCTTCTTGCGGGAGCGCGGCGCGTCGGTTTGGCGGTGCTCGGCAATGCGCCGACAGCGACAAGCAAACGCCCCCAGGTACAAGCAACAACGGCACCACCAGCCAGTACCGAAACATCGGGTGCTGCCACGGCTTCCAGTTCGTCAGCCAACACTCTGTACATCGACCGGGTCGTAAGGTCAGGGCAGCAAATCTACGCGCAGGGGGGTGATCTCGTGTTGCTCGCCGGCGTCAGCCCCGGATCGGAAGTCATCGCCGACGGCAACATCCATTGCTTTGGCCCTCTGGCTGGTCGGGCGCTGGCCGGTGCGCGCGGCGATGCCAACGCGCGTATCATTGCAACCTGCTTCGGCCCGGAACTGGTTGCAGTCGCCGGCATTTACCGTACTTTTGAACGCGGCGTACCTGAAAGCATTGCAGGCCGTGCGGCCGTCGTTCGCATGAAATCTTCGGCCAAGAATCAATCTATCGTTATCGAACCGCTCCAGATCAACTAGAAGCAGCCTAACCATACAAGGGGAAAAAGTGAGAGTCATCGTCGTTACTTCCGGCAAAGGTGGGGTAGGCAAGACCACCACCAGCGCGGCATTCGCATCAGGGCTGGCCTTGCGCGGTTTCAAAACAGCGGTTATCGACTTCGACGTCGGCCTACGCAATCTCGATCTCATCATGGGGTGCGAGCGGCGCGTGGTCTATGACCTCATCAACGTCATCCACGGCGAGGCCAAGCTCCATCAGGCACTCATCAAGGACAAGCACTGCGATAACGACAATCTTTTCATCCTGCCCGCCTCCCAGACGCGCGACAAGGAAGCCCTCTCCGAAGAAGGCATCGAGTCCATCTTCAAGGAACTCGACAGCATGGGCTTCGATTACGCGGTCTGCGACTCGCCCGCCGGGATCGAGCACGGCGCAGTCATGGCGCTCACCTTCGCCGATGAAGCCATCATCGCCACCAACCCCGAAGTTTCCTCGGTGCGCGATTCCGACCGCATCCTCGGCATCCTGCAATCGAAATCCCGGCGCGCACGCGAGGGCAACGAACCGGTCAAGGAACACCTGCTGCTCACCCGCTACGCCCCCAAGCGTGTTGAAAACGGTGAAATGCTTTCATACAAGGACGTACAGGAGCTTTTACGCATTCCGCTGCTCGGGGTCATCCCCGAGTCTGAATCCGTGCTCCACGCGTCCAACCAAGGCATTCCCGCCATCCATCTCACGAATTCGGACGTAGCGGAATCCTACAGCGATATTGTTTCCCGCTTCCTTGGCGAACAGCGCCCGCTGCGTTTCGTCAATTTCGAGAGACCCAGCTTTATCAAGCGCCTGTTCGGAGGCAAGTAACATGTCATTTCTTGCCCGTCTTTTCGGCGAAAGAAAGAAAACGGCTGCCATTGCCAAGAACCGGCTGGCAATTCTGATCGCACATGAACACACATCGGATTCCGGACGGACAACGGATTACATCCCGGCCATGAAGGATGAACTGCTCAAGGTCATCTCGAAGTACGTCAAAGTCGATCCCGAGGCCATCAATATCCAGTTCAGCAGACAGGAAAATTACGATGTGATGGAGGTCAACGTCGTCCTGCCCGAAGACTCGGAACCCCGACCCTTGCGGGCCACCCCGCCGCCCCGCATTTTCAATTCCCGGCGGCCACACAAATCCTGAATCTTGGGCGTAACGCCGGGCTTTAATTCCCGGCTTCCCTCCTGCAAGCCAGAGCGACGCCAAACTCGCGGCTCAAATCCGAACCGCGAGTTATGGGTGAAGCAAACTAGCCTGGGTCAGTGTCTTTCGTCGACCCGGCCATGGCACGGTGAAGGTAGTAGCCCATCGACCAAAGCGTAAGGGCGGCCGCAACATAGATCAGGATGCTGCCTACGATTCGCATGTCCACGCCCAGCAAGGGCGCATGGAGCAACAGCATCGGAATAGCCGTCATCTGCGCCGCCGTCTTGAACTTGCCGACGGTAGCAACTGCCACGCTCGCGGATTGACCTTCCCTCGCCATCCATTCGCGTAGCGCCGAGATCGTAATTTCGCGCCCGATGATGATGATGGACACAATCATATCCACTCGCCCAAGCTGAACCAGCATGATGAGCGAAGCGGCTACCATCAGCTTGTCCGCAACCGGGTCGAGGAACGCACCGAAAGCCGAAGCCTGTTTCAGGACGCGAGCCAGATAGCCGTCCAGCCAATCGGTAACGGCAGCGGCGGTAAAGATGATGGTGGCAAGCACATTTTTCTGTGCCATGCCCACCCAGGCATCCGGCAAATAGAAAACGCCGATGAAGACCGGTATCAGGGCAATTCGCCCCCAGGTCAATATGTTGGGAATGTTGATGTGCATACCAGAACGCGATGTGCTCGCTCCCGCTTTGACGGTTCAATGCAGCGCGGAGTATATCTGTTCGGCCAGTTTACGGTTAATTCCTTCGGCACGGCACAGGTCTTCGATAGCGGCGGCGCGCACACCATCCAACCCGCCGAAGGCGGATAGAAGCGCCCGACGGCGTGCGGGGCCGATGCCGGGGATGTCTTCCAGCTTCGACCCAAGCCTCGCTTTGCCGCGCCGGGCGCGGTGGCCGGTAATGGCAAAACGGTGCGCCTCGTCGCGTATCTCGATCACCAGATGCAGCGCCGGTGATTGCCCGCCAAGTGCCACACTTTCGCGCCCATCCGGAAAAACAAGCGTTTCCAGCCCCGGCTTGCGCCCTTCTGCCTTGGCAACGCCCACGATGTTGACCGCATCCAACCCAAGTTCGGACAGAACGGCCAGCGCCGCGCCCACCTGCCCACGCCCGCCGTCGATGAGAATGAGGTCGGGACAAATGCCCTCTCCGTCCGCAACCCGGCCATAGCGGCGGTCGAGCGCCTGGCGCATGGCGGCGAAATCGTCGCCTGGCGTAATACCGCCGATGTTGTAACGCCGGTATTCGCCGTGCTTCATCGCGCCGTCGATACAGACTACGCAAGAAGCCACGGGGGCTTCCCCCATCGTGTGGCTGATGTCGAAACACTCGATACGCGCCGGAATATCGGGCAAATCAAGCGCCTCTCGCAAGGCATGCAGCCGTTCTCCGGCGCGGCTCGTGTCACGCAGGCGGGCTTCGATAGCCAGCCTTGCGTTTTTCTCTGCCATCTCCATCCAGGCTTTTTCGGCGGCATGGCGAGGCCGAGCCAGAATCGGCGGGTGTTCGGAGACCTCGGAAAGCGCCTCGCGCACCAGACCGGGATCGAGCGCGACCAGCAAGCGCGTCGGCAGCGGGTGCACGGCGTAATGCTGTTCGACGAAAGCCGCCAACCCGTCGCCAGCGTCCAGCACCGCTGCGCCACTGGGGAACTGAGGCCGATCTCCGAGATGGCGTCCACCGCGCACCATCGCGATGTTGACGCAGACCATCCCGGCCTCCGCCACGGAAGCAATGATGTCGACGTCCTCGTCCTTGCGGCTATCCGCAAACTGGCGATGCAGCACCGTCTGTAACACCCTGATCCGGTCGCGGCAAGCCGCCGCTTCCTCAAAGGCCAAGCGCCCTGCGGCAGCCTGCATGCACGCGCCCAGGTCATCAATGACTTCGCTGGCCTGCCCATCGAGAAAACGGCTTGCCAGATGCACATCGGCGGCATAAGCGCCACGCTCTATTTCCGCCACGCAGGGCGCGCTGCAACGCTTGATCTGCGCCAACAGGCAAGGCCGGGAGCGGTTCTGGAAAACACTATTCTCGCAGGTACGCAACCGGAATGTCTTTTGCAATAGTTGGATGCTTTCACGCACTGCGTGGGCGCTGGGAAACGGGCCAAAATAACGCGCCCCCCTGGCGAAAGCCCCACGATGGAAAGCCAACCGGGGAAATTCATCCCCCGATAACTCGACATAGGGATAGCTCTTGTCGTCCCGAAACAGGATGTTGTAGCGCGGCGCGAGACTCTTGATGAGATTGTTTTCGAGAATCAGCGCCTCGGCTTCCGAACGCGTCGGGGTGATGTCCACGCGCGCGATTTTCTCCACCATCATGGCGATGCGCGGGCTGGATTGCCTCACCCGGAAATAACTCGACACCCGGCGTTTGAGGTTCTTGGCCTTGCCAACGTAGAGCACATGCTCATCGCCGTCAATCATGCGATAGACGCCCGGCGTATCAGGGACGGTACGCAGGAAGGCGCGCGCGTCGAACGGCACAGGCGTAGCAGACGTAACGCAATCACCCATCTGGCCGCGCGGCACCGCTGAGTGCCGCAGCCATGACCGGATCATTGGCACTTTCCATGGGCAGCACGGCCAGCACCTTCTCGCGCGCCTGGTGATAAGGCGGATGCTGTGCAAGCGCAAGCGGGTCGGCCAGCCACGGATGCGGCGCGGGTACGGGGAACGCGGCCAAGCGGGCGCGGGTAGCACGATCAATTTTAGGCATCCTGCGCGCCAGTAGCTCGGCAACGAGATCGGGGCGGTTGCACACCAGCCACATGTCGCAACCGGCGCGCGCCGCAGCCGTCACCCGCTCCACGATGTCCCCGGCCACAAGCGCGCCCGCCATGTTGAGATCGTCGCTGAAGATGAGCCCCCCGAAACCGAGCCGCTCGCGCAACACTTCCTTCAGCCAGAAAGATGAAAAACCCGCCGGCCCAGCCTCTCCCGGTTCGGCATGCGGATAAATGACATGCGCGGGCATCACCCCCACCAGTTGTCGCAACAGCCCATGCCGATATGGCGCGATGTCCTCGTTCCAGAGCGCATCGAATGTGCGCTCATCAACCGGAACATCGTGGTGCGAGTCGGCCTCGACATGACCATGCCCCGGAAAATGTTTGCCCACCGCGCCCATGCCCACATCCATCATGCCTGTCACAAGCGACAAGGCCAGGGTGGCCACCACTGCCGGGTCATGGTGAAACGCGCGGCTGCCAATAGCGCGACTGCATCCGCAATCGAGATCGAGCACTGGCGTAAAACTCAGGTCGATGCCGTGAGCGGCGAGTTCAGCAGCCAGCACGAATCCCGCCGCGCGGGCTGCCGCCTGCGCCCCGGACTCATCGTGCGCCCATAAGTCCCCTAGCGTACGCATCGCGGGTAAACAGGTAAAGCCATCCGTTTTGAAACGTTGTACCCGCCCGCCTTCATGATCGACCGCGATGATGAGGGCAGGCGAGCGCAGGGCGCGGATTTCGCCGGTCAAGGCGCGCAATTGCGCGGAATCGGCATAATTGCGCGCGAACAGGATGACGCCGCCCACCCGTGGGTCGCATAGGCGTTTGCGTTCTTCATCGGTCAGAGCCAGACCGGCGACGTCGACCATCAACGCGCCGCGCGGCAACGCAACAGGAGAGGCGTGTGGTTTCATGTTCCCGGATACTCGATCAATGCAAAAGCGACAACGTAATCCTTCTCATCGGTCAGGCTGAGAAGAGCCATCAAAGCATTCGATTGCATATAAGTGGAAAGTGTATCATCATATGCAAATTCAGGTCTACCCCGTTCGTCATGCTGCACAGCCAGCGCTCGCAGGGTTGCGGGCGGTGATAATCCGATGCCGAGCGCCTTGCCGAATGCTTCCTTGGCGGCAAAACGCTTGGCGAGGAACCGAGCCGGATCACGGCTTGCCTGCCACTGTCCCCATTCGGCATCCGCCAGGATACGCGCCGCAAACGCTTCGCCGTGACGGTCGAGCGCCGCGCGTATCCGCGCGATTTGGACGATGTCGGTTCCGATGCCGTAAATCACGCGGAAGTCCCTGCCTCACGCATCAAGCGTTTCATCTCGCTCACCGCCGAGCGCAGACCTACAAATACGGCTCGGCTGACGATGGCATGCCCGATATGCAGCTCACGCACCCCGGCAAGCGCGGCAATGGGCTGTACGTTGTAGTAGTTGAGCGCGTGTCCGGCATTGAACCGCATTCCGGCGGCGCGCACCGCCTCGCCCGCAGCGCGTACACGTTCAAGTTCCGCGCGCACCGTCCGGCTACCGATGTCCCGCCCGTTTGCGTGAAAAGCGTGGGCATAAGGACCGGTATGGATTTCGCACACACGCGCACCGATACGCGCAGCCGCATCGACCTGTGCCGGATCGGCATCGATGAACACGCTGGTCACGATTCCGGCGTCGCTCAGGCGGGCAACGCACTCGCGCAGCCGCAC
The DNA here is from genome assembly GCA_009782565.1 of Betaproteobacteria bacterium. Lineage (GTDB taxonomy): Bacteria > Pseudomonadota > Gammaproteobacteria > Burkholderiales > Rhodocyclaceae > WRNU01. Next base: position 189,679 of record WRIU01000001.1, read on the forward strand.
CTCCCCGGCCACAATGTCGATGCCGCCCTCAGTGGTGATTTCCTGCCGCCCTTCAGGAACCAGCATCGCCATTTCGGGCTTGAGCCGACAGGCGATGCCGATCATCTCATCGGTAGCCGCCATTTCGAGGTTCAATTTGACCTGGGTCAGCTCCCGAAGCCGTCGCACGTCATCGTCGTTGATATGGCGGCGATCTTCGCGCAAGTGGACGGTAATTCCATCCGCTCCGCCGAGATGAGCTTCCACCGCCGCCCAGACCGGATCAGGCTCCCAGGTACGCCGCGCCTGCCGCAAGGTGGCGACATGGTCGATATTGACGCCAAGTTCGATCAAGAGTTTATCCTCATGCTATTTGTTGTGCAGAAGGGAAGGTTACTTTTTCATGGAATTGAGCGCATCTTGGGCGGGTTTGTACCCCTGTACTGCTGCCTTGCGAAACCACTTCACGGCCTCTGCATCATCCCGCGGCACGCCCCAGCCTTCCATGTACATCGCTCCAAGTTTGGTTTGAGCAGGAGCAAATCCCTGCTCCGCCGCCAAGTGATACCACTTCACTGCCTCGTCAAAATTCTGCGTTAAGCCGCGGCCTGTGACGTACATTGCTCCAAGGTTAGTTTGTGCAAGCACATTTCCCTGTTCCGCCGCCCTACGAGTCCACCTCACGGCCTCGACATCATTTTTGGCTACGCCACGCCCTTCTGCATACATCATTCCAAGAGAAGCTTGAGCAACAGCATTCTCTTGGAGTGCTGCCTTACGATACCAGCTCACAGACTCGGTATCATTTGGCGTTACACCCTGACCTTCCGCATACATCAGTCCAAGGGCAACTTGGGCAATCACATCTCCCTGCTCTGCTGCCTTGCGATACCACCTCTCAGCCTCAACATAATTCTGCGCTACACCTTGACCGAAGTAGTACGCTGCTCCAAGGCTAGTTTGAGCAAGCACATTCCCCTGTTCCGCCGCGCGTTTCACTGCCTCAAAATCCTGCGCCTGAACCATCAAGGCAAAACAGATTGCAATCAGTCCTACGCATCCGCGTATAACTCGAAACATTTCATTCCTCGTTAACCATCACGAAAGAGTTTATATTTTCAAACATTACCTTGCCCTCGCGCAAAATAATATTGGAGTACCTCGTTCCCCTCTCCCGCTTGCGGGAGAGGGGAAAACTAAGGTAGATCAGGGTTTCCTTAATTCAGACGCTGCGATGATCTTAGCGAACATCCCATTCAATCCAGCCAAATATGCTTTCTGTATCACATTGGCAGACAATTTTTCCCCGTTAAACAGCAAGTCTTTCGTCGCACAGGCGTCATGAACAAGCGTGACGGGTATACCGTAATCTTTGGCCGCCCTCACGGTTGTGTCGACACACATGTGCGTCATCATTCCGCACACAACAAGTTCAGATACCTGTTTGTCCGTGATTATGCCGTTGAGATTTGTATCAAAAAAGCTGTTTGGCGCATGTTTGACAATCACGCTTTCCCCATCGTGCGGCGTCAGGCGCTCGTGAATTTTTGCGCCGTCCGTATTCGGCAGAAAGAAAGTCGCCCCTTCCCTTGTATTGATATGCTGAACGTGAATGACGGGCAAGCCATTTTCCCTGAACATATCTAAAACCTTTTCGGCAGCGCCAAGCGCCTTCTCCGGTTCAAAAAGCTCCGATTTCCCTCCTTCAAAATAATCGTTTTGAATATCAATCAGCAACAGGGCTTTTGACATATCACTTAACCTCCTTGCTTTGTGAATAAAACCATATTACGCAAAAAAAGTTCACATATGAGTTTAACTCACACAACGCCAGTACCCATTGACGGGTGTTTTCCGATTAATTCCATCAGTAAAACGAACTTCTCAACTCATTGAGTACCCGCCTAGACTGCAAGGGTTGGCCGCCGAGGTGATGATGGATGAGGGCGCGCAGTAGATGCCCGGCTTCACGCAGGGTCTCGGTGCGGCTGAAATCGTTTGCGGCCAGGTCGAGAAGGGTTTGACCGTCGACACGCACACCGTCCGTGGCTTCCTGCGCGGCTTCCGAGGCGCAGAGCCACGGGCCGCGCTCGATGATGTAGAGGTAAGGCTCGCCGGGTTGGAATGGCTGCCCGCTGCCGTCGGAGTCGAGCATTACGCCATAGCCCAGTTCACGCAACAGCGCCAGTTCAAAGCGGCGCAGCACCAGCGGCAGGTTTCCACCTTTCCCCATCGCGCCAATGGCCGATTCATAGGCATCGAAGAGCGCCGGGTGCGGGTCTTCGCGCGCGGTCAGTTTCAAAAGCAGTTCGTTGAGGTAGTAGGCGCAAAGCAATGCGCGACCCGACAGCGGAGCCTGCGCGCCACGCCATTCGCCGCGCACCAGAGTTTTGACTTCGCCGCCGCCCGAAAAATCGAGCAAGAGCAACTGAAACGCCATCAGTACACCGCGCATTTCCGACATGGGGCGGCGAGCGCCCTTGGCAACCAGGGCGATACGCTCCACCCGGTCAGGCGTTGGTGGTTCAATGGTAAGTTCACGACAGCGTACTTCCAGCCGTTCGATCATCAGCTCGATTTCGCCCCCAACTTCGCTGGCAACATGATCGCGCAGCCAGATGAGCAGCATTTCTGCATCGGCGACTGTTGCTTCCCGGAAACCAAACCAAGCACGGATTTCAGCACGCATACGTTTGGCAGTGCGCTCGGCGGGGAGAGTTCTACAGTCATCCGTAAAGGGTATTCCAATCTGCTTACTCAACGTGACAAAGGCTTGTGCGCCAACTTCTGCCTCATCACGGGGAAAGCGCCCGCGCTCCCGAAAGAACGCCAGCAGAACAGCGAAACTAAGCCAATTAGCGGAACGGGTTTTTGTCATCACCTGCTCGCGTTCTGCTGGCGTCAAAAGCCATTGATCTTCTGGGCTTTCGTTTTCCATCTTACTTACGCCCTCTTTGTCGTTGATGAAGGCCAGCCAACCCGCGCCAGTGTTTCAATCAAGGTAGTGCGCTTGACGCTGAAGTTACGGCAGACCGCAGCCTTTGACATACCTCCATCCAATGCGGCAACGATGGTGTCCAGTTTTTCGCCAGTGATAGCGCGCGGGCGGCCACCTATCCGGCCTCGACGTCGGGCAGCGTCCAAACCCGCGACGACGCGCTCTTGAATCAAGGCGCGCTCGTATTGCGAGAGTGCCCCGATCACTTGAAACAGAAATTCACCCGATGGCGTCGTGGTGTCCAAGTTCTCTGTCAACGAACGAAACGCAACCTGTTTATCCTTGAGTGTGTTTACGATGGAGAGCAGGTGCGATAGCGAGCGCCCAAGCCGGTCGAGTTTCCAGACCACCAGAACATCACCCGCACGGATAAATTCAAGCACCCGCACCAAACCCTCCCGATCATCCTTTGCACCGGAAGCGTGATCCTCGAACAAATGCCGGGGATCGACACCAGCAGCGAGCAGCGCGTCGCGTTGCAAGTCTGTGCTCTGTCGGTCGGAGTCCGACGAAACACGCATATAGCCTACCAACATTGCCGAATAACCCCCATATACAGGTTTTCGTATGGTATCGTATTGCGATGGGGTTTTCCGTACATTTTTGAGGGTACTATCTCCCCGGTTCAAGGGGTTGTCGGTAAAGTGTCGAAAAACAACTGTTTTGCGTTAGGTATGGCTTGCATATTTATGCCTATTTGTGCATAATTTAGGAAGTGAGGCAGCGCATGAAGGATCTACGGTGGATTGGCTCAACCAAGAAGGATTTGAAGGCCATGCCAGATGACGTACAAGACACGTTTGGCTATGCATTACATCAAGCCCAGATTGGGAAAAAACACGAACAAGCCAAGCCGTTAAAAGGTTTTGGCTCGGCGGGTGTCCTTGAGGTAGTCGAAGATTCTAGCGGCGGTACGTTCCGCGCTGTCTACACCGTTAAATTCAGCGAGGCGGTTTATGTGCTTCATTGTTTCCAGAAGAAGTCGTCACATGGTATCGCGACACCAAAGCCAGACATGGACTTGATTCGGGAACGGTTGAAAACAGCAGAGGTACATGCCAAAGGAGGATGAGATGATCGAGATTGAAGAAGGATCTGGCAACGTCTACGCCGATTTGGGCATACCCAACGCCGACGAAATGCTTGTCAAGGCACAACTTGTAACCAAAATTGGCGAGATTATCAAAAGCCGCAAATGGAGCCAGCAGCAAGCGGCGGATGTTCTTGGCCTCACTCAGCCGAAACTGTCCAAGATGCTGCGTGGTCAGTTTCGCGGCATCAGTGAAACAAAGATGCTCGACTGTTTAGTTCGGCTTGGCCGTGACGTGCAAATTGTCGTCGGTCCTGCCCGCCGTGCAGCTTCGGCTGGACATGTTGCTGTCGTGTTCGCTACGTAAGACCGATAAAAGTGACGGTTGGTGGCACAACTGTTGGTTCTATCCTTATTGACGAAATGATAAAGACATTATCTATCTCTATCGCTTTTGTTCGGAAGAACCCGCATTTGGGGTTATCTGGACTGCTTTTCGTAGTTGGCGTTTTGTCTTTATTCGCCAATATCCCGGCTCTTGCCGGTGCTCTTTTTGGGGCGGGTGCTTCTTTGCTTGGCGCATGGATTACGGAGACGAATAATCGTCGCTCTAGCTTGGAGGACAAGGCGAGGCGCGAAATCGAGGCGCGTAGGTTTCTGGCTGCCGAGTTGAACCGGGTTATTGAGAGGGTTTTGTACATACATGAGCGCGCCAGCGTCAATTTCGTGTGCGCTTGGTCTGATGACGGGATTAAACCCAATGATGTGCAGGAGGACTTTATCCCGTACATGCCTGTTCTGTATCCAAAAGCGCCGCAGTTCAAGGATTTATCTGGCGACGATGCGATGGCATTGATTCTTTTCTACGACTCTCTTCATGCACTGGATAAAAATGTCAATGATTGGTGGCAACGCGAAGGGCAGTTACCCGCTAACGTTTTTGGTTACTTTACGTCGCTTGCCAGCACTAGCTTGGCGCTTGCCAAGGATTGTATTGAGCGGTTTGAATTGGAGAAATTGTTCCCACTGAAGCATGAATCATTGGCTACATTGTCGGCACGTATTGATCGCTCACAAGAAAACCACGCCAAGGCGAGCGAGCACTGCGTAGCAAAGTTTAATACCCAAAAAAATTCTCTCGCGAAGGCTTATCCAGCTAAAGGTAGACAGGCTAAAGAGTGAGTATTGGATGGATGCGCTAGACTCGAAGTGGCCCCTAGTGACACGACTGTTGGGTCTACCCCTATAGTGCAGGATAATGGTGTTGTGTATTAGACAACCCAAGGATCGCAAGGATCTTTATTTCTAGCACGTCGAAAAGGTTAGGACGCAGATCAAAAGCAATGTTCCGCCGACGTAGAAACCTGGTGGTGCTCGACCTGCGTAACGAAGAAATCAACTACGCGACACCGCTCCAGCAGAACCAATATTCATTGAGCCGGGGTTGTGACGGCTTCTTTCTTTTGCGTGGCGAGAAGCAATCCGGTCTCCTCCCGCCACGATTCCTCCGAAATCAGGCAGCCCGGCGACGTCTCGCGGCAACGCTGCCCACAATGCCGAGCCCCGCCAACAGCATGGCCCAGGTTTCGGGTTCGGGAATCGGAGCATTAAAGCCGACAACCTGCCAACCGATGTCGGCCAGCGCGGCGAAGTCGAGTTCGCTGAGTGATCGTACTTCGCCAGGGACGAAACTAGGGAACATGGAGGGGGTGAGTTCAGAATTCCAGCGGTGGTTATCCCAATGGCTCCCATCAGCGGTTATCGGGACAAATCCTCCATAGACACCGACCGAATATTCGCCGCTGAAATAGGCCCCACCGTCAATCAGCAGTTTATTCCAAGGGTCGAACCCATTGATAATGCCAAATACATGCCCTAGCTCGTGCAAGGTTATCGAGTAAAGATCATAGTTACTGAAACCTGATTTTCCCGCATTGAAGCTGATGCTTCCGCCAGTTATGTTTGTTACCGATATGTCCGTACCAACGACCCACTGCCAATTTGGCCCCCCGATCGCCAGAATGTTATCTGACATAGTCTCTGTGGAAAGCGCTATATTGATGGTCATATCATTCTCAATGCGTTCCTCGTACTGCGATGCTGCCCAATTAAGTATTCCAAGCTGCTCGGTTCCGAAGAACGAGTTGTCTTCATACCCTGTAAAATTGATGGTCAGGGCTAACGCGGGTGACGCGCCGACGGTGCAGATCAGAGCGAGGAAGGTCTTCTTCATGATTTTAGTCTCCGGATTTGAATCAAAAACGGACAATGCGCCTGGAAAGAGGGCATCGTCACGATCAGCATACACCATTATGTTATCAAAAGCGCATCAATATCTGCAAGATAATTATTTGACCTGATTTTTTATTGTATTCTAACTTATTCAATTAGCATTTTTATTACATCTATATGGTGTGATAAGGTGCTTATTCTTCTCAGGGGAAAGGTTCTGGCTGGCGCACTTCCTCCAGCAGCCTTTTGACCCCTTCCACCCGTTGCCGTAGTTCAGGAAAATCCGCCTGACGGATGAGCTTGTCCGGCCCGGACATGCGGGTATGTTTGTTTTGCTGGACGAGAAGAATCACTTTCACGGGGTCGATGGAGGCGTTTTTCCCAAACTGGATGGCAATTTGCTTGGGGGAGGCATCGAGTTTGAGGATGTCCCAGGGACGCAGGATCTGGCGCAGGCGATGGGTTTCGATCAGGGCTTGCGTTTGCGGGGGGAGCGCGCCGAAGCGGTCGACGAGTTCTTCGCGCAGGATGATGAGTTCGTCCTCTGTGTCGCAGTTGGCGAGCCGCTTGTAGAGCGTGAGGCGTTCCTGTACGTCGGGGCAGTAGTCGGCAGGCAGGAGCGCCGGGGTGTGGAGGTTGATTTCGGAGACGGCTTCGAGCGGGCCTTCGATGCTGGGTTCCTGGCCGGATTGCAGGGCGCGCACGGCGCGCTTGAGCATTTCGCTGTAAAGGGAAAAACCGACCTGGGCGATTTCCCCGGATTGCTGGTCGCCGAGGACTTCGCCCGCGCCCCGGATTTCGAGGTCGTGCATGGCAAGGTAGAAGCCGGAGCCGAGTTCTTCCATCATGGAGATGGCTTCGAGGCGCTTCCTGGCTTGCGGGGTGGGTTTGGCGTCTGGGTCGGTGAGGAGGTAGGCGTAGGCTTGGTGGTGGCTGCGCCCGACCCGGCCACGGAGTTGATGCAGTTGCGCCAGGCCGAAACGGTCGGCACGGTTGATGACGATGGTGTTGGCGGTGGGGATGTCGATGCCGGTCTCGATGATGGTGGTGCAGAGCAGGAGATTGGCGCGTTGCTGGGTGAAATCGCGCATGACACGTTCGAGTTCCCGTTCGGGCAGTTGCCCGTGGCCGACGACGATGCGCGCTTCGGGGAGGAGTTTTTCCAGTTCGAGCCGCATGTTTTCGATGGTGTCGACTTCGTTGTGCAGGAAATACACTTGTCCGCCACGTTTGAATTCGCGCAGGACGGCTTCCCGTACGATGCCCTTGTTCATGTTCTGAACGAAGGTTTTGACGGCCAGCCGTTTCTGGGGGGCGGTGGCGATGACGGAGAATTCGCGCAGCCCTTCCATCGCCATGCCCAGGGTGCGGGGGATGGGGGTAGCGGTGAGGGTGAGGATGTCGACTTCGCTACGTAGTTGCTTGAGGATTTCTTTCTGACGCACGCCGAAGCGGTGCTCCTCGTCGACGACGACCAGCCCCAGGCGCTTGAAGCGGACATCTTTTTGCAGCAGGCGGTGGGTTCCAATGATGATGTCGATTTTGCCCTCGGCTAACTGAGCGAGCGCCAGGGTTTGTTCTTTCGGGGATTTGAAGCGCGAAAGTTCGGCAATCCTGATGGGCCAGTCGGCGTAACGGTCGGCGAAGGTCTGGCAGTGCTGTTCGGCCAGCAGCGTGGTGGGGCAGAGGACGGCGACCTGATAGCCGTCCTGGACAGCGACGAAGGCGGCGCGCAGAGCTACTTCGGTTTTGCCGAAGCCCACGTCGCCACAGACGAGGCGATCCATCGGGCGGCCTGATTTCATGTCGGCGACCACAGCGTCGATGGCGCTTTGCTGGTCGGGGGTGGTCTCGAAGCCGAAGCCCTCGGCGAAGGCGTCCAGATCGTGGGCGTTGAAGTCGAAGCGCACACCGGGGCGCGCGGCTCGGGCGGCGTAGAGGGCGAGCAGTTCGGCGGCGGTGTCGCGCGCCTGCATGGCGGCTTTTTTGCGCGCTTTTTCCCATTGCCCGGAGCCGAGCCGGTGCAAGCCGACGGATTCGGGGTCGATCCCTGCGTAGCGGGTGATGACGTGCAGTTGGGAGACGGGTACGTAGAGTTTGTCGCCGCCGTCGTATTCGAGGTGCAGAAATTCGGCTTCGCCTTCTCCCAGACTCATGTGCACAAGACCGAGGTAGCGGCCAATGCCATGGGAAGCGTGCACGACCGGGTCGTTGATCTTGAGTTCGGAGAGGTCGCGCAGCCATCCTTCCATCGTCGCGGCCTTACGCGCGTCGCGTCGGCCACGGGGGCGGGCGGCGGTGTAAAGCTCGGTTTCGGTGAGAACAGCCAGTTTTGCTTCCGGCAGGATGAAACCGGCGGCAAGCGGGGCGGTGGCAATGGCGAAGTTTATGGCGCCGTTCTCGGAAAAATCGGCAAAATCGGCGCAAATCTGAGGAGTTTCGCCATATTCGGCGAAGAATTCGAGCATGGTTTCGCGCCGGCCCGGCGATTCGGCCAGGAGCAGCACACGCCCATCGAATCCGGCGCGGAAGCTCTTGAAGAGGTTCAGGGGGTCGGCAGCCTTGCGGTCGACGGCAAGCCGGGGCAGGGGGAGGGCAGCGGCGCGGCCAGTGTCGATGTCGGCTTCGTTTTTGATTTCATTGATGATTAGCCGGGGATGGCCATGAAGCGCGCCGAAGAAGTCTTCTTCTTTCAGGAAAAGCGCCTCGGGCGCGAGAACCGGGCGGGCACGGTCGCCGCGCAGCATGTGGTGGCGTGAGCGGGTATCGCGCCAGAAACCGGCAATGGCTTCAGGCACGTCGTGGTGCAGGAGCACGGGGGAGGCGGGCGGCAGGTAGTCGAAGAGCGTGGCGGTCTCTTCAAAGAAAAGCGGCAGGTAATACTCAATGCCTGTCGGGGCGATGCCGTTTGAGACGTCCTTGTAGAGAGGCGAACGGCTTGGGTCGCCCTCGAAGGCTTCGCGGAAACGGCCCCGGAACCGGGTACGCCCGTCTTCATCGAACGGGAATTCGTGCGCGGGCAGCAAGCGTATTTCTTTGACCGGATAGACAGTGCGCTGGGTATCGGGATCGAAGGTCTTGATGCTTTCGATGCGTTCGTCGAACAGGTCGATCCGTAGCGGTAGCGCCGCGCCCATCGGGTAGAGGTCGACCAGCCCGCCGCGTACCGCGAATTCGCCGGGGCTGACGACCTGAGTGACGCAGTGATAACCGGCCAGTGCCAGTTGCGCGCGCAACTGCCCCACTTGAAGCGCCTCGCCCTGCTTGAGAAAGAAGGTGTAAGCGGCGAGAAAGGCGGGCGGGGCCATGCGGTAGAGCGCGGTACTGGCGGGGACGAGCAGCACGTCGGCCTCATTCCGGCTGATAGCGTAGAGCGTGGAAAGCCGCTCGGAGATCAAGTCCTGGTGCGGCGAAAAACTGTCGTAAGGCAGCGTCTCCCAGTCGGGCAGGAGGCGCACGTCGAGGCGCGGCGCGAACCAGGCGATTTCATCTACGAGTTGTTGTGCCCTGACGGGTTGCGCGGTGATGACCGTTAGCATTTGACCGCGTGCAGCCAGCGTGGCGATAGCCAGCGCGTCACCGGCCCCCGCCAGTTCCGGCAGGTCGAACCGCGCGCCGGGCTTTGGAAGGCTCAGGTTCGAGATTGCGGGCAGGAGGGTTTCTGTGCCGGGTGAAGCGGGCATTGCGGTGAGGCGATTCAAAGGGAAGAGCGCAATTATAGGGGATTGGCAGCGGGTTCCCCGGAAGCCGTGTGAAATCCTCCCGTATTGTGGAAATTCGCAGATGCTATAAACAGAACATACATTTCTTTCATCGGATGACGGAAATATGAGAGAGAACGATTATCCGGTCGTGTGCGGGGCAGATGATATTTTGCGGTCGCTCTGTGATTCCGTCGTCAAGGTACTGCATCTGGCAACTACATGCAGGCTTAACTATTCCGGGATGGTTCAGCAAATTTCCCGCACATGCCTGAAACCGGACATCGGCTGCTTCGTGTTGTTCGATGGCGGTTTTTCCGGCCTGGTGGTCACGAATTTTTCAGCGGCTTCGGCAATGGAGCTGTATGAACGCTACATGCTCAACATGGGCATGTCGAAAGAGGGGCTGGCGAGCGCTTATACCGCCGATGAAGTGGGCAACGTCATGGGCGAATTGATGAACCAGATCGTCGGGGACTTTACCGGCAAGATTTCTAGGGAATTGCAAACCCATATCACCCAGAATCAGCCCAAGATGCTGGCGCTCACCAAGCAGGTTGTGCTTTCGGTGGACACCCATCTCGATCAGCCACAGGTGCGGAGGGTTACTTTTCGTACCGAACGAGGCAATGTCTTCTATCTCGAAATGGCGATTGATCGCACCGAATTTATTAAGTTGAAGGATTTCGAGGCAGAGGAAATCGATCCAGACGCACTGCTCGATCAGATTCGGGACGGCATGAACGCCATTACGGCCAGTACGGAGAACGAGTTGTTGGAATCGCTCGGTATGTGACGCGACGTTTGGCTCCGATACCGCTATCATCCGAAAGTTCTATTCCGGTGTGCTCACCTGGAGTGCGTGAGAATTTTTCCTTTGAAGTGAAGTCATCATGAGCGATTTATCCAGCTTGCGGCCATCTGCGGTCTGGCGTCATTTTTTCAACCTTTGCCGGATTCCGCGCGCTTCGGGTCAGGAGGCCGCAGTCAGTGATGCCCTGTCGAAATGGGCCTCTGAGCGCGGCTTGCGTGTGAGGAGCGACAGCCGTGGCAACCTCATCCTGGGCAAGGCCGCAACAAAGGGCTATGAAAACCGGCCTGGCGTGGTGTTGCAGGGGCATCTGGACATGGTGTGCCAGAAGCACGGCGGCAGCCAGCACGATTTCGCGCGTGACCCGATTTGCCCCGTGTTGAGCGACGGTTGGGTGACGGCGCACGATACGACGCTCGGAGCCGATAACGGGATTGGGGTTGCGCTGGCGTTGGCGGTGCTGGAGGCCGACGATCTCGCACACCCTGCGCTGGAAGTCTTGCTGACCGTGGATGAGGAAGCGGGCATGCACGGCGCGCTGGCTCTTGAGCGGGACGCTGTGAAGGGTCGTTTGCTGATCAATCTCGATACCGAGGAATGGGGCGAGATTTATATCGGCTGTGCCGGAAGCGTCGACGTGGTTGTCGACACCTCCCTGCCTATGGAAACGGCTCCGGCAGGTTTACAGGCCGTCGGTTTGCGGCTTACCGGCCTGACCGGGGGGCATTCGGGCATCGACATTCATCGTCGGCGCGGTAACGCGGTCAAGCTGCTTGCACAATTTCTGAAAGAACTGGCTGAAAGGGGTTTCGATTTCCGGCTTGCGTCGATGAGGGGCGGTACGGCTCATAACGCTATCCCGCGCGAGGCTGAAGCCATACTTTGGGTAGAGGATGCTTCCTGTCTGCGGGCAGAAGCCGAGGGTTTCGTGGCGGGGCAGCGGAGCCAACTGAATGATGAAGAGTCCGGAGTCCGTATTGACTTCGAGCTTGTTCCAACGCAGGGCGCGGCCAATGTTCTGACCGGCGAGGTGGCGCACGAAATCCTGACCCTGCTGTGCGATTTGCCCTATGGCGTACGCAAGATGAGCGAACGGATACCTGGCGTAGTCGAGACTTCCAACAACATCGGGGAATTGAGGCTGGAAGAAGGGCGGCTGTACGTCAATATGATGGTGCGTTCGTTAGACGAACACAGCATCCATACCTTGTCCGACGAAATTGTCGCGCGCCTCGCTGCATCAGGAATAGAGGGCATCCATATCACGGGAGCCGGGCCGGTGTGGCATCCGAACCCCGAATCGAAACTGCTTGCGTTGGCGCGGGACGTTTACCGACAAACTTTTGACAGCGAAGCGAACATCCAGATGATTCACGCCGGACTGGAATGCGGAATCTTCGGCTGGCTGTGGCCGGATATGGATATGATTTCCTTCGGCCCTACGATCCACGGCGCGCATGCGCCCAATGAACGGGTCGAGGTGGCAAGCGTGGAACACGCCTGGCAACTGCTGGTCGGGATATTGGCAGCAATTCCCGGGAGAGAACCCGAGAGTTAAACTGCCATATCCCGCTTCGCGGCCTCTGGAAATTTTTGCAGCATCTACTGCAGCGTGAGGGTTTCATGCTGTCATGGGAACGGGTAAGTTTGACCGCAGCCATTCACGCAGGATAGCGTTGAAATAGGCTTCCCAATCTTCGCCTGTCGCGTGCAGGGCGTCCAGTATGTCGGTGTCCAGGGAAAGCGCAATGTGCTTTGCCGATGGTCTCTCTTTGCAGGTACATCCATGCAGGGTGGTGCATAAACTAGCTTCGGAGCGCGTGGAGGCGATGGAGCCGGAATCGTGCATCATGGTAGTAAACTCCGTCAGAGTAAGCAAGGCGGAATGCTTAAAGCATATCTCGCTCATTTTGTTTTCTCATGAAAACTGAAAACACACTTACCCAGCAAAAATCGCGCCAGATTTTATGTTATTGATTATTTTAATATATTTAGTTTGCGAACGAGAGCAATGTAAAAAGTACCGACATTTTATGGGATGACCATGAAATTTGTTAATACATATTTAATTTACTATTTGATCTATAAAGAATTGACAAATAATGATATAAGCATGTCATGATATGCCAGTTATAAACAAAATTTCTATGGTATTTTTCATGAAAAATGTCAGTCATGGATACATGAATTGCCGTACCAGGACGAGTTCCCCGGAAAAACGCATCGGCACAGTGAATTCCTGTCGTTTTTCGTGCGGCGAGTTTTCGTTGGTGGTGATGGCCAGATGAGCAGTGGTCAGGCTGTCGCTGCCGCCGCCACCATAGAAATTGATGTAGATCTGATACAGCCCTTTTTCCGGCGCGGGCGAGGCAAAAATCTCCGGGCCATAGCCATCCGTAACGTCTATGTCGATTGCGCCGCCATTGACGACCCGTTGCCCATACCAGGCGTGTTGGCCGCTTGGCGTGATCACATGCAGGTCGAGGTCGGTTCTGTCGGTATCCCAACTGAGCACGACGCGCAGCCTTGATACGGGCTGCCCGTTTGAGCTCTGATGAAACTGGACGCGCGAGCGCTCTTCGCCCGAGACGATTTCGACACTGTTGGAACCTGCGCCGAAACTGTAAGGCCGCGCGAATGCGCCACCCTCATCGAGCCGTACCGGCATGGCATTCCCGTTGACGACGAGAGTCGCAGTATTGGGTTGTTTTCCGCGCGCGCGGATACGCCCGCGAATTTGGGCGGAGAGCGGCGTATCGGCGTCGATGTTGGGCCTCACGGCCGGATACTGCACCGTTTGGGTAAAAGGCGTGTCGGGGTCGCCCAAGCGCCAGCCAGCAATGGGCGCGTCCAGTTCGGCAAAAGCCAGGACAGACAACAGCACAAGGGTCAATGCCGGAACGAACCGCACCACGCTTCGGCAGAGAGTGTTGGCATGGGTCACGTTCGCGTTCACATTCGTATTCATGGCAGGTCTTCATCGACGAGTTTGCGCGCCCAGCGTTCGATGAGTGCTTCATCGTGGCCGGAGGGGTGGTGGCGCAGGCCGAGATGCAGATACTCGTGCGCCAGTGTAATGCGGTCTTCGGGTGAGCGGAGGCCGCGTACATGGATGCGCCCCCTGTCCTGTTCGGAAAATGGCATGCCGTGGGAGAGCAGGCAGATATCCGGCGGCGCGGCGGGTGCGTCAAACCCCGGCAGGCGTTGATACAGGACGCGATGCCATCGCGGCGCGCGCGAAGCGAGCCAGGTTTCCGCTTCGGAAAGGCGTTGGCAGGGAACGCCCGCCGGGTCATTCATTGCGGCCAGATTCGATTTTGGGAAGGTTTTCCGCAGGATCGCATCCCATGCTTCGCCGCTCCGGCTCGCGGCGACGGCATCCGTCCAGGCCATGCGGTTCTCCGACGAAGTTGTGCCGTGATAACCGACCGGTGCGCCCTGGAGCGCAAGCCCGGCCGTGAAACCGGCTGCGGCGTGCGCTTCTGTGCTCGGAGGGTGGATGGATACCCGCTGTTTCCGGCTGCTGTCGTCGATGACGAGGCAATTACCCTGCCTGTTTGCCTCGTTCAACAGGTAACTGCGAATGACGACCGACAGGGCGCGGGCGGCTTCGACTTCCTTCGCGTCGGCTTCGCGGTCGATGACGCGGGCGACATAATCATCCAGCCCGAAGCGTCCTTCGAGACGAGCTTGTCCATTCGGGCGGGAGAGGGTCAATTCTCCGGATGAAGTGAAGGGGATTGATACGCCGCTCTGGAAACGGGCAATGAAACGGCCTTGCAGGTTGCCTTCCTGGGCGCTTTCTCCTCCCGGTTGTTCGAGATCGAACGGATAACGGGCGAAGAAATTCACCCGGACGCAGCCGGGTGTGGCCGTTGCGCTGTCCGGCGATAGCGTTTCGGCAAGCGTCTCTACCAGGCGCGCGCCGTGCCGCGCCATGACCTGCTGCCCCGTGCCTTCGCCTGCGAACCAGACGGGCCTTCCGTCGGCAAGCCAGCCCGCGCCGCCGCCGTAGCGCCTTGCGGGTAGGCCGTGGCGATGCCAGGAAAAGGTTTTGACGCGCAACTGCCCGCCCATGCCGCGTATCAGTTCCGTCGCTTCCAGTCCGGGCCCTGTGACAGCGAACAGCCGGGCGAGCAAAACGCTTATGGCTTCTTCCCGCGCACGGGCGGGCGCGGCATCGAGCGCGGACAGGATGGAAGCGGGAGAAACTATGGCCTCCGGTTTCATCGCATCGAGATCAGCCAGCCAGGGCGCGGCATCGCGCACACCGGGGCGCGCTTCCCAGAACGCGCGCCATGCTTCTCTGGAGATTCCGAGCCGCCGTGGCGCGAAAAACATCCCGCACGAACGCACCAGGGCCAAGTCCCGGCCAACGCTCTGACCCGGATCGCAACAATAGGCTTCTTCTTCGCGTTGTTTGCGGTCAGGGGCCGAATCGAGCCGTTGGTTCCGTATCCCGGTGCAGACGTAATCCGGCGCGGGATGGCGTTGCTCGATGAGCCACAGGTGGACGAAGAGTTTCCATAGGCTGCCGAGCGGCACACGTTGTTCAAACGGGCTGTCAGGCTTGGTATTTGCCGCTCCGCCTGTGGGGTGCCTGGGAATCCGTTCACTGGACAGGGGTTTGCCTGCGTCGCTGAATGTGCGCCATTCCAGCCCGCCATCCGCTCCCGCCCGCCAAAGTATTTCCAGCGCGGGGGCGGGATCAGCAACAGGCTTTGCCGGGGCAGCGGGCGTGGCAAGCGCGAAACCGCAACCGGCGAAAACGGCGACCCAGGTTCGTATGCCTATTTCACGGCCCATGTCTCGTTCCCTTCCCCGACATAAGCCTTCTTTTCCGGCTGGTACATCCTGAAGTAGCGCGCCGGGGGCAGGGTAAAGCGGCCGCTTTGGCCGACTCTCAGGAGATGGCGCACGACGATGCTCCCGTTGGCGGGCAGAAATTCGACGGGGACGCCGTAGCGGTTCCGGTGCTCTTCGGCATTGCCTCGGTCGATGGGGCGGGCTTGCCCGCCTTCCTCTTCGATCAGGCTGATCCCCCAGGTGGTGCGTTCGATGCTTGCGCCCGGCGGCAGCGGGGCCTCGACGATGCCATAGCGATGGGCTCGTTTCGATGAGAGCTGGATTTCATCGAGGTAGAGTTCCTGCGTGGAAAGCCCGGTGGCGGGGTCGACGGGGAAAATGGCGTAGCTGGCTGCGCCATCCTTGAATTCGCGTTGCTCCAGGCGGTAAAGTGTGCGTTTGATCTCTATCGGCAGGGCGCTCTTGCCGCTTTCTTCGCTCTCGTAGCGCAGGATTGCGGTGAGCTTGGCGGGCGCGTTGTTCACCCGCAGTGTTTCGGGCAGTTGCGTTCCGGTAGGCCAGAGCCATTCGGGAGCATCGGCCAGGGCGTGAGGCGATGCGGCGGCATTTTGCCATTTCCCATCGGCGGGTTTGAGGCCGGGGTTGCCGGATTGAAGCGCAAGCTTGCCGCCGAGCGCTTGTTGCGTCCACACGAGCGCCAGCGCCCGGTCGAAGGTCGGCGTTTCTTCGGAAACGTCGGCAAGAATCGCGGCAGCGGCGCTCTCCTTGTCTTTTGCGCTTTTGTTGGACAGGAGCAACAGGGCATGCGCGGAAGGCAGTTTGCTCGCCTCCAGGCGTTGCCAGGCTTTATCGAGCGCCTTGTCCGGGCGGGAAGCGATACCGGCCCCCTTGGCGAGGATTGCGGCCAGCGCCCGCGCGTAGGCGAGGCCGAGCGGGGAACCGGGTTCATTCAGGAGGGGGCTGTCCACGACAACATCATGGTTTGCCTTGCCTTCGTCGCTTTTTTTCGACAATTCCGCGAGCAAGCCTTCCGTCTGTGTGCGTACCGGCAGGCCGATCTGCTGGGTGAACCACAGGGAGAGCGCCCGATGCAGTATCGGTTCTTTTTCGGCATGGTCGCGGTAGGTTGCCAGAACGCGTTCCCAGTGCGAAGCGGGCAGGCTCGTGCCTAGCGCACGAGTGGCTCGCCAGTCAGCGTAGTAGGCGTAGGAGGTCATCAGGGCGCTACCGTCCGTGCCTTGTCCCCACCAGCCGAAGACGGCATTGGGGCCTGCCAGCGCGGCCAGCCGCAGGCGCTGGCTGTAGAGGGTCTGCCGCAGGCGCGCGGCCTTGCCTTGCGCGCGATCCGTGGAAAGCAGCGGCGTGATGATGGATAGCGGTATCAGGCGGCTCGATGTCTGTTCGACGCAGCCCCACGGGTATTCGAGCAGGGAATCGGCAATACGCAGGAAGTGTTCGCTGCCCCCGGCGGCCAGCCGCAATTTCACTTGACGGGCATCGGCAGGTAATTTGAGGGATGCCGTCCCGCGTTCCAAGGCGATGGTTTCTTCATGCAGCCCGCGCCAGCGCGTGGGCTCGGTGGCCAGGGGCGTTTCCAGCGTGTCGACGAGTTCGCCCGCCGCGCGCACTTCCAGGCGCGCTTGCTGTTGGCCTTTGAAGGCGGGCAGTTTGAACGACAGCCAGTTGACGCCGTGCCGGAGCGCCACTTTTTGGGTGAGTTCTTCTTTTGCCAGCTTGAGGGTGATTTCGGCTTCGCGTGTGCCGCCGGTGTTGTTGAAGACGGCGAGCGAGGCAACCGGGGCGTCACCCTCGCGCATCCAGGCGGGCGAAGTCCATTTGGCGTACAGCGGTTTGTCGGACTGCATCCAGGCGGTGCGTTGCCCATAGACGGCGTCCTGCTGCCGTGCAGGTTTGCCTTTTGGGGATTCCTTGTCCAGCGCCACGGCGCGCACGGTGATGCGCCAGCGTGAAAGGGCGTCCGGCATCTTGAAGCTGAACCGGGCATGGCCTTTTTCGTCGGTGACGAGCGCAGGCTCCCATGCCGCTGTATCGGTATCGTCGCGGCGGGCGCGTTCGAGCACCTTGATGGCGCGCTCGTTGTACTGGTGGCGGGCGGGTGGTTGCCGCGCGGCGTCGTTGGCGTAGTTGATGGCCTCATCGTAGGTGATGAAGTTCAGGCTTGCGCCGGTGCGTACATTGTTGCGCCGGATATGTTGGAAGAATTCCACTATGTCGGGGGCGATTTCCGGTTGCAGGGCGTAGATCATTTCGTCGACGACGGAAACCGTCAGCGCCGCCCGCGCCGGTTTGCCGGCCAGGCTCACGCCGATGTCGACCTCTATGGTTTCGCCCGGTTTTGCAAGCGCTTTTCCGGGTTTGATGTCGAGCGAGAGTTTTGGGGTTTCGACCACCAGCCCGGCGTTCTGGAATACGTATTCGCCCGCTTTGACAGTGACCACCGAGAAGGTCATGTTCGGTGCGTGGTTTTCAGTGATGGGTACATGCGCGCGCCATTGGTTGGGGGCGAGGCGCTCGGCGCTGACCCAACCCGCGTTTTTGTTCCGGGCGGCGGACAGGAGCGCGCTGGCTTCCACGCGGTCGCGCTCCAGGGTGAGCAGGGCTTCGTCGACCGGATCGGAAAAGGTCATCAGCACTTCGGCCGTTTCACCTATTTGATAACGTTCCTTGTCGGGAACCATTTCGATGGTTCCGGGCAGCGCCTTGATTTCCCGCGCCTCATTGTCCCGGCCTCCAACCCAGTGCGCGGCGGCGGCGACGAGCCTGCCCTGGGCGTCGCGCAGCAACAGGGAATAGGAGCCGGGTTTGTCAAGCGTGGGCGTCCATTCGCGGGAGGCTGAATCGAATCTGCCCGTCGTTTTTTCCTGATTTTCGAGACGGACGATTTCCCATTGTGCGGGCGGGGCTGTTTTTTCGGGACCTTCCGGTTCCAGTTGAAAACGTATCCGTTCGCCCGGCATCGAGAATTTGCGCTCGCTGACGAGTTTCCAGTTCGCTGCCGCGCGCTCGATCAGGAGTTCGCTCGTTTTCCGCACCCGGTAGGCCGCGCCGTCGGTGGCGAGCACGGAGAGGATGAGCCGTGAGGGCTCTTTTGCGGGGGGGAGCGAAAATTTCGCTTCGCCCTGTTCGTCTGTAGACAAGCTAACGGTAGCCTGTTCGACTGGGAAAAGGCCGCCGTAACGCAATTCGCCCTGCACCATCGTCAACACCTGCGCGCGCAGGGTCAGGTCGAGAGCGGCGTTTCTCACCGGGTCGCCGTTCGGGTAGGTAAGGCGGATCGTGCCGGAGACAGCTTCCCCGGTCTTGAAATTGGCATTGTCAGGGGTAATTGCGATTTCCATGTGCGGTTTTACGTACTCGGCAACGCGGAAAGCGGCTCCATAAGTTTTGCCTTGGTATTTGACGCGGATTTCATAGCCGCCCGCCGTAGCATCCGACGGCAGGCGGAACATGGCGTCGCCGCCACGGTCCGACATGAGCCGCGCGCCGCCAGACCAGGCGGGCGAGCCATTGGGATCGAGGACGGCGATATCGAGTTCGCCCGCTTGCGCGGGGATGGACTGGTTGGACGAGCGGTATTCGCGCGCCAGGAACTTCAGGCGCACTTCGTCGCCGGGCCGGTAGAGGGGGCGGTCCGTGACCGTATAGAGCTTGGTATCGTAGATTTCGCTGTCGTAATAGAAATTTTCGGATACGAAAACGCCGCCTGTAGCGTCCTGCCCAAGCAGATAGGTACGTTCCGGGCTGGTATGCGCGAACGTGGCAAGCCCGTTGGCGTCGGTTGTTGATTGAGCCAGCACGCCACGGCCATCGGTCCATTGCAGGTTTGCGCCGAATACCGGGTGGCCGTCGGCGCGGTGCGCCGCCCACACTGTGAGCGAGCCGGAGGCGAGCTTGGTGATGGCGATGGTGTCCGAGACGAAGACGAGCGTCGTGGCGCGGCGGGTGCCGAGCATGGCCTCGGCGATGTAGAGGCCGGGCTTGAGTTTGCCGAGCGGTACGTAAAAATCGCCATCGTTCTTTGGCTGAAAGTTGCTGCTGGAACCTTCGAGATGCAGCCCTTGCGTTTTTTCCAGCGGGTCGATGGGTTTAGCCGCCATCAAGGGATAACGGAAACGGTCGACCAGATCGAACCCCTCCAAGGGCTTGAAAACGTTGGCTGGTCGGTAATCGGGCTGCGCGAAACGGCTTTTCAGCGTTGGGACGGTTTCCGTCACCGAGCGGCGCGCCTTGGACGAAAAGAGGTCGCGCCAGGCGCTGCGCGATTTATTCCAGGCGTTGCTCCACAGATAGGAAAGCGTGTTGCTGATGCCTTCGTCGCGCGGGCGCGCCGTCACGTCGATGCGATGCGGGTTTTTCTGCGCTTTCAGGAAGCCAAGTGGGTCGGGGACGCGGTACAGCGCAATGTCGATCCCGCCGTACCGGGCTGCCGCTTGTTTGCCGTTGCCTGCCGGGACTTCGACCCGGAGCAGGGCTTCGTCGTTTGTGCCGTATTGCGTGTCGGTCAGGACGAAAAACGCCTCGCCCATCACCGGGGAATAATTACTGCTTTCCCCCTCGCTCTGTTGCGCTTGCAGGCTTATAGAAGCGAAGGACAACAAGGCGCAGGCGGCCAGTTTTACAAAGGAAAATCTGTTTGTATTGTGCACGGTCATCTTCATTGATTAGCTCAGAAAAGCCAGTGAAAACACGCCGACGAAATTTGGGTTGCCGGGCTCTGGCCGCCAGCGCGTATCGTTCCATTGGAGGAGGGCGGCCAGGGTTGCCGTCCGTAGGCCATTGTCGCTGGGCGCGGGCGGCGAGCCGTTGTGATAGACGACCCCGCGCCCCGTCCAGAGCATCAGGTGCTGTTCGGCTCCCTGGTCGAAAAACAGCAGGTCTGCCGCTTGTGCTTGTCGCGCATCACGGCTTACCAGGACGCTGTTTTCCTGGATCAGCCCAATGGCGCTGACGTAAGCCCCTTCGCTGCCGTCAGGCCGCTTCCAGCGATGCCGCAGGGCCAGCCGCGTCTCTTCCGGAATGAGATCGGGCGGGAGACGCCCGCCAAGCCCCATCGCCCGCCGCCAGCGTTCATCGTGTTCGGCCAGCGCCTCGGCGACGGCGAAACGCACGAATCCCGCGCAGTCACGGTGCGTCCAGCGCGGCGTCGGCCCACGCCGGTTCTGTTCCATGGCGATACGGACGATCCATGCCCGCAAGGCCCGGCTTTGCGCCGCATCGAGGCGGATCGGCGGCGTGACGGGTTTTTCGTCCGGCACTCCCATCCCCACGGGTAAAGCCCGTGCCCATGTGGTCAGCCCCACTGCGCCAAATGCGGCAAGCAACTGGCAGAAACGGCGGCGTGGTTGCGCGATCAACATCGTGTTTTTCCGGGATTCAGCGCGTTGCGTTCTCTTTCCATTCCAGGGGATACCAAATTGAACCGCTGCTGCTGTGCACCTTTTTCGACAGTCCGATGCGTTGTGCCGGATAGCGCGCCAAAGCCTCAAGGCGTGGTACGAGGTAAGCCTCGGCAGCGTTGCGGAACAAGGCTTCCTCGTCGCGGGGCAGGGCGGTGAAAATTTCCTCGCGCAGCAGGGAAGCCAGCGCGTCCGGATCAACAAAGACCAGCGGCGCGTCTTTCGTGGCATGAGAACTGTCGGTGTCGGAAAGCGCCGGGTAGCGTTTCGCCGCGACAGCAAGCGCGTTTTCTACCAGCGTCGTGTCGGGAGAAAAGAAGACGATGTTGCGTTGAATTGCCATCGCCGGCTTCAGGTGTCGCTTGCCGTCGTCATCTGGTGAGCCGAAACGCGAGGCGATTTCACCTTGCCAGAGCGCGGAGCCGTTCTTTGCACTCGTCGAAGTTTCTCCTCCCTCTGCCTTGGTGGCCTGAGCGACCAGGTCGAAAAATTCCTGTACCTTTTTTTCATTCGCGCCGACGCTCAGATGCGCCGCGAAAAGCGGCGTATACAACCGTGAGTCCTCATACCAGCAGACAGCGGCGGGGCCGGAAAAGCTGGCGGTGAATTCTTTCGGGTCTGTTTGTTGTTCTTGGCGGGCATTGAATTTTTTCAGTACGGATGCCATTTGCGCCCAATCCACCGGCAAGACCGCGCAAAAGCCCGCCCCATGGGGCAGGGCCGCCCATAGGTTCCTGTTGCCGTTATTGCGCCATGCTGTGCTGTCGAGCAAGGCGGCGCTTTGCCATTTTCCCTGGTCGTCGAAAGTAAGGTTCAAGGCTTCCAGCCCCGGCACGAACGACTCGTAGTTGAGCGCGAACGCCCGCGCGCCGAGCGTCAATTCATGTTTCTGCCCAAGCAATGGTTCGAGGAAAAAATGCCGCGCGAACGGGGAAACGGAGCCTCCGCCTTCGAGCAATTCCCGGACGATCTCTACGGCCTTGTCCAATTGCGGCCAGCGCGCGTTGCCTCCTTCCTTGCCTTTGCCCGCGAGCAACATGGCAGGATTGGAAAGCGCGACGATCCGGTCTCCCTTGGAAAGCAGCAGCAGGTGATGCCCAAGCCCGTATTCCAGCGCCAGTATTTCCACGTCCGTGCCGTCGAGCTTGCCCGCTGACGATAACTGGATATCGGCGGTTTTTACGGCGGCGGGCAGGAGAATCTGGATGGCGCGCGCCAGGTGATTACGCGAAAGCACGATCACGAAATCTTTCAGCCGTCCGGCATCGTCCCGCCACAGGGCAACTTCGGAGGGTTCGTCGAAAACGGATTCGAGCATCCTTTCCGGGAAATTCAGTTTGTGCTCGAAAGCGATGCGCCGCAGTGTGCCGGAGAGCGCCAGACGGTTTTCGTTCTGCTCGTAGTAGGTGACGAAATCCTCGGTGAGCACATCGTGGGCAAGCGGTATCCGCAGTAGGTCAGGAGGGAGCTTCGAGAGGCTATGGCTGCGGATCAGGGCGTCCGGAAGATAAATGTTGGGTGCGCGCTTGCCAATCGGGCCGGAAAATGGAGGCGGGCGCAACATGACGTTGCCGAGCGCGACAAACCCGCCAATTAGCAGGAACCAAAACAAGATTTTTTTTATTTTGAACGTAGCCATAAGTCCGAAAAACGAAAATTGTAAAGATTCCTGAGCCGTTGCGCCCTGGCAGCCTATTCCACGTCAAGGCTGCGTCAGCCTGCCTCGCGCTCAACCCAATAAAATTACCCCCCATACTGCCGCGACCAGGATCAGGGCGATCAGTTGCGCGGCGCTTCCCATGTCCTTGGCGTTCTTGCACAAGGGATGGTGTTCTACAGAAATGCGGTCGACTACGGCTTCGATTGCCGAGTTGAACAGTTCGACGATGAAAGAAAGCAGGCAGGCAGCAATCATCAACGCGCGCTCGCCCCGGCTGACCGGGCAGAAAAACGCTAATGGAATCAACACGATGTGCAACGCAACGAGTTGACGAAATGCCGCTTCGCCCCGAAACGCGGCCAACAGCCCATCGCGGGAGTAACCCATTGCAGCCACGATGCGAGCCACTCCGGTGCGGCCCTTGGGAGGATGAAATGCCATGACAGGCTCTCGGAAAGTTAAAAATGATACTCTATTCCATCAACGTATTGCTGTTCTGCCGCCCGCGATTTTTACCGCGCAATGCCTTCGGAATTCGATCTCATCCGCCGCTATTTCACCCGTCCGGCTCGGCATACCGATCTGGCGGTAGGGGATGACGCGGCGCTGTTCCGCGTTGCGCCGGGTATGCAGTTGGCGGTGACGACCGATACCCTCACGGTGGGTACGCACTTTTTCCACGACGCTTCGCCCCGCGACCTGGGCTGGAAAACGCTGGCGGTCAATCTCTCCGATCTGGCGGCAATGGGTGCCTCGCCGCGATGGGCGACGCTGGCCCTGATCCTGCCCGCTGCCGATGAAGGCTGGATTGCGGCTTTTTCCGAAGGTTTTTTCGACTGTGCCGGGCGGTATGGCGTGGAACTCGTCGGCGGCGATACCACGCGCGGGCCGCTCGCCATGACCGTGACCCTGTTCGGCGAAGTTCCGGCGGGGCAGGCAATCACTCGCGCGGGCGGGCAGCCGGGGGACGATCTCTGGATTTCCGGTTGGCCGGGGCTGGCGGCGTTGGGGTTGATGCACTTGCAAAACCGCGTCCAGCTGGCCGATGCCGGTCAGGCGCTCGCTGCCCTGCATCGGCCAGTGCCGCGCGTTGAGGCGGGAGAAGCCCTGCGCGGCATTGCGCGCGCGATGCTCGATATCTCAGATGGTCTGGCTGGAGACTTGGCGCACCTGTGTGAATGCTCGAAGCTTGGCGCGATGCTCGATGCGGGGGCGCTGCCCCTCGCGCCGCTTATCGCGGCAGGGGCGGACGAGTCTCTGGCTCGCCACGCCTTGCTCGTGGGTGGGGACGATTACGAACTGCTTTTCTCCGCCCCTCCAGAGGCGCGTGATGTCCTCGCCGCGCTTGCACTGAAGCTTGATCTGCCATTCACCCGTATCGGGCAACTCACCGGAGAAGCTGGGTCAATCCTGTTGGCCGATGGGCAGGGAGCCTCGCCGCGTCCGCTCGATGCACGTGGTTACGACCATTTTGCGCCGCATGCTTGAGATACTTGATATCCAGAATACTCACAGCCAGACGCTTCCGCGATAATGCAAGAGTTTCTGCGCCCCTGTTTTCCGATTCATGCTCCCCACCCATATCATTTTCGATCTCGACGGAACGCTGATTGATTCCGCCGGAGCCATCCTTGCCAGTTTCCGCGCCGCGTTTGCTTCGTGCGGGCGGGTTCCGGTTCGGGGCATCGAGGCGGACATCGTCGGCCCCCCCCTTGGCGAAACCCTGCGGATGCTCGCGGGCAGCGAAGATTCCGCGCTCATTGCCCGGCTCGCCGACGCTTTCAGGCGCAGTTACGATTCAGACGGCTTGTTGGAAACACAGGCTTATCCCGGCATCGGCGACATGCTCCGTGCGTTGCGCGCGGCAGGCGTGAAACTCGTCATCGCTACCAACAAGCGCATTCACCCGACACGGTTGATTGTCGGGCATCTCGGATGGGGCGATATTTTCGATTCGGTGACTGCGCTCGATATTTTTACGCCGCCATTGCCCGACAAGGCCGCGTTACTTGGGCGATTGCTCGCCGACCGGGGAATTGACGCGCACCGGGCGGTTTACGTGGGCGACCGCATCGAGGACGGCGAAGCCGCCGAGGCCAACGATCTGCCCTTCATCGCCGCGACTTGGGGCTATGGCATCCCTCGCGCCGGGGCCATGTCCTCGCGTTGGTTTGATGCGCCTTCGCCGTCCGAATTGAAACAGATGTTATTGGGCGAAAAATGACCTGCCTTGCCCTCGTCGTGCCTGGCCTCATCTGGCCTTCGCCGCAAATGCCCCACCCGGCGAAAGATGTCCCGCATGCTGCGCTTGCGCGGCTGCTTGGGCGCGGACGGCAACGCATGGAGTCCGCCATTTCCTACGAACATTTGTTGGCGCGGCTTTTGGGAATGGAGGGCCATCCGTCTCTCACATTCGCGGCATTGCGCCGCTTTGGAGAAGAAAGCGGAAGCGAACACGCGCAAGGCAAAACCAAGGCGCACTGGCTTTGCGCCGACCCGGTGAATTTGTCGTTCATAGGCGATCATGTGCTGCTCGATGAGTTCGGTGGGGATGAGGGCGAGATTGACGCGGCAGAGGTCGCTGCCCTGATTGCTACGCTGAATGAAGATTTCGCCGATTTGGGCCACTTTTCGGCCGCCACGCCGACGCGCTGGTATTTGCGTATGGAACGCCCTGCAAAGGCGCTCTTTTTTCCGCTCGGTGACGTGGTTTGCCGCCCGGTGCGGGATTTCCTGCCCACGGGCGGAGAGGGCGAAGAGGGTGACGACAGGCATTGGCGGCATATGTTGAATGAAATACAGGTTATGCTCCATAACCACCCTGTGAACATCGCCCGCGAAGCCAACGGGCGGCGGCTCATC
The DNA here is from genome assembly GCA_009782565.1 of Betaproteobacteria bacterium. Lineage (GTDB taxonomy): Bacteria > Pseudomonadota > Gammaproteobacteria > Burkholderiales > Rhodocyclaceae > WRNU01. The sequence goes on from WRIU01000001.1 coordinate 215,175, forward strand.
AATAGCCTGTGGTTCTGGGGCAACGGCGCGCAATCCAAGTTCGCCCCCTCCGGTACGCCTCGCTTCGCCGTGCAAGCGTTCGATCCCATGGCGCGCGGGCTGGCACGGGCAGCCGGGATCGAACCGGATGCTCCGGACGTGAATCAAGCCTTGCGCGCTAACACCCTGGTCGTGCTCGATACGCTTGCGCTCCCTGTCCGCCGCCTCGATCTCGCGCGCTGGCAGGATGCACTCGCCGCGCTGGAACGGGACTGGTTCGCGCCTATCGCGCGGGCACTCGGCAGAGGGGTTTTTCGCCATTTTGCCCTGCACGTTCCCGGAGAACGCGCTGGTTTTTCTCTCACTCTCGGCATCGGGGCGCATTGGCGTTTTTGGCGCAAGCCCTTGTTGTTGAGTGGTTTGCCTTCGACATGACCACGATCACTCCCCGCGAGATTTCTCCACGCGCCGTCTCCGCGCTAACTGCCGCTGGTGTTTCCCCTCTGCTTGCGCGCCTTTTTGCCGCGCGCGGCATGGTTTCTCCCGCCGAACTCGACCTCTCATTCAAGGCGCTGTTGCCGCCGGGTTTGCTTACCGGGGCGCGCGAGGCAGCGGAGTTGCTGGCCGATGCCATCGAGGCCGGGGCGCGCATGGTAATTGTGGCCGATTACGACTGCGACGGCGCGACGGCTTGCGCGGTCGGTGTGCGGGCGCTACGGGCATTCGGCGCGGATGTGCATTATCTGGTTCCCGACCGCGTGAACCTCGGTTACGGGCTGACCCCGCCGATGGTCGAACTCGCAGCAAGGCTCGAACCCGAAGTGCTGATTACGGTCGATAACGGCATTGCGAGCATCGAAGGCATCGAGGAGGCACGTTCGCGCGGGATGTCGACGGTCATCACGGATCATCACCTGCCCGGCGAAACCCTGCCAGATGCTGATGTAATCGTGAATCCCAACCAGCCGGGCTGCGGCTTTCCGGACAAATCGCTGGCCGGGGTCGGGGTGATGTTCTACGTGATGCTGGCGCTACGCGCCGAATTGCGCGAACGCGGCGCAATCGAGGGCGGGCGCGAACCGAACTTTGCCAGTCTGCTCGACCTCGTGGCGCTCGGAACCGTGGCCGATGTGGTGAAGCTCGGTCACAACAACCGCATCCTGGTCTCGCAGGGTTTGCAACGCATCCGGGCCGGAAACATGCAGCCCGGTATCCGGGCGCTGTTCGCCGTGGCAGGGCGAGATGCCGCGCGGGCGACGGCATTCGATCTTGGCTTCGCGCTCGGGCCGAGGGTCAACGCTGCCGGTCGAATCGCCGACATGAGCCTGGGTGTCGAATGCCTGCTTGCCGACGATGCCGGACAGGCGCTGCAACTTGCGCGCAAACTCGACGACCTGAACCGCGAACGGCGCGAAATCGAACTCGAAATGCAGGAGGCCGCAAACCGGATTCTTGAAGCGTTCAATGCCGACGACGACCAATACGCCGGTCTCACGCTGTTCGAGCCGGACTGGCATCCGGGCGTGGTCGGGCTGGTTGCCAGCCGCGTCCGGGAAAAACTGCATCGCCCCACGATTGCCTTTGCCCGTGGGCAGGATGGCGAACTGAAAGGCTCAGGCCGCTCCATTCCTGGCCTGCACCTGCGTGACGCGCTGGAACTCGTCGCTCGCCGGGACTCTGATTTGATGTTGCGTTTTGGCGGTCACGCAATGGCGGCGGGCTTGACGATCCATGAAGAAAAACTTCCGGCATTCCGCGCCGCGTTCGGGGAAGTGGCCGCCAGCCTGATCGACCCTGCCGACCTGCAACAGCGCATCGACACCGACGGCCCGCTCGATGCCGCCGAAATCTCTCTGGAGGCAGCCCGCATGATCGAACGGGAAGTCTGGGGGCAGGGCTTCCCCCCACCGGTGTTTGACAACGTTTTTCACGTCGAGCGCCAGCGCATCCTCAAGGATCGCCACCTCAAGCTGGAACTTTCGCTTGGCGGTACAAGGTTTGAAGCCATCTGTTTCAACTGCACCGACCCCGTGCCCAGTATCATTCGCGCCGTCTATCGGTTGAATGTCAATGAATACAAAGGGTTATCAAATTTGCAGTTGATGCTGGAGCACTTCGGAGCCGCCTGAGCACCCCGGCGCTTCGCTTTCAGGCCAGGGTGACACAAAGATCATATTCTAACGCCTGAAAATATAAGCAGCTACAAAAAATTGTGTTGTGACATAAATCTGTTGTAAAAGAGAGAAGTTGCCAAACAGATCACAAAAATCTTTCATTTCGGCGGTAGTTTCGTTATTATTTAACAATGCGTTACCGTATTGCCTCCTTCCTGTTGAGCCTTACGTTGTTAGCCTCGTTGAGCGCGAGCGCCACAGTGTCCAGAGCTCAGGACAATCAGGCTAATAATATTCCGCGTTCCGAAAGCGTCCGGGGCTCGGCCGCCTTTGTGCGCGCTATCCGCAGTGGCCCAGTGTTTGGCCTCGTGGCGATTACCGCGTTTACTTCTACGCGCGCAGCCCGCGACCCGGTTCCCGTGCTGACGCCGACTGAACTTTCCAGCCACGCCCCGATTGCCGTCACCGTTGCGGCCAGCACCTTGCTGAACACCGCCACGACCACGTCCAACAACGCGGGCAAGCTGCAAATTGAAGAAGCCTCTTACGCTGCGGCAAGGTCTTCCGTCAGCAGGTTAGGGCTGGGCGGACTCGCGACCGTAAGGCATTCGCCGAATGCCTCCTCCGTGCAGAAACTGCTTGGCGAAGGGCTGATGTACATCGGTGTGCCCTATCGTTGGGGTGGGTCTTCCCCGATCACCGGGATGGATTGCAGCGGCCTCGTGCAGCTTGTCTTCCGCAACTCCGTGGGGATCGACCTGCCGCGTACCGCGCTCGAACAGTCCGGGCAGGGCAGTCGGGTCAGTGTGCGCGAACTCAAGCCGGGCGATTTGGTGTTCTTCAATACCATCGGCACGAACATCTCTCACGTCGGCATCTATGTGGGTAGCGACAAGTTCCTGCATGCCCCCGCTACGGGCAAGCTCGTACGCATCGACAAGCTCCATAACAAATTCTGGGCAGCGCGCTATGTCACGGCTCGTCGCATGATCAACGATGCCGAGGGCTCGACCCGGCTCGCCGCCGCACTTGCCAACCTTCCAGCGAACACCACCTCTGAATGAGGCACGAAGCGGCCGGTCGGTAGTGGTCGTCTGTAGTAGCTATCCTGTGGGAAATCACGCTCCGCCTTCGCCGGAATTCTGTAACATAAGGCATGGCTTCGTGCACGATTCCTTGGCTCTACGATTCAACTGATTTCCCCGATGCTTCTGCGGCTCTGGAAGAACCCAACGGTCTGGTTGCCGCCGGGGGTGCGCTTTTGCCCGATTGGCTGCTTGCCGCTTACCGGCGCGGGCTTTTCCCGTGGTTCAACGAGGGCGAACCCATTCTGTGGTGGAGCCCCGATCCGCGCCTCGTCCTTTTCCCGCATGAAATCTGCGTCCGCCGCTCACTGCGCCGGGTCTTGCGGCAACATCGCTTCGAGATACGAATCGATACCGATTTCCCCACTGTAATCGCCGCCTGCGCCATGCCGCGCGAACCCGGCGGTAAAACCTGGATTCTCCCGGCCATGCAAGCCGCCTACTGCCGGATGTTCGAGCTTGGACATGCCCATAGCGTCGAATGCTGGCGCGAAGGCCGGTTGGTAGGCGGGCTTTACGGAATGGCGCTAGGCCGCGTGTTTTTCGGTGAGTCCATGTTCTCGTTTGAAACCGACGCTTCAAAGGTTGCGCTTGCCCATCTGGCAAGGCTGCTCGCGGCAAAGGGCTTCGCCATGATCGACTGCCAGATGAGTACCGCGCATCTGCAATCGATGGGTGCGCGGGAAGTTTCCCGTGATAGATTCTGCGCCTGGCTCGAACGCTGGACAGTACCGACCGAGCCACCACGCCGCTGGCCTGCCGATCTGGCGGCATCAATTGACTGGAATGAGGCCGCCGCAGCTTGAGGCATCCATGCGCCAGAACGACAATTTTTCTCCGATCCACTTCTACGCCACCGCGCCGTATTCCTGTTCTTACCTGCCGGAGCGCACGGCGCGCTCGCAGGTTGCGCTGGCCAAAGTCATTGAGACGCCTGGACATCCCCCCGAAAACGACCCGAACCCCGACCTTGGCGCGGCTTACAGCACGCTGCTCGTGCAACACGGTTTTCGGCGTAGCGGCACGTTCATCTACCGTCCGCATTGCGACGATTGCCACGCCTGCGTGCCGGTGCGCCTGCCCGTGGCGCGTTTCATCCCGGATCGCAGCCAGCGCCGCGCCCTGCAGCGCCACGTCAACCTTGCCGTCCGTATCTGCCCCCCGGTGTTTAGCGAGGAACATTTCCTCCTCTACCAGCGATACCTGCACATGCGCCACCCCCAGGGGGGCATGGACGAAGAAAGCCGCGAGCAGTACCAGCAGTTTCTGCTGCAAAGCCCAGTCGAGACTTCTTTTATTGAATTCCGCGAAGGGAATATTCTGTGCATGGTCAGCGTCATCGACAGTCTGGAAGACGGCCTATCCAGCGTCTACACCTTCTTCGATCCCGAACTGCCGCGCGCTTCACTTGGAACTTATGCCATTCTGTGGCAAATCGAAGCCTGCCGACAGGCGCATCTGCCTTACCTGTATCTCGGCTACTGGATCAAAGAGATACAAAAAATGGCCTACAAAACCCGCTTCAGCCCCATCGAAGGCTACCGGGAAGGGCACTGGCGGGAGATCGACCCCGACGTGTCCGGATGATCTCTACGGTATTGCCGGAACCAGAATAAGTGGTGACAAAGCCTGAGGCGGTCGCGCGGGGGTTGCCCAAATTTCGCCGCCTCAAAAAGTTTTTTGAAAACTTCAGTGTTCGCCTACAATCACCGGGGTTTGAATTAAAAACCCGATAGGCAGTGTGTTTTTGGCGATGTATACGAAAAAACAAACAAAAACTGCATAATGACGCTGGTTTTCCCCGTGCTATCCGATTCCCATCGGTCGAACAGGAGAGACGATGGCTTTTGTCTGGAATCCCCTTAAGTTTTTTCGCAGAATCTCTCCAGAGCTTGCCCGGAAAAGGCGCTTGGAGGCGATGCTTGAACGTATCGTTGCCGACCCCGCCGCCGACCCGGTCTCTATCTGGGTCACACTGGTCAATACTGTGCGCCCTTCCCGCGCGCATCGCGCCGATGATGCCATCGCCGCCTTATCCGAACTCCCGCAGATACTGGCCGACTCCCCCGGCAGCCAGCCCGCGCTACGCGCTGCGCTGTTGAGGCTTTTCATCGACCACAAGCAAACTTCGCTTTACGTCACCTCTGGGCTGCTGCCTTCAACAGGTTTCTTCTCCGAGACGGCGCGCCGTATCTCGCACCGTCTGCTGCCCGATGTCGTCGATCCTGCTTACCTGAAAGACCTTCTGACGGTGATTTTCTGCCGCAAGGACGACGAAATCTGGGTCGAGGCGGTTCCCGACGAAGTGTGGCTCAATTTTTTCCGTACCCTGCTCGACGATGGGGAAAACGCGCCGCCGCACGGCGGGGAAGTCCTGCCCATCGCGCTCTCGGAAATACTCGAAGCCCTGCGTATCCTCTCCTACCATGTCTCGGCCATCGGCTTGAACCCGGAACTGGTGCGCGTCGACCCGCAACTCGAAGAGGTGGAATCCCCGTTTCTCGCGCAGAACACCGAGGTCGTAGCCTACCTGAAGGCTTACCGCACGTGGTGGGGCAATCCCGAAGCACCGCTCGAAGACGAATCCCACCTCGGGGTCATGCTCGACCAGTGCGGGGAAGTCCTGCAACGTGTGCGCCGACGCTCGTCCCGCCTGGGGACCAGCCTGACGCTGACTTTTACGCTGGAACGCCTGCGCCAACACCTCGATCGCATCCACGAACTGCTTGGGCTGCTGCGCGAACTGCACCAGACACGCGCCATCGCTTCATTGCTGCCCCAGGCGGTGACGCTTTTCAAACAGACGATACGCGCCGAATGCCGCAAGAACCGCCTCTCCGATTACTGGAGCACCAACGTCCGCCTGCTCTCCCTACGCATGACCGAAAGTGCCAGCAGGCGGGGCGAAAAATACATCACGACCACCCGCCGCGAGTATTTCGGCATGATCTATTCGGCGGCGCTCGGCGGCTTCGTCATCGCTTTCATGGCGGCCTTCAAGATCATGCTCGGCTCGCTGCATCTGGCCCCGCTTACCGAAGCCTTGTGTTTTTGCCTGAATTACGGCATCGGTTTTGCGCTCATTCACGTCTTGGGCGGCACGGTGGCTACCAAACAGCCCGCAATGACCGCCAACGCCATCGCGGCCTCCATTGGGGAGACGCGCGGCAAAACGCGCGATCTCGAAGAACTCTCCACGGTCGTTGTACGCACCCTGCGTAGCCAGTTCGCCGCCATCGTCGGCAATCTTGGCCTCTCCGTGCCCATGGCGATCCTGCTCTCGTTCGCCTTCCTGCATTTCACCGGAACATCCTTTATCGACACCGAAAAGGCCAGCCACCTGCTCACCGACGCCCACCCCTTAAGCGGCGCACCATTTTTCGCGGCCGTTGCCGGGGTATGCCTCTTTCTCTCCGGCCTCATCGCCGCTTATTACGACAATCTGACCGCCTACAACCGCATCCCGGAACGGCTGGCGCAACTGCGCTGGCCCCGGCGGCTGTTCGGCGAGGTGCTCTCGCAACGCTTCACGACTTACGTCGAAAACAACCTGGGGGCGCTGGCCGGCAACTTCTTTTTCGGTTTCATGCTCGGAGGGGCCACCGCGCTGGGCGCATTGCTCGGCTTACCGCTGGACATCCGCCACATCGCCTTTTCTGCCGCTTATACCGGCTATGCCATCGCAGCCTACGATTTCACCATGCCCATCGCCCTGCTCGGCGTCACATTCGCGGGCATCCTGCTGATCGGCCTGGTCAATTTGCTCGTCAGTTTTACCCTCGCCCTTTCCGTAGCGATGCGTTCGCGCGGCATTACTTTCGCCCAGAGATACACTCTCAGCGTTTTGGTGTTGCGCCATCTCTTCAAGCACCCGCTGGATTTCTTCTTTCCGCCGCGCAGCGCCGAGGCTCCCACCCCGATCCCCGGAGACAATGCCGCGCCTCCGGACAACGACGGCAGCGAACCTTGCGCCTGACTCTGAACGATCCATATCGAATACCGGCCATGCCCATTGAAATAGAACTCAAACTCTCTTTCCCCGCCGACGCCCTGCCGGAGATCATGCGCCATCCGCTCATCGCGGCTGCGCCGAGCGAAAGGGAACCGGAAGTGCTCGACAACACCTACTTCGACACCCCATTGCTCACGCTCAAGGCACACGGGATCGGTTTACGGCTGCGGCAACAGGCGGGAGGGATGGTGCAAACCGTCAAATGTTCAACGGCACAGTCCATCAATGGGCTAACACGGCGGCCAGAATGGGAAACCCTCTGGCGCGGGCATTTCGACTTTTCCGCCATCACCGACGAAGCCGCTGCCGCCCTGCTCACGCAGGTACGGGACGAACTCGTCCCCGTCTTCACTACGCGCTTTTCGCGCGATACCCGACGCATCCAGCCGTACCCCGGCGCGCGCGTCCTTGCCATGATCGATACCGGCCTCATCGAAGCGGGTGGGAACAGCGCCCCGATCCATGAACTCGAACTCGAATTGGTCGAAGGCGATGAGGACGAACTCGTCCGGCTCGCCGAAAAATTACGGAAAACACTACCTTTGGCATTTGAAAACGTCTCTAAGGCGCAACGCGGCTACCAACTCGCCACAAAACAGAAATGTGAAACCAACACCGCGTAACAAAAGGCTTTTAACCGCATCGTGATGACAAGCGTGATATTTGTCCCCTGTCCATTGATGCAAAACCATATCAATCACACTACTACGCCGTTAACGACGGGCGTATGCTCTGCCCCTCGTGCGTCCCAGCCTCTATACCGCCCCCCCGATCCGAACAATCTTAAATGGTAGTCATTTGAATGGTAGTTATCCCGAACGGCACTCTGCGCGTCGTCGACGGCATCAAGCGCGTCTACTACGACGGCTACTGGATCAAGGCTTACGATCCGCCCGCCGACTCGTTGCAAGCCAAGAAAGCCCTGATTCAGGCAACGACCCGACGTTTGTTCAACCACGTCGAGCACGGTATCAACATCCCCGGTAAGCGCCTGGATGAAACCCGCAACGCCTTCGAGCAGGAGCAGGTTCCGGCAAGGAAGCGCGTCAAGGGTGCCATGCTGGCCGGGACACTGTTCAACCGTGCCACCGACATCTTCACCAAGCTCGTGGAATTGCAGGAACAGGGCATTGAGATCGACGAGGACAACGCCTTGATGCAGGAATGCGGAGACTGCCTGCAAGAGGCGCTCTCCCTGGGCCGGATGGTTTTGCACCGTAGCGGCGAAGAAGGCATCGACGAATTATGGGGCGAGCCTTTCCGCGCGTTCTCCATCCCGGTGGAGGCTTTCTACGAGAGCCGCTACATCAAGATTGCCCAGACGTTGCGCGACATCGACCGTATCTCCGACATGATGGTGCACACCTTCGCCAACGACCCGCTCTTTGCCGACGCGCCGACGATCATCCGCCGCTTCACCGACGAAGCCAAAAACAAATGCGAGACCCTACGCACCGACGAAGACATTTTCGACGTCTGGGCTGGTTTCGTCGTCGCCTCGGAACAGCTTGGCGCTTACGCCCCGCCCATGCCCGCGCAGCCGGACGTGCCGCTAATGCGCCACGCCGCCGACGGCACCCGCCTTATCAAGCAGGGACGCGCGCTCATCACTTACCTGAGTCGGGCCAGGGTAACGATGCCCCGGAGCACCAAAAACTACCTCGAACGCTGCGAGGAATATCAGCACACCTATCACCCGCCCATCCCGGTGCACGCCGTTGCGACCGGCTGAACGGCTTATCGGGGCGCACATCGAGGAAGCGATGGACAAGCGGGAAAGCCGCTACAAGCTTTCGTCCTGAAAGGGAGTATCCATCGTGTTCCCTTTCGCAATCACACAGGAATTACACAAAAGTAAAAGGCTTGCAAAAATACTTGCAAGCCTTTTACTTTTTTGGCTCCCCGACCTGGGCTCGAACCAGGGACCTGCGGATTAACAGGGCTTGAGTTACCAATTCTTGCGGGTTCCATAATGTTCTACAAATATAAATAAATCAATCTGTTATGGGTTGAGAAACTACCTTGTTGTTCTATCGAAATCCCATTTTTTGTGTAATTTTCTTGGCACGATTACACAGGAATTACACAAGATTTTACCATCGAAAAGTTGCAACAGGCCGCCGATGACTTTGAACACCACGAGATCACGGTATGGTAGCCGTTGTCTGTGGTCGCGGGTTTGTTTCTCGGGACGATTGCTGTGCCAGCACGAAAAGAGGAAGGCGGAAAACCTGCGGCAACCGACGACAGCCCTTTGCCTTTTGGCCTTTTGCACCAGCCTTTTCTAGGTAGGAAGGCCGTCAGGCCAGACCGTTATCCCTTGCACCATTCCGTTATCATTCCCTTGAGCCCTTCCATTTGCGCCAGCAGCGCTACCCTTCTTTCTTTTTGTGCCTTTTCCGTTTATCGCGTATATCCTGTTCAGGGGTGCAGGCCGCGAGCAGCACACCCAAGAACAAGAAAACGCCCCTTCGCACACCCCTCATTTCTTACGCCACGCCTCGTCCCGCATCTTCGCCAACACCCGCGAGGTGGCATCGTCGGGCGATATTCTCTCGTCGGTTGCGGGGTCGCGCATCATGCCGGCCCGGAGATCCAGCTTTACCGGGAGCCCCGTGGCGGGGTTCAAACTCTTTTCCAGCGCCATCTCCGCGATACGCATCGCGTCAGGCAGTGGCGGGGCTTCGTCTTTGTTCCACTTCTTCACCCATGCGATCTCTCCGTCCCAAGGCGGAAGCTTCGCCGGGGGAAGCGGCACGATCTCATCGATTTCGTCGACTCTGATTCCCGCATAGTCGTAGCCATCCAGCGTTTTACGGATTTTTTTGTAGCGGGTAGCGCGTTCTTCATCTTTGTCTTGACCCATATAATACAAACGATTATCTGGGAGGGGGCCGTTGAAAGCACCTTCCAGAAAACTCGCACCAGCCCCCCCCCCCGCCTTGACCGAGATCTGGAAGTATTTGACTGCTTCGGCGTATGTCTTGCTGTCATCCATGAGGTCGAGAGCCGTGTCAATTGCCGCCTGGGCATGCCCATGGTCTGCCGCGCAGCGTTTCATCTGCTTGCCAATTTTGTAGGGAATAGGACGGTCAATGGTCAGTTGGGTTAACTTGTCTCCGACGTAAAACTGAGCCTGCGGGTCGCCCAAGTCCGCCGCCTTCCTGAAATGTTGCAGGGCGGCATCGGGGTCGCGTTTGGCCCCATAGCCTTTGTTCAGCAGGACACCCATGATGTAATGGCCGTGCGGAATGCCCCTTGCTATCAGGTCTTCGGCAATGTCGACGGGCTTGGTGATGCGATCTCCTTGACCTGTGCGCCCACTCAATATCATGTCCACAAGGTTGTTCGCAGCCTTGTCGTGCCCCCAGGCGGTGGCAATCCGGTAGAGTCGCTCAATCTCGGGGTAGACCGCCGGGTCTTCTTTTAACAGGTTCTTTTTATAGCGCCAGTTGGCGTGCTCAAAGAGATTGTCGGCATCGGGGTCGCGCTTCGGAATACGGTCTTTCTCGTGGGCGCAGGTAAAGGCCAGTTGATCTTCGATCTGGGCGGGGGATTTAGTGAAATCAGCAGGCATTTTGTGACTCCGGGCTTCCGTGTTCTCAGGTACACAAGCCGCGAGTAACACACCCAGGAACACAGCGGATACCCTTCCCACGCTCTTCACTTCCCACGCAATGCTGCGTTTTGCATCTTCCTTAACACCCGCGAGGTTGGATCGTCGGGCGGTATCCTTTCGCCGGTATCGGGGTTGAACATCAGGCCAGCGCGGATGTCCAGCTTCACCGGCAGCCCCGTGGCGGGGTTGAGACTCTTTTCCAGCGCCATCTCTGCGATACGCTCCGCGCTTGGCAGTGGCGGGGCTTCGTCCTTGTTCCACTTCTTCACCCACTCGATTTCGCCGTTCCAGGGCGGGAGTTTGGCCGGAGGAAGCGGCACGATCTGATCGATTTCGTCGACTCTGATCCCGGCGTAGTCGTAACCAGAGAGGGCTTTGCGGAGTTTTTTGTATCGTTCGACACGCTCCGTATCTTTGTCCAGACCTAAGTAATCCATGCGGTCATCGGGGGGGGGGCCGTTGAATGCGTCTCCAAGCCGCCCCGCACCTTGAGAACTCCCCGCCTTAGCTGCAATCTGGAGGTACTTGACTGCCTCAGCGTATTCCTTGCTGTTATTCTTTATGCCGATGGCTGTATCAAGCGCCGCTTCTGCATGCCCTTGGTCTGCCGCGCAACGTACCATCTCATTACCAATCTGGTAGGGAATTGGCTTGTCAATGGTCAGTTGGGTCAGTTTGTCCCCTACGTAGTACTGCGCCTCCGGGTTGCCCAAGTCCGCCGCCTTCCGAAAAGATTGCAGTGCAGCCTTGGCATCCTTCTTGACTCCATAGCCCTTATCGAGCATGAGGCCCTTCAAATAAAACCCGTGCGGGATACCCCGGCCGATCAGTTCTTCGGCCATGTCGACGGGCTTGGTGATGCGGTCGCTGTGGGTCGTATATCCGCGCATCATCATAAACGCAAGATTGTTCGCGGCTTTGTCGTGCCCCCAGGCAACGGCAATCCGGTAGAGCCGCTCGACTTCGGGGTAGACCGCCGGGTCTTCTTTGAGCAGGTTCTTCTTGTAGCGCCAGTTGGCGTGCTCAAAGAGCTTGTCGGCATCGGGGTCGCGCTTCGGTATTCGGTCTTTCTCGTGGGCGCAGGTAAAGGCCAGTTGTTGTTCGATTTCTTCGGGCGATTTCATCGTGAGGCTCCGTGTGTCGTGTTCTTTATCAGGGCCGCAGGCCGCAAGCAGCAGGGCAAGGAGAAGGGCGGTGAAGGTCGCTGCGCATGGCTCAATCGTTGTTCTTGATTGTGGGGTCGGTGCGCATGAAGCCGCGCAGGGAGGCGGTAGGTTTCTGTTTGTCCTTCTCACGTCTCAGGTTCTCTTTGATGATCTTGTCCCACTGATAGAACGCATCCTCCATATCATCATCCGCCCCCGTCCTCCCCTTGGTATGCAGGGCCCACAAATCCTTTCTCGCCTTCTGCGTAATCTCCGGGCGGAAGTGGCAGACGTTCATCTCCGTATCCACCTCCATGCTGCGGGTGTTGATGTTGGCGCTTCCCAGGGTCATGTAGGTGTCGTTGATCATCATGAGCTTGGCGTGGATGTAAACCTCATAGTCTGACCACTGCTTGTCGCGCGGGAGGTTATCCGGGAGGTCGGGCGGCACCAGCGTACAGACGTGGATCTTGAGGCCGGGGCGTTCTTCGGCCTTGAAGTCCTCGGGCTTCATGGCGTCGAGCTTTTCACGCTGCGCTTTGAGTTCCTTGAGCCGGGCCTCTTTTGCGTTCGCGTCTGCCGTGAGCTTGGCCCATTTGTCCTTGTCGGAATAGGTATTGCCGGGTGTCTGGTCCATTTTGCGCTGTTTTTCAATCGCCGACTTGGCCCTGGCATTATCCTTCTCGGCCTGCTTGATCTGCGTGTTCAGGTCTTCGACCTCGTTGTGCTTTGTCACGCCCGGAATCGTGTCCGAGCGCCCCAGGGCGTCGAGCATCTCATATGTTTTTTGCGTACCCGCGCCCATTCCATCGTCGCTGCTGTTGGTGATCACAAAGAGGTACAGCGGCCCGTGTATGCCTGGGTCGCGGTTCCAGTTTGCCTGTTTCTGCGCCGATTCAATGATGGCATCGGCCAGCGGCGGCCAGCGGAAGTACTGGTTTTCGATATAGATGTACTGGCTCGCGTTTTTGACCACATGCAGGTACGTTTTCATGATGTCGTACTTGCCGTATTGCGGCTGCGTCCGCACGATGTGGCCTACTATCTGTTTGTCATAGATAGCGCCTATATTTCCATCTTTCGACGCATCCGACGGATCCGACGGATCGAGTTTTGAGGTATAGAGCGGGAAATCGTTGAAGTAGTCCTTCGGAAAATCAGGGATGCTGCCGCCTTCCTTTTTCCAGGCCGTCGAAAAGTTGTAGAACAGGTTCCCAACCAGCGGGCCGGTAATCCGGCTGGAGAAGTCTTCAAACGGCACTTTACCGTTTCTGGCCTGATGGCCCTGCCTTTGTATGTAGGGGTGATACCGGGTGTCCCAATAGGCATCCAGCATGTTGTGTCCCATGACGAACCCCACATGGTCAGCGGGCGATTCCACGTCGACGAGCACCATTTTCTGGTGATGGCTCGGCGCAGCGGCAAGTATCCCACGCATGGTGGGGCCGATTTTTTTGTCCCGGTATGTGTGAGCGGCCAGTTTTGCGCGATCCGAACTGGAAAACCCCCGGCTGCGGAATTCGAGGTTCTTATGGGCGGGATCATCTCCAAAAAGGCGCTTGACTGAATTCACCAGATTGACGCCAAGCTCGGCATCCCGGTCATAGCGGCTGTACCACCACACGTCATAGGCGTATTGCTCCTCCGTGATGGTCGAGGGCTTATCCCCAATCCGGGCCTGTCCCCGGCCCACCGTGTTCGATTCGCCAAGCGCCTGCCCCGTGACGTTAGCTTTGTTAATTTCATAAGGAGCCAGGGCAAGTTCAAAGGCAAAGCACAGCACACGCACCTTGACGCCTTCTTTGGCCTTTCTTTCCAATAACTGACCGATACTTGGCGTGGGGCGATTTTCGAGCGGGACACCGAGGTTGGCGCGCGCGGTGGGGTTGCGCACAAAATACATCGAGGGCTGAAAGCCCCAACAGATGATGTTGACGGAGTGCTTGGCGGCTGCGATGGCGCGGTGCACGGCACCAAAGGCTTCTTCACCACAGATCAGCAACTCGAATGTGGCGGGGACGGGCGGGTATTCCGTTTCGTTGATGAACCAGATTGGATTAATCTTGCAGGTCATGTCGTCCCGTCTGGCGGGGGCACAGGCGCATAGGTTTTCAGCCATTCTCAAGATTCCTTCTTCGAGCCTTCAAGCAACGTCTGCATGACGTTACGGGCGGTTTTTTTCAGATCCACGCGCTCGCCTTCCAGGGCGATGCCCGCAATGTGTTTGTGGTAGCCCGTGCTGGCCGCTTCGCCTTCAGCACGGTTTGTAAATTCGCTGACCACGGGAATGTCGTAGACCTGCCCATTCGCCATTTCGAGCTTGTATGAAGCAACGCTCACATTGTGCTCGACAAGGATGCGCCCGCTCTCGTCCATCACGCCTTCCTTGAGTACTCCGCCGTTGGCGTAGAGTTTATAGGGCATCCCTTTCCAGCTGAAATTCACATTGCCAGGGGCCTGATCCAAGGTGATGGCGAAGAGTTCATCGAGGTTGGCCTCCGGGAACGAGGGGTGTTCCGGGTTCATGCTCGCCGGCCCCTCGAAAGCCTGCCCGTTGCTCTTGAACAAGATGTTGCCGGGGCAGTGGACGTCGATGTTGCCGCCTTTCAAGCGGACGTAAGCGCCAGCGCATTGGAGCAGTATTTCTTCATGAGCGGCCAGGACGACTTTTTCCTCGCTGCCGATGAGCCGCACGTTCTGATCGCCCGTGATTTCCACGTCCCCCGATTGGGCTTCCAGTTTTGCATGACCCTTGGCCGTGATGAGCTTGAGGTTGAATTTACCCGCAATACCGTCCACGAAGAGGCTGATTTTCTTGCCTGCGTTGTGAATCCACCGTCTGGCTGTGGTTTGCTGCGTGTCGCGCAAGCTCACCGTATCCAGGTTCTTTCTGGCAATGAGCGCCATCTCCTTCGGCGTGGTGAGCCCAATGCCTTCCTGCCCGCTCATGAGGATCACGGGCTGTTTCCCGCTCTGGCTGGTGGCGCTCTCGCCCTTGGGGTCGATGTTGGTATGGGCTGCCCAGGCTTTGATTGCTTCGACCAAATGGTCAAGGTGCCCGCTACTGCTTTGCCCGCTTTCCGTGCCTTCTTCGTCGCGGGTTTCGGGGCCGATTTCTGTTACGTCCGCGCCCTGGGATTGCGCCGCCTTGCCAAGCGTCTGCGCGTTCTTGCGTCCCGATTCGAGCAAGGAGATCGCCTGTTCCCGGTCTAGCTGCCTGCCCGAAGCCCCCGGCTTGGACTCGGTGCTGATCAGGATGCCTTCGGAGGCGCGGAGCGCGCCGTGATGGTCGGTGCGCAGTTCAAATCCTTCCCCCCTCGTCTCGGCTTTGCCGTCCTGCCGGGGGTGGGTCAGAAAACCCTGGTTGAGTTGTGTTTTTCCATGCTCGGAGCTGAGCTTTGTGCGTACCTGCCCGGTGGTATCGTCAAAGAGCAGTTCGCCGTATTGCTGCCCGTGATGTTCCTTCGTCTTGATCCCGGTGAGCGCACGGTTCGCGGGCAGCGACCCCGACCCGCTGAACCACGGGTTCGGTTGTCTGCCGTTGTGGACGGCCCCTTTGACGATGGGGCGGTCAATATCTCCTTCGATAAAATCCACCAGCACTTCCTGACCGATGCGGGGGAGGCTCTGGTGCCCCCACGAACCGCCTGACACCGGATAGGCGACGCGCACCCAGCACGAAGAGCGCTCATCGAAATTCGCGCCGAACTCCGCGTGTTCCTTCTGGCGCTGCCAGTGAAACTGGATTTTGACGCGGCCCATCTCGTCCGTGTAGACCTCTTCACCTTCGGGGCCGGTTACGGTGGCCGTCTGGAGGCCCTTGGCCGTGGGTTTGGCATGATCCGTGTGCGCGAAGGCCGGGGTGAGCGGCAGCCCGCGCTTGCGGACTTCGATTTCTACCCAGTAGGGGCGAGCGTCCTCGCTCGCCCGTGCCTCCGCTCCTACCCCTTGCGGGCGACCGGGGACGGTCGCCCCTACGAGCGATGTCAAACGATTGGCAAGACCCTGCGGCAGGTTGTTGTGCGCGATGAATTTTGCTTTGCAGACGACGAATTCCCGTTCTTCCTGCGCATTGAACCGATCATAGTAGGGATGTCCGACGAGGCTGAACCATTGCCCCGCCTGCAATTGCCGCACGTTGCCTTCTGCGCGGCAACTTACCTTGGCCAAATCGTGCGCTTCCTGGCGGCGGCTCGCGTAGCGGTCCAACTCCTCCGAGTCGGTTGCGTAGTAAAGCGTCTGTACCTCGTAGTCTTCCAGCGTGCTCTCGGCTTCCAGCCCTTCTTCGCCCTTCTCAATCAGGCACTCTGCCCCCGTCTCGTTCGTGAGTACGGGTTTGTAATCGAAACTGGCCAGTGTGGTTTGCCCAGGGCCGATTTGTCGCGCCTGCCGCCAGTCGGTCAGGCTGTCCTCTTTCTCTGTTGCTTCGGCTCGATGGAAGCGGACTGTCTTCTGGCTCGCTTCCGGCAGGCTGAACGGGTCGTCGAATACGATGAAGGTGACACTGGGCGCATCTGCGCCTGTGTGCTCGAAGCGGTATGAGAGCCCTTCTTCAAAAAGCAGCCGCTCGATGAAGGCCAGATCCGTTTCCCGGTACTGGAGACAATAGCTGCGCGGGGTGTACAGGTGCTCGCGCAGGATGTCGTATTTTTGATTGAAGCTGCTGGCCATCGCACGGTTGGCGTGGATGTGCTCGTTGATGACCTTTTCCACGATCTCGGGCACTGTCATATCCTGAAACACCCGGCTGGTCGTGCGGTGGCGCAAGAGCGCCACGGGCGGCTCGATGGTGATTTGGTATTTGGCAAAGCCCCCGTCCGAGGGGAGCATCTGCGCCTGGGTGATGAGGCCGCAGCGCGTGACTTCTTCAGGGGCATCCGTTGGGATCAACCCACCGCCTTCCCCGGTAACAATATCCAGTTGCGCTGCTTGGCCGAGGAGGCTGTTCAGGGGGATAAAGGCATCGGGTGACAAACAAATGACGTTGTACTTATATCGCTTCGAGAGGCCCTCCGTGCCTTCTACGCTTTGCGGCAGCAAACGCTCAAAGGTCTCACCGTTTCCGATCTGGAGCTTGACAAGGCGGTTGCCCTGCGTGAAGGCCGAGGCGAAATCGGCCAGCATGTTTTCAAGTGACTCAAACGACAACTCGGGGAGCACCGCCGAGAGTTTTTCCAGTGGGTTCAGGCCGCTAACACTGTTCTTGATCTCTTTCAACCTGCTGAAGTCCATGATTTCCCGTCCTTTAGCTTTGAGTTCTTCGTATCTGCCTAAAACATCTATCATACATTATCACCCGCAGTAGGTCGTTACGATCCCGATCCGGCAATGGCCTAACTCCCGACTCACCGTCAGCCGTGCCATCCGGTCGGTTTCCCGCATCTCCCCTTTGAGCGTGTCGCGTGCTGGCCCTCCGGCTTTCGGGCATTTCCAGCCCGTGAGTTCTTCGTAGCGCGTCTGCGCGTACTGATGCCGCAACCCGTGCGTGTTCTTTAACCCCGCCGCCTTGCACTGCCCGTCGTAGGTGTTGCGTTGCTGGATGTACGATTTCCCCGGCGGAATAAGCGCCCCATCGCCCGCAAACGCGAGGCAATCCCGCACCCCGGCGCGCTGTGCCGCCGTGCGGATAGGGTCGATCCGTGGCCGACCGCCCTTGCACCACGGCCCATCCAGATAGAGCATGTTCCCCTGGGCGGCTTTTGCCATCACGATCTTGATGGACTCTTCGCGCCGCAAACCGAAGAGGGCCTGCAAGCGCAGGCTCATCGCCGTATACGGGTCGGTAATGCGGGCAAGCCGCTTGTCGTCGAGTACCTGCGCCTTGTTGGGCGTTCCGGCGTATTGGCGATCCGCAATGCCCAGTTCGGCGTTGTCTTTCGGGATCATGCCCGGCTTGTCGACCTTCTCCGCCAACCACCGGAGATGCGCCATGCGGTTTTTGATCGTGCCTGCCGATAGGCCGGCTTGCTGCCACTGCCGGAGCAGGCACATGACATGCTTCATCGTCAGGTTGGGCGCGCGAATATTGTTGTAGCCGCACGAGCGCAGTTGCCGGGCGCATTGCTGGAGCGTGAGGAAACGCGCGGCCTGCGTCGCTTCGCTCCCATCCTTGTTACGCATGCACATCGTTTTGAGGTCTGTTCCGAGTTTGCTCATGGTTTGCCCTCCCTTTCGTGGGGTTGACTGGTGTCCCGTCCAGCGTCAGGGCGCTGGTTCCCTTGCAACGTCTGGTGTTGCGCCCCCTCCGAGAAAGAATCTGTTTAGTGTTTCGGCCAATCCGTCATCCTGTGACGGAGTCCCCGAAGGGTTACGGCCAGATGCTCGGTACATCTCTTTCCCCCGAATAGGGGACTCCCCACTTCCTCGCCTTTCCTGTTGGAAGCCGCGCAGGGAGGTTCCTTGCTGATGCAAGTGGTTGGCATCGAACGTGGGACGGCAATAACCGTCCTGACCACCGATGCCTGTGGCGCAAGCGCACGAAGGCGCGATGTTGAATAGTGAAACGTTGAAAAAATGACTAACGCATGGAGAATTGCGAAGTCGACGGCCAGAGGTGGCCGTTTGGAGGAAGGAAGCACGTGGTATAGCTTCCTGATAGTGCGCTCAAGGTTTTTGAGGCGCACGAAGATAAAGACCCGGTAAGGCCTGTTTTTTTAATTCCTAGCCCGGTGTCGAGACCGGGGCGGTGCGATTGACGCTAGGCTCACCGCGAGGTGTTTCAGTGCGCGCACGAATGCGCGATAAGTCAAATAAGCATCGACGCCTTGTTAGGCGCTGTCCGCACACTAGCGACGCGGGGCGGAAGGTTCCGATGAATAACCCCATCGGTGGTCGCTATTGGATGATGCCCACCTGATGCCATAGCGAAACATGCAGGTGGCCGATGTTTGATGCCCGTCGGCAGGCTGTTACAGTGCCGATTATGCGCCTCTGTTGCCGCAATACAAGGCTCTGATGAAAAATTTTTTCCAGTTATTTCATAAACTTATATCAACTTCTATGCAGTTCTATTTACGCCTATCTGCTCATCCGTGAGGTATGGCGATTCCGCAACAGTTTGGCTGGCGCAGCCGCCTCACCCCCCATCATCATTTACAGTAATTTTCCCATCGTCCTAAAAATCGCTGCTGCATCCCTCCTGCCTTAGCTTCTGCGGCAGCACATGCCCGCAGTCACTACGGAGGCTATCGCCTTGGCAGTGACTGCGGGCTCGCGCCTCTTATTGCGTCATGCTTTCGCAGTTGACGCTGAAAACTGCGCCGTCATCTCCAATTATGAAAGAAGCCAGCGATCCGTGCGTCTTCCTCAACTGCGGAAACGAAAGTATCAAGCTGATTGAACTCTACGAAGTCAAGCAAGAGATATTCATCCCTGTGTGAACCCATTTGGTCAAGGTATGCGTACTCAATTTCAAGCTGGAAGTTAATCCCCACGCGCCTGGGGCTTGAATTCTCGTCGTAGAAATCCACTTCGTAGATTCTATCGAACGAACTGCACACAACAACCGGAAATTCCAGCAATAAAACTGGCCCGTGATGTGGTTTCAAAAGCGCGGGGCTGACTTGTTTGCCTCGCATAGAAATCATGGCGCTCAGAACTTGATTCAGTGCCTTGTAATATGGGTCGTTATCCGAGCCCTTTTCTGTCGCGTATAGCTTTGCAACTCGCGGACTTGCGGCAAGGTAGTGGTGTTGCTTGGTGTAGCTGTGGTCAGGGTTAAACTTCCCGGATGAGCAGACGAGTTGTTTCACCGCCTCCATGTCTTTGTCAGTAAACCAAAAGACAGAATGCAAGGGAATAAATTTGCACTCTATGAACAGCCGAACCGTGACATGGCCTAAAGGACCGGGATCTTGGCGATCCCGGACAGAAAATAGCTTCTCCACGACTAGATCAATCTCCCGAGCCTTGTTCTGTGTCTGATCCATGTAATAGGGGCTGACGGCGACTCGCCAGCCGTTTTTTTGCATCCAACGGGCAACCTTGGCGTGAAAGTTGTTCCCGCTTTCAGAGACCAGTTTCAGGATTTCGCTCGGAACAGACATGGGTCTCCACTATGCGACACAACGGCAGAATCCAGCGGACGGCACAAGCGTAACTTTTGAAGATCCGCCGGTATAACTGGAAAAGAAACTATTTTTTTGGTGGCGGGGGCGGCGGGACATTCTCCGTTGGACGAAGGTTGCTAGGGGGGGGAGGGGGGTTAACGTTTGCTTGATCCCTAGTCCCTATGGCCGGTTGTATCGGCTTTGGTGACGGCGTTTGCGGTTGTGTTGGCTTTGCCATGCTTCATTCCTCCTTTCGTTTTTCAATAAACTCCACCCATTTTACATCTTTGGCATTGATTAGAAACCCTTCAATTCCCTTCAGTAGAGTTTGCTCTCCTTCCTCGGACAGCCATGCAGGTTGCACAATAAAAAAGTGGCCTTTTTCGTATTCAGATGGCCAGACTTGCGGGTAGCCGGAAAGACGCCTTTCGTCCGAAAGGTGAAGAACAACATAATTTTGTCGCTCAGACAAAACACCATGCCATTCGGATGGATGGGATGTTCTGGTTGTGAAACCTATAGCTCTCATCGATTTATGAAATGAGTCCTTGTTTGCGAGAATTGCAAAAGATGCTCCTAGAAACACCGCGATAAAAGCGGACGTGAGAGTTTCCGATATGTTGTCCCAAGGGCGGATTGCGAGCCGTGTTCCTACAGATTCCAGCAACCACTGAGCGATAGGGAGAAGTGCTTGCACCAAAAATGTAAAAATTAACGCCTGTATAACCCTCTCAAACTGTGAAGGCTTTTTGTGCGAAGTAAGGCCGTAAAACACCCACGCAGCCAGAAGTCCTGGCAACAAGTAGTGTAAGAGGGCAGCAGTTTCTTTCGATAGTTCAGGCATAGTCTTGCTTGGTAACGGTCGAAATGAGCGGACGGATGCAGATACAACTTGCAGATGGTTTGCTCGGCTAAGAAATTATGCCTCATGTTCACGCGCGAATCACAGTTTCTGCACCAGAACCATGTAATACCCGGTCAGCTTCCAAGCGTCCGCCGAGGTCGTGAAGCGTGGCTCCTCTTTTGCATGTTGTAGTCCGCTACAACATGCAACATGATGACAATTGATTTTTCAGTCAGCCGGGTTTTTCCTCGCCCGCTGCAAGTAATAATCCCGCGCCTCGGCGCTCTTCTCGCATTGCGCGAGCACGTCGTCGATGACTTCTTGGGATAATTCCCCAATGCTGACCAGCCACGTCCGTATTGCCATCGCCTCTTCCACAGTTAAACGCGCCTCTGGCCGCGTGTGCTCCAGCGTAAAAGGTTCGGCGGATACCGCCTCGGGGTAGCCCCTCAGAATGCTTGTGCGTGTGTGGCCCGATGGCGAAAAGACTTCCAGTTTCCCTCCGTCGGAGAAATACAGCCGCCACCAGGACGAGAACGCGAGCAGTTCCCCAATGAGGCCGTCACGGTGTTCGCGGATCATCGGCAGCCATCGGTTAACCGCCTCGCGGTTTCCCGTAGCACATAGTGAACCGCGCGGGGTGATTTCGAGCCTGACCCCGTCGCCCCAGACCGATTTCAGAAGGTCGTTATTTGTCATATTTCGACCTCGATAAAATCATCGTCGCGGGGTTCAGCGTCCGATTTTTTTTCGTCTCCTTCCTCACCAAGATGCTCAAATTTTGCCAAGATGCTCACACTTTTTTGATGAGCATCTTCGTGTTTTTTGAGCATCTTGGACGTTTCTTCGTCGGGTAACGACCAAAGCCAATCGCTTTCATATGTCATTTTATTGGATCTTATTTTTAACTTTTTTTTCGCGCGCCGAATCGTCGCCCAGGAGAATCCAGCGTCTCTGGACTCGGCCTTGATGGTTTCGCTTGGCAATGCTCCCTGTGCCAGCAATTCAGACAAGAATTGCTGGGCTTTCCCCAATTTTCGACCATCGCTTTCGTCTTTCGGCTGCGCTTCGGCTTCTGCCAGGATTTCCCGCGCCGTGCCTTCTATGGTGTTGCCCCAAACGACATACGACGCAAAAATGCCTGGATGCCCCTCAAGCTCCGTCTGTCTCAAGCTGTATGCGACCCCACCGTGATCGGTGCCAATGTTGGATTTCGAGCGGCAGAGCACCCGGTCGCCGCCCGCGTTTGCTTCTTCTTCCTTCCGCCTGGCCGTCACCAGCACTACCCGCGCAACCGCACCGAAAGCAAGGCTGCCTGTGACACGCTCTGTCGGTTCGCGCCCCGCTGAGCCTTTGGAGAAGTGTGAAATGCCGAGCAGGGCGCACCCTGTAGCCGCTGCAAGGTCTGAAAGCGGCTGAAGCCCTCGCCGGACTTCGGCGCTTTTGTGGCTGTCCCCCATGACTGCCGACACAATCGGGTCGACGATCAACAGTTGCACGCCGCCAGCTTTCACGATGGCATCGCAAAGGGAAGTGGTGTCTTTTGCCGGATCGAACGCCCGGTGCTCTTCCCCCTCGATTGCGCCAGAGACGAAGCGCACCATTTTGATGTTTGCCCCCGCAGCAAGCAGCCGGGGTTTGAGCGTATCCCTGGGGTCGTCCTCCCCGCTCCAGATCACGACACGGCCTGGGGTGGCGTGTGTCCCATCCGGCCATCGCCCGCCCGTCGTAATGGTTGCGGCCAGCGCCAGTGCAATGGTTGTTTTTCCGGTTCCCGGTGCGCCAGCGAGGATGTGCACCTTGCCCGCTGCCAGCCAGTTCGGCCAGAACCAGCGTATCGGCTCCAACGGGATAGCGTCCGCGCACTGAAGGACGACTTCCGTGCAGCGGTGTTCCGTCCGTGTGGCAGGAGCCGATGTGCCCACACTTACCCGGAGTTTTTCGGCCATCTCCTCAAGCGATGCGCCGCCATTGACCCGGCCTTGCGTTTTTCTGGCGATGAATTCGTCCAGGAATGCCGCACCTCGTTCCGCCTCTTTGGGAAGATTACCCATGACGAACCCCCGAAATGTCGACCGCCGCCTGAATTCGTTCAACGGCCAGCATGAGACGCTCTTGGTCTTCCTCGGTAAACGGCTCTCCGTTAAGCAGGGTTCTACCCGACGTGGCCACGACCAAACACTCGAACGAGATGGAGCGCAGGATATCCGCCGCCGGAAAGGGTCTGCGCTCAGGGGTAACATGCTCGCCAATCTTCTCTGGGAACAAGTCCGACAAGGACAGCCCGACGGCGTCAAGCACGTCGGCAGTGCTGCATCCCGCATAGCAATAGAGGAGCACGCGGCCATCGTCTAATTCACGCAAGGAGAGCGACGGCCTCTGGTCTTCGTGCGCTGGGCATCGGGCCATCCAGCAGTCAGGGCCGGAGGGTCTTACCCGTTCGAGACGCGAGAGCAGCGTATCAATCGGCATGTTTGCCCGTCCGCGCCTGTGCCGTACTCCACGCCGCATTGCGGTGCAGCCATTCGTCGAGGTCTTTCTGAAGGTAGAAGATCCGCCCTGGCTTGATGAACCTCGGGCCGGTCGCCTTGCACCGCATCATTGCCAAGGTTTTGACGCTCAGGCCGCAATAGGCCGCAGCGTTCTTGGTGTCCATGCGCCCTCCGGGCAGCACGACAATGTCTTGAGAAGAGATAGGCATATTGAAGGCTCCAAAATGTGTTGCAAGGCAACGCTAGAAACAATAATCCTAAAATATAAGTGTTGCAACACAATACATTTAGAGATAGCATAAACGGGATGTTTGTAGAATCTTTGGACGTGAGGACAAGCACGATGACCAAGCAAGAGAAACGCAAAGGCGGTGTCAGCAAGCTCGCCAGAACGGAAACGGTGACGATCCGGCTCGACAGCAGGCTGCGCTACCTGACGGGATTGGCTTCACGGGTGCAGCGGCGCACCGTGTCCAGTTTTATTGAGTGGGCGATTCAGGAGAGCCTAAGTCTCGTTAGTGTTTGCAGCGCAGGGGGAGGCAAACGCCCCATTGCCGAAATAGCGGACAAACTGTGGGACGTAAACGAAGCAGACAGGTTTATGAAGCTCGCTTTTCATTGCCCGGACTTGCTGACGCATAACGAACAGGTTTTATGGAAAGAGCTTCAGGAAGTCGATTATCTATGGGAGGGTGAGGTTATCGAAGGTAAAAAAGTCTGGAAGCTCGAAGAGACAAGTTTTGATATGAAGAGGGCGCGCAGTGAATGGAAGACCCTGCGCCACCTTCCCGAAATCAGAGTGATTAGAGAGCGGATTCTTGACGATAACGGGATACCAAGCAGACCAATGCCGCTTGTTTGGTTCGAGGCGCAGGACGACGGTGGATACCATTATCATTTTGAAGTCGGATGCGGGCGATTGCTGGAAGATAGGTCACCGGAAATCAGCAAGGATGCTTATGTGACCGTGGATCAGTTTGGCATAAGGCATGTGAGCGAGGCTAAGGCATCAGAAGAATCCATGCCTGTCACAGAGTTTCTTGACCTGGACATAGCTCCCAAAGCACTTCCGGGAACCATCAGGCTTATTTTCAAGCGGAGTAAGTCGTCTGTTGGGGATGGGAATAACGGACCAACAGATGATAAACAAATCGAGCAATCATCATGACAAAAGTATTTTCTAAACTGACCCGCCCCGGCATGAGGAAGCTCGCGCCGGGCGGGAAAATCAGCGAGCACGGGATTACATACGAGCGTCAAACCAGTGGGGACGGTGTATTCACGGTCAACATCATGGTCGACGGCCAGCGCATCCACCGCGTCATCGGGCGAGAGTCCGAAGGCACGACACGCACACAGGCTGAGGAGTTCATTGCCAAGGTTCGCAATGATGCCAAGCATGACCGGCTATCCCTGCCCAAAGGGCGCAAGGTGGCACTGTCATTCCGGGACGCGGCAGCGAAATACCTTGAACGGCTGGCTGAATCAGGCGGCAAGGATTTGAAGATGAAAGCCACGCGCCTGAACCTTCACCTTGTCCCGTTTTTTAATGACAAACCACTATCCAAAATCAGCGGGTTCGATGTTGAACTTTACAAGCGACAACGTAAGGAGGAAACAATATTGCCCCGCAGAAAAGAGGCTGCTCCGCCGAAAAGCAACACGCTTACCAAAACCGGGACGATAAACCGGGAACTGGCCGTTTTGTCGCATATGTTCAACAAAGCAATCGAATGGGGCTGGGTAGACCATCGTCCAGCAAAGATCAACCGTTTCCAGGAAGGCCAAGGGCGTATCACCTACCTGACATCTGAACAGGCTGCCCGTTTGATTGAATGTGCCAAGGTGGATGGTGGCCAATTCATTTACCCTTTTATTGTGATTGGCCTTGAAACATCCATGCGTAAGATGGAAATTCTTTCTATCCGGCGCGAACATGTGGACTTGGATCGCCGCGTTATCTACATCCCCAAGGCGAAAGCCGGAGCGCGTGAGCAGCCCATTACGAAACATCTTGCTGATTTCCTTGCCGGGTACATTGCTGCTTTGCAGCCGGGTTGCCCTTGGCTGTTCCCATCACCGGGCGCGGCATCGGGACACGCTACGGACATCCGTAAATCTTTTAGGCGGGTTGTTGAGGCAGCGGGGTTAGACCCAAAGCAAGTTGTCAGGCATACCCTGCGACATACGGCTATCACACACTTGGTACAGGCTGGTGTTGATCTGCCTACTGTGAAGCGGATCAGCGGGCATAAAACGCTTGAAATGGTCGAACGTTATGCGCACCAAAACGGAACACACATCGAGGAGGCGATGGACAAGCTGCAAAACCGTCTCAAACTTGCGTCCTAACGTGTCGATTTCTCCGGGCTTCCTGACACGATTACACAGGAATTACACAAAACAAAAAAGGCTTGCAAGGTAAAATACCTGCAAGCCTTTGATTTTTCTGGCTCCTCGACCTGGGCTCGAACCAGGGACCTGCGGATTAACAGTCCGTCGCTCTACCGACTGAGCTATCGAGGAAGAGAGGGGCGCATTCTAATCAGGACGCGCCCGCCCGTCAAGGAAGTCAGACGCCCAGGATGCGCCCGCCGCGTTGCCGGGCAAATGGGCCCGTGAGCGCGCCCAGGCCGGTGCTGCCGTGGGCATGGCAGATGGCGCAGGCCAGCGCGTCGGCGGCATCCGCTTGCGGTTCGCCGGTAAGCGACAGCAGCCGGGCGACCATGTGCTGTACTTGTTCCTTGCTGGCTTTGCCTT
Organism: Betaproteobacteria bacterium; assembly: GCA_009782565.1. Taxonomy (GTDB): domain Bacteria; phylum Pseudomonadota; class Gammaproteobacteria; order Burkholderiales; family Rhodocyclaceae; genus WRNU01. The sequence continues at coordinate 241,273 of WRIU01000001.1, forward strand.
GGCCGACGACGGCTTGTTTGATTTGCAGCGCGGTGTGTTCGGCGACCGGCAGGTTACAGGAGACCGCGCCGCAGATGACCGCGCCACGCGCTTGCCCAAGGAGGAGGGTGGATTGGGGATTGACGTTGACGAAGACTTTTTCGACGGCGGCAATGCCGGGGTGGTAGGTGTCGATGACCTCGCGCACGCCATCGAGGAGGGTTTTGAGGCGGTCGGGCAGGGGGCGGTCGCCGCCTTCGCTGGTGCGGATGCAACCGCTGGCGACGTAGCGCAACTGGCTGCCGGATACGTCGATGACGCCGAAGCCGGTGATCCGCAGCCCCGGATCGAGGCCGAGGATGCGGGTGGTGCTGGGCTCGGCGCGTGCGGGTGTCGTTTGCATGACGGTCACTCTTCGTCGAGCACGGCGGAGGTGTAGACCTCTTGCACGTCGTCGAGGGCTTCGAGGGCGTCGAGTAGTTTCTGCATGCGCTGGCTTTCTTCGCCGGAGAGTTCGGTTTCGTTGAGCGGTTTCATCGTGACTTCGCCGAATTCAGGCTTGAACCCGGCAGCTTCCAGCGCTTCGCGGACGGCGGTGTATTCCCACGGGCCGGTCATGACTTCGATGGAGCCGTCTTCGTTGGCGAGGATGTCTTCCGCCCCGGCTTCGAGCGCGGCTTCCATCAACGCTTCTTCATTGGTTCCGGGGGCGAAGAGCATTTGCCCGCAGTGCTTGAACTGGAAGGCGACGCAGCCGTCCGTACCCATGCTGCCGCCGTATTTGCTGAAGGCGTGGCGCACGTCGGCAACGGTCCGGTTCTTGCTGTCGGTCAGGCAGTCGACCATGACCGCTGCGCCTGAAATGCCGTAGCCTTCGTAGCGCGCTTCTTCATAGACGACGCCTTCCAGTTGACCCGTGCCGCGCTTGATGGCGTTTTCGATGGTGTCTTTGGGGACGGATTCGCCCCTGGCCTTGTCGATGGCCAGCCGCAGGCGCGGGTTGGCGCTGAGGTCGCCGCCGCCCATCTTGGCAGCGACGGTGATTTCCTTGATCAGCTTGGTGAAAATCTTGCCCCGCTTGGCATCCTGACGGCCTTTGCGGTGCTGGATATTGGCCCATTTGGAATGACCAGCCATGAGTCGAACCCCTAAAACAGCGTTGTATCTGGAAAGCACATCATTCTAGCGGTTCAGGTGACTCCTAACCACCCCGGCGCTTCTCAACCACCGCACCACCCCGGCGCTTTGCGCCACCCCTCCTCGGAGGGGAATTTAGGGCGGGGTGGTCATTCCTCCTCAGAGTGGGATAATGCTCGCCCATTTTTACTTTTCTGCTTCCCAATGCCTGCCGTCCAGTGGTTTCCGGGTCATATGAATGCCGCGCGCCGCGCGTTTGCTAAGGCATTAGCGGCAGTGGATGTGGTCATCGAGGTGACGGATGCGCGTCTGCCTGGGGCGAGCGGTAATCCGATGATCGAGGAGTTGCGGCGTTTCCGGAACCGCCCCTGCCTGAAATTGCTCAACAAGGCCGACCTTGCCGATCCGGAGGCGACCCGCGAGTGGATGACATACTACAACGCCCAGCCCGATGTGCTGGCCGTGGCGGTTTCGGCAAAGTCTTTGTCGGACGTGGGGCGTATCCCGACGCTGGCCCGGCAACTCGCGCCGCACCGCAGCGGAGCGGAAAAACCCTTGCGCTTGATCCTGGCGGGGATTCCGAACGTGGGGAAATCGACGTTGATGAACGCGCTCCTCAAGCGCCGCGTGGCGAAGGTCGGCGATGAGCCGGCGGTGACGAAAAGCCAGCAGACGCTCGACCTGGGGCCGGGGATGACGCTGACGGATACGCCGGGGTTGATGTGGCCGAAGATCGAGCACGATGCGGATGGCTTCATGCTGGCCGCCAGTCACGCGATTGGCCGCAATGCGGTCATCGACGAGGAGGTGGCGGTGAACCTGGGAACGATTCTGTTGGCGCGTTATCCGGCATCAATCGAGGCGCGTTACCGGATCGATGCGACGGGGCTGGATGGGGAAGGGCTGCTGGAACACATCGCCCGACGGCGCGGCTGCATACGCAAGGGCGGGGAGGTTGATCTGGAAAAAGCGGCAAACGTTTTTCTTACGGATTACCGCACAGGGGCGCTTGGGCGTATCAGCCTGGAGACGCCTGAAAGCCGCCAGCGGATGCTGGCGGCTACGGCTTTGTCTCCTCCTCTGTAATGCTTTATAGCTTGAAGCGGTTGACCGTTTCTTGAAGTTGCGCTGCGCGGCTGGAAAGGGCTTGTGTCGCTTGGGCAACTTCGCGCACGGCAGCGGTGTTATCTTCGCTCATGCTGGCGATGTGCTCAACGCTCTTGGCAATTTCGGTGCTGGCTGAACTCTGCTCAGAGAGCGCGAGCGATATTTCCGACACGGCGCTGAGTACCGAGCTTGAGGCGTCCTGGATTTTTTCAACGGTGACGCCCGCGCGTTCGGATAGGTCGACAGTGGATTTCACGCCTTCGCTCTGTTGCCGCATGGTCTGAACGGCATGCGAGGTTCCGTTGCTGATCAGGCTTACGATGCGGGCGATGTCCTCGGTGGAGGTGGAGGTACGCTCGGCAAGTTTTCGCACTTCGTCGGCCACCACGGCGAAACCTCTGCCTTGTTCGCCCGCACGCGCCGCTTCGATGGCTGCGTTGAGCGCGAGCAGATTGGTTTGGTCGGCCACTTCCTTGATGATGTTGACCACCGAAGCGATTTCGCGCGACTGTTCCCCAAGTTCTTCCACGCTTTTCGCTGCGCCGCCAATGTCGCGCGCCACGCGGTTGATGTCATCGACCACGGAACGGATGGTTTCCGCGCCGTCGTGCGCGGCTGTGCCCGATTGTTGCGCCATCTTGTTGGCGTCATTGGCTGAGTCGGAAACATGGTTGATGGAGACGGTCATCTGTTCGACAGAGGCAGCCATCGAAGTGGCGGCCTGCGACTGGCTTTCGCTGGAGGCGGCGATTTTCTCGCTGGTGGCGCTCAGTTCTTCACTGGCAGAAGCGATGTCATTGGCACTGGAACTGATGATGTCGACGATGCCCCGCAGTTTGTCGATGGTGGCGGCAATGGCGTACAGCGCGCTTCCGTTGTCGCCAGGGCGTAAATCAACCTTGACGCTGAGATCGGCCTCACTGACACGCTGCATGATCGACTGGATGTAGCCCGGTTCGCCACCGATCTGCCGGAGCACCGCGCGCAGGATCGCAAAACCAACGAAAATGCCGCATAGAACCCCGCCGAGCACCAGCGTGGTGATGAGCGTGTTGAATGAACTGGATTCTTCGATAGCGGCTTTGCCATCCTTGTCGGCAAGAGACGCCTGTAGCTCCATGCCATCGCCCGCTGTTTGGCGTAGGCCTGTCGAGGCAGTAAGTACGCTAGTGCCATAAACTGCCCTGTATTCTTCGCGCACACGGTCGAACTGAGCCTGATCCCCGGTTCCCGCCGCTGCAACCAGCTTCAGGATGGTGCTGTCTATCGGGGCGTTGGCCTTCTTGTATTCATCCACGACAGTAAGCAGCTTTTTGTACATTTCCTGGGTTGCCGGAAGTGAACGTGGGATCGCTTCGAGTTTTTTTATTGTTTCATCGAGGTCTACCCAGGCTTTCTTGCGGGTTTCAATGGTCGCGTTGAGGTTTTTTACCGTTTCTGGAGAGGCTGTTTCCTCTCTGAAGACGGACATTGCCAAACCTCGGAGCATGTAGGCGTCCGTTTCGAGTGAACCGAAATTTATGAGGTTTGGCATTCGCCGGTTCGCCATGTCCTCAATTCTGGATGACAACTGGCTGATAGAGTAGATGGACAGGCCGCCGACGACGGACAGTAGAGCGATAAGCAGCCCAAAACCAATCGTCAACAGGGAACGCAGTTTAAAATGTGCCATTTCGGAACCTCGTTCGTAGTTCGTATTATCATGCACGCGAGATAGGGTCATTGGGCGCACAGGATGCGTGCTACTCTACGAGAGTGATGAAATGGAGGATGAGGAATATTTCCTCAGGATGAGAAAGGACTTCGTATTTTTTCTTGAAGTATATGACTCTGTTGATGTTTTGGTACTTATAGTGATTTTTTCAAGTACTTATAGTGCCAGGAGGCGCTTTTAGTAAATGGATTCTTCCGCTGCACCCACCAGTTCAGTTCCAGCATCGAAATTGCCATTGAAACTGCGGCGCGCCGTTCGCCCTCTTCTTTGGGTTGCTTTCGCGCTGTTCCTGTATGTCGGGGCGAGTTTCTTCGGTGTCCCATGGGCTGCTAAACGCTACGTGCCGCAACTCCTGGGCGATTTGCTCGGGCGCACGGTGTCGGTTGAAGATGCCGCTTTCAATCCGTTTACCCTGGCTGTCGAACTCCGTGGCTTAAAGATCATGGAGGGTACGGAAAGCGGCGACGCTTCCGTTGAGCCTGCCCTGAGATTCGACTGGCTCATGGCCAATTTCGAGATTACGTCGCTTTGGCACGGTGGGCCGGTGGTGCGGGAACTGGCGCTCAAGGCTCCGCGTATCCGGCTGACAAGGCTCACCGAAGGGCGTTACAACTGGTCGGACGTGCTCGACCGGTTTGCGGCACAGCCACAGACGGAGGATGACTCCGTTTCGTTCTCTATCGCCAATATCCACATCGAAGACGGAACGATAGAACTGGAAGACCGCGTAACCGGAGCCTCGCATCGCATATCCAGCCTGAAACTAGGCGTCCCCGCGATTTCCAGGTTGCCGGTTGCGGTCGATGTTTTCGTTGAGCCGGATTTGTCGATGTTGTTTGACGAACGACCCCTGGCCGCGAAGGGACGCTTGGAACTGCATCCGGATGGTTTCCTGGGGCGGTTTGAACAACTGAAGCTCAAGGACTTTGAACTGCCACCCTGGCTCGCTTATCTGCCTTTTGAGCCGTCTTTCAAGCTCCCTTCGGGCGTACTCGATCTCGATATGCGTGTGGAGTTCAGCCAGCGCGCGGATGAAGCAGCGAAGGTGTCCATTCTGGGCTGGGCGCAGGTCAACCGCTTGACGGTTCAGGACCGCTCGGGCAAGTCAGTTTTGTCGGTCGCCGAACTGGAAGTCGAACTGGCGGATATCCAGCCGCTCTCCGGGCGCTACTATTTCAGCAAGTTGCGCTTGCAACACCCCGAACTCGATCTCATCCGCGCACACAATGGCAGTTTCAACGTAGAGAGCCTGTTGCCAACAGACTCGCAGCCACAAAACCGCCCGTCTGGCACAGCGAAGGTGCCGTTGGATTTCCTGCTCTCCTCGGCGCGTATCCGTGACGGACTGATACGCTTCAACGATCACGCCGTGCCAGGCGGGTTCAATACCCGGCTGGAAGGTATCAGCCTCGATTTGCGCGATTTGGCCTCCGCGAAGCAGATTCCCGCAGAAATACGCCTCGATTACACGAGCGCATCGGGTGAAAGGTTCAGCCACCAGGATCGCTTGCGGCTTCAGCCTTTCGAGTACGACGGCAACTTGACGGTAAAAGGCTTGCAGCCCGCGCTTTACGGGCGGTATTACAGTGATTTGCTGTCTGGTGGCGAAATTCGCCAGGGGAATGCCGACGGGGTTTTCCGCTACCAGATTGCGTCTCGGAAAAAGAATGAGAATGCTGCCGGGGACGAATTGCTGGTTGAGGCCGGAATCGAACGGCTCAACCTCTCCGGATTCGTGTTCGGTTTGTCCGGGCGCAAGGGCGAACTGCTCAAGCTCGGTAATCTCTCCCTTGCCGATGCAACGATTCAGCCTGAGACGAACCAGGCGAAGATTGGGGAAATCAACGCGCAGGGCGTGGAACTGGCCGTGACCCGCTTTGCCGATGGCCGTTTTGACTTCATGGCCCTGGCAGGTAAACCGGATAAAAACGCTCCCCCTTGGACGGTTTCTGTGGACAAGGCGGTACTCTCGAACTCGTCGCTGCGTTTCGAGGATCGCGCCACCGGCGGGCAACCGGCGGTGATGACGGCGGGTGGTATCGAATTGCAGTTAGACGGCCTGACGACGGCAAAGGGGGCTGCGCCCGCCAGCCTTGCCCTGCGCGGGCGGATTGGCAAGGAAGGCCGACTCGCGCTGAAAGGCTCTTTTGTGCCTGAACCCTTACGAACCGACCTCGAACTCGATCTGCAAGAGTTCGCGTTATCCTCCATGCAGCCTTATATCGCGCAACACGCGCAACTCGGCATCAGGGCGGGGCGATTGTCAACCAAAGGGCGGTTGGCGCTCCGGCAACATCGAGAGAACCTGCGAGGCTCCCTTGCGGGCAATCTCACGGTCAGGAATTTCAGTTCCTTTGACCATGCCAGCAATCAGGATTTCCTGCGCTGGAACGAATTCACGGTGCGCCAAGCCAAGGTTGAACTAGAGCCTTTCGCGTTTTCCATTGGCGAGATTGCCGTCGACGGGCTGGCTTCCCGCCTGATTCTCGATGAACAGGGAAAACTCAACCTGCGCGAAATTCAGCGTTCTCCGACAGATGTGGCGCAGGAAGCCGGGGACGGCGCAGAAAACGCGAAGAATGCGGACGATGCGGAAAACGCGGCTGCCGAACCTTGGCCGTCCATAAAAATAGGCCGCATCGCCGTCAGGAATAGCAATATCGCCTTTTCAGACCGCTTCATCCGCCCGAACTACAACGTTTTCCTGGGAAGCCTTTCCGGTGAACTCACCGGTCTGTCCTCGGATCAGGACACGATGGCAAGCCTTGATCTGCAAGCCAGGATCGGGCGCGAGGCTCCGGTGACGATCAAGGGCGAATTCAACCCGTTCCGCCAGGATCAGCGGCTGAACATCGACGCCGAGGTCAAGGATTTCGACTTGCCAGGGCTTTCGAGTTATTCCGGACGCTATATCGGTTATGGCATCGCCCGTGGAAAGCTCTCGGCCAACCTCAATTACCGGATTGAAGACCGCAAACTTTCGGCTGAAAACCATATATTCCTTGATCAGTTGACCTTCGGCGATGCCATCGAGAGCCCGGAGGCGACGAATTTGCCTGTTCGGCTGGCGGTATCGCTATTGAAGAATTCGCGCGGCGAAATAGACATCAACCTTCCGGTTGGCGGCACACTCGACGATCCGCAGTTCAGCTTCTTCGGTTTGGTCGTGCGAGCCATTGTTAATCTCATCGGCAAGGCGATAACCGCGCCTTTCGCGCTGTTCGGGCGGGAAGAACTCTCTCTGCTCGATTTCGACCCCGGTAGTTTTCAAATTGGCGCAACGCAGGAAGAAAAGCTGCGCGAGCTTGCGAAATCGTTGGAAGAGCGCCCATCCCTGAAACTCGATATCACCGGCCTCGTCAATGTCCAGCGCGACGCTGAGGGCATCCGACGCGACAAGCTGCTTAACTTGGTCGTTGCCGAGAAACGCAGGGCCACGGGCAAAAGCGGCCCAATGAACGTCGACCCGGAAAGCGAGGAATACGCCGGATTGCTTACGGCGGTATACAAACAGGCAACGATCAAAAAACCGCGAAATTTCATTGGCCTGACAAAGAACTTGCCGGTTGAGGAAATGGAAAAAATGCTGCTGGATAGCTTCGACATCAAGCAGGAAGACGCCGAATCGCTCGCTGGTCGGCGCGAAACCGCCGTGCAGCGCTGGTTGACCGACCAGGGGGGCGTTCCGCCAGAGCGCTTGTTCCGGCGAGCACCGACCAGTGAAGAGTCCAAAGAAAACGGGCGCGAGGGCAACGGTGTGCGTTTTTCCCTGCGGTAGCGCGGCATTGCCGAAAGAATGGACACAAGCATGAATACGGGCGTGAGTCTCGATACCGGAACAATGGGCGGCGAACGTTTCATGCGCGAAGCCCTCGCGCTTGCGCGGGAAGCGGGCGCGGCGGGCGAAGTGCCCGTGGGTGCGGTCGTGGCGCGCGGCGGCGAAATTGTCGGGCGCGGCTATAACCGGCCCATCACTTCGCATGACCCCTCGGCTCACGCTGAAATCATCGCGTTGCGCGAAGCGGCAAACCGCCTCGGTAATTACCGCTTGCCGGACTGCGAATTGTTCGTGACCCTGGAGCCGTGCGCGATGTGTACCGGGGCCATATTCCATGCTCGCATCGCCCGTGTCGTCTTCGGCGCACGCGACCCCAAGACCGGTGCGGCTGGCAGTGTGCTCGACCTCTACGCCGAACCCCGCTTGAACCACCATGCCAAAATTGTGGGCGGTATGCTGGCTGAAGAATGCGGCGAATTGCTTTCTTCCTTTTTTGCCGCGCGGCGTGCTCGCACACTGCTGGCTTAAGCGAAAACCATGCGTATCCGAATCGATATTGCCCACCAGGAACTCGAACTTTTCAATGCGGATGGCGCGTTCATCCGCCGTTATCCCGTCTCCACAGCCAGAAATGGCGCGGGAGAGCGCGACGGCAGCGGATGTACGCCACGCGGCCGCCATCGCGTCCGGGCGCGGATCGGGGCTGGTGCGCCGTTCGGTGCGGTTTTTCGTGGCCGTAGGCCGACCGGGGAAATCTGGACGCCTGAGCTTGCGGTAGCCAACCCTGGGCGCGACTGGATACTCTCGCGCATCCTGTGGCTCTGCGGCGAAGAGTCCGGCTTCAATCGCGGGGGCCGCCTCGACAGCATGCGGCGCTATATCTACATCCACGGAACCGGAGAAGATCAACCGATGGGCGAGCCTCGTTCCCACGGCTGTATCCGCATGCGAAACGGTGACGTGATCGAACTTTTCGAGTTGGTCAGGGCGGGGACGCCGGTCGAAATTGTGGAATGAGGGCAGGGAGCGCGCTAGGCGGATGAAACGCGCCCATCGTGTGTTTCCCTGCAGAACGTTGGATAATCCGAAAATCCCACAAACCAAAATATCCGGTTTTTTCAGCCGGGAGGAGGAGAACATGGTCAACGCTTTGCAGGATGCCTGTGGGCCGAACGGCATCTGTTACGGTTGCGGCCCCGCCAACCCCAAGGGTATCCAGATCAAGAGTTATTGGTCTGAAGACGGCAAGCGCGTCATCGCCACGGTTAACCCAGACCAGAAATATACGAGCTGGCCGGGGCTGGTGTATGGCGGCTTTCTGGCGATGCTGGTGGATTGCCATTCCAACTGGACGGTCATGGCGCATCACTATCGCGCCGATGGCCGCGAACCGGGCAGCCAGCCCAGTATCAACTGCGTCACGGGGCAACTGGGCGTCCGATACCTGAAGCCGACGCCGATGGGGGTTCCGCTCCATCTTTCCGCGTGGGTTGAAGGCGAAGTCGGGCGCAAGACGCGGGTAATCTGCGAGATTCGCGCGGGCGATGAATTGACCGCCGTTGGCGATTCGATTTTTTTCCGCGTCGATACCAATGCGCTGGCTGACCAGGCGCATAACAAGGACGCCGCGCGCGAGGATGGGCACAGGGCGTAAACAGTGTCTCCGCACAAGATTTTGAACGCCCCTGAGCACGGTGTGCTCGAAGCCTATGAATCGCAACTCCTCGCCAGGGGCTATACGGCAGACCCGGCGCAACGCGCGGCGGTGGCGCGCCTGCAAAAACTCTACGGGGAATTGCTGGCTTTCAAGGCCGCCCGCCGCACGAAGCTACGGAAGATGCTTATCCGTCCGGATGCGCCGAAAAGCGTCTACCTCTGGGGCGGGGTAGGGCGCGGCAAGAGTTTTCTGATGGATTGCTTCTTCGATTCGCTTCCCTACCGGAGAAAGCGCCGTGTGCATTTCCACGCTTTCATGCAGGAAGTGCAGAATGATTTGCGCTGTTTGAATGTGCCCGACCCGCTGCAAAAGGTCGCCGACCGCATTGCCGCCCAGACACGGCTTCTATGTTTCGACGAATTTCACGTCTCGGATATTGCCGACGCGATGATCTTGGGTCGCCTGTTGGAAGCCCTGTTCGAGCGCGGGGTGATCTTCGTGATGACCTCCAACTATCCGCCTGACGGGCTGTATCCGGACGGGCTGATGCGGGTCAACTTCCTGCCCGCGATCAAGATGATCAAGGCGCGGTTCGACGTGCTCGAAGTCGATAACGGCCACGACTATCGGCTGCGGGCGCTGGAAGAAATCGAATCCTGGCTCGTTCCCGCCGATGCCGAGGCCGACGCGCGCCTTGTTGAGGATTTTCGGCGTCTGACGGGACTCGTTCCGCAGGCTGGAGAAATAGAAGTGCTGGAGCGCCGTTTGCCTGTGCGCGGCTGCGCCGATGACGTGATCTGGTTCGATTTCGATGTGCTTTGCCGCACGGCGCGCTCGCAGAACGATTACCTGGAAATTGCCCGCGCCTATCACACCGTGCTGCTCTCGAACATCCCGGTCATGCAAAAGGGCGAGGCTTCGGAAGCGCGGCGGCTCACCTGGCTCATCGACGTGCTGTACGATTTCCGCGTCAAACTCGTCGCCAGCGCGGCAGATGCGGCACACGCGCTCTACGTCGAAGGGCTGCACGCCAGCGAATTCACCCGCACCGTGAGCCGCCTGATCGAAATGCACACGCGCGAGTACCTAGCCGAACCGCACCGGCAGGAGACCTTGCAAAATGACCCCAAGGCATAAGCCAATGAAACAATTTCTTACCCTTCCGCCAAACGGTGCGCGATTCCGCGCGCTATCGCTCGAATTCGCCTGGTTTGGCTCGGAAAGCGTCTCAGTAGACGCGCCGACGCTCGTTTTCCTTCATGAAGGCCTGGGCTGCATCGACTTGTGGCGCAATTTCCCTGAAGCCTTGTGCGAGCGTTTGCAATGCCGTGGGTTTGCCTATTCCCGGTTCGCTTACGGCGAGTCCACGCCCCGCCCGTTAGAAGAGCCTTTCCCCGCCGATTACCTCGAACGCGAAACCCTGGAGAATTTGCCCGATGTGCTCGGCGCGGTCGGCATCGAACGGCCCTGGCTGATCGGGCATAGCGACGGCGGAACCATTGCCTTGCTTGCGGCGGCGAACGATCCCGGAGGCGCGCACTATCCGGGCATCGTCGCCATCGCGCCGCATTACCGGGTCGAAGAGGTTTGCATCATTGGTATCGAGCGCGCCCGCGCCGCTTATGAACAGGGCGACCTTCGCAAGCGGCTGGCGAAATATCACCGGGACGTGGATTCCGCTTTTTACGGCTGGTGCAATGTCTGGCTCGACCCGGCGCGGCGCGGCTGGAACATCGAAGCTGCGCTGAAAAACGTCACCTGCCCAACGCTTGCCATTCAGGGCGTACAGGACGAATACGCGACGCTCGATCAGATCGAAGCCATCCAACGCCATGCGCCGCAGACGAAATTGATGAAGGTCGACGGCTGTGGGCATTTTCCTTTTTTCAATCAGCCCGAAGCCGTCATCGACGCCATAGCCGCCTTCGTGCGCGAACACCGCCAATGAGGCGATGAACGGCCCTTGATGAGCGACCCAGGGCAACGGTTTCCTGATTTATCCCGCATCTTCGCGGAGGATGGGCCGTTGGCCGCCGCCGTTGCAGGGTTTCGCGCGCGCAGCCAGCAGCTTGAAATGGCTGAAGCCATTCAGGACGCCATCACGAGCCATCGTGTGCTCGTGGCTGAAGCGGGCACAGGGACAGGTAAAACCTTCGCCTATCTTGCCCCAGCCTTGCTCTATGGGGGCAAGGTCATCATCTCCACCGGCACGCGCACCTTGCAGGACCAACTCTTCACCCGCGACCTTCCGACCGTGCGCGATGCGCTCAAACTGCCGGTCACGACCGCGCTTCTCAAGGGGCGGGCCAATTACGTCTGTCCTTATCATCTGGAACGCAATCGCCGCGACGGGCGATTCCTCACCGCGCAGGACGCGGCGGATGTGCGCGCCATTGCCCGTTTCGCGCAGATCACCCATAGCGGCGACAAAAGCGAATGCGCTGATGTGCGGGAAGACTCTGGCGCATGGATAGCAGCCACGTCCACCCGCGATAACTGCCTCGGGCAAGATTGCCCGGACATCAAGAAGTGTTTCGTCCTGCAAGCGCGGCGCGCGGCGATGGAGGCCGATGTAGTGGTCGTGAACCACCATCTTTTCTTCGCCGATGTCATGCTGAAAGACGAAGGCATGGGGGAATTGCTGCCCAGTTGCAATACGGTGATTTTCGACGAAGCCCACCAGTTGCCGGAAACCGCGAGCCTCTTTTTCGGAGAAAACGTTTCCACCACACAGGCGCTGGAACTCGCGCGCGACACCCGTTCCGAAACCATCGCAGCCGCGCGCGATTGCGTGGTGCTGATCGACGAGACGCGCGCGCTGGAAAAGGCCGCAAAGGATTTTCGCCTCGCTTTCGGCCTGGAACCGGTCAAACTCTCGGCGGCGCAGGCCGCGCAACGAGAAGAATTCGCGCCGCAACTTACAGCGTTTGCCGGGGCGCTCAAGCGCCTTGATGCTTTGTTGGAGGTTCAAGCCGAGCGTTCCGAAGGGTTGGCGAATTGCCTGCGACGCACACGGGAACTGGCAGCGCAACTTGAACATTGGCGCAATCCCAATGACGCGGAAGACACGGTCCGGTGGGTCGAAGTCTTCACGTATGCCGTGTCTCTCAACGCTACCCCGCTCGACGTGGCGAGCCTCTTCCGGCGTCAACTCGACGGTGGCCCCTCTCGCGCGTGGATTTTCACTTCAGCCACGCTTGCCATCGGCACAGACCTCGGCCATTACTGCCGGGAAATCGGCCTCACCGGGCTGGAGCCTCCTCCTTTGTCGAATGTATGGGGCAGCCCTTTCGATTATGGCGAGCAGGCATTGCTCTACGCCCCCACCGGCATGCCCAATCCCAATTCCCCCCTGTATGCCGAGGCCGTGACGCAGGCTGCCTTGCCGCTCATCCGCGCCGCGCGCGGACGCGCTTTCGTGCTCTGCACTTCGCTCAAAGCAATGCGCCGCATTCACGAACTGCTTGCCGAGGAACTGCGGCAAGACGGAAATCGAAACGAAGGTGAGGAGCCGCTGCCCCTGCTGCTGCAAAGCGAAGGTTCGCGCACTGAACTGCTGGAACGCTTCCGCCGCCTCGGCAACGCCGTGCTGGTAGCGAGCCAGAGCTTTTGGGAAGGCGTCGACGTGCCGGGCGATGCGCTCTCGCTCATCATCATCGACAAACTCCCATTCGCCCCGCCGGACGACCCTGTGTTCGCCGCCCGCGTCGAGCACATGGAAAAACAGGGCATCAACCCCTTTGTCCATCACCAGTTGCCGCGCGCCGTCATCAGCATGAAACAGGGCGCGGGGCGGCTCATCCGCAGCGAGCGCGACCGTGGGCTTTTGTGCGTCTGCGACCCGCGCATGATCGGCAAATCCTACGGCAAGGCCGTCTGGCGCAGCCTGCCTCCCATGCGCCGCACCCGCGAGGAAAGTGTCGCAGTGGCTTTTTTGAAGGCACTTTGAACCTCTAAGGCAAAAAAGCCAGATGCCCGAAGGCATCTGGCCTGTTTCATGACTACGAATGTTGTGGCAAATCAGCCTTAGATTGCCTTGAACCTCCGGCGGCGCGCGATCATTCCGACAACACCCAAGCCCGCGAGCAGCATCGCATATTCAGCGGGTTCGGGAATCGCCGCTGCCGACATGGTGATGGTGTAGTTACTTGTGCCAAAAAACGATACGCTGGCGGCAAAGCCGGAGATCACGAGCGTGTAATCGCTCACAGCCGGATTAAAGACAAAATCACCGGCCAAGGTGCCGTCGGGCTGTAGATGGAATTCGCCTAGGGACGTCAGCCCATACGTATTGGGGAACGCAACCTTCAATACGTCCGCCTGCCAAGGGGGAAGAAGATTGTTTTTATAGGTGCCTTCATACACGGCAAATGTCAGGTTGTCACCGTTGGAAGCGAAAGTGAGGGGGGGGAGGGTAGATGTGAGAGTGAGGGAGGCACTGGCAACACTGGGGTCAACCGAGAAGGTGTACCAGTCCAGAATATTCATAGCGGCACTGACAAGGGGCGACGAGAAAAGACTAAAAGCGTTCCCGTCTGTCAAGACGTTATCAGAAGTAAGTGTTCCCAACGACCCTTCGTACCAAGCCTGCGCGCTAGCGATACAGCCAATACCCAGAACGGCGGCGGCGACAGTTTTCTTAAGCTTGAACATACAAACGCTCCTTCCAAAAGAATGTTTTCGTAAAAACCGAGTAACTTAAGCAAGTTTCATGCCTATTTTGTTCATACCTTTCCTTTCCGTGAGCACCATCCCGTACCAGTACGTGGCAAAAGCCAACTGCTATGAAGTATCCTTTTGATTATTATTGTGGTTTTCCGAAGGTGCGATACGTATAAGCGGCCATGTTGTACTGCCGGAATGAATGTTTATTTGCTTGCAGTGGTTAGCTCTGTGCACTGTGATACGATTATTTATTTTCGTTATAACTCGTTGAATTCATATTGTTTCTGTGGCGTGAAGCGTTGAATGTCGGTTGTTTTTACACCTTTATGGGGCGCGAATCCGGATAACGCATTTGATATAAATAGACAGCAGGCGTGCCGCTTCAGGATATATTAGAATTCAATATTTCATTGAAATTTAATCGTATATTCAAGCTGGTGTCGATAATTTTTACACTCTGACAGGCTTACGGTTGCGACCGCACAATTCTGCCTTTAACATCCGAAAAATTTATCCACCTATCCATATTGAGACCATCACCATGTTTGAATCTGCGGAACTCGGACATACGATCGACAAGAGAACTTTCCGGGCGGAAGTTCAGAAGCTGCGGGAAGCCTTTCTGGAGGCGCAGTTCGAGTTGCGGGAGAGAGGAAAATTCCAGGTGCTCGTGCTCATCAGCGGCGGAGATGGCGCAGGCAAGGGGGAAACGATCAACGACCTCTACAGTTGGATGGACCCGCGCTATCTCTCCGCCCGCGCTTTCTCCATGCCTACCGAAGAAGAACTGGCGCACCCTTTCATGTGGCGCTTCTGGAATGGGCTGCCGCCGAAAGGGCGAATCGGCATTTTTTCCGGCTCCTGGTATTCAAGGCCCATCCATCGACGCATCATCGGGGAAATCGACCAGGCGTTTTTCGATCAGCGCATCGACCAGATCAACCGCTTCGAGGCGATGCTGGCGAACGAAGGGGCGTTGATCCTGAAGTTTTGGCTCCATCTCACAAAAGAAGGGCAGAAGAAGCGTTTCAAGACCCTGGAAAAAGACCCCCGTACCGCTTGGCGTGTCACCAAGGCAAGCTGGGAGCGCCTGAAGACTTACGACAAACTCCAGGAAGTGGCCTCCCATTTGTTGCGCCTGACGAATACCTCTTGGGCGCCGTGGACCGTAGTGGAGAGCGCGGATGATTGTTATCGCTCACTCACGGTCGGCAAGCTGGTGCTGGATGCGTTGCAGAAACGGCTCGCGGACAAGAAAGAGCGCGAATATCCGGTTGCGCCCCCGATCTCGCCCAAGACGGATTCGTTGGATGTACTTACGGCGCTCAACCTCAACCAGAGTTTGGATCGTAAAACCTACCAACTACGACTTGCCGGGGCGTTGGGGCGGCTTTCCGAACTTGTCCGTTTGCCGGAGTTCTCAAAGCATTCACTGATTCTCGTCTTCGAGGGGTCGGATGCTGCCGGAAAGGGCGGAACCATACGGCGGATGTCGCGCGCGTTCGATGCCCGCCAGTACCAGATCATGACTGTCGCTGCGCCAACCCAGGAGGAACTGGCGCAGCCCTACCTGTGGCGTTTCTGGCGGAATGTGCCCAAGAAAGGGCGCATTGCGATTTTCGACCGTTCCTGGTACGGGCGGGTGTTGGTAGAGCGGGTGGAGGGCTTTTGCACGGAGGCCGACTGGTTGCGCGCTTATTCGGAGATCAACGATTTTGAGCATGAACTTATGGGGGATGGTGCGATCGTCCTCAAGTTCTGGCTGCAAATCTCTGAAGATGAGCAGTTGAAGCGTTTCAAGGAGCGCGAGGCAACGGTCTTCAAGCGTTACAAGATTACGGACGAGGACTGGCGTAACCGCGAAAAATGGGATGATTACCACCAAGCCGTCTGCGATATGGTAGAACGTACCAGTACCGGGCTGATTCCCTGGACGCTCGTGGAAGCCAACGACAAGCAGTTCGCGCGCGTAAAGGTGCTGGAAACGGTGTGCGACAGGCTGGAGGGGGTATTGTTCGGCAAGAAGGATGAGCCTCGCGAGACACACGATGGAAATAAAAGCAAGATAAAACCGGAGAAAACGGAGGATAAAAGCAAAAGCTGATGGATGCCCGGTCACGTTCTTTCCGCCGCTCGCTGATTGCGGTTTTGTGCTTGGCTGGTTTCGCCGCACTGGGGGCTGTCGCTTGGCGCGCCAACCACGACACGCAATCTGCGCCTTCGCCAACAGCGGGAGCGGGGACGGCGGTTTCCCGACCCGCGCAGCAGGTGACTCAGGTAGAAGTGGCGAAGGTCACGGTGCGGGAAATCGCCGACGACGTTTCGGCGGTGGGGACGCTGGTTTCCAACGGTTCGGTCATCCTGCGCCCGGAAGTGGCCGGACGGATAGCGGCGATTCGTCTCCAGGACGGCGTGGCTGTTCGCAAGGGCGATGTGCTGGTGGAACTGGATGCCGCCGTGCAATCCGCCGAAGCGCGGCAGGCGCAGGCGGAATTGTCACTGGCTAAGGCCAACGCTGACCGGGTCGAGGATTTGTTCGCGCGCCAGTTCGTGAGCGGCAGCGCCCGCGATGAAGCCGTCTCCCGTCTCGAAGTGGCGCGCGCCAATGCCGCGCTCGCCCAGGCGCGGCTGGATCGTACCCGCATCCGCGCGCCTTTCGACGGCATCGTCGGCATTCGCAAGGTCAATGTCGGCGATTACGTCCGGGATGGCGACGCGCTCATCAACATCGAGGACATTGCTGTTCTCAAACTCGATTTCCGTCTTCCAGAGGTGTATCTCCCCCGGTTGAGGTCGGGGCAGGAACTGGAAGTGACGAGCGATGTGGCTCCAAACATGGTTTTCCCTGCCGAGGTGGAGGCGATTGACCCTCTCGTGGATGCCGAGGGGCGGGCGGTGCTATTGCGCGCCCGGCTTGCCAATGACGAGGGGCGGCTGCGGCCGGGCGTTTTTGCCCGTGTGCGCCTGATCGTCGAGCGGCGCGACAATGTGATGCTGATACCGGAAGCCGCGCTGATCCCCGCGCCGGGACAGACGCAGTACGTATTCCGTGTCGATGAAGGGATTGCGCGTCAGGTAGGGGTCAAAATCGGCATGCGCCGCGCGGCGGAGATCGAAATTGTCGATGGGCTTGCGCCCGGTGATTTGGTGGTTGCCGCCGGACAATTCAAGCTGCGTGACGGCGCGCCGGTGGCGGTGATAGGGACAGGCATCGGCATTGCGAAGCCTGAGCCTGGAGCCCTTTCCGTCGTCAAGGACTGAACGGGCAGGGGAGGGCACGGGCCGCCATGGGACTTTCCGAGCTTTGCATCCGGCGGCCCGTGTTCGCCTCTGTGCTGTCGCTGGTAGTGCTGCTCGTCGGGCTGATGTCGTTTTCAAGACTGACGGTGCGCGAATATCCCAATATCGACGAACCCGTCGTCACTGTCACCACCACGTATTCCGGAGCCAGCGCCGAAATCATCGAGTCGCAGGTCACTAAGCCGCTGGAAGATTCAATAGCAGGGATCGAGGGGGTGGACGTACTTTCTTCGATCAGCCGTTCCGAGAGCAGTCAGATCATGGTGCGCTTTCGCATCGAGCGCGACGCGGACAGCGCCGCCGCCGACGTGCGCGACCGCGTCTCCAGGGTGCGGAAACGCTTGCCCGATGACATCGACGAGCCGGTGATTGCCAAGGTCGAAGCCGACGCCAATCCGATCATCTGGATTGCTTTCTCGTCCGACCGGCACGATCCGCTGGAGATGAGCGATTTCGCCAACCGCATCATCAAGCCCCGTTTGCAAACCCTGCCGGGCGCGGCGGACGCGCGGGTATACGGCGAGCGCCGCTACTCGATGCGCGTCTGGCTCGACCGCGCCCGCCTCGCGGCCTTCGGCCTTACTCCACAGGATGTTGTGGAGGCCATTGCGCGCCAGAACGTCGAACTTCCGGCAGGCCGGATCGAGAGCCGCGAACGCGAATTCGAGGTCGTAGCCCAAACCAACTTGGACGAACCCGCGCAGTTCGAGGCGGTCGTCTTGCGTCAGGCCGTGACTCCAGGCAGCTATCCGGTGCGTATCCGGGATGTGGGCTGGGTGGAAGTAGGCGCGGTCAATGAACGCAGTATCGTGCACTTCATGGGACGCCCCGCTGTGTCCATTGGGCTTATCAAGCAATCCACCGCCAACCCGCTCGACCTCAAACGCGCGTTGGTCAAAATGTTGCCAGAGTTGGAAAGCGAACTGCCGGAAGGCATGAAAATGACCATCACCAACGATTCGACGGTTTTCATTGACCGTTCCATCGAGGCGGTGTTCTCCACCATCTGGGAAGCCGTGCTGCTGGTGGCCGCCGTATGCCTGTTTTTCCTGCGAAATTGGCGCGCGATGCTGATTCCGCTGGTGACGATCCCCGTGTCGCTGATCGGCGCTTTCGCCTTGATGTTCGCCTTCGGCTTTTCGGTCAACACCTTGACCCTGCTGGCGCTCGTACTCGCCATCGGGTTGGTAGTGGATGACGCCATTGTGATGTTGGAAAATATCTTCCGCCACATCGAGGAAGGTATGCCGCCACTGGAGGCTGCGTTCAAGGGGGCGAAGGAAATCGGTTTCGCCATCATAGCGATGACCATCACGCTGGCCGCCGTCTACACCCCCGTGGCGTTCATGACGGGAAGGACGGGCAAACTCTTCTCCGAATTTGCACTCACGCTCTCCGGCGCGGTGCTGGTTTCCGGGTTCGTTGCGCTGACCCTCTCCCCGATGATGTGCTCGCGCCTGCTGCGCCATGAGAACAAGCATGGCACCCTCTATAACGGCATTGAACGTTTCCTTGTCTGGCTCATTGCGTTCTATCGCCGCGCGCTCGTGAAAATGCTCGGTATGCGTTGGGTGGTGCTGCTGTCGTTCGCAGTGCTGGCGGGGCTGGGCTTGGTGCTGCTTGGGCAACTGAAGTCCGAACTCTCGCCAATCGAGGATCGTGGCCGGATCATGGTGCAGTTCCGGGGGCCGGAAGGAGCCACCATCGACTACATGACGCGCTACTCGGAAGAAATCGGCAACATCTTCGCAACCACTGCCGATGTCGAAGGCTACCAGGTCATGACCGGAAACCCCACGGTATCGCAGGGGCGCAGTTTCGTGAGTTTTGTCGATTGGTCGCAACGTACCCGAAAAACACAGGAATTTGCCGCCGAAATGCAGCCGCGCCTACGTGCCATACCGGGTATCAATGCCTTTCCGATATTGCCCGCTGCCTTTGGCCAGAGCCCGCGCGTGCGCCCCGTAAGCTTCGTCATCACCTCGTCGGGGTCGTGGGAAGAACTGAATCGTGTCACCGATCAGATGCTGGAAGCCATGAATGCACATCGGGGGTTCGTCTCGCCCGATACCGATCTCCAACTCACAAAGCCGGAATTAGCCGTATCGGTCGACCGCGACAAGGCCGCTGATCTCGGCATCTCCATCGCCATCATCGGCCAGACGCTGGAAACCATGCTCGGAGGGCGTCAGGTGACGCGCTACAAGCAGAATGCCGAACAGTACGACGTCATCGTTCAGGTCAAAGCGGAAGGCCGTGTCGATCCGCGCGACATCCACGATATTTTTGTGCGGGGCAAGGGCGGGCAAATGGTTCCGCTTTCCAACCTCGTGACCGTGCGTGAAACGGTCAGTCCGCGCGAACTCAATCATTTCGGGCAGCGCCGCGCCGTGACTATCACCGCGAACCTCACCCCGGATTTCGCGCTCGGCGAGGCGCTTGGCTGGATGGACGCCACGGCGGCGCGCATCATGCCTCCCGGATATTCTACCGATTATGATGGCATGTCACGCGAATACAAGACGAGTTCCGCGAGCCTTGCGATCACCTTTGCGCTTGCGCTCGCGTTCATCTATCTTGTGCTTTCCGCGCAATTCGAGAGTTTTTTTGATCCCTTCATCATCATGCTCACCGTGCCGCTCTCGATGGCGGGTGCGCTCGGCGCGCTATGGCTGACTGGCGGCACGCTCAACGTCTACAGCCAAATCGGCCTCGTCACCCTGATCGGCCTCATTACCAAACACGGCATCCTTATCGTTGAATTCGCCAATCAGTTGCGTGGGACGGGCAGGGGGGTGATGGAGTCCGTAATCGAAGCCGCTGTACTGCGGCTGCGTCCCATCCTGATGACCACTGGCGCGATGGTTCTTGGCGCAATTCCGCTGGCCTTTGCCACCGGCGCTGGCGCGGAGAGCCGCCAACAAATTGGCTGGGTGATCGTTGGCGGGTTGCTGCTTGGTACTTTCTTCACGCTCTTTGTCGTACCCACGGTCTACACTTTAATTGCGAGCAGGCATCGTGTGGCTGAAGCCGCGCCTGAAGCGTGAAACGACAGGAGCAGACGATTATGGACGCCTTACGAACAATCTCCGCTGGTTTCGAGGCCGCTCAGAACGTGCAGAATGCCCGTGCCGCCCAGGCCGTCGTGTCGCCGCGCGAACGTGACGGCACTCAGCCGCTCCGGCCGGAAGGCATCACACCTTCTGCGCGGGTCGACCTCAGCGAAGCGGCCCGTGCGGCCTCGCGTTCCGGATTGTCATCCTTGCCGCCACCGATGCCTGCCAACGCTCCTGCCGCGCCTGTGCAGACACAAGAAGCTGTTGTGCGCGCCGGATCGGTCGGAAACACCGACCGCACGGAAAGGCAGGATGCCGCCGCTTTTACCGCTTTCAGTCGGGAAGCCGTGCAGCGCTACATGGAAAACGCTGATAACAAACTTCCCGCCGGGCAAAGCGGCCCGTCGTCGGTACGGGTTTCGGCCTGAATTGTAGATTTACCACAACACACGGCGCGCCCATCTGGGGCGCGCTTCTATTTATGTTAAGTTTACATAATACAAATTATAGTTCTTTTTATGGGCAAGCTTCTTTCAATCATATTTTTTTGTTGTTGTATATCATAGCCATCTTCTCTATAATCCTTCAAATGGGTGCATGTGCGCGCCATGTGTTAGGATTGAAAACCTCGTAAAAAGGTTTTATCCTCGTTACGACCTACCTTCCTCACTAGCCTAAGGAAAGACAACATGAAATATCCTCTCTTAGCCGCAGCTCTTCTGGCTCTTACCATTTCTGCTTGTAATGACCAAAAAGAAGCGCCTCCTGCTATGGACGATGCGGTCGCTGTCCCCGCTGAACAAGCTCCAGCTCCAATGGAAGAAGCGCTTCCGGTAGCCGCAGAAGAACCGCCTGCTGCTGTTGAAGAAGCTCCGGCTGCTCCCGCCGAAGAAGCTCCTCCGGCTGCCGAAGAACCCGCTGCGCCCGCTACTGAAGCCAAGTAACCCAATTACAGCGGAGTTGGATGCGCGGGGTTGATATAAATTTGTATTGACCGTTGCGTTTCCGACAGAAATAGAACCCTTCTCCCCTCTTCAAGCGTCGTTATCTACGCTTGAAGAGGGGTTGTTGTTTTTTTTGAAAACCTTTTAAACGAAACAATGTACTGACCCCTGTTTGTGTCAAAATAGGTGTTAGTAGTCGATAGATTTTTCTATGTTTATAAGTAACGTGACTGGTAAGGAAATCACTTTGAACACTCAGAGTAATGACTTCTTAAGCGAAGCGTTTACGATGTATATCTTCTCTATGCTTATGGCATCTATTTTAGTTGTGCCTACTATCATCGGCACAGCCCATACGACGGCGATGTGGCGGCTGTTGGATAAGCGTTGATCTCCTCCAGAGGATTGTCCGGAATTCATGTAAATCCTCAAAATACACTGCTAACAGACTGAATTAACGTATAAAAAGCGTAATAACTGCTGAGATGCCTGCTCTCTTGTCCGAGTCAAAGAGTGATTCTTGATTCTCAGTACCTCCCCTCCTCCCTCTTACAGATCTGTAGACGAGTCACCGGTGGGTTCATGGGCAAGTCGCGGGGACTGCACAGGAATCTCGACGGTTGCTATCAGCCCGGAGTCTCCTGACGCAGCCATCAGCGTAATTCGTCCTTTATGCAAGGTGGCAATCTCGTGGGCGATGGCCAAACCCAGGCCACTGCCTTCGACACCGGCATCGGCGCTGCGGTAGAAAGGCTCCAGCACCCGTTGGCGCTCTGGCTCTGGAATGCCAGGCCCGTTGTCGGTGACGACGAAAGCGACCGACCCACCGACCTGCCCTGCACTGACCCCGACATGGCCACCGGTGGGGGTGTAGCGGATAGCGTTGTCAACCAGGTTGGCGAGCATTTCGCTCAGGAATTGCCGGTTTCCGCATACTGCCGCCGATT
The DNA here is from genome assembly GCA_009782565.1 of Betaproteobacteria bacterium. Lineage (GTDB taxonomy): Bacteria > Pseudomonadota > Gammaproteobacteria > Burkholderiales > Rhodocyclaceae > WRNU01. Next base: position 263,557 of record WRIU01000001.1, read on the forward strand.
CGTCGGCAAGTTCGATACTGACCTCGATCTGCTTTGCCAGGGCAGCGGGCACGAGCCTCTCGACCACGTCCTCGACCAGTGCGGCAACGTCGACCGGGGCAAAATCCAGCGCACCCGATTGGCGGGCCTCTGCGCGGCTCAGGCTCAGCAGTTGGTTGGCCAGCCGGGCAAGGCGGACAGTGGTGGCATTGAGCTTGGCAAGCTCGGCGCGCAGTTCGTCCTGGCCGTGGGCGCGCAGTGCGAGTTCGGTTTGAGCGCAGAGTACGGTAATCGGTGTACGCAGTTGATGCGTTGCGTCGGCGATAAACCGCTGCTGGGCCATGATCGTCCGGCCCAAACGAGCCATCAAGTCGTTGATGACACGCACTTGCTCATGAACCTCCGCCGGTAAGCCGGACTCGCCAAGCGGGCTCAGGTCTTCGTGGGTCCGTCGGGCAATGGCATCGCGGATACGGCTCAACGGTGCCATGCCGCGACCGATGCCATGCCAGACCAGAAGGGCGATGCTGGCGAGAAACAGCAACTGCGGCGTAATCATGTAGACAAGGGCGTCGCGCGCCATGGCCTGCCGCTTGTGCAGCGTTTCGGCGACCCGCACAAACAGCAACTGACCGTGGACGCCGCTCGGCACGGTGTATTCCACCAGCCGGACGGTTTCGCCATCCACCCGAGAGTCGTAGAACCGGGTTTCGCCGGGTACCATGATGCGGGCAGGACTCGGCGGCAGTGAGCGGTTGCCGACCAGTTGCTGCCCGTGATTGTTCGACACGCTGAAATAGACCTTGTCCACTTCGTCAAATTCGAGCATCCGGTGCGCTGCGGGCGGTAGATCGAATTCAGGCTTGCCGTGCACGACCCGCACTTGTCCAGCCAGGGTCTGAGCCGTGTCCTGTAATGACCAGTCGTAGGTACGATTGGCAAAGTGCAGGACGATAGCATAGGTTGCCCAAGCCCAGATACCGGTCAGCAGCAGAATTGGCAGCAACAACCAGAGCAGCAATCGCTGGCGCAGCGACAGCCGGTCAGTTCTCACCACAGGTCTCCAGCATGTAACCAAGCCCATGGATGGTACGGACGCTTAAGTCGTAAGGCTTCAGCTTCTTGCGTAGGCGATGGATGTAGACCTCGATGGTGTTGGTTCCAACCTCGCCTGCCCAATCGCCAATCTGTTGTGCGAGCCGTGTCTTGACCACCACTTTGCCAACACGCTTTATCAGCGCTTCGAGGATTGCTATCTCGCGCACTGTGAGGTCCAGCGGTTTGCCTTCGATGGTCACTGCACGGTTGGTTAGATCCAACTCCAGAGGGCCATAGCTTAGCCGCGTAAGCCCGCCAGCAGCGCGTCGAATCAGCGCGTCTACACGGGCTTCCAACTCGCGCAGGGCAAAGGGCTTGGTCAGGTAGTCATCAGCACCAGCCCGGAGCCCCAGGACGCGCTCATCAATACCGTCGCGGGCGGACAGCACCAGAACCGGTGTGCGATCCTGGCGCGCACGGGCGCGCCGCAGCACTTCGATGCCGTCCAGGCGCGGCAAACCCAGGTCGAGTACAGCCAGGTCGTAAGTCCCTGTCGCCAGGGCGCTGTCAGCAGCGCGCCCATCGGCCACGTGATCAACACCATAGCCAGCCTGACGCAACGCCTGCAGTAGCGTATCCCGGAGCGCATCGTCATCTTCGACCAGAAGGACTCTCATAGTAAGAACTTTTTAAGGAATGCCTGGCTATATTACGCGCCCCTACCGAACAAGAGAACGCGGAGCCCCTTCAGCTTCCCGTGTGAGACGATGAACAAGCTACTTTTCCGAATCGGCTCGTTGATCCTCGTTGCCTGTCTGGCAGCGGCCTGCTCCAAACCGCCCCCTTCGCCCCAGACTGGCGATGGCAAAGCGGATGGTCTGACGCTTTCTGAAGCATCGCGCAAGTATCTCGAAATCGAGTCGGTGGGTACCGGCCATGGCACCCTGGGCGGTGTGCTGCCCGGCAGAGTGGCGTTTCAGCCTCAATCCATGGCTGCCATCGGTTCCCCCTTGGACGCGCGCGTCCTTTCCATTGAGGTACGGCCAGGCGAGGTGGTTGCAGCCGGTGCGCCCCTCTTGACCCTGCAAAGCGTCGACGTAGCTGCGGCCAGGGCGGACTTTACCCAGGCTCAGGCAAAGGCAGCGGCGGCTGAAGACCTGCTGCGGCGACAGGACGAAATGTTGCACAAAGGCGTTGGCCTGGAAGTTGAGCGTTTCGAGGCTGAAACCGCCGCCCGCGAAGCGCGTGCCAATCTGGATCGGGCGCAAAGCACGGTGGCCCTGATCGGCGGCGGCAAGGGTGACCGCTTCTTGCTGCGCGCTCCGGCTGGCGGCGTGGTTCTTACCGTCCGCACCAACGTCGGCGCGGTGGTCTCGCGCGGCGGCGAAGCGCTGGTAGAGGTAGGAGACCCAAAGCGGCTATGGGTGGTGGCCTATGTCCCGGAAAGCGCGCTCGTCGGCTTGGCTGCCAGCCTGGTTACGGGCCGTACTGCCGAGGTACGCGTACCGGGGGCGGATGCCCGCTTTGAAGCCGTGCTCGATGGCGTAGGCCAAATGGTTGATGGCGAGCAGCGACGGCTACCGATCTATCTCACGCTCAAGGGCGCTACGGACAGGCTCACCGCTGGCATGCTTGCCGAGGTACGGCTCGTCGGCGCTGACGACGGCCCCTTGAGCGTACCTACCGCAGCGGTGCTGATCAAGGATGGTAGCCAACAGATCGTCTACGTGCAGGGCGAGGACGGCAGCTTCAAGCCGCAAACGGTTCGTACCGGAGTCTCACGCGACGGGCGGGTAACGATCCTCGAAGGGTTGCAGCCAGAGGACAAAGTCGTCGTGCGTGGCACCCTGCTGCTCGACAGCGAAGCCGAGCAACTGCTCTGAGGCTCCCATGCTGAACCTGATTCTCGAAGCGTGCGTTCACCGCCGCCTGGCGACCCTCATCATCACTGCGATTATCGCCGTGTTCAGCATCCGGGCTTATCTCGACACCCCCATCGAAGCTTACCCAGACGTAACCAACGCCCAGGTACAGGTCATCACCCAAATGCCGGGCTATGCCGCCGAGGAAATCGAACGGCAGGTAACCGTGCCTTTGGAGCGCGCGCTCAACGGTACACCGGGGATGACGCTTCTGCGAAGCGAAAGCCTCTTTGGCCTGTCGCTCGTGACCCTCATCTTCGACGACGATGTCGACCCCTTCAAGGCCCGCATGCTGGTCGGCGCGCGCTTTGCCGAGGCCGAACTGCCGGAAGGGGTGACACCCTCCCTGGCGCCAGATGCTACTCCGCTCGGCAAGATATACCGCTTCCGCCTTGCCAGCGACCACCATGACCTCTACCAGTTGCGCTCGGAGATGGAATGGAACGTCACCCGCGTGCTTCGCCAGGTGCAGGGTGTGGCCGATGTCGTCCCCTTCGGCGGCTACCTGAAGGAAGTCCATGTCGAGGCCGATCCGGGCAGGCTGTACGCTGCGGGGCTCACCTTGGGTGAAATCGAAGAGGCCATCGGCAAAGCCAACCTCAACGTCGGTGGAGGCTTCCTGCGCCACGGCGACCAGGAACTCACCATCCGAGGTGTCGGTTTCATCGACTCGGTCGAGGACATCAAAAATATCCCCCTGAAGAGCAAAGATGGCTCGACGCTCATCGTCGGCGATGTGGCCAACATCAAGCTCGCTGCCACGCCCCGGCGCGGTTCGGTCGGCTGGAACGAGAAGAAGGAAGTTGTCGAGGGGCTGGTTCTCATGCGGCGCGGTGAAAATCCCTCGGTGGTGCTCGACGGTATTCACGCGAAGGTTGAGGAACTCAACCGGAACATCCTGCCCACCGGCATGCGGATCGAAGTCTCCCACGACCGTAGCGTGCTGGTGAATCACACGCTAACCACTGTGCACGACAATCTTTTGCATGGCTTCGTGCTGGTGGTCGGGATTGTATGGCTGTTTCTGCACAGCATCGTCGGCTCGGCTGTGGTCGCAACGGTCATTCCCCTGTCGCTGCTCGTCGCCTTTCTCTGCCTGCATGCTTTGGGGCTGCCCGCCAACCTGATCTCGATGGGCGCAATTGACTTCGGCATCCTGGTCGACGGCGCGGTGGTGCTGGTCGAGAACGTCATCCACACCATCCACCACGAGCGCCCGACCGACCGCAAAGCACTCTTGCGCCTGGTCATCCGCTCGACGAGGGAAGTTGGGCGCCCGATCTTCTACGCCATGCTGATCATCATCGCAGCGCTCTTGCCCGTTTTTACCCTGCAATCGGTAGAAGGCCGCATCTTCCGGCCACTCGCCCTGACCTACGCCTTCGCCCTGGGTGGAGCACTGGTTTTTACGCTGACCGTGGTACCGGCGCTGTGCGCGTTCCTGTTCAGGCCGGAGCATGCGCGGCTGACCGAGCCACGCTGGATCGAGAAATTGCGGGTCGGCTATCGCAAGATACTGAACAAGCTCATGGCCGGGCGGACGGCAACCCTCCTGCTTGCCACGGGCATGCTGCTGGCTGGCGGCCTGGCCACCGCGCGCCTGGGTACGGAGTTCCTGCCCGAACTCAACGAAGGGGACGTGTTTATTTTTGCCGAGATGCCAGCCAGCATCGCCATGGAAACGGCTCAGGACATCCTCCTGGACGTACATCGGCGGATGGAAGCCTTTCCTGAGGCCGACGACGTGCATACCGAGCATGGACGCCCGGAGGATGGTACCGACAATGAAGGCGTCAACATGCTCAAGACCTTCGTGCGCCTGAAGCCCCAGGAACAGTGGCGCCCAGGCTGGGACAAGGAACGCCTGGTCGAGGCCATGCGTATGTCCCTGGCGGAAATTCCAGGGGTGCGTTTCAACTTCTCACAACCGATCAAGGACAGCGTTGAAGAGGCAGTGTCCGGGGTGCGCGGCAAGGTTGTGCTCAAGATTTTCGGCAACGACCTCGACGCCATGCGCGAAGCGCTGAAGCAGGCAAAAGCGGCGCTCCAGGACGTGCCGGGGGTGACTGAACTCGACCTGTATCGTGACGCATCGAGCCCTCAGTTGCGTGTACGGCTAGACCGGCAGGCGCTGGCGCGGGCCGGTGTGCCCATCGAAGACGCTGCAAGAACCATCGAGACGGCTTTTGCCGGTCGTGTCGTCACCCAGTATTGGGAGGGCGAGCGACCCGTACCAGTGCGGCTGATATTGCCCAAGGCTGCCCGGGACGACCTGGACAAAATCGCCGACCTGTCCATCGATACGCCGTCTGGTGCCCGTATTCCACTCAGGGAGTTAGCCATGATCGAAACCGGCAATGGTGCTGCCTCGATCGTACGCGAAGGCAACATCCGCTTCCTCGCACTCAAATTCAACGTCGAAGGGCGCGACATGGGTTCGACGGTCAAGGAGTCCATCGCCACCGTGGCGGCCAGGGTCAAGCCGCCAGAGGAGCATTATTTCGTCTGGGGCGGCGAGTTCGAGAATCAGGAGCGCGCCACCAATAGGCTCAAGCTGGCAGTTCCGGTATCGGTGCTGCTGGTGCTGGGCTTGCTCTACACCGCCATGAACAGTGGCCGCAGCGCCTTGGCGGTTCTCTCCACGGTTCCGTTCGCCCTGACTGGCGGAGCCTTCGCCCTCCTCAACGCCGGTATCCCGCTGTCGGTCAGTGCTGCCATCGGTTTCATCGCGCTCCTGGGGCAGGTTTCGTTGATGGGCTTACTGGTTTTGTCGGCGGTCGAAGCGCGGCGGCGTGCTGGCGAAGAATTGTTTCCTGCGCTCATCAATGGCGCAACCGAGCGACTGCGCCCCGTCCTGATGGCCTCCCTCCTGGCGCTCTTCGGCCTGCTGCCGATGGCGCTGTCCTCCGGCATCGGGAGCGAGATTCAGCGGCCATTTGCCCTGGTTGTGGTGGGCGGGATGCTAACGACCTTATTTGTGGCGCTGTTTGTGCTCCCGGCAATCTATAGCCTGATCACCCCGAAGCATCTGCAAACCCCAGAGGAGGCCGATCAATGAACAACAATCCCCTCGCTGTTTTGGAGCGGCCCGGTTCCGGTGCACGCATCGCGTTCCTTGCCTTGTTGTTTGCTACCACGCCGTCCCTGGCGCAGACGCTGCCCGACAGCGTCGACCTGCCGACGGTGTTGGCTCTGACTAAGGAAGCGAGTCCCCGGGTAGCGCTTGAGCGGCAAAATCTGGCCATCGCCCATGCCGAGCGCCGAACGGCTGGTGCTTGGCCGAATCCCACGGTGAGCTACAGCCATTCGCGGCAACCCGGTGTACTGACCAACTTCGACGGCACCAAGGCGCAAGAGGTATCAATCGAACTGCCAATACTTGTCGCTGGTCAGCGCGGCGTCCGCATGAAAGCGGCCGACCGAGGCATCGAGGCGGCACAGGCACAGCTTGCCGCTTCTGGCAATAATCTTGCGGCAGATGCTGGGGCAGCCTTCGTCGCCCTGCTCCTCGCTCAAGAGAAGCGCGCCACTCGGGTGGTAGGCGTGGAGGAACTCTCCCGCCTGCGCGACATGGTTGCGGGACGCCAAGCTGCCGGCATGGCAAGCCAGTACGAGTTGCTCCGGGTGGACGTCGAACTGGCTTCCTGGCGAACTCAGACAGCCGAGGCCGAAGCGGATCTCGCCGACGCCCAGGCTCAACTTGCCGCCTTGCTCGGTTTTCCCGATTGGAAACCTCGTGGGACAGGCGAACTGCGCCCGCTGGAACTTGAACCCGGAGCGCCCGCTGAGGCGCTCGAACACGCGTCGAGCGCAATCCCCATCATTGATGACGGGGTGGCTCAAAACCCGGCCTTCGTGGCTGCGCGTCGGGAGGAAGAGGCAGCACAGGCGAACGTCGAGGTTGCCCGGCGCGAGCGTTTTCCGGGGGTCTCGCTGAATGCTGGACGGTTCTGGACGAGCAGCCCGTTCGGTGCAACTAACATGCTGGGCTTATCGGTCGAGATCCCCGTTTTCGATACTCGCAGCGGCGCACTTGACAAGGCACGCGCCGAGGCGCTCTCTGCCGGCCTGCGGCGGCGCCTGATGGAAGCCGAGATACTGGCCGACGTGTACCGCTATAGCGCCCAGGTCGCCCAGCGCACCGCGACCCTCGAACGCTTCCGTGCCCAGATGGCGCCGCACCTGCCTACCCTCAAGCAGATGGCCGAAGACTCCTACCGACTGGGCAAGAGTTCGATTACCGAACTCCTGGACGCTACCCGTGCACGTTACGAAGCCCAGATCGACCAGTTGAGCTTAGTTGCCAGTCTGATGGAAGCACAACTGCGCTTGCAGGCTGCTCGCGGCAAGCTCTCCACCGCCCTAACTGATTCCAGCCTGAATCGGTAGTGTCTCAGTTTGAATTTCATGCGTTGTAGGGGCGGATGGTAATCCGCCCGCCATCGTAAATTTCCGCAGTCCGCTAACGGTTCGACGGGGCGATTGCCATCGCCCCCTACAGAAAATCGTCTCAAATATTCAAACTGAGACACTACCCCAGAATCTCTGAATTTGACCCCATCCTTCGACCCGTGTAGGCTAGGCTCCGTTTTGGCTTGCTGCACGAGTTTCTGTGCTTGAAACTGCCGAAACAAAATCTTCGCACTCTGGTGCCGCTGGCCTCCAGGCCAGTGGTTAAACGGGAAAGCGGTGCGCGTCCCCTGGACGCAATGCCGCTGCTGCCCCCGCAACGGTAAGCGAGTGAGGGTTCGCCTTTGATGCCACTGGGCGTTTTTGCCTGGGAAGGCGGCGAATCAAGACTTGCAAGCCCGGATACCGGCCCGATGCGAACCGATGGAAGTGCCACGGGGTTGTGGCGCACCGGTTCCTGTCGTGGCCGGGGCGTCGTGAAGAAGCCCATGCGGCATCTCCCTTTTCATCACCATGATTCCGGTCAGCGGGGACGCGAGCCGGATGGAGATTGCCATGCCGCCGCGCAAATATCCGGCCCTGTGCTTGTCAGCCGCCGTTTTTTCCCTCACCCCCCTGCCCTCTTTTGCCCAGACCCCGTCAGAACTTGACGAAGTCGTGGTTTCCGCGAACCGCGTACAGGAAGCCAAACGCGAAATCAGCAGTAATGTCACGATCATCACTTCAGAAGACATCAAAGCCTCGACCGCAACTTCAGTTGCCGATCTGATGGTGCAGCATGGTTTTCATGTTGCGACGACGGGTGACACCAGCTCTGTCCAGATTCGAGGCATGGGTAACTTGATGATGCCTAGCGAGCCTGAAAACCAAGTGTTGATCCTGCTGAACGGTCGCCGGGTCGGCATGAGCAATCTGGCGCTTGCGGGCTTGGCAAATGTCGAACGTGTCGAGATCATCCGTGGCCCCTCGGCGGTTCAATACGGTTCTTCCGCGATGGGCGGCGTTGTCAACATCATCACCAAGCGCGGCGATACCGCCCTCAAACCGTTCGCGTCAGTCGAAGTCGGTATCGGCAGGAACTCGCTGAAACGCGAAACGGTCGCCTTTGGCGGCGCGGTAAACGGCTTTGACTTTTCTTTCGGCGGCATACACTACAGCCGCAATGATGTGACGACAAAAGGCGGGCGGCGCTGGTATCACACGGCGGTTGACAGAGATTTGACCTACAACCTTGATCTAGGTTACAGCTTCAACAAAAACCATCGCATCGGGATCAATTACTATCAGGGCGAAATCAAATCCGAGCAAATGGATAATGCCATCACCTACAGCGGCGGTATCCGTCCCTACGATGGCAATACCTCTGATGGTCCATACACTGATTACCTCAAACGCAATAAAAATACTGCGCTCTCCTACACCGGATCGACCAAAGACCTTGACTGGATGCTCAGTTACTCTTTTGGAAGGAATACCCGAAAGAATATCGATCCGGAAATGGAGGTTGTGAACTATGGAAACACCCTGGACACCAAGGCATTCAATGCACAATTGAACTATCACGCCTCACTGTTCACGCTGTCTGGCGGGGTTGATCAGTATAAATACGACACATCCGGCTTCACTTATTATCCTCCTTGGACTCCATATAGCGATGACCCGAAAACGACGATGAAGGATACCGGTGCCTACTTGACCGGCAAGCTCCGCCTTTTCGATGAAAAGCTGGTTTTTTCGCTTGGTCTGCGCCACGACAGATACGAAAATTCGGGCGACGTGATGAATTCGGAGAAGAATCATCACACCGGCGGGTCGGTCGGTGTCAGTTATCACCCCGTCAAATGGCTGAAACTGCGCGCTAACTACGCCGATGGTTTCAAGTTGCCGTCACCACAGCAAGTCGGTGGAGATGGTCAGTACAATTACATGAGCAACCCATCGCTTAAGCCCGAACAAAACAAAACCTGGGAATTCGGTACCGACATCGACTGGAACAATCTCAACGCCAGCCTGACCTATTTCCACTCTGACTGGAAGAACAAGATTATTGGTATGGATGCTCCTGGCACAACATGCAGCAGCCCTTATGCTATGGGGGGGTGTTCCCAGTTTCAGAACCTGAGAGGCGCGGAGATTGCCGGGGTTGAAGGTTCGGTGGGTTGGGATATCGGCAAGACGTTCAAACAGAGTTACAGCCTGAAGCCATATGTCAGTTTCACTTGGCTTACAACACGCAAAAACGAGGATAAAGCACCGGAGCGAGTCGTTTTTTACAATGGGTCGTATAACACTACCCTGCCCAATACGCCAAAATGGATGGCGAGCTATGGCATCAACTACGCGCATCCTGGGTTGAAACTCAAGAGTCGTCTCAATGCCAACTACTACGGCAAGACATATACGAAGGATTGGAGCGACCCCAAAGCGTACTCTTTCCCCTATGAAGCCCCCTATATTGAGCGTCCGAGCGGCACAGTCGTAAATTGGAGCCTCGAAAAAGAGCTTGTCGACTTTGGCAAGCAATTTGGCAAAATGACTTTGCGTACAGAGATCAACAATCTGTTCGACGGGGCAAACGAGATGTACTGGAACTATCCCGAACAGGGACGGAGCTTCTACGTGGGCTTGCGTTATGACTTTTAGAGCGGTTCAAAACTCCTGACCTGCCTATATTTTTGTACTACGTTGATTTAGGGACGGGTTTGGTTTGAGGCTGGGCAAATACTTCCCGCGCTGCTGCGATTGTGGCGTCGATTTCAGCCTCGCCATGCGCGGAGGAGACGAAACCGGCCTCGAAGGCCGAAGGCGCGAAGTAGTGCCCCTTCTCCAGCATGGCATGGAAAAAGCGGTTGAAACGCTCACAATCCATCGCCATGACTTCGTTGAACGACTCCGGCGCGCGCGCGCTGAAATACAGCCCGAACATGCCGCCGACAGCATCGGCGGAAAAAACCGCCCCGGCGGCTTGCGCGGCATCGGCAAGCCCTTCGGTCAGCCGACGCGCGCGCGCGGCCAGCGCCTCGTAAAAGCCTGGGGCGCGGGTCAGTTTGAGCGAAGCCAGCCCGGCGGCCACCGCCACCGGACTGCCGGAAAGAGTCCCCGCCTGATAGACGGGGCCGAGCGGGGCGATTTTTTCCATGATGTCTCGCCGCCCACCGAAAGCGCCCACCGGCATGCCGCCGCCGATGACCTTTCCCAGGGTGGTCAGGTCGGGGGAGATGCCGAACAGCCCCTGCGCCCCTTGCGGGCCAACGCGAAAACCCGTCATCACTTCATCGAAAATCAGCACCGCGCCGTATTCCGTACACAGGCGGCGCAATCCCTCCAGAAAACCGGGACGTGGACGCACCATGTTCATGTTGCCGGCCACGGGTTCGACGATCACGGCGGCAATTTCCCCACCACGCGCCTTAAATACGGCCTCGACTCCATCGAGATCGTTGTAATCGAGCACGATGGTATGCCGGGCGAAATCCGCCGGGACGCCCTTGGACGACGGATTGCCGAAGGTCAGCATGCCGGAACCGGCCTTGACAAGCAGGCTATCGGCGTGGCCGTGGTAGCAGCCCTCGAACTTGATGATGTCTTCCCGCCCGGTATGCCCGCGCGCCAGCCGGATCGCGCTCATCGTCGCCTCGGTTCCGGAATTGACGAGCCGCACCATTTCAAGCGAGGGCAGCAGCGAGCACAACAACTCGGCCATTTCGATCTCGGCTGCCGTCGGCGCACCGAAAGAAAGCCCTTTGGCCGCCGCCGCGCGTACCGCTTCAACGATTTCCGGATGGGCGTGGCCGGTAATTGCCGGCCCCCATGAGCCAACGTAATCAATATAGGCCCGGCCTTCGGCATCCCACATCCTTGCCCCTTCGGCACGCTCGATGAAACACGGCGCACCCCCCACCGAACGGAAAGCGCGCACGGGCGAGTTGACCCCACCGGGGATGTGTTGTTGGGCTTGATTGAAAAGGGCTTCGTTACGATTGTTCATGACGGACTTTCCGGCAAAAGAAAAAAGAAGGGAACTATATGCAAGATAGCGAGGTGGAAGCAATTCAGATAGAGGTTCTTTGCGCGTGACTGGATTGCTTTGCTACGCTAAAAATGACAAATAGTTATTTTTATAACTGCGCCAGGGCGCGGTAAGCCGCCGCCTGTTTGCCAGGGTCGGCAGCACCGAACACATCGGAGACGACCGCCACGAGATCGGCTCCGGCCTCGAAGAGCCTGTCCGCGTTATCGAGGGTAATGCCCCCGATGGCCGCGACCGCCACGTTCGATTCCAGTTCGTGCCGCGCCCGCGTGAGCAGTTCGAGCGGCGTGCACGGCGCTTCCGGCTTGGTGACAGAAGCGAACATCGCGCCAAAAGCCACATAGTCGGCTCCCGCCGCTGCGCCTAGCACCGCCCTCTCCCACTCGCCGTAACACGACACCCCGAGAATGCGCCCCGACCCAAGCGCATTCATCGCCCGGCGTGCAAGCAGCATGTCACCATCGCCGCGCCCGAGGTGGACGCCATCGGCAGCAATCTCGACCGCCAACTCCAGGCTATCGTTGATAATGAGCGGCACTCCGACGGCACGGCACAGCGCGAGCAGCCGGGACGCCTGTTCGCGGCGTAGCGCCGGATGAGCAAGTTTATTGCGATATTGCAGCATCGCCGGACGAGCCGCGAGAACACGGGCGCTTATTTCCAGCAAGCGCGCGGTATTGAATTCATCCGGCGTCACCGCATAAAGTCCCCGCCACAAAGACTGCCTGATTTTATCCATTATTTCCTTTTATCTATTTCGCCCCAGAAGGAATTTGCGAATGTACCGGTGCCTCATTTTTTGTCCGTACCCTCTTTTTTTAGGGGCATTTCCCCGTTCCGGGACTTTCTGCCTTTATCGAAACACATTCTTTGCGGTATGCTTGCGAGTGGCTGCAATAAGGCTACAAAAAATGGGGCGTTACGTTCTCAGGGGCACAGCGCATGGATTTAAGCGGACTCAAAGTGATGATTATCGACGACAGTAACACCATCCGTCGCAGCGCCGAGATTTTTCTCAGTCAGGCGGGCTGCCAGGTATTGCTGGCCGAGGATGGTTTTGACGCATTGGCGAAAATCACAGACCATCACCCGGATGTTATTTTCGTCGACATCATGATGCCGCGGCTCGATGGTTACCAGACCTGCGCTCTGATCAAGAAAAACCCCAAACTGGCGTCAACACCGGTCATCATGCTGTCCTCAAAGGATGGGCTTTTCGACCGCGCACGCGGCCGCATGGTGGGTTCCGACGAATATCTCACTAAACCTTTCACGAAAGACAGCCTCATCAGGGCAGTTACAGAACATAGCGGTGTCCACTTGCGATGAACACCCCTTGCAATTCCCAATGGAAAAAACAATGGCCATCAGAAAAATACTCGTAGTCGATGATTCGCCCACTGAGCGGCTGGCGCTGTCCGAGACTCTGACTCGCAACGGCTACGAGGTCGTCACCGCCGAAAGCGGCGAAGACGCCATCACCAAAAGTTGCAGTGAATTGCCCGACCTGATCCTGATGGATGTCGTCATGCCCGGCATGAACGGTTATCAGGCCACGCGCACAATCTCGCGTGGAGAGACCACGCGCGGCATCCCGATCATCATGTGTACCAGCAAGGGGCTCGAAACAGACAAAATCTGGGGTATGCGCCAAGGCGCATACGACTACATCGTCAAACCTCTCGACTTCACCGCCCTGCTCGCGCGCATCAAGAGCATCGGTTAAAACACACCATGTCCAAACGGACCAGCCTACGCGAATTCCAGGAAAACCTTACCCGCCGCCTGGCAAATGTTCACGCAAGTGAACGCAGGAGCCTGCTCGGGGTACAGGCAGGTAACGAACATTGGCTTCTCAGTTTGCCGGAGTCCGGTGAAATCGTCTCTCCGCCCGCGCTGGCACCGGTTCCGCTCACGCATGAGTGGTATCGTGGTCTGGTCAATGTTCGGGGGGTCTTATACAGTGTCGTCGATTTATCACGTTTCCACGATGGTCCGGCGATCTCCTCGCCCACCCCCCAGGCGCGTCTGCTGCTCGTCGGCGCGCGGCAGGGTGTGCACAGCGCCATCTTGGTATCGCGCGTATTGGGGCTGCGTAATGAAGAAGATTTCGAACCTGACGCCGAAGCGGACGACCCACGCCCTTGGGTTCTCGCGCGGTTTCGGGATACACATGACAACCTCTGGTTGCGGCTGGACGTTTCGCAACTTTTATCCAACAGCATTTTTCTCGACGTCGGCGTCAATTAGGGCGAGGATATCCGCTTTCCAATAAAATCCGGTTTTCCTGTCGGTCGGCAACCGCAGTGGAGCAAGACATATGGCATTCAAGCTTTTTTCAAACAAATCATCCGGAACCGAACGTCCTTCGGATACAACCCTTCTGGAAGACAGGGGAGCCGCCATGCGGTCATCGACCGCCGAACGGATTTTCGCAGCCTCCGGAGCAAAGCCTGTCGGAGGCTCCTCGCGAGTCTCCTACCTGGCCGTATTGTTCATAGCGCTGATCGCGGGAACGGCCTTCCTGATGTTCCTCCAAACCAGGAACATCAGCGCGGTAACGCAACAGGTCGCGTTGACGGGTGAATTGCAGGCTCTTTCGCAAAAAATCGCCAAAAACGGACAACTGGCTCTACAGGGGCAGATTGAGGCCTTCGATGAATTGAGGAAGGATCGCGAGCGCTTCAACGAGTTATTCAGGGCGCTGAATCAGGGAGAAACGCTTTCCGGGCAGGCTGGCCGGACACTTCTGGCGCCACAAATCAACGAGCAGACAAGGCTCAGTGGTATCAGCGCAATCTGGCAGAATATGCAGCAGAACATCCGGGTGATCGTTGAGAAACAGAACCAGGATGAATTGATCAAGTTCACCAGCGCATCCAGGGACTTTCCAGAGAGCACCATACTTCGGCTAGCCGACCTTCAGGCCATGCCGGGCAGCGCATCGGAAAGCGTCCGCAAGTGGATGTCCAATATCGGCAGCGACCAGGTGAAACTGGTTCAAATTCTGGCGGCCAGCAATGACCTGTCCAGGCAGTCGGCAGATATTTTCGGAAAACTCGGCGAACTGAGCGCCTCCTTTGCCTTGGCCACGGGCTTCTCCGGCACACTTTTGCGCCTGATCGGAGGTTGCGCGGCGGCTGCCTTGCTCGTGCTGATCCTCATCGCCAAAGTGTATCGAACCGATGTCAACGTCCGTCAAGACAGCATTGACCGGCAACGCAGACTCTCTGAAGAAGAACGCAATCACACCCAGGCGGCGATCCTGCGCCTGATGAACGAAATGGGCGACCTTGCCGACGGCGACCTCACCATCCGTACCACGGTCTCGGAAGATATCACCGGAGCCATCGCGGACTCGGTGAACTACACCATCGAAGAACTGGCGGCGCTGGTCAGCCGAATCAACGATGCTGCCGGGCGCGTGACGGGCGCAACCCAGACCGCCCAGCACACCTCCGCCGAATTGCTCGATGCAACCGAGCGCCAGTCGCACCAGATCGAGGATGCCGGCGCGACCGTACAGAACATGGCGCAACAGATGATCGCCTCGTCCGAACGGGCGCTGCATACCGCCCAAGTCGCCCGCCGTTCGCTGGAGTCCGCGCGCAAAGGAGCCGACTCGGTAGAAAACACAATCCGCGGCATGAACGCCATCCGCGAAAAAATCCAGGAAACCTCCAAGCGCATCAAGCGCCTGGGCGAATCCTCACAGGAAATCGGCGAAATCGTGGAACTGATTTCCGACATTACCGAACAAACCAACGTGCTGGCCCTGAACGCCGCCATCCAGGCGGCCTCAGCGGGAGAAGCCGGGCGCGGCTTCACCGTCGTTGCGGAAGAAGTACAGCGGCTGGCGGAACGTTCGGCTGAAGCCACCAAGCAAATTGCGGCCATCGTGAAAACCATTCAGACCGACACCCAGGACGCCGTCGGCGCAATGGAAAACGCCACCCGCGACGTGGTGGAAGGCGCGCGCCTGTCCGACGCGGCAGGCCAGGCGCTGGCCGAGATGGGCCAGGTGTCGATGGACGCGGCCCACCTGATCGAACAAATCTCCACCGACACGCAAGATCAGGCCGCAGACGCCATTCGAGTAGCCGAATCAATGAAGGAGATACTTGCTATTACCGAACAAACGACTCACGGCACGAAGCAGACGGCGGAATCGGTCGGCCAGCTTGCCGACCTCGCGATCGAACTCAAGGGTTCAGTTTCCGGCTTCAAGGTCTGAACAGGGAATAGCACAGGGTTGCCTTCATGACGCACGCCAACGAACCGGATCTCGGTCCGCTTACATGGGTCAAAAGCGAGATCGATCAGGCGCTGTCGCATGCGGCTGAGAGCCTGCAAGCTGCGCTCGAATCGGAGGATGGCGCCTCCAAGGTACAATTCGCGCAAACCCATCTGCACCAGGCCAGCGGAGCTTTATCCATCATCGGGCTGGACGGGCTGACAAATTTCACCGCAGCGCTGGATTTGTTCCTTGCCGCACTTGCCAAAAATGAGCTGCCGCTTGATGAAACGCGGATTGCTCTTGGTCGCCGCGCGCTTGCCAGCATCGCCAACTATCTCGAAGAACTGGTTCACGGCACGCCCGACCAGCCCCTGCGCTTGCTGCCGCTGTACCGGGAACTCGTGTCTGCCCGCGGTGAAGCGGCTCCCTCGCCCGCCGACCTCTTTTTCCCAGACCTGAGTGTACGCATCCCCCCGCGCGACGAAGCGCCGAAACTCGATATGGAGCAACGGCAGCAGCAACGCCGGGCCATGCGTCTGAGCTTCCAGCGTGGGCTGCTCGACTGGCTGCGTCAGCCAAACGCTGACAGCATCGACGCGATGCGCGCAGCCCTGGCCAGTGTCGAACTAGCCGAAGACAATCCAGGGATGCGTTCCCTGTGGTGGGCCGGGCAAGCGTTTATCGACACGCTGCCCGACATGCCGGCCGATGACCTGCCTGCCGCTAAACTCCTGTTGCCCCGGATCGAATCCCAGTTGCACCGCGCTGGAGACAGCCCGCAGCAAACTTTGCCCGAACGCCTGTTGCGCGAACTGCTTTACCACATCGCCAGCCGACCGGCCTCCACGCCGATGCTGCAAGCAGCGCGCCAGACATGGCAGCTTGAGGCTCTGATCCCTGAAGAAGGTGCGCTCGTCAGCGACCTGCCCTTGGGGCCGCTGCTCCAGGAACTGCACGCACGCCTTACCCGTATCAAGGATGAGTGGAACGCCATCGGCGAACGCGGCGCAACGGTGCTATCCGAATTCAATGTCCAACTCGAAGCGTTCACGAAAACCACCGCCCCGCTTGGCCGTCCCGTCCTCTACCGGCTGCTCGGCGGTATGAGCCGCTTCATTGCCTGGCTGAACGCGAACCCGGAACATTATTCGGAACCTATCGCCCTCGAATTCGCCACTGCCCTTCTGCTGGCGGAAGCATCCCTCAACCGTGGGCTGCCCGACCCCAGCTTCCAGGCTCAGGTAGGCGATGCGCTCTCCAGGCTGGAGGCGCTTGCGCGCGGCGAAGAACTCGGTGCGCCGCCTAGCGCAACCAGTGTCGAATCCGCACGCAAACAACAAGAAAAAGAAGCGATTGCCCAGCTCTCGCGCGAAATTCTTTCCAGCCTCGCCACCATCGAACAAACCCTCGACGACTTTTTCCGCGACCACTCGAAACGCGCGCCTCTGGAAACCCTCCACACGCCGCTGCACCAGGTCGAAGGCGCGCTGTCCCTGCTCGGCGAGAACGACGCCATTTCCCTGATCCGGGAAGCCGGCGAGATCATTGATAACCTGTCCAAGCAGGATTCACCCGTCGACGATGCCGAACTCACCGAACTTGCGCGGCGTTTCTCGGCTCTGGGATTCTTCGTCCAGTCGCTGCCATACAACCGCACCTCCGTTGCACATTTCCTGAGCCCGGCCACCGCCTCCACACAGCCGAAGCCCATCGGCACCAGCCTACCGGAACTGTCCGACGTTTCCGCAGTTCCGGTTCGCGCGAAGCCACAGTCCAAAGAGCCTTCCGCTCGCCTGTCCGACGGTATCGAGACTTTCCCGGCTTTCGAGATCGAAACCGAGGCAGAAGCAGAAATCGAAGTATCGCTGGAATCGTCCACGGAGCCGAAAACCGCCCGACCATCGGCAGCTACTACCGACAGCCGCATCCCTGCTCCTCAAACAACCCAGGCAGACCTCGATGCCGAATTGCTTGCTATCTTCATTGAAGAGGCGCGCGAGGTACTGAAATCGGTCATCGACCATCTCAAGCTGCTCCGCGCCTCCCCCGGCAACCACGAAAATCTCACTGTCATCCGGCGCGGATTCCATACCCTCAAGGGCAGTGGCCGCATGGTCGGCCTGACTGATCTGGGTGAAGCTGCCTGGGGGATAGAACAGACCCTCAACCGCTGGCTACAGCTCGAATGGCAGGTCACTCCGCCACTGCTGAAACTGCTTGCCATCGCCCACCGCGAATTTACGGCCTGGGTCGGTCAAATCGACAAGAAAGCCGAATACTGGCGCGATGTCTCAGCGCTCCTGGAAGAATCCGAACGCCTTCGCAACAGCAGCGCGCCCATCGAACAAGCCGTGCCAACGACTGCATCCGAACTTGAAGTTGCGCCCGAAGCTGAACCTGAACAGGCCGAACCGGAAGTCGACCTCGAAACTGCGACCGAGTTTTTCAATCTTGACCTCAATCTCCAGCAAACCGAAGAGGCAGAAGCCGAAGAACCGGAGCCCATCCCCGCCCAGCCCATACCAGAGGAGGAGGCATACGAGTTTGTCAACGATGACGAGGTTGATCTAGTCCCGCTTGATGAACCGGAAGCCCCCAGCCACACCGAGACCGCTGAACCTGAAACTTCTTCCCCCAAGGCAGCAGAACCGCCCGTGCGCGCCAAGGTCAAGCGACCAGCCGTACCGAAATTCGAGCCTTTCGATTTTTCACCGTTCACATCCGACCCTGACGGAAAACCAGGAGATTTCAGTCTCGAAGATTTCAATCTCGAAAAATTCGCCCCTGAGACATCCACGAGCGGGATGGTCGAATTCGACTTTGGAACATCTACGAGCGGGACAGTCGGATTTGACTTTGAAGCTTCCAGTAGCGGAGCAATCGGATTCGATCTTGGAACATCCGGGCGCAAAGCGCCCAAACCTGATCAAACATTCCCCACCAGCGAAGAAAAACCGTCTGAAGACGAGCTGGGCACCGCCCCTTTCATTCAGGACGAGACGAGCGAAACAAGCGTTCCCGAAGCCGAAAGCTCCTCCGGAACGTGGGAACAGGAAATTCCCGATATTTCAATCGAAGAAACGATTCAAACCGAAACCGACTCCGCTGCTGAAGAGCCATCGTCCGAATTTGAGATTGAGATCGAGCTTGAGCCTGAATTCGAGGTAGAGGTAGAAGCAGAGCCTGAACCCGAGTTCGAGCCAGAACCAGAACTCAAATCCGACTCCGACACGCTCTATATCGACGGTATAGAGATATCGCAGGCATTGTTTGAACTCTATGTAACCGAAGCCCAGGCGCATATCATCACGCTGCACCAGGAGTTCGACCACCTTGCCGACAACCCCGTTTTGCTGTTGCCAGAAGCCTCCTTGCGCGCCGCGCATTCATGCGCGGGCATCTCCGGCACCGCGCACTGCACCCCGCTATACACACTCGGCAAGGCACTGGAACTGGCGCAGCAGCGCATTCACGACCTGAAACGCCCACCGACGGCCAACGAACTGGATCTGTTCAAGACCAGCGCCGATACGCTGGACAATATGCTGACCAAGGTCATCAACCTGCAAATGCCGCTGGAAACGCCGGAACTGATCGAACAACTCGACAGCGTCGGCTTTGAGCTGCCCGCCCTTGACTCCCAAAAGACCGACGATAAGGCCATTGCCGAGGTTGTGGCGAAAGTTTTCCCCGAAGCTGCCGCAAGCATCCAATCCGAACCCGCGCTGAAACCGCTCTCCCCGACGACCAGCGGTTCGCCGCTGATTCACGACGAAATCGACGAACAACTGCTCCCGATCTTCCTCGAAGAAGCAGGGGAACTGATCAACGCGCTGCATACCACCCTGCGCGCCTGGAACGGCGACCTCACCGACACCGTGCATTCCATGCTCGTAAAACGGCAACTGCACACCCTGAAGGGCAGCGCGCGGATGGCCGGGGCAATGGTTCTGGGCAACCGGGTGCACCAGCTCGAATCCCGCATGGAATCGGCACTCAATGCCGGAGGCGACGTTGCCGCCCTCGTCGACGAAATCGCCTCCGCAGTGGATGGCGTCGAACAGATGGTCGCCGTACTGAGTGCTGGCCCGGTTCCTGAAATTCCCGCTGCCGAAACTGCGGTTGAGCCACCTGCCGATCCCTCTATCCCGCCTGTCGCCGCCGACAGCCCCGCCAGGCACAGCGTGTTCGCCGGAACGGCGGCTCCTCACGCCGCGATTGCGCCTAAGCCTCCTTCCGTTACTACCGCCGTCTCCCGCACGTCGTCCGAGAGCGAGTCCATCGGCAGCGCCCTGCGCGTGCGCGCGGAGATGGTCGACGGCTTCGTCAATGACGCCAGCGAAATTGGTGTTGCCCGCACCCGGATCGAAGGCGAATTGCGCCTGTTGCGCCACAGCCTGCTCGATCTCACCGAAAACGTCATTCGCCTCCGCAATCAGTTGCGCGAAATCGAAATCCAGGCCGACGCACAGATGCAGACCCGCGTCGCCCAAGCTGAAAGCAGCCGTACCGCGTTCGACCCGCTGGAGATGGACCGCTACACCCGCTTGCAGGAACTCACGCGGATGATGGCCGAGAGCGTCAACGACGTCACCACGGTGCAGCAGAACCTGCTGAAGAACCTCGACAGCGCCGACTTCGCCCTGCACAGCCAGGCGCGTACCACCCGCGAATTGCAACAGGCGCTGATGCGGGTACGCATGGTTCCGTTCGACAGTCTCGCCGTGCGCCTGTACCGTATCGTGCGACGGGGCGCCAGGGATCTCGGCAAGCGCGCCAACCTCGACCTGCGCGGCGGCGGCATCGAAATCGACCGCAGCGTGCTCGACCACATCGTCGCGCCGCTCGAACACCTGCTTCGCAACGCGCTGGCACACGGCATTGAGCCGCCGGAAGTGCGACGGGCGAAGAACAAACCCGAAATCGGCCAAATCACGCTCACGACGCGCCAGGAAGGCAACGAAATCGTCATCGAACTGGCCGACGATGGCGCAGGGCTGGATTTCGAGCGTATCGCCGAAAACGCCCGCGAACGTGGACTGCTTGGGCCTGACGAGGCCACCGATGAACGGTGGCTCGCCAGTATGATTTTCCTTCCCGGCTTCACGACTGCCGAAAAAGTGACTGCCGTTTCCGGCCGTGGGGTCGGCATGGACGTCGTAAAGGCTGAAACCGCCGCAGTCGGCGGCCGGATCGACGTCTCTTCCACTCCCGGCACGGGGACGATGTTCAGCATCTACCTGCCGCTCACCCTGGCTGTCACCCAGGCGCTGCTGGTACGCTCCGGCACCCAGCATTACGCGATCCCGGCGAGCATGATTTCGCAGATCATGGAACTGAAGATCGACGCCATCGAGCGCCTGCGGGCGGAAGGCAGCATCGGATGGCTTGGACAGCAATACGGCTACCGCTACCTGCCTAACCTGCTCGGCAACCCCGCCGCCCAACCAGAAATCGGCCACTATAGCTGGGTACTGCTGCTGCATTCCGGTTCGCAAACCCTGGCCCTGCATGTGGACGGACTGCGCGGCCATCAGGAAATCATCGTCAAGAACGCCGGCCCGCAACTGGCCCGCATCGTCGGCATGTCCGGAGCTACCGTACTCGGCAACGGCGAGATCGTGCTCATTATCAATCCGGTCGCGATGGCGAGCCGCGAGATCACCTATGGCCAGGCAAGCAGGCTTCCCGGAGCGATATCGGCAATGATCGAAGCCATATCGGAACCGGAAGCCGAGCACGAACCAACGGTCATGGTGGTCGACGATTCGCTGACCGTGCGAAAGGTCACCAGCCGTCTGCTGGAGCGCGAGGGCTATCGTGTCATCACTGCAAAAGATGGCGTCGACGCCATCGAGTCGCTGATCGACAATATGCCTGACGTGATTCTCTCCGACATCGAAATGCCGCGTATGGACGGCTTCGATCTCGTCCGCAACATCCGTGCCGATGCCAAGCTGAGAAACGTGCCGATTATCATGATTACCTCGCGGCTGGCCGACAAACATCGCAACTACGCGATGGAAATCGGCGCAAACCATTACCTCGGCAAACCCTACCAAGAGGAAGAACTGCTCGGCCTGATCGCCGGTTATACACGGCGGGCATGACGATGTAACGCAACGTCAGCATATATGCGGCGCGCTGTTTCAATTCGCACACCACGTAACCGATCCGGACAGCGTAAAATGCGTGCATGGATACCGTTCCTAATAATCTCACGCACTATTTCCTGGTCGCCATGCCCCACATGGCCGATCCGCATTTCGCCCGCACCCTCACCTATATCGCCGAACACAACGCCCAGGGCGCGCTCGGCGTCATCGTCAATCGTCCGCTCGATATGACGCTGGGTACACTGTTCGAGCGCGTTGAACTCAAACTCAACTCACAGGATTTTATCTCGCAGCCCGTCTACTTCGGCGGTCCCGTGCAGACCGACCGGGGTTTCGTCCTCCACCGCCCAAGCGGCGACTGGCACTCCACGCTGCGCGTCAATGACGAAGTGGGCCTCACCAGCAGCCGCGACATCCTGCAATCCATCGGCAGCGAGGGCAAACCGCACGAAGTGCTCGTGAGCCTCGGCTTCGCTGCCTGGACGGCGGGGCAACTCGAACAGGAACTCGCCGATAACGCCTGGCTTACCATCCCCGCCGACATGTCCATCGTCTTCGGGATGCCGCCGGAAGCCCGCCTGGCGGCCGCTGTGCAAAAGCTCGGCATTGATCTCACCCAGATCAGCGAGACCGCCGGACATGCCTGAGGGCACACCGGCTACGATCACCTCCACACTTTGTCTGCCTCCGCGCGGCTGCCTTCTCGGCTTCGATTTCGGCCTTGCCCGTATCGGCGTCGCCACCGGCGAGATCGAGACCGGCCTTGCCAGCCCGCTTGCCACCATCGCCCTTGAATCCAGCGCCGCGCGCTTTGATGCCATCGCCCGCCTCATCGAAGAATGGCAGCCCGTCGCCCTCATCGTCGGCTTACCACGCCCGCTCGATGGCGAAGGCGAACATGCGCTCGAACCCCACTGCCGACGTTTTGCCAACCAGTTACACGGGCGCACCCACTTGCCCGTGCATTTCGCAGACGAGCGGCTCAGTTCGGTTGAAGCTGACTATAGCCTACGAGACGCTGGCATGAGAAACTGGCAAGCGCGCAAAAAGAAACTCGATGCCGTTGCCGCGCAACTCATCCTGCAACATTTCCTGGACACCCTCCGCCATGCAACTTCCTGACGCAGAAACCCTCTGCCGCCAACTGGCCGAACAAATACATTCCAACCTCCAGCCCAATACCGCCCTCATTGGCATCCGTACCGGCGGAGAATGGCTTGCGCGCCGGTTGCACGCCCTGCTCGGGCTTCGCCAGCCTCTTGGGGTCATCGACGTTTCCTTCTACCGCGACGACTACGGCGCAAGGGGGCTGCATGCCAACCCACAGCGCACCAAAATCCCGTTTCCCATCGAAAACACTCCCGTCATTCTCGTCGACGACGTGCTCTACACCGGGCGCACTACCCGCGCCGCGCTCAACGAAATTTTTGACTTTGGCCGACCTGCCTGCATCGAACTGGCCGTACTCGTCGACCGTGGCGGGCGCGAACTGCCCATTGCCGCCCGCTACTGTGCCCACACCCTGCCCGAACCGTTGCCCGCCTCGCAAAGCCTGCGGCTGGAACAGACGGAAAACGGCAACCTGACACTGAGGTTGATCCATGCGTAATCCACAGCTCAACAGGCACGGTGAGCTGCAACACCTGCTTACCCTCGACGGACTGCCCCGCGAAGTCATCATCAGCATCCTCGATCACGCCACCCCCTTCACCGAAGTGGCCGAGCGCGAAGTCAAGAAACTCCCCCTGCTGCGCGGCAAAAGCATCTTCAACCTGTTCTTTGAAAACTCCACCCGCACCCGCACTACGTTTGAGATTGCGGCCAAGCGCCTGACCGCCGACGTCGTCACTCTCAACGTCTCCACCAGTTCCACTTCCAAGGGCGAAAGCCTGCTCGACACCATCGACAACCTCTGCGCGATGAACGCCGACATGTTCGTGGTGCGCCACTCCGCCAGCGGCGCGCCGGTGCTCATCGCCCAACACCTCCAGGCCACAGGTCGCGACCATATCCATGTCATCAACGCCGGGGACGGACGGCACGCCCATCCCACCCAAGGCCTGTTGGACATGTACACGATCCGCCACTACAAACGCGACTTCAGCCAGCTTTCCATCGCCATCGTCGGCGACGTGCTGCACTCAAGGGTCGCTCGCTCGCAAATCGCCGCCCTCACGACCCTCGGTGTTCCCGACTTGCGCGTCATCGCTCCCAAAACACTCCTGCCCTCTGCCGTCGAAAAAATGGGGGTGCGTACCTTCAGCGACATGCGTGAAGGGCTGCGCGGCGTGGATGTCGTCATGATGCTGCGCCTGCAAAACGAGCGCATGGCGGGCGCGCTGCTGCCCACCCCGCAGGAATACTACAAAGTATGGGGATTGACCCCCGAAAAACTCTCGCGTGCAAAGCCAGATGCTATTGTCATGCACCCTGGACCGATCAACCGAGGCATTGAAATCGACTCCGCCGTCGTCGACGGCGATCAAGCCGTCATCCTGCCGCAAGTCACCTTTGGAATCGCTGTACGCATGGCGGTCATGTGCATGCTCGCCGGACAATGAGGAACGCACGATGAACATCCGCATCGCCAATGGCCGGGTCATCGACCCTGCCCATAGAATCGACCGCGTACAGGACGTTTTCATTGCAGACGGCAAAATCGTCGCTCTCGACACAGCCCCCGACGGTTTTCAGCCCACACGCACACTGGAGGCCACAGGTCTGGTCGTCGCCCCAGGGCTCATCGACCTTGCCGCCCGTCTGCGCGAGCCCGGTTTTGAATATCGCGCCACCCTCGAATCCGAGATGGAAGCCGCCATGGCCGGAGGCGTCACCAGCGTTGCCATTCCGCCTGACACCGACCCCGCCCTCGATGAACCGGGGCTTGTCGAAATGCTTTGCTATCGCGCCAAGAAACTCAACCGCGCCCACATCTACCCGATCGGCGCTCTCACCATCGGCCTCAAGGGAGAACGCCTCTCCGAGATGGCCGAACTATTTGAAGCCGGATGCTTTGCTTTCTCTCAGGCCAATGTCCCCATCCTCGACAACGTAGTGCTCATGCGCGCCATGCAGTACGCAGCCACTTTCGATTTTCGCGTCTGGCTCCAGCCCATTGCCCCCTTCCTCGCCCGTGGCGGTTACGCCCATGATGGAGAAATCGCCAGCCGTCTCGGTCTGCCTGGCATTCCCGTGGCTGCTGAGACCATCGCCCTCTTCACCACTCTGCAACTTGCCAAGGCCACCAGCGCGCGGCTTCACATCACCCGCATCTCCAGTGCCGAAAGCCTCGCCCTCATCGAGCAGTCTCGCGCCGAGGGAATGGATGTCACCTGCGACATCTCCATCAACCACCTGCATCTGTGCGACCAGGACATCGGCTACTTCAACACCAACTGCCACCTCGTCCCGCCGCTACGCAGCCGGGAAGACCGCGACGCCCTTTCAAAAGGGCTGATCGAAGGCCGCATCAATGCCCTGTGTTCCGACCACACCCCTGTCGACGACGATTGCAAGCTCATTCCTTTCAGCGAATCCGATCCCGGCGCGACCGGGCTCGAACTCCTGTTGCCCCTCACTCTCAAGTGGGCCGAAGAAAATGAATTGCCCCTCGTCGCCGCCCTATCCCGCGTCACCTCCGACGCTGCACGGCTCGCCGGTATCACCAAAGCCGGACACCTTGCTCCCGGCGCGCGCGCCGACCTCTGCATTTTCGACCCAGCCGCCCGTTTCACCGTCAGCCGCGACAGCCTCAAGAGCCAGGGCAAGAACACCCCCTTCCTCGGCTTTGAACTGCCGGGCCTGGTGCATTACACGATAGTAGAGGGAGAACTGATGTTTGAGCGGTGAGGCTAAATCATGCCGATGCTACCGCCGGTCGCACCATCAGGCGCGTAGATTGGGACGCAGTATGCCTAGTCTGCCATAAATCATAATTGGACTGCATGCGTAGAAACATCTCGGCGCTCGGCCCGCCGCCTTCCGGCGTCTTCAACCATGCCTCCAGCCGCAGCGCCATATCGGCACTGATCCCCGCTCTGCCATTGATGAGGCGCGAAAACATCACCCGGCTCACCCTGAGTTGATGCGCTGCCTCCGTTACGGACAACCCAAGCGCAGGCAACACCTCATCGCGTAAGATAGTACCGGGGTGTGGCGGATCAAACATTCTGCTCATGGTTTCTCCCTGTCAGTGATAATCCTGATAGTTCACCAGGATCGCGTCTTCTCCCTCGAAGGCAAACGTCAAACGCCAATTTCCGTTGACTGTCACCGCCCAGTGCCCGAACAGGTTTTGCGACAGGCGATGCAGCTTCCAGCCAGAAACATCCATCCCGGAAGGTGAAGCCGCCGCGTCCAGAAATGCAAGCTGTATCTTGAGCCGCTTCGCGTGATCTGGCCGGATACCGGCCTTGCTGCCCGTCTCAAAAAATGCCTGGATACCTCTATGAAGGAAGGACTTAATCATGGCATAAGCGTATACCATAAAATTACAGCTAGAGTTGTAAACTGTAAATTTACAGTTTTAACTGTAAACTATAAATTTACACTTATCAAGTGACGTGTACCACGCCTGTCTCGCATGGGTTTTATTGCCAAAATAACAGTCCAAACCCACTGCATTAAAGTACTCAGTCTCAATAATTCTTCACCACAATGTGTATCGAATTGCTATTGAAGCGGTTCCGGATGTTCACAGAGTAACTCTTGTAATACTCGTCACAGATGTAATCTCCATACAACGCTTCCGTCAGCGGGGTTTTGCCGACGACCATCAGCGCGCGGCAAGGCAGCTTCCTGAATTCCGCCGCGAGCCGACGATGTTCGGCTTCATCGAATCCGTTTATGAATTCGATGTTTCCGTAGTCATTGAACACACAGTCATACGGCGGATCGAGGAAGACGAAATCGTTCTTCTCCGCCATTGAAAATATCTGGCAGTAATCCTCGCTGAAAAGCTCTGCGCGCTGGAGCAACTCGCTGTGCCGTGCCGTCACGCGCCGCGTGTTTAAATGTTTATACCTGCCGAAAGGAACGTTGTAGTCGCCGCGCCGGTTGTAACGGAGCATGCCGGAATAGGCCGTCTTGTTGATAAAGAAGTAAAGCACGCCCTCCAACCAGGTTTCATCCGGGCAGTTGTAGAGCGTGCGGAGACGGTAATACAAATCTTCATTGGCGTTGGGGATGCGCGTATCCGGCTGTTCCGCCTTCAGCGCCTCATATACGCGCTGATTGCGCTCATATTCCGCTTCAAGCGCATCGAGTTGCCCGCGCATCTCCGGGTATTGATCCTTAAGTTGCCGGTAAAAACCCATGAGCCGCGCGTTGATGTCGTTGAGCACCGCGCGCGCGGGTTCCATGTGGAAGTACAGCGCGCCGCCGCCCAGGAAAGGTTCGATGTAGCGGTCGAAATCATCCGGGACGTAGCGCAGGAAATGGGGAATTTCCCGCAATTTGCCGCCCCGGTACTTCAGCACGGGATTCATGGATCGTTCGTTTCCGGTTCCGGAAAGTGCCGAATGATAACCCCCAGCGCATGCAGGATAGGCACACATGTTTTCCCGAAATAAAGCCCGTGCTGTAGAATCGGGGAGAATATCAGGCGTGGTTGTACCATTTCCGGCTCGAAACACCATGCTCATTCCCACTGACCCTTCCCTGCTGCTGGCTGTACGCGGTGAGATCGTCCATTTCACCGATGACCCTATCGGACACGGAGCCGATGCCTGTGTCCATTTCCCAGATGGCCTGCTTCTCGTCCGCGACGGCCATGTACTCGATTGCGGACCGGCGGCGGAACTCGAACTCGCACTGCCGACGGACGCTCGCCGCGTCGACTGCTCCGGCAAGTTGATCCTGCCGGGCTTCATCGACACCCATACTCACAGCGCGCAAACGGAAATCATCGCCAGTTATGGCGAACAACTCACGACATGGCTGGAAAAATACGCCTGGCCTGCCGAAGCCCGCCATGCCGACCCTGCCTATGCCGCCGCCGGAGCCGGGTTCTTCTGCGATCAACTGTTGCGCCACGGCACGACTACGGCAATGGTCTTCACCACCGTGCATCCCGCCAGCGCCGACGCCCTGTTTGAAGCTGCGCGCGCGCGCCGCATGCGGATGATCGCTGGCAAGGTGCTGATGGATCGCAACTGCCCGGAGTTCCTGCGCGACACTCAAGCAGTGGGCGACGCCCAATCCCGCGCCCTGATCGAAAAATGGCATGGGCGCGAGCGCTTGGCCTATGCCGTTACCCCGCGCTTCGCGCCCACTTCCACAGAAGAACAAATGCAGCGGGCCGGGCGGCTTTTCAGCGAAGTGCCCGGCCTCTACCTGCAAACGCATCTGGCCGAACAGCGCGCGGAAGTGGCTTGGGCGATGTGGCTTTATCCCGGCGCACGCAGCTATCTGGACATTTACGAGCGGTTCGGCCAACTTGGCGCGCGCAGCGTGTTCGCACATTGCGTCTGGCTCGATGACGAAGACCGCTGCCGCATGGCGGCTTGCGGTGCGGCGATGAGTTTTTGCCCCACTTCCAATCTCTTTCTCGGTTCCGGCCTGTTCGACCTGGGGCGCGCGCGCGACTTCGGCCTACGGGTGGGGCTGGGGAGCGACGTGGGCGCGGGAACCAGTTTTTCCATGCTGCAAACACTCAACGAAGCCTACAAGGTGCTGCAACTCGCCGGGCAAACCCTCACGCCCGAAGCCGGGTTTTACCTCGCCACCCTGGGCGGCGCGCGCGCGCTTTACCTGGACGCGCACGTCGGCAACTTCCTGCCGGGCCGCGAAGCCGACTTCATCGTCCTCGACCCTCGCGCAACGCAGTTGCTCGAAGCGCGCACATCCCGCGCCACCACGCTCACGGAACGCCTCTTCGCGCTGATGATGCTGGGAGACGACCGTTGCGTGGCCGCCACTTACGTGATGGGCGAAAAAATCCCCGCGTAGCGTGCGCCACAGCGGGGATCGGGGGTCATCATCAGGCCGCTCTTTCTTCCTTACGGCTGGAGCGACCTGTTACATGGTTATGTTCAGAACTTGAAACCGACACCAATAAAGTACACCCACGGATCGACATCTACGTCGACTTTATAATCGCCTAAAAGTCCCTTCATCTTGGCCGTGGTGGACATCCCCATCCTCCAGACAGCAGCATTCAGGAACAGACTGTCGCCAAGCGCATAATCCATGCCGAGCTGCCCCGTCAGGCCAAGGGAATTTTTCAGCGAAAGGTCACTGAAACCAGCCGCCTTTGCTTCATTGGAAAGTTTCTCGTTGTAGAACGCAGTGTAGGTCACACCGAGGCCAACATAGGGCTGGAACCTGGACTTCGGGTTGAGGAAGAAGAATTGGGCGCTGACCGTTGGCGGCAGTTGCGAAACTTTACCCAGCTTAAAGTCGGAGTATCCTTTTTGCGTTAACGTGAGTTTGTGGGTAAACGGAGTGGCAGCTAGCAATTCGATGCCGAAGTGAGGCATGATCATGAGAGTGGTCGTCAGACCGAGTTGCGTATCGCTTCCTACATCCACGCCAGTGCCCGATACTGAGCGACCATTAAGCTTGACTTTCGAACTGCTGACATCCGGATCGGCATGGGCAACGCCGACGCGCAGAATCACCTCACCGGCTTCATGTGCAACGGCAACACCAGACAGGGACAGCGCGGCGATAGCTGCCGCGATAATATGTTTACGCATACGAAATCCCTCCATTGGCAAACCGATAAAACAATAAGAGGCTTGACCCTACAGTCATGATAACAGGCTTGTCGCGGCTTTTATGGGGGCTTGAGCATGTTTGATCTACATCAACCGTTTTGCGCCTGGAAAAACACTCCTGAGGGCATTTGTACAACAAAGAACGAAAAACCCGATATATCCTGCCAGAAGAAACTTCGGTTGAAGATTCCTCGATATGGCTCAGTGAGAATAAATCCTCCACAAACGTATGCTGCGCCAAAGATGGGTACAGGTAAACCCTTGGCGTTGCTGCATTGCGCCAAGGATTATACGCAAGGTATCATTTATAGTCCTTTCGGTCTTATATAAGTCAACTTTCCGCACGGGAGTGCAAACGAAGCCGCGCAAGCGGCTGTTTTTTGCTCCTGCAGCGGGTTCCGGAACGAGGTTAGCATGTCCAACACCAAACAGCCCGAAACGCAGCAGCCCGATCTCGACGCCTGGGCGAAGGCCGCTTCCAAACAAGCGCCGGAAGGCAAAATCGAGAACCTCAACTGGATCACGCCGGAAGGGCTGACGGTCAAGCCGCTCTACACGAAGGCGGACGTCGAAGAGCTACCCTGCACCGACACCCTGCCCGGCTTCGAGCCTTTCCTGCGCGGGCCGCAACCAACCATGTACGCGGTCAAGCCATGGACGATCCGCCAGTACGCGGGCTTTTCCACCGCAGAGGAATCCAACGCCTTTTACCGCAAGGCGCTGGCCGCCGGTGGGCAAGGCGTCTCGGTAGCGTTCGACCTTGCCACGCACAGAGGCTACGATTCTGACAATCCCCGCGTACTCGGCGACGTGGGCAAGGCCGGGGTGGCTATCGACTCGGTCGAAGACATGAAAATTCTCTTCGACGGCATCCCGCTCGACAAAATTTCCGTCTCGATGACCATGAACGGCGCGGTGCTGCCGGTGCTGGCCGGTTACATCATCGCCGCCGAGGAACAGGGCGTCTCTCAGGACAAGCTCTCAGGAACCATCCAGAACGACATCCTCAAGGAGTTCATGGTTCGCAACACCTACATTTATCCGCCATCGCCCTCGATGCGGATCATCGCGGACATTTTCCAGTACACCTCGGCGAACATGCCGAAGTTCAACTCCATCTCAATTTCCGGCTATCACATCCAGGAAGCGGGCGCGAACCAGGCCATCGAACTCGCCTTCACGCTCGCCGACGGACTGGAATACGTGCGTACCGGGATCAAGTCCGGGATGGACGTAGACACCTTCGCGGGTCGCCTGTCGTTCTTCTGGGGCGTGGGGATGAACTTCTATCTCGAAATCGCCAAGATGCGCGCCGCGCGCCTGTTGTGGTGCCGGATCATGAAGCAGTTCAACCCGAAGAGCGCAAAGTCGATGATGCTGCGTACCCACTCGCAGACTTCGGGCTGGTCGCTCACCGAGCAAGACCCGTACAACAACGTGGTACGCACCACCATCGAGGCGATGGCGGCGGTGTTCGGCGGAACCCAGTCCCTGCACACCAATTCGCTCGACGAGGCCATCGCTCTGCCCACCGAATTCTCGGCGCGCATCGCCCGCAACACCCAGATCATCATTCAGGAAGAAACCCACATCTGCAACGTCGTCGACCCCTGGGCCGGTTCCTACATGATGGAAAAACTCACGCAGGACATGGCCGACAAAGCCTGGAACCTCATCGAAGAAATCGAGGCGATGGGCGGCATGACCAAAGCCGTCGAATCCGGCTGGGCGAAGATGAAGGTCGAAGAGTGCGCCGCCGACAAACAGGCGCGGATCGACTCCGGCAAGGACGTGATCGTCGGCGTCAACAAATACCGTCTCGCCAAGGAAGACCCGGTCGAAATCCTGGAAATCGACAACCACGCCGTGCGTGAAGCGCAGATTGCCCGCCTGAATAAAATCCGCGCCACCCGCGACGCGCAAGCGGTCGAAGCAGCGTTAGCAAAACTCACTCATTGCGCTGAAACCGGCGAAGGCAACCTGCTCGACCTCTCGGTCAAGGCGATTCGCCTGCGCGCTACGGTCGGCGAAGTGTCGGACGCGCTGGAAAAGGTCTTTGACCGCTACCGCGCCAATCCGCAGGCGGTTTCCGGCGTGTACGCCGCCGTTGTCGAAGAGAGCGGCGATTGGAAGGCGCTGAAGGCCGACATCGAAGCCTTTGTTGCCGAAGAAGGCCGCCGCCCGCGCATCATGATCGCCAAGCTCGGCCAGGACGGCCATGACCGAGGCGCCAAGGTCGTGGCCTCGGCTTTTGCCGATCTCGGTTTCGACATCGACATCGGCCCCCTCTTCCAGACCCCGCAAGAAGCCGCCCGCCACGCGGTGGAAAATGACGTGCATGCCGTAGGCTGCTCCAGCCTCGCTGCCGGACACAAGACGCTGATTCCGGAGATCATCCGGGAACTCAAGAAACTGGGCGCGGAAGACATCATCACGTTCGCCGGCGGCGTTATCCCGGCGCAAGACTACGATGCCCTCTACGCCGCTGGCGCGAAAGCCATTTTCGGCCCCGGTACGCCGATCCCGGCCTGCGCGCGTGAAGTGCTCAAGCAAATCCGCGCCGCGCGCATGGTGGCTGCCTGAAATTGAATAAAAGCGAACGCCTTCCCTCCCTGCACATGGACGCTGCCGACCGCGCGCTGGTCGACGGCGTACTGGCGCATCAGTTGCGTCCGCTTGCCAAGGCCATCACGCTCATCGAGTCACAGCATGAAGATCACCGCGCCCGCGCCCGCGCGTTGTTGGAGGCGCTGTTGCCCCATACCGGGACGGCAATACGTATCGGTATCTCGGGCGTGCCCGGCGTGGGCAAATCCACCTTCATCGAAGCCTTCGGCCTGTATCTCATCGAACAAGGGCTGCGGGTCGCTGTTTTAGCCGTCGACCCCTCCTCCAGCTTGAGCGGAGGGTCGATTCTCGGCGACAAGACGCGGATGGAACTGCTCTCGCGCGAACCCGCCGCCTTCATCCGCCCAAGCCCCTCGTCATGCAGCCTGGGCGGCGTGGCCGAAAAAACGCGCGAAGCCATGCTCGTATGCGAAGCGTCGGGGTTCGATGTGATCGTGATTGAGACCGTCGGCGTCGGCCAGTCCGAAACCGCCGTGGCGGGCATGACCGATCTGTTCTGCCTGCTTCAACTGCCCAACGCGGGCGACGAATTGCAGGCCATCAAAAAAGGCGTCATGGAACTGGCCGACCTCATCGTCATCAACAAGGCCGACATCGACCCGGCCGCCGCGCAAAGGGCGCGCTCGCACATTAAGACCGCGCTACACATGCTGCGCCCGATGAGCCCCAACTGGCCGGTTCCCGTACTCACCCTGTCGGCGCTCAAAAAAGATGGCATCGTCGAATTCTGGGACACTGTCAAACGCTATCGCGATACCCTGACCGCCAGTGGCGAACTCGCCGCGCGCCGCAAGCACCAGGCCGCAACCTGGATGTGGGAACTCATCGACGCCAGCCTTAAGCATCGTTTCCGCGAGCACCCGCGAGTCAGGGCGGAATTGCCGGGATTTGCCGCCTCGGTGGAAGAAGGCCGCACGACGCCGTCGGCGGCAGCGCGCGAACTACTGAATTTTTTGAACGGATAAACGCGCAAAACGAAGAAGCATCGCTTCGCGGAAATTTCGATAAAGGAGGTCTTTCATGGAAGACATTATCAGGCAGTTGGAAGAAAAACGCGCCCAAGCCAGCCTTGGCGGCGGGGAAAGGCGTATCAATGCCCAACACAAAAAAGGCAAACTCACCGCCCGCGAACGGATCGAACTGTTCCTCGATGACGGCAGCTTCGAGGAATGGGACACCTTCAAGGAACACCGCTGTACCGAGTTTGGCATGGACGAAGCCGAGAAGATTCCCGGCGACGGCGTCGTGACCGGCTACGGAACCGTCAATGGCCGCCTGGTATTCGTTTTTTCGCAGGACTTCACCGTCTTCGGCGGCGCGCTCTCTGAAGCCTATGCGGAAAAAATCTGCAAGATCATGGATCACGCGATGAAAGTCGGCGCGCCCGTCATCGGCCTCAACGACTCAGGTGGCGCGCGCATCCAGGAAGGCGTGGCCTCACTGGCCGGTTACGCCGAAATTTTCCAGCGCAACGTGCTCGCCTCCGGCGTGATTCCGCAAATCTCGCTCATCATGGGTCCCTGCGCCGGTGGCGCGGTATACAGCCCGGCGATGACCGATTTCATCTTCATGGTGAAGGATTCCTCTTACATGTTCGTCACCGGCCCGGACGTGGTAAAAACCGTGACCCATGAAGAAGTCTCCTCCGAAGAATTGGGCGGAGCCATCACGCACAACACCAAGTCCGGCGTAGCCGACCTGGCTTTCGAGAACGATGTCGAGGCGCTCATGATGACTCGCCGCCTGATCGGCTTCATCCCCTCGTCCAATCGCGAACAGCCCCCCCTGCTGCCCATCACCGACCCTGTCGACCGCCTGGACTACTCGCTCGACACCCTCGTGCCGGAAAATCCCAACCTGCCCTACGACATGAAGGAACTCATCATCAAGATGGTCGACGATGGCGATTTCTTCGAGCTGCAACCCGACTACGCCAAGAACATCATCATCGGTTTTGCCCGCATGGCGGGCTCGCCCGTGGGTATCGTCGCCAACCAGCCGATGGTGCTGGCCGGTTGCCTGGACATCAAATCCTCCATCAAAGCCGCACGTTTCGTGCGCTTCTGCGATGCCTTCAACATTCCCATCATCACCTTCGTGGACGTTCCCGGCTTCCTGCCCGGCACCGCGCAGGAATACGGCGGCATCATCAAGCACGGCGCAAAGCTCCTCTACGCCTTCGCCGAGTGCACGGTTCCCAAGGTGACGGTCATTACCCGCAAAGCCTATGGCGGCGCTTATGACGTGATGTCCTCCAAGCACCTGCGCGGCGACGTCAACTTTGCCTGGCCTTCTGCCGAAATCGCGGTCATGGGTGCCAAGGGCGCGGTAGAGATCATCTTCCGTGAAGAAAAGAGCGACCCGGAGAAACTCGCCGCTCGCGAAGCCGAATACAAATCCCGCTTCGCCAACCCATTCGTGGCCAGTGCCCGTGGGTTCATCGACGATGTCATCATGCCGAACGAAACGCGCCGCCGCGTCTGCCGCTCGCTGACGATGCTCAAAAACAAAAAACTGGAAAATCCGTGGCGCAAGCACGGCAACATTCCGCTCTGATGCCGGGGAGAACGAACCAATGTTCAAGAAAATCCTGATTGCGAACCGTGGCGAGATTGCCTGCCGCGTCATCAAGACCGCCCGCCGCATGGGCATCAAGACCGTGGCTGTCTATTCCGAGGCCGACCGGCGCTCACTCCACGTCCAACTGGCCGATGAAGCCGTTTTCATCGGTCCCTCGGCTTCCAAAGAATCCTACCTGGTGATGGACAAGATCATCGCCGCCTGCAAGGACACCGGCGCAGAAGCCGTCCATCCCGGCTATGGCTTCCTGTCCGAGAACGAAGAATTTGCCCGCCGCATCGAAGAAGAAGGCGTTAAGTTCATCGGCCCGAAGCACTACTCCATCGCCAAAATGGGCGACAAGATCGAGTCGAAAAAACTCGCCTCCGATGCGGGCGTCAACACCATCCCCGGCTATAACGACGCTATTTCCGGCCCCGATGAAGCGGTAGAGATCGCCAAAAAGATCGGCTACCCCGTCATGATCAAAGCCTCTGCCGGCGGCGGCGGCAAGGGCCTGCGCGTAGCCTGGAACGACAAGGAAGCCCACGAAGGCTTTGCCTCCTGCGTCAATGAAGCCAGGAACTCCTTTGGCGATGACCGCGTTTTCATCGAAAAATTCGTCCAGGAACCGCGCCATATCGAAATCCAGGTTCTCGGCGACTCCCACGGCAACTACGTTTATCTCTGCGAGCGCGAATGCTCAATCCAGCGCCGTCACCAGAAAGTCGTCGAAGAAGCGCCCTCGCCCTTCATCGACCCCGCCACCCGCAAGGCGATGGGAGAACAGGCCGTGGCGCTCGCCCGCGCCGTGCAATACGAATCTGCCGGTACGGTGGAATTCGTCGTCGGCGCGGATAAAAGTTTCTACTTCCTGGAAATGAACACCCGCCTCCAGGTAGAGCACCCCGTCACCGAGTACATCACCGGTCTCGACCTCGTCGAACAGATGATCCGCGTCGCCGCTGGGGAGCCGCTCGCTTTTGCCCAGAAAGACGTCAAAATCAACGGATGGGCGATGGAATGCCGGATCAACGCGGAAGACCCCTTCCGTGGGTTCCTGCCCTCCACGGGTCGCCTCGTCAAATTCCGCGCCCCGCCCGAGAGTAAATCCGTGCGGGTCGACACCGGCGTCTATGAGGGCGGCGAAATCTCCATGTACTACGACTCGATGATCGCCAAACTCATCGTACACGGTGCCACGCGCGAACAGGCCATCGAGCGCATGCGCGACGCGCTCAACGGCTTCGTCATCCGGGGCATCAGTTGCAACATCCCGTTCCAGGCCGCGCTGATGCAGCATCCGCGTTTCATCTCCGGAGTCTTCAATACCGGCTTCATTGCCGAAGAGTACGCCGACGGATTCGACGCCTCGATGGTTCCGCACGACGACCCTGCCCTACTCGCCGCCGTCGCCGCCTTTGCCCGTCTGCGCTACATCTACCGGGTCATGAAGATTGGCGGCCAGCATCCGGGCTTTGGCCGCAAGGTAACGAGCGACTGGGTCGCCGTGATCAACGGACAATACTACCCACTCGTCGCCACGCCCACCAAGGGCGGCATGTCCATCACACACGGCGACAAGACCTACGACATCGTCTCCGACTGGAGCTTTGGCGACCAGTTGCTCACCGGCACCGTCAACGGCCAACCGATCTGTCTGCAACTCGAACGGCAAGGCATCACCTACCGCATCTCCCACTTCGGCCTTCAGATCGCGCCCGTCGTGATGACGCCGCGCGCCGCGCACCTGCTCTCGCTCATGCCCGAAAAAGCGCCGCCGGACCTCTCCAAATTCCTCATCTCCCCGATGCCGGGTTTGCTACGAGAAGTTGCGGCGGTTGAAGGCCAGGAAGTCAAGGCAGGTGAAAAACTCGTCGTCATCGAAGCCATGAAGATGGAAAACATCCTCAGAGCCGAGCACGACGTTATAGTGAAAAAAATCGTCGCCCAACCGGGCGCGAGCCTGTCGGTGGATGAGGTCATCATCGAATTTGAGTGACCCGTAGCCTCTCCGGATTCCGGAATCAAAAACGCCGCTGGAAGTTTTCAGCGGCGTTTTTTTATCGTTCTTTCGTTCAGCATGATGAAGCGATGTCATTTGCAGATATTGTTATTTGCAAAAATACAAGGTACTTTGTCGCAATTCTTGGGAGTGGTAATGACACTACGGTTAAGGCGGTTTTTGTCTAAGCGTATACAGATAACAGAAATCGTCCTCGTCAATGGAAATGCAATAATGCGAATATTCTCAATGCTTACTTTTTCGTTTATCTTCCTGGGTTTCGCGACGATGTACAACGCGTTTGCGGATGAGAAAGTCAGGAAAAACATGGATGAAAAGGCCGTGATCCTGAAAACCAGAGAAGGATTGGCAGGGATCGTGACATACATGGCGACCCGGCTCGATCTATTTCCAAAAAAACTGGAGAGGCAACGGGTTCTGAAGACTGAGCAAATTCAGGAAATACGCGATATTTGGGGGCGCTATCTAGATTACCAACTGATACTGGATGCCTGGGATCAGGGCGAAAACGCAGAAGAGCAAAGGCAGCAGGAATACGCGCGCTTTATCGCTAGTTATGCCGTGTTCCTGACGCGCTATCACTATGCGCTGGAGTTCATCCGGCTGGCAGATACCGATCCGGCGGTACGCATCGTGCTCAACGAGCCCGTTGATGAAATCGGTCTGCCCGCGCGCAGCTACGACGATTTCAAATACCGGTTCCTGCATGTAGTAATCGCAAGCAGGTTTGCTTTTCTGTCTGCTAAATATTCTTCCGCGCATTCGTCCGCATCCACGAGCCACAGCGAAGAAGCGGCTGCGCTGGGCCGGATCATCCGTGACGACGAAAGCTATCTCTGGCAAGCAGGCAAGGCACATGGTCTTTTGAACACATTACGCAATGCCGGACAGATCATTCAAGGCAGCAGCACAAGGCTGATTTTCCCCGTTCAGAAAGGTATCTCCGAATGGATGGGGCAAACACGGGTAGCAAAAGGAGATCAATTTCTGATGTCGCGCGACCAAATAAAAGCGCTACATCCAAGGCTGCAACCTGGCGACATTCTGCTTGAGCGCCGGGAATGGTATCTCTCCAACATTGGTTTGCCCGGTTTTTGGCCGCATGCGGCGTTGTACATCGGCGACGAGAAGGAACGAGGCGCGTATTTCGACACGCCGGAAATCCGCACTTGGCTACAGACACAGGGTATCGCGGATGGGCGTTTCGAGACCTTACTGAAAACACGCTTCCCGAAAGCGTATCCCTTGAGTCAGCAGCCCGACGACAAGGGCGATATGCCCAGAATCATTGAGGCGATAGGCAAGGGCATCTCTTTTACGTCGCTCGAACATTCGGCGGCTGCCGATTCTTTGGCGGTTCTGCGACCGCGCCTCTCAAGACTTGAAATTGCCAAAGCGATACTGAAGTCCTTTGA
The DNA here is from genome assembly GCA_009782565.1 of Betaproteobacteria bacterium. Classification (GTDB taxonomy): domain Bacteria; phylum Pseudomonadota; class Gammaproteobacteria; order Burkholderiales; family Rhodocyclaceae; genus WRNU01. The sequence goes on from WRIU01000001.1 coordinate 301,635, forward strand.
ATACTCAGGCCGCCCTTACGATTTTGATTTTGATTTCCGCACCGACAACGAGTTGGTTTGCACAGAACTGGTATACAAGTCTTACCGTCCAGGAAAAGACCGCCAGGGTCTCGACTGGCCTACAACAACCGTTGTCGGTCGTCCGGTGCTCACCGCGAACAACATCGTGCGGCATTTCGACGAGACATGGCAGACACCAGCGCAACTCGTCGACCTGGTGGCGTTCTTCGATGGCAATGCGAACTCCGGGCAAGCGGAGGAAAGCGACCTGGAAAGTTTCCGCGCAAGCTGGCGGCGGCCTAAGTGGCATATCCTGCTACAGAAGGACGAAAACGACGCACAGCCATGAAAACGAGAGTTGCAGAAATTTGTCTCGCATCAAGGCAAATGTGAAGGCAAAACGAACAACAAGCTCAAAAACAAACTGAAAGCGAGCGATTCATGAACACATCCAAGTTAGTGCAGACATCTGAATCTTCACGAAAGCCGCTGCTCTTTCTGCACGCTACTGCCGGGGCAGGACACACACGCGCTGCCGAGGCACTGGCAAGCGCCTGTGCTCCGCTCGATTTGCCGGCTCAACTCGTCGACACCCTCGACTGCATGAATAAAACCTACAAGCGCATGTACACAAAGTCGTACATCAAACTTGTGCAGAAGATGCCTGCACTATGGGGTTATCTGTACAACAAGTACGACAACGAGCCTTTCGACTCAAAAAGCGCAAAAATGCGCCTGTTGTTCAGCAAACTCAACACAAAGAATTTTTTGCGAACGATCCGCGACATTGATCCTGCCGCCATCGTATGCACGCACTTTCTACCGCTGGAACTGTTGAGCGGCTTGAAGCGTCGAAGGAAAATCGATCTTCCGATCATTGCTGTTGTGACCGACATTAGTCCGCACAGTTTTTGGGTCTTTCCACACATTGACCGCTATTACGTCGCCAGCGCCGACAGCCAGCGGGAGTTACAAACAAAAGGGATCCCCGTAGAGCAAATTCAGGTTTCCGGTATTCCGGTCGATCCCATATTCGCTATGAAGCGCCCCGCCAGGCAGGCGCGTGCCGCGCTCGGCCTGCCCGAAAAACCAACAGTACTTCTGATGTCCGGAGGCTTCGGCGTCGGGCCGATGGTCGAAATGCTGCGATCTTTCGCCGACACCCCTGCAAATTGTTCGCTAGTCGTCGTCACAGGTAAAAACGCCGAACTGAAAGAGCAATGCGAAGAAATTGCCGCCACGCTTTCTGTGGACATCACCGTTTTCGGGTTCGTCGATTTCATCCATGATCTTCTGGATGCCGCCGATCTCGTCGTTACCAAGCCAGGCGGTCTGACGTTGAGTGAAATTCTGGCAAAGGGCAAGCCTATGATGCTTGTGTCGCCGATTCCCGGCCAGGAACAGCGCAACTGCGAATATCTGCTCGAACACGGCACTGCGACCCGGCTCTACGATTTTGGTGATGCCGCGTATTACATCGGGCAAGTGCTGCACGACAAAAAGCTCTTACGCAAGATGTCGCTTGCGGCCCGGCAGATTGCTCATCCGCATGCCGCACTTGAAATTGTGCAGGATGTTGAGTCTCGCTACCTACAGCGCAAGCAATGATAGAAACAGTACGGCCAGGGTCACGCAGATCCTGTACGAGAACAGTACAGGATCCTAGGCGTTCTACCGATCAAAGGGCAGTGTCTCAGTTTGAATTTCATGCGTTGTAGGGGCGGATGGCAATCCGCCCGCCATCGTAAATTTCCGCGATCCGCCAACGGTTCGACGGGGCGATTGCCATCGCCCCCTACAGAAAATCATCTCAAATATTCAAACTGAAGCACCACCGATCAAAGCCGGAATTTGACGTAAGAGCCAGGAGCGTCTTCCAGCACTTTCAACGCCCCTTTGGCCGGATCGCGCGCGTCAACTTTGGTTTTGTCGTGCCCAATGGCCCATTCCTGCCAATTGACCCACCATGACCCTTCGTGCTGCACCGCCCCGGAGAACCATTCATCCGCAGTGGGAGCAAGTTTGGTGGCAGGATTGATCCAGTAACCGTACTTGTTGGCGGCGGGCGGATTGACGATACCGGCGATATGGCCGGAACCGCCCAGCACAAAACGCACCGGCGCGGTGAAGCGAACCGCGCCCATGTAGGTGCTCTTCCACGGGGCGATGTGGTCTTCGATGGTGGAGATGAAGAAGCTCGGCACATTGATTTTGCCGAGGTCGAGCGGCACACCGTCGATCTCGATGCCGCCCGGTTCTGCGAGCTTGTTTTCCATGTACATCTTACGCAGGTAGAAGCTGTGCATCTTCGCGGGCAAACGGGTGGAGTCGGAATTCCAATACAGCAGATCGAACGGAAACGGGTTCTTGCCCATCAGGTAGTTATTGACGACAAACGACCAGACGAGATCGTTGGCGCGCAGCATGTTGAAAGTTCCAGACATTTCGGAACCATCGAGGAAACCGCGCATGAACATCTTCTTTTCGAGATTGCTGACCTGGCCTTCGTCGATAAACACGCCCAATTCGCCTGGTTCGGAAAAATCGGTGAGCGTGGTGAGGAAGGTCGCCGAGGCGATGCGTTTTTGCTTCTTGCCCGCATGGTACGCCAGCGCGGTAGCCAGCAGCGTACCGCCAAGGCAATAACCAACTGCGTTGACATCCTTCTCCCCGGTCTGTTTCTCGATGGCGTCGAGCGCGGCAAAAAGACCTTCCTTCATGTAGGACTCGAATGTTTTTTCCGACAGCCGTTCGTCCGGGTTGACCCAGGAAATGACGAATACGGTCTGGCCCTGGTCGACGAGCCATTTGATGAAGGAATTTTTCTCACGTAAATCGAGGATGTAGAACTTGTTGATCCAGGGGGGAACGATGAGCACTGGGCGCTTGAAGACCTTTTCCGTACTGGGCTGGTACTGGATCAACTGCATCATGTCGGTCTGGAAAACGATCTTGCCCGGCGTGGTGGCGACGTTTTTGCCCAGCTCAAAAGCCGAGGTGTCCGTCATGCGAACCCGTAGGCTGCCGTTGCCCTCCTCGATGTCGCGCAGGAGGTTGTTCAGCCCCTTGATGAGGTTCTGCCCATTGCAGCGCACGGTTTCCCGGAAGACTTCCGGGTTGGTGAGGGCAAAATTGGAAGGGGAAAGCGCGTCGATGTATTGGCGGGTATAGAAACCGACCTTCTTGGCCGTCTGTTCATCCAGCCCTTCGACGCCGTTGACGGTTTCGCGGATATGGCGCGCGGCGATGAGGTAGGACTGCTTGATGAAGTCGAACATGAAATGTTCTTGCCATTGCTCATCACGAAACCGTTTGTCGCTATGCGAGGGAGAGACTACCGGCGCAACCTGCATGCCCGCGAAGCGCAGCATGGATTGCTGCCACAGGGTAAAGTAATCCCACACCAGGCTCATTTGCGCCTGTGCAAGTTTGTAGGGGTTGGACAGCAAGCGGGCCATCATGTCCATGAACGCCTGGGCGATGCCCAGTTCGTCTGACGGGGGCCGGACGCCTTTCTGAAGCTGCCGCTGGACGTGTTCGCCAATCAGGCTCGAAGCCCGACGGGCGACTTCAGCGTAAGTGCTGGCGATTTCTTCGGGATTGGGGCATTCACAAACATTTTGTTCTAAGGCAACACTCATAGCAAATCGACTCCTGACGGTTTTATGATGAAAACATGTACCCTTTATTATCTGCCCTTTCTTTACGGATTCAGGCGGGAAAAAGCCTCGACGACTTCTGGCGGAGCCTGGACGAGTTCTATCAGGACTCCTTCTGCGCCAATGGGAAATTCATCGTTGCCCTTGGGGTGCAGAAAGGTGATGTCGTAACCCGCCGCGCCCTTGCGGATACCACCGGGAGCGAAACGAACACCCTGAGCGGAAAGCCACTCGACCGCGCGCGGCAGGTCATCGACCCACAGGCCGACGTGGTTCAGCGGCGTGGTATGGACGGCGGGTTTTTTCTCCGGGTCGACCGGCTGCATCAGGTCGACTTCGACCTTGAACGGGCCGCTGCCCATCGCGCAGATGTCCTCATCCACGTTTTCGCGCTCGGACACGAAGTTGCCCGTCACATCGAGTCCGAACATATCGACCCACAGGGTACGCAGTTTTTGTTTGTCCGTGCCTCCGATGGCGATTTGCTGGATGCCAAGTATCTTGAACGGGCGATGAGGCATATCGGGCTGGCTCCTGAGATGAGAGAGAGTGAAGGGAAACGTTTTATTTTAGCGGTTTATCACCATTATGACGGTAATGGTTTACGCCTAACTCAATACCCCAATTCCCCCAGAGAAGCCGCGTCTTCCGGCCTGGCCAAAGGATTACTGGGCTGTGTCGTTTCGCCGGGTTGCCGTGCCTGTCTCGCCGGGCTGGCTGGCTGGGATTGCGGGACGGGCGTGGGAGGAGCGTAGTTCTGTGCACCGGAAGGAATGCCCATCAAATCCGTCAAAAGCCCGCCATCGTCCATCGGGGGAGTCGCCAACTCCGGCGGCGGATACTCAGAGTAATGGAAGTCTTCGTGATCCCCTTCTCCAGCCAAGGCACTGCTGATGCCTGAAGGACGGGAAAGGAACGTCTCCGGAACATTGGCAAGCGCGACCCGCATGTAGTTGATCCACATCGGAAGCGCCGCCGTCCCGCCCGTCTCGCCGCTGCCCATGTTGCGCGGCGTCGGAAAACCGATCCACGTCACAGCAACAATCGCAGGGTTATAGCCGCAAAACCAGGCATCGCCATAATCGTTGGTGGTTCCGGTCTTGCCGGCAATGTCCTTGCGGTTCAGGACACGGGCACGGGAACCCGTGCCACGGCGCACAACGTCCTGGAGCATCGAATCCATGATCCAGGCATTGCGCGCGTCAACGACACGGGGCGCGTCCTCCCCTGCTACCTGCGAATCGAAACGGGCCAGACTGTTGCCGTTGACATCCTGGATTTCCCTGACCACGAACGGATTGATGCGATAGCCGCTATTGGCAAATACCGCATAAGCCGACGCCATTTCCCACGGAGAAGCCGAGCCCGCGCCCAGAGCCATTGTCAGGTAAGGCGGATGGTTGCTGGTATCGAAACCGAAATTGGCAATGTAGCTCCGGGCATATTCGGGCGTGATGTCTTCAAGCACACTGATGACCGGGATGTTTTTCGAGCGCGCCAGCGCGTCGCGCATCGTCATCATGCCGTCAAACTTCCTGTCGTAATTGTTCGGCTCCCAGGCGGTGCGCCCCGTAACACCCACCGGGTAAAACAGGTGCTTGTCCTCAAGCAGCGTCCCCGGCGCGTATTTCCCGTTTTTCCATTCGAGGCTGGCCGAATAGACGAAGGGCTTGAAACTGGAACCGGGCTGGCGCTTGGCCATCGTGACGTTATTGAACTGGCTGCGGTTGAAGTCGAACCCGCCGACCAGCGCGCGCACCGCACCCGTTCCGGAATCAATCGACACCAGGGCAGCATCCACTTCCGGGACCTGGGTCAGTTCCCATCCCTTGCTGCCGCCCCCATTGCGGATACGCACCAGCGCCCCCTGCCGTACCCGCCGCGTCTGCGGCGCGTTGGATGACAACATCGGCATGGCGAATTTCAGCCCGTTCTCCGTGATCTTGATGAGTTCGCCGTTGCGATACACGGTGACTTCTTTCGGCGAAGCATTGATGACCACGGCCAGGAGCAAGTCGCCGTAGTCGGACAGCTTCTGCTCGTCATCCTCACGCGCCTTGATCAGTTCCTCGTCGATTCTCTTGCCAAACTCCTCGCTGACTTTTTCGCCTTCCAGCTTGCCCTCCGGCAGGGCGATGTACTTTTCCGGGCCGCGGTAGCCGTGGCGGCGGTCATAATCCATCACCCCCTGCCGCAAGGCATCGTAAGCGGCTTCCTGCTCGGCGCGGGTAATCGTGGTGATGACCTTCATGCCGCGCCGGGTCGCCTGCTCGCCGAACTGGTTGACGGCAATCAGGCGCGCCATCTCGGCCACGTACTCGGCATGAACCGGACTGAGGACGCTTGGGTCGCGCGCGGCGCTCCCGGAAGTCGTCTTCAAGGGTTCCGCCAATGCCGCCTGGTATGCGTCCCCGTCGATGAAGCCGAGATCCCGCATGCGCGACAACACATAGCCTTGCCGCCTCTTCGCGCCCGCCGGATTGACAATCGGGTTCAGGCTGGACGGAGCTTTGGGCAGCCCTGCAAGCATGGAAATCTGGGCAAGCGAGAGCTCATTGAGCGACTTGCCGAAATACGTCTGGGCAGCCACTTCAAAGCCGAAAGCACGCTGCCCGAGGAATATCTTGTTGATGTAAAGCTCAAGAATCTGGTCTTTGCTGAAATTATGTTCGATTTTGAGCGAAAGCAGAATTTCGTACAGCTTGCGCTCTAACGATTTTTCCGGTGTCAGGAAGAAATTGCGCGCCACCTGCATCGTGATGGTCGATGCCCCCTGCCTGCGTCCACCGGAGCGCAGGTTGGCCAGAACCGCCCGCAGAACTCCGGACAGGTCGATCCCCATGTGTTTGTAAAAATGCGTATCTTCCGCCGCAAGAAGCGCTTTCTTGAGAGAATCGGGAACATTTTCGATCTTGACGGGTGCGCGCCGTTCTTCGCCGATCTCCCTGATGAGAAAACCATCTGCGGTATACACCCGCAAAGGGACGCTTAACTGGTAGTGAGACTGATCATTAGGATCGGGCAGCTTGGGCCAGATCAAAATAGAGATCGTGACCAGTATGGCAAGCCCGATTACCGCCAGCACCATCAGCCCAGCAAACGAATAAAGCGCCCATCGTGCCGCTTTTTTCATGTTCCAACTTATCTTCCAGCGCATCGTTCTCTCATGTGGGGAAGTCGAAGGGCGTCATTATAATGTGTTCAATGAGGTTAAATAACACAAGATGGGCAGAGGCCATTTACTGAACCATATCTGCGCTTTTTACTTTCTTTTTACCGCACATTTCTCCCCGAAAACATGCTGAAAAAATACTTCATCTTTCGCTTCGCCTCTTTCTCTGTCATGCTTTTCGCATGTTCGGTGACTTTCGCCTTTTCACCGGAGCGCTTCGTCCAGGACGCCCGCGATCAAATCGGGAAAACCCTCTACTACGACCCTTCCTATGCACGGATTTCCTACCCGATGGGCGACATACCAATCGTCCGGGGCGTGTGCACGGACGTGGTGATTCGCGCCTTGCGGCACCAGAGAGTCGACTTACAGCAGCGCGTTCATGAAGACATGCGGAAAAACTTCCGCCTCTATCCAAACCAGGCGCGCTGGGGATTGAAGAGGCCGGATACCAACATCGACCACCGCCGTGTGCCCAACTTGCAACGTTACTTTGAACACCAAGGCTACACGGTCACTGACAACACTTTCCTGCCCGGCGACATTGTGACCTGGAACCTACGCCCTCAAGTGGAACACATCGGCATCGTCTCCAACCGAAAAACCCTTTTCGGGCAGAGGCCGCTGATCATCCACAACATCGGACGAGGCACGCAAGAAGAAGACGTGCTGCACAATTTCACGATCACAGGACACTATCGCATCACGCGGACAGCGGATCAGAACCACCTGGGACGGGTAAGGCGTTAAAAGCGCTCTTATCTATAAAAACAGCTTCCCAGCCACACCCTCGAAGTCGCTTTTCCTGAACACACCGCGTTTACGCAGCACGACTTCGCCCTTGCGGTCGATGAGCAAGGTAAACGGCAGAAAGGCTCCATCATTGCCAAGCGCCTGCATCAAGGCAATCCCTCCCTGTTCACCAGCAAGTGCGGCGGGATAGCTCACCTGGTAGGCGGTAAGGAATTCGCGCACCTTGACCGGATCATCTTCCTGCGCGATGCCAAGCACGGCCAGCCCTTGCTCTTTGTATTGCGCTTGCAGCGCCATGAGTTCCGGGAACTCGTCGCGGCAAGGGACGCACCAGCGCGCCCAAAACTGAACGATAAGCGGTTTGCCCCGAAAATCGGAAAGCGCCATCGGCTTGCCGTGAAGATCGGTCATCGTAGTTTCAAAGAGCGCGTCCAACCCCTCTTCCGCCCTCGCCCCAACAGCGAAAAGGACGAAAAGCAGCGTACCGGCAAAAATTTTCACAGCCTTCACAGCAAATCTCCCCGGCGCAGGATGAAATAGCCCGCAAGCGCGGCGATAAGCCCTACCAGGGACGGATAGGCAAGCGCGTAAATCTGAAAACCCTTCGCGCCGAACAGGTCGATGATGACGTAGGCGGAGGGGCCGAGCACGACGAGTTGCGGGTCGAACATTGCCAGCGCGGCGGTACGGAACACTTGCAGCGGGTTCAACAGCGCGATGGTGATGGCGGTCTCAGGGTCGACGTGGTTCTGGATCATGACCCCCAACAGGATCAGGTCAAGAAAGAGCAACAGCGCGAGCCAGAGCACGAAGGCCGCCCCCTGGGCCGTATCCGTGCTGCGCGCAACGGAGGAAATGAACATGCCCAGGCCGAGAAAACACAGCGCCATCGCGGCCAGCAGTGCCGTGTAATAGCCGAATATTGCCCACGGAACCTCAATCTCCCTGAAAATCCCCCAGGCCGCCGCGCCCAACATGGCGAGGAACACCGGCGCGAAGATGACCGCATAACGACCGAGAATCTTGCCCCAGAACCAGGCTCCGATTGAAACCGGCAGGGACAGCAGATATTCAAATACGCCCGCTTCACGGTCCCCCGCTACGGAACGCACCGTGGTGATGAGCACGAAGATCGGCAGAATCGCCATCGCCAGTTGAATGTACGTCACCAGCAGGCGCGACAGCCCGATGAAACCGAGCACACGCGACTCCGATAAGCCGAACGCAAACAGCAGCGTGACGACTCCCCCGAAGACCAGGGTGTAGATCAGGAACCAGCGCGCGCGTAACGATTCCGCGATGTCGAGTTTGGCGGTCAGGAGCAACTGTTTCATTGCCCACCCCCATGCCCATCACCATGCTGGTGCGACTGCAAGTACGTCAGGACATCATCAAAGCCAACGGATTCCTCGCTGGCGTTTTCCACGGCGGCAAGGTTGTGCCCCATCGGGGAAGTGCGTTCGATATAACGCGCCACGCGCGCGTCGAGCCAGCGCATTGCATCGCGGTTATCGACCGGGCTGCTGAAGTCGGCCACCCATACGTGGGACTCCGATGTCGGCTCTTCCCACCAGGGAGGCGACCCGGTTTTTTTGCTTGAAACGTTCGTCCAGGCAATGAGGCAACCGATGTCGTCGAATTTGTACGCGCGGCTGCCTAGCTTGCCGCGCAGCAGTTCAACGGCAAAGCGGGGGTCGGAAATTGCCATGCCGCATTGGGCGCAGGTATCCCGATCCCAGTGGATCGGCTCCATCCCCTCCGGCCAGTTGCCGCGCTTTCCGCAAGCGGCCAGCAACAGGATCGCAGCAGTAAAAGCGAGAAAACGGGAGCGTCGCATGTTCAGGCTCCCTCAGAATTGGGGCGGTCGATCGTGACGCGCCCCATGTCCATTTCGACGACGCGCGTGATGATCGCGGACATTTCGGAGAGGCGATGGCAGGAAATGAGCATGGTGGTGTTTTCCTGGCGTTGCGCGAGCAGGTCGAAAAAAATCTTGCGCGCTTCCGGGTCGAGGTTGGCAGCCGGTTCGTCCATCAGCAGCACACGGGTATCGCGGCCAAGCGCGATGGCAATGAGCAGTTTCTGTTTCATGCCGCCCGACAGGCGCAGGAACTGCCGCGACCGGACGGCAGACACGTCCAGCCCGAGTTCCCCGGCGATGCCGATCATGCGCGCCGGGGCAACGTTGCACAGCGAGGCCGAAAACTCGATGAGTTGCCCCACCGGCATCTTGAGCGGCGGCGGCAGTTGCGGCACGAAACCAATCTTGTTGAGCACTTCGGAGCGGTGTTTGCGCGGGTTCAGCCCGTCCACCTTCACCACGCCGCCACAGGTGTATTCGCCGAGCAAACAGCGGATGAGCGTGGTCTTGCCCGCGCCATTGGAACCGATCAGAGCCACCCGCTCGCCCGCCGTGACAGCAAGCCCGATGCCATCCAGCACCCGTACCCGGCGGAAAGTTTTGACGAGGTTTTCAAGAAAAATCATACGCCTCAACTACGCATAACGCGCTCAAAGAAGTTTCGACAAGCCCTTGACTTCAAAACGCAACGCCCCGGTCGGACAGGCATCCACGCACAGGCCGCAGCGCGTGCAGTCGGGGCCAAGCCCCATTTCCGCCACGGTCGCGCGGCCCTTGATCGTCACATCGAGCACATGGGGAACCAGGCACACCTTGCGGCAATCGCCCTCATGAAAACAGGGCTCGACACGGTAGTTGACCCGCAACGGGGAAAGCGTTCCAACCACACCGTAAGTCAGGCCGATCGGGCAAACGTAACGGCACCACGCGCGGCGCGACCAGAATACCTCGAAGAGCAACAGCAGAAACACCCAGGCCAACGCAAGCCCCGGCCCGTAGATCAGCGCGCGCGACAGGATGCCGACCGGCGAAAGCGTCTCGAAAACCGTATAGCCGGTCACGAACGCCAGCACGGCAAACAAAACCCAGAATACGGCGCGCGTGCCGCGATGGAATGCGTGCTCGGTCACGATCTTGCGCCGCGCGAGCGCAAGATGGATTTTTTCCGTGAGTTCCGAAACCAGGTGATACGGGCACACCCAGGAACAGAAACTGCGCCCGCCCAGCATTACCCAGAGCAGGAAGACCGTTAACGTGCCGATCACGAGGTTCACGATGATGTGCTTGTGCGCCAGCATCACCTGTAGCGCGGAATTGAGGTCGATGAGATGGAAACCCACGAAGCGCGAGGCCGTCAGCGCGCCTTCGAGTATCTGGATGTCCAGCCAGAAAGAGAGTACGAATAGCAGGTTGACCGCCGCGAGCACGACCCAGCGCCGGTTGCGCCATGTGTGGCGTGGCGACTGACGCGCCTGTTCGTGCAAGTGCTCCTTGATGCGGGATTTGTCTTCCCGCTTGATCTCCATGATTCGGCGCACTTCTTCGGAAACGTCACCCGGACGCCCCGGCTTTTTCGGCTCCGCGCCCAGCATGCACAGGAAACCTTCGATGAGGCGGCGCATTTCAGGCGCCCTCCCCGTTCGCCGCCCAGGTTGCGCGTGCTTCGATCTCGATGGCTGCCGGTTCCGCCGGGCAGATCATCTCGCACACACCGCAGCCCACGCACTGCTCACGCACCACAGGCCGGAAGCGGCGGCTGCCGTCGGTGTCGGTGAAGGCTTCCAGCGCGATAGCGTCATCGATTGGGCATTCTGTGACGCACAGGTCGCAAAGCTCGCGTTCATAAGGATGGTCGCGGACCGGGATGGGCTTCCAGCGGTCGACGTCCATGTAGCGCATCCGCCCCTTGAACGCCGCATCGCGGACAGGCCCGGAGAATCCCTTCCCCTGCATGGCCAGGCACGCTTCCGGGCGCGTCAACCGCGCCAACCCCATGCGCTCCCTGAGATTGAGGGTCGGCTCCGGTTCATCTGCCCTGGCCTTGAGCACCGGCAGCCTGGACAACCCTGCCCCTTCGCGCGTCGGGAAAAAATCGGGTTTCGTGTACGTAAGCGCGCCGGTCGGGCACGCGAGAATACATTGCGCCGCGTCGCAGGAAAAATCGCATCCCTGTTCGCGCGCCGCAATGAAGGGCGCGCCGACCCCAACCCCTTCGTCAAGATCGCCCAACTGGATTGCGCTGACCGGGCAAACCTGCAAGCACTGGCCGCACTTGATGCAGGAGGCGAGAAAATCCTTTTCGTCGAGCGCGCCCGGCGGGCGCAATCGCCGCGCATGCGCGCGAAAAACCGGCACAACGCCAAGAAGCGAAGCACCGACCACCCCGGCCAGCAACATGACCGAGCGGATAAACCTGCGCCGCGCGCGTTGCGCCTTTTCCATCGACACGACAGGCTTCTGACGAGGAGCCTGACCCGATCCTGCCCCGCTCATGATGCGCTCCCCCTCTCCCGCCGGGGCTTGTCGAAACGCGGTTTGCTATCACGCAAGATAAGGTCGGGCCTGGAAAACGGCGCGAGCCGTTCCAGAAAATTGAGCAGTTCCAGCACTGGCGAGGCGCGGAAGAAACTCGCCATCGGAATTTCCATCCAGATTTGATCGGCCCAGGCGTAAGCCTCGTGCGGCGTATCGCCAAACCCATCGCCGTTGGCATCGAACCCCTGGTAAGTGTCCCAATAGTTGCCTTCCCAGAAGTTCTTGTCCGGATTCTCGGAACGCCCGCCGTAACTCACATCCGCCAGGTTGCCCTCGAAAACGTTATCCCTCAGATTGTTGCCGCCCGTCTCCGAATTGAACAGGATGGCGATGCCATTGTAGGCAAAGCGGTTGCCGCGCAACTCGATGCTCGAATCCGGCTCGAAGGGCGAGAGGTCGGAAGCTATGCCGATCCCGCAATAGATGACCTCGTTGCCTTCGATCACCGTGCCGGAGGCTTCCTTGAAACCGATGCCCATGCCCGTAGCTCCGGTCGCATGAGAAATGAGGTTGCCGCGCGCCGCGCCGCCGTGTGTGTACATGAAGTACACGCCCACTGAATTGTCCCTGAATTGATTATTTTCGACGATGTTGTCGTCCGCAAACATGAAATGGATGGAATAGCGGCTGCGCTGGCCAATGTTGCCGCGAAACACATTGCGGTGCGAATACCAGGCCACCATATCGCGCGAATCGACAACAACGTTAGCCTCGATCACGTTATCGTTGCTGTACCACAGCCGCAGGCCGTCGCCCCGCACACCGAGGTCGACCGGCTTGGAACGGATGCGGTTACGGCGCACTACGCTATGGGAAGACTGCTTCAGGTCGATGCCGAACAAGCAATTATCAACAGTCAAATCCTCGATCACATTGCGGTTCCCGCGCACATCGAGACAGGAGTCGTCCGTATCGTGCGATGACCCGGAGCCGGTTAGCCGCAACCCGCGCACGACGGAATCGTTCGCGTTCAAGGTCATCACTGTGCCCTTGTCGCCCGCGTCAATGGTGACGGCTCCATTCCCATCGATGATGAGCGGCTTATTGACATCCACCGGCCCGGAGTAGACGCCCGGCGGTGGATGCAACGTGGAGCCTGCTGCAGCGGCATCCACGAGCGCCTGGAACGGCTTCAGGCCGTGAATGCGCGAATCGCGCTCAAGAAGCGTCCAGACCGGCTTCGGGCGGTCGATGGTCACGCGCGGGCCTTCCGAATCGGCATTGTCACCGAATGATGTCACCTGCCCGCCCCCCTGCGGGGACAGGAATATCAGGCACACAAACGCGATAACGGTTCTGGCGCGAAAGCGCGACGCGTCGGTTCGGTTCTTCATTCCTTGTCCGGGTGCTCGCGCAACTGCTTGCGGCGAATCAGCAGCGCCAGCCCCAGGCAAACGAAGACCAGCATCAATAACCCGAACCCCCAGGTTGGATAGGAATACGTCGAAAACTGCGCCACCTTGCCCTCACCGAACACCGTGGGCATGAAAGGTTTCACCGTAAACGCTCCCCAGGGGTGCAGGTTATGGCCGAAGAACCACAACCAGCCCGCATACGTTATGAGGAAAAACAGCGGTATCAATGCGGGAACGAAGACCAGCAACAACTGGAAATGGCGCAACTTCGCCACCCCCGCCGCTACGATCACCATGCTTGCAATCAAACCGAGCATCACGATCTGGGAAATGAGCCGCACATTCTCGCCCCAGGCCGCAATGCGGTCAGGCTCCTTGAAAAACGCCCCGGCTTCACGGACATATCCCTGCACTTGAACATCCAGCTTCCCAAGCGCGAACTGATCGACAATCATCCACACCGCCACCGCGAGAAAGCCCACAGCGAGCCAGACGACCCGCGCCCGGCGCCGGGGCAGGACGAACGCCACGATCATCACCGCAAAAAAGGCGAAGAAGAACTTCGCCAGAGGCCGTTCCACGGGCGCGCCCGTTTCGATCGGGAACATGCCGACGTAGTGGTTGATGGTGTTCATCTCATGCACGCAATCCAAACCCTTCGCGTCCTTGTCGACGTTTTTCTGCGCGTTGAGCACGGGATTCCATCGCTCAGTTTCATGCGACAGATCGCCCTGGATGATTTCATCGGCCATGCGCGTCCCCTCGCCCGCTGCCTTGCAGCCGTTGGTGACGCTGTCAAAGTGAAAATGGATGCGGATACCGTCCGGGAAAGCATCCTTCGGGTAATTGGGCGCGGTGAGCGATACCCACCAGATCGGTGAAAAGTACGCGATCACCAGCGCCACCAGCGCCACCAGCGCCAGCATTCCAACGAGTCCGTCCTGTTTTTTCATCGTTATTTCTTGGTGCTCTTCGCTGTGCACATCGCACCAGGCATCTTCAGGCTCGACTGGTACGCAGAAATCGCCACCAGCATATCATCCGTGTATGGCTTGATGATCTTCACCATGTCCGGATTGGCGTTGCGGCGATGCCCATCGCGGATTTCCGTCATCTGGCGCAACAGGTATTTGTAGTGCTGCCCGGCAATCACCGGATAGAACTTCGCCTTGTCGCCCTCGCCGTTCTTGCCGTGGCACTCCAGGCATTGTTTCTCGTAGAGTTCCTTGCCTTTCGAGACTTGCAGCGCCGCGTCCGCCCCTTCGTACTTGCCGTGGTCGGTGGGGATGCACAGGCTTTCAATGTACGCGGACACGTCGGCGAGTTCCTGCGGATCGGTCAAAACCACCGCGAAGGGGTACATCGTCGGGTTATCGCGCAGGCCTGCGCGAATGTCGGCCATCTGCTTGATGAGCACTGTCGTGTGCTGGCCCGCGAGTTGCGGGAACGTGCCATCCGGCCGCCCTGCCCCGGAAGGCAGGTGACAGGCACCGCACACTTCGTAGGCTTCCTCGCCGTTTTTCTTGTCGCCCTTGAGCTTGAGAGCCTCGACCTTTTCGCCGTCCTGAGCATTCCAGGTATAGCCCTTGGCCTCGATCCCCGCTGCCTTGGGAGCCGGGGGGCCGGCGAAAGAAACGCCTACTGCCGCGACACTCAGCGTTCCCAGCAAGGCAATGGATAATAAAGATGCTTTCATTACAACCTCCGATTTGAAACGCTGCCCTTACTTCAGTGTTTCCAGCCAAGTGGCCAGTATTTTGATTTCCTCGTCGTTCACCAAGTGCATGATGCCTGCCATCGCCGCAGCTTGCCCGTTGGCGCGTACTCCGCTCTTGATGTCCTTCATTTGCTGTTCTGCATAGGCCGCGTTCTGCCCACCGACCTTTGGATAAATGGGCAATAGAGGCTTGCCCCCATTCGGGCCGTGGCAGGCAACGCAAGTTTTCTCAGTGTACAGCGCTGCGCCATCGGGCGCGGCAACGGCTATCGGAAGCGCGAACACTCCCATGGCGGATAAGGCCAACAATCGTTTCATGACTTTTCTGTCCTGCGGATATTTTTACCAAACGCAACCCGGGTGCCGTCGTCATTGCGAGGAGCTTCGCTTCGCTCGCAATGACGGCAGTCAGCTTACATAGCCTGCCCCTTTTTTCCCCCGGCGCGGCAATCCGCACCAGGGGAGGGGATGCGTTCCTAACAAATCACTTGAGCTTCTTGGCACCGTTTTGCTCAAGGTAAGTCTTGGCGCGCAAACCAATATCGGCGGCTTTGACTTGGTACTGGAAGACCTGCTCGGCCCACAAGTTGGCCTGCTCCCAATCCTTCTTCGCGGCAGCGGCTTCATGCTTGGCCTTGGCATCAGCCGTCTTGTTCAGCTGATCGGTTGCGTCCTCGACCATGTTCACCACATCCGGGAAGTCCTTGTAGTTGGTGCTGGTGATGAAGCCCACCACCGAGTCGATCACCGCCTGCGTATCGGCGATCTTCTTCAGAGTCGCCTGGTAATCCTTCTCGGTATAAGCCGCCTTGGCCATTTCCTTCGTCGTCGCCTTCCAGCCCTTCGGCTTCACCAGCAGGTAGCCCTGCATTTCAAGGTGCAACGCGGAACAGAACTCCGTGCAGTAATACGGATATACGCCTTCCTTGTCCGCCTTGAATTTCACCGACGACGTCTTGCCCGGCTCGATCGAGGCATGCACGTTGTAGGTGGAAACGGTAAAGCCGTGAGTTTCATCCTGAGCGCGTTCAAGGTTGGTGAGGTTGATCGTCACCTCATCGCCCACTTCGACCTCGATGATTTCAGGCGTGATGTGCGAACGGATTAAGGTGCCATACACCGTCACTTTGCCGTTCTTGCTTTCGATTTTCTCCTCGCCCGCGCGGACAGCGCCTGGGTGCGGTTTGTCTGTACGGCTGTTGGTTCCCACCTTGTAGCGCACGCCCGGCTTGAGCTTGGAAGCCTCAATCGCCACGGCGTAGTGCGGCTCGCCCAAGGGCAAGGGCATGTCGTAGAGCAACTGCATCTTGTCATTGCTGATGTCGATGAGCTGATGGTTCTGCGGATGCAGCGGCCCGACCGGGTTGAAACGGTCGATGGACAGCTTGTTCAACGCCACGAGATAGCGCCCTTTCGGATCGGCGGCATCGCCTTCCATCGTCATCAGGTGACCGATGTTGTAATGCACCGAAATCTTGTCGAGCACCTTGCCGTCGCAGAAATTCCACTTAGCCACCTGGGAGTCGACATAAAGCGAGGTGTAGGCGACGCACTTCTTCGAGTCGAACTGCGTATGCAGCGGCCCCAAGCCAAGTTCCACCTGTGTATGCAGCGTATCCCGCATACCGATCACCGGAATGCCGTAGGGGTCTTTCGACTCGAACTTGCCCGCCTTGATCGCCGCCATAATTTTATCGAAGGAATAGACGGACACATGCGTATCCAGCTTCCCGGCAACGATGATGAACTTACCATCGGGCGTCACGTCCACGCCGTGCGGCGACTTCGGCTCGGGGATCAGGAAAAGGATGCCTTCCTTCACCGCCGTATCCATCATCAGCACGTCATGGCCGTTGATCTTCTTTGCCTTGCCTTGTGCGACCAGTTCGACGGCCTTCTTCCAGTTGATAACATGCAGATAGTCCGTATCCTTAGCCGAACAGCCCGCCTCGAATGGCGGACGGCCACGTTCGATACCGCCAACGTAGCGCTCGGAGCAGAAGGAATTCGTGAAAGACCATCCATCCGACGGCCCTTTGCCCGCATCCGACAAGTCCTGCGAATACGGCGGCAATTCAAGCGAGAAGGACTTCGGCACGTCGATGCGGCCTGCGGTGCGGTCGAACTTCCAGAACGTGATCCCGCCGCGATACTTCTCGTTGAACTCTTCCAACGGATAGAACTTCTTGGCCTCCAGCGGCGCGGCGTACTGCGCCGTCTCGATCACATACTCGGTATTGGGCGTCACGAATGCGCCGCCGTGATCCGACTTGAAGATCGGGTTCGCCACGATCTGCTTGGTCTCGAAGTCCCGCAGGTCGAGCACGGCGATACGTGGGTTAGCCTTGTCGTTGATGAAAAGGAACTGCCCGTCGTACTGCCCGTTTGTTTCGGAAATGGCCGGATGGTGCGAGTCGCCCCAGGTGATTTCCTTTCCGTCGATCCATCCCCCTTTGAGCACCGCTTTCGATTCCTCGTCATACCCGTAGCCCTGCCAGGGCTCAGGCGTAAACACCCCGATGTATTTGATGATTCGCATCGAAGGGATGCCATAGACGATGACCTGCCCCGACTGCCCGCCGGAACTGAAGGCCATGAACTCATCGCGCTTGCCGGACGGTGTATACGTTTTGGCCGCAGATAATACGTCCTGCTGATTGAGACCACGCCGCTTCATCACATCTTGCAGGGATTCCGCAGCATATGCCGTTCCCACCCCGAATGCCGCCGCCAGCAACACTGCTGTTGCCTTGACTGCCAGACTCTTCATCTTCGTTCTCCTCGGAAAAATCCGCTTTAAGAGGATTACCGTCACTGTGGCAGCGTGATCTGCCAATCATCCGGCATCCACACGCCATTGTGTGTCACGCGTCACGCCACGCCTGTGAAAAATTACCGAAATACAGAACGCGGCAAGGTAACCCTTCACCCTATTCTGAACGTGGGAATCAACCGAAAACAGGTGACAAAGCCTGATAAATGCACAGGAATTGCCGGAGAGGGGGTAGGAAAATTCCTAGATGGGGATACAGCAGGGCGATTGCCATCACCCCCTACAACCAACCGACACCGTCCGATGTTTTCGTAGATACCGTCTTTCTTGTCATGAGATGAAGGACAGAAATAGGGGACAGCAGCATTGAGGCAGACCCCTTTTATTCAGCAAGTTTCGCATAACCCACGTTACACGGGTTACGCTTGCTTATCTTTTGGGTCTTTGTTTTATTATTCCATTCCTGACTATATATACATATTTATATTCACCGCCATATTCTTTTGATACAAAAACGGTATGGTTTTGAAGAGACAATGAATTTAAATATTCTTCAATTAAATATTCTTCAATTGAGTATTTTTTCCTAAAACTTAAATGCGATAAAATCCATTTTTTTCTTCTGGTTATAAATATACTTGGCGTCAAACAGTTTATTTCTTCATAATCATCCCAGTCTGATACGGATAAACATATAAAATAGTCTTCGATGTCATCTGGCTTCAAATAATCACTTGACTTTTGAATGATCTTGTCAATGAGTTCAAGCCCTTTTTTTATCAAAAATTTATTTTTTTCATTAAAGGACAATGAGCGTAAAAACGATATATGTGCGTATCTGGAAAAGAGAGGGATTTCTTCAAAATCTGTATATTTTCTGAAGTAAACTTCAAAATTATCCAGATCTTCTTTTTTTACCAATCGCTCAAAACTTTTATCAAGACTATTTTTCATAGTTAACCCTTTATATTCCAGCCATTTTCCTTCAGCCAGTTTAATGTCCCCTTAGAAAACGACGGGTCGACTCCATCATGAATAGACCCATCCAGATTTATTCCCCCTTTGCCTTTACTGCGACAGATCATAATATGTATCCCGCGCCGAAGGCGCACCGACCCGACAGTGCCTTACAAATCGTAGGATGGGTAGAGCGCAAGCGAAACCCATGATTTGTCAGGTCAAAATTACGATTGCGATGGGCAGGGTGAAACACAACATCCGCCGCAATGAGAAAATCGGTGGGTTTCGCCTCCGGCTCTACCCACCCTACTTTTGCATAACCCACGTTACACGGGTTATCTGCCGAACAATTTCTTAACCATTTCTCCTGTCTGCATATCCATATAATAATGAACCTCTTGGCCATAAGAAGTACGCCCTCCTAAAATACGTTCTCCAGGAGCCCGTTTAGGCGAAAATGCTATCTCTATAACATCATCTCTATTTTCATTATTATAATCCAGAGTAATCTCAAAATTGTCGATATTTTGGTTTGTTTCATTAAATAAGCCTATTGCATTGGCCAGTGGGACTGCATATTTTCCTTTTATGAAAAATCTGATAGCAACCCCAGCATCGCTATATTTCTTAATTACATACATATCATCAGTTTTTAAAATATTTTCTATAGGAACCGGTTTGGGCGAAAAAGATATATCCAAGATACCGCCTTCATTTTCTCTTAATAAAATGTAAAAATCTTTAACATTTTGATTAGTTTTATTAAATGAATTTATTGCGACAGCCAATGGATTCGCATGTTTTCCTTCTAAATGAAGCATGTTAATAATTTCAACATCTACACATTGGGGGATCTTGTCCATGCCGCCTCCGAAAGCAGGAAAACTGGTAAAGCAGAAGAATGGCATTATAAATGCCGTGATTATCTTCGTCGTGTAGGATATGCTATGGTAACACATATGTTATACCTGTTTTAGCATCGTAACCGTAAAAAACTGTACTCGGAGTGCCGAGATAACCGTGATATTCAGTGTTTCCGGCTCCTCCAATTTTAGCAGCTTTTTTATCAGCGGAAGAAAAGCGATCGCTACTGCGACAGATCATAATATGTATCCCGCGCCGAAGGCGCACCGACCCGACAGTGCCTTACAAATCGTAGGATGGGTAGAGCGCAAGCGAAACCCATGATTT
>WRIU01000001.1:321710-442366 GCA_009782565.1 Betaproteobacteria bacterium
CATAATATGTATCCCGCGCCGAAGGCGCACCGACCCGACAGTGCCTTACAAATCGTAGGATGGGTAGAGCGCAAGCGAAACCCATGATTTGTCAGGTCAAAATTACGATTGCGATGGGCAGGGCGAAACACAGCATCCGCCGCAATGAGAAAATCGGTGGGTTTCGCCTCCGGCTCTACCCACCCTACTTTTGCATAACCCACGTTACACGGGTTGATTTTAGAACGCCTGAAGTACCTATTTTTTCCAATCATCTCAAGAAGATAACATGCTCTATAGGCAGGTTTGCTTCCTAAGACCCTTTACTATTTTAAATAACCCAACTTTCGGGCCTTCTCTAAAAAATTCATCCATATTGGATAGTAGTACTTCAACAGGCTTTTCAGATACCCGTATTTTCTCTGGCCAATCTCCGCGCAAAAAAAGAACAAATAAATAAGGAACAACTTTTAAGTCTATTCTAGATCTTATAAATTCGTACAATTTACTCCTTATCCGCTGTGCTGTTTCAACCATTTTTGTAGGTTTTTGGAATACATAGAATAAAGATGCATCCATTCTGGATGATATGATATTTGCGTTTACGCTCACTCCATTGTACTGAACAAATATTTTCCCCTCCGTAATTTCATTATCAATGGAATAAATACTAGGGACATTATATTCACCATAGGATGATTTATTCTTGGAATGTTCTTCAAAATATAATATGAAGTAACTCATTAATTAGTCTCCATAAAAAATATGTCCCGTCCCAGAATGCTGATTTGGGTGTGCATGAGGTAATCGACCTGCTGTAGATCCTGTTGTGGGGTTGGGATGTGGGGCGTGCATCATAGGCTTCCCATGCTCAGCAGCCCTGGCAATAGCCTTTGCCTCTTGCTTAGTGGAAACTAAAACATCCTCTCCAGATCTAACACGTCTTATAGCTTCTTTTTTCGAAATTCTTGAGCCTTTTTCTACACCTTTCTGTGTACGTTTAGCTTTAAAACACGCCCACCCCCACGGATCAACCCACCCATCCGCATTCGCCGCATACTGATATAGGTTAATTCCCCCCAGTACCCCTATCGGGTCTTCGGTGACGAAGCGCCCGATGTCCGGATCGTAGTACCGGAATGTGTTGTAGTAAAGCCCCGTCTCCGGGTCCGCGTATTGCCCCTGCATCCGGATCGGCTGCTTCGTCGCCTGCTTGGCCCAGGGGTCGTGCTGGGGCAGTTGCTCGTCGTCTTCCTCCAGCGCAAGGTTGCCCCATGTCCGGTACCTCGCCCGCCACAGGGTCTGCCCGGACTCGTCGGTCAACTCCTCGGGCGCGCCGTTGATGTGGGTGTGGAAGTGGTAAACCGCCGCCCGCTGCGTCGGGTGCCTGTGGCTTGCTTCTCTATCGTCTATCCGCGCAAGGGGCTCGTGGCTGCCGGGCTGATAGACGTAGGTGGTGTTCTCGGAGCCGCGCTTCTCTTGCAGCAGGCGCATCCCGTCCCAGATGAAATGGGCCTCGGCGCTGGAGGTGCCGTAGCGACGAACCCTGCGGCCCAGGGCGTCGTATTCGTAGTAGCTGCTCTGCAGGCGGTCGCCCCTTTCAATGCTGCTCTCGACGAGTTGGTGCTCCCTGTTCCACTTCAGCCGCAGCGTGGTGTGCCGCCCGATGCGCTTTTCGATGAGCCGGCCATGGTCGTCGTATTGGTAGCGCTTGTCCTCGAAGACCAGCAGCCGGTTGTGGCGCACCAGGCCGGGGGCGTATTCGTACGGGCTGAGAAGGTTGGCGGCCGGGTCGTAGGCGTGTTCTTCGTCGATGGCTCGTGTTGGCCCAGCGCGCCCGGCACCAACATGGCGCGCGCCGAGAATGCGCCCGGTGGGGTCGTGCCGCAACACCACTTCCCCGAGCCAACTGTCGGCCCGGCGCGCGAGTTCCCCGCCAGCGTCGTACTGGTAGCGCTTGTTGAGTCCTTCGGGCGAAGGCGCATGGCTGATGAGCGGATGGCTTACGCGGGCCAGGATGCGCGAGAGCGGGTCGTACTGGGTGTGCAGGGTCAGAGCCCCCTGGGTACGCAGGGTCTCGCGGTGCAGCGCGTCGCGCTCAAAGTCGCAGACCACGCGACCGTCCAGGTTGACCTGATGCAGATGCCCGCTGCCGTAGTAAAGGTTGTTGATCGCGCGCCCGTCAGGCAGGGTGGTGCAGGTGCGGTTGCCCAAGGCGTCGTAAGCGTGCGTGAGGGTGCGTTTTTCGGCGCGACGCCCGGTTTTGATGTCCCCGTAAAGGGTCTGGGTCTCGGCGGTGAGGTTGCCCGCAGCGTCGAAGGCAAACTCAAGGGCGTCAATCGGCTCCTGGGCGAGATTCGCGCGCTCTATCCGCGTTACGCGCCCCAGGGCGTCGCGCGTGTAGGCGGTGATGGTATCGGGGGTGGCCTTTTTAACGAGGCGGCCCAGGAGGTCGCGTTCGAGGCCGGTGACAATCGCGTGAGGGGTCCCGGCAGCTTCGGTCACGCGGATGGGCCAGCCCAGGGCGTCGAGTTCGGTCTCGGTGCGCTTGCCGTCCAGCCCGACCTGGGCAACGGTTCGGTCGGCAGCGTCATGCTCGAAGCGGATGGATTCCCCGTTCTCGTTGTCGATGGCGGACAGGTTGCCAGGGGCGTCGTACCAGTAGCTGACGGCACGCCCCGCGGCGTCCACACGCCGCGTGAGCCGCCCATGCTCGCGCTCATAGGCAGTTACGCCGCCTTTACCGTCGGCCTCCCTGACGAGTTGCCCGGCCACATCCCACGCCCAGGCGCGGGATGTACCGTCGGGCAGTTCGGCTTTGAGAAGCCGCCCAAGAGGGTCGTGGTGATATTGGGTGCGATGACCCAAGGGGTCGGTGAGGCTGAGAAGATTGCCGTCGCGGTCGTATTCGTAGCGGGTGGTGTTGCCCGAACAGTCGGTTTCCTGCGTGATCTGCCCAGCGTCGTTCCAGGCCCAGCGGGCGGTGCTGCCGCCCGGTGCGGTGCGGATGAGGGGCTGGCCGTGGCGGTCAAGCGTCCAGGCGGTGGTTCCCCTGGCATCCCGGGTTTCAACGAGGTTGCCCCAGTCGTCGTAGACGTAGGCAGTCACATTGCCCAAGGCGTCGGTTTCCGTTTCGGGCAGGACGCAGGTCTGGTAACGCCATTGGATGCGGGTGACGGCTCCCGTGGGGTCGGTCTGGCTGGCAAGGCTGCCGTACTGGTCGTAGGCGAGTTGCCAGCGCCCGCCATTGGGCTGGATGGCGCAGACGATCTGCCCGTCGTCGTTGCGCTCGATCTGCCAGGCGTTGCCCACCGCGTCGGTGTGCCCAAGCAGTTCGTAGCGCCCGTCCCAGCGCCAGTTCTGGGTGCAGCCCCGTTGGTCGGTGGCCTGGGTCGTGCCGCTGGTGGTGTCGTACTCGATCTGCCAGCGGTTGCCCAGGCCGTCCCATTGTTCGACCACACGCGGGTGGTCGAAGAAGGCGTCCCAGCGGTAGTAGGCGGTGAGCCCTTCGGGAAGGCTGTGGCTGGCCATCAGGTTCCTGCCGGGGCCGGTGTTGTGCCAGGTGAAGCGGCGGGTGATTTCTCCTTTCCGGTTGGCGACGGTACTGAGGCGCCCTTGTGGGTCGTAGGTGTAGCGGACGAGCCAGTCGGGCTGCGCGCCGTCGGCCGCATCCCCGTAATCGAGTTCGATGCCGCTCAGGCGCTCCGGATGAGCCGTGTCGTAGTGGCATCGGTAGTGCCGCCCGGCGCTGTCGGCCAGACCCAGCAAACGCCCTGTACCGTCCCGGTACAGGTGGATGACATTGCCGTTGCGGTCTTCGAGCCCGAACAGATCGAGTGTGTGCGCGCCTTGCAGGCGGGGCGGGCCGAAATCGTAATAGAGGCTGCCATCGTCGATCTCCACGATGTAATGCCCGCCTTCGGTGCAGCACAGCCGCAGGCCCTCGACGGTGTTGGCAAGGCTTTGGCCGGGGCTCAGGGCCTCGAACGGGACTTCTCGGCCCATTTCGTCGATAAACAGGATCGGGTACTCGCCGGGGGCATTGAGCTTGAGTTGAACGCTTTCGGGGGTGCTCCAACCCTGGCCGAGCAGCCCGACACGGGCATCCAGGCTGCTGTAGCGACGCTTCCATTCGAGCGGCAAACGGGCGGGCAGCGCGAAATCGGTGTCCTCCCCGCCATCGAGGATCTTTGCCCCGCTCGCGGCATGCACGGGATGCCCGATGACTGCGGACACGGCCGCTTCCGTGGCCATACTGATGCCCATCATGGTGGCCAGGCAGCCCAGTTTGGCGGGGATGGCTTTCCAGTTGCGCGAGCACAGCGCCGTGGCAATGCCCAGCGCCGTGCCTACATATTGGAGCCAGGGGGGCTCTTCAGGGGCGATCTCGGCAATCTGCACGCTCCCCCCCCCAATGAACACGTTGGGCGAGCCGCTGTTCGCTTTAGCGCCGCATGTGCTGCTGTCGCCCACACGATGCGCGGGCATCGCGTTGATACAGACGTTGTCCGAGCCTTCGGCCACGAACGGCTTGGGACGGGAATGCTTGCCGCAGGCGGTAAGGTTCGCAGGCAGGGCATGCGCGGCAGGGATGCCGTTGATGAACACGTTCATCGAGCAGGCCGCGCTGATGGCACCGCACGCGACGGCGGGGAACAGCGCGTCTATCGCTTTGTTCAACCCCTGCGTGAGAACGTCGACCAGGCTGTTGCCCCCAAGAGCCATGATGGCCGAGCTGAGGACCGCGCTCGCCACAACTGCGCCCAGGCCGCCCGTGCCGACGACGGCCACAGCCAGCCCGACCGCCGCCGCGCCCACCGCTGCCGCTACGGCCAGCCCCCCAACCATCTTGGCGATGCCCGCCCACAGCGGCACATGCGCGACCGGGTCGTTCAGGCGGACTGCGGCCGGACTCATAGGCGATCAGGCCTCCTCTTCCGGCGGTGCCAGCGCACAGGCCGGGGAAGGGACGAAACAACCCAGCAACTCCATCCAGCGTGCGCGCAGTTTGGCGTCGAAAGCCCAAGGGCTGGTCAGTGTTAGCACGAGCAACTTGCCCCCGGATAGTTGGGCTACGCACTGAGCCTGAAAAACCTGTCTGCCATCCTGTTTGAACCGGGTAGAGAGCACGATGGCCGGGAAACAGGCATCGCCTGAACCGAGCCAGCCTGCTTCGCGCGTGAGCTCCTTGAACTCCGGCATGCGCCGCGACAACTCCCGCATCTGGCGCGTCAGGCATGCTTTCAGGTCTTCGCCGGGTCTGAGTTTGTCGCGGGTAATGACCAATCTCAGCGGCGAGCCGTCTTCGTGCGGAGGGAGTTCGACAATGTTGATACTGCCGTCTTCTAAACAGTCGAACCCAAATTGGCCTTCGTTGATCTGGTAGGGCATCTCGGCTTGCGCTCCTTGTCAGTTGATATCCACCCGGGTCGGCCCGGAAACCGTGATCGTCCCGTCCGCGTTCATCACGATGGAACTCGACCCCACCTGGAAGACGATCTGCGTAGCGGCTTCCAGCTTGATGCCGCCCCCGGCCGTATGGGAAATGTTGGCTCCGCTGGTGACGGCAATGTCCTTCCTGACCTGTTCGACGTGTTTGCCGTCAACTTGTTGCGTCCGGTCGTTGCCGATCCATGTGCTTTCGTCTTTTTTGACTTCCAGCCTCCGGTTGCGCTCGGCGCGCACCCACATCTCTTCCTTGCCCTTGGCGTCCTCGAAGCGGATCGCGTTGGTGTTATCGACGCCTCCGCCGGGGCTCGTGCGGCTCATTAGCCCGGATTGGGTCTTATTGGCAGGCAAGACCCACGGCGGCATCTGATTAGCGTTATAAACAGTGCCGATCACCAAGGGCCGTTGCGGGTCGCCGTGCTCGTAGTCGATGACCACTTCCTGCCCTACCCGCGGGATGCAGATGCCCCCGAAGTTGCTCCCCGCCCAAGCGTAAGAGACCCGTATCCAGCAGGAGTCGTTACCGTCCTTTTTGCCGTAGCGATCCCAATGAAAGTGCACTTTGATGCGCCCGTATTCGTCGGTGTGAATCTCAGAGCCGGGCGGTCCCACGACCACAGCCGTATCCGTACCCCGCGCGCGCGGCATCTTGATTTCCCACGAGGGTTGGCGGTATTGGCGCTCGACGGGTATGGCTGTAATACGAGCGTAAAAGCCGGATTCTTCCTCTTGCGACCGGCTGGTGCTCTCATAGTCGTTGTTCCGGGCGCGGTATTCGGCTTGGGTGATGAGGAATTCGCGGTTCTGTTTCTCCAGCGGGTGCTTGGTGAGCCTGAAGCAGCATCCGGGGATGACCCCGCGTACTGCGCCTTCGAGCACGATGCTCTCCTGTTCGCCCTGCAGCCCTTGCAGCCGCGCCATTGCGTAGTCCTGCCCGTATGGCTGCCGCTCTCCTTCAGTATAGGTTCCAGGGTAGGCGAAGATTTCGTACTGGTCGAACAGATGCCCGCGCGGGTCGCTGAATTCCGTTTGCAGATCCTGGCTCGGGTGCTTGAAGTCGTAATTGGTATGCACGAATTTGCCTGGTTCGGGGATGCGGCTGGCGTGCCAGGCGTGAAAGTGGTCTTCGTCGACGCGCGAGGCGTCCGGCGGGTAGTACGGGATGGATTCGTAACCAACAAAGGGCACATGGGTGCTGAAGTGGTCACCCAGAATCAGCATCTCACCGCCAGGGGTATGCTCGAACCAGAAATAGATGCCTTCGTGGCCAAGCAGCCGCTGCAGGAACGACAAGTCAGTTTCCCCATACTGGACGATGTATTCCCAGATCCTGTAGCTGCCTTTCAGGCGCCATTCGTAGTGGATGGCGTTTTGCTGCAGGATCTGGTCGGCTATGGCCTGCACAGTCTGGTTCTGGAATATCTTGAAATCGGCTCGGCGTGAGGCGTACCACAGCTTGGGCGCAATCAGCAGTTCGTAGAGCCAGTGGTCATCCACCCTGCCCTTGGCCGCCGCGTCGATGACCAGACCCGAAAAATGACGGACAGCAACAAGGTTGCCTTCGCAGGCAACCGAACACACCTCGCCGATCAGGGCTTGTGTATCGATATCGGATCTCTTTGATTTGAGTTCAACCCGAAATCCGTACAGGCTGGAGAGCGCTTCACCGCCTTGCAGGCTGGTCGCCCACCAAGTCTTCCCCAACGGGGTATGTGCAGTCAATACTCGATTCATAAATCATTCCCGAAAAGGGTTCGGCAATTCAAATGGTTTATTGTAACGCAAACAAATCCATCCCTGGGTCATTGCTCAGGACAACAATATCATTCTTTTAATCCCAGACCTGCCGCAACAAAGCAAAACTGGCAATACCCAGAAAGGTCATGAGCAGCGAGCCGAAAAGGTGTAACGAAGCGGCAGCGGCTGCCATGATGAAACGCCCCTGATGCAATTAAGCATGGGTGCGTGCAGGATTTACCTCCCCACCAGGTGCCGCCGCACCGAAATCGCTGTGCCGAGCCAACCCAGAGCCGCAGCAATCCCAACCATCGCCAAAGACTCTCTCCAGTCAGGGCCGACCAGCGTAATCATCACGCCATAGGTTTCGGCAACTTTCGCCACCGGCGCGGCCAGCGCGTCGATCCCGATCCATACTGCCGCCAGGGCAACCAGGCCGCCAAGTACGCCTTGCAGCACGCCGAACCAGTAAAACGGCCTTCTGATGAAACGGTTTGTAGCGCCGAGCAGGCGGCTGACTTCGATTTCATTTTTCTGGGTCAGGATTTGCAAACGGACGGTATTGAAGATGACGATCACCAGAGCCAGCCCAAGCAACACCGACAAGACCAGCATCGTCACGCGCGCCAGTTCGAGCAGGGCTGCCAACCGTTTGACCCAGGCCGAATCAAGCCGGACGTGTGCAACGCCCGGCCAGCTTTGTACCTCCGCAGACAAAGCCTTATACAGTTCAGGATTGTCGCTCCGTAGGGTAGCGATGAAAGCATCGGGCAAGGGGTTCTCGGCAATACCGGCCAAAACGTCGCCCAAGCCGTTCGCCTCCAACTGTTTCAAGGCTTCGTCGCGCGACACGAAATGGAAACCGGCCAGTTGCGGCACATTCTGGAGATTCTGCCGGACGGCGTCGACCTGCGCGCGATTGGCGTCGTTATCGAGAAAGATGCTGATCTCAGGCTTACCGGACACCCCGCGCGCCAACACGGCGATATTGTCCAGCAGGACATACCCCCCTGCCGGCAGCGCCAGCGCGATTCCCATCACCAGCGCCGAAAGAAACGTCCCGAACGGCTGCCCGGCAAGCCGCTTGAGGGCTTGTGCAAACGCGCGTGAATGAAGATAGAACCAGTTGAGCATCATTGCTCCACGATATGCCCATGATCCAGCACGATCCGGCGTGGCGAGCACTGTCTGAAAAGTGAAAAATCATGCGTCACCACCAGCACGGTAACGCCCGCGCTGTTGAACGACCTGAAAAGTTCGGCAATTTCGGAGGCGTAGGCCGGGTCGAGGTGAGCGGTCGGCTCATCGGCAATCAGGATTGAAGGCCGATTGACGAAGGCGCGCGCGATGGTCAGGCGCTGCTGCTCGCCACCGGAGAGCCCAGCCGGAAACTCTTTTTCCCGCCGTGAAAGCCCGACGAGATCGAGCGCCGCCCCCACCCGTTTAGCCGCCTCTCCCGGCGGATGGCCGTTGATGATGAGCGGCAGCAGGATATTGTCGTACACCGAACGGTCGAACAGCAGGCGGTTTTCCTGCAAGACCAGGCCGATATTGCGCCGCAGGTAGGGAATCCCACGCTTGGGCATGTTCGAGACATCCTGCCCGTTGATATGCACCGAACCGGAACTCGGCCGCTCAAGCGCCGGAATGAGCTTGAGCAGCGTACTCTTCCCCGCGCCGGAATGCCCTGAGAGCACGACTAACTCACCAGGCGCGATCCGGAGGCTGACCCCATCGAGCGCCGTGTAACCGCCAGGGTATCGCTTGGTGACATTATCGAAAACGATCATGCCCTTTCGCCCTCCCCTTCCGTATCGAAAAGCGCGTCGACGAATTCGCGCGCCCGGAAAGGCTGCAAGTCGTCGATTCCTTCCCCCACACCGATGAAGCGTAGCGGCTTCGGGCACTGGCGCGCGATGGCCGCCACCACGCCGCCTTTGGCCGTGCCGTCGAGTTTGGTCAGCACAAGCCCCGTCACCCCGACCGCCGCGTCGAATGCCTTGACCTGCGCCAATGCGTTCTGGCCGATATTGGCGTCGAGCACGAGCATCACTTCGTGCGGCCCGGAAGGTTCCGCCTTTGCGATCACCCGGCGCACTTTTGCGATTTCTTCCATCAAATGAAGCTGGGTCGGCAGCCGCCCGGCGGTATCGGCAAGCACGATGTCGATGCCGCGCGCGCGCGCCGCGTTGATCGCGTCGAAAATGACCGCTGCGGCATCGTTGCCTTCCTGCGCGATGACCGTCACGTTGTTGCGCTCGCCCCACGTCATCAACTGCTCGCGCGCCGCCGCGCGAAACGTATCGCCCGCCGCCAGCAACACACTCTTGCCCTGATTCTGGAAATACTTGGCGAGCTTGCCGATCGAAGTCGTCTTGCCTGAGCCGTTCACACCGGCCAGCATGATGATGAAGGGCTTATGCCCCGACACATCGAGCCCCGCTTCCAGCGGCGTCAAAATCTCCAGCAGTTCATCGGCCAGCGTTTGCCGCAACTGCTCCGCGCTCTCCAAACGATCTTTCTTCCAGCGCGTCCGCAGCCCTTCCACCAGGCGCTGCGTCACCTCCACGCCACAATCGGCCATCAGCAATGTGGATTCCAGTTCTTCGAGCAGGTCTTCGTCGATTTTGCGCCGCCCGAACAACCCCGCCAGCCCACCGCCGAACTGCTGGCGGGTACGCGCCAGCCCTGATTTCAGGCGCGCCGCCCATGAGCGTTTCACAGGCATGGCAGCATCGGCAGGCGGCTCGGCGGCAAGCGCCTCCGGCGCAGCGGGGCGGGAAGAATCGGTATCAGTACGTAAAGCGGGCTTTTTGGAGAAACCAAACATGAGAAACCAGATTAGAAGAACTTCAACACACGCCCAAAATCCCCGGATACGGCTATGATGCCGTACTCACTATTTTGCGCGCAATAAACGCGCGGATTCTAACAGATGCAGGATTGTTCCATGTGCCCTGACCTTTTCCTCTCCCCATTGCGCCGCTCGCTCGTGTGTCTGGCGCTTGGCCTGTCGGCTACGCTGCCCGCGCAGGCCAACCCGTTCGAGACTACCCTCGACAACGGCATGAAAGTCGTCGTGCGTGAAGACCGCCGTGCCCCTTCCGTCGTGCACATGGTCTGGTACCGCAGCGGCTCCATGGACGAACCTACAGGAGTCACCGGGGTCGCGCACGTCCTCGAACACATGATGTTCAAGGGTACGCGCAAGGTCGGCCCCGGCGAGTTCAACGCGCGCGTCGCCGCTCTCGGCGGACGTGACAACGCTTTTACCAGCCGCGACTACACCGCGTACTTCCAGCAAATACCCCCCGCCCATCTCGGCACAGTCATGGCTCTCGAAGCCGACCGCATGAAAAACCTCGCTCTCACCGACGAAGCTTTTTCACGCGAAATCGAAGTCATCAAGGAAGAACGGCGGCTGCGTACCGATGACCGCCCGCGCGCGCTCGTCTACGAACAACTGATGGCAATCGCTTTTCAAGCTCATCCATACCATCACCCCGTCATTGGCTGGATGACCGACCTCATCACCATGACCGCCGAAGACGCGCGCACCTGGTACAGGAATTGGTATACCCCCAGCAATGCCAGCCTCGTCGTCGTCGGCGATGTCGACCATCAGGCTGTTTTCAAACTTGCCCGCCAGCATTACGGCACCATCAAGTCTGCAAAGCTTCCCACGCGCCGCATCAGCAACGAGCCCAACCAGATCGGTTCGAGGAGCGTCACCGTCCGTGCCCCGGCCGAACTGCCCTACCTCGCAATGGCTTGGCGCGTTCCATCCCTACGCAACCCCGCTGCCGACCGCGAAGCCTACGCCCTTCAGATGTTGAGCGAGATACTCGACGGCTACGACGGCGCGCGGCTCAACCGCCGCCTCGTGCGCGAGCAGCGCATTGCAGTATCTGCCGGTGCCGCCTACGACGGCATCAACCGCGGCCCCGCCCTCTTCTTTCTCGAAGGTTCTCCTGCCCCCGGCCAAAGCATAGAAGCGCTTGAGGCCTCCTTGCGGGCCGAATTGCAGCGCATCCGCGATGAAGGCGTGGGCGAAGACGAATTGAACCGCGTCAAGAATCAGGCGCTGGCTACGCGCATCTACTCGCGCGACTCCCTCATGGGACAGGCCATGGAAATCGGGCAACTCGAAAGCAGCGGCCTGTCGTGGCGCGACGATGTCCGGCTGTTGGCAGGGCTGCGTGCCGTGACCGCTGAGGAAGTCCGCGAAGTGGCGCGCCGCTACTTCAATGATACCGACCTCACCACCGCCCGCCTCGACCCCTTGCCAATGCCCGCCGCCCCTGCGCCCGACTCCTCTTCCGCCTCGCAACAGCCCTGATCCCGGCTCATTTCAAGGTTTTTTCGATATGCGTTTTTCTGCCTCTTCCTTCACCGCCTCTTCACGTCGCCTATGCGCCCCGGCGCTGGCTTTGCTCGCCCTCGTTTCCGGCATCGCCCAGGCCGCTCCCCGTATTGAACAATGGACAACCCCCTCCGGCGCAAAAGTCCACTTCGTCGCCAGCCACGAACTGCCGATGATCGACGTTCAAATCGACTTCGCCGCAGGCAGCGCCTTCAACCCCACGGATAAAAGCGGCGTCGCCGGCTTTACCCGCAACCTGCTCGACGCGGGCGCGGGCGAACTCGACGAACAGGCCATCTCCGAACGTGCCGCCGACCTCGGACTCATCCTTGGCGGCAACATGGACACGGACCGCTCCAGCCTCACCCTGCGTACGCTCTCGGCTACGCGGGAACGCGACGAGTCCGTGGCATTGCTCGCCACCATCCTTGCCCATCCCCGGTTTCCAGCAGAAGTGCTCGAACGCGAACGGGTTCGCGCGCTGGCCAACCTGCGGGAATCACTGACCAAACCCGCCGTGCTCGCCGCGCGCGCTTTCAACACCGCAATTTACGCCGGACATCCTTACGGCACCGAGAGCGACGAAAAATCCCTCTCCGCGATTACACGCAAAGACCTCATTGCCTTTCACGCCCACTACTACAGCGCGCGCAATGCCTCCATCACCATCGTCGGCGACCTCGACCGCGCCACTGCGGAAAAAATCGCCATCGCGCTGACCCAAAACCTCCCTACCGGCGGCCAAGCCGAAACATTGCCAGCCCCCCCTCTGTCCAAGGAAAACCAAAAAACGCACATCGCTAACCCTTCCGCCCAGGCGCACATCCTTATCGGCCAATCAGGCATGAGCCGCGACGACCCCGACTATTTCCCACTGCTGGTCGGCAACCACATTCTCGGCGGCGGGGGCTTCACCTCGCGGCTCATGAATGAAGTGCGCGAAAAGCGCGGGCTCGTCTATGACATTCACAGCTATTTCGACCCCCGGCGCGTCCCCGGCCCATTCAAAATCGGCCTACAGACACGAGGCTCGCAAAGCGCGCTCGCCATTGATGTCGTGCGATCCACCCTCGCCGCTTTCATCGCTGAAGGCCCCACCGAAAAAGAATTGCAGGCGGCACGCGACAACATCGTCAACGGCTTCGGCCTACGGCTCGACTCCAACGCCAAGATTCTCAGCTACGTCTCCATGATCGGCTTCTACGGCCTGCCCCTCGACTGGCTCGAACGATACCCGCGCGCCGTGGGTGCCGTGAGCCGAGAAGCAGTACGCGACGCTTTTGCCCGCCGTGTACACCCTGAGCGTCTCGTCACCATCATTGCCGGTGGGGACGGCGACAAAGGCACAAACGGCACAGGAGCGGCCACCAAACCGTGAGCGCGCGCGTCCGCATTGTCGGCGGGACATGGCGCTCGCGGCTCATTGACGTCGCCGATATCCCCGGCCTCAGGCCGACGCCGGATCGCGTGCGCGAAACCTTGTTCAACTGGCTTGGGCAGACTCTCGACGGCCTCAGTTGCCTCGACCTCTTTGCCGGTTCCGGCATCCTCGGCTTCGAGGCCGCCTCGCGCGGCGCGGCTACCGTCATGCTCGTCGAACAAGACCCCCGTGCCCATGCCGCCCTGCGGCGCAATACTGAAAAATTAGCTGCAACACAAGTAGAGATCGTGCGGGGCGATGCGCTAGAATTTCTTACTTCCACGACGCGGCAATTCAACGTAGCATTCGCCGACCCGCCCTACCGGCAAGGTTTGATTGAACGGATCATGCCCCTGCTGGATAAGGTGATGCTTCCAGGTGGGCTGGTGTATGCCGAAGCTGAAACGCCGCTCGATCCCTTTGCAGGATGGCATGTGTTCAAGCGAGGCCGCGCCGGACAAGTTCATTTTCATCTTCTCGAACGCACAACCAGTACATGAAAGACACGGTAGCGGCTTTCCCCGGCACCTTCGATCCCTTCACCCGTGGGCATGAAAACCTCGTGCGCCGCGCGGCGTCCATGTTCGAGCGAATCATCGTCGCTGTCGCTGACAGCCGCCAGGAAACCCTGTTCCCGCTTGCGGAGCGCGTCGAAATTGCCGCTGAAGTGCTGCGTCCTGTCCCTAACGTCGAAGTCACCGGCTTCGACTGCCTGCTCGTCGATTTCCTGCGCCAGCGGGACATACGGATCGTCATGCGCGGGGTACGCACGCTGGCCGATTTCGAGTACGAAGCCCGGATGATGGCAATGAACCGCAAACTCTATCCCGCAATGGAAACCGTCTTCTTGCTTCCTGCCGAAGAACATGGTTATCTTGCTGCCAGCGTCGTGCGCGAAATCGCCCGGCACGGTGGCGACGTTAGCCAATTCGTGCCCGAAGCAGTTTTTTCACGTCTTCAACGCAAGTTCTGCTGATTAAAAAAGGAAACCCACACCATGTCCCTCATGATTACCGACGAATGTATCAACTGTGACGTCTGTGAACCCGAATGCCCCAATAGTGCGATTGTACAGGGCGACGAAGTCTACGTGATCGACCCCGCAAAATGCACCGAATGCGTCGGTCATTTTGATGACCCGCAATGTATCGCGGTCTGCCCGGTCGATTGCATCCTCAAAGACCCGGATCACGAAGAGTCACAAGACGAACTGCTTGCCAAGTTCAACAAGCTCAACCCCGCCTGAGCGGATAGCGGTTTGCGTCTTTCGGAGCAATCACCAAAAAGCCGCATTCCGGCTCTGAGTGAAACACAAGCATAAGCGGCTTCATACGTCCCTTCTCCCGCGCAAGGCTGGAGAAGGGGCATGCCCTTTCCTGCCAACTATCATCAAATAAAACCGCAGTCCAAAAATCCATGGATTCCTGGACAACCGTCGTATAAGGCAATCGCCACCGCACCCTGACGCTGTCCGCAAGCCTGAACTACATCTGAAGCCACAGCCTCTGGAAAGCAAGAGGTGAGGAGAGTTTGGTACACACTTGAACAGAAAACGCTCTAACCCGGATCGCCATTTCCTTGCGTTTACCTTCATGTAAGCAATGGTGACACCGGAAACCGTATCCGAACCACCTGTTTTTCATCTCATCAATCTGGAGAGTTCCATGAATTACAAATCTGACACGGTTGTTTTTTCGTTCCGTTTCGCGTTCTCCGTCTTTTTCTCATTGATCCTGGCATTGTCGCTCTTGTTCCTGGGCGGATGCGGACTGCTAAACCCAGATGCCGCACCATCTCACCCAGATACCGCACCATCTCAATCTGCGGAAGATCTGGAGATACTAGCTATGCCGGCACCCGAAGCAGCCTCGGTATCCGGATTCCAGATTCAGCAGTACTACCGGAATGCGCCGCCCCAGCAGTACTACCAGGATGTGCCGCGCGAGCAGTACGAAACGCTGCCGGAGAACGAACTCAAGCTCGTCGCCAGCGAACCCGTATCGACATTCAGTATCGATATTGATACCGGCTCCTATGCCAATGTCCGGCGCATTCTCAACAATGGACAGTTGCCGCCACACGGCGCAGTGCGTATCGAAGAACTGATCAACTATTTTCCGTACCAATACGCACTGCCAACGCCGGAAAACGGCAAGCTTCCGCCGTTTGGCGTCACCACAGAAATCGCACCGAGCCCGTGGAACGCGCATACCAAGCTGATCCGCATCGGTATCAAGGCATCCGACACCGCTGTGGAAAATCTGCCACCGGCCAACTTGGTGTTCCTGGTTGACGTTTCCGGTTCGATGAATTCCCCCGAAAGGCTGCCGCTGGTCAAAAACACACTGAAACTGCTCGTCGATCAACTGCGTCCGCAAGACAAAGTGTCGCTCGTCACTTATGCCAGCGGCACCCAGATCGTGCTGCAACCGACTTCCGGAAACGAAAAGTCAATAATCACTTCCGCCATCGATCAACTGAAACCGGGCGGCAGTACCGCCGGTGCGTCAGGCATCATGCTGGCCTACCAGATGGCACAGCAGGGCTTCATTGCCAAGGGCATCAATCGCATCCTGCTCGCCACCGACGGTGATTTCAACGTCGGCATCACCAATTTCGAGCAACTGAAGGAAATGGTCGCCGAAAAACGGAAAAGCGGCATTTCGCTGACGACCCTCGGCTATGGCGTCGACAACTATAACGAGCGGTTGATGAAAAACCTGGCCATCGCTGGTGAGGGCAATTACGCTTATATCGATACGCTGCGTGAAGCGCATAAGGTGCTGGTCGGACAACTGAGTTCGACGCTCTCGATTGTTGCCAGCGATGTCAAGCTACAGGTCGAATTCAACCCGGAAAAGGTCAGCGAATATCGCCTGATCGGTTATGAAAAACGCATGCTGAAACGCGAGGATTTTTCCAACGACAAGGTTGATGCTTCTGAGATTGGTGCCGGTCATACGGTTACGGCGCTCTACGAGATTGTCCTGAAGGGCGATAAAGGCTGGAACGAGCCTCTGCGCTATCAATCTCCCCCTGCCGCTTCCAGGGACACACGTTTTGAAGAGTTGGCGTTGCTGCGTGTGCGTTACAAGAATCCAGGCGCAGAACAAAGCAAGCTCATGGAATTCCCGCTCAAGGCGAACCAGATCAAGACTTCGCTCAACGCCGCCAGTGATGATTTCCGCTTTGCCGCTGCCGTAGCCGCCTATGGGCAAATTCTGAAAGACGGCAAGTACACCGGCACGTTCAGCCTCGCCGATGTCGCCGATCTGGCCCAAAAAGCCAAGGGTGAGGATCGCACCGGACTGCGCGCGGAATTTGTGCAACTGGTCGATCTGGCAAAAAGCCTGCAAACAAAAGCGCCGGAGCAGAAATAAATAAAGCGCACGAAGCCCAGGAAAAAACGGCATCCGAAGATGCCGTTTTTTTTCGCAACTAAAGCGTTTTCTACTCAAGTGCGTACAAAACTTCCCTCTCCCCTTGAGGGAGAGGGCGCCCCGCAGGGGCGGGAGAGGGGGGATGC
The DNA here is from genome assembly GCA_009782565.1 of Betaproteobacteria bacterium. GTDB lineage: Bacteria > Pseudomonadota > Gammaproteobacteria > Burkholderiales > Rhodocyclaceae > WRNU01. Next base: position 338,184 of record WRIU01000001.1, read on the forward strand.
CAGGTGACGCTTACTCCAGCGCGTTTGCAGCGCTTTCCCCACCCGGTTCGTCGAGCCGGGCCGACTCGATGCGCTGGAAGTGGGCGCTGATCTTGCGGCTGGAAATGTGGACTTCTTCCACGTCCTTGTTCACTTGGCCGATATGGCGGGCCAGCGCGCTCATCCGTTCGTCGAACCGCCCGAAATCCTTTGCCAGACGCCCCAGTTCTTCCTGGATGACGTGAATCTGGCGGCGGGTCTCTATGTCTTTCAGCACCGCGCGGGCGGTATTGAGCACCGCCATCAGGGTAGTCGGCGAGACAATCCATACCCGACGCACCTGCGCGTATGCAATGATCTCTGTATGCGAAGCATGCAGTTCGGCAAAAACCGCCTCGGCGGGCAGAAACATCACCGCGCCATCTGCGGTGACACCCGGCAGGATGTACTTGTCGGCAATAGCGTCGACGTGGCGGCGCACGTCAGCGCGAAAAGCTGCTTGCGCGGCTTTTCGGTCAGACTGCGCCAAGGCGGAGTCGAACATCCGGTTATAGTTTTCAAGCGGGAACTTGGCATCTATGGCTACTTTGCCCGTGGGTGGAGGCAGCTTGAGCAGACAATCGACCCGGTTTCCGTTGGGCAAGGTCGCCTGGAAGGCAAAGGCGTCTGGCGGCAGCGCGTTTCGTACCAGGGCTTCAAGCTGCACTTCGCCGAACGCGCCGCGCGTGCGTTTGTCTCCCAGGATTTCCTGGAGGCTTACGACGCTGCTGGTCAGCCCTTCGATTTTTTTCTGCGCTTCGTCTATCGCCGCCAAACGCGCCATAACGCTCGTGAAAGTGTCGTGAGTCTTTCGCAAACCTTCGTCGAGCCGGGTATTGACTTGCCCGGAGAGCGTCTGCAACTGGCCTTCCACGCTGCGCGTAAGGGTTTCGATGGCGCGCGACAACTGCATCGAGGCCGCCGTCAGCCCGTTCTGGAGCAATTCGCGGTCGGCGCGCGCATGTTCCCCGATGCGGTCTGTCTGGCGTTCCAGCCCTCCATGCAGGTCGCGCAACAGTTCCCGGTGCTGATCGAGCGCGCGGCGTTCCGAAGCCTCGATGATACGTTCCGGCAACAGGCGTTCGCGGCGCCCCGCCGCCACGGCCTGCCAGATCAGCAAGATAACAATTCCGAGCAGGAGGGCAAACCCCGCGATGACAAAGGAAAGTTGCAGCGTATCACTCATCATCCGTCATTCCGGGCACCCTGCCCCAGTATGTGCCGGACGAGTTCCACCCAATACGCAGCCCCAATGGAAAGAATGTCGTCGTTGAAGTCGTAGGATGGGTTATGCAACCCATGACCATTCCCATCGGCAGGATCGTTGCCGATCCATATATAAGCGCCGGGTTTGTGCCGGAGATAGAAGGAGAAATCTTCCGCGCCCATGCTTGGCCGTTCATCGGTATGCACATGTTCATGCCCCACGATCGCAACAGCAGCTTGCTGGCAAAACAAGGCGTGAGCGGCTGTATTGATCGTTGGCGGATAGCTGTCGTCGCGCACCGAAAAATCGATTTCCACGCCAAAAGCCTTAGAGACGCCCGCACACAATTCGGTGAGGCGCGTAAGCGCTTTTTGCCGCACGGTTTCGGAGAAACTTCGCAAAGTGCCGGACAACTCCGCCTGACCAGGCACGACATTGTAGGCATCCCCCGCATGAAAACAGGTCACGGCAACCACAGCGGCATCGAAAGGGTCGAGCGAGCGCGATGCAACGCTTTGCACGGCCTGCACCAGCGCCGTTCCGGCATAGAGGGGATCGACAGTCAGATGCGGCATGGCCGCATGCCCGCCAATGCCCCGGATGCGGATATCGAAACGATCCGTTCCCGCCATGACCGGCCCGGCATGTACGGCAAAATCTCCGGCGGGCAGCCCCGGCCAGTTGTGCATGCCGTAAATCGCTTCCATCGGGAACTGTTCAAAGAGGCCCTCTTCGATCATGACCCGTGCGCCGCCGCTGCTCTCTTCTGCCGGTTGAAAAATCAGGTATACGGTTCCGTCGAAATCATTCGATGCGGCAAGCAGCTTTGCCGCCCCCAGCAGCATCGTAGTGTGTCCATCGTGGCCGCAGGCGTGCATACAGCCTTCAAATACGGAACGATGGGCAAAATCGTTGGCTTCGTTTATCGGCAGCGCATCCATGTCGGCCCGCAAGCCTATCGCCCGCTCGCTGCTTCCCGCGCGCAGCACCCCGACGACACCAGTTTTGGCCAGGCCGCAATGCGTCTCGATCCCAAGCGCGGTCAATTCGCGCACAACTACGTCCGCCGTGCGCGTTTCGCAGAAAGCCAGCTCGGGATGGGCATGCAGGTCGCGGCGAATAGACTGCAAAGCTGCGCGCGTCTTGCAGTCGGAGTCGAAGAGACTGGTACGCATAAGATAGAAATATGACGAAAGAAGAAGAATGCCTGAAAAGAAGAAGTTTATTCATTTTTCCGGGTATATGCTTCAAACCCGCAAAAAATGTGTGGGATTGGTTCAGTGACAGATTCCTAACAATTACTCCACGCATCTGCCGGGCAGGCTGCCCTTACAATGGTACGAATCGAGCGTAATTCCCGCTGTTGGCAATGAGAATTGCGCTCAAGCCGTGTTTACGCGGAGAACAGCGCAATGGCTTCATTATCTCTCAGTGCCCTGAATATCTATTTGGTGGAACCTTCGAGCATGCAGGCGCAATGGGTAGCGCAAATGCTCGAACAACTGGGTGTACGGCAGACGCGCCGTTTCAATAACGCGGGCGAAGCGCTGTCCGAAATGCGCGCCTCGCCACCCGATGTCGTTATCAGCGCCCTGTATTTGCCGGACATGGCCGGTACGGAACTCGTCTGTGCCATGCGAGCCGTCCCCGTACTGGAATGGGTTCCGTTCATCCTGATTTCCAGCGAAACCCGTCCGCAGGTACTCAATCCGGTGCGTCAGTCCGGCGCGTGCTGCATCGTCACGAAGCCCTTTACGCGCGAACAGATGCAGCGCGCGCTCTTCTCCGTTCTCGAACAGATCGCCCCCCTGGAAGAACTGGAACTTGGCGAGGATGAGGACGTGGAAGACCTGAAAGTGCTGCTGGTCGATGACAGCACCATGTCACGCCGCTACGTCCGCCATCTGCTTGAAGGGATGGGGGTCAGGCACATTTTCGAGGCTGAAAACGGCAAGGCTGCGGTAACGATCCTGGCAGACACGATATTCGACATCGTGCTGACCGACTACAACATGCCAGAGATGGATGGACGTGCCTTGGTCGAATATATCCGGACGCAAAGCTGGCAAACGGAAGTCCCCATCCTGATGCTGACCAGCGAAAACAATCAGGGGCGCTTGGCCGCAGTAGAAAAAGCGGGGGTTTCGGCAATCTGCGACAAGCCGTTCGAGCAGGGCAATATCCGGGACGAGATCATCCGCGCATTGCGAAGGTAAGGCGCGCCACTGCACCAGCCCTCCAACCACCCCACCCCTTCAAGGAGGGGAATAAACCCCACACTAAATTCCCCTCCCTGGAGGGGTGGCGCGTAGCGACGGGGTGGTGCGGTGGTCGAGAAGCGTATTGCGGTTCTCATACGCCGCTACCACCCCACCCCTGCGGGGCACCCCTCCAAGGAGGGGAATGACCACCCCGTCTCTTCGCGCCTCCCTGGAAAAGAAAGAGCCGGGCTCTTGAAGGAACCCGGCTCTGTTTTGCCTTATTGGTGGTCAGGCTTTCTTGCCCGCCATTTGCTTCTCTCAGCTTCTCCGGCGACGGCGCGCCATCACACCCACAAGACCCAGACCCGCCAACAGCATCGCATAGGCCTCAGGTTCAGGTACAGCCGTAGTAACGGTCACGCTACCCAACGCCCAATTCGCACCGCTGCCTCCTAGACCAGCATCCACATATGTACCAGCACTGGCAATGATAAATTGGTCGATCCCCTGGAAACCTTGGACGCCGGTAAAGAAGAATTGCTGCGCTACCGGGGTCACATCGACAGTGGTCCAGGATTGTTCGACCCCATTGAGGTAAGTGGTGATGGTCAGGGTCTGGCTGCCCCACGCGCCAGCAATCCATATGGCGTCAAGGTCGAAAAGCCCTTGTTTAGATATAAAACCGGAATCCGGATATTCACGGAAACCCGTGGCGATCCACTGAGAGGATGTAGCCTCCGCCATGCTCTTATAACCGCTGAGGCTGAACTCAGGCAGGGTACTGTCGACGTAGTACACCTCCCAGGGGTCTGTCGTAAAGAAGCTGGAACCCCATTGTCCAAAGTAGACTTCTTCCGCTTGAGCCGTGCCAGCGAAGGCAAATAACAAAACCGGGAGCGCAAACTGACCAAACTTTTTGTTCATGGTGATACCCCTATGGAGTGGAGTGTAGATAAACGTGTGGAAACAAAATCTGCGTATATTTTAGCATAATTCGTGCCTTAACCGCATTTGCATATAAATGTCGTTAATAATCAATACATTGACTGTTACGCCGTGGAAACAAAAACCATACTACAACAGAAAGTGTAAAAATTTTCGACATCTCATAGGAAAGGAAGCAGAGAAACGAAACCTGGCCGCCCCTCTTACTGGAAAACGATGGAGCAAGGCGGCCAGCAGGAATCGAAGAATTTCCCCGGAATTACTGCTCCGATGGCTTTTCTTTCAGCCATTCACGCATGATGGAGTTGATCCGCGTTTGCCACCCCTTGCCCGTAGCGCGCAAACCCTCAAGCACATCAATGTCCATACGCAACGAAACCATCTGCTTTATGGGTCGTTCGTAAGGCGGACGCCCTCTACGAACTTTGATTTCAACAACTTCTGGCATGGCGAACCCCCCTTCTTTACTGTTATCAAGGTTTATGACGCAGTGAACTGCGCCGCAATTCATTCGAGTCAGAGGTACTTACCTCTGCGTTTTACTCGTAAAAACGATTTTGTCAATATCTATAATACCGTCATAGTGACAAAACTATGTTTATTTTGTCACATCAAAAAACTTCATTGCTATTGTTGTAAACCACCTCTCGCCCGAAAACCGAAAAATCGAGAAAATGAATGGTCATACCCATTTATCAAAGTTGCCACATCTTCTCCACGCCGCTACCACCCCGCCCCTTCGGGGCACCCCTCCAAGGAGGGGAATAACCCCGCACTAAATTCCCCTCCTTTGGAGGGGTGGCGCGTAGCGCCGGGGTGGTGCGGTGGTCGAGAAGCGACGGGGTGGTTCCTGAGTGCGTCATATTTCACCAAAATTGGAAATCCGGGCTGGATTTGCGGCCTCATCTCCCTTCGAGGGCTCAACCCCCTCTGCAAGATGCCGTAAACAGAGGGGAATCCATACGGAGCCCCGACAATGAATATCAAGCCCATCCACAACGAAACCGATTACAACGCGGCCCTGAATCGCGTCGACGCGCTATGGGATGCCACGCCCGGCACTCCGGAAAGCGAGGAACTGGAAGTGCTCGCGGTGCTGATCGGCAACTACGAGGAAGACTTCGGCCAGATGCCCATGCGGGAATCCGATCCCATCAAGGCAATCACCTGTTTCATGGAACAGCGGGGGCTATAAGCGGAGCACCAAAAACCAGGGAAATCAGGCGTTTCCTTATTGTTTTTGCTTGTCAGGGTCGATCTGCGCCCAGGCTTCATGAATCTCGCCGAGCAGGGAAAGCACTTCCCTCATGGCGGAAACGTCGTTTTTCATGTTCGCCCACAGCAGCCTGGAAACCATGTAGTCGTACAGGGCCGCAAGCCGCGCCGCCAGTTCGCCGCCCTGGCTCATGTCCAAACTCACCTTGAGGCCGTTGCTGATGATCTCAATGGCCTTGGAAAGATGCGTGCCGCGCTCCGCGATGTTGCCCTGCTCCGCGTGCACCTTGGCAACGTTGATCGCGGTTTCCGCTCCCTCAAACAGCAGCACGATCAGCCGGTGAGGGCTGGCCGTGCTGATGTCGGATTCGCGCCCCAGGTCTGCGTAAGCCTTGGCCGGACTACCGGGTCTGCCAAACATGATTCTTCTCTCCTACACACGAGCGGTATCAGCCGTTGTTACCCATAGAGATAGAGGACAACTGCTGCGCGAGATAGCTACTGGTTTTATTCATGCTCGCTATCAGGCTATCGAGGGCGCTGAATTGCTTGCGGTAACGCGCCTCGACCGCCACCATCCGCGCTTCCATCGCTTCCTGGCGTTTTTCCAGCCCGCGGACGCTGTTTCGCAGGCTGTCCGTGGCCGATTCGACCGAGCCGCCAGTTCCCGCGAGTCTGTCCAACCCGGTATTGAAGCGGCTTCCAATTTCGGAGGTGAAACTGGCGACCAAAGACGGGTCTTTATTGATTGCCGCCGTGAGCTTGTCGCTGTCGAGCGAAATTGTGCCGTCTTTCTGGAAAGTGATGCCCAGCTTGGAGAGCATCATGGCCTCGCCATTCTGATCCTGGAGACTGCTCTGGCCGAAGACCAGATTGCGGAGCGTGCTTTCCGTCTCCCGCAAGATGCGGTTGCCGTTGAGCGCCCCGGCAGATTGCTTTTCGGCATCGTAGGCACCAAGCGACTTGACGGTGCTGATTACGTCATTGAATGCCTTGACGAAAGCCTCCAGCCCCTTCGAGAGTTTTTCGGAGTGATCCACTTCTACCGTCATGGTCGTCGGCGAACCGGCGTTCGTGGCCTTCAGTTGAAGGGTCACGCCCGTCACCGCATCCTTGACGGTGTTGGAGGAACTGGTGACACTGATTCCGTCGATTTTCAACTGCGCGTCCTGCGCCGATTGCACCGAAGTCACAGAACCCGTCACGCCCGTGCCGCCGACGGAGAAAGCGTTTTCCGCGCCCTCCTTGCCGGTCAGAACCAGTTGAGGCCCATCGGTGCCGTTGACGACGGTCGCCGTGACGCCCTTGTCGGCCTGATTGATGGCATTGGCCACCGAGGTCAGGTTGGAAGGGTCTGAGAACGTTACCGAAAAATCCTTCGAGGAGTCGGCAAAGCTGAACGCGATCTGATCGCCGCCGCTGAAATTGCTGGCATCGAGCCGGGACTTCTGCCCCTGTGCGAGTTGGGTCACTTCCAGGCTGTAGCTGCCGGCTCGCACCCCTTCGCCCATGGCGAGAGAGGCTACGCTCTCATTGCCGACGGTGCCTTTGTATGAGCCGAATTTGTCCAGCGCGGATTGCAGCGCATCCGGTTTCAAATCCTTGGCTGCCGTCTGCAATGCCGAAAGCTTGCTTGCCAGCGTACCCAATGCGGAAATTTTCGTGTTGAAGGAAGAAACCTGTTTTTGCAGGTTGGCGAGGGGCATTCTCTCAACCTTCATGAGATCCTGAACCAGACTTTCCAGGTTCAAACCAGAACCCACGCCTAGAGAGGTAACTGCTGCCATGATATTGCTCCTTCAAACGTGCATGAGAAGGATCGCGCCCATGCGCGCAACCAGAAGAACTGTCCCCGGCTCCTTCACGCTTCCTGCCTCACGATCAGTCCCGCGACTTTGCCGAGCGCCTTGGTCAGCGCCAGCGCATCCTCGGAAGGTATCTGCTTAAGGACTTCCTTTGTTTCGTTATCCATGACTTTGACCACGACATGTCCCAGGTCTTTATCTACCGAAAACCGCAGGGAAGTCACATAAGGACGGATAAAATTATTCAGTTTTTCTACGCTTTCCCGTACCGCCTGTTCCAGGCTCGCTGCCCCACCGGCGCCAGGATTGGTTTCCTGAGACCGTCCGGCAGCGCGCGCCTCATCAGTGCTCGAACCACCCTGTCCGGGAGCGTTAGCCGTTCTAGCAGACTGTGGCATAGGGGGGCGCGGTGAATTCTGAGAAACGCGGCTGGGCAAGCCTACTCCCGCGATGACGTTGTTTGTACCGATGATTTCCACGATTCAGCCCTCTTTCCGGTTGTGGTTCAAGGGATGCCGACCCCTGGCCGACATCCCCCTTTCTCAACCGCTTTCGCCAGTTGCCGCTTCCAAGAACTATCGCAAGAGCGACAGCACGTTCTGCGGCAAGGCGTTTGCTTGCGACAACATGGCCACACCAGCCTGTTGCAGCACTTGCGAACGCGCCAGCTTCGCAGTCTCGGAAGCGTAGTCTGCGTCCATGATCCGGCTGCGGGCCGCTTCCGTATTCTCGTGCGCTGCCGACAGTTGATTGAGCACGCCCTCGAAACGGTTCTGGATCGCACCCAAGGCGGCGCGGTTGTTATTGATCGCGTCAATGGCCGCATCGAGTTTGGAAATTTCGCTCAAGGCGCCGTCACCGGTGGAGCCAGTCAGCGCGCCAGCAGCGACAGACACTTCCGCGATGCCGATCTTGATCTGCGATTCGGCGGTCGTCGTCGCGCCAACCTGGAAATTGACGCCGGCCGAGAACGAACCGTCCAGCAACTTCTGGCCGTTGAAATTGGTGGCGTCGATGACGCGGCTGATTTCACTCGCCAGTTGCTGATATTCGGTGTCCAGCGCGCTGCGGTTGGCGGCATCATACTGGCCGGAAGCCGCCTGCACCGCCAGTTCGCGCATCCGTTGCAGGTGATCGCCGATCACGTTCATGCCCGCTTCCGCCGTTTGTGCAAGAGACAGGCCGTCGTTGGCGTTACGCATCGCGACTGTCATGCCGCGCGCTTGCGCGTTCATTTTTTCTGCTACGGCCAGGCCAGCGGCGTCATCCTTGGAGCTATTGACGCGCAGGCCGGAAGAGAGCCGTTGCAACGCGGTATTCAATGAGCCTTGCGAAGTGTTCAGATTCCGCTGGGCATTGAGCGACGAGATGTTGGTGTTGATGATTTGGGGCATTTTTTATCTCCTTCGGGATGGATTTCATTCGAGCAAGACGCCGGAGCTGTCACTTGAAATCTTTAACCTATCCGTTGCTCGTCTGCCTGAATGCGGTAACGGCGGAAGTCAGAATTTCTTTAAGGATAGAAATGTGTCCCAACTGTTCCCGCCCATTTTTCCTGCGTGAAGTGTGAGGGTTTTCACGTATAAACCCTGCCCCCTGCCTTGCCTTGCGCGGCACAACCGCTGCCCGGAACAAAAAACGCGCCACACTCCAGTCACGGAAAAGCGGTGGCGCGCAAGGAGGAAGGGCGTGGTGTTTTATTGCAGCAGCCGCAGCACGTTCTGCGGCAAGGCGTTGGCCTGGGTCAGCATGGCTACCCCGGCCTGTTGCAGCACCTGCGCGCGCGCCAGCTTCGCGGTCTCAGAAGCATAGTCCGCATCCATGATCCGGCTGCGTGCAGCTTCGGTGGACTCCCGCGATGCCGCCAACTGGGTAAGCACGCCTTCAAAGCGGTTCTGGATTGCGCCCAGGGCGGCGCGGTTGTTATTGATGTTGTCGATGGCCTGATCGAGCACGGAAATCTCGCTCAAGGCGTTCAGGCCGTCTGTGCCGGTAATCGCGCCGACATTGACGGAAACCGGGCTGATCTCCACCAGGATTTGCGATTCCCCGGTCGAATTCGGCCCGACCTGGAAAATCACCCCGGCGGAAAACGTACCGTCCAGCAACTTCTGGCCGTTGAAATTGGTAGCGCTGATGACGCGGTCGATTTCGCTTGCCAGTTGCTGGTATTCAGTATCCAGCGCGCTACGGTTGTCGGAATCATACTGGCCGGAAGCCGCCTGCACCGCCAATTCGCGCATCCGCTGCAAATGCTCGCCAATGACGTTCATCCCTGCCTCGGCGACTTGCGCCAGCGAGATGCCATCGTTGGAGTTGCGGATCGCCACTGTCATACCGCGCGCCTGCGCGTTCATTTTCTCCGCAACTGCCAGACCGGCGGCATCGTCCTTGGAACTATTGACCCGCAGGCCGGAAGACAACCTCTGCAATGCGGTAAACAAAGCACTCTGCGAAGTGTCCAGATTTCGCTGCGCGTTTAGCGACGAAATGTTGGTGTTGATGATTTGTGGCATTTCATGCTTCCTCCGAAGGTTGTCAGCGTTTTCCCGCGCGTGGCTACAAGCCGATTAGATAACGACAACCCCCCTGGTAAAACACCCGCGCGGAGCTTTCAGCCGGTTTCAAGCATTTAACGTGCCAGATTGCTTTCCCCCTGCCCCAAAGGAGCGGGTTTTATTCCCCTCCTTGGAGGGGAATTTAGTGCGGGGTTTATTCCCCTCCTTGGAGGGGAATTTAATATGCCCCGTTATTCCGGCGTTATTCCGCTCTTAACCGGGCGATCCAGCCCCATACACTGCAACGGACTGCCGCTCGCCAGAGGCCCTTGAAGCATGTCCGTCACTGTCAAACAGAAAAACCTTCTCGGCAAGGCGCAAAAAGCCCTTGCCGCCAAGGATTACAGCCACGCGGGCGCTCTGTTCGAGGAACTCGCCATTCTCTCGCCGGAGTCGCATCAGGCGTGGTTCGGGCTGGGCGAAGTCGCGCAGGGCATCGGGCAACAGGACACCGCCGCCACCTTTTTCAACCAGGCGGTCGAATTGCGGCCGGAAAACGCCCGCTACCGCTTAAAGCTTGGGGAGACTCTCGGCAAGCTCGGCCAGATCGAGACCAGCCTTCAACAACTGATCGAAGCCCGGCAACTCGCCCCGAAAGATGTCGGCATCCTGTGCAGCCTCTCCGGCGCATACGTGAAAGCGGGCAACTGGCAACATGCCCGCGAACTGCTGGAAGAAGTCGTCCGCATGCCCTACCCCCTTGCCGCACACTACTGTCTGCTCGGCATGGCCTGTCAGCACCTCGGCGAACTCGACGAAGCCCTGAAAGCCTTCAATAAGGCCACGAAGCTCGCGCCACGTTACCCGGATGCCTGGCTCTCCCTCGGACATCTCTACGTCGAAAAACAGGAAGTGGAGCAAGCCGACGTTTGCCTCAAAAAGCTCCAGGCACTGGCACCTGAGGCCGCCACCACGTTCGACCTCGCGGGCGAACTGGCCTGGATGCGTGGCGACAGCCGTGAAGCGGCAAGTTTTTACCGGCAAGCGGCAGATTCTGCCCCCGATGACGTCAACATTCAGGCCAAACTCGCCGTCACCCTCATCATGTGCGGCAAAGCCCTGGATGCCATCGACGCAATGGAGCGCGCGCACGCGCTGGGCATTTCCGAGGATTGGATACTCGAAAAACTCGGAACCCTGTTCGCTATCAAATACTGGACTCCGATGGCGCAAGAGAACCTGGAAATGGCGGTCGAGCGCAATCCGGACAACCTGAGCGCCTGGAACACCCTGCTCATGGTGTATGCCAAGAGCGGAGATAGCGAAAAAGTACGCAGGGCCGCCGACGCCATCCTGGAGAAAGACCCTGGCAACATTTACGCGTTGATGAACCTCTCCACCTGGCACAACGACCAGGGCCGTCATGACGAAGCCCTGGAACTGCTCGCGCAGGCGCGCGCGCGCGACCCCAATCACCGAGGCACCTACTCCAAGTCGTTATGGGCAATGGTCTCCGCCTCCTCGGTCGGCGCGGCGGACATCCTCCAGCTTGCCCAGGCTTTCGATGAGCGCATCTTCCGCCCCCTGTTGCGCGGCAACGATTTCGCTGCCCGCAACCGCGACCCCGAACGGCGGCTGCGCGTCGGCTGGGTCTCTTCCGATATGCGAAACCACCCGGTTGCCGCCTTCGTATGGCCGTTTCTCGAACATATCGACCGTGAAAAACTGGAAACCTTCATCTATTACAACTTCTCCGAAGAAGATGACACCACCCGCCGGATCAAGGCATGCGCCCAACAGTGGCGCGCGGTCGTCGGCATCGGCGACGACTGGCTGGCCGATCTCATCGAAGGGGACGAAATCGACATCCTCGTCGACCTCAACGGCTTCACCGACGGCAGCCGCAGCGACGTCATCGCGCGCAAGCCCGCACCCATTCAAGTCACCTGGCTCGGTTTTCCTGGCACCAGCGGCATGTCCGCGATGGACTACATCTTCATCCCGCCCGACCCCGTGCTGGAAAAGCCGGGTTGGAGCCTGGAGACCCCCTGGCCCCTGCCGGACTGCTACGGCGCGCGCGCCGAGATCAGCAACGCCGCCATCCTGCCGGGGCTGCCCTGCGAGCGCGAATCCGCCCCGTTTACCTTCGCTTGCCTCAACCACTTCCGCAAAGCGAGCGAAAAAACCATCGAGCTATGGAGCCGCATCCTCGTCCAATGCCCTCAAGCCCGCCTGATCCTCGTCGCCATCGGCGGGCGGGACAGTGAAACCATCCGTTACTTCTCCAGCCAATTCGAGCGCCATGGTGTCGATCCCGCGCAACTGGAATTCCGGGGCTACGTCGCAAGGCAGAAATACTATGAAAGCCACAACGAAATCGACCTCGGACTCGACCCCTTCCCTTACAACGGCGGCACGACCGGCTACGACTCCATCTGGATGGGCGTACCCTTCGTCACCTGGCCCGGAGAGCATCTGTCCGCCCGCATGGGCAAGGCGATTCTCGAAAACGTCGGCCTGCACGAACTGGTCGCGGCCAGCGCCGACGATTACGTCAACATTGCCGTCGCCCTTGCGAACGATTTTGAGCGCCTCAAGCGCCTACGCACCAAGCTGCGCGAACGCATGATCAATAGCCCATTGCTCGACGGCCCGCGCATGGCGCGCAGCCTGGAAGACGCTTTCCGGGGCATGTGGCAACGCTGGTGCACAGCCAACAACTGAGATAAAAAAAACGGAGCGAATAATGAACACTGACTTAGACCCCATCTGGGAAAAACAAAGCTACTATGAGCTTTATAAAAACCATCAGGGATACGGTTGCCATAAATGGACACATTATCCGTTTGTATACGATCAGATTTTTTCCCGATACCTCGATTTCGAGAAACCCTTATGTCTACTTGAAATAGGCGTACAGAACGGCGGTTCGCTCGAAATATGGAAAAAATATCTACCACCAAACTCCGAAATTCATGGACTGGATATCAATCCAAAGTGCCTAGAACTCGATTTCAGCGAAAATATTCATTTTCATCTAGGCAACGCCGCAGATAAAGTCTTCGTAAACCGCCTGTTTGTCGACAAAACGTTCGATATCATTATTGATGATGGTTCGCATCAAAGCGATGAGGTCATTTCGACCTTTACCCATTTATTCAAAAAGTTAAATCCCGGCGGAACTTATATCATTGAAGACTTGCATGCGAGTTACTGGGAAAGTTTTGGTGGCGGATTGCACAAGAAGAATTCTTCTGTAGAATTTTTCAAGCACTTCATTGATGCACTCCATGCCGACCATATTCCTGAAAAACAGTTTTCTAACAATATGAATTTCAAGAAATTTCTGAAATCATACCGTCAGGAAATTGCCAGCATTTCTTTTTTTGATTCATTTTGTATCATTACCAAATTTGCACAAAAAAAACATGCCCCATTTACCCATGTCATCAACGGAGATATTTTAAAAGTGGCCGCGCCTGGTGTCTTTGAAAAAATCACATTGAAAGACAAATTGCAAGATATTGAAACAGCCCGACTCATGTATGACATAACAGGTGACAGGCCGGAGAACCCATCGACAACGGAAAAAACGGAGACACAGCTCACTGATGGAATCGAGGCTTTCAAAAATGAAGATTTTGAATCTGCCATTGAATACCTTTCCACGGCGATGGCACAGGAACAGGATAATCCCCTGCCCTGCGCGTACCTGGCATTTATTTGTGCACGTCAAGGGCTGGCGACGGAGGCACACGATTTTATCACTCAGTCCGTCCGGCTCGCCCCGGAACGCGCCGATCTCATCGCAGCGCTGGGCGAAGTTTTCCTGAAAAACAGCAATCCTTCCGAGGCAGTCAAATACTTGCGGGAAGCCGTTCATGCACAACCGGATTTGTTTGCGGCTTATCCGGCGTTCGCGCAAAGCCTGCATTTGACCGGACAAAGCAAGGAAGCGGTTTCACTCCTGCAAACCACCGCAGCCTTGCCGTCCAATAGTCAAGCACATATTCAAAGCACTTTGCTGCAAATCCTTGCCGAGTGCGGCGATTTGTCCGAATTTACGGAAAATACGCTACGTTTTTCGCGCGGGCTGCCCGATGACCTGCTGGCGGCGCGCTGTCTGGGGCGCTTCGATGAAAATGGCGAGAAAACCATTGAAACCCTTTCCCGCATCCAGGCCCGGCTAGAAGACGTCATCCATTCCAGCCAGGAGAGTGTCCATGCCAACCCAAACGAATCCGGCCTGACAAGAATCGCCTTCATGGTGGGCAACTTCACATCAAACCATCAACTCGAACAACTCTACGCGCTCTTGCGCTATTTACCGCCGGAACGTTTCTTCACCCTGCTCATTTCCTGCTACACATATCGGCCCAGGGACGACATGATCCAGATGTGCGCCCTGCTTGCTGATACGTCTTTGAACATTCTTGAGGATGAAAACGACAAGGCGGTTGAAAAAATCCGCAAACTTGCACCAGACATCCTGGTCGACATGGAAGTCTGTGCCCCCTCTGAGCGTCTGGAGGTTTTTCTGGCAGCACAGGCTCCTCACAAATTCCTGTGGGGAGAATCGCCAACTCCGTCCATTGCGCCAAACGTGAAAACCCTGGCAGGCGCGTACCTTTCCGTGGAAAACACCTTGCCAACCGTGAACCTTCCCGAAATGGGCGAAGTGTTCGATTTGCCGGAACTGCCGTTCATTGACGATGCCGCGCGGAACATGGGCAAACCGCCGGTTTTAGGATGTCTCGTGCCCGCTGCGGGGATCGGCCGCAACGGTTGGCAGCTTTTTGCCGAAACCTTGCGCCAACACCCTTCAACCACGCTCGTCATCAATCTGGATGAACTGAGACAGGCGGCGCAAACCTTCATCAGCGCGCAATTCTCCAGTGCAGGAGTCGATCCCACGCGGCTCGTTTTCATCAACGCCAGCACAACGGAAGAATATTGCCTGGCCTGGCAATCCATCGACCTGGGGCTGCTGCCGCCGGTCAACCCTGGCGGCCTTGCCTTGCCCACCTGCCTGTGGATGGGTAGGCCGTGCCTGATTCCCGGTTCCATCCTGCCCTGGTCACAGCGTCCCGCCGCCTTGCTGAAGGCACTTGGTAAAGAAGAATGGATCGCTATTGGGTCGCAGCAATACGCAGACCTTGCCCTGCAACTTGCTCCGTCTGGACAGCGAGTAAAACCTGACCCTGCCCTGCGCGAGCGCATGAAGGCGCAGGGACTCACCGATCCAAAACATTTTGCACAGGGTTTTGCGGATGCCATGACAGGCTTGCTTCGGGACAAGCAGCCCATCCCCCTTGCCGCCTCCAACATGTGTAATTGACGGCCATGAACGCGCCTTTCTTTTCCATCATCGTTTGCAGTATCGACCCGTGGAATTTCGCCCAGGTCAGTACTCACTATGAACGCTTGTTCAATGGAGTCCCACACGAGATCATCGGCATCCACGACGCTCGCTCGCTCGCTGAGGGCTATAACCGGGGCTTAAAGCGCGCGCGGGGCGATATCATCATTTTTTCACACGACGATGTCACTTTTCTCGACACGCAATTTGCACAAAAAATCGGCGCGCGGATGCAGTCGTGGGACATCCTCGGTTTTGCCGGGGCTTCGCACCTGATAAGCCCTGTCTGGTTTGCCGCACGAGAGCACCTGAACGGCGCGGTCTGCCATTGGTCGGATCGACATCCCAATTACCTTTATCTCAACATTTATGGCGCACGGGATTGGCCAATAACAGGCAGCATCGAGGTATTGGACGGCCTGTGCATGATTGCCCGCCACGAAGTCGCAACAGCCATCGGGTTTGATCCTGGCACCTTCGACGGCTGGCATCTGTACGACTGCGATTTCAGCTTCGCGGCCAGTCTCGCCGGTCACAAAATCGGGGTTTGCTGCGACATCCCCTACATCCACGCCTCCACAAGCGTTCAGGGCAAAAAAAACGTATTCCTTTCCGACGACTACCAAAAATATGCCGGACGTTTTTCCATGAAATATGTGCATCAACGCAAAATGCAGCCCTTCGACCAGCAATCAGCAATTGGCACAGCATGTTTCGTCAGTGACCATAAAAACCTGTCGAAGCTCTGGACGGAGGATGTTTTCCGACGTGCCACATTGTCCATCGCCCGTCGTTCCAGTGGGGATGTTTTATGAATACCCCCTCTTTCTCCATCATCATTTGCAGCATCGATGCCCTGAAATTCACCCAGGCCAGCGCGTGTTATGAGCGGCTTCTTGCGGGTTTCCCACACGAGATCATCGGTATCCACGACGCACGATCACTGGCTGAAGGCTACAACCGGGCTTTGCGGCGTGCGCGCGGCGACATCGTGATCTTTTCACACGACGACATCCTGATTCTCGACCCGGATTTCGGCCAGAAAATCAGCCTTCGCCTACAGAATTTCGATATTCTGGGTTTTGCGGGAACGCGCCGCGTTATCGCGGAAAACTGGTGGCATGCGGGGCTTCCCTGGTCATCTGGCGTAATTGCACACAAAAATACCCCCCTCTACCTGAGCATATGGAACCCCGAACCCTGGCCCTTAGTAGACGGCATCCAGGGTATCGACGGCCTTTGCATCATGACCCGCCGGGAGGTGGCGGAAGAAATCGGTTTCGACGAAATCACCTTCGACGGTTTCCATCTCTACGATCTCGATTTCAGTTTTTCCGCCTGGCGTGCGGGCAAAAAGATCGGGGTATGTTGCGACATCCCGATCATCCACGCCTCGATGGGCAGTAATAACAAAGAGCACGCGCGCTATGGCCGCCTGTTCATTGAAAAACACAAGGATGCTCTGCCTGCCGATGCACAAAAAATCGACAAGATCACGGGAATAGCCGCGAGTTTTCCCAACCATCACGCCCTGTGCGCGATGTGGCAGGAAGATTTCATCCGCCGTAGCTGGATTGCTTTTCAACGGAGAGGAAATGGTTTGGATGTGGCGGCGTGATGTAGTTCAGTGCACCAAGGACTGTATCACCGCTGGCTGAAGCCCGGTCGCTTCCGCGATCTCCTTGACGGATTTGCCGCTCTTAAGCATGTTCCGGGCAACGAACATCAGGGCTTTTTTCCGGCCCTCTTCCCGGCCTTTTTCACATCCCTGCAAAAAACTTTGTTCAATCTCGTCATCGAACCAGGTTTCCTTGTGTTCGGTCAGCATTTCAAGCTCCTCAAAAACATCACTGATGGGCTCCATCTCTTTCATCATAGAAGCTGTGGTGCGGCGCTGCAACAACGCTTTTATCCAATTACTTTATGGCAAATCGTCATCAACTTGTCACAATCGCCCACTAGAGTGACACCGTTCCAACTACGTGAGATTGAGACACCATGAAACGGCTGATCGTGGCCGCCTGTGTTACGGCGGCGTCTTCCTTAGGCATGAGCACACTGGCGCTGGCCGCCGACAACGTCACCGGAGCCGGGGCGAGTTTCCCCGCACCGCTCTATACCCGCTGGGCGGCGGATTACAACAAGATCACCGGGCATAAGATCAACTACCAGTCGATCGGTTCCAGCGCGGGGTTGAAACAGATCGAAGAGAAAACGGTGGATTTCGGCGCTTCCGACGCGCCGCTTACCGATGCAGTCTTGCAGGAAAAAGGCTTGGTTCAGTTTCCAATGGTCGTCGGCGGCATCGTTCCCATCATCAACGTCCAGGGCGTCACGCCGGGTCAGTTGAAACTGAACGGCCAAGTCCTGGGCGACATTTACCTGGGCAAGATCACGCTCTGGAACGACCCCGCCATCGCGGCGCTCAATCCCGGCTTGAAACTGCCCGACACCGCCATTGCCGTCGTCCGCCGCGCGGACGGCTCCGGCACGAGTTTCGGCTTCACCAACTACTTGTGCAAGGTCAACGCCGAGTGGAAGGAAAAAGTCGGCGAAGGCACGGCAGTGAATTGGCCGACCGGTCTTGGCGGCAAGGGCAACGAAGGCGTGGCGGCGTTTGTAGGCCGTTTGAACGGCGCAATCGGCTATGTCGAGTACGCCTACGCCAAGCGCAACAAGCTGGCGCACGCGCAAATCCAGAATCGCGCGGGCAAATTCGTCCAGCCCTCGGAAGCAAGCTTCAAGGCTGCCGCTTCAGGCGCGGAGTGGGAAAAGAGCTTCCATCAAATCCTGACCGATCAGCCGGGCGACGAATCCTGGCCGATCACCTCTGCAACCTTCATCCTGATGCACAAAAAACAGGACAAACCCGCGCAAGCTGCCGCTTCGCTCAACTTCTTCGCGTGGGCTTTCAAAAACGGCGACGCGCAGGCAAGCAATCTGGACTACATCCCCATGCCACCCGCCGTAAAAGAGATCGTGGCGCGGTCGTGGCAATCGATTACGGACGCATCGGGGAAAGCAGTCAGGCCGTAAAAGAGAGAAAAAATACAAAAAACCCAGAGATGGGGTTACGGGACGGGATGCTACCTAAAGGCAGCATCCCGGTTTTTTTGTCACATCGAAGTTGCGCCGAGATAAAGTTCTCTGTCACGGTTCTGTCACAAACCAGCCATAAACTAGCGTCGTTACTCTGAAACCCCGGTTAAATGCGACTGAAACTGAACATTTCCAACGCCCTTGCCGACCGCCTGTTTTCACTTACGGCACGCGGCGCCGCATTACTGACCCTCGCTTTACTGCTTGGCATCATCGCCTCTCTCATCATGGGAGCCTGGCCCGCAATCCGTGAGTACGGGGCGGGCTTTCTGACGCGCAACGCCTGGGACCCGGTGCGGGAGGACTTCGGCGGGCTGATGATGATCTACGGTACGCTGGTGACTTCTTTCATCGCGCTCCTGATCGCGGTTCCGGTGAGTTTCGGCATCGCGCTTTTCCTGACGGAACTCTCTCCGGTCTGGCTGAAACGCCCGCTCGGTACGGCTATCGAGTTGCTGGCCGCCGTACCTTCCATCGTGTACGGCATGTGGGGCTTGATGGTATTCGGGCCGGTGCTGGCGCGCTACGTGCAGCAGCCTATGCAGTCCCTCCTGGGTGATATCCCCTTTCTGGGAGCGCTGGTATCCGGACCGCCGGTAGGCATCGGGATTTTGTCCGCAAGCATCATTCTTTCCATCATGATCATCCCTTTCATCGCCTCGGTGATGCGCGATGTGTTCGAGGTAACGCCGCCGCTGCTGAAGGAGTCGGCTTACGGGCTGGGAGCAACGACCTGGGAAGTGGTTTGGCGCGTGGTGCTGCCCTACACGAAGACGGGGGTACTCGGTGGCATCATGCTTGGGCTTGGGCGCGCGCTGGGCGAGACGATGGCGGTAACGTTCGTCATCGGCAACATGAACCAACTGAATTCCTTGTCACTGTTCGAGCCAGCCAACAGCATCACTTCGGCTCTCGCCAATGAGTTCGCCGAAGCCGCACCGGGATTGCACCAGGCATCCCTGATTTATCTGGGGCTCGTCCTCTTCCTGATTACCTTCACGGTGCTGATCTGCTCAAAGCTCCTGCTCTTGCGCCTGAAAAAGAATGAGGGCGCGCGAGTATGAGCCCGGATACGAGCATGAATCACGAAACATCATCCAAGGCCGCACGCTTCGCCCGCCGCAAGCGGTTCAACCAAATCGCCATCGCGCTTTCCATGATTGCCATGTTCGCCGGCATGTTCTGGCTGGCATGGATATTGTGGGAGACGGTCTCCGTCGGCATCTCAGGCTTAAGCGTGGCGATGTTTACGGAAAACACACCGCCAGCGGGCGACGCCATAGGCGAGGGGGGGCTGGCCAACGCCATGATGGGTTCGTTTCTGATGGTGGCGCTGGCGACGTTCGTCGGCGCGCCCATTGGCATCCTCACCGGTATTTACCTGGCCGAATACGACCCTAGCGGTAAACTCTCGTTCACCGTCCGTTTCATCAACGACCTTCTGCTCTCTGCACCTTCCATCATCATCGGCCTTTTCGTGTACGCGGTCATCGTGGTGCAGTTCAAGGAGTTTTCCGGATGGGCGGGCGCGGCGGCGCTGGCGCTCATCGTCATCCCCATCGTCATCCGCACAACCGAAAACATGCTGGCGCTGATTCCCGCCGGATTACGTGAAGCGGCCTACGCGCTGGGATCGCCGAAATGGAAAGTCATCACCCGAATCACGCTGGTTGCCGCGCGCGCCGGGGTACTGACCGGCATACTGCTTGCCGTAGCACGCATCTCCGGTGAGACCGCACCGTTGCTCTTCACCGCGCTGAACAATCAGTTCTGGAAGGCCAGCCTCTCCGGCCCGCTTGCCAATCTGCCGGTGACGATTCTGCAATTCGCCATGAGCCCCTACGAAAACTGGCAAAAACTGGCCTGGGGCGGCGTCTTCCTGATTACGCTCGCCGTACTCGGACTCAACATTCTGGCCCGGATGCTGTCCCGTGAGAAACTGTAATGAATGCGAATACGCCTGAATCCTCCCCTGCCCTCTCAGCGCCGATCAAGATCGCCGTCCGTGACCTGAATTTTTATTACGGTAAATTCCGGGCGCTCAATGCCATCAATCTCGACATTGCGGAGCGCTGCGTGACGGCTTTCATCGGACCGTCCGGCTGCGGCAAATCCACGCTCCTGCGAACCTTCAACCGGATGTTCGAGCTTTACCCGGAACAGCGCGCCGAAGGCAGCATCCTGCTCGACGGTGAAAACCTGCTCACCTCGAAACAGGACGTGGCGCTGATCCGCGCCCGCATCGGTATGGTGTTCCAGAAACCCACGCCATTCCCGATGTCGATCTTCGACAACATCGCCTTCGGGGTAAAACTGTTCGAGAACCTCTCCCGCATCGATATGGAAGAGCGCGTGGAATGGGCGCTCCGGAAAGCGGCGCTCTGGGACGAAGTAAAAGACAAACTCCCCCAGAGCGGAGCCAGCCTTTCGGGCGGCCAGCAACAACGGCTGTGCATCGCGCGCGGCATCGCAATCAAGCCGGAACTGTTGCTGCTCGATGAACCCTGCTCCGCGCTCGACCCGATCTCCACCGGGCGCATCGAGGAACTGATCGCGGAGTTGAAAAAGGACTACACGGTGATTATCGTCACGCACAATATGCAGCAAGCGGCACGGGTGAGCGACTACACCGCCTACATGTATCTTGGCGAACTCATCGAGTTCGGGGAAACCGAACAGATGTTCCTGAAACCCACCCAGCGCGAAACCGAGGACTACATTACCGGGCGTTTCGGCTGAAGCCTTGACCCCGCAAGAGACCGATATGATCGAAAAACATCTTTCCTCCCAGTTCGACAGCGACCTGAACAGCGTTTGCACGCAGCTCATGGAAATGGGCGGTCTGGTGGAGTCGCAAATCAAACGCGCCATCCACTCGCTGACAAATTTCTCCCTATCCGAAATCAATGATGTGCTCGACACGGAGGCGCGGGTCGACCAGATGGAAATCGAAATCGACCGCGCCCTCACTGCCGTCGTCGCGCGCCGCCAGCCCGCCGCCCGCGATCTGCGCCTGCTGTTGGCAATCTCCAAGATCACCACCAATCTGGAACGCGCTGGAGACGAGGCTTACAAGATTGGCAAGCGCATAAAATCTCTCGTTGAGACCGGCGAAACCCGCCAGATGCCGATCGGCGATCTGCGTGTAGCCACCGATCTGGCCACCGACCTCATCCACCGTGCGCTGGACGCTTTCGCCCGGCTGGACGTAGCCGCTGCCATTTCCATCTACAAGGAAGATGACCTGATCGACTGCGAATTCAAGGGTTTCACCCGCAAACTCATCACCTACATGATGGAAGACCCGCGCACCATCAGCAGCAGCCTGGACTTGCTGTTCATCGCCAAGGCCATTGAGCGCATCGGGGATCACGCCAAGAACATCTCCGAATTCATCATCTACATCGTCCACGGTACGGACGTGCGCCACAGCAAGCTCAAGGGCATCGAAGACATCGTCCAGTAAATGTACGCCCTGCCCTCATGAACGCCGCCTCTGCCCCGAAACCGCGCGTACTGGTCGTCGAAGACCAGCAGGATATTGCCGAACTCATCCTCATCCATTTGCGCCATGAGGGCTTCGAGGCTGTGGCGGCAGAGAATGGGGTTGCCGCCCAGCGGGAACTGGATGCCGTGCTGCCAGACCTCGTCCTGCTCGACTGGATGCTGCCCGGCGGACAGAGCGGCCTCGATCTCGCGCGTAAATGGCGCGCCGCGCCGCGCACGAAAGATATTCCCATCATCATCCTCACTGCCAGAGGGGAAGAAACCGACAAGATTGCCGGATTGGACAGCGGCGGGGACGACTACGTCACCAAGCCCTTCTCTCCCGCCGAGCTTATGGCGCGTATCCGCGCCCTGTTGCGCCGCCGCGCGCCCGAACAACTCGCCGACGCCGTGACCGTTGGAGGGCTTTCGCTCGACACATCTACTGTGCGCGTCAGTTTCAAGGAACGGGAACTCTCGCTCGGCCCGACCGAATTCCGCCTGCTGCGCTACCTGTTGAGACACCCGGATCGCATTCATTCCCGCTCCGCCCTGCTCGACAAGGTATGGGGGGATCACGTATTCATCGAAGAACGCACCGTCGATGTTCACATCAAGCGTTTGCGCGCCTCCCTTCAAGAAGCCGGTGCCATGATCGAAACCGTGCGCGGCGCGGGCTACCGCCTCAGTTCAAAACAGGGCGCTTGAACCCCATGCACCCCCTGTTTTCCAGAATGCTATCCCTGTTGATCCTCATGGCGGGGGGCGCGGCACTCGCCGCCTCGGTGGAATTTACAGGCGTGGGGTTGGGCATCGCGGTAGGTGCGCTGGCCTGGCTGATTTGGGATACCTGGCGCGCGCAGGTCTTTGCCGACTGGCTGCACCACGTCCGGGACGAACCGGATACACCGCCGCCGCCCCGTCTCGACAACCAGCGCCGGGAAGCCGTCGAGCGCGTCCAGCGGCTCCTTCGTAAACAGGCTCTTGAGGCGGAAGAACTCGAAAATCACCTGCATAACATCCAGTCCGCGCTGCAAGCCTCGCCCAACGGTCTCGTCATCCTGGATGAACAGGAGTGTATCGAGTGGTGCAATCGCATGGCTTACGAACACCTTGGGCTAAACAATCGCCGCGACCTCTCACAGCGAATCACGCACCTGCTGCGCGCCCCCGCGCTGGTCAAGAGCCTTGCCGCACGCGACTTCACCGATCCCCTCATGCTGGAAAGCCCGCTCGCCACGGCATCGCGCCCCCTGCGACTCGAAGTACGCCTCCTCCCCTACGGGCAAGGGCGGCTGCTCATGCTCTCGCGGGACATCACCGCCATCGAACAGGCTGAAATCATGAGGCGCGATTTCGTCGCCAACGTCTCCCATGAAATACGCACCCCGCTCACCGTGCTGGCGGGCTTCATCGAAACCCTGCAAACCCTGCCGCTCGGCGACGATGAACGTAACGACATGCTCCACCGCATGACGCAGCAGGCGGGGAGGATGAAAAACCTGGTAGACGACCTCCTCACCCTCTCCCGCCTGGAAGGCAGCGCCTTGCCAGGGACAAAGGAATGGACGCCCATCCGTACCCTGTTGGAGCGTCTCGACACCGATGCCCGCGCTTTTTCAGCGCATCTGGTCGGGCAAAACGCCCCCGGCCACGAACTCGTTCTTGAAGGCATGGATACTTCCGACGAAATCGCCGGTTCTGCATCCGAATTGCAAAGCGCCTTCTTCAATCTCATCAACAACGCTATTCGCTACACCCCGCCCGACGGAAAAATCCTTATCGGTTGGCAAACACAAACCAACGGCGGCGCGCGTTTTTCCGTGCAGGACAGCGGCCCAGGCATCGCCCCTGAGCATATCCCGCGACTGACGGAACGCTTCTACCGCGTAGACTCCGACCGTTCCCGCGCCAGTGGCGGAACCGGCCTGGGGCTTTCCATTGTCAAGCATGTATTGCAACGACACGACGCCAAGCTCAACATCGAGAGCACACCATCGCGGGGAACATGTTTTACCGTGACATTCCCACCAACGCGGGTGCGGGTAAGCGGATCAGAAATTGATGACGCCGACTGAACTGTGCCGTACTCCATTTATCCCCGAACAAAACAGTTTAGAATCTCAACCTCAGTATCATTTTTCCATGATTTTCTATGTATTTTGCTACCGTCAGTTTCAGAATTGCACGTGGACACGAGCAGACTTTTCTCAACCACTGGCGTTCGCGTACCAGCTACCTCGGAGAAGTACCGGGTTTCATCCGCTTCTGCCTACTACAAGGGCAGCAGACGGAGGAATATACATTGTTCGTTGCCCATACCGAATGGGAAAACAAAGAGCTTTTCGAGGCATGGACGCGCTCTGAGGCTTTCCGCAAGGCACACGTCGACGCTACCAAGATAGCATGCGAAATCTGCCTTGGACTACCGAAACTGGAATTGTTCGATCTCGTCCTGTAAGCCAAATCAACGGCTCCCGATGAATTTCTCGCCGTTTGCGCTTGACTTTTCCATTCGCCTGATTGCCTGGCAACGCGCTCATGGCCGACACGGTCTGCCATGGCAAGGCACATGTGACCCTTACCGGATATGGCTCTCCGAGATCATGTTGCAGCAGACGCAGGTCGCTGCCGTCATCCCCTATTACGCGCGTTTTCTCGAACGTTTCCCAACTGTCGCGGCGCTGGCTGCCGCGCCGGTGGAAGAAGTCATGGCACTCTGGAGCGGCCTTGGCTACTACGCCCGCGCCCGCAATCTGCACCGCACCGCATGTGCAGTCATGGAGAAGCACGGCGGGCTTTTTCCCGTCACGGCAACGGCATTGGTCGAATTGCCCGGCATCGGGCGCTCAACGGCAGCAGCCATCGCCGCATTTGCAAGCAATGAGCGGGCGGCCATCCTGGACGGTAACGTCAAACGGGTACTGTGCCGCGCCTTCGGCATCGAGGGTTTCCCCGGTGAGCGCGCGGTAGAAGAACGCCTGTGGGCGTTGGCGGAGTCCCTGCTTCCGGAAAGCACCGAAGATATTGGCGTCTACATCCAGGCACAAATGGACTTGGGAGCCACTGTATGCACACGCGCGCGTCCGGCCTGTAGGGTCTGCCCGCTCGCGGCGCAATGCGTGGCGCACGCCACGGGGCGGATTGCAGAACTGCCCGCTCCACGTTCCCGAAAAACACCACCGCGCCGCACAGCCCGAATGCTTGTGGTCGTCCTGGGCGACAGCGTACTGCTGGAACGCCGCCTTCCCGCTGGAATCTGGGGCGGTCTGCTGGCCTTACCCGAAATTCCGGAAGACGCTCAAATCGAAACCTGGGCGATGCGTAAGCTTGGTGTCGCTCAAACCAGCGCGCAAGCCTTACCGCCGCTCGTTCACGCCTTCACGCATTTCACGCTGGAAATTGCGCCCTGGCGCATCGACCTTCCCGCTGCCCCCCGGATGCTTTCCGAACCCGCCTGGCAATGGCAGGCGCTCGAACGAATCGGTTCTGCTGCCCTGCCCGCGCCGGTACGCAGGATATTGGAGAGCCTCAACCGAACGAATGCCGATGCTTGAAGCCTGATTGGCGCTAGGGCGACTCAAAAAAATAGCGCAACCGAAAAGTTGCGCCATTTTTGTTGGAATCAACTATTTCCGCAGTCTCGGCTTTTACCTGCTCGATAACCTGCCTTTGTCGACTTCGACTTGAACAGGCGCGTCGGCCGGGCACATATCCGCCGGATCGACAGTGTCACGATCCTGCCCGATATCCTTCGCCGAGGGCAAGTCCTCGCGCACAACGCCAAGGGTACGCAGCAACTGCCCCGTCCCAACTAAAGTGCGGGCTTGTGCAACCAACAGGTTATAACGCGCATTCGTGTAGTTTCGCTGAGAAACAAAATACTCGTTCTCAGTGTCGAGCAAGTCGAGCAGGGTGCGCTGCCCGATGTTGAACTGATCACGGAAAGCATCGCGCGCTTTGCCGGTCATTTGATAATGCCGCTCAAGATAGCCCAGTTGTTCGGTCAGGCTACGGGTATCCTGATAAGCGATCGTCAGGGTCTGGCGCAGGTCACGACAGGCTTTTTCGCGCAAATCCTTGGCCTGATCGACCTGCTCGCTCGCCATACGGATGCGAGCCGCGTCGGAGCCACCGCGGAAGATGTTGAAATTCAACTGCAATTCGACCGAACTTTCACGCCTGTTGCCCTTGAGACCACCTGTATATTTACCGGTCGAGTCTTCGGGCTCTTTGTTGTCGACGTTACGATCAACCCCTGTCCTCGCGACCAGATCGAGTTTGGGGTGATAGTTGGAACGTGCCACATCCCGATTGGCCAGGCTGGCGCGCACGGTTTCAATCTTGGCGTTGAACGCCGGATTGTTGACGTAGGCTACGTTCAGCGCGGCAACGACGTTTTCCGGCAGTTGCACGTTGTTGAAGTCGTCCGTGATCGGCGGCAGCACGTCAGGCGGCACCTCGCCAACTAAGCGCTGGTAACGCGCGCTGACATCATGAAGGTTTGAAAGCTCCGTCAGCAGGTTGGATTCGGCCAGAGCCAGCCGCCCGGTTGCCTGATCGAGGTCTACCCGGCGGCTCACGCCCGCCGAAGCACGTTCATTGAGGCGGTCGTAAAGCTGCTTGTGGGCAACGTAATTTGCCTTGGCATGCTCAACCAATTCACGCTGCCGCTGAACATCAGCGTAAGCCTGTATGACATCGAGACCAGCATTCTCCGAAGCGTCAAGCAACTCGTAATAGCTCTTGAGACGGTCGTAGCTCATACGCTTGACTTCGCTGCTCGTAGCAAAGCCGTCGTAAATCATCTGCCTGAGATTCAGCCCGACGCCGCCATAATTCCAGTTGTCACTGTCCGCCTTGGGGTCCTTGCGCCATACATGCCCCAAGCCGGCGTTCAGGTCGATGCGCGGAAAATACCCGCCGCGAGCGACATCGCGCCCTGCTGTTGCTGCCCTATACCCGTGCCAACTGGCCTGAACTTCAGGGTTAGTGGCCACAGCCTTGCGGACGGCATCCAGCAATGCTCCCTTTGGCGCCTCGGCAAGTTCTTGTGCGCCAGATGCTCCGGACAAGACTTGCAGGGCAGAGGCAACCGCCAGACAGACAAGTGTCTTCATCCTGTTCATGTGTTATCTCCAAGTGGTTGCAAATCTTTCCTGCGCGACGCCAATCCAGACTTGTACCAGTCCAAGTTATATGTGTTTCCAGTCTATACCCTGTCCACAAAGAGCGCCAATTATTTTTCAGTTTTGGCGAAAAAATCTGCTGTTGGTACAACACTTTTCGCAACACTGTTGGCGTAAACCCTAATTAATACGTACCACACGGCATACCTCTACCGCATTGCAAGCGCCCTTCCCGAAAACCAACGCATATTCCAATTCAAAAAAAGTATGCCTATATCCGCTTTATACATGATGCCCGCTTCAAGCATGAGAAACACCTTGCCGCAGCATAGGCTGCAACAATATATTCGTCATTTTTCCACTATAGGACAAAAACATATTTGTTGTATTGGAGCAACAAAACTGCTGCCAAAGCGGCCATAAAGAATATCCAGGACAGCTATATCCGATCTTTTCTGCCAGTATTGACATAAAGGCTTCTTCACTACGTGCGTGAAGCACATCACCATCGCCTAGCAACTGAATGAGTGAAGATGTGGAAGTCATTTAATTGCGTATGTCATAAAATGGCTATAGCAACGATCCAAGGGCAGTGCGGCAAAGCTGCCCGTCGCCAATGTCCTTCGCCCCCCTTCTGGGCAGTGTGGGCGGTCAGGCTTGGTATGGTTTTTCTCTCCAGCCTGCCGGGGATCGTTGATGCGCGCACCGACTTCGACCGCATGGAGCAGTTAGCAGCATCGGAATACGGGCAAACTGCCGCAGCCACGGTCAAAGCCTGGCGCGCCATGATCGAGAAAGACAAGACACAACCAGACCTCATCAAGCTTGAGCGCGTTAACGCCTTCGTCAACTTCAAGGTCAATTACGCAAGCGACATGGCCGTGTGGGGGGTGGAGGACTACTGGACAACCCCATTAGAGCTTTTCGGCAAAGGAAAGGGCGACTGCGAAGATTACGCCATCGCAAAATACGTTTCCCTGTTGCTGATGGATGTTCCCGTACAGAAATTGCGCCTGGTGTACGTCCGCGCACGTATGGGATCACAAACCGTTGCACACATGGTATTGAGCTATTTCGAGACCCCAACGGCCGACCCATTGATTCTGGACAACCTGATCGACGCAATCTTTCCGGCCAAACGCCGCTCCGATCTTTTCCCAGTCTTCAGCTTCAACCATGAAGGGCTCTGGGTAGGCGGGGAACGAGATTCTGCCGGCGATCCTACGGCGCGCTTGTCTCGTTGGCGCGATGTGCTTCAACGCATGCGCCGCGAAGGGATCGACCCGTCCCTGACAAAACTCAGCGCCCGGTCGCTGATGTCATGGAAACAGCCGAAGAAATCCAAGCTATCGCCACAAAACACAGCCAAGTCCCGGTCATCGTCTAAGGTGATGGCAAAGCATCAGCCCCACCTGAAAACAAAAAAAATCGCCTCCGAACACATGAAGTCCACGAAATCGAAGGCGAAAACGGCAAAATACCGGCCGTCGTCACGGAAAATCGCTAAACGATGAACATTTTTTCATTCCGTGCCCCCGACCCATTTCGGAAGTCTCTGCTATGTCTCTAATCAAACAACTCTGGATCGCCATCGCAGTCGTCACCCTGCTTGCCCTCGGCGGCAGTCTGGTGGTGAGTACGCTAAATGCGCGCCAATATCTAGAACAACAACTCAACATCAAAAATTCCGATAATGCGACTGTCATGTCTTTGGCAGTTTCGTTCCTGTTGTACAACAACAGCGATCACGAAAAAGCAAAAACGGCCAGCACGGACGACGATCTCAAAGGTATCGTCAACACCATGCTCTCCTCCCAGTTCGATACTGGCTACTACCGCCAGATACGACTCGTTGCCCCGGACGATGCGGTAATTGCCGATTTTCATTTCGACAAGCCCATCGAAAACGTGCCCGCATGGTTCGTGAAGCTGGCATCCATCAAGGAGCATCCTGGCGTGGCCCATGTACAGAATGGTTGGCATCAGTTCGGCATGCTCACGGTGGAAAGCCACACCAGCTATGTGTACGAGGCGCTATGGAGCAATACCCTCAAATTGCTGTGGTGGTTCCTTGTCACAGCGATCATTGCCGGCCTGCTCGGCAACATCCTGTTGAGCCGGATCACTGCGCCGCTACGTACCCTCGTCAAACACGCCCAAGCCATCGGTGAGCGCCGTTTCATCACCTCGCCGGAACCCAGAACCACCGAACTGAAAGTTGTGGTACGGGCAATGAACGCACTTTCTGAGCGGGTGCGACAGATGCTTGCCGAAGAAGCGCAACGGCTCGAAAACCTGCGCCGCCAGATACACGAAGATGCCGTCACCGGGTTACTTGAGCGGCGCCAGTTCCTCAACGCCTTCTCCTCCCAGTTGGCCGCCCCGGAAGCGCCCGCACAAGGAGCGCTGCTTATCCTGCGTATCGGCAAACTCGCTGAACTCAATCGCGACCTTGGGCGAATTGCTACCGACAAATTGCTCAACATGCTGGCTCAGGCACTCGGCAGCGAGCCCAACTCCGGCAGTATCGGAGGCCGTCTCAACGGCAGCGACCTCGCCCTGCTCGCGCCATCGGCTGCCGGACTCGAATTTTCGTCATGGGTCACATCAGTGGCCGAGCGCATCTATGCCGTTGCCGATGAACAAGCGAACCCCGGCATGCTCGCATTATCAATAGCCGCCGTGTCGTACTCCCGCAACGACGTCGTAGCCACCATTCTGTCCAGACTTGACACAGTGCTGGCTCAGGCCGAACTGGAAGGCAACCGCGGCCTGAAGATTGAAGAGCATCATGACGACGCGATCCCTGTCCACACTCAGGAGCAATGGCGCACGATATTGACGACGGCGTTGGCTAAAAACACATTCCAGACGAGTCTCTGCCCAGTGCGTTCGATGCAGGGGGCGCTCATTCACAGCGAAGAAGTGATCGATCTGCCCGCAGATGGCACCCTATTCAAGGTCGGCGATTTCCTGCCGTGGGCCGCCCGCTTCGGCTTGGTCGGGCGCATGGATTACGCTGCTGTGCTGGCTGCCCTCAGCCATATCGACAGCGGGAGAGAATCAGTCGCCATCACCATTTCAGCGCAAACGCTTCAAGATGGGCAGTTTGTGACCGAACTCATCACTTTGCTGCGTGCAAACCCCAATCAAGTCGAGCATCTCTGGATGGAAGTGCCTGAAGAAGAAGCGATACGCAATCCGGCGGCTTTCCGTGCCTTCTGCCTGGCGGTCAAGCCATTCGCCAGCAAACTGGGAATCAAGCATGCCGGCCCGCATTTCTCTGCTCTGGGCGATCTGCATGACCTTGGCCTCGATTACCTCAAGGTTGACACCTCGCTGCTGCGCGACATCGACCAGAATGAGGGCAATCAGAGCTTCGTGCGCGGCCTCGTCATGCTCGCCCACACGCTTGGCTTCCTCGTCATCGCAGAGGGCATCGACCGGCTCGAACAGCAGTCGATTCTTGCTGATCTCGGCTTCGACGGGCTTGCCGGGCCACTGGCGAGCTAAAAGCGCAGGAGGGTGACGCACATGCCGAACTTCCCTAAAATGGATGCCGTTTCGCATGGAGTACATCCCACCATCCTTTTCAGGAAAGAAGCAATGAATTTTGAGCACGCGCGTTTCAACATGGTCGAGCAACAGGTTCGCCCTTGGGGAGTCACGGCCCCAGGAGTACGGCAACTGCTGATGACGGTACGGCGCGAGGACTATGTGCCTCCCGCGTTGCGCGCCTTGGCCTTTGCCGACATCGAAATCCCGTTGCCTGGCGGGCAGACCATGCTCAAGCCAGTCATCGAAGGGCGCATTCTGCAGGCGATTGGGACCTCCCGCGTCAGCACGGTACTGGAAGTCGGCACGGGCAGCGGTTACTTCGCAGCCCTGCTGGCAGCAAACGCGGATCATGTCTACACGGTCGAAATCGACCCGGAACTGGCCCAGCTTGCACGCGACAACCTCGCACGCAATGGCGTTGACAACGTTACCGTGGAAGAAGGCGATGCCTCCCAAGGCTGGTATACGCAAGCCCCATACGATGTAATCGTCGTTTCCGGCGGACTGCCAGAACTCCCTGAATCCTTGCTCTTGCAGCTCAAGCCCGAGGGGCGGCTGTTCACTTTCACCGGCCCTCCCCCTGCGATGAAGGCATGCGTCACATCGTGCACGGCGGACAAAAAAAGCCCTCTGAGCCATTCCCTGTTTGAGACTGTAGTGCCGATGTTGCGTCACGTCCCCCAAGCACCCGCATTCAACTTCTGAAACCTCTCGCCGTGGAATCCTGCGCTCCTGACCGCTCCGATTCGAGTTGCCTCGGTCTCCCGGCTGGAGTTGCCCCGGCACATGCTCGTCGCCGTCTGTACAGGCATTGCGGCCTGGCGGCCATGTTCGTGCTGGCGACGGGCACGGCAAGCGCCGCCGACCTGCTTCAGACCTACTACGATGCCCTTGCCAATGACGCCCGTCACTCCGCCGCGCGCGCGCAGCACGAAGCTGACCAGGAAAAGCGCATACAAGGGCGAAGCGCCCTGCTGCCGACACTGGGAGTCGGCGCCAACGCACAACGAAACAACACCGACTACACTCCCCGAAATGGGGTGGAAGAAAACAGGCGCTACAGCAGCAAGAGTTACGCGCTGCAACTCAGCGCCCCCCTGTTCCGGATACAAAACTGGCATCAATACAAAGAAGGCGCGTTACAAACCGAACTGGCCGACAGCATTTTCGGCCAGGAGATGCAGGGATTGATCCTGCGTACAGCAGAAGCCTATTTCAACGTACTCAACTCCCAGGACTCGCTGCGCGCCATTGTGCAGTTGCGCGCCGCCGCCGCCGAACAGCTTGAGTTGGCGCGCACCAGTTTCAAGGTTGGC
The DNA here is from genome assembly GCA_009782565.1 of Betaproteobacteria bacterium. GTDB lineage: Bacteria > Pseudomonadota > Gammaproteobacteria > Burkholderiales > Rhodocyclaceae > WRNU01. The sequence goes on from WRIU01000001.1 coordinate 370,020, forward strand.
ACCGTCACGGTGACGGACGTACACGAAGCGCAATCCCGTTTCGACCTGGCCTCGGCGCAGGAAATCGCCGCCCGCAACACTCTCGATGTGTCGCTTCAGGCACTGGCGCGCATCATCGGGCACCCCCCCGAAGAACTGGCGGGGCTCAAACCCGGAGTCATGCTTTCTCATCCGGAACCGAATAGTATCGACGCATGGGTAGATGCTGCCGAGAAAGGCAATTACGGCGTACAGACTCAAACGCTGGCGCGTGAAATCGCGGAGCGCGAGTATCAGCGTGCGCGCGCTGGCCATCTGCCCACGCTGGACCTGGTGGCAAGCCATAGCCGCAATACCCGCCCTTCGGTCTCGGTCGAACGTACCGAAGGCAGCACGGTAGGCGTACAGCTCGACATGCCGCTCTACCAGGGAGGATACGTCTCATCCCGTACGCGCGAGACGGCAGCGCTTAAGCTCAAAGCCGACTCTGACCTCGAAGAAGCCCGGCGCGCGGCGGCTCTGGCGGCGCGCGAAGCCTACCTGGGCGTCACAAATGGCATGGCACAGGTACAAGCACTGGAAGCGGCACAAATCTCATCCACCTCATCGCTCGAAGCCAACCGCCTGGGCTACAAGGTAGGCGTACGTATCAATATCGACGTTCTCAACGCCCAAAGCCAACTCGCCGAGACGATGCAAAAACTTGCGCGCGCTCGCTACGACACCATGCTGGCTCAATTACGGCTGAAAGCATCCATCGGTTCCCTGGGCGAAGAAGACGTGCGCGCGATCAACGCCTTGTTGGAAACGCGGAACTAGACCTTTCCCCCTTCCCAGAAGAATCTGCCGTTCACGAAGCCCCTCTCGTGGCAAAGGTCACGCCCTTGCCGTCGGACATCGGCAAGAGTCAGTCATAGCGTCGTACTATCACTAATAGACAGGTCATTATTATCGTGACTATCCGTTGTAACGCACGATAACGTCCTTCCCCCGCATACGCCAGGGACGCTTACCCAATGAAGTTTACGCGCATACCGATGCCCTACGCCAAGGTGCTCATCGTAGACGACGTGCCAACCAATCTCGACGTCGCCAAGGGCATCCTGAAACCTTACAGAATGCAGGTCGATTGCGTTACCAGCGGCATAGAAGCGGTCGAACGCATGCGAAATCCCATGGTCAGGTACGATGCCATTTTCATGGACTACATGATGCCGGAGATGAACGGCATAGAAACCGCCCGTATCATCCGTGAAGAGGTCGATAGCGATTACGCCAGGAGCATTCCCATCATCGCCCTGACAGCGGACTCTGACGTTGGCAGCGAAGAAATGTTTTTGGGAAAAGGCTTCCAGGCGTTTCTGAGCAAACCCATAAATGCCATGAGGATGGACAGCATCCTCCACCAGTGGGTAGGTGACGAGAAACGCGAGCCTTTCGCCAACTCCGCATCCATGCACAACGCCGAAGCAGAACCCGGCAAAACCAGCCAGATTGCCGAGGAAGAAACGCCCAGGATCGAAGGCATCGACTGGCAAGCCGGCCTGGACTACTTTGCCGGGAACAGGAACGCCTATATTTCCGTCATCCGTTCGTATGTCGACAGCACATCACGCATCATCGCCAAAATATGCAGTGTCACCAAAGAAACACTTGCCGATTACGCGATCCACGTCCACGGCATTAAAGGCAGCAGTTACGGCATCAAAGCCCACGGAATCGGCAAACAGGCCGAAGAACTGGAACATGCCGCCAAGGCGGGCGATTTCCAGCTTGTGAGCCAAAACACCCCGCTTTTCGTCGAGAACGCCGAAAAGCTCCTGGATGCTCTTTCCAGCCTGCTCAAGCCCGATACGCCAGACACAAAACCAGTCAAGTACGCGCCCAATGAGAGCCTACTGGATCAAATGGAAGAAGCGGCTGCAAATTTCAAAATCGACGAACTGGAAGACATCATGAAATCGCTTGAATGTTTCAAATACGAAACACAAGCGGAATTAATCGTCTGGCTACATGAAAAAGTCAATCAAATGGAATTTTTACCCATACATGAACGGCTCGCGCAACGGAAGCAAGAAATTTCAGAGGGCGCAAAATGACGGGACAACGCACACCTGCCTCCTCCCGGCAGACCATCGTAATCGTCGACGACAATGTGACCACCCTGAAGATCGCCCGCAATACTCTCCACGGTCACTACGAAACCTATGCGCTGCCTTCGGGTACGGTCTTGTTCAATTTACTGGAAAAGATTACCCCCGACCTCATCCTGCTCGACATTGAAATGCCCGAAATCAGTGGCTATGAAGCTATCAGAAAATTAAAGGCCGATGAACGCTTGTCAGAAATCCCGGTTATTTTCGTAACCTCCCGGTACGACGAAGGCAGCGAACTGGAAGGGCTTTCGTTGGGCGCAATCGACTACATCACCAAACCGTTCTCCCCGGCACTGCTGCTGCGCCGGATCAAGAACCACCTGCTCATTGCAGCCCAGGAAAAGGAACTGAAAAGTTTTAATAGCAACCTGATGCAAAAGGTGGATCAAAAAGCTAAACAAATTATCCAGATGCAATTCGCCATTCTGAATGTCGTAGCAGAACTGGTCGAATTCCGTGACCGAAAAACTGGAGGCCATATTGCGCGTACACAGCAATACCTAGACCTCTTGGTCAAGAAAATGCTGAAAAATGGCGTATATCTCGAAGAAATTTCGTCCTGGGATTTGACTTTCCTGATTCCCTCCGCACAACTTCACGATGTAGGCAAAATCGCCATTAGCGACACCATTTTGAATAAACCCGGAAAACTGACGCCGGAAGAATTCGAGATCATGAAAACGCACGCTACGCGCGGCGTAGACGCGATCGAAAGAATCGAGCATGAAACCCACGAAGACAGTTTTCTCTACCATGCCAAGCGTTTCGCCGGCTACCACCACGAAAAATGGGATGGCTCCGGCTATCCGCATGGACTGTCCGGCAAGGATATTCCCCTGCAAGGCCGATTGATGGCTATTGCCGATGTTTATGACGCATTGATTTCCGCTCGCCCCTATAAGGAAGAAATGCCGCTCGACATGGCAAGGTCGATTATCCTGGACGGTAACGGCAAACACTTCGATCCGATGCTCATCGACGTCTTCCGCGATGTGGCCGATGGTTTTGAAGAAATTGCCACAACCAGCCGCAACCAAGGCGATTCCTTTATTTTCAAGTGGGCGGGGTCAGCATGAATGTGAACGTTAATGCCTCATGCCCCTGGGCTTTGCGCCCCACCCCAACTGGAATCGGAGCCGATGCGCGTCAGTCTTCGTCGTTGATGATCTGAAAACTGAACGTCGTCACAGAGGCAGCTTCCCCGGGGGCTACCCCCAGGCCGATCATGCCCTGTCCGTGCAGTACGCAATTATCGCGTTTCAGGATTACCAGCTTGGCCTCGCGGCCAAATTTCACCCAGGTTCCATTGGTACTGAAATCGGTCAGTGTGCACTGTCCGCCGACCCACTCGATACGGGCATGCCGCCGCGACACCCGCCTGTCGTCGATGACCAGCCCGCAACTTTCGCTACGCCCGATGACGAGCGCGCCATCCGTAGGTAAAAGCTGCTCATGCCGGCCATCGGTCACCTCAATGTCGGCCCTTTGCGTCGAGGCAGTGCCCAGGCGTTCATCGAGCAGATTGAGCGGGCCAGTGATCGTGGTTTCGGCCGTGTGCCTCCAATCGAACCGCCACACCTTGAACAGGCCGGTCTTACCCTTGATGGCGAGACGGTCAATGCCCGTGCAAAGTATGCGCTTCGCTTCGGGCAAGCGGGTGTACAAGGATTCGCCGAGAAGAATCTCGTTGGATTCAGCGCGGTCGCCGAGACGAGCCGCGACATTGACCGCATCGCCGTAACAATCTCCGCGCTGTTCGATGACAGAACCGAATTCAATCCCGACCTTGAGCCCCAGTGGCGTATTCGTACTGTCGATATGCTCCATATTGCATTCGTAGAGCACGTCACGGGTATGGGAAGCGGCTTCGACAGCCTCATCGCTTTGATCGAACAATACCAGCAGGCCATCGCCAAGAAATTTGACGACATGCCCACCTGCCTGTGTGAAATGCTTGCCAAGCATCTGGGTACAACGAGTAACAACTTGGGTTGCAATGGTATTTCCCTGAGACTCAAACAGCTTTGTGCTGCCGGTCAAATCGGCAAACACAACTGCCTTATCTGCCTGTTCAGGGATTTTCAGCGCACTACCCTCATCTTCATCCGCTGCCATTTCCATTGAACCCCTAATACCGACGTTGGTATTCTAGCACCTCAATTCGATACCTGTCCTCTTCCTATCCGGAAAAGAAAAACTCATCTGCTCAATCCAGGGAGGGCAATTCGATCCGGCTGCCGGTACTATATTGATAATCGCGGAATACATGCTCGACACTCAGCAAACGGTAGCCACCATCCGGCTCTCGCAAACTGGTTTCTTTGAGACGCCACGTATAGTGACCGCACGTCCAACAATGGAAATTTCGCATATGTGTGCACAGGCAGGTTTTATCCCATATCTTGAATTTTTGTCCTGCCGGTAATTTCGCATTTTCACGTTCCCAGCTTTCCGCATATTGGCAATGCCCGGAAGAGTCGAGCAAGTAGCCAAATGCTTCGCAATTTGGGCGCACACCGCTGCCAAGCGCGGGGCACCCTTTAAGCATCCGCATCGGATAACCGGTCGGCGAGGTATTGTTGACTTCGATCTGCTCTTCGGTTGCCTGGAAATAAGCCTGTTTCACATTATCCGGCAACCCGCATTCCCGCGTGACGGTAAAACGGGTCGCCACTTGCACGGCAGATGCGCCCTGCTCCAGAAACGCCACCGCGTCACCACCCGTGAAAATTCCCCCGGCAGGAATCAACGGAATATCGAGTTTCTCTGCGCGCAGCCAATCCCGGATTTCCGCCAGGATAGCCACGAGGTCATATTGCGCCCAATCTTCCCCGAAACCGAGATGCCCGCCAGCCAGAGGCCCTTCGACAACGATGTAATCGGGCAGCCTGCCACTTCCACGCGCGTTTTTCTTCAGGAAAAGCTGAAGCGCGCGCAGGGACGAAACAATGATACCGAGCTTAACGTCGTGGAACCTCGGATGATCCTCGATCAGCGCGAATGAACCCAGATGCAGGCCAGCCGCCAAGGTAATGCCGTCGATGCCCGCATCCATCGCTGAACGCAACCTGACCCGCAAGGTTTCGCGCGGGCTGTTCATGGTCAGCTTTTCCATGCAGTTCACGAACACCAGCCCTGGGCCGCGCTTGGCTTCCATTGTGCTGCCGACATGCAGCCGCGTCGCCTCGGCAAGCAGGCCGAGATCGAATTGCGCGACCGACTTGTCGAAATTGCCGACGTTGAACTTGTACTGTTTAAGCCGATCCTTGACGTAGTGCGTGTGAAAATGCCGGTCGGTGACGGTATGCACCATCGCGTCCGAAATATGGCCGATGCCGCCCAGGCGCGCCACCTCAATAGCCAGCGCGGAAGTCGAAATATCGACCCCCATGCCGCCCACCACGATCGGTATCAGTTCGTTTGAGCCGAGCCGCAGGCGGAAATCATCAACACGCTTCATTAGCCATATCCGTTTTGACGCAATTTACTATTATCACCTACTGCTGCGTTCAGCGCACCACGGCATCGTTTTCGCCCGCGCATCACTCGACCGTAACGCTTTTGGCGAGATTGCGCGGCTTGTCGACATCCGTACCCCGCACCAAAGCCACATGGTAGGCAAGTAACTGCAACGGGACAACGTGCAGCACAGGGGATAACATGCCGTAATGCTCAGGCATTCGCATGATGTGTATGCCTTCAGAGATAGCAATTCCGCAATCGGCATCGGCAAACACGTAAAGCTCCCCCCCCCTGGCGCGTACTTCCTGCAAATTGGATTTGAGTTTTTCAAGTAAATCATCGGCGGGTGACACCGCGATGACCGGCATCCGTTCATCGACAAGCGCAAGCGGCCCATGCTTGAGTTCACCGGCAGCATACGCCTCCGCGTGAATATAGGAAATTTCCTTGAGTTTGAGCGCACCTTCCATCGCAATCGGCCAATGCTGGCCGCGCCCAAGGAAAAGCGTGTGCTCCTTGTTCGCAAAACGCTGTGCCCATCGTTCGATTTCTGGTTCGAGTTCGAGCACTTTTTGTACCGCAGCCGGTAAATGGCACAACGCGGTCAGGTGTGTTTTTTCCTCGTCCCCGGAAAGGCGCCCGTTGCGTTTAGCCAGCACCAAGGACAACAAAGCGAATGTCACAAGTTGCGTCGTAAATGCCTTGGTCGAAGCCACACCGATTTCAGGCCCCGCGTGGGTAATGAACCGCAGAGCCGCTTCGCGCACGATGGAGGACTCCGGCACGTTGCAGATTGCCAATGTGCGTTCCATCCCCAGTTCGCGCGTGTATTTAAGCGCGGCCAGCGTATCAGCCGTCTCACCTGACTGGGACACCGCCACAACCAGCGTGTCGGGGTCGGCTACCGGCTTGCGGTAACGGTATTCGCTGGCAATTTCCACCGAAACGGGCAGCCCCGCAAGCGATTCCAGCCAGTAACGCGCGACCAGCCCGGCGTGATAGCTGGTTCCGCAAGCCAGAATCTGTACCCGGCGCACCCCGGCGAAGAGTTCCCCCGCCTGCGCGCCAAAAATCCCCTCCGGAACCGAATGGCTCCCCAAGACCAGTCCCAGCGTATTCGAGATCGCCTGCGGCTGCTCGAAGATTTCCTTCTGCATGAAATGGCGGTATGGACCCAATTCCAAGGCTTCTGGCACGAGGCCGGAAAGATGCGCCTGACGTTCCACTGGCTCGCCTCCCGCGCGCACGATACGGGCGGACTCGCGGGTAAGCTCGGCAATGTCGCCTTCTTCCAGATAGATCACCTTGCGCGTCACCTGGAGCAGCGCCGCGACATCGGAAGCCGCGTACATACCATCCTCGCCGATACCCAACAGCAGGGGCGCGCCGTGCCGCGCCACGACCGCCCGCGCAGGATCGGAGTCCCCGATCACGCCAATCGCGTAAGCGCCTTCCAACTCGCTGACCGCCAGACGCACAGCTTCAAACAGATCAGGCGCGGTTTGCCGTTTGTGATGGATCAGATGGGCGATGGCCTCGGTGTCAGTATCGGAGGCAAACACATAGCCATGTGCCTGCAAACCGGCCCGGATCGACTCGTAATTTTCGATGATGCCGTTATGCACTACGGCCACCCCCGCCGACAGATGCGGATGGGCATTGCGCTCCGACGGCGCGCCATGCGTCGCCCAGCGCGTATGGGCAATGCCGAGGCAAGCCGACAGGCGGCTCGACTCGACCCGCGCCGCCAGTTCGGCGACACGGCCACAAGCCCGCAAGCGGACGAGCTTGCCGGAATCTTCACCCCCATCACCGATCACAGCCAACCCGGCAGAATCGTAACCACGATATTCGAGCCTGCCCAATCCCTCGATGAGCACGGGGACGATATTACGGGTAGCGATAGCAACAACGATGCCGCACATGCGGTTCTCTCTCCAATGAGCGGGTCAACCGCCCTTTTTAGTGGGGCGTGTCCAGCCCGTGTAACTTTGCTGCCGGGCGCGCGACACCGTGAGTTGATCGGGCGGTGCGTCGCGCGTGAGCGTCGTGCCCGCCCCAAGCGTCGCGCCACGGCCAACCCGCACGGGCGCAACCAGTTGGGTATCGGAACCAATGAATACATCGTCGCCGATTTCGGTACGATATTTGTTGGCTCCATCGTAATTGCATGTAATGGTTCCCGCGCCGATGTTGACCCGCGCACCCACATCGGCATCGCCAATATACGATAGATGATTGGCCTTGGAATCTTCGGCGATATGGCTGTTCTTGATCTCGACGAAATTGCCGATATGCACGCCGTCGGCAAGCATGGTTCCAGGCCGGGTACGGGCAAATGGCCCGAGCACGCAATCCTGCCCCGTCACTGTGCCATCGAGGTGCGAAAACGGCGCCACGCGCGTCCCGCTGCCGATCTGGACATCGCGGAGCACGCAATTCGCGCCCACGACAACACCATCGCCCAATTCGACCTGCCCCTCGAATACGCAATTGACATCAATCTCGACATCGCGCCCGCAGAGAAGCTCTCCGCGCACATCGAGCCGCGCCGGGTCAATGAGCGTCACCCCGGCATCCATGAGTTCGCGCGCCTTTGCTGCCTGGAACATCCGTTCAAGGGCGGCCAGTTGCGCCTTGCTGTTTACGCCGAGAGTCTCGGTGGCATCATCGGGCGCGACGGTGGCGATTTCCACGCCATCGCCAACCGCAAGGCCGATGATGTCGGTCAGGTAATACTCGCCTTGGGCGTTATCGTTGCCGATGCGCCCCAGCCAGTCGCGCAACCTGTCCGCAGGCGCGACGAGGATGCCGGTATTGATCTCGCGCACACGGCGCTCGTCGGACGTTGCATCCTTCTCTTCGACGATGCGCGTCACCCGACCCGCGCCATCGCGCAGGATGCGACCATAGCCTGCCGGGTCATCCAACTCGACCGTCAGCAAGGCCAGCCGATCCTGTCCCGCTGCGTCCATCAGGCGCGCAAGCGTGGGTGTGCTGATCAGGGGCACATCGCCGTAAAGCACCAGTACCCTCGATCCAGCGGACAAATACGGCACTGCCTGTTGTACCGCGTGCCCCGTCCCAAGTTGCAGGCTTTGCTCTGCCCAAACGAGATCAGGCGCATCGAGCCGCACGCGCACCGTCTCGCCTCCATGGCCGTAGACGACACAAATCCGTCGCGCCCCAAGCATGCGGGCGCTCGCCAGCACATGTGCAAGCAAGGGCCGACCTGCGAGGGGTTGCAATACTTTGGGTAAAGCCGAGCGCATGCGTTTGCCCTGCCCGGCAGCGAGAATCACGACTTCCATGAGTTTTCCACGGGAAAAAACTTTTTAAGTTTATCACTTGGGAAACCTGACTGAGTACCGATACGCATCCCCTCTCCCCACCTGGATAGCTCAAAATGCTTGTACGAAAAATGCCTGTACAAAAATGACCCATATCAATTTTTTAACAATCCGAACGGCTTTCCGGTATGCTGGTGGGCAGCACCATACCAGGGAACCCCTGCACAACCCCTTTTGATGGATTGCTTCGTCACTTCGCTCCTCGCAATGACGGATAAAAATGGGTGTCATTGCGAGCGAAGCGAAGCAATCCAAGCTTGTTCAGGGTTTTCCTAGGGGCGAAAATACCCAGTCGATCAACCATCATAAAAAGGGAGACACTTGCACATGAAATCCATTCTCGTCCTCAATGCAGGTTCATCGAGCCTGAAATTCGCCGTTTTCCCGCTGGAACCCACGCTGGCCGAACATCCCGCGCTTTCAGGCCAGATCGAAGGCATTGGAGCCACTCCCAAACTCTCCGCCAAAACATCGGACGGCAAACGTTTCAAGGAAGACGTCGGCCTCAAAGGCGACCTGACCGAACAGCACCGGGAATCTCTCTCCTACCTGTTCAGTTGGTTAGAGACCAACGCACCGGAATTAAAAATCTCCGCCGCAGGCCATCGCGTGGTGCATGGCGGAGAAGGCTACAGCGCCCCGGTCAAGCTCGACGACGCCATCCTGGCCAAACTCGAAACCCTCATCCCCCTTGCGCCGCTGCACCAGCCGCACAACCTGCGCGCGGTAAGCACCATTTTCAAACTGCTGCCCAACGTACCCCAGGTCGCTTGCTTCGACACTGCCTTTCACCGGCATAACCCCGAAGTCGCGCAGATTTACGGCTTGCCGCGCGCACTCACACAGGGCGGCATCAAGAGCTACGGCTTTCACGGCCTATCCTATGACTACGTTACCCGCACCCTGCCAGAGGTCATCGGGGAAAAAGCCAAGGGCGCGGTCGTCATCGCCCACCTGGGCAACGGCGCGTCGATGGCCGCCGTGCGCGACGGCGTAGGCGTAGCGACAACGATGGGCTTTTCCACCATCAACGGGCTGCTCATGGGAACACGTTGCGGCTCCATCGACCCTGGTGTGCTGCTCTATCTGATCGACCAGAAAGGCATGGACTACAAAGCACTCACCCAGTTGCTGTACAAAGATTCGGGGCTGCTGGGCGTCTCCGGGTTCAGCCAGGACATGCGTGACCTGTTGGCATCGGACGCGCCTGAAGCCCGCGAAGCGGTCGATCTCTTCTGTTACCGGATTGCCCGTGAACTGGGTTCACTGGCGGCAGCGGCAGGCGGGCTGGATGCGCTGGTCTTCACCGGCGGCATCGGCGAACACGCTGCCGCTATCCGCGAGCGTGTCTGCGCCCTCTCGGCCTGGCTTGGCATCGACATCGACCCAGCGGCCAACGGCGAAGACAAACTCCGCATCGACAGCCCAAAGAGCCGTGTCACCGTCGCCGTCGTGCCCACAAACGAAGAGGGCATGATCGCCCGCTACACTGCCGAACTTTTGAAACTGTAAAAAGCCTTTAACGGAGGAATCATGGCTTACAAAGTTCCCATCGGCATTTCCAACAAACACCTGCATCTGTCCGAGCAGGCGTTGGCGGCGCTATTCGGCGAGGGATACAAACTCACGCCGTACAAAGAACTCGTACAGCCGGGGCAATATGCCGCGCATGAACAGGTCGACATCATCGGCCCGAAGGGTTCGTTCAAAAATATCCGCATCATTGGGCCAACCCGCCCGCAGACGCAGGTCGAAGTCTCCCTGACAGATGCGCGCGCGCTCGGCATCGAGCCGCCCGTGCGGGAATCCGGCAAGCTGCAAGGTTCTCCCGGCGTCAGGCTCGTCGGCCCCAAGGGCGAAGTCGAACTGGAGTCCGGCGCGATCGTGGCACTGCGCCACATCCACCTCTCGCCCGAACAGGCCAGGGAAGCAGGGCTTCAGGATAAAGACCTCGTCGATGTCAAAACCAGCGGGAAAAGGCCGCTGATTTTTGAAGACGTGCTCATCCGCTCCGGTGAGGGGCACTTCCGCGAGTTTCACATCGACACCGACGAAGCCAATGCGGCAGGTATCGCCAACAACGACGAAGCGGAAATTATCAGGAAGAAAAACTAACCGTCATTGCAAGCGAAGCAATCCAGGCATCTTTTGCTGGATTGCTTCGTCGTTGCACTCCTCGCAATGACGGGAACCGTATCGGTTCAACGCTTACCGCGCGATGATCTGAGGTTGGGCGGCTGCCAGGGCGTGGCCGAAAGTTCGGGGAGAGCCTGTAACGTCCCCGACCAGACCCACTCTACCAGCGCATCTTGCGCCTTTTTTGAATTTGCGGCCTCGGGGTGATTGACCATCATCACCACAGCATGGCGACGCCCATTCCGATCGAGCACATAGCCTGCAATGGCTCTCACGTCATTGATCGTGCCCGTTTTCAAGTGTGCCTGCCCATTCGCCGGACTGTCGTTCAGACGGCGGCGCGCCGTGCCATCGCGTCCCGCGACAGGCAGCGAAGCAACAAAATCCGGCATCCACGGGCGTTGCCAGGCACGAACCAGCAAAGCTCCAAGAGTATCCGCGCGGACGCGGGCGTTACGGGACAATCCAGAACCATTGTCGACCTCCAGGCCGGAAGTCTCGATGCCCGCCCCGGCCAGGCTCCGGCGCGCAGCGGCGGCTCCGGCGGCCATCATATCGGCAGACGCATTCGCATTAGCAGTCTCGCGCCCCACCTGAGCCAGTAATTGCCGGGCAATGACGTTGCTCGACCATTTATTCATGGTACGCACGACATCGGCCAGCGGCATGGACTCGTCGGAAATCAAGACTTGCGCGTCAGCAGGGATGACCCCGTTTTTCACTTGCCCAAGCACCGTCCCACCCAATTCCCACCATAAAGCCCGCACCATCAATATGCCGTAATCAGACGGTGCAAACGGTGACGTCGCCCAGACGCGCGGCCCGCAACTGGCGGGCAAGCTGCCCGTGAGCACCAACTGCCTTTTCTGCCCCGTGCTCGCTTTGAGATCACGATACCAAGGCTCGCAGTTCCCGCCTGAGGTGACAATCTGGTTATCAATCTCCATTCCCGCCAGCGGCGGCTCTGCAACCAGCTTGACGGCTTCCTGCGGGCGGGAACCAGGAAGAAGCATCAACTCCTGCGTATTGAAATGAATCAACAATCCGTCTCCGCCACTGTTGTATGGGCGTAAGCCTTTCCCGTCAAAGGCATAAGGATCGTGCGCGGGCAGCGTCAATGCCGAACGATCGAGTACGATATCACCCGAAATTCTGGAAAAACCCAGGCTACGCAGCCGTCGAAACATTCGCCAGACGCGCTCATACGTCAGCATCGGATCGCCGTCGCCCACCAGGTAAACATTGCCCATCAGGATGCCGTCTTCCCGAAGGGTTCCAGTGGTTGCGATGCGGGTCGTCCAGCTTCGTTCCGGCCCAAGCGTTTCCAGCGCGGCAAAGGTCGTCACCACCTTCATCACAGAAGCCGGATTCATCGGCCACTCGGCATTCAACGCCAGCGTAGGCTGTTTCGCGTCTACCGGCTGAACCCATACCGCTACCGCATCCGCCGGAATATTGGCGCGATCAAGCTCCGCCCTCACAGCGGACGGCAGGTTCCCCACCGGGGCAGCCTGCGCGTGTGGCTGTACCAGGATGAAGAGCGCGGCAAGCACAAAACCGACCACAGCAAAATAGAAAAGACGTGACCGGGAGAGCATAGACAAGAGCGTTGCCGATGTTAATGTGATCGACATCGCGCTAGAACCTAGCAGCATCATCATTACCTCGAAAAAGCGAAATGAGCGGATTTGGACATTACGACCGTACCGTCGCAGAACTTATAAAGGAAATTGCCACTTGCTGCATTTTGCTCGAACTGGATTGGAAAGATGCAATCCAAGTACAAACGCTGGTCAACGAATCTCTGCGTTGCACACCTGAACAGCGCCTCGCCATGCTACGCGCCCCGGACGAACGGACGAAAACCCAGGGCAAATTGTTCGCGCTCCTCACCTTACTGCTCGACGTTTCGCGCCAAAGCGCCCAAGCCGGCGTACTGGTCACAGGCTCCGGACTCTGGCGGGCATTGAACCAAGCCTTCATCGAAGCCTATGACTGGCTCGACGGCAGCGGGCATTCCAGCGCATAAAGCGATTCCACCGTCTCCCTGGCGCGCACGAGATGAACTTCCTGCCCGTCGACAAGCACTTCGGCAGCGCGTGGACGGGAATTGTAGTTGGAACTCATGCTCATCCCGTAAGCGCCCGCCGACAGCAGCGCGAGAAAATCCCCCTCTTCCACAGCCAGATCACGGCCACGCGCGAGAAAATCCCCGCTCTCGCAAATCGGCCCCACAACATCGACCGTCCTCTTCGGCACGTCGCGCTCGGCAAGCTCCACTACCGCATGCCAGCCACCGTAAAGCGACGGTCGGAGCAGATCATTCATTGCCGCGTCGACAATGGCGAAATTCTTTTCCTCGCCCGGTTTCAGATACTCGATGCGCGTGAGCAGCAGGCCAGCGTTCCCGGTAAGCGAACGCCCCGGCTCGAAAAACAGCTCTTCCGGCCTGCCCTCAAAGAGTTTTAGCAAGGGCGCGAGATAAGCGCCCACTGTGGGAGCTGCTTCGTCCCGGTAGCGGATGCCAAGCCCGCCGCCGAAGTCGATATGTTCCAGATGGAGACCTTCCCCCGCAAGCCGGTCGACAAGATCGAGCATCCGGCGCGCGGCTTCTACCATCGGCGCGGAATCGAGCAGTTGCGAACCGATGTGGCAGTCAATGCCGCAAACACGCAGATGAGGCAAAGCCGCAGCGCGCCGATAAAGCGCCAGCGCGTCCCCGAAGGCCACCCCGAACTTGTTGCTCTTCAGCCCCGTCGAAATATAGGGATGCGTTTTCGGGTCGACATCTGGATTCACCCGCAACGCAACGGGGGCTGTTTTGCCCACCTCTGCCGCGATTCCGTTCAACCGTTCAAGCTCAGTGGCGGATTCCACGTTGAAACAGCGAATCCCCGCCTCCAACGCCTGACGCATCTCCGCGCGGCTCTTGCCCACGCCCGAAAACACCACATGATCCGCGCGCCCCCCGGCGGCCAGCACCCGCGCCAGTTCCCCGCCCGAGACAATATCGAACCCGGCCCCAAGCCGCGCGAACACCGAAAGCACGCCAAGATTGGAATTCGCCTTGACCGAGCAGCACACCAATGAGCGCCGCGCACCGAGCGCACGCCGGTACGCATCGTAAGCGTCCGTGAGCGCCGCGCGCGAATACACATACACAGGGGTTCCGAAACGCTCGGCGACATCGGCCAGGGCAACCTGTTCGATCAACAGCCCGCGCGGGCTGCGGGCAAGCGTCGGCATGGGAAATGAAAATTCCTGATTCATGTTTCACTCGGAGGCATCGGTAGCAGGGGAATCGACATCAGCGGGAGGTGCGTTTGCGGGAGCCGTTGTGGGAGCCTGATCGGTAGGCGGCAAATAAAGAGGGCCTTTGATACCGCAGGCCGATAAAAGCAGGGCACACGCTGCCGCAGCCATCAATGCACGCATAAACGATCTCTCCGATAAAGTTGGAATGTTAACACGCACTCACTTGACCAAACATCCAACAAACCAAATCACAACCGTCAAGCCTTTGCAGCCATATAATTCCGCTCCAACACATTCCAATCACTGCTTTGAGGCTCCCATGTCCGCCCTGTCTTCCGCTGCCACGCCCGCGCTGAAAGCCGAAATCCTTGCCGAAGCCCTGCCCTATATCCGCCGCTTTTCCAACAAAACCATCGTCATCAAGTACGGCGGCAACGCGATGACCGACCCGCATCTCAAGGATTGCTTCGCCCGCGATGTCGTTCTTCTCAAACTCGTCGGGCTTCATCCGGTCGTAGTGCACGGCGGCGGGCCGCAAATCGAAAACCTGCTCACGCGAGTCGGCAAGAAGGGCGAATTCGTGCAGGGCATGCGCGTGACCGACGCCGAGACGATGGATGTCGTCGAAATGGTGCTCGGCGGCCTGGTCAACAAGGAAATCGTCAATCTCATCAACCAGAACGGCGGCAAGGCCATCGGTCTGACCGGCAAGGACGCGAATTTCATCCGTGCGCGGAAATTGCTGATTCAGAAAAAAGACGCGCCTTTGGGCGACGTGATCGACATCGGCCAGGTCGGCGAAATCACCCAGATCGACCCCAGCCCGATCGCGCTGTTCGATCAAGGCGGCTTCATCCCGGTCATCGCCCCCATCGGAGGCGGAGAGACGGGCGAAACATACAACATCAACGCCGATGTCGTAGCGGGCAAGCTTGCCGAAGTGCTCAAAGCCGAAAAACTGGTGCTCCTCACCAATACCCCAGGCGTACTCGACAAGGCGGGGCAGCTTCTCACAGGCATCACGCCAACCCAGATCGACGAAATGCTGGCCGACGGCACGTTGTCCGGCGGCATGTTGCCCAAAATTTCCTCTGCGCTCGACGCCGCGCGCAGTGGCGTGAAATCAGTGCACATCATCGACGGGCGGGTGGAACACTGCCTGTTGCTGGAAATTCTCACCGACCACGGGGTCGGGACGATGATTAAAAGCTGTTGAGGGGAATAACGCCGCCTTTACGCCAGCTTGCCTTCCACGAATGCCACCAGTGTTTCAACGGTAGCAAAGGTGGAACCGTCAATTTCGTCATCGCCGATGATGAAGCCGAAGCGTTCTTCGAGCAGGTTCAGCACACCCACCGCCGCCATCGAATCCAGTTCGGGCAGCGCGCCCAAGAGCAGCGTGTCGGGCTGGAATGCCAGCGCACGCCCTTCAAGGCCCAAAGCTTCGTCAACGACCGCCAGCACTTCCCGCCCGATGCCTGTCAATTTGAAATCCGTCAATTTCCGACTCCAATTCGCCCCACTCATGAGGGGGTCGCTATTATAGGCAGTCTTTTTCCAGGTTCAACCCCGCACACCGGCGCGAAAGGGCGGTCTGGATATCCGATTGACCGATAACGCAACGATGCCCGTGACACTCCTTCATCACCTGATTACCTCTTCCGCCTCCCACACACCCGAGGCCGTCGCCTTGCGCGCGGGAGGCGTTTCTCTGGATTACCAGGAACTTGCCAATGCCGTCAATACCTTCGCGGGCGGGTTTATCCGCCTGGGGCTTGGCCGAGGCGGGCGGATCGCCATTTGGCTCGATAAACGGTTCGAGGCCGTCATCGCCTGTTTTGGCGCTGCGGCGGCAGGCGGCGCGTTCGTACCCGTCAACCCGGCGCTCAAACCCGCGCAGGTCGGCCATATCCTGCGCGACAGCGGCGCATGCGCCCTCGTCACCAGCCCCGAACGCTTCGCCGGACTCACCGAAACGCTTGCCACCTGCCCCGATCTGCGCCACCTGGTACTGACCGGCAAGCCGGAAATCGCACCGACTGCCCGCACATTTGCTACACATGGATGGGACGAAATCCTGGCGCTGGCTTCAAAAGTTCCCGGCCACCGCGTCATCGACGCCGACATGGCCGCGATTCTCTACACCTCGGGCAGCACGGGACTTCCCAAAGGCGTCGTGCTGTCCCACCGCAATATGGTCGCCGGGGCGCAAAGCGTTGCCCATTACCTCGAAAACCGAGCCGACGATGTATTGCTCGCGGCATTGCCGCTGTCGTTCGACGCCGGTTTCTCGCAACTGACCACGGCCTTCTCTGTAGGCGCGCGGGCAGTGCTGCTCAATTACCTGCTGCCGCGCGATGTGCTGAGGGCGATGGAGCGCGAGCGCGTGACGAGCCTGACCGCCGTACCGCCGCTCTGGATACAACTCGCGCAACTCGCGTGGCCTGCGGGGATCAACGAGCATCTGCGCTACTTCGCCAATACCGGCGGGCAACTGCCGCGCGCCACGCTGGAGCGCCTGCGCGCCCTGCTGCCCTCGGCCCGACCCTACCTGATGTACGGCCTCACCGAAGCCTTCCGCGCCACCTACCTGCCGCCCGAAGAAATCGACCGCCGCCCCGGCTCCATCGGCAAAGCGATTCCCAACGCCGAAGTGCTCGTATTGCGCGAGGATGGCAGCGAATGCGCGCCCAATGAACCGGGCGAACTGGTGCAGCGCGGCTCGCTGGTCGGCCTCGGATACTGGAACGACCCCGAAAAAACCGCCGAACGTTACAAACCCCTGCCCCCGGCAGCGGCAAACCGCGCCCCTGGGCTGGTGATGCCGGAAATCGCGGTTTTCTCCGGCGATACCGTGCGGAGCGACGAAGACGGCTTTCTGTATTTCATTGGCCGACGCGACGAAATGATCAAAACGTCGGGATACCGGGTCAGCCCCACCGAAATAGAAGAAGTCCTCCACGAAACGGGGCTGGTCGGAGAATGCGCCGCGTTCGGCCTGCCTCACGACACGCTTGGGCAAAGCATCGCCGTGGCCATCACCCCCGCCACCGGCTGCGCCGTCGAGCCGGAAAAACTCGTCGCGCAGCTTTTGGATATATGCCGTAAAAATATGCCGTCCTACATGATTCCGGCCAGAATCGAGGTGTGGCAAGGGATGCTGCCACGCAATCCAAACGGAAAAATTGACCGTACCGGATTATTATGCGAGTTGTGCAAAATGGACGGCAACGCATTGGGAGTTCGCGTAGAGTAAGCGAAAACAAAAATAAGTCGGGCACAATCCTCATCATCCCTGGCGGGGCGAATCAACCCGGCAAAGTAGTATTTTTAGCGTTTTATTTTGTTTCCCCAACACAACCTATGACAGGACTTGTCCGGGATCATGAACTCGATCGCCCCCCTGCATGCCCCAATGAAGCTGTTCCCCGTCAACAATGGCGAATTGATTGTCGGCGGACTCCCCCTGAAACAACTGGTAGCGCGTGTCGGGCGCACACCGTTCTACGTGTATGACCGCAGCCTGCTGACGCGCCGTGTCGAGGAACTGCGCGCCGCGCTGCCCACCCGGCTGAAACTGCACTACGCCATCAAGGCCAACCCGATGCCTGCCCTGGTCGCGCACATGGCCTCAAGGGTCGACGGCTGCGACGTGGCGTCAGCCGGGGAACTGAAAATTGCGCTCGACTCCGGCATTGCGCCGCGCGACACCAGCTTTGCCGGCCCCGGAAAAAGCGAAACCGAACTCCAACAGGCCGTCGCTGCCGGAGTCCTGATCATCATCGAGTCTTTCCGCGAAGTCCCGCTCCTGGCGGCTATCTCGAAAACCCTGGGGCTGCCCGCGCGGGTGGCGGTGCGTATCAACCCGGATTTCGAGCTGAAATCTGCGGGCATGAAGATGGGCGGCGGGCCGAAGCCCTTCGGCATCGACGTCGCCAGGACGCCCGAACTGCTCAAGGCTATCGGAGAGGCGAAGCTCGCATTTGAGGGCTTCCATCTGTTCGTCGGTTCACAGAATCTCCGCGCCGGAGCCATCGCAGAAGCGTTACGCAAGAGCTACAGCCTCATCACGGAACTGGCTGCCGACGCACCCGCACCGATCAAGGTCATCAACCTCGGAGGCGGTTTCGGCATCCCGTATTTTCCGGGTGAACAAAGCCTTGATCTGACCCCGATCGGAACCACACTCACCGGTATTGTCGAAGAAGCCGCGAAAACATTCCCGCAAGCCGAGATCATCATCGAGCTTGGCCGTTACCTGGTCGGAGAGTCTGGTCTGTACGTGTGCCGCGTCCTCGACCGCAAAGTCTCGAACGGCGAACTCTTTCTGATCGTCGATGGCGGCATGCACCACCACCTCGCGGCTTCCGGCAATTTCGGGCAAGTGCTTCGCAAGAACTACCCGGTTGCTGTCGGCA
This sequence comes from Betaproteobacteria bacterium, assembly GCA_009782565.1. Taxonomy (GTDB): domain Bacteria; phylum Pseudomonadota; class Gammaproteobacteria; order Burkholderiales; family Rhodocyclaceae; genus WRNU01. Next base: position 388,776 of record WRIU01000001.1, read on the forward strand.
GCCGCATGCACGCAATCAAAGCCGAATCCGTCACCATCGTCGGTCCGCTCTGCACGCCGCTCGACATTCTGGCCGAGCGCATGGTTCTGCCGCGAGCTGAACCGGGCGACCTGGTCGTAGTTTTCCAGTCCGGAGCCTACGGCGCGAGCGCAAGCCCGCAAGCATTCCTGGGGCACCCCCCGCCGCTGGAAGTGCTGGTTTGACACGCTTGCCCCCTCGCTAGAGCGTTTTTTGTTTAGTCCTATACAGACCCATGTGAGTGCGCCCCCCCTTATCCCTCTCCCACAAGGGGAGAGGGGAGTTTTGTGCACACCTGAACAGAAAACGCTCTAAATCAACGTGGTGCGAAAAATCTGGGCAGCTCAGATTGACTGTCCGGGTGAAGCGGCGCAGAGTGTCCATGCACACGCCTCATCGCGTCACATTTCAAAGAAAAAATGGATGGACACTTTCGTCCCTTCGCCGGGTTCCGGGGAGCCGTACTGTTCGCGCTTGTGTGGACGGCGCTGGTACTGGCTTCCCTCTTCCTGCAACGCGAACAGTTGAACCGCACCGCTGCGGAACTCGCACGCATCGCGGCAACGGCCAGTCTCCAGAAAGACATGGAAATACGGGAATGGGCTTCCTCGGTCGGGGGCGTTTTCGTGCGCGACGACCGTGTGCCCTCGTTCAGTTCGCTCGAACAGGAGCAGCGTTTTTCCGCCGCCGACCGATCCGGGGAACCTCTCAGCCTCGTCCTGGTGACGCCCATGCACCTGTTGCTGGCTATCCAGAGCATGTCGAACCAGCGATCCGAATTCCAGGAACGGCTCACCTCCAGGCAACTCCGCAACCGCGAGAACGTGCCTGACGAATGGGAAACCAAGGCGCTCGAAGAACTCGGCAAGGGGGCATCCATCATCACGGAGCCGCTCTTGCGCGAGGCGCGGGGGCACGGGCTGATGCGCGTCATGCTTCCCATGAAGATGGAAGAGGAATGCCTCGAATGCCACCGCGACACCCTCGTCCCGGTGGGCGGGCTGCGCGGCGGTGCGAGCATTTCTGTCGATCTCAATGCCTATCGGGCGGCACAGGAACCTACCTGGCGCACGATCCAGTTCTGGCATGGCGCTGTCTGGTTGCTCGGATTGGCCACCATCGCCCTCCTGCACGTCATCACCCGCCGCCGGGCGGAAGAACTGCGCCGCTCCGGGGACGCGCTGCGGGAGTCAAGGGCGCGCCTGCGAGAACTCGCCCGTTTCCTGCAAGGTGTGCGGGAAAGCGAGCGTACCTCCATTGCCCGCGAACTTCACGATGAGTTGGGCCAAGCTCTGACTGCGTTACGCATCGACCTCGGCTGGCTGCGTAGGCATGTCGCCCGCCCCAGCAGCACCGACAACGACAAAGCCCGCGTGGATCGCATCGACGGCTCGCGCGCCCTCGTGGAACGCACCATCGAATCCATGCGCCGCATCTCCGAGGGGCTGCGCCCCGGCATGCTCGACGTGCTCGGTTTGCGCGCCGCGCTCGAACACCTCATCCAGCAATTCGGGGAGCGTTGCGGCGTCGATTGCGTTTTCCATGCGGATCGGGACGAATACGAACTTGATTCAGACCGCTCTACCGCCGTTTTCCGGTTTGTCCAGGAGGCGTTGACCAACATCTCCCGCCACGCGCGCGCCACGCATGCCGACATCCGGATGGAAGAAATCGACGAAAAACTGCACCTTCTCATTCAGGATGACGGCGTCGGCTTCGATCCCCGCGCTTCCCGGAAAGGTTTCGGCCTCCTCGGCATGTCCGAGCGCATGAGCATGCTCGGCGGGGAAATGAGCGTCGATGGCAGCCACGGTGTCCGCATCTCCGCCATCCTGCCCCTGAGCGACGATTCACCGGACGAGGGCTAACCATGATTCGCGTACTCATTGCAGACGACCACGACATCCTGCGCGCCGGTCTCAAGCACATCCTCCACGACGCCGGCGACATCGTCGTTGCCGGGGAAGCCAGCAACGGCGCAGAGGTGCTCGCCCAGTTGCGCGACGGGCAATGGGACGCCGCCGTGCTCGACCTCAGCATGCCGGGGCGCAACGGCATCGAACTCATCAAACGGGTCAAGGATGAGTTTCCGCGCCTGCCCATCCTCATCCTGAGCATGTACAAGGAAGACATCTATGCCGTGCGCGCCCTCAAGGCGGGCGCGTCCGGCTATCTCTGCAAGGACAACGCGGAAGCCCTGCTGGTCGATGCCATCCGTAAAATCGTTGGCGGCGGTCTTTTCATCAATCAGGACGTTGCCGAAAGCCTGACCCGCGACATGCTCCAGGGCAATCAGGAGCAGTTGCCCCACAAACGCCTCACCGACCGCAATTACCAGATATTCCTCATGCTCGTGCAGGGGCTTGGCGTCTCCGAAATTGCCCGGCGGCTCAAGTTGAGCGTGAAAACCGTCAGCACCCACAAAGCCACCATTCAGGTTAGGATGGGGCTGGCAAACACCGCCGAACTCGTCCGGTACGCCATCCGACATCAGCTCATCGAAGGCGACGCGCCGCTGTCGGAGTAGGGTGGGGTTTTGACATCACGCGGAAGAATCGGGCAAGAATCGGCAACAGACCACAATTACCTTCAAGATAAGGGGGAGTGAGAAGCTCAGTGAATGGGCGATTTTTCCGTTAAAAAAGCACTTAGGCCAGTTCAACGACTGGCCTGAGTGCTTGATTTCATTGGTCGGGGCGGCGGGATTCGAACTCGCGACCCCTTGCACCCCATGCAAGTGCGCTACCAGGCTGCGCTACGCCCCGACTTGGAAAGGCGCGATTGTACAAAATCCGCCCGAAACTTGCCAGAAGAATCTGGCCGCAAAATACCCTGCCCCGTTCAGCCCCGCAACACGCCCAACGTGGCTTCGATCTCGGCGCGTAGCTCGATGAGCAGGGCGTGAGCCTGTTCGGCGGCGATGGCGTTTTCCTGATCTTGAATTGCGGCTTCATCGAGCCGGTTGCGCGCCCCCGAGATCGTGAACCCCTCGTCGTAGAGCAGGTGGCGAATCTTGCGTATCAGGAGCACTTCGTGGTGCTGGTAGTAACGCCGGTTGCCGCTGCGTTTGATGGGCTTGAGTTGGGAAAACTCCTGTTCCCAGTAGCGCAATACGTGCGCTTTGACCCCGCACAACTCGCTGACTTCGCCAATGGTGAAATAACGCTTGGCAGGAATCGGCGGCAGAGCCATATCGGCAGAAACGGGGTCAGGCGTTTCTGCCGACATGACCAGGTTCCTCCACGGCCGCCTTCAACTTCTGACTGGGATGGAAAGTCACGACGCGCCGGGCGGAAATAGGGATTTCTTCGCCGGTCTTGGGATTGCGCCCTGGGCGTTGAGGTTTGTTTCGCAACTGGAAATTGCCGAAGCCGGAGAGTTTGACGCTCTCCCCCTGCTCCAGAGCCGTGCGAATTTCTTCAAAAAAACCCTCCACCATGTCCCTGGCTTCGCGTTTATTCAACCCAACCTGTTCAAAAAGCAGGTCGCCAAGCTCTGCTTTGGTCAAGGTCATGGAATTTCCCCCCCCTCAAACGCGCAACCGTCCACCCACGGTGCGCTCAACATGTTGAAGTAGCCCGGAGATCGCCTCATCCACTTCGGCGTCTTCGAGAGTACGCTGAGTATCTTGCATGGAAACCCTGAATGCAAGGCTCTTGCAGCCGGATTCGACGCCTTTGCCTTGATAAAGATCGAAAAGCACGATTTCCCGCACGACGGCGGGGGCGGCTTCTCGCAATGCGTTCAATACCCGTTCTGCGGGAACGCTTGCCGGAACCAGCAACGCGAGATCACGCGACACTGTCGGCATGCGCGATATTTCGCCGCTCTCCGGGCAGAGGGCGGAAAGCGCCGCGTCGAGATCGACTTCAAATACGACCGGGGCTACGCCCAGTTCAAAGCGTTGCACCCAAACGGGATGAAGTTCGCCGATCACGCCGATGTTGCGGCCTTCCAGGAATACCGAGGCCGCGCGCCCAGGATGCAGAGCCGGGGCCGCTGAGGCCGGCGGTGCGAACGTCAGTGCACGCGGCGCAAACAGGGCTTCGAGGTCACCTTTGAGGTCGAAGAAGTCGACCGCCCGCGCCGATTCCCCCCACTGTTCGGGCAGGGCAAACCCTGCCGCCAGCGCGGCCAGCCGCCGGGGTTGATGAAAGCCGGGGACTTCCTCCCCTGCCCCGTCTGCGGCTTGCCCCTGTTCCTGGCGCGTAAAACAGCGCCCCAATTCAAAAACCCGCACACGGTTTTGCTGGCGTTTACGGTTCGTCGTCAGGTTGGATACCAAGCCCGGAATCAGGCTGGACCGCATCACGTCCATCTGGCTGGCAATCGGGTTGGCGAGCCGAATCGGTGCGGCATTGGCGCAGAAATCCCGTTCCCAGGCAGAATCGACGAACGCGTAATTGACGACTTCCTGAAAACCGCGACCGGCTAAAAAGTGGCGCACATCCCATTCCGTTCGCGCCGATTCGGTGCTGGCAAGCATGCCAAGATTACCTTGCGGCGCATGGGACGGGATGTTGTCGTAACCGTAGAGCCGCGCGATTTCTTCGATGAGGTCTTCCTCGGTTTCAATGTCGAAGCGGAACGCGGGCGGAGCCACCCGCAGTTCGACCGCCAGGTCGCGCACGGTCAGGTGCACACGCTCCAGCAAGCTTCGCATGGCCTCAGTATTCAAGTGGATGCCGAGCACCTGGCAGACTCGCGCCGGGCGCAGGGCGACTTCCTCACGGCGAGGCAGATGTTCATCCGAGCGCGCTTCTTCCACCGGGCCGGGCACGCCGCCGCAAATGTCGAGAATAAGTTGCGTGGCGCGCTCGATGGCCGGACGCTGCAACTGGAAATCCACCCCGCGCTCATAGCGGTGCGAGGCGTCGGAAGTGAAACCAAGCACGCGCGCGCGCCCGGTGATGGCTTCTGGCGTAAAGAAAGCAGACTCCAGGAAGACTTCCGTCGTCTCGATGGTGACGCCGGTTTCCTCTCCGCCCATGATCCCGGCCAACGCCAGCGCGCGGGCTTCGTCGGCAATCAGCAAGGTATCGGGCGCGGGCTTTACGTTCTGTTCGTTCAGGAGCCGCAGTTCTTCGCCCGGACGCGGCAGACGAACGTGAATCGCGCCGGAAAGGCGCGCGTTGTCGAAGGCGTGTAAGGGCTGGCCGAGTTCGAGCATCACGTAGTTGGTGATGTCGACCAGGGCGTGGATCGGGCGCAGGCCGGAGCGTTTCAGGCGGTCTTTCATCCAGTTCGGCGTGGGGGCCTTGGCATTCACGCCGCTGATGACACGCCCGCAATAGCGCGGGCACTTTTCAGGCGCATCGAGCACGATGTCGCGGCGCGCGTCATTCGCCGGGGGAACCAGCTTGAGCGGCGCGGGCGTGAGCGGCACGCCGGTCAGCGCGGCCACTTCCCGCGCCACGCCGGTCAGGCTCAGGCAATCGGCCCGGTTGGGGGTGAGTTTGATGACGAAACAGGTGTCATCGAGCGCGAGCCATTCGCGGATGTCCATGCCGACCGGGGCATCCTCCTCCAGCGCGAGCAGGCCGCCGTGATCTTCGGACAGTCCCAGTTCTCGCCCTGAACACAGCATGCCGAAGGATTCGACCCCGCGCAGTTTGGCGGCCTTGATGGCGAAATCGCCGGGCAGCACCGCACCCACTTTCGCGCACGGCACTTTCATGCCCACGGCGGCATTGGGCGCGCCGCAAACGATTTGCAGGGGCTCATTCTCGCCGACATCGACCTTGCACAGCTTGAGCTTGTCGGCATTCGGATGTTTTTCGGCCTCGATGATGCGCGCCACCACCACGCCGCTGAAAGGCGGCGCGACCGGATGGGCTTCTTCGACTTCAAGCCCGGCCATGGTCATCAGATGCCCAAGCGCCTCGGAGCCGAGCGGCGGATTGACGAAGGTACGCAACCAGTTTTCGGAAAATTGCATGTTCGCTTACCTTTACCTGTTACCTGAATTGGCTCAAGAAACGCAAATCGCCTTCAAAGAAGAGGCGCAAATCGTCCACGCCGTAGCGCAGCATGGTCAAGCGATCCGGCCCGAAGCCGAACGCGAATCCCGTATAGCGTTCGGGGTCGACGCCGCCGAAGCGCAATACGTTGGGATGTACCATGCCGCATCCGGCCACTTCCAGCCAGCGCCCATCGAGCGCACCGCCCGTGAACGCGACGTCGATCTCCGCCGAAGGCTCGGTAAATGGGAAGAAGGACGGGCGAAAACGAAGCTGCAAAGAGTCCGTCTCGAAGAACTTTCGCAGAAAATCGGCGACCACGCCCTTGAGGTCGGCGAAACTCACCCGTTCGCCTATCCATAGTCCTTCGACCTGGTGGAACATCGGCGAATGGGTGGCGTCGGAGTCGACCCGGTACACCCGCCCCGGCGCAATCACCCGCAAGTCGGGCATGGGGTCGCAATCGCGGGTTTGCTCGACGTGCGCGAGCATGGCGCGGATTTGCACCGGGCTGGTATGGGTTCGCAATAGCACGTCCTGCCTGCCTTCGAGGAAGAAGGTGTCGTGCATCGAGCGCGCCGGATGATCCGCCGGGATATTGAGCGCGGTAAAGTTGTGCCAGTCGGTTTCAATTTCCGGGCCATCGACAGACACGAACCCGATAGACTGAAACAGGCGCTCGATGCGTTCGAGCGTGCGGCTGACCGGATGCAGCCCGCCAGGAGCCGCGCCTCGCCCCGGCAGGGTGACATCGAGCGCCTCGGCTTCGAGTTGCGCGGAAAGTTCCGCATCGCGCAGGGCTTCGCGCCGCTCGGCAAGCGCCGATTCGATGGCGGCCTTGACGCGGTTGACCTCAGCGCCCCGCTCGCGTTTCTGTTCGGGAGCCAGCCCGCCGAGCGCCTTCAGTTGCTCGGTGACGAGGCCGTTCTTGCCAAGAAAGCGCGCTTTCGCCTGCTCCAGCGCCGCAGCGGCCGTAGCTTCGGCAAAAGCTGCGCGTGCATCAGTGACCAGTTGATCGAGATTGTCCATGTTCTGCCCTTGCGGGGGAATTCAGCAAAAAAGGAGGCATGGCCTCCTTTTTTGCTGCTGTAAGCTACGGAAACTAGGGAAGTTTACGTAAATAGTGTTGCGGCGTCACGCAGCGATCTGAGCCTTGGCCTGTTCGGCGAGCGCGGCGAACGCGGGCTTGTCGAACACGGCCAGATCGGCCAGAACCTTGCGATCCACCTCGATAGCGGCTTTCTTAAGGCCATTCATGAAGGTGCTGTAGGTCAGTCCCAATTCGCGGGCGGCAGCATTGATCCGGACGATCCACAGGGCACGGAACTGGCGCTTGCGTTGACGGCGGTCGCGGTAAGCGTACTGACCCGCCTTCATCACCGCTTCTTTGGCGATGCGGTAGACGTTTTTGCGGCGGCCGCGATACCCCTTGGCCTGATCGAGAACTTTCTTGTGACGCGCGCGGGCGGTTACACCACGTTTGACTCTAGGCATGGCAGTCTCCTATCAGGCGAAGGGCAACATGGCGCGAATCAGCTTCGCGTCGCTGTCATTGACAGTGACCGTGCCGCGCAACTGGCGCTTGTTCTTGGTGGTTTTCTTGGTGAGGATGTGGCGCTTGAACGCACAGGAACGCTTGATGCTCCCGTCGGCGCGCACCCTGAAGCGCTTTTTGGCGCCACTCTTGGTTTTCATCTTGGGCATTGCAACAACTCCTTGTTTATAGAATGCCGCCGGGTAGCCCTTCGGGCATTTTCGCACCCGGCGTCACTTGTTTTGCTCCTTTCGGAGCCGCTTTATGCCGCCGTTCAGCGGCTCTTTCGAGCCGGAGCGACGACCATTACCATCAGACGCCCTTCCATCTTGGGCATCTGTTCGACCTGGGCAACATCTTCCAGGTCGGCTTTGATCCGTTCAAGCTGCCTCAGACCAAACTCCTGGTGCGCCATCTCGCGCCCCCGGAAACGCAAGGTCACCTTGCACTTGTCGCCGTCTTCCAGGAAACGGCGCAGGTTGCGTAGCTTGATCTGGTAATCGTTTTCATCGGTACCCGGTCGCAGCTTGATTTCCTTGACCTGCACCTGTTTTTGCTTCAAACGGGCTTCGTGGGCTTTTTTCTGCTCCTGGTAACGGAACTTGCCGAAATCCATCACCTTGCATACGGGCGGTTGCGCCATCGGCGCAATTTCGACCAAATCCAACCCAGTCTCCTCAGCCGCTTCGAGCGCCGCACGCAGGGACATGATCCCAAGCGGCTCTCCATCCTCACTGACCAGACGAACTTCAGGCGCGCTGATTTCCTCATTTACGCGCTGTTTTTTTTCTTGAACGATGGTTCAACTCTCCACAAAAGCCAATATCAGACTGCCGCCGCCTTCGCTTCTATTTCGCGAAGCCAACGCTCAATCAACGAATCGAGAGACATTTGGCCAAGATCCTGGCCGCCCCGGACACGCACCGCCACCGTTGCCGTCGCTTTTTCCTTCTCGCCCGCGACGATCTGGTACGGCAGCTTGTGCATACTGTGCTCGCGGATTTTATAGTTGATTTTTTCGTTTCGCAAATCGACTTCTACACGAAAACCCGCATCGCGCAACTTTTGCGTGACATTTTCTGCATAATCGGCCTGTCCTTCCGAAATATTCATCACCACCGCCTGCACCGGCGCGAGCCACAGCGGCAGCGCGCCTGCATGATGTTCGATCAGGATGCCGATGAAACGTTCCAGCGATCCCAGAATCGCGCGGTGGAGCATGATCGGTGTTTTGCGCGCATTGTCTTCGCTCACGAACTCCGCGCCAAGCCGTCCCGGCAGGTTGAAATCCAGTTGCAGCGTCCCGCATTGCCACACCCGCCCAAGGCTGTCCTTGAGCGAAAATTCGATCTTCGGGCCGTAAAACGCGCCCTCCCCCGGCTGCAATTCGTAGGCCAGCCCCTGGGCGTCGAGCGAAGCGGCCAGCGCCGCTTCGGCGGTATCCCACTGCGCGTCGGTTCCCACCCGCTTGTCGGGGCGCGTCGAGAGTTTGACCAGCACGTCGTTGAAGCCGAAATCGCGGTAAATCTTTTGCAACAGGCGAATGAATTCTGCCGATTCCGGCTGCACCTGCTCTTCGGTGCAAAAGATGTGCGCGTCGTCCTGAACGAAATTACGCACCCGCATGATGCCGTGCAGCGCGCCCGATGGCTCGTTGCGGTGACAGGAGCCGAATTCGGCCATCCGCAGCGGCAGGTCGCGGTAACTCTTGAGCCCCTGATTGAAAATCTGGATATGGCAGGGGCAGTTCATCGGTTTGACCGCGTACTCCCGTTTTTCGGACTGCGTCGTAAACATCAGTTCCGAATACATGTCCCAATGCCCGGAACGCTCCCACAGCGCGCGGTCGACGATCAGCGGCGTCTTGACTTCCTGATAGCCGTGACGCTGGAGCGTCCGCCGCAGGTATTGCTCAACCTGCTGCCACAGCGTCCAGCCCTTGGCGTGCCAGAACACCATCCCCGGCGCTTCGTCCTGGAGATGGAAAAAATCGAGCTGTCGGCCAAGTTTGCGATGGTCGCGTTTTTCGGCCTCTTCGATCATGTGCAGCCAGGCGTCGAGGTCTTCCTTTTTCGCCCACGCCGTGCCGTAGACGCGCTGGAGCATCTCGTTGGCCGAGTCGCCGCGCCAATAGGCCCCGGCAAGCCGGGTGAGCTTGAATACCTTGAGTTTTCCGGTCGAAGGCACATGCGGCCCCCGGCAAAGGTCGACGAAATCGCCCTGCCGGTAGAGCGACACATCTTCGCCTTCCGGAATCGAGGCAATGATTTCGGCTTTGTAATGCTCGCCGATGCTCTTGAAGAACGCGATGGCCTTATCGCGCGGCCACACCTCCCGCGTCACGGGCAGATCACGGCGGGCGATCTCTCCCATGCGCGCCTCGATGGCCAACAGGTCTTCCGGCGTAAATGGGCGCTTATAGGAAAAATCGTAGTAAAACCCGTTTTCAATCACCGGCCCGATCGTAACCTGTGCGTCCGGGAACAATTCCTTCACCGCCTGCGCCAGCAAGTGCGCGCAGGAATGGCGGAGAATATCGACCCCTTCCGGGTTTTTGTCGGTAATGATTGCCAGAGCCGCGTCCGACTCGATGCGATGGGACACATCCACCAGCCGCCCGTCCACTTTTCCGGCCAGCGCCGCCTTGGCAAGCCCCACGCCAATCGAGGACGCAACGATGCCCACAGTGATTGGCTGATCGAAACTTCGGACAGAACTGTCGGGCAGGGTGATATTCGGCATGGAATTGGTAGGCGCGATTGGACTCGAACCAACGACCCCCACCATGTCAAGGTGGTGCTCTAACCAACTGAGCTACGCGCCTGCTAAAGAGGCGGAATTATAAGTGAGAAAACGGCGCTGTCAAGAAGCAACGACACTACCTTATTCAACCATAAAGCCAGGATCAAAAAATATAGCGTTGTAATTTAATTTGTATAAATAAATATGCAAATTAAAGAATCATTCCCGCGATTGGCGACGAAAAGCCTTGTTGCCATGTCAGGCATTATCAAGGAGAATTATTGCCCTGAAAAAAACAGGTGAGTCGGCGAGTGTTTCGCTACGCCTGTTTTTTTTGTGTGTTGGTCAGATATTGACCGGACGGGGGTTCATGTGCCGGAACAAACAAAGATTGGCGCGTTACGCGAGACCGTGGCGGGCGAGCAGCGCATCACGATGACGCCAGATGTTGCTAAACGCTATCAGGCGTTGGGCGCGCAGTTGCTGCTGGAAAAGGGGCTCGGAGCCGATACGTTTCTGCCCGATAGTGCTTTTCCACTGGAAAATTTCGCGGCCTCCGGACGTGAGGTTCTACAGCAAGCGGACATCGTGCTGAAAGTTCAGCCACCGGACACCATTGAACTGGCGGCGATGAAAGAAGGTTCCGTTCTGATTGGCCTGTTGCAGCCCTACTCCGACATCGAGCAAATCAAGGCGCTACAGGCGAAGAAAATCACGGCGTTCGCGATGGAACTTCTGCCGCGAATCACGCGGGCGCAAAGCATGGATATTCTCTCCTCGCAGAGCACAATTGCCGGGTACCAGTGCGTGCTGATCGCGGCGGAACATTGCCCGAAATTTTTTCCAATGCTCACCTATGCAGCCGGAACGATCCGTCCAGCGCGCGTATTAGTCATCGGCGCAGGCGTTGCGGGACTACAGGCCATTGCGACGGCCTGGCGGCTCGGGGCGATGGTCGAGGCTTACGACATTCGTCCTGAAACGCGCGAGCAAATCGAATCCTTGGGCGCCAAGTTTGTGGATACCGGCGTCTCAGCGGTCGGTACAGGCGGTTATGCGCGCGAACTGACCGATGACGAAAAGCGCCAACAAGCCGAAAAACTGGCGCGCGCCGTGGCGCAATGCGATGTGCTGATCACCACTGCGGCGGTTCCGGGCAAACGCGCGCCGCAGATCATCAGTGCGGACATGGTCGCCGCCATGAAACCGGGTGCGGTGATCGTCGACATGGCAGCCGAAACGGGGGGCAATGTCGCGGGAACCGTCGCGGGCGGTAAAGTACGCACGGAGAATCAGACGCTCATCATCGGGCCGACTCACATCGCCAGCCGCATGCCGGTACATGCCTCGGAGATGATCGCCAAAAATCTGTTCAATTTCATCTCCCCTTTCATCAAGGAGGGAACATTGACGCTCGATTGGGAAGACGAAGTGCTCATCGGCACTTGCCTGACCCATGCCGGAGAACTCCGGCACACCGGCGTCAAACAGGCTCTCGGCCTGTAACCGTCGAATAAGCAAGGAATAAGGATTATGGAAGGTTTCGTTGCGGCATATATCTTCATGCTGGCCGCTTTTACCGGTTATGAAGTCATCTCCCGCGTGCCGGTCATTCTGCACACACCTCTGATGTCGGGTTCCAACTTCATTCACGGCGTCGTCCTCGTCGGCGCGATGGTCGCCTTGGGCAACGCCGATACGCCGCTCGAACAAGCCATCGGCTTTGTCGCCGTATTGCTCGGCGCAGCCAATGCCGCAGGCGGTTATGTCGTGACCGAACGGATGCTGGCCATGTTCAAAAACGAAAAGAAAGGAAACTGACCCATGCAGGAAATCCGATGGCTGATCAGCGCAAGCTACTTCATTGCCGCCATTCTTTTCATTTTGGGCCTGAAAAAGATGAGTTCGCCGGTCACGGCGCGTAAAGGCATCGTCTGGGCCGGTTTGGGCATGGTTCTGGCAACCTTGGTGACTTTCCTGACGCCGGGCATGCCGACGGGCAACATCGTCCTGATGACGATTGCGATTGCCATTGGAGGCTCCATTGCCTGGGTTTCCGGCAAGAAAGTCGCCATGACCGACATGCCGCAAATGGTAGCCATCTATAACGGCATGGGCGGCGGCGCGGCGGCGGGGATTGCCGCCGTCGAATTCGCGCGCGGGCACATGGCTGGCACGATGTTGTTTACGCTGGCCACACTGGGCGCTTTGATCGGGTCGGTATCCTTTTCCGGTTCATGCGTAGCGTTTGCCAAGTTGCAGGGTTTGATGAAAAAAGCCTACCGCCTGCCCGCGCAGAACACCGTCAACATCGCCCTGGCCCTGGTGACGCTTGGGCTGGGAATCGCCATCGTCTGGCTTGGTCAGGCAGCCTCTCCCGATCCCATCCATGACTTGTTGTTTGGCAAGGGGCCGTTGGCGGTTCCCCCCTGGCTCCTGGTCGGCTTTTTCATCTGCGCGCTGGCCTTGGGCGTCGTCGTTACGCTGCCGATTGGCGGCGCCGACATGCCGGTGGTCATCTCGCTGTTCAACGCGTTTACCGGGCTGGCGGTCGGCTTTGAAGGCTACGTCATGGGGAATCCGGCGCTGATCATTGCTGGTATCGTCGTCGGCGCAGCTGGTACGCTGCTCACGCAGTTGATGGCCAAGGCGATGAACCGCCCGATCACCAATATCCTGTTCCAGCCGATCAGCGGCGAAGCGCAGGCGAGCGGTACGGTCAACGGTACGATGAAAGAAGTCTCCGCGCTCGACGCAGCGGCGATGATGCACTACGCCAACAAAGTCATCATCATTCCCGGTTACGGCATGGCCGTAGCAGGCGCGCAGCATAAAGTCAGGGAGATGACCGAGTGGCTTGAAAACGCCGGGGTCGATGTCAGATTCGCCATTCACCCGGTTGCCGGACGGATGCCGGGCCACATGAACGTCTTGCTGGCCGAAGCGGGCGTGCCTTACGACAAGATTTTCGATCTGGAAGAAATCAATTCTGATTTCAACCAGGCCGATATCGCGCTGGTCATCGGCGCAAACGACGTGGTCAACCCCGTGGCGCGAACCGACAAGGCCAGCCCGATCTACGGCATGCCGATCTTGAATGCCGATTACGCGTCACAGGTCATCGTCGTCAAACGCGGCCAGGGCGCAGGTTACTCCGGTATCGAAAACGCCCTGTTCTACATGGAAAATTGCCGCATGCTGTACGGCAGCGCCCAAAAAGTCATCGCCGACGTAATCCAGAACCTCAAGACGATGGAATGAGCGGGGCTTGTGCCTCCCCCCATTTCGTCCGCGCCTGCCGCGCTTCTTCAAAAAGCTGCTCAAGCCGTTGGCCGTTGCCGGAGAGCAGCAGGGAGCGGATGAGGGCAAGCTCGCCGAGGTATTGGTCGAGTTCGCCTACGAGCGCCTGACGGTTGGCAAGGCAGATGTCGCGCCACATTTCGGGATGACTGGCGGCAATGCGGGTGAAATCGCGGAAGCCACTGGCGGCATAGGAAAACAATAGCTCGGCGTTGGCGCGTCCTGCGAGTTCATGGACAAGCCCGAAGGCCAACAGGTGCGGCAAGTGGCTGACGGCGGCAAATACACGGTCGTGATCCTGGGGGGGCATGTCGACGACCAACGCGCCGCAGGCCTGCCATGCTTTCCGTACCATCTCAACGGCAGCAGGATCGTTTTCCGGCAACGGGGTCACGACCGTGCGCTTTCCCCGGAAAAGCGCAGTACTGGCGGCTTCTACGCCGCTTTTCTCGGTTCCGGCAATGGGATGCGCGGGGATGATGCGCGACAGTTGGGCATCGAGGTGGTGATAAATGGAGGCCATGACGACGTGCTTGGTACTTCCGGCGTCGGTGACGATGGTCGGCGCTTGCAAGTGAGGAGCCATCGCTTCCATGACCGCGTCGGTCTGGCCTACCGGCATTGCCAGCAGGACGAAATCGGCTCCATCGAGCGCCGAAGCCCAATCCAGGGCAATTTCGTCAATCACGCCAAGCGCCTTGGCGCGTCCGAGCGACTCCCGTGAGCGCCCAATGCCGACCACATGCCCCACTTCTTTCCTGTCGCGCAGCGCGAGCGCGAAGGAACCCCCGATAAGCCCGACGCCGCACACTACCAGTTTGCCGATCAAGGCCATGACGTACTCTCCCCTGTTTCTCTCATTTTTCTCCCGTTTGAGTCACCCCTGCCTGAAGGCCGGGGATTCCTCGATACGGTTTAGGGGAGCCTTCGGCTCCCCGTTACGCTTTGTCTCGCTTGACTCCGCCATAAATGGCGGAGGTTGCGCGAGACACGTGTTCAAGCCAACGCCTGCCGCAACGCCGCGATGAAGCGCGCGTTTTCTTCCGGCAAGCCAATGGAGACGCGCAACCATTCCGGCATGCTGTAACTGGCAATGGGGCGCACGATGACCCCCTGCGCGAGCAGGGATTGGTCGACTCGGGCGGCATCGCCGACCCGGACGGTGACGAAGTTGCCGAAGGATGGTATCCATTCCAGTCCCAATTCGGCAAAGGCCGCCGTCAGTTGAGCCATGCCCCGGCGGTTGTTTTCAGCAACGGCTTCGACGAAATCCTGATCTTCGAGCGCGGCCACAGCGGCGGCCTGCGCCACGGTGGAAGCGTTGAAGGGTTGCCGCACCCGGTTCATGAGGTCAGCGACTTCCGGATGCGCGACACCATATCCAAGGCGCAGCCCCGCCAATCCGTAAGCCTTGCAGAGTGTACGGGAAACCAGCAGGTTGGGAAAACGCGCCACCCAGGCGATAGAGCCGTAGCGCGCTTCAACCGGCAGAAATTCGGTATAGGCCTCATCGAGTACCACCAGCACATCCTGCGGCACGCGGGCGATAAAGGCTTCGATTTCGTTGCCCGGCAGGAAAGTCCCAGTGGGATTGTTGGGATTGGCGATGAAAACGATGCGGGCGGTCTGGTCGATGGCTGAGAGCATCGCGTCGAGGTCATGGCCGTAGTTTCTGGCAGGGACCTGGATGCAGCGCGCGCCGCGCGCAATCGTCGCCAGAGGATAGACCGCAAACGAATACTGGGCGAAAACCGCCGACGCGCCGGGTGAAAGAAACGCCTGAGTGGCGATTTCAAGCACATCGTTGGAACCGTTGCCAATCACCAGTTGCGACATGTCCACGCCGTATTTCCGAGCCAGCGCCGCTTTGAGCGCGAAGGCGTTTCCATCCGGGTAGCGGGCGGCGTCTTCCAGCGCGGCAACCGCTGCCGCCTTGGCTTTCGGACTCATCCCAAACGGATTTTCATTGGACGCGAGCTTGACGATTTCCGATTCGGGGATGCCGGTTTCGCGCGCCAGCTCGGAAACGGGCTTGCCCGGCTGGTATGGCGACAGGGAACGGACATAGGCAGGGGCGCAGTTTGCGATGCAGACACTCATTGCTTGTGTTCCTGGTAGTTTGAGTTTGGCGTTCATCCGGCGACGGGATACGATCCCAGTATCTTGAGAAAAGCTGCCCGTTCCCTCAATTCCGCCAGCGCGGCAGCCACCGAAGCGTCGTCCCGGTGGCCGATGAGGTCAATGTAAAACACGTATTCCCACATCCCGTCTGGTGCGGGGCGCGATTGCAGACGCGACATATCGACGCCGTGGCGCGCGAGGGGCTCCAACAAATCGAACACGGCTCCCGGACGATTGGGGGCGGAACACACGAGCGAGGTTTTATCCTGACCGGAAGGGTTCGCGCTGTGATGGGAAATGACGAGAAAGCGGGTCGAATTGCCAGGATCGTCTTCGATGTTCGTGGCGAGTTTACCAAGCCCGTAAAGATCCGCTGCCGCCTCCCCGGCAATGGCGCAGGACTCAGGGTCTTCCGCCGCCATGCGCGCCGCCTCGGCATTGCTCGCCACAGGAACCCTCGGCAAGTGGGCGAGGTTGCCATTGAGCCATTCATGGCATTGGGCAAGCGATTGCGCGTGTGAATAAAGCCTGCGTATCGCGCCAATTTCCGAAGCATTTGAAAGCAGATGATGATGAATGCGTAGTTGCACTTCGCCGCAAACCTGGAGCGAATGCGCGAGCAGCAGGTCCAACGTACTGCCAACCGCGCCCTCGCTCGAATTTTCGACCGGCACGACGCCGTAATGCGCGTGGTTCGATTCTACGGCGCGGAAAACTTCGTCGATGGAGGCTTGCGGCAGGAAGGTCGGCGCGGAACCGAAATGGCGGCGGCTAGCACTCTCGGAAAACGTCCCCGCCGGACCGAGATAGGCCACCTTGAGCGGCAATTCCAGTGCGAGGCAAGCCGACATCACTTCGCGGAAAATCTGCCGTATCGCGCCTTCCGGGAGAGGTCCAGGGTTGAGTTCGGCAATCCCACGCAAGACCTGCGCCTCGCGCTCAGGGCGGTAAGGAAAACCCGCTTCGCCATGGCGCGATTTGATTTTGCCGACTTCCTGCGCACAGTGGGCACGGCGGCTCAGGAGATCGAGCATCTGGCAGTCGATGCTGTCGATTTCCGCTCGCAAGCCGGAAAGTTCGGTATGCAAAGTCGAATTCATAGTAACGGCGTTAAAAGCATAAGTATAATTGTCGTTTGCTTCCAATTTATAGAGACTCTCTATGTTCTCCGCACAAAACACGCTGGCCAAGGCCGACCCTGAATTGTGGGCCGCCATGCAGGCCGAAAACCTCCGTCAGGAAGATCACATCGAACTGATCGCTTCCGAAAACTACGTCTCCCGCGCGGTCATGGAAGCGCAGGGTTCGCAACTCACCAACAAGTATGCCGAGGGTTATCCCGGCAAGCGTTATTACGGCGGTTGCGAGCATGTTGACGTCGTCGAGCAGATTGCCATCGACCGGCTGAAGGCGCTTTTTGGTGCGCAGGCCGTCAATGTGCAGCCAAACTCCGGTTCGCAAGCTAATCAGGCGGTACTGATGGCCTTTGCCAAACCGGGCGACACCATCATGGGCATGAGCCTGGCCGAAGGCGGACACCTCACCCACGGCATGCCGCTCAACATATCCGGCAAATGGTTCAACGTCGTCGCCTACGGGCTTGACGCAAAGGAAGTCATTGACTACGCGGCAATGGAGGCGCTGGCACGCCAGCAGAGACCAAAAATCATCATCGCGGGCGCATCCGCCTATTCGCTGAAAATCGATTGGGCGCGCTTTGCGAAGGTGGCCAAAGAAATCGGCGCAATTTTTTGGGTAGACATGGCGCACTATGCCGGACTCGTCGCCGCCGGGTTCTATCCCAACCCCGTGCCGCACGCCGATGTAGTGACTACTACCACCCATAAAACCCTGCGCGGCCCGCGCGGCGGCGCAATCCTGATGCGCGCTGAACACGAAAAAGCGATTAATTCCGCGATTTTCCCCGGCCTGCAAGGCGGCCCGTTGATGCACGTCATCGCCGGCAAGGCGGTATGCTTCAAGGAAGCGGTCACCCCCGCGTTCCGCCACTACCAGGAACAGGTCATCGCCAATGCCCGTGTCATGGCGCGCGTACTCAGCGAAGAACGGGGCATGCGAATTGTCTCGGGTCGGACGGAAAGCCACGTTTTCCTCGTCGACCTTCGCGCGAAAAACATCACTGGCAAGGCTGCAGAAGCGGTATTGGGTCAGGCGCACATCACCGTCAATAAAAACGCTATTCCGAAAGACCCGCAAACCCCGTTCGTCACCTCGGGCATCCGTATCGGCTCGCCTGCAATGACCACGCGCGGCTTCACCGAGATCGAAGCGGAAAAAACCGCCCACTTGGTTGCCGATGTGCTCGATGCGCCGGAGGACGCATCGGTCATCGAAAAAGTGCGTACAGAGGTCGCGGCGCTCTGCGCGCGTTTCCCGGTGTACGGCAAATAGGCTTCACGCCACCTATACGGTGAAATGCCCATTCTGCGGTGATCCCAACACCCAGGTCACCGATTCCCGTGAAAACGACGACGGCGACATCGTACGCCGTCGTCGTCGCTGCCCGCGTTGCGACAAACGTTTTACCACTTACGAGCGCATCGACCTCAAGATGCCGCATATCGTCAAGCGCAACGGCAACCGTAGCGAATACGAACGCGACAAGCTCCTCGCTAGCATGCAGCTTGCTCTACGCAAGCGCCCGGTGACAACCGAGTTGCTTGAGGCTGCCGTAGACCGCATCGAAGCGAAATTGTTGGCTGTCGGCGAAACCGAAATTCCGAGCGCACAGATTGGCGACTTGGTGATGAAAGAGCTCAAGAAGCTCGATAAGGTTGCCTACATCCGTTTTGCCTCGGTTTATCGCAACTTTGCCGATGCCGACGATTTTTCCAGCCTCGTCCGCGAAGTGCAGCCGCAACCCCGCCCTCGCCGCCGCGAAACCGATCTGCCCGACAAGCCAGAACATGACCTTTTCGACGACTGACCGCGATGCGATGGCGCGCGCGCTCGCGCTTGCCGAACAGGGACTCGCCACGACCACGCCCAACCCACGGGTAGGCTGCGTGATCGCGCGCGACGGCGCAATCGTTGGCGAAGGCTGGCATCATCGCGCGGGCGAACCGCATGCCGAAATACTGGCGTTATCCGCTGCCTTCGAGCCCACGCGCGGTGCGACAGCCTATGTCACGCTGGAGCCGTGTTCCCATTTTGGCCGTACCCCGCCCTGCGCCGACGCCCTCATCGCCGCTGGGCTGTCGCGCGTCGTCGTTGCGATGGAAGACCCCAATCCAAAAGTCGCCGGACGAGGGCTGAACAAGTTGCGTGCCGCAGGTATCGAGGTCGATTGCGGCCTTCTCGCCGACGAAGCGCGAGAACTCAACGTCGGATTCGTCTCGCGCATGACGCGCAACCGTCCTTGGTTGCGGCTCAAGGTTGCCGCCACCCTCGACGGCAAAACCGCGCTGGAAAACGGCCTCAGCCAATGGATTACCGGGTCGGAGGCCCGCGCCGACGGCCACCGCTGGCGCGCGCGCGCCTGTGCCATCCTCACCGGCATTGGAACCGTCAAGGCCGATGACCCGCAACTCGCCGTCCGTGACCATCCCTGTGAACGCCAACCCCTACGTATCCTCCTTGACCCCCGTTTGGAAGTAGCCCCCGCTGCCCACATCCTTCAGGGTGCACCCACGCTCATTGTCACCGCTGTCGACAACGACGAAGCTCGCGCACGGCAACTCGCCGCGTCCGGCCACCGCATCCTTTCCCTGCCCTCGCCGGATGGGTACGTCGATCTCCATGCTCTGATGCGCGAACTGGCAAAGCTCGAACTCAACGAAATCCATGTGGAAGCCGGAGCCACCCTCAACGGCGCGTTGCTTGCCGCCGGATATGTAGATGAGCTTCTGCTTTACCTCGCACCCCTGGCCGTCGGAAATGCCGCGCGCGGGATTTTCAATCTCCCTGCCCTCACCGCGCTTGATGAGGCGGTGAGGTTTGAGATTCGGGAGTGTGTGAGGGTGGGCGGGGATTTGCGGGTGGTTGCGAGGGCAACATGAAGGAAAACAAATCCCCACCACCACGGCTACCTAATCTAACCACGGAGTACCAGACAATTCGGGCTCCGCTTCAAGTAGCGATATTTCTGCGCCTGTTTTGTTCCTAATGGAACGCACAATATCCAGAAAGGTTTTTTCAGTCCATTGTTCTTGAGTGCCTATTGTGGCATCAACCAAACTTTGACTGATCTGAAAAAGACCTCCCTCTTCTTTTGAGAGCACTGCATACAGATCAAGATGATACCCATCTGCATACGGGAAAAGGCATGCGGTCAATCTCAGTACGCTACCACCGCCAGATCTCCCTCGTGTATCCCGTACAGCTTGTGCAGTCCAACTAGCCTCCTCGCATTTCGCGACACGCATACCAACGCCTGCAGCACCTCCCGCAAGCGCAGCTAAACGCGTACCCCTGAAAGGCTCTTCCAATCTGAAACGTCCCGCTTTCTCAGGAAGCTCGCCAGACGACGGGATAGGGGTCGTTTCCTGAGCGTTATTCACATTTCGACCAAGGCCTTCACTCGCAGCCTTTGAGACGGCTTTACGGTCAACCGTTGTTTTTATGTCGAATATCCGATAGTACTCGACTGTTTTGGTTTTTTTCGCAAGATAGTTGTTGGTTGCGCCACATCCGGTAACAGCTAATACCACTGCGGCTACTAAAAAATAGTTTCTCATTTACCCCCTCCTTCATCGACGAAATACAGAAAACAATCTCTGAAAATATCCTGATATGGGATATTTTCAAATAAGTCTTACCGTGTGTCAACATGAGTTACACATGGTCATCATCTCAATCGCTCTTGCGCGAAAAGCTGCGGGAAATGCGTATGCGCTCAGGCTTTACGCAAGTGCAACTCGCGCAGCATCTCGGTAAACCTCAGAGCTATGTAAGCAAAGTTGAAACCGGCGAGAGAAGATTGGACTTCCTGGAAACTCGGGATTATTGCTTGGCATGCAAACAGGATTTCATATCCTTCGTCAAGACAATGGAAACATTTTTGATTCAAAACAAATAATAAAAACAAACAACCTAAACACCTATGGAACCCCACCTTCACCGCCCCAGGCGGCAGCCATTCGCGCAGGTTTTCAGTGCGGGCTTCGGAAATTAAGAAAAAGGAGGCTCGAAAAGCCACTATTTGCATGGTGTGGCTCATATAATCAGCGGATGCGAATCGCCGCCATACACGGCGCTTGACACGCGCACGGGGGAAAAAATGAACCTTGAAAAAGTAATTTTCGGTTTCTTCATCCTGCTCGCCGCCACGCTGAATTTCGGCTTTTTCCTCGGCCCGATAGGAGACCCCGCCGCGCATGATGTCTATGAGCTGTTCGGCGCAATCGTCATCAGCCTGATCGCCACCATGCTCAAATTCGGCGACCGTACCCAGATCGGCGCGGTTCACCTTGCCACCAGCCTGGTAGCCGACCTTCAGTTGATCGCCGCCGCGCTCGTATGGGGCTACGCGACCCATATCGCCGGTCACGATCCACTCACCCCGGTTGAGATGGCAAGAGTGGTTTCGCTGTCGGGCGGCGCGTTTCTCGCCAACGCGGTTTCGGTCACGATGCTGGTGACTGAAACCATGATGCAGCGGCGCTGAAAAAAGTGCCCACGCTGCCAAACGCGCCAGCGGAGCGCCACCAGAGCATTTTCCTGATGATCATCCGGCGCCTGCGTGCGCCATTGATCCTGCTCATCGTCATCATCTCGGTCTCGGTGCTCGGCCTCACTCTGGCTCCCGGCCCGGTCATCGACGGCCAGCCGCGCAATTTAAGCTTTTTCCAGGCGTTCTATTTCATCAGCTATACGGCCACCACGATCGGCTTCGGTGAAATTCCCTATGCCTTTTCAGACCAACAGCGCCTTTGGATTGTGTTCTGCATCTACATGTCGGTTGCCGGTTGGGCCTATACCCTGGGAACCGTGTTCGCGCTGCTGGCCGACCGCAACCTTCGGCAGACCATTGCGCTGATGCGCTTCAGGCGCGCGGTACTCCACATGAGCGAGCCTTTCTACCTCGTGTGCGGCTACGGCGAAACCGGGCGGCTGATTTGTCAGGCGCTCAACCGGCGAAGATTCCGCATGGTCGTCGTCGAGATCGACGAAACCCGCGCCGGTGAAATCGACCTTTCCGACTACGATGCCGATGTGCCCGCGCTCGCGGCGGACGCAAGCAACCCGGACACATTGCAACAAGCCGGACTCACGCACCCGAACTGCGTCGGGGCTATCGCCGTCACCAATGACGACGACGCCAACCTGGCCATCTCGATTGCCGCCCGCCTGCTCTCCCCCCACCTGCCCGTCGTGGCAAGAGCCGAAACGCGGGAAGCCGCCGCAAACATGGCTGCGTTCGGAACCGCCCACATCATCAACCCGTTTGAAACGTTCTCCGAAACCCTGGCCTTGGCATTGCGCGCCCCGGCAACATGGCATTTACTCGGCTGGCTCACTGGCCTACCCGGCGCGCCTACCGAGCGCCGACGCGAACCGCCGCGCGGAACCTGGATACTGTGCGGATACAACCGCCTTGGCCGCTTGCTCATCAAGGCATTGGACGCCAACAAATCGCTCGTCACCGCCATCGACCACCAACCTCGGAGCGACCCACCCTTCCCTCACTCCTGGGTGCAGGGCAACGCCTCCAGCCGTGAAACCCTTGAAGCTGCCGGAATACGGGAAGCGGTCGGGCTGGCAGTCTGTACCGACTCGGACGTCAACAACCTGTCCATCGCCGTCACCGCGCACGAACTCAACAAAAACCTGTTCGTGCTCATTCGCCAGAACCACATTTCCAATCACGCGCTGTTCGAGGCGCTCAAATCCGATCTCGCATTCGTCCCGAGCGAAATCATCGCCCATGAATGCCTGTCCATCCTCAGTACCCCTTTGCTGGCCCGCTTTCTTGCCGATATCCACAAACGCAACGACGAAGAATGGTGCGCCTGGCTGTTCGACCGCATGGCCTGCCGCCTGGGAACAATGGCGCCTGAAATATGGAGCGAGCGCATCAATCTCACGCGCGCACCCGCCCTGTACAGGCGGCTGATGCGCGGGGAGACCATCGTTCTCGACCAGCTTTTGCGCTCATATGCCAACCGCTACGAATTCCTCGCCTGCGAGGTGCTCTACATCGCGCGCGACAATGGCAACAAACTCGCCGTTCCCGCCTCCTCAACGCGAATCCTCCCCGGCGACGAATTCCTGCTGGCCGGCCGCCCCGGCGCGCGCAGCGCCTTCGATCACAACATCAGCAACGACCATGCCCTCGCCTACATCCTGACCGGAAACGACACACAACGCGGCTGGATATGGAGCAAACTCGCGCCCAGGCAGACGCGGGAAGGGGCGAGTCATTTGCGGTAAATTACAGATCAACAGATCATGCACCTTATTTGTTTGTAGTAATTCATTTTCATGTTGCAAGCTAAATGGCAACATGCTAAAGTGCTTCGGTATGGTATTTGCAATGGCATTATGCTTGGTGTCATCCTAACTTGATGAAGGAGTGATTCGTATGTTAGTCAAAAATCCACTGGAAAGCCTCGTGTCCGTATCAATGAATGAAGCCAAGTCGCGCGGACTATCGAATTGTGCAATCTACTGGCGTTCCCGAAGCCTTATGATGGTGGTTTTCGCGCTGACTATCGTACTTATGATGTTTATGACAGCATGCAGCAACAAAAAGCCTATTGAAGCCAATATGTATCGAGAGAAACTTGAAAAAATGGGTTATCAAGTCGTTGATATTACCGACCAATATCATAATAAAGAGCCTAGCATCTTAAAAGTGTTAGGAAATGAGTCAAACGGCCTTCATATGGAGTTTTTTGAAATTGATACTATGGATCATGCTACCGGGCTTTTCAACGTAAATAAACAAAAGGTGGAGTCATATAAAGGCTCAGTCTCAGCAACTACATCTGTGAGTATAGGTGATTACCGAAAATACACATTAAAAACAGCAGAGAAATATTATGCTATTGTGCAGATCGGAAAAACACTCATATATTCTTACTGTGATAAATCAAACTCTGAAAAGCTGGATGCCATTCTAAAAGATCTGGACTACTGACATCTGTTTCCCTGCTCGCCTGCGCTGGAACCAGCAGCAGCGCGCCTGGATATGGAGCAAACTCGCGCCCAGGCAGACGCGGGAAGAGACGAATCATTTGCGGTGAGCAGATGCCATGCTGCTATTCGTAGTGTTTCACGAGCAAATCATGACGCACAAAATTTAAGGATCCCCTGCATAACCCCCTTTGATGGATTGCTTCGTCACTTCGCTCCTCGCAATGACGGGTAAGAAATGAGTGTCATTGCGAGCGAAGCGAAGCAATCCAAGCTTGTTCAGGGTTTTCTTAATGTAACGGCCAAAACCAAGTTTCACGCGCATTAAAATAACAGCCAGAATTGCATATTCCTGTCGGTTCATACAAATCTATATGACCGCCCCCATAGTTTGGAATTGTATGGAAGAAAATAACGCCGTGCTGGGTTCCTATATCATTTAACGCTTTTGCTCCATCCAAAAATACTTGAGGCTTGCCAAACAAATGTGGACGCCGCAATTCATCCGCCAATCGAATAGCACCCATCTCCACAAAACGACCTTTGAAGCGGCCATCCTTCACAAGAAGACGTCCATTGAAATGCACATTGGCATTCAATAAAGCCAAACTCATACGAATAGCACAAGTATTTTCAAATTGAGGATTTTGAGCATACAATTTATCAAAATAATAGCCAATCTCCTTATAAACATCTTCTTTACTTTTGAACGAAGACATCCATTCCAGTGAAGAATAATGTCCGGACTTCAAAACATGATAAAGCGGCTTCATTATTTACCTCCACATGGACGATGTGCTCTTAGAATATCGGTAATAACGTGTGCTGCTCGCTCATCGTAGCGCGACTTGTCAACTTTTCTCAGCAAGGTATAAAAGGAACTGATAAGTTCACTGGATTTAACTAACTGAAAGCTGCACCATTCTTTTTTTTCTGTTGCATCAATAACACCGTAAAGATAAACAAGTGCTTGACGACGCAACACAGCATCTTCACCCGTATAGGCTCCCATATAATCACCAAATGTCAGTCTGTTATTCGCATAAAAAATTTCATCTGCCCACGCAACCTTAGAGACAATCAACAAAGCAGCAAAAAACAGAGCTATCCGATTGAGGAGAATTTTTTTCATGGTATCCATCCCTGAGACATATATACATCGTGACATAACAATAATCACACGTCAAGTCGATTAGCTAAAAAATGACAATAAGACTCATAAATATTCCCATGATTACCGTAGCCATCGACTTGATATGTACAAATCAAGTATTCCCCTGTTCCTCTGACACCGCACCCGAACCAACAGTAGCACGCCTGAGACGGTCGCCAATGGCTTGCCAAGCCGAACCGGCGGGAACTTCTTCGACAAGAATGACATCCGCGCCCAAGGCATCCAACGCGCGCAAATTTGCGTAAAGCTCGCGCGCATAGGCGGCTGGTTCAGGCACGGCGGTTTGCCAGTGGCAAACGAGGCTGACATCGTGTAGCGCACAAGCACTATGAGCAAGTACCGCAACCCGCCGCCCGACGCGAACAAGGCGCGTGATCTCCTCGGACAACGCGCCGGATTCCACCTGCCGCAGTGGCGTAAGCGGCGCGTAATGCGCGTCCAACGACCCGGAAACACGCGGCATTTCATGCGTCTCATGACCCATCCCTGCCCTGCCGCGCACACATGGCAAAACGCCGGTTGTGCGGGCAATGTCATCGGGGCTGATTGCGCCGGGGCGCAGAATTTCGGGCATGCCGCGCGAAAAATCGACAATCGTGGATTCAATGCCCACCGTGCAAGGCCCGCCGTCAAGAACCATTGAAACCTTATTGCCCAACTCTTCCCGCACATGCGCCGCTGTCGTGGGGCTGACGCGCCCGAAGCGGTTGGCGGACGGCGCGGCAATCCCGGCGGCTCCGGGCGCGCGCGCGGCCGCAAAAGCATCAAGCAATTCCAGCGTGAGCGGATGCGCGGGAACGCGCAAACCCACCGTATCCTGCCCGCCGGTCACGGCCAGGGGAACCCAGGGCTGTTTCTTCAGAATCAAGGTTAGCGGGCCGGGCCAGAACGCGGCGGCCAAATCCCACGCGCCCTGCGGAATGCCTTCCGCCCATTGCGCGAGAGAGGCCGCATCGGCAAGGTGCACGATCAGCGGATGGTCGGCGGGTCGGCCCTTGGTGGTGAAAATCCTGGCGACGGCTTCCGGATTGGCAGCATCCGCCCCAAGGCCGTAAACGGTTTCGGTTGGCAGCGCCACAAGCTCGCCAGCCAGCAAATGTACAACGGCTTTTTTGATGATCGGAGAAGCCATCAACCGATACCCATCTCCCGCCGCGCAGCCAGCGCCGTATCCAGCGCCTCATCCAGCCTGTCGCCGACAACGGTGAAATGCCCCATCTTGCGGCCGGGGCGAGCCCGACGTTTTCCGTAAAGATGCAGTTTCAGATTCGGGACGGCGTAAAGCGCATTCCAGTCCGGTTCACGGGCTTCGCCCACCGCGTCGAACCAGCAATCACCGAGCAAATTGACCATCACCGAAACGGAATGGGCGCGCGGGTTGTGCAAAGGCAGGCCGCACAGCGCGCGCACCTGCTGCTCATACTGGCTCGCCGTACAGGCATCCAACGTGTAATGCCCGCTGTTGTGCGGGCGCGGAGCCATTTCATTGACGAAAACCCGGCCTCCGCTCACGAAAAACTCCACCGCCAGCACCCCTATATAACCGAGCTTTGCCGCGATTCGTCCCGCAATGTCCCGCGCCTCGTCGGCCAGCGCCGCCGCCACTCTGGCCGGGGCGATGGAAACATCCAGGATTCCGCGCGTATGCTGATTCTCCGCCACAGGAAAACACCGCGTCTGCCCCTGCGCGTCACGCGCAAGCACCACGGACACTTCGCAGTCGAGCACGAGCCTTTTTTCCAGCACCGCTGCTTCGCCCCGAAAAGTCCGATACGCCGCCAGCGCAGCCTCACGGCTCTCCACCACCACTTGCCCCTTGCCGTCGTAACCGAAGCGGGCAACCTTCAGGATGCCGGGGAAAAGATCGGGGTTCGCTGCTTCGATGTCCGCATCACTCAGAACAACGGCGAAAAGGCCATGCGGGAACCCGTTATCGCGCAGAAACGTCTTTTCAGCGATGCGGTTCTGGCAAACCCCCACCGCGCCCGCTGAAGGATGAGCCGGAATTTTCGCCGCCAGAGATGCCAGCGTCGCGGCGGGCACATTCTCAAACTCTGTCGTCACTGCCGCGCAGTGCTCAGCAATCTCCGCAAGCGCGTGGGCGTCATCGTAAGCCGCGCACAAATGCCGGTCGGCGATGCGCCCGGCGGGACACTCCGCGTCCGGGTCGAGCACCCAAACGGCATAACCCATCTCATGCGCGGTGGCAACGAAAAAACGGCCCAACTGGCCGCCGCCCAACATGGCAAGTGTGGCGGGAGGGAGAATCATGGCAATCAATGCGTAACCGGGGTCGGGCAAATCGGCTGGATAGCCAAGCGTAACCCCATGGCGCGTAGGATCGCGGTCAGGCTCTTGACCTCCGGATTACCCTTCTCCGACAGCGTACGATAGATCTGATTGGGGTTCAGTTCGGCCGACTTGGCCACGCTTCTCACGCCACCGAAGGCTTCGGCCATCTGGCGCAAGGCAATCAGCAGTTCGCCTTGCTCACCATCCTCAAGGATATTGTTCAGCAACTCGACCGCATAGGCGGGGTCGTTACGGAACACTTCGGCCATCACCGTGTCGTGTGCCCGGTCTCTCATCGTCCAATCTCCTATTCATTGCTCGCACTTGCTCGCGCCCCTTAGCGAAGATGCCGCGACCGCTCTGGTCGAGATAGTGCCGTATCTGCTGCATGTCCGACAGCATCGTTTATAAACGATATTTTGTCAAAATCTTGCAAAGTGAGACACTACAAACACTCGATATTCTATTGTGGTTCAGAATGCTTCCCGAAAAAAACCCTTCTTCCGGCGCTTCGGCAAAGCTCGTTGCAGTTGAACTTGCCAGTCTGCGTCACCGTCTGGCGAGTATGGTGTACGAATTGCTGCTGCTCTTCGGTGTGCTTGCCGTCGGCTTTTTACTTCCGTGGGCAATCCTGAGCGCACTAATGGATTTGAAGGATTCTCCCGCTTGGGCGGGGGTGCTTGAGTTGCTGTACCTTTTTGCCTTGCTGGGTGCTTATTTTGTTTATCACTGGCGTCATGGGCAGACGTTGGCGATGCGTACCTGGCACCTTCAGGTCGTGACTACAGGGGGAAGCCTTCTTTCGTGGAAGCGCGCCAGCCTGCGTTACGCGCTGGCCTGGCCTTCGGCGCTGTGCTTCGGGGTCGGCATTTTCTGGGCTTTTTTCGACCTCGACAATCTTTTCCTGCACGACAGGCTGGCAGGTACAAGGGTGGTGAGTTTGCCGAAGGGATAGGGGCAGCCTGAATCTGGTGACAACTTACTTTCGTAAGTACTGGACGGTTGCCAGGGGCAAAAACAGGGCAAACGGCGAGTCTGGCAAAGCGATGAAGCCATGATATCGGTAAAAGGCCGCCGCTGCCTTGTCCTTCGCGTTTGTAGTTGTTGGGGCGACATACCGGAATCGAACCGGTGACCACCAGAGCCACAATCTGGTGCTCTACCAACTGAGCTAATGCCGCCGCCGCAAGGACTTTGCCAACGCGAAGCCCGCAAACCATATGGCCTGCCCGGCAGGGATCGAACCTGCAACCCCCGGCTTAGAAGGCCGGTGCTCTATCCAATTGAGCTACGGACAGTCGATCTCCGAGGACAGACGGGGTGAGCTGGTCGGGGTGGAGGGATTCGAACCCCCGACATCTTGCTCCCAAAGCAAGCGCGCTACCGGACTGCGCTACACCCCGAGAAACGTGTATTTTGCCGTGACTTCCACTCACCGTCAAATATATCTCGGAAAGGGCGCTCGGCCAAAAGGACCGAACCGGACGATCTCTGCGACTGTTGTAAATGGGAACCTTAGATACGAACTGATACCTCCACCACTGCATTACCCAATGGCATATCCACTCCCTCCGACTTCTCTCCCATATTTCCTGTATCAAGGAAATAGTATCTCTATATACCCACAACAGAAATACTTACGGCATTCTCTATGCCATTTTTTGTTCTTATTAAATATATCGTCGGCATTCGATATGATGCTGATTTTGTAACGCTTTGTAAGGAATGCGGATGGACGTCAGATTCGCGGCTATAGTTACATCAGCCCACATTCATGAACCATCAGAGGACGCAAAATGAAAACACAATTTCGCATTTCCACCTGGCTCCCGATTCTACCGCTTTGTTTATTACTGTCTGCCTGCACTTCATGCCGCGACTACTGTGAGTATGGGGATGGCATGGATGAGTACGGTACGACCTACCACTATTATGAAGACGACGATTGGAGGTATTCAGGGCACAGGGGCACGCCCCATCGCTCATCTCAGCACCGGGACAGTCGACGCACCCAAAACAACAACTCACGAAACGGTCGCTATTTGGCTCCAGCAGCGCCCGCTCCCTCCCATGATGGGTACGCACCATCGCCAGCCCCTCGGCGCAATGAGCCACCCCAGGCAAGCAGGCCGAGCCGTGAATCTCCCGCGCCTTCTTATTCCCCCGAAAGAAGCTCTTCATCGCCTTCTTCTCAGCGCAGCGAACCATCCCAAGCAAGCAGGCCGAGCCGTGAATCTCCGGCACCTTCTTATTCCTCCGAAAGAAGCTCTTCATCGTCCTCCTCTCAGCGTAGCGAGTCATCCCAGGCAAGCACGCCGAGCCGAGGATCTTCATCGTCTTCTTCTTCCTCCGAAAGAAGCTCTTCATCGTCCTCTTCTCAGCGGGAGGAGAGTTCGGGAGGCAGCCATCGGAAACGTTGATTTATCAAATAATGAAGCGGGCAAGGGGCTGAAGCCCTTGCCCTTGTGCTACTGCACTCGATAAGCGGGAGAGGATGCCTTTGAGGGGCTGGGTGGTCGTAGCGTGCAGGTGGCGAGAAGCGCCGGAGTGATGCGGCGCTCGACGTATGTTTATGTCAAATACTGAAATGCGAAACATGCTCCCGTAGCACCTGAGCCAGTTGTTCCAGTTCCGATGCACACTGCGCCGATTCCTTTGCAATATGAGTGTTCTGATCGGCCATTGTGGTGATCTTCTCGATGTTGCGGGAAATTTCAGTAATGACTAACGATTGTTCCGTGAGCGTGTGTGAAATGTTTGTGACTGCCGCCGTGACCTGACTGGCGCTCTGGCGGATAGTGACAATACTTCCGCCTGCCTGGCTAGCGTAGGAAACGCCTTCCTCGACTTGGCGCACACCTTCTTCCATACTGGCGACGGCATTGGTCGTCCCATCGAGGACGCGTCGGATCGAAGCGCTGATTTCCTGCGTCGAGCTTGATGTGCGTTCGGCAAGCTTTCTCACTTCGTCGGCAACAACAGCAAAACCGCGCCCCTGTTCACCGGCGCGCGCAGCCTCGATCGCCGCGTTCAGCGCCAGCAGGTTTGTTTGATCGGCAATCTCGCTGATCACGTTGACGATGCTGGAAATGGCCTGCGATTCCTGCCCCAGCGCACTGACAGCACTAGAAGCGGTTCGCACGGTATCAGCAATGCGCGTCATGCTGTCCGAGGCCTGCTGAATGACCACAGTGCCTTCGCTGGAAATATTGTCGGAATCGAGTGATATCTGGTTCGCTTCTTTGGCGCTGTCGGAAACATTTATGATGCTGGCGTTCATTTCTTCGACGCTGGAAGCCATCGTCGCAGCGGAATCGCTTTGCTGCGCCGATTGGGCGACAACATCGTTGGCGGTACTCACCAGGCGTTCGGCGCTACCGGCCAGTTGCTGCGCGGCGTTCTGGATATCGCTCAACGCAGAACGCATCTTGTCGGCCATGATGTTGGTAGCCGCCATCAAGCGCCCCACTTCATCATTACCATGCTCTGGGATCGAGATATTCAGACGGCCCTCGGCGATTCTCTCCATCGCGGTAACGGCTTCCTTCAGCGGCCGCGCAACCCAACGCTGCGAGGAAATGAAAACGACGGCGAAGAGCAATGCACACAGTACGATAGCGCCGACGATAAAGTTATTACGCGCGTTGACGGCATTTTCGGCCATATCCTCCCTATAAAGGCTGGAGGCAATGACCCAGTCCCATTGAGGAATGGCATTGAAAACCACGATTTTTTCACGCACATTGCTGCCGTCTGCATCGCCAAACTTGTACGGCAAAACACCGTTTTTCTGTTCGACGATGGCACGGATATAGGCAAAGCCGTCAGCATCCTTTTCGTCGTACATATTTTTTCCTTCGTGCGTCGGGTGCACGACCATCGTCCCAGAATCCTTTCCGGCTTCGAGCACGAACATATAACCATTTTTGCCGAGTTTGACTTCCCGGATATTCCGCCGTAGCGAAGCCATCTCCTCGGTAAAGTCGAAACCGGCGAAAAGCGCGCCGACGACATTGCCGGAGGCGTCCTGCACCGGCAGGTAATGGGTCATGTAATCGCGCTTGAAAAGAACCGCCTTGCCCGTGAAAGGCCTGTTCGCCATCAACGCAGCATACGCCGGATGCTCGTGATCGAGCTTCGTCCCGATGGCGCGCTCACCGTTTTCTTTTTTCAACGACGTGGTGACGCGGATGAATTCGTCACCGTCACGCACGAAGATGGTAGCGATGGCATCGCCCGACTCGGCAAAATGATCGACAACGTCAAAATTGAGGTTCAGCGCCACGTTGCCCGCTCTGAGTACCGGGGTTTGTTCTCCGGCAACGGCAATATGTTGCGTCGCATCGAGCGTGTAGACGGATGACAGTGACTTTTTCAGGACTGAAGCCATTCTTGTGACATGATTTTCCAGTGTTTCGTCATAGACCTGGATCATGTTCAGCGTCTGTTGGTTGATCTGTTGCACCGTATTGGTATGGTCTTCGATGGTAGTTCGCTCCAGCCATCCGGTCAGCCAGGTAATGGCAACGGTAAACGACACGACCAGCGCGACGAGTTGAACGACGTTGAGCTTGGCCGCAATCGACCAGTTGCTGAAAAAAGTCTTCGATACCACGACCTGTCTCCTCAATTCCGAATCGCCTTACCATCAATGATGGGAGTTGCGCCCAATTCACGCTCAACCTGATGCGGGAGCTTTTTCTCACCGTGCAAATTCAGCAAAAACCTCTTGTCGATAGAAGGTTTCTATCATAAGAATGCCATATTCAATGAGAAATACGTCATGACGGCATGCGACCGATGGAACCGGGCGGAACGAAACTCAAAGCCGCAGCAGGGCGGCTCCGTACCCGGTTCAGTTCTCGGCGGAAACGAACTTGACGATGGCGAGCGCGATGTTGTCGCCGTTGCCTTTGGAGCGCTTACGAGCCAAGTCGAGCAAGCGTTGCGCCGCTTCGCCAGCAGGTAGGCTGACCAGCGTATCGGCCAGTTCCTCGTCGGAGAAGAAGCTCCACAAACCGTCCGAACAAAGCAGGAAGTGATCCCCGGCTACCACGCTGTCACAACCGCCCGCCTCGATCAGCGGCGTACGGTCTCCGCCCAGGCAGGAAACCAGCACATTACGCTGCGGATGGTGGAGCGCCTCTTCTGCGGTCAGTTTTCCCCGGCGCTGCAATTCCCCGACCAGCGAATGATCCTTCGTACGCAGTATTACCCTGCGATTGCGAAAATGATAGAGACGCGAATCGCCACAATGTACCCAACATACCCGCCCCCGGTAGAGCATGAATGCCACGATTGTGCTGTGCGGATCCTGCTCGCTGGTAAATCGGCTCAGCCGAATGGACGAATGCGCGTTCTGAACCAGCGTGTTCAGTAACTGCCCTGGCTGCTCGGTCGCCGGAGAAAAGGCTTCAAGGTTCTGTTGAGCCGCAAGGACGATCTGTTCGGCGGCCATCGCGCCGCCGCTATGCCCGCCCATACCATCGGCCAGCGCAATGAGCAACGCGCCGGGATGCGTCGGATGAGTCAATATGGCGACACGATCCTGCTGTTCCTTGCGGTCGCCGATATGGCGGGCAACACTGGTCTCGACGGAAACGCGCATGAGAAAGAAGGCGATGCAATAATAAGGGTGTCGATGATAACAACCGAAAACGGCCTGGTATAGCGTGAAATTCTGCAATGTGTTTGAGTTTTGTTTTTGTCAGTTGACCTCTCTGTGATTTCCTCATAGAATGAGCGGTTCATCAAATTCGGAGTAACACCATGTACGCGGTGATAAAAACTGGTGGCAAGCAGTATCGCGTTGCGACCAGCGAAAAGATCAAGGTAGAACAGATACCGGCCGACGTGGGTTCCCAAATCACTCTCGACCAGGTTCTGATGGTCGGTGAAGGCGAGTCGGTCAAGATCGGTACGCCTGTGATTGCCGGAGCCACCGTTACGGCAACAGTGCTCTCGCACGGCCGTCACGACAAGGTCAAGATTTTCAAGATGCGTCGGCGCAAGCACTATCAGAAGCACCAGGGGCATCGCCAGAACTACACCGAAATTCGCATCGAAGCGATTTCGGCCTGAGACCGGAGGCTATTCGACATGGCTCACAAAAAAGCAGGCGGCAGTTCGCGCAACGGTCGCGATTCGGAATCGAAACGCCTCGGTGTCAAACGCTACGGCGGCCAATTCGTTGCTGCTGGCAACATCCTCGTCCGCCAGCGCGGAACCCAGTTCCATCCGGGCGAACACGTCGGCATCGGCAAGGATCACACCCTGTTCGCGCTCGTTGACGGCACGGTCAAATTCCAGGTCAAAGGCCCGAGGAACCGCCGTACCATCACGGTCATCCCGAAGGAGGCCAGCGCGGCCTGACCGCGCGCGCGGTATCCGTCCCCTACGTCTGTTCCGGATGCCAAGCTCCCAAGCCCTGTCCTTCGAGATGGGGCTTTTTCTTTTTATCCCCTTTTTTTACTCACACGCCGCACGGAACCCGGAATCCCGCCATGAAATTCTTTGACGAAGCCCGCATCGAAGTCATCGCCGGCAAGGGCGGCGACGGCGCGGCCACGTTCCGGCGCGAGAAATACGTCCCGCGCGGCGGCCCCAGTGGCGGCGACGGCGGGCATGGCGGCAGCGTGATTGCCATCGCCGACCGCAACATCAACACGCTGATCGACTACCGCTACACCCGCATCTTCCGCGCCCAGCCCGGCGAGAACGGCGGCAGCCGGGACTGCTATGGGCGGGGCGGCGAAGACATCCTCCTGCGCTTGCCAGTCGGAACCATTATCAGCGACAGCGATACCGGTGAACAACTGACCGATCTCGATGAAGACGGTAAACAAGCCTTGCTTGCTGCGGGCGGGCGCGGCGGACTAGGGAACATCCACTTCAAGTCAAGCATCAACCGCGCCCCGCGCCAGCGCACCTTGGGGCGGGAAGGCGAGCGGCGCAATCTTCATCTTGAGCTCAAGGTGCTGGCCGATGTCGGCCTTGCCGGGTTGCCCAACGCCGGAAAATCCACCTTTATCCGCGCGGTTTCCGCCGCCCGCCCCAAGGTGGCCGATTACCCATTCACCACGCTTGCGCCCAACCTCGGCGTGGTACGTACCGCAGAGCACCGTAGTTTCGTGATTGCCGACATTCCCGGCCTGATTGAAGGCGCCGCTGAAGGCGCGGGGCTTGGGCATCAATTCCTGCGCCACTTGCAACGTACCCATCTGTTGCTGCACCTGGTCGATCTCGCGCCCTTCGATCCGGAAGCCGACCCGGTGCGCGATGCCCTTACTATTACCGAAGAACTACGCAAGTACGACGAAGCCCTGTACGCCAAACCGCGCTGGCTCGTGCTCAACAAGCTCGACCTCATTCCCTTTGATGAACGCGCCGCCCGCGTCCAGGCATTCCTCGATGCCTTCAGCCCGGTCGATCGCCATTTCGAGGTTTCCGCCATCAATGGCGAAGGCTGCGAGAAACTGATTTTCGCTATCCAGGATTTTCTCGACACTCAAAACACATACACCAGCAGAAACATCGAAACTGCCGACAACGGCGTAGGAATCGAGGAAATAGAAGACATCAACGAGTCACCGGAAATCGCCGAATGAACATGAGAACGCGCATCAACAAGGCACGCCGACTGGTGGTCAAGATTGGCTCCGCGCTCGTCACCAACAACGGCGCGGGCCTCGATCATGAGGCGCTCGACGGCTGGGCGCGCCAGATTGCCATCCTGCGCCAAGAGGGGCGCGAAATCGCTCTGGTCTCATCGGGAGCCATCGCTGAGGGCATGCAGCGCCTGGGCTGGAAAAAACGGCCTAGTGAAATGCACCGTCTCCAGGCTGCGGCAGCCGTCGGCCAGATGGGACTAATTGAAGCCTACGAAAAAACCTTCTCGCGCCACCACCTCGCAACCGCGCAAATCCTGCTCACCCATGATGACCTCAGCGACCGGCAGCGTTACCTCAACGCGCGCTCTACGCTTATCGAACTGCTCGAACTGGGCGCAATTCCGATCATCAACGAGAACGACACCGTCGTTACCGACGAAATAAAGTTTGGCGATAACGACACTCTCGGCGCGCTGGTCGCCAACCTCATCGAAGCCGACGCCCTCATCATCCTCACCGATCAGAAAGGGCTATACACCGCCGATCCTCGCCGCGACTCCACAGCTTCCCTGATCGAAGAAGGCTCTGCCACGGACACCCGCTTCGAGGCCATGGCAGGCGGGGCCGCAAGCGGCATCAGCAAAGGCGGCATGCTCACCAAGGTGCTTGCCGCGCAACGCGCGGCGCGCGGCGGCGCGCACACCTGCATCGCGGGCGGGCACGAACCGGACGTCCTCCTGCGGCTCATTCGCGGCGAGGTCGTCGGAACCCTGCTTCACGCCAGCAGTTCACGGCTGGCTGCGCGCAAACAATGGCTGGCCAACCATTTGCAACTGGCCGGAACGCTCGTCATCGACGCGGGCGCAACTAAGGCCCTGCATGAAGGTCGCAGCCTGCTCCCCGTAGGCATGCTCGAAGTAAAAGGCGATTTCAGGCGCGGCGAGGCTGTTGCCTGTGTCAATGAAGCCGGAGAAGAAATCGCGCGCGGCCTTGTCAATTACGGCGCGAGCGAATGCCGCCGCATCCTGTGCAAACCCAGTACCGACATCGAATCCATTCTCGGCTACGTCGACACGCCCGAAGTGATTCATAGGGATAACCTGGTTGTGCGCCAAGCGCGCTAGGGATACGCTGATTTTCCAGCGCTTTCCCTCTCCCCTTGAGGGAGAGGGTGCCCCGCAGGGGCGGGAGAGGGGAATGCCAGGGAGAGAGTAAGTCTCGACCTAACAGAAACGTCTTCCCCCCTCTCCCCAAACCCCTCTCCCACGAGGGGAGAGGGGCTTATACGAATGATCTTGGAAAGACCATTACTGAAGGCCGAAACGAACCTATCCGACTATTGTCGGTTGCTCCGATATCGGTCGCTCCGATTTCCCGCGAAACAGTGATTGGATTGTATAGACGAGTATCGCGCATCCAATAGCACCCAGAAGCGCAATGCCCAGCAGCATGATAACGTCTATGGGGCCGCCTATATCGCTGAAACGCGAAGATGTCATCGCCTGCACGTACAGCACTGCGGCGATGGCACCGAACGGCATCGACAGTTGCGCCCAGAGAAATTTTCGCATCGACATCGACCGGTCACGGATCAACACATACAGGTAAAGCACCGTGATTGCCGCTGCGACGGCGACCATGATCCACCACAAGCCGCGTCCAAAAATTTCTTCAAACACGGCTATCATGGTTTCAAGCGTCAGTTGGTTCATGCTTCGTCCTTTTAGGCTTTGCCGCGCAACATGGCGTTATAAGTGGCTTTCAGCGCCACTTCCTTCATCAGCCAACTGATCCAGAGTTCCTCCAGCGGCGCGATGATGCCGGGAAATGAGGGCACCAGATTGTCGTTGTAGTCGAATTCGACAAGCATCGCGCGGCCCACGCGCGTGATCATCGGGCAGGAGGTGTAGCCGTTATAAGTTTCGGTTCCCTCGCGCCCCTCGATGGCGGCTATCAGATGGTCTTCGACCACCGGCACTTGCCATTTGACCGAGGCGGCCGTTTTGCCTTTGGGCACACCGGCAACATCGCCGAGTGCGAAAATTTCAGGGTAGCGAAGATGACGCAGGGTTTGCTTGTCGCATTCCACCCATCCCTGATCAGTCCATTTGTCGGCCCAACTCAGCCCCGACTGGCGAATCACCTCTGGCGCACGCTGTGGCGGGATGATATGGATGTAGTCATACGGCATTTCTACCGTGGACGTAGCGGCTGTCCCCGTCGAAGGGTCGGCGGCAGGCGTCTCGAAAAAAGCGATCTTGCGACCAGGGTCGACGGCTTTCAGTGTGTGCCCGTAATGTGGGGCGATGTTGCGGCTCCCGAACAGCATCCGCACTTTTTCCGACACGATCGGCACCGAAAACAGCACTTTCTGCGGGCAGGCGTAATGCGCTTCATATTTGCCTTTCGCCCCACCCCGGCTTGCAATGTCGTCAACCAGGAAAGTATGCTTGAGCGGTGCCCCGGCACATTTCATCTCGGTCGCCGGACGGGTGAATAGGCCCACTCCGCCTTCCTCGGTGAATTTCGACGCGGCCTCCCAAGTCCGTCCCGCATACTCCGGCCCTGCGTAAAGCGCGCCGATTCCGTTCTTGCCCACCATATCGAGCGAGAACCCCTCAATGGCACCGTGATCGAGCACGAGGCCCGGGGCGACGACGAGGAAATCATAGTCGAGCTTTTGCCCGCCAGTGGTCGAAACGGTCTTTGCCACCGGGTCGATGTCCGCCGCCGATTCGGCAATCAGTGTGACGCTGGAAGGCAGCCAATCGCGAGTTTTCGAGATCGAATACCCGACCGGCTGCAATCCCGCCGCAATCAGCGAAAAACCGGGCTGGTAATAGTGTTCCTGGCGTCCGTCCACGAGCGTGATCTTGGCGCCCTCCAGCCGTTCGACCAGTCGGTTTGCCAGCGCGGTTCCCCCCGCGCCAGCACCGACGATGACGATACGGGCATTCGTGGGAATGGTCTTTGCCGCCCGAACCAGGCCGGTCAGACCCAGTGCGCCCACCGCGCCAGTGGCGGCGGCCAGTTTAAGCAGGTTCCGCCTTGATGCAATAAAACTTGAATGGTGTGGCATCACCTGCCTCCTCTTAACATCTGCGCGGCTTTGGCCGCCGCATTATTTTTTAGAGTTTGCAAGTTCTGATGCCGAACAGCCTGTAGAGCGGGCAGAAGGATATTCCAGCCGTGACAAGCGGTATGAGGCCAAGCCATCCCCAAGGCGTTTGGGGGCCAACGAAAACCAGTGCAATGAGGATGAGACCGATAACGACCCGGACGATTCTGTCGGCAGTGCCGAGGTTTTTGCATTTGCAGTTCATGGTGAAACTCCCTTTATGGATTGAGACGCCGGGAGCGTAAACACACGGCGCCAGGCAATCAGTGACTAAGTCACAGAATCAATCTGTAATCACGGCCTCAAGCGCATGCCGATCGAGCAGAAGGATGTATCCGCGTTGCAGTTCGACCCAGCCGGACTGCTCAAAGGCTTTGAGCTGGCGGCTGACAACTTCGCGCGCGCTGCCAAGGTCGGCGGCAATATCCTGATGGGTGCGCTCGACAGTATTGGTTGTTGGCGGAGCCAGCCGCAGCAGCAAACGCGCGAGACGGACGTCGATACGTTCGAGCGCAACCTCTTCGATGCGCGCCACGAGTTCGGTCAGCCGCGCCGCGTAGGCACTAAAAACAAAGCTGCGGAAGACGGGCGATTCGGCAAGCAGGCGCTGGAAAACCGGAGTCGGCAGCACTACGCCCTGGATTGGCGTCTCGGCAATGCCCATGGCCGGATAAGCGGTGCTGCCAAGCAGACAGGATGCCGTGACGACGCAACTATCGCCTGGGTAGATGCGATAGAGAACGATTTCGCGGCCATTTTTCGCCAGCGCCTGCACACGCACGATACCATCGAGCAAAAGCAGAAACTGCCTGCATGGCGAACCGGGCGCAAAGAGCTGCGTTCCGGCAGGGGCGCTGACAGGCTGCGCGGCGCTGGCCATCGCCTGAGCCAACTCGGCGTCGAAGAGGCTTTTGAGTGTATGGATCATTCCAGTAATTTACCACGTAGGCAGGCCATTGAACGTTCGAGCAGGGGAATCGGCAGGGTGGCGCTTCGCAGACCACAATACTGCTGTGTCACACATGGGAAGACTGGTTATCGCCCGGCTTGTCACGAACAAAAACAACTCGCATCAATATATCAATACCCATTTTGCGATCTCCTGTCAGGAGACCGCAGTATAGCTTCTGGGTACTCTATTTGTTCGTCTTACTCAGGACGGAAGCCTTGAGCTAGACGGGGACTCGACCAGATTGATGAGCCGCGTGAGTTGTTCCTGCTGGTTCCGCAACCAGGCTGGCAGCCAGACCCGCGTGACGGCGGGCCAGCGCATGCTGTCGCGCAAGAGGGACGGCACACCGTCCCGATCCATCACTGCCCTTCTCCACTCCGGACCGTCAAGCATGACGGCCAGACGCCAGCCTTTTTCTCCAGCCTTCTTTACGGCGAGATCGACCCGGAAGGCCGAATGGCCTACGTCGGTTTGCGTAACGTAACCACGCACTTTCAGGGCTTTGGCGATCTCCTGCGCCAGAATGCCGCGCTCTTGCCCCGGAAGGGATGCTTCCGGCACGCCTCCGCCGGAACTGGCTGCAAACGCCAGGTAGTCGCTCAAATCCTTCATACCGGCCAACGCCATATGCTCAGGGCCGATGTGTTCCGGGCCGAACGAAGTGAGCAGCCGTACCTGTTTGCGGGCGCGCGTGACTGCAACGTTCAACCACCGCCCGCCGCCTTTTCCACTCAGCGGACCGCAGTCCGGAGGCAATGCCTTTGTTGCTGGATCGACTGAGAGCACGAACGAAATCAGAATGACATCGCGTTCCTCGCCTTGCGCGTGCTCGAAGCTCTTCACGAAAAGCCTTCGCTCGTCAGAGGCAGCCAGGGCATCGCGGATTGAAGGTTCTTTCGATTCTTCCAGCATATCCAGAATCAGGTCGCGTTGCGCGGCGTTCAGGCACAGCACGCCAAATGATTCGCCCCGTCCTGCCGGGTCGCGAAGCCGGGCAGTCAGTTCATCGACTAACGCGCGCGCCTCGATCGGGTTGGTCTCGTCCACGCCGCGCAGGAACTTACCATCGAGCCGCCGCCAGGTGATGCCCGCATGGGCATCGCGCCGCGCGGACGGCAGGGCGGCAAGTTCACCGCCGTAGTACCGGGCATTCGGAAAAGCGATAAGTTCTTCGTTCTCGCTCCGGTAATGCCACTTCAGCCGCAACCGAGGCAAACCGGAGTCCAGCGCCGCACTCAGGATACTTTCCTGTTCTCCTTGGGCAAGCGCCGCTGCCGCAGAGCGCGGGGCAACGTCCATCACGGCGGCAGGAGGCAGTTGTTTCGTGTCGCCGACAATCACGACGGCCTTGGCTCGCCCCATCGCGCCAACCGCTTCGGCTGTCCGTATCCGGGAGGCTTCGTCGAAAATCACCACATCGAATTTCAGCGTCCCGGCATCGAGGACGCGCGCCGCCGAACCGGGGCTCATCAGGAAAGCCGGGGCAAAGGTCAATAAGGCTTCAGGATAGCGGGCAGAAATTTCCCTCAGCCCCATGCTGGCGCGTTTGCGCTCGATCTGCCGCACGAGGGCGGTGACTTCGCCAAGGATGTTGTTCGTGCGGAAAGGCCGCCGTGCGAGCAAGCGGGCGGGAACAGCATGTATGGCGCATTTGCGCGCCTCGCGCATGCTTTCCAGAAAAGCGGAAACCGCCCTGTCCTGCGCGGCATCATCGAAACTTTCCATGCCGCTGCCCGCCAGACGCTCGCGCAGCGAGGCCATCGCCAGGCCGCGCCGCATGACTGTTTCAGCTTCGTCCAAGGAAAAAGCCCTGTGCGCCAATTTATTTGCGAAGTCGACGCCCCCTGCCCACTCGATGGATCGAAGCTCCTTACGCAATGCGGCATGGCGCTGCAACTGTAAAAGCCCCGTTCCGGCCAGGTCGTTTTCCCATCTGGACATGGATTCGTCCCACGCCTCCAACCAGGCTCGCCCCGCCAGCCACTGGTCGATACTGCGTTCCGTCGCGCCGATGACAGAGAGCCAGCGCGACCAAGTCGCCTCGATTTCCTTCAGCATCCCAATTTCCCGCGCGTCCTTGGGTTCCAGCGCCTTCAGCCAAGCTATCGGAGCCATCCGCTCCAGCCAGACGGCGCGCTGGGACAGGTTGATGGCGGCATCGAGTTCTTCCAGCGCCTGGGGACGGTGCGCGGCCCAGTTGGTCGGCAGGATCAGGCCAACGATGGCGACCGCGTGGGTTTTCAGTTCGGTAACCTGGGTACGGATATTTTGCGCGTTCTGCAAGACTTCCAGGAGATTCGCGCCTTCCAGGTCGACATCGCGATGGACGAGCGGTTTGATGGCGGCACGGATGGATTTGCGCCGAAATTCGGCAAACAACCTGGCTTTGGACAAGCTGGTCGCGCGGATCGTCCACTCGTTGAGCATGGAAGAGTCGATGAGCCCCGGCGCAAGCATCGAGAGCGCATCGCGATTGGAATCGAGGAAAAACTCCAGCTTTTCCCGCAACGCGGCAACGGCACTCCGCCAAACAGGACGGTCAATGTCGCGGAAATACGCCTTGCTCGGCAAAAGCCCGTACAGGTTCGCGCCAACACACTCGTTGAGGGTCGCCATCATTTTGCCGGGCCTCAGTTCCTTGAACGCATCCGGCCAGCCGCGCCCCAGTTCCTGTACCCGCCTGCGCGCCAGCGCCAGAGCTTCGAGGGCGCTGGTCAAGGGCGTGAAAGTCAAGTTGTCTACGTTGTCCAGCCCGAGAAGCAGCCAATGGTCGCGCTCCGGCTTGCCGATTTTCCGGCTGATTCCGACCGCTCGCCCCAGCGCGTCCGACATGGCCTGGGCGTCGACTTTCCCGATCTGCTTCGGGTCGAGTTCCCATCCCGGCCCTTCGCCCAGGCGCGCCAATTCATCGTATGCCGACCAAAGAGAAAGCCCTGCGGCGTTGGGCGCGTGCAGGCGTGCGGAGTAATCGCGTAGCGCCGCAACCGTACCGGCGTATTTATCGAAGGCCGATTTCCAGATTCTTTCGTGGGCATCCGCCGCCGCGCACATGGAGCGTTTCAACTGTTGCCGGATGTCATTCATGCTCATCCCGGAACCATACGCTTGCAGCGTGAAGTCCTTCAGCCCGATCCCCTCCAGGCGCTGGCTCACAGCTTCGAGCGCCGCTTTTTTCCCGGAGACGAACAATACGCGCTTGCCCATTTCCAGCCCGCGAGCAATCAGGTTGGCGATCGTCTGCGATTTGCCTGTGCCCGGGGCGCCTTCCAGAACGAAGGATTTCCCATCCATCGCCGCCGCAATGGCAGCCATTTGAGAACCGTCGGCAACGAGCGGCAAGATCAGATTTTCTTCTTCAAAAGACACTTCATCCAACGGCTCGAAAGCATCTTCCGGTTCTTCGACGAGATGGCGGATGACGGGGTTTTCCATGAGGATTGGCCAGTTCCTGTCCAGATCCTTCCACATC
This sequence comes from Betaproteobacteria bacterium, assembly GCA_009782565.1. Lineage (GTDB taxonomy): Bacteria > Pseudomonadota > Gammaproteobacteria > Burkholderiales > Rhodocyclaceae > WRNU01. The sequence goes on from WRIU01000001.1 coordinate 431,163, forward strand.
TGAAACGCGGGGCAATCCAGAATCGCCAGACTCGCGTTTTCTTCGACGCTCCAGGGAAGTTGCGCTGCTTGCAGATTGGCGCGGATTTTCTCGAATGCCGCGTTGAGCATCATCCCCACACCATCGAGGCCGGGATTGTCCAGCCCGTCGAACGTCAGGTTGTGGGTGACGCGCAGCCACTCGATCAGGCAGGGATTGGGTTGTGCCGTCTCTTCGCCAGCAAGGGAAAGCGTGAAGGCGTTTTCTTCCGGTGCGCCTCTACCACCCGCGCCCACAGTCACGGGAAGCAAAAACAGGGGCGATTTCACACCCTTGCCCCGGAGACCCGGATGGGTCAGCGTACCAAGCGTTAAGTACAGGTAATGGCTCCCCGCCTCCTGCTCCAGCGTTTCGGACTCGCGCCTCAACGCGCGCAAACGCTTTGCCGTCCGGACAGGTTCCAACCCCTCGAACGCGGCGGCGGTAATCTTGCCCCGGTACAGGGCTTCGGCAACCTCGCTCAACGCACGATCCTTAACGGCCAATTCGAGCGTCTGCCGGGTGCGTGACAAATCAAGCAATGGGTTACGTAAACTGAAATCGAACAGCGACCGTTGCCACCGCCTGATACGGGACGGGGCGTCATCTTTGTGCACAACGGGAATGTCGTTGGCAAGCTCCACGCTCACCGGTTCTTCAACGATAGATTCCAATATGGGGATTTCCGCTTCATCCGGGATTTCTACGGAAGTTGCGCTTTCCACGGAATCGGATTCTTTTTCGTCCGCTTTTTTGCCCGTCTTTCTCTGCTTCTGCGGCAATTTTTCGCTCGGCGCAGGCGCAGATTGGAGACCGCTTTCCTTCACCGTTTCTTCGTCCGGCAAAGGAAGTTCATTTTCGGACAAAGGTCCCGAAAGGATGCCTTCCCGGCGACATTGCGAAATGACGACGGCAGCTTTCAGTTCGTTGGGAAGGCTACGGACATAGTCAGCAGCCTTTTTTGTGGCTCCGCGAAAACTTAAGGAACGCTTGCCTGACCCGATGCCACCGAGTTCCACAGCAATGATGGCTTTCATTTCCACGAGATTGGCGATGATAGAACCATCGTCGATGACCGTTTCTTCCAGAAAGTTGAAACCTTTGCCACTGCCGAGCGCCAGCGAGTATTCCAACTCGGAAACGGCGATAAAGGCAGGGAGGGCGCGGGACGCCGTAAAAATGACAATAGGTTTGAGTCCTGCGGCTTCGCAGCATGCCGCGTAGGTCACGGACAGTTCAATGGAGTCACCGAACCGCTGGCCGACCACCTGCTCGGCGCTTCTCAACTTGTGTTCGATCGCTTCAAACGACGCCGGGGAACCGGCGCAGACGATCTGTTCTTCGCGCATCGCCAGGTAAATTGCTTCGGCAATGAGTTTTGCGCGCGCAAGGCTGGTTTTATATCCGTCCAGTTCGCCTAGCCCGGTTTTTTGAATCAGAAGTTCCGAGGCTGCGCGGAGGATTTTCTCCACCGCCCGGTTTCGGGGTTGCACGAAAACGGCGATGGACTGCCAGGCTCCGGGGAGTTTGAGGAACTCGCCGGAATCACCTATCTCGACCGTCGTGGCCAACGAGACTTCCCGGCCGCCTTCTTCGCTTCGCGGGTCGGCTCCCTGCCCCTCTGTCCGGGACGGATGCGCGGTCACGGTCAGCGTGGCAAGCACCGACTCATGGCGTTCGCCGATCAGCGCATCGAATTCCGGGAAACGCCCGCCATTGAAACAAACCGTGCCGCCGGAAGGCATGCCTTTTTCTTCCCGGCAGGCCAGCCAGTGCCCGTCATCGCTCTCCACGGTCACTTCGGCTGAGAGTTCGATACCCGACAATTCGCCGCCGGTTTCGTTGTGCACGGTAATCGCCCGGATGAACGGCAGGCGGCTCGCGAGCAACGAGGCATTGATCCGCCGCTGGAATTCGACTTGTAACCGAATTCCCGATGCTGTGTGATCCAAGACTTCGTATACCGTGGTTCGGTCTTCACCAGGCACGCTACCTCCCTGGGCACAGGGCCTATTCCTGAAACTGCTTGATTGTATTCCAGGTGAGAGCACGGCTGCCCCTGATGGAATCCCGGTAACGATTGCCCCTCCGTGACCTGTGTCACGTAACACTGCTATCTCTGTATCGCTCGCTTCCAGCCCATACTTGCCCAGTTCCGGATTCTGAACGCGCTTTTGGCTGGATATGCTCATCGAATTAATAATCTGTGCCATCCCCAATTTCCTTTAGCCAAGATGCGCCATGTTCAGCGCGTTCTTCAAAGTATTGCCTCCGATGATGCGAATGAGCTTGTCGGCATACATTGGGTCGGTGGCATAGCCCGCTTTTTTAAGTCCCTGCGCGAATCCAGCGGCGTCAACCCTGCCGAGGACATCGGCGTAGCGCGGAGCTTCGGTAAGCAGCTTCGCGTAATCGGCAAACGCTTCGGCCCAGGACGCATAGGAGCGGAACGCGGCTTGCTGGGCCTTCCAGTTTCCGCCTTCAAACTCGGATACGGACTTCTGAGCGGTCGTCGAGCCATTCCAGTTTGGCCCCGCCTTGATGTTGAACAGGTTGTAACTGGGCGAGCCGTCGGCGTTCTTCAGTTGTTTCGTGCCCCACCCGGTTTCCAGCGCGGCCTGTGCCACCATAAAGTGCGCCGGAATGCCGGTAGCGCGGCTGGCGGCATGTGCATGAGGCCAGATGTCCGCAACAAAATCACGCACATGTTCGGGAACCTGTCCCCCCGCTTTGCGCGCGGCAGCGATGGTTTCGTCGATTTTTGCCGATTGCGCGGCAGATTCGGCCACTGAGGCTTTCGGGATGTGCCGGAATGAGATATTCGCATTCGCGGCATCCTGCGGGTTCATGCCTTCTTCCTTGTTCCGTCCGCCACCTAATTGACGGAAAAGCGCGTCGGCCAAACCGACCCCTCTGGATTGCGCCAAATCGCTTGCCAACTGCTGATCGTACAATCCCTGTATGAGTTTCGTCTGCTCGCTGTCGAAAGGACCATTGGAAAGCGCGGCATTTCGCATGGATTTCAGCATCATTTGCAAAAACAGGGATTCGACCTGCTTGGAAGCCGCGCGCAAAGCCTCATCGGAATGACCCTCGGTTTTCGCCAGCCGCTTGAAATCACTCATCGAGCGCGGATCGAGGGTATTGAGGGATGCGTTGTAAGCCATCATGATTCTGTTCCCACCTCAAATGATTTCGAGTTCTGCCCGCAAGGCCCCGGAGGCTTTCATCGCCTGGAGGATGCTGACGAGATCGAGCGGCTTGGTTCCAATCGCATTGAGCGCCTTGACCACATCGGCCAGATTCGCACTGCCGCGTATTTCCATAATCGCGCCGCCTTCCTGCTTGATATTGACCTCGCCCGATGCGCTCGCCACCGTGGAGCCGAGGGAACCAGGCGCGGGTTGACTGACATCGGTGTGCGAGCCGACCGTCACCGTAAGGTTGCCGTGGGCGACGGCGCAGTTTTCAAGCGTGACGCTCCGATTCATCACCACCGAGCCGGTACGGGCGTTCACGATCACTCGCGCCCCCGGCTGCGTGGCAGCGACTTCGAGATTTTCAATCCGCCCAAGGAAGGCCACCCGTTCCGGGAGAGAGGTTGGGGCACTCACCTGGATGCTGCGCCCGTCGAGCGCCTGCGCCGAATGCGGCGCGGCGTTGTTGATGGCCTCAGCCACCCTGCGCGCGGTGTCGAAATTGGTTTCTTTCAGTTCGACGATCACGTTCATGCCCTCGCCGACCATAGCCGGTACGGCGCGCTCCACCGTTGCCCCGCCGGGAATGCGCCCGGCTAGCAGATGATTGACCGTCTGCTGTGCGCCGCCTGCCTGCGCGCCCGCCCCACCAACAGCCAGATTGCCCTGTGCAATCGCGTAGATGTGCCCGTCGATGCCCTTGAGCGGCGTCATGACCAATGTCCCCCCTTTCAGGCTCTTTGCATTACCCATCGAAGAAACAGTGACATCGATCCGCTGGCCGGGACGCGCATAGGCGGGAAGTTCCGCCGTCACGATCACGGCGGCCACGTTTTTGAGTTGCAGGTTGCTGCCGGGCGGCAGGGTCACGCCCAGGTTGCCGAGCATGTTGACGATGCTCTGCACCGTGAAAGGGGTTTGCGTGGTCTGGTCGCCAGAGCCGTCCAGCCCGGTCACGAGGCCGTAGCCGACCAACTGATTGTCGCGCACGCCGCCGATGGTGGCGATGTCCTTGATGCGGTCGGCCTGCACGCTCGTGGAAAACAAAATGGCAACGACAACGATCATTACCCGCCAAAGCGCGCGCATCGGCAAATGTGCCGGCAGATGGATATTCTGGACGGGATACTTATGCGCGAACATGGTTCTCTCCACGATACCCGATGAAAACGCAATTATTTTTAGAATGGGTTGATGAAGTTGAAGAAGCGTTGCAGCCACCCCATGCTGTTAGCTTCCTCAACGAAACCACTGCCACGATATTCGATTCGTGCGTCGGCTACCTGTGTCGACTGCACGGTATTGGAAGCAGAAACGTTGTCAGCGTTAACGATTCCCGAAAAACGGATGAATTCGTTGCCCTGGTTGATCGTCAGCATTTTTTCGCCTGAGACCAGCAGATTTCCGTTGGCAAGAACATCGATCACGGTCACGGTGATCGTTCCGTTGAACGCATTGTTGGCTGCCGTCGCGCCCTTGCCTTCAAACGCGGATTTCGTTGCCGCTTCCGCCGACAGTCCGGCAAGCCCGGAGAGCGGCAGGCTGGCGCTGGCTGCCGACAGCCCCCCGGACAAACTGGATGCGCGGTTCGTGCTGGCGTTGGCGTTTTTCTGCGCGGAGGTGCGTTCGACGAGATTGACGGTGATGATGTCGCCAACATGGCGGGCGCGGCGATCTTCCAGCAGCGAGCGCCCTAGCCCCGGTTGCCAGATCGCGCCATTGGCGGCATGCGTCGCTGAGGCCACGGGGCGCGTGGACATCGGTTGATGCACGGAGGTGGGCGGAGTCGGTTGCACCTGGGCGCAGGACGAGATGAGCGTAACAAACATCACCGCCACGAAGGTGGTGGCAAGGATGGAAACGGCGCGCGCGATGGCGTTCATGGCTGCTTCCTCTCAAATCTGCGTCAGACGGCCAAGCATCTGATCGGAAGTGCTGATAACGCGCGAGTTCATTTCGTAGGCGCGCTGCGTGACGATCATGCTCACCAGTTCTTCGGCCACGTTGATGTTGGAGGATTCGACGTAACGCTGGTTGATGACCCCTGCGGCGTTCGTGCCCGGCTGCTGCGGCGTTGCCACGCCGGAAGAAGCGGTCTCCAGAAAGAGATTTTCGGAGACGGCCTGCAAACCACCCGAATTGATGAACATGGCGACCTGAATGCTTCCGATCTGTACGGGAGCGTTGCTTCCGGCTTGCAGGACGCTCACCACGCCATCCTTGCCTACGGTGATCGAAACTGCGTCGGCGGGGATGTTGATGTTGTCGGCAAGCAGGTAGCCGCTGGCCGTCACCATGTTGCCCTGGTTGTCGCGCTGGAACGCGCCATCGCGCGTATAGGCGGTCGTACCGTCCGGCAAGGTAATCATGAAAAAACCATCGCCCTGGATCATCAGGTCGAGGTCGCCTCCGGTTTGCTGCGGGGCGCCCTGAGTGAAAATGCGCTCGGTCGCGACCGTCCTCACGCCCACGCCGAGTTGCAGGCCACTGGAAATCTGCGTCTGCTGCGTTGATTGCGCGCCAGGCTGGCGGATGACCTGATAGAGCAAATCCTCGAAGACCGCGCGTTGGCGCTTGAAGCCGTTTGTCGAAACGTTGGCGAGATTGTTGGCAATCACATCCAGCGAGGTTTGCTGGGCATCCAACCCGGTGCGGGCTGTCCATATCGAGCGGATCATGTTGGGGAATCCTTATATTTTTTCGTTATCGGCGTGCTATCAGCCTTCAGCGCGGCGCAATCACCTGTGTTGCAGAGCGGTCGTTCTCCTGCGCGCTGGTAATCACGCGCATCTGCATCTCGAACTGACGCGAGAGCGAAATCATTTGCACCATCTGCTCGGCCACGTTGACATTGCTGCTCTCCAGATAGCCCCCGGCAACCTGTACCGCCTCATCTGCCGTAGCGGTTTGTCCGCCTTGCAGGCGAAAAAAGCCATCTTCGCCGCGCACCAGTTCAGCTTCTGGCGGGTTCACCAGTTTCAGGCGCGCAACCTCGTTGGTGATGCCGTTCTGTATCGCGGAAATGGTTCCGTCCGCACCGATGACGATCACGCTCTCAGGCGGGATCGTGATTGGGCCGCCGTCGCCCAATACCGGAAAACCGGCGTGGGTTTGCAGCACGCCATTGGAAGAAACTTCCAGCGAACCGTCGCGGGTATAGGCTTCACCACCCATAGTCTGGATGGACAGCCAGCCCTTGCCTTTCACGGCCACATCGAACGGGTTGCCGGAAAACTTCAGCGGCCCCGGCGTAAAGTCCGTGGCAATGCTCGCGTCGACCACAAAGGCGCGAGTATGAAAGGCGTGGGTCTGCACTTCCACCGCGCGCATCTTGTGCATCTCGGTGCGAAAGCCGGTGGAATCGACATTGGCAAGATTGTGGGCTACCGCCGCCTGCTGCCCGAGGGTGCTCTTTGCGCCGGTCATTGCCGTGTAGATCACGCGATCCATGATGTTGCCTCCCGGCGGGTCGTCTCATATAAGGGAAACCCGCCGTTTTTGTTTCTACTGCTTCAGATCACGATCACCGCAGATTCACCAGCGTCTGCATGATCTGGTCCTGGGTGCGGATCGTCTGCGCGTTGGCCTGGTAATTGCGCTGCTGGATGATCATGTTCACCAGTTCCTGCGTCAGGTCGACATTCGATTCCTCGACCTGCCCGCCGGAAATCAAACCGTTCAGCCCAGAGCGTGGCCGACCGATGATTGGCGGGCCGGACTCGGGCGATTCGACCCACAAGTTGTCCCCCACGCGGGTCAAGCCCTGATTGCTGCGGAAGGTCGCCAGCATCACTTGACCCAGGTTCTTGGCCTGCCCATTGGTATAGCGCCCCTGGATGATGCCGTCCTGATTGACCACGATCCCCGCAATCCGCCCCATCGTGTAACCGTCCTGCGCGAGATCGTTGATCGCCGATTTCGACCCGTACTGGTTCAGGTTGGTGATGTCGATGTTGACGTTCATCGTCGCCGCGCTGCTGGGGAGCGCAGCGGTGTAGGGAATCTGCACGGGCGTGGTGACAGGTTTCCCATATGCGTCAAAACTCAGAGCCGTTGCGGGGGACAAGGTCGTGAGGTCGTTGTCCAGCATCGCATACGCATCCCAGGTCCCCGGAGCCGTTTTCACGAAATAAATCGCAAGCATATGCTGCCCGCCAAGGCTGTCGAACACGCCGACGGGGTGCATGAAATTGTAAGAATCGAGGTCGGTCGGATCGAACGGCGCATGAATGGGAACATCGTCGTCCGCATCGAGATTGCCGGAGCGGATTGACACATTCTCGGTCGCTCTTGGGGCGCAATCTTCCTGCGATACGAAAAGCGGCTCGATGATGCCCCCGGAAGACGGAAGGAATCCATTGTCATCCGCCTTGACGCCCATCACTTTCTCGCCAAGCGGCGTGATGACGTATCCATCCTTATTGATGTCGAACTGCCCGTTGCGGGAGTAGGCCGTCGTCCCATCGAAACGCTCGATGATGTAGAAGCCGTTGCCGATGATCGCCATATCCAGCGGGTTGTTGGTCGTAGTCGGTATGCCGTCGATGAAACTCTGATAGACCGCCGTAATCTTGCTGCCGTAGCCGATCTGAATGGCCGAACTCACCCCGGTGAGTGATCCGGCATACACATCGGCAAAAACGGCGCTGGAGGCTTTGAACCCCACGGTACTGGTATTGGCGATGTTGTTGGAGATGACATCGAGCGCGCGGGAGGACGTGTTCAGCCCACTCAAGCCTTGTGAGAATCCCATGATGTTTCTCCTGTCTCAAAGAACCTGTTTAACATCGTCGAGCTTGAAGATGCCCAACCCGCCAACCTGCAAATCCGCTCCGTTCGGGCCGCGTATCACGCTCGTCACCGGGCCGAATTGCAACGCGTTGACGCCAACCGGCGTGTCGCCCAGGCTTGCGGACACACTCACGGTGTACATGCCCTGCGCGGCCTCGCTGCCGTCTTCGGCCAACCCGTCCCAGAGATAGTTGTGGCTGCCCGCATCCACGTCACTGAATTCGAGCTTCGTCACCACCCGTCCGCTGGAGTCATAGATCGTCACTGTGACCTTGTCGGCGGGCATGTTCAGATCGAAACCGCCAATCGCTCCAGCCTCAGTCAATCCGAGCCCCTTGCCAGCGACCAGTACGCCATGCCCGATCAGCGCCGTGTTGTCCGCAAGCTCCTTGGAATTCATCAACGATTCCACCAGCTTGTTGAGGCGCTCGATGCCGTCGACCGTGCTCATCTGCGCCAACTGCATCGTCAAATCCGCGTTATCCAGCGGATTCATCGGGTCTTGGTTGCGAAGTTGCGTCGTGAGCAGCGTGAGGAAACGGTTCTGTTCGTCCTGCATCAACGTTTTCTGGATCGGCTCACTGCGAGCCAGCCCGGACAGGACACTGGATACCGTGTTATCGGTGGTGACACTCATTTTCGTACTCCTGCTTAAACCGGCGGTTTCGCCGGCCCGGTCATTTATTGACCGATCTGCAAGGTACGCTGGAGCAAGGTTCGTGCCGTGTTCATTACCTCGGCGTTGTTCTGGTACGAACGCGAGGTGGAGATCATGTTGACCATCTCCTCGACCACGTTGACATTGGGCATCTCGACATAGCCTTCGGCATTGGCGGCGGGGCTGTTCGGCTCATAGACAAGCCGCATCGGCGCGGCGCTCTTGACGATCTGCGTCACCACCACGCCCGCCGAAGCCGGTCCTGCCCCCGGCAATTGCCGGGCGGCAAAAACGACCTGTTTAGCGCGGTAAGGTTGGCCGTTTTCGCTCGTTACGCTATCGGCGTTGGCGAGGTTGGACGCCGTCGTATTCAGCCGCATCGACTGCGCCGTAAGCGCCGAACCGGCAATACCGAGTACGTTGAGCATGTTGCCGTCCACTGCCGTCTCCTGTTGCAGCCTTCAAACAACGCAGCGGGCGCGGCTCCGGCCCGTCACTGGCCGACGATGGCCGTCTGCATCGAGCGAAGCAGGCCGTTGATGAAAGTAATACTGGCTTCGTAATGCACCGAGTTTTCGGCAAAAGCGGCGCGTTCCATATCCATATCCACGGTGTTGCCGTCTACCGCCGATTGCCATTCCGCACGATAACGCGCAAAAGTTTCCGGCGAAAATTCCACTTTGCCGCCCAGATGCCGCGCATTGGTTTTCATCAGCGGCAACGATTGCCCCCAGTTCCCCCGGCCCAATGCCGCATCCAGTGCATCGCGAAATACAATATCGCGCGCCTTGAAATTTGGCGTGTCGGAATTGGCAATATTCGAGGCCAACAACTGTTGCCGGTACGCCTGAAGATTCAGCGCCGTTTGATGAACCCGCAAATCCTTTTCGAGCAAATTTTTCATAGTCTCTCCTATGCCCTGAACCTCACGTTGCAGTTTTCATGCCAGTTCTCGTGAGGCACTTTTTGCCACCATGAGGGCGATGATAAACCCTTTTTTTTTCGACTATTACCTAGATAAGACAGGTAATTCAGTATCAGTTTATTGAAATAGTACATGAAAGAACTCGTTGCGGTGCGGCAGAAATTTCCGCATGGAAAGAGACATTTTTGCCGTATCGACAAAAATGCAACACGTTGTATTCAATGATATTTACTATATAAAAACACCAAAACAGGCACGAATATCAAGTTAAAAAAACACCCTCACTACTCAAATAATCGTGACATCTTCCACATCATCTGCCGTGATTTTTTCATTGTCCTTCATGCTGCGTCACGGAAAAACAGGTTTGAGAGTAAAACCTCCTTTTCGCCCCCCTTCTGCTCCCCCTACAGAGGAAATAAACCCCGCCCTAAATTCCCCTCCTTGGAGGAGTGGCACAAAGCGACGGAGTTATTATTCCCCTCCTTGGAGGGGTGGCGCGAAGCGACGGGGTGGTCAAGCTTACGATTCGCACAGTTCTTGCAAGCGTTCATCGGTCGTGTTGCAATTCCATCCAAGCATGCTTTCATTCATTTTTGCCGCAAAACTTCATCCATGCAGGACAAAACAAAATGATTGGCCGTCCCGTAAACCTCATCATAGTTTCCGCCCTATTCTTCGCTACAGCCAATGCTATTGCACAGCAAACATCCGCCCCAGTCGAAACGGCAGCCCGCGCGCTCATTGAAGAAAAGACGCGGGGGCTTCCCGGCGAAATCAGTATCGAAATCAGCCCGCTCGACCCCGGCAACCGTTTGCCGCCCTGCCCTGTGCCGATTGCCTTTCTGCCCAGTTCGGCTCGCGCCTGGGGCGCGTTCAGCGTTGGCGTGCGTTGCGAATCCCCGGCTGCCTGGACGATCTATCTTCAGGCGCGCGTAAAAGTCGTCGATGGCTACTTCGTTGCCGCCCGCCCCCTGTCCGCCGGACAAATTCTCGGCTCTGCCGACCTGGAACACCGGCGTGGCGACATTGCCGCCCTGCCCGGCGATGTGCTCACCGACGCCAGCCTCGCCACGGGGCGTCCCACCCGGCAAGCGCTCGCCCAGGGTACGCCCCTCCAAGCCCGTATGCTGCGTACACCAGAAGCCGTGCGGCAAGGCAGCAAAGTCACTGTTTTCAGCCAGGGCGAAGCCTTCCGGGTTTCCAATACCGGACGCGCCCTCAATTCCGCCGCACCGGGCGAAACGGTTCGGGTACGCCTGCCAAACAATCAAGTCGTTACCGGCACGGCGCTCCATGACGGTACTATAGAGATCAACCCATGACGCCTTCCCGGCGTCGCGCGGCAACGCTCCTCTTTGAGCCTTGCCAACGGTATTTTTCAAAAAATCTGCTAAAGTTCTGCGGTGCTATGCCGTAGCAAACAGCAGAAGCCTCAAAGCGCAAACTCTCTTTTTCCGGAGTTCCCACAATGAAAGTCGAAAGCCTTGGCAAACCTATCGGCCCGGCTCCCACCACTGAAGTACGGCTACGTCCAAGTTCCGCGCCCATTGCAAACAACGGGGAACAGGTACAGTTATCGTCACTCGCCTCCACCTTGCAAAAGGCCGAGGCC
>WRIU01000002.1 GCA_009782565.1 Betaproteobacteria bacterium
CAGTCCAAACACCAGGAGTGGATTGACGTGCTCCATTTCAACTACAAGGTCACGCAGTCTGCCGCGCTGGCTACAGGCGGTGGCGGCGGCGTCGGGAAAGCCGATTTCCGCCCCCTGACGTTTACCCACTACATCGACATCGCTTCGCCCAACCTTCTCAAATACTGCGCGCTGGGCAAGCATATCCCCACCGTCGTCTTGTCCGCGTGCAAGGCAGGCGGGGGCTCACAGGAATTTCTCAAAATTACGTTGCACGACGCACTCATCGTCGATGTTGGGCCTGATGGCTCCTCCGGGGGGCAGACGACAGAACATGTGTCTTTGGCTTATTCCAGGATCGACGTCGCAATCAAGGAGCAGAAAACGACGGGCGATTTGGGGGCGGAAGTGTGCGGGAATTGGAACGTGAAGGAAAACAAGGAATGTTGACTTGCGGCGGCGTCTACGCGCCACGCGGGCGACAACAAGACCGACTCGGAGGTACGCATCGACCATGCTTGATGGCGACCTTGACGATTTCATTGCCGCAAGCCTCAAACAGGGGGTTTGATAAAGGAGGGTAACTGCAAATGGCTGACGATCTGAGCAAAGCCCCGTCGCCTTGGTTCATTGGCGAAGCGGAATACGGCTGCTGGAACGCAACATTCAAGATGCTGAACTGCGGTAAGGCGGCCTTCTGCGAACTGTACCGAGCCATTCAGGAGGCCAAACACTCGATCAACTACATCTGTTGGGGCTTTCAACCCTCGATGTATTTCGTGCGCGACGGCAACGCCCCATCCATCGGCGAACTGCTCGAAGAAAAGGCGCTGCAAGGCGTCAAGGTGCGTGTGCTGTGTTGGGCCTTCCCGGACATGCCCGGAGTCAACGCAGCCGGTACGCAAGGCGAAGCCAACACCCCAGGGCGGCAAGCCGACGCGGTTATGGATTGCCCCAAAACGCACACCAAGGATCAGTACGAGTACGACAAATGGTGGTATGCGAGTTTTGATTGTGCGCGGCGCAGTAACGTGTCGAGCACCGCAGACAGCAGCCCTATCGTTGACAGAATTCTTTCGTCTGAAAAACCCAGACCCGGTCACGTTGCCAAGCGCACGGACAGAGAACTGGAAACGATCCGCGAGAACCTCGAATTCAGAACGCGCGGATTCACGATGCTCGAACAAAGAAGCATCCGAACGAGAAGCTATACGGATGAAGGCATCAGCCCAGAACATCGCGCTGCCATGGTTGCCGCTCCGAGCCACCACCAGAAAGTCGTCGTCATCGACGCGGAATCGCCGGAAGGCCATATCGCCTTCGTCATGGGCCACAACACGCTCGACCCTTATTGGGACACCCCTGGGCACAATTATGACTACTGCTCCAAAGAGCCGAACAAAGGCCGTAATGTCGCCACTCCCCGGCAAGACCTTTCCAGCCGCATCACCGGCCCCATCGTGGGGGGACTCTATTCAAATTTCAAAAAGGCATGGCGGAAAGCTGGCGGCAAAGGATTGAAGAATCTCTCCGAAGCGCATTTCAGAAATTTTCCTCTCTACACTTCAAAACTCGTGGCATGCGAGGGAGGCATTGCAACCCGTGCAACGGTTGAGGCCACGCTCGGCGGCATCACAACGGGCGGCGCGCAGGCCGCCCGCACTCAGATACAAAACAAGCCCCCACGGTTCGACATCCGGGACAGCTTTGAGCACGCCGTCAAGAACGCTTCCCGTTTCATCTATATCGAAAACCAATACTTCCGCTGGCCGCCGATGGCCGAATGGATCAAGGAAGCCGCAGCGCGGGTCAGGGCGCGCAATGCAGGCGATTCGCTTTATCTCTTCGTTATCACCAACAGCGGGGACGAAGGCATGGGTTCCGGCACGAAAAAGACCTATCAAATGCTCGACAGCCTCGGGCGAGCCGATGCCATGCCCGGTGTCGCGCGACAGATGCGTATTAACGACCTGAAAACACAGATCAACCAGATAGACGGGGAGATAGAGAAGCTCAAAGGGCGGAATATGCCATCGGCGAGCGAATTCGAGATATTCAGAATTGGGGGGGCCAGCGCCAAGGACAGTGCGAAAATCACCGAGCTGGAAGCGAAGAAAAAACCGTTGTCGGCGCAGTTGTTGGAACTACAGAGAGACACCGAAGGCAAAACCATCCTGCCCAAAGAGATTCCCGGCCTCAAAGTCCATATCTGTACCCTTACCGCCCCGGATACCCCGAAGGGCGTGCCCTGGCCCGAAGTCTACATCCACTCGAAGCTCATGATAATAGATGACGTTTTTATGACTTTGGGCAGCGCCAATATCAACACCCGAAGCATGGAAACGGATAGCGAGATGAACATCGCCCACGCCCAGAGAAGCATCATCCAAAAAGTCCGGCGGGAATTATGGGGTCAGCACACAAACGGAAGAGGCGCGCAGGATGATGTGAAGCAGGCTTTCGAGGAGTGGGGCAAGATCATCAATGAAAATCGGAATAACGAAAGGAATTCGCTTCCTCCCGTTGCTCCCTTGCGCGGTTTCCTGCGCTCCGACCCCAAGATCAGCGATCTGGATTGAGTGTGCGCGGCATGGAAGAGCAATTTGCCTTCCTTGACAAAAACTTAAAGAAGTCGGAACACGGCAATAGCCACCAAGGTCGGTGGGATGGCAGCGGCAAGCAGGCCGAGCGGGTTGACCTTGCCGCCCTCGAAGTGCCCTTGCAGGATGGACATCCCTGCCGGGTTGGGGGCATTGGCGATGACCGTGAGACCGCCGCCCGTGACCGCACCCGCCACCAGCGCGTACTTGAATTCGTCCGATAAACCTTGCACCAATGAGCCCAGGTAGGTGAGGGCGGCGTTGTCCGTGACTGCCGTCAGGGTCATGGCTCCGTAATACACGGTGGTGGAACTCATCGACGAGAGCAGCGGTTGCAGCCACCACGACTGTTGGCCGCCAAGCGTCACCAGTCCGGCCAGGAAGCAGCTCACCATCAGGCTTTCGCGCAGGATCAGATGATCCTGGAAACGGGGATAGGCATGGGCAAACGCCAGGAACGCCAGCAGGACGCAGAGGAAAACGTGCGGGTGATGGGCGAAGAGCACGATCAGGCTCAGGAACACCAGGTGCAGTGCGGTCACTGGAATAGGAATGTCGCTGTGTCCGTCACTGCGCTCTTCGACCTCGAACTGGAGCAATTCCTTGCGGAAAATCAGGCTGACGGCCAGTGCGTTGACGAATACGGCTATCGTGCTGCGCCAGCCGATATGGGAAAGCATGAACCAACTGTCCCACTGCCATGTTTTCGCTACCATCAGCACCGGCGGGGCGGCGAAGTTGGTAAGCGTGCCGCCGATGGAGATATTGACAAACAATACGCCGATGGTGGCGTACATCAGGCGTGCAGACATCCCCTTGCGGTAGTAGGCATCTCTCAGGATCATCGCGGCCAACGTCATGGCGGCGGGTTCGGTAATGAAGGAGGAGAGCACCGGAACTACGGTCAGGATGGTGAAATAGAACGCGATGGCGCGCGGCATGGGCAATAGCCGGGAGGCGGCTCGCACGATAACGGAGGCAAAGAGGAGCACCGGCCTGCTGGCTGCGACGATCATGATGGCCAGCACGAACAGGGGTTCGATGAAGCTGCAGCTCTCCAGGTATTCCGTGACGGCGTGGAAAGAACCTTTCTCCGTCCCAATAGCGGCCAGCGCGGTGAAAACGATCAATACGCCGGCCCAGAAGCCAAAGACAAATTCCACTTCGGCGAACAGTTCCCACAGCCCCGCATGCGAAGGGTATCGCTTCACCAGCCGCGTGAGAAAACCGGCAGAAAAGGTATGCAGGATGGCGATGGCGAATAGGAGCGAGCCAATAATCTGAATTGTCGTGGGGTTCATGGAGGGGGGCGAAGAGAGGGTTGAGGCAGGAAAAACTTGCCCGCTAATCTAACCGGGAACCGTTTCGTTTACCAAGGGGCGGATATAAAAAGACAGCGGCATTCGAGTACGCGCTGCCCGTATAACGGCCTATAATTCCAACTTATTTTCACAAATCTTCCGGGACTGAACGATGCCCTGTTTTTCATCTTTCCGCTTTTTTTCGTGTTTTCTGCTCATTTTCCTGTTTGCCGCCTCATTCTATGCCAACTCCGCGCAACCGACCCCTGCGCCGGTGTTGGCGGCTAAGTCCTGGATACTGATTGACCATGCGACGGGTCAGATACTGGCCGAAAATGACCCCGACAGCCGGATCGAACCTGCTTCGCTTACCAAGTTGATGACGGCTTACCTGACCTTCAAGGCGCTCAAGGCGGGGACGATTACAGAGGGTCAGGAGGCGCAGGTCTCCACAGCGGCTTGGAAGCAGGAAGGCTCGCGCATGTTCATCGAACCCCGGACGCCGGTTGCGGTGGGCGACCTGATTCGGGGCGTCATCGTGCAATCGGGCAACGATGCCTGCGTTGCGCTCGCCGAGTTGCTCGGCGGCAGCGAAGGAAATTTTGCCGCGATGATGAACCGGGAAGCCGCGCGCCTGGGCATGAAGGACACTCATTTCATGAACTCCAACGGCTTGCCCCATCCCCAGCACTACACTACCGCGCGCGACTTGGCGACTCTTGCCAGCGCGCTCGTTTGGGATTTTCCGGACTATTACGGCCTCTACTCGATCAAGTCCTTTACCTACAACCGCATCCAGCAGTCCAATCGTAACCGTCTGCTGTTCATCGACTCCACGGTCGACGGCATGAAGACCGGGCAAACCAAGGAGGCCGGCTTCTGCCTGGTGGCGAGCGCCTCGCGTGGGTCGCGCCGACTGGTTTCGGTTGTCCTTGGAGCCTCTTCCGACCTCGCGCGCGCGCAGGAATCGCTCAAGCTGCTCAACTACGGTTTCCAGTCCCACGACATGATGCAGATTTATGCCGCCGATCAAGCTTTGTCGCAATTCAGGGTTTGGAAGGGCACGGAAAAAATGGTTAGTGCAGGTTTCACGCACGACCTCATCATGTCGTTGCCCAAGGGAAAGCCCAACAAGATCGAACCCGTTCTGGAAAGCCGCCAGCCGGTGTTTGCGCCGTTGGCGAAAGGGCAGGAGATCGGAACCCTTACGCTTACCGTTGATGGCGAACTCTACGGGAGTTTCCCGGTCGTGGCGCTCTCGGATGTGCCGCAGGCCGGTTTCTTTGGGCGGACATGGGACGCGATCATGTTGTGGTTCAAGAGCCTGTTGTGACCCGCGAAACCCTTATCGAGTATCCCTGCGACTTTCCCATCAAGGTCATGGGCGCGAACACCGAGGGCGTCAAACAGGCGATTCTCGAAACCGTGTTGCGCCATGCTCCTGATTTCGACCCGGCCACGGCGCAGATGCGGGCATCGGGCAAAGGCAATTACCTGTCGCTCACCTGCACCTTCCGCGCTCATTCGCAAGCGCAGGTCGACGCGCTTTACCGCGAATTGGCCGCGCATCCGCTGGTCAAGGTCGCACTGTGAACGACGGCGGCAGCCTGTGTGTCAAGCGCCTGGGCCTTACCGGCTACGCCCCTGCGCTTGAAGCCATGAAGCTCTTCACCGCGACGCGCGACGCCCAAACGCCCGACGAAATCTGGCTGCTCGAACACCCGCCCATCTTTACGCTCGGTCAGGCGGGCAATTCAGTGCACCTGCTGCAAAACCCCGCCGGGATTCCTATGGCACGCATTGACCGTGGAGGTCAGATCACCTACCACGCCCCCGGCCAACTCGTGGCTTACCTGCTCGTCGACCTTCCCCGCCGACGGGTCAAGGTGCGCGAATTCGTCCATATGATGGAGGAAGCCGTCATTGCTACGCTGGCCGGATATGGGCTACAGGCCGAACGCAAACGCGGCGCGCCCGGTGTCTACATCAATGACGCGAAAATCGCCGCGCTCGGCCTGCGGGTCAAGCGCGGATGCAGTTATCATGGTCTTGCCCTAAACGTGGATGTCGACCTCGCGCCTTTCTCATGGATCAACCCCTGCGGCTACGCTGGCCTGAGAAGTACGCGGCTTGCCGATTTCGGCATCCAGGATGACGTGGATGCCGTAGGCTCTCATCTGCTCGGCCATCTTCAGCGTTTGTTGCCGCCGGTGATGGCGATGCCAACCTGACCGGAACGACGATGACGACGCCTCCTCGCAAAGAGCGCGGAGCCGACAAAACGGCTCGCATCCCGATCAAGGTCATCCCCGCGCCGCGCTTGAAAAAGCCGGAGTGGATCAGGGTGAAAATCGGCTCCGGCGATGAAGCCGGGCGCTTTAACGAAATCAAATCCGCCTTGCGCGCTCGCCAGCTTCACACCGTATGCGAAGAAGCCTCCTGCCCCAACATTCATGAATGTTTCGGCAATGGCACGGCCTCTTTCATGATCCTGGGCGACATCTGCACCCGGCGCTGCCCGTTCTGCGATGTCGGCCACGGTCGTCCCGCTGCGCCCGACCCTGAAGAACCCGCCATGCTGGCGGCAACCATCGCGGACATGAAACTCGCCTACGCGGTCATCACCTCAGTCGACCGCGACGACCTGCGCGATGGTGGCGCGGCGCATTTTGCCGCCTGTATCCGTGCCATTCGCGCCTCCTCGCCCCGAACCGCCATTGAAATACTGACGCCCGATTTTCGCGGGCGCGAAAATATCGCGCTCGACGCTTTTGCGAACGATTTGCCCGACGTTCTCAACCATAACCTCGAAACCGTACCGCGCCTCTACCGTCAGGTTCGTCCCGGCGCGGATTACGCCGCCTCCCTCGTTCTGCTCGAACGCTTCAAGGTGCGCTATCCAGGCGTCCCAACCAAATCGGGCCTGATGGTCGGCCTGGGCGAGAACGACGACGAAATCCTCGCAACGATGCGTGATCTGCGCGCGCACGGAGTCGACTTGCTCACCATCGGTCAATACCTGCAACCGTCTGCCGACCACCTGCCGGTACTGCGCTACGTCCATCCCGACACCTTCAAATTCTTTGAGTCCGAAGCGCAGAAAATGGGCTTCAGAAATGCCGCCTGCGGGCCAATGGTACGTTCGAGCTTCTGGGCGGATAAATTGGCGCACGGGGCAGGGGTTGTGATCTAAAAAATCCTGACATGTTCGACGTCATCCTTTTCGAGCCGGAGATACCGCCCAACACAGGCAATGTCATCCGCCTCACCGCTAATGGCGGGGCGCGGCTTCATCTCGTGGAGCCGCTTGGTTTCGATCTCTCCGACCGCCAGTTGCGTCGCGCGGGGTTGGATTATCACGACCTCGCCCATGTGACCGTATATCCGGATTGGGCCATGTGCCGGGCGCGATTCGCCGGGCGGAGGATGTTCGCTTTGAGCACGCGCGGCGGCGAGCGTTACGATCGCGTGGCTTACGCTGAAGGCGACGTATTGCTCTTCGGCCCTGAAACCCGTGGCTTGCCGGATGCGGTGCTGGAGGAGTTGCCGCCTGCGCGGCGGCTGCATATTCCGATGCGCTCCGGCAACCGCAGTATCAACCTGTCGAACGCTGTGGCGCTGGTGGTGTACGAGGCTTGGCGGCAGAACGGGTTTGTGGGAGCAGGGTGACGGTACGGGGCATTGACGGCGCTTAAGCGCGCCACCATTCCTGCTTCGGGTCGCGCGCCAGCAGTTGCTTCACCGCTTCATGCGGGCTGACTCCACCATGCAGCAGGGCATCCACGCCGGTACAGATCGGCATGTCTACGCCAAGACGGCGGCTGAGGCGGGCAGCTTCGCGAGCGGTGGAAACGCCTTCGGCCACATGGCCGAGCCCGGCGAGAATGTCGGGGAGGGTTTTCCCGGCGGCGAGCGCCAGGCCGACCTGGCGGTTGCGGGAAAGGTCACCGGTACTGGTAAGGATGAGGTCGCCCATGCCGGATAGCCCCATCAGGGTTTCGTGGCGTCCGCCGAGCGCGCCTGCGAGCCGGGCGGTTTCGGCCAGCCCGCGGGTGATGATCGCGGCTCGCGCGTTGAGGCCATAACCCATGCCGTCGGATACCCCGGCAGCGATGGCGAAGACATTCTTGAGCGCGCCGCCGGTTTCACAGCCGATGATGTCGTCGTTGGCATATATCCGAAATCTCGGTTGATGCAGCTTATGCACCCAGTCAGTAGCAAAACCAGGGCTGCTTGAGGCCAGCGTGATGGCTGTGGGCAGCCCGCGCGCGACCTCGGCGGCGAAAGAGGGGCCGGTGAGCAGGCCGCAAGCGGCGCCTTCGCCCATTTCCTCAGCAATGATCTCGTGCGGCAGTTTGCCGCTATCGGCTTCCAGCCCTTTGCATACCCAGATGAGTGGCACGGAGGGGGAAGACTGTTGAAGGTCGCGCAGGGCGTGCACGGTCTCGCGCAGCCCGGCCAGCGGCGTCGCGATGAGATGCAGGTCCGCGCCTGCTGTGGTCTGGCTGAAATCGGCACTGAATTTCAGTTCGGGTCGTAAGGCGATGCCGGGCAGAAAGAGTTTGTTTTCCCGCTCGCGGCGCATCGTTTCGATGTTGTCGGCCTCGCGCCCCCATAGGCAGACTTCATGGGCGGCGGAAAACGTCTGCGCCAGCGCCGTACCCCATGCGCCCGCCCCGAAAACAGCGATGCGAATCCGCTGGCGCTGGCTCAAAGCCCCCATACCTCGGTGGAACGCAAAAAACCGCTGTCGCCGCTGGCATGTTGCACCTTGACCCATCCGCTTGGGTCGGAGGAAACGAATTCGAGCACGACATTGCGGACGGCTTCGAAAACCACCGGGGAACGTTCGTTCGCCTCGCGCCGTACCGCTGCCTGTTCAGCGGTGACGAGCACGGTGCGCTGTTTGCTGAGGGCATTGCCTTCGATCCACGACATAGCGCCGGAAGGATCACGCACTTTCACCCATTGCAGGTCGGGGCTCGTCACCACCACTTCCACCGGTGTGCCGGGGCGGATAATGGCGAGCCTGCGGGCTTGAAGGGAAGAAGTCTCGAAAAGAATCGCGTTCCGGGCAACGGAGGCATAGTCGATGGCCTGAGCCGAACCGGCCAGCAAGGCCAGTCCAGTGGCAAGGATGGCAGGGCGGATCATGGAACTTCCTCCTCGTTGGTTGCGGCTGCGGTTACTGCATCGGCTGATTCTGGGCTATGCCGGCGTCCTGGCGCGATTGTTGGAAAAGAGCCTCAAAGTTGACCGGGGCGAGCAGCATTGGCTGGAAGCCGGCGCGGGTCACGGCGTCCGAGATCGTTTCGCGCGCGTAGGGGAAAATGATGTTCGGGCAACCGATGCCCAGTATCAGTTCGAGTTCCTCTTCGGGCGCGTTCTGAATGCGGAAAATACCGGCCTGGGTGATTTCGACCAGGAAAAGGGTACGCTCCCCGCTCAGAGTGGCTGCGACGGTGATGGTGAGTTTGACCTCGTAGACTCCGGCTTCGACGGGGCTGCCTTCGGTGCGAAGCTGAACGTTGACTTGCGGGGCTTCGCGGACAAGGAAAATTTGCGGCGCGTTGGGGACTTCGAGCGAAAGGTCTTTGACGTAGATTTTTTCGATTGCGAAGACGGGCGGATTGTCGGTGGCCTGGGTATTGTCGGTCATGTTGGCGTCCTGTGGTTGATTGAAGGGATGATGCCTATCTTGAAAAAAGAAAGGATACGGCAGATTCAGGCGTTTTACCCGCCCAGCAGGGCGGTCAGTCGCCCTTCGCTGTCGAGGGCTTGGAGATCGTCGCAACCGCCGACATGATAATCGCCGATGAAAATCTGGGGAACCGTGCGGCGGCCGGTGATCCGCATCATCTCATCAAGGAGGGCCGGGTCGAGATCGATCCGGATTTTTTCGATATCAACCACGCCCCGCGCGCGCAAAAGCTGCTCGGCGCGTTGGCAGTACGGGCAAACAGCGGTCGTATACATCTTCACGGGCGGTATGGGCATGGCGGCGGCTTCACTCATTTTTTCTTGCGGGAGGTCGGATATCCGGCTTTTTCCCATTCATACAGCCCCCCGCGCAGGTTGTAGAGCTTCTCGAACCCCGCTTTCTTCAGGGCGGCAATGCCCTTGGCCGAAGTCGCCCCGCTGTTGCAATAAAGGATGAGCGGACGGGCACGGAATTTTTCGAGTTCCGTGCCACGGCGTTCAAAATCGGACAACGGCAAGTGGCGGGCGTTGGGCAAATGACCTTTTTCATAGTCGCCCTGCGCGCGCACGTCGACCGCTACCGCATCCTCACGGTTGATGAGCAGGGTGGCCTCGACAGGCGTAAGCTGGCTTTTGTCGCGCTGCTGGCGGATGAACTCAACGAGCAGCCATGCGCCCGAAGCCGCAGCCAAGGCGACCCAAAGCAGGTTTTGTTGCAGAAACTCCACGTAAAAAATGCTCCGAGGGTAATATTGATGGACAATACGAGATGCGCTGCATTCTTGCCTTTAACGTCGAGCTTTGCTCCACGGGAGCCTCATTTGGAGAGGCGGCAGGGAAAAAGCAGCATGAAAACCATTAGTATACGATAGATCGAACGTTTTTACCTTCTTCAACCCCTTTCCCCGGATCATTGGCTCATGTTCAAGATCGTACTGCTTCGCCACGGTGAATCTGTCTGGAACAAAGAAAACCGCTTTACTGGCTGGGCGGATGTCGATTTGACCGAACAGGGCGTCGCGGAGGCGCGGGCTGCCGGGCAGTTGCTCAAGCGCGAAGGCTATCGTTTCGACCTGGCGTTTACCTCGGTACTCAAGCGGGCCAACAAGACGCTCAATGTCGTGCTCGAAGAACTCGATGCCCTCTGGTTGCCGGTCGAACACTCCTGGCGGCTGAACGAGCGCCATTACGGCAGCCTGCAAGGGCTGAACAAGGCCGAGATGGCTGCCCGGTATGGTGACGAACAGGTGCTGGTCTGGCGGCGTTCCTACGACATCCCGCCGGAGCCGCTGGAAGAAGGCGACCCCCGGCTGACCGTCGACGATCCCCGTTATGCACTGCTCCCCAAGTCGGCGTTTCCGCGTACCGAATGCCTGCGCGACACCGTGGCGCGTGTCGTGCCGTACTGGGAGGCCGCGATAGCGCCACAAGTCCTGGCCGGCCAGCGCGTCCTGATTGTCGCGCACGGCAACAGCCTGCGCGCGCTCATCAAATATCTCGATGGCATCAACGAGGCGGACATCGTCGGGCTCAACATCCCAACCGCGCAGCCGTTGGCCTATGAACTGGATGCCAATCTGCGCCCGATCAAGAGCTACTACCTTGCCGACGAAAACACCATCCGCGCTGCCCAGGCTGCCGTGGCCAACCAAGGCAAGGCCGGGGGGTGACCGGTTTTCGCCGTGGCCGCTTTTTCCATTCGACGCGCATTGGTTTTCGCACTGGTGATGTGGGCCGGGATGGGGCTGTCCGATCCGCTGCATGCCAGGCCAGCGAGCGCGCAGGGTAAAACTACCAAGGCTGCTAAGGCGACGGGCGGGCAGGGCAAGACCGCCAAGACCGCCAAGACCACCAAAGCCGGTACGGCCAAGGCGGCCAGGACAACCAAGGCGGCAAGCGGGTCGAGCAAGGCCGAAATCAACGCCAAACGTTCCGAGCTCAAGAACATCGAGCGCCGCCTTGGAGATTTGCGGCGCGACGTGGAAAAAACCGAAGCCATGCAAACCGAAGCGGTTCGCGCCGTGGCGGATGTCGAGCGCGAAGTCTCAAAGGCTACGCGCGCCTTGCGCCAGGTTATGACCGAGCACGCGGATGCAAGCCGTCAGCTTGCCGAACTCGAAGCCGGGCAGCATGAACTCGAAGATCGCATCGCTGCCCGCCAGGACGAACTGGCCGAGTGGCTGCGGCGGAACTACATATACGGCGCGGCCAACGACGTCGCCGCCTTGCTGGCGGCGCGCGACCCCAACCAGTTCGTGCGCGATACTTATTATCTCGAACGCCTTGGCCGCGCCCGCCTCGAACTGATCGAAGGCTTGAGGGACGACCTGCGGCTCAAGGCCGAACACGCCCAGCAAGTCAATACCCGCCGGGCAACCCTGGCCCGCCTTGAGGACGACCGGCGCAAGCGCCAGGAAAAACAGGAAGAATCCTACGCGCGCCGCCGAGTAACCCTTGAAAAAATCGAGACGACGCTGAAAACGCAGCGGGAGAAAATGGTCGCGCTCAAGGCCGACGAAGAGCGTCTGACCCAGGTCGTCAACACGCTGGTACAGCGCGCCGCCGAAGCTGAAGCGCGGGCGGCCGCTGCAAGGCGCGAGCGGGAGAAGGCGCGAGCAAACGCGCGGACGCGACGGAACAGCGTGGCGGATGCCAGAGTGGAACATTCTCCGAACGTTGGCAAAAAAAGCGCAGCCGAGCCAGTGGTCGGCACAGTCCGGGAAGTTCCTGAACTGACCTCGGTCGATACGGGTTTTGCCCAGCTACGTGGCAAACTGAATTTCCCGGTTGCCGGCCAACTCCTCGGCAAGTTCGGTGCGCCGCGCGCCGGGCAAGGCACGGCCTGGCGGGGCGTTTTCATCCGAGCCGCCCGTGGTACACAAGTACGAGCCGTCAGCGGCGGCTCGGTCGTTTACTCGGACTGGCTGCGCGGTTATGGCAACATGCTAATTGTCGACCATGGCGGCGGTTACCTGTCCATTTATGGTAATAATGACGCCCTATACAAAGAAGTCGGTAACATCGTGCGTACAGGTGAGGCAATTGCCAGCGTCGGTGCGAGCGGATCGGAGTCAGAATCCGGCCTATACTTCGAAATTCGCCACCGGGGACAGGCCATTGACCCAATGCAATGGGTGAGGCTCAGATAGCCCGTGGATTTTCTCTTGGAGGCCCCATGCCAAACAGTAAACTGAAACAGGCCGGTTTGATGCTGACGGGTGTCGCGATCGGCATCATGCTCAGTCTGAATTTTTCCGCCAATGCCGACAGGATTGGGCCGCATCAGCCCTTGCCGGTCGAAGATATGCGCGCTTTTGCCGAAGTGTTCAGCGTCATCAAGCGTGATTACGTCGAGCCGGTCGAAGACAAAAAGCTCATCGTACAGGCCATCTCCGGCATGTTGAGCGGACTCGACCCGCACTCGGCCTATCTCGATGCCGAGGCGCTGAAAGAACTCCAAGTCGGCATTCAGGGCGAATTCGGGGGGCTCGGCATTGAAGTCGGCCTGGAAGAAGGTTTCGTCAAAGTTGTCTCCCCGATTGAAGACACGCCCGCTTTCCGCGCCAACATTCGGGCGGGCGACCTGATCGTCAAAATCGACGAGACCCCTGCCAAGGGCATGACCCTTGAAGAAGCGGTCAAACGCATGCGCGGCAAACCCTCGACCAAAGTAACCCTGACACTGGCGCGCAAGGGAGAACAGCATCCAATTGTCGTGACCCTGACCCGCGAAGTCATCAAAGTGCAGAGTGTCAAATCCAAGCTGATCGAACCCGGCTTTGGTTACCTGCGCGTGACCCAATTCCAGGAAAACACCGCCAAGTCGATGGTCGAGCACCTTGGTAGACTGGGCAAGGATGGAAAACTCAGGGGGCTGGTGCTTGATCTTCGCAACGACCCAGGCGGATTGCTCAACAGCGCAATCGGCGTTGCCGCCGCCTTCCTTCCGGAAGGTGTGACGGTTGTGACGACTAATGGGCGCACTCCGGGCGCCCAGCGCGAATACCGCGCCACGGCGGGCGATTACATGTATGGCAGCGGCGGCGATTTTCTGCGCGCACTGCCACCCTGGGCGCGCGAAGTGCCGATGATCGTGCTGGTCAACGGCGGCTCGGCTTCAGCCTCCGAAATTGTCGCGGGCGCGCTTCAGGATCACAAACGCGCGACCATCATGGGGACGCGCACCTTTGGCAAGGGGTCGGTACAGACCACCCTCCCGCTGACCAACTCCGGCGCGATCAAACTCACCACGGCGCGCTACTACACCCCGAAAGGCCGTTCAATCCAGGCCAAGGGCATCGACCCCGACGTCGTCATCGAAGAATCCGCGCTGGGCGGTTCGATCAAACGCCTGCGCGAATCCGACCTTCAAAGGCATCTGGGTAACGACCTCGACCCCAATGCCGAGAGCAAGCCGCGCGATGACGCTAAACCCGACCTCAGCAAACCCGCCGGAAAGACCGGTGCCGAGCTTGCCCCTCTCCCCAAACCCTTTGAATTCGGCGGCCAGGACGACTATCAACTGTCCCAGGCGCTCAATAGACTCAAGGGGCCGCAGGTAGCGGAGAGCAAACCCAAGCCTTGATGTTGAACACGGGTCTCGCTTGACTCCGCCATAAATGGCGGAGTCAAGCGAGACAAAGCGTAACTGGGAGCCGAAGGCTCCCCAAGACCGTATCGAGGAATCCCCTGCCTTTCAGGCAGGGGTGACTCAAAGTACGCAGGGGGCTTTGCATGTTTCCCCTTCTTTCGCTTGTGGGAAAGAGGAGCAAAGCACAAAAAAACGCGAGGAGTTAAACTCCTCGCGTTTTCTCTACTTTGATGGAAATTCTGTTTACCCTTGCTGTTCCCGGCGGGTAGCGGCCAGACGTTCCGGCCTCTCTTCCAGCCACAAACGTACCCGCTGCGCGTCGACAGTACGCATGTTGCGGCCATTCGCGTCCATCAACACGATCACCAACGGCTGATCCTGCATCCATGCTTGCATCACAAGGCAACGGCCCGCCTCGCTGATGTAACCCGTCTTGGAAACGCTGATGACCCAGTCTGCGCTCTTGACCAGCCCATTCGTATTGCCGAAACGTCTTGGATGGCCGTTGATATAGATATAGCGTTCTTCCGTCGTGGAAAACTCGCGTATCTTTGCATAACCGGATGCCGCTATCACCAGGCGGGACAGGTCGCGCGGGCTGGAAACATTGCGCGGCGTCAGCCCGGTGCTGTCGTAGAAACGGGTGTCGGTCATGCCGATCAGGCGCGCTTTGACGTTCATCGCCTCGATAAAGGCCGCCCGCCCGCCCGGATAGTGGCGCGCCAAGGCCGAAGCGGCGCGGTTTTCCGACGACATCAGCGCTAAATGCAGCATGTCTTCGCGCGTCAGCCGCGTCCCCACCCCCAGGCGGGAATGCGTACCCTTCAGGTAGTCGACATCGCTATCGGTGATGGTGAGCATTTCGTGCAGATCGCTTCTCGATTCAAGCACCACGATTGCCGTCATGAGCTTGGTAATCGAGGCAATCGGTATCACCGCGCGCGCGTTTTTCTGAAGCAGAATTTCGCCCGTGTTCTGGTTGGCAACGTAGAAAGCCGATGAACTCAGGCGGGGCTGTCCGTGTTCGTCCAGCCGTAGCGTGATGGGGTCATCCGCAGCCCGCGCCCTGGCGGCCTGCTTTTTCGCTACCGCCAGCCTACCCGCGAGCGTATGCCTGACGTTTGCGATCTTGCCTGACTTCGTCGCTCTTTTCTTGCCTGCTTGTTTTTTGCCCGCGGAAGCCGATCTGCCTTTGCTTGCCGCCGACGTCGGCGCAGACTTGCATGACTTTGTCTTCGACGCGCCCGTGCATTTCGTGGGCGCGGCCACAGCATAACCGCCCCCTGTCAGGGTCAGGGCCAAAGCCACCATTATGGTAAACAACAATCGGGGCTTCATGAAAACCTTTTCAGCCCAGAGTCTGGGTTGACTTATTTATTGTAAAAACAACGAAGTAGAGAGACTTTTTGAAGCTATCTCGAACAGCACACATTCATATTTTACCACCTTCGCCCCTCAACGGCAAACCGCGCAAAGCAAAAAAATGCACGGTAAGCGTTATTTTCTTTTTGCAATGACGCAAAAACAACACTCTTCAAAACTGTCACTTATTGAGGACTGGCACGGCTTTACCCCTCCAGGCATCCCGCCTCGACGACGGTCAGCGCGGTCATGTTGATGACTCTGCGTACTGTGGTCGAAGCTGTCAGCACATGTACGGGTTTGGCCGCGCCGAGCAGGATTGGCCCGACTGTCACTCCGCCGCCGGCTGCGGTTTTCAACAGGTTGAAGGCGATATTGGCTGCGTCCAGGGTCGGGAAGACCAGAAGGTTGGCTTCCCCTTCCAAATGCGAATTCGGGAAAACACGCCGCCTGAACTGGGCGTCGAGAGCCGAATCGCCGTGCATTTCGCCTTCGACCTGCAATTCGGGATGGCGTTCACGCAACAGGCGCAGGGCGGCGCGCATCTTCTCGGCAGTCGGCGTGTCGGCGGAACCGAACGAGGAATGCGACAACAGAGCCACCTTGGGTTCGACCCCGAAACGCTGCATTTCCTCAGCGGCCAGCACGGTCATTTCGACGATCTGTTCAGGTGTCGGGTCGTAATTGACGTTGGTATCGGTCATGAACAGCGTACGGCCGGACGTGTTCAGTACGTTGACCGTGTAGTAATGATTGACGCCGGAACGGCGGCCCACTGCGGCGTCGACATAGGCCAGATGGGTGCGATGCACGCCATCCGTCCCGCAGATGAGGCCATCGCCATAGCCTAGCGCGAGCAGCAACGCCCCGATCAGTGTCGTGCTGCGGCGCACTTCATTTTGAGCTTCGCTTTCCGTGACGCCCCGCCGCTCCATGAGTTTGTGGTAGAGCTTCCACATTTCGTTGAAATGCGGGTTGTACGCGGGGTCGATCACTTCAAAGTTCAGGCCGGCATTCATCCGCAGCCCCAGGCGGTCGATTGCGCCAATGACGGCTTCCGTGCGCCCCACCAGGATCGGCCAGGCCATGCCTTCGTCGATCACGCCACGCACCCCTCTCAGCACCAATTCGGACTCGCCCTCGGCAAAGACGATGCGTTGCGGTTTGTTGCGGGCGGCGGCAAACACCGGCTTCATCAGAAGTCCGGAGTGCCAGACGAGATTGCTGAGTTGTGTGCGATAGGCATCCCAGTCGGTGATGCGGCGCGTCGCCACCTTTGACGCAATGGCTGCCTCGGCCACCGCCGGGGCAATTTTGACGATCAACCGAGGGTCGAAGGGGCGCGGAATGATGTAATCGGCTCCGAAACCACTCACTTTCTCGCCGTAAGCGGCAGCAACAATATCACTTTGCTCGGCGCGCGCCAGTTCAGCGATGGCGCGTACCGCCGCGAGTTTCATCTCGTCGGTGATGCTGGTTGCCCCCACATCGAGAGCCCCTCGGAAAATGAACGGGAAACAGAGCACGTTATTGACCTGATTCGGAAAATCTGAACGGCCCGTAGCGACGATGGCGTCATCGCGCACCTGCCGCACTTCGCCGGGCCATATCTCCGGGGTTGGATTGGCAAGCGCCAGGATGAGCGGATTGGGAGCCATTTTGGCAACCATTTCAGGCTTGAGTACGCGGCCCGCCGACAAGCCCAGAAAAACATCGGCTCCTTCGATGACCTCATCGAGGCTGCGCGCATCGGTCTTCTTGGCGTAGCGCGCCTTGATCGGATCCATCAATGCGGCGCGCCCCTCGTAGACCACCCCTTCGATGTCCGTCACCCAGATGTTTTCCACAGGGATTCCGAGCATCACCAGCAAATCGAGGCATGCCAGCGCCGCCGCGCCCGCGCCCGAAGTCACGAGCTTAATTTCTTTCAGGCTCTTGCCTTGTATTTGCAGGCCGTTGAGAACGGCCGCGCCAACCACGATGGCCGTACCATGCTGGTCATCGTGGAAAACCGGGATTTTCATGCGGCTACGCAGTTTTTGCTCGATGTAGAAGCACTCCGGCGCTTTGATGTCCTCCAGATTGATGCCGCCGAACGTCGGCTCCAGCGCGGCAATCATATCGACCAGGCGGTCGGGGTCTGATTCGTTGATCTCAATGTCGAACACATCGATGTCGGCGAATTTCTTGAACAATACCCCCTTGCCTTCCATCACCGGCTTGGCGGCAAGCGCGCCGATGTTGCCCAAGCCGAGCACAGCGGTTCCGTTGGTGATGACCCCAATCAGATTGGCGCGCGCGGTCAGGTTGGCGGCTTCCTGCGGATCGGCCACGATGGCGTCGCACGCTGCCCCCACCCCTGGCGAGTAGGCCAGCGAAAGGTCGCGCTGGTTGGTCAGCGCCTTGATCGGCGTGACGGCAATCTTGCCGGGCCGAGGGTGGCGGTGATAATCGAGTGCCGCAGCGCGTATCAGGTCGTCCATGATTTCCTCTTTGTCTTGAAAGAACGAGCGGAAGTGATTGGCTCAGTCCCGCAAAGGTTCCGTTGCACGGCCATCATTGTGCCCGATCACCAAGCCGCGACCAGTCGAAAAACGGCCCCGGATCGGTTTTGCGTCTGGGCGCGATGTCCGAATGCCCGACAATATCGCACCCCGGATACCGTCGGGCCAGCCGCCGCAACAATGCCTTCAGCGCCACGTACTGGCGCTCGTCGAAAGCTTGCGTGTCGCACCCTTCCAGTTCGATCCCCAGCGAAAAATCGTTGCATTGCTCGCGTCCGCGCCATTTCGACACCCCGGCATGCCAAGCACGGCATTCTGTCGGCACAAACTGAACCAACT
Source organism: Betaproteobacteria bacterium (assembly GCA_009782565.1). Classification (GTDB taxonomy): domain Bacteria; phylum Pseudomonadota; class Gammaproteobacteria; order Burkholderiales; family Rhodocyclaceae; genus WRNU01. The sequence continues at coordinate 18,377 of WRIU01000002.1, forward strand.
CACCATCGCGGCGGATGAAAAAATGCGACGACACCCGCAACTGATGGACACCCGCGTAGTACGGATGCGCCGCCGGGTCGAGCCGGTTTGTGAAAAGCTCGATCACGCCGGAGCCTCCGAACTCATCCGGCGGCAAGCTGATAGCGTGTATCACGATCAGCCTGACCCGCTCGCCTTCCGGGCGGGCGTCGAAATTGGGCGACTCGACCCGCTTCACTCCCCGCAACCAGCCTCGCATCCTGTCACCCATTTCATGTTTAACCATTCAACATAATGCAACTCATTTTTTGGAGGAACAGCGCTCAGGCAACTCGCTGTTTTCCGGTTTCCCACCCGATGCACGCCAGGGCGACCGTGCGCGGCACGGATTTCTGCCCACTGCGGTAGTAGGCGAGCATTCGGCGTGAAACACCAATGGCGCGGGCAGCATCATCGAGCGTGAGGCGGTGTGCCAGCATCCAGTTCCAGATAAATTCATGCGAAAACCCGCCAGCTTGCTCAATGGCGCGGGCGCGCAGATTGTCGGCGGCAAGTTCCAGGTCATCATCACCGCCCCATGAGACGGCCTGTCCGCCGTCTGCGATGGACGCCAAGGCAAACACGGCTGGCTCTTCAAGCCTTGTTAGCGACTTGTATGCACGGGCGATGGGCGCTATGTCCACGACGAAACGCTGCCCATCCGCAAATTGCATGTGCAGGATTGACGGTTGTTCCGTCAGGATCGAGGTGAGGGTGAATTGCTTAGACATGGTTCAGTTCATTCCATTTCGATTGCAGGAATTCCTTTTCGCCCACCGCCCACTCGGTGACTTCCACGAAAACGGCACGGCTGACGCGCCCAGCCAGTACAGCGAAAGTGGATATTTCCACCAGTGCATTGCCACCGTCATTGGAAAGGATGTGAAAATGTGGCGGCAGGTGATCTCCTGCGTACATGCAGAGCTTGCTGGAAGAAAAGCGCTTTATCGTAGGCATGTTCAGAGTATAGTGCAATGGTTGCACTATCTCAACATCCGCCCGTCAGAATTTCGCTCCACGTAGTGGCTTCGAACAACTCACTCACCCCGGAATTTCCGGTAACCGCATCTCCAGCACCTTCCCCGTTTGTTTCTGCCGAAATTCCCGCAATTTCTCAAAGAGCGTGGCATCTTCATTCGCCAGCATGGCAAGCGCAAAAAGCGCAGCGTTGGCCGCGCCAGCCTCGCCGATGGCAAAGGTGGCGACCGGCACGCCCTTGGGCATCTGCACGGTCGAGTACAGGGAATCGACCCCGGAAAGTGCGCGGGATTGGACGGGGACGCCCAATATCGGCACTTCTGTCTTGGCGGCCAGCATGCCGGGAAGGTGCGCCGCGCCGCCCGCACCGGCAATGATTGCTTTCAGGCCACGCGACTTGGCAGTTTCGGCATATTCAAACAACAGGTCGGGTGTGCGGTGGGCGGAAACGACCTTGGCCTCGAACGGTACGCCGAAGTCCTTGAGGATGGCGGCTGCCGCCTGCATCGTTGGCCAGTCGGAATCGGAACCCATGACGACGCCGACGACTGGCGCAACCTTGTCTGCTGTGTCCATGTTCATGCTCCGGCTCTCCGTTCAGCCGCTTCGATAGTGTTCGCCAGCAGCATAGTGATGGTCATCGGCCCGACGCCGCCGGGCACAGGAGTAATCAGGGAAGCGGTTTCCTTCACGGCCTCGAAATCGACATCGCCGCAAAGTTTTCCGCCCTCTTCCACAGGCAAGCGGTTGATGCCCACGTCGATGACGACCGCGCCGGGTTTGACCATGTCGGCAGTGACGAAACGCGGCTTGCCTACTGCCGCCACGAGAATGTCGGCTCGGCGGGCATGAGCGGCCAGGTCGCGTGTCTTCGAGTGGCACACCGTCACCGTCGCGTTTGCGTTGAGCAACAACATCGCCATCGGTTTGCCCGCGATGTTGGAACGGCCAATGACAACCGCTTCCTTGCCAGCCGGGTCAATCCGGTTCGCTTCGAGCATTTTCATCACCCCGTAAGGCGTACAGGGGATGAAACGGGGATTGCCTTGCGCGAGCGCGCCGATGTTGACCGCGTGAAAACCGTCAACATCCTTTTCCGGCGCGATGGCTTCGAGCACGGTTTCCTCATCGATGTGGCGCGGCAACGGCAGTTGCACGAGGATGCCGTGAATGGCGGGATCATGGTTGAGTTCATTGATCTTCGCCAACAGGGTTTCCTGCGACACATCCGCCGGAGCGTCGATCTTCAGTGAAAAAATCCCCGCTGCTTCGCAAGCATTGACCTTGTTACGCACGTAGACCTGCGAGGCCGGGTCTTCCCCGGCCAGGATGACCGCGAGGCCGGGGCGATGCCCCCGCGCCGTGAGCGAGGCCACACGCGCCTTGAACGCGGCGCGCAGTTCATCCGCCAGCGCCTTGCCATCAATCAGACGTCCAGTCATCGCCCCTCCCGCTTCGGGAAAATATTGATTTTATCAGCCCTGCGCTTCTCACAGTTCGGCGGACACGACTCGCCGTATCAGGCTGGCCAGCGTGGAAACGCCCATTTTGTCCATCACGCGCGCGCGGTGAACCTCCACCGTCTTGATGCTGATACCAAGCACATCGGCGATTTGTTTGTTGAGCTTGCCCGCGATGATGAGATCGAGCACTTCGCGTTCGCGCGTCGTGAGTTGCGTCAACCGTTGCGCCGTGTCGGTTCGGGCGCGCCGGTGTTTGCGTTCCTCGCTCTCTCGTGCCAGGCAGTTTTCGACCATTTTCAGCATTTCTTCGGCAGAGAATGGTTTTTCGATGAAATCCGCCGCGCCTTTCTTGAGCGCCGCCACGGCCATCGGCACGTCGCCATGCCCGGTGATGAAAATCACCGGCAGCGCGCAATGCCGACGGGCAAGTTCCTCGAACAATTCCAGCCCACTCATGCCCGGCATACGCACATCGAGCAGCAAGCATCCGGCAAAGCTCCCGTCCCAGGCTGCGAGAAAACTTTCGGCATCGGGAAAGGCCCTGACCGCGTGGCCGTGCGATTCCAGCAGCCAAACCAGGGAATCCCGTTGGGCATCATCATCATCGACAATGAAAACCAGTTGCCCAGACGCTTCCCCGGCTTCGCGCATCGTTTTGGCTTCACTCACTAACCGTCTCCTCGATGGGCAAGGTAAAGGTAAAGATAGTACCCCCTTCCGGATTCGGTTCTACGGTCAAACGCCCGTCGTGGAACTCGATGATCGAGCGACAAATAGCCAGCCCCATTCCCATGCCCTCGTCCTTGGTCGTTGCAAAAGGTTGGAACAACCGCTCCATGCCTTCCTCGCTGATGCCGTGCCCCCGGTCGATTACCGCGATTTCCACGAAATGCCCGCCCCCTGTCCGCGCCCTCACCATCAGCACACGCTCATCCTCCAGAGCATCTTTCATGGCATCGAACCCGTTTCGCACAAGGTTGAGCAACACCTGTTCGATCATGATCTGATCGGCATTGACATCCGGCAGGCCGGGAGCAAGCTCGACAGACAACCGAATGCCACGCCGATGGGCGTCGATCTCAATCAGGGCCAGCGCCTCTTCCAGAATGGCGGCCACAGGGGTCGCGCGGCGGCGCGGCTCGCTTTTTTTCACGAACGCGCGGATGCGCGCAATGATCTTGCCTGCCCGTTCAGCTTGCGCGGCGGCTTTTCGCATCACAGGCAACAATTCCTCCGCACCGGCTCCGGCCTGCATGCGCGCGGCGCAGCCGTTGCAGTAATTGGCAATGGCCGACAAGGGCTGATTGAGTTCATGCGCCAGCATCGAGGCCATTTCCCCCATCGTAATCAGGCGCGCGGTACGGGCAATGCGTTCCTCCTGCCGACGGGCGACTTCAGCAGTTTTCTTGCGATCCGTGATGTCGGTGGCGATACCCAGCCGAACGACACGCCCATCGACCCAGAGCACCGCCTGTTCCCGTACGTGATACCAGTGACCCGTGCGCGGCTGCAACAGTTCCCCATCGAAAAGCTCGCAAGGCGCGTCCGGCGCTTCGATTCCGCGTGGGTCGACCCGGTAGTCCCCGCGTTCCGGCAGAGGCACGACCAAGCCGCGCAAAACCTGGCCTACGGCGTCGAACCCATGCAGTGCCTGAAAAGCGCGGTTGGCGAAAAGAATGACTCCGTTGCGCGCATCCACGACATACACGGCGGCTTCCAGCCCGTCCAGCACAGCGGCTAGAGGCTCGCCCGCGCTGTTGGCCATGACTGCCGTTTTTTGTATGTCCGCGTTTTGCATGCTTCTCCCGATTCGACAAACCCGTGCCTACGGCAGTTTAGCGTTACAGAATCCACTTGGGCTAGAATCGAACGATTGCATGAATCATCATCCAGCGAGACCGGGACAATGGATATGGACACTATCCGCCTGAACGACATCCGGCGTATGCGCGATGAGGCCGAATGCCTCGCGGACGGAGCAACAGTAGACGCCGCTATCGACCGCATGGCCTCGGATATTACCGGGCAACTTTCCAATGCCGACCCGCTCGTTCTTGCGGTGATGAATGGCGGGATAGTCCTGACCGGGCACTTGCTGCCCCGCCTCAATTTCCCGCTTGAACTCTCCTGGGTTCATGCGACCCGCTACGGCTCCTCCAGCCAGGGCGGAGAAATCGAATGGCACGCGTATCCGAATATAAAAGTGCAGGGACGCACCGTGCTCGTCGTCGATGACATTCTCGATGTCGGCCATACCCTGCTCGCCATCGTCGAGCACTTGCGCGGACAAGGCGCGAACGAAGTACTCACAGCGGTGCTCGTCGACAAACGGCACGACCGCAAGGCCCGCCCAGACTTCAAGGCCGATTTCGCAGGGCTGGAATTACCGGATCGTTTTCTGTTCGGTTCAGGAATGGACTATCGCGGGTACTGGCGAAACGCCGTCGGTATCTATGCGGTGAAAGGCCTATGAGCTTCAAACGAACACGGATGGCACGATGCTGATTACCTTCAAATCCAAGGCCGCCTCGGATGTTCTGATGTTCGGCGACGCCGCGCGGCAGTTGCTTGCCCTGCTCGATAAGGACGGTGAGGCCGCACAGGGCATCATCACCGTCGAACAATTGTTCGATGCCATCACGCGCCTGGAATCCGCCATCGAGATTGAGCATGCGCGGCTGGGCGCGAAGAGCATGGATGAGCGCGAAGCCGAAGAAGAGGCCGAAGCCGAAGCCGGACGCACCGGCATGGCCGCGTCCGTGAACCTCGCCCAACGCGCCTGGCCATTGCTCGATCTATTGCGCTGCTCGCATGCCGCCGGCCAGCCGGTGACTTGGAACGCGCGGTAAAAACGGAGAAAGATTAATTGGCAGTACAATAAATCTGTAGATTGGTTTGTGCCGTTCTCGTTCTACTTGTCTAAATTACACGGAGGTTTCTCATGAAGAAGTACGCGGCTGAATTTGTTGGAACGTTCTGGCTCGTCCTCGGCGGTTGTGGCAGCGCGGTATTAGCGGCGGCCTTTCCGGAGCTTGGCATTGGGCTGGCCGGGGTTTCGCTTGCTTTCGGCCTGACCGTGCTCACGATGGCTTACGCAATCGGCCACATTTCCGGTTGCCACTTGAACCCGGCGGTTTCTATCGGCCTTTTCGCGGCGGGGCGCTTCGAGAGCAAAGAGTTAGTACCCTATATCGTCGCCCAGATCCTCGGCGGCATCGCTGCGGCTGGCATCCTGTGCCTGATCGCCAGCGGCAAACCAGGGTTTGAGTTGGGCGGCTTTGCCTCGAACGGTTACGGCGAATTCTCGCCTGGCGGGTATTCGCTTCTCGCCGCGCTGGTCTGCGAAATCGCGATGACTGCGGTTTTTCTGTTTGTCATCATGGGTTCGACGAGCCGGAAAGCGCCGCCGGGATTTGCGCCCATTGCCATCGGCCTTTGCCTGACGCTGATACACCTGGTTTCCATCCCTGTCACCAACACGTCGGTCAATCCCGCGCGCAGCACTGCCGTAGCGTTTTTTGCCGGAAGCGACGCGCTCGCGCAACTTTGGCTCTTCTGGGTAGCGCCCATCGTGGGCGGTGTCCTGGGTGCGCTGGCTTATAAGGCGATTGAGAAGGAATAGGAAGAATGAACCCCTGATCTATTTCTCAAGGGCTGGAACCAGCAGAGGCGCTCGCCGGTGTGAGCGCCTCCAACAGCGCGGGTACGGCGTCGAAGCTGCGTTCAAACAGGTTATGGAACACAGGGCCGATATTGCTCATCAGCAGGATGAGTGAGAAAAAACCCGCAAGCATCGTGACGGGAAAACCGATGGCGAAGAGGTTGAGTTGGGGCGATGCACGGGTAAGTACGCCCATCGCGACATTGGTGACGAGGAGCACCGCGAGCATGGGAAGCGAGAGCAGGAAGCCGGTGGAGAAAATGGCCGCCCCGGCACGGGGGATGAAACTCCAGCCCTGTCCATGAAGCCCCGTGCCGACCGGCAGCCATTCAAAACTACGCACCACGAGTTCGACCAGGATCAGGTGTCCGTCGAGGGAAAGGAAGAGCAGGGCGGCGACCATGCTCATGAAGTCGGCGAGTACGGCGCTCTGTCCGCCGGAGTTGGGGTCGAAGAACAGAGCGAAGGAAAGCCCCATCTGCATGCCGATGAAGGAACCGGCAACGTCAATGGCGGCGAAAACGAGCCGGATGGTGAAGCCGATGGCCGCCCCGATGAAAACCTGCTGGCCGAGGATCATGAGGCCGATGCCGGAACCGGGCGCGATGTCGGGCATGGGCGGCGCGGCGGGCAGGACGGCAAGCGCGATGCCAAGCCCGACGCCTAGCCGAAAGCGCGTGGGCATGCCGCGATTGGAGAAGATGGGGGCGGACATCATCATCCCTAGCAGGCGCGCGAGCGGATACATGAAGGCGGCAAGCCAGGCGTCGAGTTGGGCGGAGGTGACGCTGAAAAACATGGTTTCCCTTGGATTTGTGCGCCCTAAATGATTTTCTCCCCTCTCCCCTTGCGGGAGAGGGGCAGGGGGAGAGGGGAATAGGTATACCTAGCCAATCATCGACGGGATGGAACTGAGGAGCCGCCGCATGAAATCGGTGATGGTCGTGATCATCCACGGTCCGGCAAGCACGAGGGTGAGGAAGATCGACACGACCTTGGGTACGAAGGTTAGGGTCATTTCGTTGATCTGGGTGGCTGCCTGGAAAATGCTGACGCAAAGCCCCGTGACGAGCGCGGCGAGGAACAGCGGCGCGGAGACCATGAGGGTGACTTCGACGGCCTGACGGCCCAGATCGACAACGGCGGTGGGGGTCATTCGTTTTCTCCAAAGACTTGGGGAGGCATCCTCATCCTTTCAGTCCGTTAGGTGTAGGCAAAGCTGCGTACCAGCGAGCCGATGACGAGCCCCCATCCGTCGACGAGCACAAAAAGCATGAGCTTGAAGGGCAGCGAGACGATGACGGGCGACATCATCATCATGCCCATCGACATGAGGACGGAGGCGACGACCATGTCGATGATGATGAAGGGGATGAAGACGATGAAGCCGATCTGGAAGGCGGTTTTGATCTCGGAGGTGACATAGGCGGGAATGATGACGCGCATCGGCAAGTCCTCGGGCTTGTCGACCTGTTCGATTTTTGCCATTTCGGTGAAAAGGGAGAGGTCGGAAGAGCGTACTTGATGGAGCATGAAGTCACGTAGAGGGACGGTGGCGCGATCCAGCGCCTGATCGACGTCGATGCTGCCTTCGGACATGGGTTTGTAGGCGTCGGTGTAGACCCGATCCACGACCGGGGACATGATGAAGAAGGTGAGAAAGAGAGCCAGCCCTAGCAATACCTGATTGGGGGGCGAGGTCTGGGTTCCCATTGCCTGACGCATGAGGGCGAAGACGATGATGATGCGGACGAAGCTCGTCATCATCAGCACCATCGCGGGGATGAAAGAGAGCAGCGTGAGCAGCAGCAGGGTTTGCACAGGCAGGCTGTAGAGTGTGCCGCCGCCGGGCGCGGGGGTGGCGGTCAGTGCGGGCAACCCTGGGAGATTGAGGTCGATTTCCTGCGCGCCGACGATTGAGGGGAGCGCGGCAAGCAAACAGGCGAGGGCAGCGAGAAGGAGTGCTTTAGCCCGCATTGCGACGGCCTTTCAATGCCTGGGCCAGTCGGTTGGCGAAGGATGTGGCGAGGGTGGAAACGGTTCCTGACTCGACGGGAGGCGCGGCGGGCGCAAGCGGCAGTTCGCCGCGCTCGAACACATGCAGGGCGCGCACGTTGTTCGGGGTGACGCCGAGCATGAGGATTTTTTCGCCGACTTCGAGCAATACCACTTTTTCGCGCGTCCCGACTGCCGTGACGCCGAGGATGCGAAGAAGCCCGTTGCCTCGGATGGGAGAGGAAAAACGTTTCAGCAGCCAGACGGAGGCGGCGAGGATGCCGAATACGAGCGCGAGCCCGAAAAGCATTTGACCGAGACCGGCAAGCGGGTCGGGGATGGCGGGCGCATCTGTTGCGGCCTGACAGAGGCCGGAAATGGGGGCGAGCGCGGCGGGCAGTGCTCTCGGAAGGAAAACGGGCGGCGGTTTCATCGCGGTCTCGCCAGGGCGGGGTGGGTTTAGTGGCGAAGTTTCCGCATGCGTTCGGCGGGGGTGATGATGTCGGTGAGCCGTATTCCGAATTTGTCGTTGACGACGACGACTTCGCCCTGCGCGATCAGGGTTCCGTTGACCAGCACATCCATCGGTTCCCCGGCCAGGCCGTCGAGTTCCACGACGGAACCGTGCGCCAGTTGCAGCAGGTTGCGGATCGTGATCTTGGTGCGCCCAAGTTCGACGGTGATCTGGACGGGAATGTCCAGGATCATGTTGTAGTCGTTGAGTGAACTGGGTTTGTTTCCTTCACCGAACTCTTCAAAGAGCTGGCTCGCGGGTTTTGCCTGGTAGGGTGAGTTGGCGGCGGCGGCCAGTTCGGCGGCGACCTGTTCGGCTTCATGGTCGACGGTGTTCTCGGCGTCAGCCTGCTCCTGCATGGCCGCAGCCCAGTCATCCTCGTTGATGCCGCCATCGTCTGCTTGCGTTTCGACGGTAGCCTGTTCCTGCATGGCTGCGGCCCAGTCGTCCTCGCCGACTGGGGTCTCGGCAGTATCCGGAGCGTCGGCTTCGGCAATATCCGGGGTCTCGTTGTTGTCGTCAGCCATTTTGTTGGCCTCCTGCCAGCATGTTGAGGGGTTCGGAACTGCCGATCATTTTTTCGACCATGATGGCGTATTGGTGATTGCGGCTTCCGGAGTGGCATTCGAGCACGGGTACGCCTTCGATTTCGGCTTCCAGGAATTGGGGGACGCTGAACGGGATTACGTCGCCGACGCGCATATTGACGATGTCGCGCAGAGTCGCCCTGGTTGTGCCGAGATTGCAGACGAGATCGACTTCCGCGCCCTGCAACTCTTGGGACAGCATCGTGACCCAACGTTTGTCCTGGGTGAGATGGTCGCTTTGCATCGTCGAATAGAGCAGGTCGCGGATCGGTTCCAACATCGAATAGGGAAAGCAGATGTGCATGTCGGATTGGATATCGCCCATTTCCAGCGTAAAGCTGGCGGCGACGACAATCTCGGAAGGCGTGGCGATGTTGGCGAACTGCGAATTCATTTCCGAGCGCATGTATTCGAGGTCGATATGGAAGACTGGGCTCCACGACTTGCTATATTCGGTGAACACCACATGGAGCAGCCCTTGGATGATGCGCTGCTCGGTGGGTGTGAAATCCCGGCCTTCCACCCGTGTCTGGAATCGCCCGTTGCCGCCGAACATGCTGTCGATGACAGTGAAGACGAGCTTGGGGTTGAACACGATCAGCCCGGTTCCGCGCAGCGGTTTGGCGAGAACCAGGTTGAGATTGGTGGGCACGACCAGGTTGCGAACGAATTCGGCGTATTTTTGTACCTTGATCGGGCCGACCGAAATTTCGACGTTGCGGTGCATGTAGTTGAAGAGACCGACTCTCAGGTAACGCGCGAAACGTTCGTTGATGAGCTCCATCGTGGGCATGCGCCCGCGTACGATGCGCTCCTGGGTGGCCATGTTGTAGGAGCGCACGCCTCCATGTTCTTCTTCTTCGCGGGAGGGCTCGTCAGTCTCTCCGTTGACGCCGCGCAGCAGCGCGTCAACTTCTTCCTGGGAGAGAAAATCCGAGGACATGACCTTGCCCCGTCATTGAACGATGAAGGAAATGAACAGCACGCCCTGGACGGGGCCAAGCGGAGCCTGTGTCTCCGGAATTCCAGGCGGAGGGGGAGGGACGCCGAACATGGTATTGAGCCCTCTTAGTATCTCGCTTTGCACCGTTTCATGGCTCATGTCGTCCTGCACGTCCTGAAGGGTTTTCGAGGTCAGTATCAGATTGATGCGGTTGCGTATTTCCGGCATCCAACCCTTGAGTGCCTCGGCGGTTTTCTGGTCATTGACCCTAAGGGAAATGTCCGTCTGTAAATAGTGGTTGTCCTCGTTTTCCCTGGCGCGCAGGTTGACGGTGAAGGGGTCCAGTTGGACGAATATCGGCGGTTTGCTGAGGTCGACCGCAGGGGTATATGTCGGTACGGGCGCGACAGGGGGCGGCGGGACGGCAGGGGCTTCATGGCTGGTGCCGGTATTTCCAGCCGTGCCTTTTTTCATCAGCAGCAACGCGCCGACTCCCATAACCGTGAGGATGAGGATGAGTACCGCGACCAGCAGGATGATGAGCAGCAATTTGCTGCTACGTTTGGCGGGCGCGGGCGCGGAAACGGGAGTTTCTGCTGCTGCCATGGTCGATTCTCCTTTTCTACGCTTGATTATCGTCGGTTCGCGCCTTCCTCCATGCGTGGAAAAGTGGGGCGTAGCGCCTCTTATTCATCCGCTTCAGGCAAAAGTGTCGACCAGCCCATTGTCCAGCTTCGACCAGTTCGTAGCCGTGATAGCTGTGGCATCCCCGTCACTGCCGCTGTCATGGGCATCGGGTGTGCGTATTTCTGCACGATGGGTGTTTTCGTTGTTCTGTGCCCGGCCTTCGGCGGAAGTGTTTACGCTGGCTTCCCCAAGGCTGATCCCCGCTTGCGCGAGCAATTCGCGCAAGCGGGGCATGGCCTGTTCCAGCGCCTCGCGTGCGGATTGCGAGGAAGCCAGAAACTGAGCCGTACCTTGATCGCCGTTGAGATGGATCGAGACTTCAACCTTACCAAGGAGGGGGGGGGTAAGGATGAGTTCGGCACGGCTTTCGGCACGGCCCAGCATCCACATGACACGGTTGCCGACTTCTTCGGCCCAGGCTCTTTGTCCCGCACCTGACGGGATGGTGAATTGGGGCAAGGCTGCGCCCGCCTGTGTCGGCAGTCGAAGCGGGTTCAGCATGGAAATTTCACTGGCGTTTGCCGCGATTCCAGCCGGAGCAATTCGTGCGTCGCCGCCCTCGCGTGGGGTCAGGAGGATCGAGGCTGCGTTGGCAGCGTTTATAGCCATGTCTGGCGTAGTGGCATTGACCCGTACCAGAGGATCAACATTCGTGCCGGATGGTGCGGTGGCGGCGGTGGCCGGATGCCGGGAATCGCGCCCTGTGGGCATGGCCGATGCGTCCGGGTTCGTCCCCTGGCTGCCGTTGCCGCTGTCGGCATCGCTTTCCATGCCCGCGCCGGTTTGCATGGTGCTATCCGCAAGAGTTGCGGCTCGCGCGTAAAGGTTGCTGCCCGCCGTGTCTGGATATCGGGAATTCCCCATGTCGCGCGTGGGCGCGTCCTGGGCGAGTGTTTCCGCTCCGGATTCGTTTCCGGCGGCGTCTTTCACGATTTCTCCGGCAATTCCGTTCAGCAGGACGGCAATCGTTGCCGGTAAATCCGGCGAAATTGTGGCATCCGCGAGTAGGGGGTGTTGGGGTTGGAGGGGTTGCCCGGTTGCTGCGGTGTTTCCGGAAGCTCCTTCTTTTTCGCTGCTTCCAGCGGGTTTTCCGGTTTCGGTGCTGGCTTGTTGGGAGGGGGCGGTGTCTTGCGTTTCGGTTTGCCGTTTTACAGTTTGCCCGGTTTCGGGTGTGCCCGTACCGTTTGTGCGTGCGGATTCCCGCGTGGGTTCTTGCGATGGGCGCGATGCCTGGGGTCTGGAGGCGGGAGAGGGAGAGTCGCCGTGCGCGCGTGGCGTTTCGCGCGTAGTTTCGGGAGGAGGGGCTGTGCGTGTAGGTGCAGGACGGGTATCCGTCAGCGGAGAGATAGGGGTGCGGGCATCAAAGTTGCCTTGTACCTGTCCGCGCAAAAGGTCGGAAAAGCTGAGATTAAATATGCCATTGGCGGCGGCATTTCGGCTGTTATCAGGGTTTGCCGCCGCGCTGGAGGCGGAGAGATTCAGCGCGCCGCTAGAAACCGGAGTGGCCATGATCTTGCTCTCGTTTGCATGTGTTTCATGCTGTTGAAGCAAGGCATGTGCCAGGGGAGGGCGGTTGAGTCGTTCCGGCTTCCTGTCGGGGATTCCTCGGTACGGATCAGGAAATATCCTCGTGATGGTCGCGGAATTTGCGGCTGGAGTGTTCATCGCTTGCGCGCTGTTCCTGGCGTGATGTCTTGCGGGCGAGTTCGCTTTGGAAACGCTGCGAGAGGGTGTCGAAGGCGCGCACCTTGGTGTGCTGCTCCACCCATTGCTGTTGCCCCTGAGAGGTGTCCAGGCGCGATTGCTTCACGACCTGCTGTTGAATTTCGATGGCTTCGTCGATACGGCTGAGGAAATTGGTGTAATTCCGCATCGCTTCGGAACCGATGCCGCTACGCGCCGCTTCGATGAAACGCTCGCTGTATTCATTGCGGTATCCCTGAAGCAGTTCCAGTTTCTGCTGGCTGCTGCGTTCGGAGGCAATCAGTTCTCCGAGTTCACGTGTAACCTCGTCCATGCGGGTATTGGCGAGGTCGAGCAGGGGCTGGAGGGGGAATTTTTCGGACATCGGGAACCGCCCGGATTGAAGACACCCTCATTGTAGTGAGTGCGGGTGACAGCGACCCTTCCCGATTTCACACTGCCGTGCAAACGCGGCTCTTGCCCGCGCTTGGCGGCGTGTATTCAGCGACCCATTGCTGGATGTCATGCCGCACGTTTTCATCGTCAAGCGGGGTGGAAGATTCCAGCCAGTTTTGCAGGTTGCCGAGAAAATCTTCGTCAACTTGAGGCGAACGAGCGATCCGCAATTTTGGATGAGGCGTAGGAAGCGTTTGTTCGGCGTCAGCCAGCAATTCTTCGTAGAGTTTTTCTCCTGGGCGTAGGCCGGTAAACTCGATGGCGATCTGCTCTTCGGTATATCCCGACAGGTGGATCATGTTGCGCGCCAAGTCGGCGATTTTTACCGACTCTCCCATGTCGAGGACGAATATTTCCCCGTTCTCCCCTTGAGCCGCAGCCTGGAGCACTAATTGCGCCGCTTCGGGAATGGACATGAAGTAACGGGTGATTTCCGGGTGCGTCACGGTGACGGGGCCGCCTTGGGCGATCTGCGCCTGGAATTTTGGGACGACGCTGCCGGAACTGCCGAGCACGTTACCGAAACGCACGATTCCGAAACGGGTATCGCTCGACATGGAAAACGCTTGGCAGACCATTTCGGCCAATCGTTTGGTTGCGCCCATGATGTTGGTCGGGTTGACCGCCTTATCAGTGGAGATCAGCACAAAGCGTTCTACGCCGTGCCGATGGGCGCAATGGGCAAGCCGGAGCGTACCGAAAACGTTGTTGGATACCGCCTGCCAGGCATTGCCGTTTTCCATCAAGGGAACATGTTTGTACGCGGCGGCGTGAAAGACGGCCTGCGGACGCCAGACAGAGAAAATTTCTTCGATGCGCGCCTCGTCCCGGACATCGCCGATCAGCGGGACGATGTTCACTTCGGGATGGTGGGAAGCGAACCATTCCGTGATCGAGTAAAGTGCGAATTCGCTTATTTCCAGCAAGAGCAGCCTTTTCGGCTCGAAATTGGCAAGTTGGCGGCACAATTCGCTGCCGATCGAGCCGCCCGCTCCAGTGACGAGGATCGTGCGGCGGGCGAAAACTTGATGCACATGCACCGCGTTGATATGTACCGGCTCGCGCCCGAGCAGGTCTTCGACTTCGACCGGGCGCATGGCGTCGATTTCTACCCGGCCGCACATCAATTCTTCGATGCCCGGCACGATGAATACCTTAGCGTTCGCGCTTACGGCGGTGTTGGCAGCGCGCTTGATGGCTGCGGGCAAAGCCGAAGGCATAGCGAGGATGACATGTGCCGCGTTGTGTTTTTTCAACATCTGGGGCAGGGCATCGACACCGCCCTCAATGGGGATGCCGGAAAGTTCCCGCCCCCACTTCGTATGATCATCGTCAAGCAGCGCGACGACCCGCCATTCGGCGCGGTGTTCGAGCGTGTGTACCAGCATCCTGCCGCTGTTGCCCGCACCAACGATGATGACTGGTTCCCCGGACGCAGGTAGGCCGCGGTACATCCAGTGTTCTTTCCACATCCGCCAGGCCAGCCGGCCGCCGCACATTATGGCGGCGAGCAGCACCGGATAGAGCACGAGTGTCGAGCGCGGCAGTACCGGCCCCGGGACATCGAAAAGCGTCTTGATCATCAACAGCCCGACTGCCGAGAAGGCAATCGCGTTCAGTACGCGCTTGAGGTCGGGAATGCTGGCAAACCGCCAGAGGCCGCGATACAGACCCGCCCAATAGCAAGCCACGGCGTGAATGGGCAGCAACATCGCGAGGATCAAAAATATGGAAGAGCCGCTGTCGGATGGCCAGATGAAATTGAAGCGGATCAACAGCCCGCCTACCCAGGCAATAACGACGGCCAGGAGGTCAAAAAGAAAAACCAGGGAGGCATGCGCGGAGATACGAACTGGCATATGAAGCGATTATAAAGGGAGGGATGCCACTTCGGACGGTATCGCAACATCAATCTTGCGGGTATTTGCGGAAATGTGCCGCTGTTTGCGCGAGAGAGTCGTCGATCTCATAAGGGGGAGCCCAATCGAGTAGGCGGCGGGTATGCTCGATATCGACCTGCATGGGGAGTTTCAGGCGCTCGATCAGCGCGTACCGGCCGGACAGGCGGGCGCGGCTCCTGAGCAACCAGGCGGGCATGCGGGTTAGTTGCGGAGGGCGCTCCAGCGCCTCGCCGAGTTTGGACACCAACTCGGAGACTTTCAAATCTTCTCCGTCGCTTACATGCAGGATGTGTCCGGCGGCAGCGGGGTGATGCGCGCATTTCGTCAGAAAATCAACAAGATTACTGCGCGAAATCATGCTGCGCCGACTCTCTACGCCTGCCAGCGGCAAGGGGCTGCCACGATCAATCCATTGCATCAGGGCGTGGAAATCGCCCTTCACGCCAGGGCCATAAACCGGGGGCGGGCGGATGATGACGACTTCCATGTTACTGCTCGCGGTCAGCGCGAACAGGGCGCGTTCGGTTTCGAGTTTGGAAGTGGCGTAAGGACTGGCCGGTGCGGGCGTGGATTCGACGGAAAAGGGCTGATCGGGCTGAGTCTGCTCGCCGCAGACCTCAACCGTGCTCACGAACACGAAACGCTGCGCCCCGGCGTGTGCGGCTTGGCTGGCAAGCCGCACGGAACCCTCGACATTGCAGCGGCGATACTCGGCCAGCAGGTCGGGCGCGGTCTCGTTCATGATGCGTGGGCGACCCGCGCAATGGATGACCAAATCGACGCCGACAAGCGCTGCTGCCCAGTCCGTGGTTGCTTCGAGCCCCTCGAAAGGGAAAACCACCGAGTTGCCTGGCTCCCAGGAAAGCTGCGATCTGACTGGCAGCCTCAACCGGTGCCCTTCCGCAATGAGCCGCCGGGCCAGTGCCTGCCCGATGAAACCGCTGGAACCCGTGAGGAGGATTTTGCTCATGGCTGAAAGGACGAGACGTGACGAGCGATGAAGGCAGTGTGGAAGGAAACGCTTCGGGAAAGAAGGGCAAAGGCATTATGTTGCGAGCACTTGAACAATATAGTAGAGACTGAATGCCAAGTACAATCCATAATTTTGCTCATTTGGAAAATGGAAAGTCCGTATCCTGAAGGGCGTTCATGTTGTTTCGCATAATTTCTTCATTGAATTTTCATCATGCAATCCTTGTGGATGGTCGCTGCCGGTTTTTTCTTCGCGGGCATGGGAGTGTGCGTCAAGCTCTCGGCGAAGGAAGGGTATTCGCTGGCGGAGATCGTTTTTTATCGCTCCGTAATAATGTTTTTCATCATGTTGGCATTGGTGCACTGGCGCAATGTGCGCTTGGCGACGCCGCATTGGCGCTGGCATGTGAAGCGGGGTGTAACGGGTTTTTGCTCGCTTTCTGTTTATTTCTACGCCATTTCCCTGTTGCCGCTGGCAACGGCGGTGACGCTGAATTACACGTCTCCTGTTTTCCTGATGCTAATGCTGATGTTTTTTCGCGGGCTCAGGTTCAATTGGGGGATTGTGTTTGCCTTGGGTCTGGGGTTTGGGGGTGTCGTTTTTTTGCTTCATCCGTCGTTTGAGGGACAAGTCCTGTTTGGTGCGTCGGTGGCGCTGGCTTCCGCCGTTCTGACGGCAATGGTGTATTTCGATGTGAGTGGCCTGGGGCGGCTTGGGGAGCCGACGGCGCGCACGGTGTTTTATTTTTCGTTCATTTCCACCTTGTTGAGCCTGGCCTGGGTCGTTTTTTCGCGCTGGAACCCGATCACCTTTCAGGGGTTTCTCATGCTTGCCGGAACAGGGGTGTTCGCCACGCTCGGGCAACTGGCAATGACCCGTGCCTATTCGCGGGGCAAAGTGCTGTTGAGCGCAAGCCTGACGTATACGGCGGTCGTATTTGCCACGCTGTCCGGCGTCATTTTGTGGGGCGAACACCTGGGCTGGATGGAATACTTGGGCATGGCGTTGGTGATGGCCTCCGGCATTTCCGCTAATGTGTCGATAAAGTCGAAAAATTAGAGCGTTTTTGAGCAAAGTACTGGGCAAGACGAACCCATGTATTCGCCCACATCCTTCCCTCCTTGTAGAAGACAGAATGTATCTTTTTCGTCAGCCGGGTTCTTCGCAGAACGGCGGTGTGGCGATCAGGGCTTCGACCTGAGCCAGGCGAGCGCGGGGCTGCCGCCGGTTACGTTCTGCCGGGGCAGGGTAAATGGACAATTGCGCTGGGATGCCCTCCCATTCCAGCGCCAGGATCGTTTCTGGCGCGTCGGGCGGTGTTTTGCGTGTTTCGCGGTGCTCGAAGAGAAAAGCGGCGTCGAGGAGAAAAATTTCGACATCCTTGGCGCTTTCCGGGAACAAGTCGATTTCGACCTCCGCGTAACGCCCGGCAGTGCCATCGAGCGTGCTGCCGGTCAGATAGGGTCTGAATTCATTCAACAAGCGCATCAGCCCTACCGCCGCCCGGCGCATGTCGGCCAGCCGTTCCGGGAGTTCCTCGCCTTGATACAGAGTTTGCCAACGCCGCAGTTCTGCCTCGATTTCGGCATTGGTCGGCAGGTATCCGCTTGCGCCTTCATCTGAGCCAAGCCGACGGGCCGCTTTGCGCTTGGCAAAGCCAAAATCGCCGATACCGTCTTCGGCCATCATGCGCGCGGCCAGCGCAGCAATTTCGCGGCGGCGTTGTGCGCCGCGTGGGGGAAAACCGTATTCCGCCATGAAAGAAGAAAGATGAGCGCCTTCGGGTAAAATCTCGCTGATTCTACACAGGACGCGGCATCCTCTCTCCACTTTTTGGGTTTTCGTTCCATGCACATTCATATCCTTGGTATTTGCGGCACTTTCATGGGGGGTGTTGCACAACTGGCGGTGGCTTCCGGGCACAAGGTGACGGGGTGTGACGCCAATGTATATCCGCCGATGAGCGACCAGCTCGAAGCGGCGGGCATCGCGCTCACTGAAGGGTTCGATGCCGGTCAGATCAGCCTCAAACCGGATGTTTTCGTTATCGGCAATGCCGTCTCCCGTGGCAATCCCTTGCTGGAAGCGATTCTCGACCAGGGTTTGCCATATGTGTCCGGCCCGCAATGGTTGTCCGAGCATGTCCTGCAAGGGCGCTGGGTGCTGGCCGTGGCGGGTACGCATGGCAAGACCACCACGGCTTCCATGCTTGCCTACATCCTCGAAAAAGCCGGGCTTGAACCCGGTTTCCTGATTGGCGGGGTGCCGGTGGATTTTGGAGTCTCCGCCCGTCTCGGCAAAACGCCCCTGTTTGTGATCGAGGCCGACGAGTACGACACAGCCTTCTGTGACAAGCGATCCAAGTTCGTCCATTATCGCCCGCGTACCGTGATCCTGAACAACCTGGAATTCGATCACGCGGACATCTTTCCTGATCTCGCGGCCATCGAGACACAGTTTCACCACCTCGTGCGTACTTTGCCCGCCACGGGCCGCATCATCGCGAATGCACGTGAAGAAAGCCTGAAGCGTGTGCTGGCGCACGGTTGCTGGACTCCTGTGGATTGGTTCAACGGCTGGAAAGGCGGCTGGAGCACGAGGGGCGACGATGCCGATGGGAGCCTCGTCATTTGCGATGAGAATGGCGATGAAATAGGCCGCGTATCGTGGGAACTCACCGGCGCGCACAATCGCGCCAACGCTTGCGCGGCGCTGCTGGCCGCGCGCCACGTCGGGGTGTCGATACCCGACGGGCTGGCGGCCTTGTCAGAATTCAGGAACGTCAAGCGCCGCATGGAAGTGCGCGGCGAAGCGGGCGGCGTGAAGGTTTATGATGATTTCGCGCACCATCCCACCGCCATTGCCACCACGCTCGACGGCCTGCGCCGCAAGGTCGGCCCTGCTGCGAGGATCATTGCGGTGCTGGAGCCCCGGTCGAACACCATGAAAATGGGCACGATGAAAGACCTGCTCCCGCAAAGCCTCCGGCTGGCCGATCAGGTGTTCTGCTATTGCGGCAATCTTGGATGGGACGCGCAAGCGGCTCTCGCCCCACTGGGCGCGCACCAGTCCTGCTTTGATGACTTTGCCGCGCTGG
The DNA here is from genome assembly GCA_009782565.1 of Betaproteobacteria bacterium. Classification (GTDB taxonomy): domain Bacteria; phylum Pseudomonadota; class Gammaproteobacteria; order Burkholderiales; family Rhodocyclaceae; genus WRNU01. The sequence continues at coordinate 37,333 of WRIU01000002.1, forward strand.
TCGCCGCCGTGGCCGCCGAGGCGCGGCCCGGCGACCATGTGGTAGTGATGAGCAACGGCGGTTTCGGCGGCATCCACCAGAAATTGCTGGATGCGCTCGGTAGGCCCTGACTGTCAGCGTCGGGGGGCTATCAGGGTGCTTCGGGCGGAGAGTCGCTGTTCTCGTTGTTGCGGGTGTCGATAGCTTGGGCTTCGTCTTCGCCGATGTATTCAAATACCCTCACCACCTTCTTCACGCCCTTGCTGGTACGGGCGATTTCCGCCGCTTGATCGCCTTCGGTGCGGGTCACGATCCCAAGCAGGAAGACGACGCCCGCTTCGGTGACGACCTTGACGTGATTCGTCGAGAAAACCTTGTTGTTGAGGAACCGCGTTTTTACGTTGCCAGTGATGACAGTGTCGTTGCTGCGAGATGAAAGCGATATGGCAGGTCCTATGGTCAATTCATTGACCACGGCGCGCACGTTCGACACCGTGCTTGCCAGGCGCTGCGCTTCGGCGCGCACGTTTTCGTCCTGCACTTGGCCGACGAGTAGCACATTGCGGTTGTAGGAAGTTACGACGACGCGGTTGAGAGAACCAAAGTGCTGGCGGATGAGGTTGGAGACTTTCCATTCGAGGGATTCATCTTCGACATATGTCCCTGTGGTACGGCGGTCGGCCGCCGCTAACGCGGTGGCTCCGACGCCGGCGACCATGATGGGAAAGCAGCCTTGCAACAGGGAAATCCCCGCGATGGCAAGCGCGCCGACGAACAGCGCACGGCGGGCGGGGAGCAGGGCGGTTGTATAGAATTTCATCAGTTTTCCACTCCGAGTAGTAAACAATCAATGCCGTCACACAAGCAATGCAGGACGAGCAGGTGAATTTCCTGTATGCGCGCGGTGCGGTCAACTGGTACGCATACATGGACATCGTTCTGCGACAAAAGCTCCGCAATTTTTCCGCCGCCCTTGCCCGTGAGGGCAACCACACGCATTTCACGCTCATGCGCGGCGGCGATGGCGGCGAGGACATTGGGTGAGTTGCCGCTGGTCGAAATGGCCAACAGCACATCGCTTGCCTGACCCAAGGCGCGAACCTGCCTGGAGAAGGCCTGGGCAAATTCGTAGTCGTTGCCGATTGAAGTCAGCACCGAACTGTCGGTGGTCAGTGCCACGGCGGCTAGCGGCGGGCGTTCCATCTCGAAGCGATTGACCAGTTCGGCGGCGAAATGCTGCGCGTCGGCAGCCGAACCGCCGTTCCCACAGACGAGTATCTTCCCATTGCCGAGCAAACAGCCCGTCATGGCCTCTACGGCTTCCGCTACCGGTGCGGCCAGCCATTCGATGGCAGCGAGTTTGGCGCGGGCGCTGTCCTCGAATTGGCGAGAAATGCGATCAATCAGGTTCATGATGGGGAGTTCATAGACAATGCCCGAAGTCTAACACGACGGCTCATATGGCATGATCCCCGTTCGTGAGTTTGGGCTTATTTTGATAGTCGTTTGACCAGTCCAGTTCAAGCACCACCGGCGCGTGATCCGAAGGGCGTTCCGATTTGCGCGGCGTTTTATCCACCGCGCAGGCGCGGCAGGCATTCCGCAATGCGGGGGAAACAAGGATATGGTCGATACGCATGCCGAAATTGCGCTGGAAAGAACCCATCCGGTAGTCCCACCACGAATAGCTGTGTTCCGGTTGTTCAAACAGGCGGAAAGCGTCTGTCAGCCCGCACTCGATGAGCGCCCGGAACGCGGCGCGCTCAGATGGAGAAACGAGAATGTCCCCTTTCCATTCGGGATGCGCGTCCGCCGCTTCGGGAGCGATGTTGAAATCGCCCGCAAGCACCAGGTTCGGATGGACGGGCAACGCCTCCGCCTTGAGCCAGTGGGTCAGCGCGTCGAGCCAAGCCAGCTTATAGACGAATTTGTCCGATCCCGGATGTTGGCCGTTAGGGAAATAGCCGCACACGATGCGTACACCGGCGACAGTTGCGGCGATCAGGCGTTTTTGCTCATCGGTGAAGCTGGGGATGCCGCATGTGACGTCCTCCGGCGGCGAGGAAGCGAGAATGGCGACCCCGTTATAGGTTTTTTGCCCGGAAAAGGCCGCGTAATAGCCCGCTGCCCGAATTTCCGCTTCCGGGAACGCATGGTCTTCCATCTTCAGTTCCTGTAGGCAAAGCGCGTCCGGGCGGTTTGCGTCCAGCCAGTCCAGGAGTTGATGCAGACGGACTCTCAGAGAGTTGACATTCCATGTAGCTATTTTCATTTTGAATCATTTTCTGATGGCAAAAGTGTCGAAGTACTTTACATCGAAAAATGATCTTTAGAAATTTTTGTTTTATTTCAACAAGATAAATTTATGGCATGGTGTTTGCTTATCTCATAGTGGCATGGTTCCCCTCTTCGCCCCGTTATGCACCCCGCATCGCGCATAACGGGGTGTATTTATTTATTCGGGCTCTTTTGATTCTTCTTCGGTCATTCCACGCACGACCACGATCCCGGCTCGTTGAAACAAAATCTCGAAACCTTGTTCCGGCAGCCGATCAAGGCGGGTGATGGCGATTTCTCCCGCTTCCGGAGCACGCGAGGGGGTGACGGCATTGCGGTAGACACTGACGCTTGGGGTACGCAGTTCCCAGAGCACGGCGGGTTCCGGTCGGCTTCGGGCGAAAAGGGAGGCTTCTTTGATCGGCCCTTGCTGCACCGCGCCGATCCAGGGCATGACTGCGAGCGCGAGCACTGCCGTCTGCAGACACGCGGCGAAAAGCAGCCGATCCCACAACGTGCTTTTTTCCCTGGCGACGAAGAGAATGAGCAGCCAGATGAGCAGTGCGCCGCCGCAGACGGCGTAATAACCCGTGCCTGCCCGCAAGGTGGCTTCGGCAAGCAGGGCGCTATAGTAGGGGTAGGTATTGCCTAGCTTGCTTGCGGAAAGAATCGCGCACAGCATCGGTAGCCCGACGGTCAGGGCAAGCAATGCGGTTGGTGGGGCGAGATGCGCGAAGGACTTCCGTAATTCATCGCGATGCGTGGCAATGAGCAGGAACAGGGGCGTTGCGCCATAGAGAGCGTAATGCGGCAACTTTGTGCCGGAGAGCGAAAAAAAGATGACGACGAACCCCGCCCAGAGCCATAGGTAGCGGCGTAGGCCGCTGCCCGCGTGTTGTCCATCGCGGTTGGCGGAATCGTCCCTGGCTTTGCGTAGGCTGGCGAAAAGAGGCCCCGTCCAGGGCAGCAACAGGATGGGTACGGCGAAGATGTAGTAGAAAATGCTCCCGGCGTGGCCTTCGAGCGTGCCGGTAAAGCGTTTGACGTTGTGCTTGAAGATGAAACCGTCGATGAAGTCCTGCCCGTGGATGGCGAGGATCGCGGCATACCAGGGAACGGCGATGAGGGCGAGGATCAGCCAGCCATACGGGTTGGTGAGCGCCCGCAGCCAAGTACGCCAATCCTTGCGGTTGGCACAGAAGAGCAGGGTGACGGCGCCCGGCACGAGGAGGGCGATCGGCCCCTTGGTGAGCACTCCGAGGCCGATCCATGCGTAGCAGCGCAACAATGGGGCGCGTTGGCCCTGGTCGTCACGGACGGATTCGAGGTATCGCCAGGCATCGAACAGGGAGAGCGCCAGCAAGAGATTGAGCAGGGCGTCTGCCGTGGCGGCGCGGCCGATAGCGAAAGGTCCGATAGAGGTTGCCGCGACCGCCAGCGCCGCCAGTGCCGTGTTTGGTCCGAAACGCGGGCGGGCAAAATGCCAGACGGCGTAGCACCAGGCCATCGCGGCAAGCGCCGAAGGCAGGCGAAAAACCCATTCGACGCTGAAAATACCATTGAAACACCAGTAGCTTGCCGCTTGCAACCAATAGATCAGGATGGGTTTGTCGAAACGGGGCTTACCGTTGAGCCAAGTCGAAAGAAAATCCCTGCGCTCGAACATTTCGCGCGTGGCCTCGGAAAACGCGCCTTCATCGACATCGAACAGCGGCGCGCCGCCCAGGCACAGCAGGAAAGCGGCAAACGGCAGGGCAAGGATGAGCGCCGCGCGGATATTCAACCTCCGGTTTTGCGTCATATCACGGTTTCTCATCTTCCTTTCCGGAGGCGGGCAGATGCCAGCATTCATCTTTGCCGGGGGATGATGCTTCGTCCGCCAGATAGGCGTGCGTGCCGCTGAATTCGTAGTAAACCCGTGCCAGCAATTCGGCCAGGACGCCGGAAGTTACCATTTGCACACCGGCGATGACGAGGAATAGGCCGCCGAAGAGCAACGGGCGTGTGCCGATGCTTTCTCCGAGGAAAAATTTGATTCCGGCAAGATAAGCGAGGATGAGGCCGCCCAAGGCTCCGAGCGCGATGCCGATGCCGCCGAAGAAATGCCCCGGACGGGTGCGGTAGCGCATGAAGAAATAGACAAAGATGAGATCGAGCACGACGCGGAAGGTGCGGGAGATGCCGTACTTGGATTGCCCGAATACGCGGGCGTGATGGGTGACGACTTCCTGCGCGATGCGGCGGGGGGTCGTTACCGTTGCCAGCCAGGCGGGGATGAAGCGGTGCATTTCGCCGTAGAGCCGCACGCTTTTGATGGTGCTGCCGCGAAAGACCTTGAGGCTGCAACCGTAATCGCGCAGGTGGACGCCGGTCATCCGGGCGATGAGGCGGTTGGCGATCCGCGATGGAATTTTGCGAAGCTGGTTATCCTGGCGATCCTTGCGCCAACCGGCAACGAGATCGAGGTCTTCATCGAGCAGCCGCCCGACCATGCGCGGGATGTCGATGGGGTCGTTTTGCAAGTCGCCGTCCAAGGTAGCGATGACGCTGCCGCGCGCAGCGTCGATACCGGCCTGCATGGCCGCCGTCTGTTTGAAATTGCGCCTGAGCTGGATGACGCGCACATGCGGCCCCCTGATGGCCGCGCAACGCTTCAGTTCTGACGGCGTGGCGTCGGTGCTGCCGTCATCGACCAGCACCACCTCCCACGGCCACGGGTAGGGTTCAAGCGCGAGGTGGATACGATCGAGGAGCGGTTCGACGTTTTCGGCCTCGTTGTACATCGGCACGATGACAGACAAGGTATGGCGCGGCAGGGAAGCCGGAATTTGCGGCTCAGAGGGAGGAAGGGGCGACAGGTTCATGGGTTTGGGCTCTTCTCGGGTTCGGATGGCTCCGCCGCTGGGCGCGTGGGTTGGACTTCGGGCAGCAATGCGGCAATGATACCGGCACACACGGAGCATGCAATGACGAAAAGATGCAGCGCCAGCGCCGCGCGCAGGCCGTCGGCAAGCATGACGCCATTGGGCAGCAATGCCGCTGCCGCCCCGGCTTCGTAAGTGCCGAATCCCGCCACGCCCTGCACCGGGAGGATGGCGGCGAGTTCCGCCCCTAACGCGCCTGCCGCCCCTGTGTTCATGCTTGTCCCAAGCAGCACGGCCAGCAAATACGCTTGCGCGGCGAGTTTGACCGACCAGTTCGCAATCGTCCAGAGCCAGCCGAAGCGGGCGTGTTGGGTCGATTTAGCGAAGGCGTCGCGCAAGCGGGCGAACCGGCCCTCCTGGGATGAGGGGCGTGGGTGGCGCGCCCAGCGCGGCAGCGCCCAGGCAAAGAGGATAAGCGCGGCTACGCCCGCAAGGCGCAGCGCGGGCGGCAGCCCCGGCCAGACCGCGACCGCGACCACGGCCACGACCAGCGCGTCTTGCAAACGGAACCAGAAAAGGGAAGCCAGCGCGCGCGTGAGCGGCGTACCGAAGAGTTTGCCGAGCAGAATGGGAAACGCCGCTTCGCCGCCGCGAAACGGCACGATGTTCACCGCTGCGTTGTGCATGAGCACGATGCGAAGGCAAGCGCCGAAACGGCCATTGGCTTCATGACGGAATTCATCAAAGACCCGTGCCGCGCGCAGCAGGTAACTCAGGAAAAAACCCGCTGCCGCCAATCCGAGCGCGCTGCCGGGGAGTTGTTCCAGCATCGCGGCGAGGCCGGCCCATTGCTGTTTATCCAGCAGCCAGAACACGAACGCCAGCGTGAATGCGACGGCGAACCCGCGCTTGGCGATTTTCATGTCGAATCTTGCGCTCTCGACGCCGCTGGGCGCCACAAGGCATAAAGCGCCCCGGCAAAGCCGATGGCGCAGAGCAGGTATTGCATCCAAAACCCCCTAGGATAGCCCGTGTTTTCAAAAACGAACATCGACGCGCAAAGGAGCGCAATCCCGGCAAGGATACGCTGGCCGAGGGCTTTTTCCCAAAACCGCCACCGCGCCGAAAGTTCGCAGCCGAGCGCCGCCGCCGCCCAACCGCCTGCTGCCCCGGCGAGCAGGTCGAGCGGCCAATGCGCCCCGACAGCGATTCTTGAAAACGCAACCAATATCGCGGCGGGCAGCGCGAGCCAGGCCAGCCGCCGCCGGGAGCAGAGCACCAGGATACCGGCGGCCACGAAGGCGGTCACGCTATGCCCGGAAGGGAAGGAGTGCCAGCGTAGAGTCGAGTCGATGACCTGGAACGCCTCATGCGGGAGAACGGACACCGGGCGGGACACATCGGCCAACCGTTTGATTGCGTGGGTATAGAGCGCGGCGAACGGCGTTGTCAGCAGCGCCGCCGCTGTCCATCGCGGCCACTTGGCGAGTGTGGGCGCGACCAGGCAAAAAGCGCCGAGCGTGTTGCCCAGGTTGGTGATCCCGGCCCAGAGGAAAGGGGGGAGGCACTGCGCCGCCGCGTTTCCCACCAGGAAAGCCTCCTTATTGGCGTCGGCCGCCAGTAGGGCTCCCATGCAAAGGGCGCAGACCAGGATGGGCAGGATCACTCGCATGTTTGTTTGCAAGGGCGGGCGTCAAACCTCGAAATTGGCGATGCGCGAACTGGCCAGTGACAGCCGGGTGGCCAGTACGGTGAGGAAAGCCTGATAGAAGTGCATGCGGCAGGCTTCGGACGCGCGTTCCAACGCCTGTCTGCGGATCGTGATGAGGCGTACCGTGGAAGTCGCTTTCACCGAAGCGGAGCGCACGCCTTTACCGGCAGAAAACAGCGCGATTTCGCCGAAACAGTCCCCAGGGGTAAATACGCCGAGCAGGGTGCGTTTTCTTTTGGCCTGCGCTTCGCCTTCGACCAGAAAGCTGAAGTGGTCGCCCGCTTCGCCTTCCTTGAGGATGACCGTTCCGGGCTGGAATTGATTCCATTGCGAGAAGCCGATGGTCTCCCAGAGTTCGGCGTCGGAAAATTTGTCGAAGAAGGGAAGCGTCCGCAGGAAGCGGAATTTTTCAGTTTCCGGCAAAGCCTCCTGATCGGGTTCCATGGCGCAGTTGCGGAAGGCAAGCGTCAGGTCGTGCGAGAATTCGCCCCAGGTCTGGTAGCGGTGCTCGACATCCTTTTCCATCGCGCGCTGCACAATGATTTGAAGCTCTTCGGGGATTTCCGGGCGGTATTCGGTGAGCGCGGGCGGTATTTCGTTGGCGATGCGGTAGATGAGGTTGTAGTTGTTGTCGCACTCGAACGGCAGATGCCCGGTGAGCAACTGATACATCACTACGCCGAGCGAGTAGATGTCGGAGCGGTGATCGACCTGTACCTCGCGTACCTGTTGCGGCGACATGTACGCGGGCGAGCCGAGATTGGCAATTTGCGTGACCTCGCTCGTTGCCTGGAAAGCCGCGCCGAAGTCCGAGATGCGGATGTCGTTTCCGTCCGCTGCGGAGAGCAGGATGTTGGCGGGCTTGATGTCGCGGTGGGTGATGCCGTTGTGAAAAGCGTAATTGATCGCCCGCGTACATTTGAAGATGATTTCGATGACGCGCTCGAATGAAGCCAGCCTGCCGGGACGCGCCAGCGCCTCTAAGGTCCCGCCGGGGACGTATTCCATCGCCACATAGGCGTCATCGGCGTCGACGACCGCGTCGTAAATCCGCACGATATGCGGGTGTTTGAGTTTTCCCGCGAGCGATGCTTCGTTGACCAGGAGTTGCCGGAACAGGCGGCCACGATGGGGCGGTTTGAAAAAGACGGGGTTGATCCGTTTGACCGCGACTTCGCGCTGGTTGAAAGGATCCCAGGCCAGATACACGCTGCTCGTCGCCCCTTCTCCGAGCAGGCGGCGGATTTCGTATTTGCCGATCCGCTCAGGGGACATCACGCCTCCTTTTGCGCGTTCAGTTCATCGCGGGCTTGCGCGATGGCCGCGCGTACCGCGTCGGGAGCCGTTCCGCCGATGTGGGCGCGCGCGCCAAGCGAGCCTTCGATGGAGATGGCTGCAAGCGCGTCTTCGGCCAGCCGTTCAGCCGCGCCGGGCACTTTGGCAAGTGCCGCCCGCAGCTCATCGAGGCTTAAGCGGGAAAGATCGAGGCCGCGCTCCTCGGCAGCGCGCACCGCCAGCGCCACGGCCTCGTGCGCGTCGCGGAAGGGCAGCCCCTTTTTCACCAGATAATCGGCAAGATCGGTGGCGGTGGCGTGTCCCTGCGCGAGTGCCGCGCGCATGTTTCCGGGATTGACCTGGATGCCGCCGATCATGTCGGCGTAGATACGCAGGGTGTCGATCACTGTGTCCGTCGTGTCGAACAGCGGCTCCTTGTCTTCCTGGTTGTCCTTGTTATAGGCCAGCGGCTGGCCTTTCATGAGGGTGAGCAACGCCACGAGATGACCATTGACGCGCCCGGTCTTGCCGCGCACGAGTTCGGGCACATCGGGGTTTTTCTTCTGCGGCATGATCGAAGAGCCGGTGCAGAAACGGTCTGCGAGGTCGATGAAACCGACGCGCGGGCTCATCCACAGAATGAGTTCTTCCGACAGCCGGGACAAGTGCGTCATCAACAGCGCGCCCGCCGCGCAAAACTCGATGGCGAAGTCGCGGTCACTCACGGCGTCCAACGAGTTGCGGCAAAGTTCATCAAAACCAAGCTCAGAGGCGACCGATACCCGGTCGATAGGGTAGCTGGCCCCGGCCAGCGCCGCCGCGCCCAGCGGCAGGCGGTTCACGCGGCGGCGGCAATCCGTGAAACGCTCAAAGTCCCGGCGGGCCATCTCGTAATAGGCGAGCAGATGATGGCCGAACGTGACCGGCTGCGCGACCTGGAGATGCGTGAAACCCGGCATCGGCGTGTCGGCGTGTGCTTCGGCCACATCGAGCAGGCGGCGCTGAAAAGCGGTGATGAGCCTGAGAATCTGGTCGATGGTCTCCCGCAGCCACAGGCGGATGTCGGTCGCAACCTGGTCGTTGCGGCTGCGCCCCGTATGCAGACGCTTACCCGCGTCGCCCACGAGCGCGGTCAGGCGTTTTTCGATGTTGAGGTGGACATCCTCGTCATCGAGGCTCCATTGAAACGCCCCGCGCGCGATTTCATCGGCGATTTGCGCCATGCCGCGCTCGATGTCGGCGAGGTCTTCCCCGGAGAGGATGCCCTGCCGGGCGAGCATCCGGGCGTGGGCCAGCGAGCCCCGGATGTCCTGCGCGGCCATGCGGTGATCGAAAAAAACCGAGGCAGTATAGCGTTTGACCAGTTCGGAAACGGGTTCGCTGAAACGCCCAGACCAGGTTTTCGTGGGCTCGAGGGGCGGGATGTGTTGAGTGGTCATGGCGGGATGTTCGGGATCGCGTCCCATGCGGGCGGTTTCGGGGGAAGGTCAGGGCGATGCAGGGAGCAAGTCTATCAAGGTTTGAGGGGCTGCTTTGTGTGATGTAGTTATTTGTAGAAGTTTCGACTTGATCTGACTAGTTTTCGTTTTGATCAATCCCGATGGACTGCCGTCCCATCGGACGGTGCGTCCCCAAAGGTCTCCGGTCTCGTAAAATGGCGCAATCCACCATTTCTCCTTTGACGCATAGCATCACCGGTTTTATCAATTTGCGATGCTTCACATCAGAAGATACGATGGGTGGATGGCGGCCTTCGGCCTTATCCACCCTACACTTGCTGGCGGGGAGTTCTATGAAACATATGATGTCTTTTTTTGAACTGAAGATACCTCCTTTGGCGGTTGGGTTCGCATGTTTTTTGGGTATGTGGCTTTGCCCGCCTGTGTTCAGGCTGCCGCTATCCAGCATTGCGCGTTGGACAGGTTTTGGGGTTCTGCTCTTGTTGGGCTTTGCCTTGCTTGCAACAGGGGCAAGGTTGTTTATCAAAGCTCGAACCTCTTTAAGCCCGACCATGCCCTCGACAGCTTCATCCCTGGTGGTCACGGGTATATATCGCTATACGCGCAACCCCATGTATCTGGGCGGCCTCGTAATGTTGTCAGCATATTTTTTATTGTCGGCCAAACTTTCAGCCTGCTTCTTCTTGCTGTTCTTTGTCGTGTATCTGACGCGCTTTCAAATCATTCCCGAAGAGAAAGTCCTTCGTGAGCGTTTCGGCGCAGAGTACGACGACTATATGAAACGTGTGCGCCGCTGGGTATGAGGCTGTCACTTTACGGGTTAAATTCCCCTCCAAGGAGGGGTGGCGCGAAGCGCCGGGGTGGTGCGGTAGTCGAGAAGCATCGTTCGTGTAGGATGCGCTTGCTTTAACAATTTATGACATAAGGTGAAAGATGTGGCCACGCCATTTACCGACAATTACGACATGAACTTTCTTTTGAATACCATGATGGGGCCAAACGCCATGCGGATTACGGAAGAAATGGCAAATTTTCTTCTCCTTTCTCCTGGCATGCGTATCCTTGACCTGGGCTGCGGAACGGGGATTTCGTCCATACTACTTTCGGAAAAATACGATGTAACAGTGTTTGCGGCTGACTTATGGATTTCTCCCACTGAGAACGCAGAGCGGTTCACAAGCCTGGGACTTGATTCAAAGATATTTCCCCTCCTGGTTGACGCGACAAAAGAGCTTCCGTTTGCCCATGAGTATTTTGACATAATCATAAGCGTGGATGCGTATCAGTACTTTGGCGATAACGAGATGATGCTGCCGAAACTCTTGCCCTATGTGAAAAAAGGCGGACTTATAGCAGTTGCCGTACCTGGATTTACACAAGACTTCCCCGAAGGAGAATTACCAGAAGAAGTCCGACCCTTTTGGAACCTGGATTGGCATTTTTATTCCCGCAACTGGTGGCGGACGTTATGGGAAAAAGAATCCAGTATCGCGATTACGGAGTGCCGCGAAATGGACTCATGCAAACAGGCGTGGGATGAATGGCTGAAGTCTCCCAGCCCATACGCCCAGCAAGATATTCAAATGATGGAGGCGGGAGCCGGAAAGTATTTCAATATCATTCAAATGATAGGTCGTAAAATTTGAGCCTACGTAGATACTGTTACCGGAGTCAACCTCATGCAAATCCGGATAAAAACTCATGCGTGTCCGCGCACTTCGTTCAGCAATTCCGGGTGATTATTCAGCAACCTGAGCAGCAGGACGACGGCTTTGTGCGGCTGTGTTTTTCCGCGCTCATACCCGGAAAAGGCCGACACGCCTCCGCCGAACAGTCGCCCTGCTTCCGCCTGACTTAACCCAAGCCGCTTCCGGATGGCGCGTAGCGGCATGGATTCTTCCATCCTGGCCTCTTCCCAGGCTGCGTTCATCGCCGCCATATGCCGCACGGAACTGTCTTGGTCGACAAATTCGACTTCCCCGCATTTTGGGCAATGCCAACCTGCAATTTCCGGGACGACGCGGGTCACGTCTCGCGCCCTGACTGTCACGTCCTTAATCGCAAGTTCCATCTCCGTACCGTCGTCGCACTGAAGGCAATATTTCGGTTTCCGTGCGCTCATCCTTATTTCTCCTTGAACTGGATCACTACCGCCCCGTCTTGCATCGTGAGCTTGATGTAAGCCGTTTTCCCATTGGGGCAAGGCGCGTGATAGACGTCCTGCCAAAGCTGATGGCAGGAAAACGTCGTCATTGATTTGAATAACATACCGTTTGAGAGTGAGGCCACTACAGCCAGTGCTTCTGTCTCGGACAATCCCATGCTCATGAACCCGTGGCGAGCCGTTGCCGTGAAAGTCAGAATCCCGTCACGTGCAACAATGGCTTTGATAGCAGACAGGTTGTAGTGGGCTTTTCTCTTTTCCATGACTTAATTCTTACATAATAGATAAATACTAGTCAATATATTTTACGTATTCAATAAATTTTATCTTTGATTGCAGCAACTCTTCCACACTGCATGGAGTAGGTTCTTATAGCTTGCCTTGGATTGCGTTGGTTGCAAGCGTAGGGCGGATAAGGCCGAAGGCTACCATCCGCCGGTCGTGTCTTTCGATGCGAAACATCACAAATTAGAAGCCTTCCAGGAGGGAGGGTCGGTGACGCTTCGCGTCAAAAGGGGGAATGGCGGGTGCCGCTTTGCGGCTTATCCGCCCTACGGGTCTGGGCTACGGCTGTTTCTCGTAGAGTGACAAAAGACCTTCTTCAGTGATTGTTATTCCTGCTCTCAACAGTCGCTTAGCTTGCTGGTCGTACATAACCTTAATTATTGCTTTCTTGGTCGGCTTATCCCCGAAGTGGACTGCTCGGTGGCAGTTCGGACAGATGCAGACGATGTTTTCCACGCAGTCTATATTCTTTCCTTCCTTCTCGAACCTCCTCGCATTTACCAATGTGCATGGTATGAGATGGTGTCCTTCCATATAAGGCACGCCCCGTGCTGTTGTGAAGGTTTTGTGAGTTGAGTCTAGTTGGCATGTGTATTTGGCTTGGACAAGGGCTGCCTTTGAATACCGCATGTCCTTTCTTACCGATTCACCACGTTCACCTATTACAGTGCTGAGCGGTCGGTTGGCTGAGCCTTGTATTTCACTCGGTGTAGGCACATCGGCTTTTTGTATTTCTTCCTGCTCTTCAAAATCGTCGTCGATTAGATCTTTTTCGTCCAATATACCTTCTATGTAGGTAATTATCTTCGTCGTGAGATTTGGGTATTTGTCTCCATAAAATCGTTGCGCTCGGAATCGGTTTGATGTTCGCTCGTCGGTGTTCTCGTCCTTGGTTAGGGTGTCGTCGTTGATTATCGTCAATCGTGCCTTGACTACTTCTATGAGTTTGTCACTCACTATTGAATAGGTTGCAACCATTTTTTCGCCGCTCTTTTTATTTGGAAACTCTCGGTTCAATCCCTTCCCTGATTGCGGCCTCCCGTAGACTCTTGCACTTGGGCAAAATGCAATGATCTCTCGGTTATTGCTTTTTTCCTTCTTGACAACGTAGATAACCAAAATGCCATCGACGTAACCTTCCCGGCTCTTCGCGCCAAAGTGTTTACAAATGTCGATACTGTCGAGGGGCGGGCAGTAGCCGTAGTATTTGCCATCGGCTCTATTCCTATCTAGGTTAAAACGCTCGTGTCCGCCTTGTTCTCGGTAGTAGCTGCCAGTCCCCATGTCCACGACTAGTAGGTTTTGTGGGCCAAATCTATTCATGCATGTTCCCCTTTTTTGCTTTTTACCCGTGCAGATACCGTCTACCCCATCACCCCACCCACTTCCTCACATTCCAAAACATCCTCATCCACGGCGAAGCATCCTCGCTTTGTTCAAGCAGCCACCGGGGCGACCAGGACATTTGAAGCGTGCGGGCTGTCCGTTCGGGGTGGGGCATCATGATGGTGAAGCGCCCGTCCGGGGTGGTGAAGCCGGTGACGCCCTCAGAAGAGCCGTTGGGGTTGGCGGGATAGAGCCTTGCCGCTTCGCCCCGATTGTCGATGTGGCGCAACGCGACCAAGACGGCATTTTGCGCGGCATCACTCCGGAAAACAGCCCGCCCTTCGCCGTGGCTCACGACGATGGGCATGCGGCTACCCGCCATGTCTGCAAGGAAAATGGAAGGTGTTTCAAGCACTTCCACCATCGAGAAACGCGCCTCGAACTGTTCGCTGCGGTTGCGATGAAAGCGCGGCCAGTTTTCCGCGCCGGGGATGATGGGGGCGAGATGCGCCATCATCTGGCATCCGTTGCAGACTCCCAGCGCGAAGGTATCAGGTCGGGCAAAGAAGGCTTCAAATTGCCCGCGTAGCGCCGGATTGAAGAGGATGGATTTCGCCCAGCCTTGCCCCGCGCCCAGCACGTCGCCGTAGGAGAAGCCGCCGCAAGCGGCAAGGCCGCTAAATTGCGCGAGGTCATGCCGCCCCGATTGCAGGTCGGACATGTGCACGTCGACGGCATCAAACCCCGCGCGGGTAAAGGCTGCCGCCATTTCAAGCTGCGAGTTGACGCCCTGTTCGCGCAGGATGGCGACCTTCGGGCGCGCGCCGGTCATGATGAAGGGGGCGGCAACGTCTTCTTGAACGTCGAAGGTAAGGTTCACGGAAAGCCCAGGGTCGTTCGCGTCGGCAAGCGAGTCGAATTCTTCCTGTACGCATTCGGCATCATCACGCAGGCGGGCGATTTGATAGCCGACTTCCGACCAGGCGCGCAGCCAGTCCGCGCGCGGCGCGGAAAGCACCAGGCGGGCATTGCGGCGGAAACGGATTTCGTCCTTGTCGTTGGGTTCTCCGATGAAGTGGTAATCGAGTCCGGCTTCGTTCAGGATAGCGCCGACGGCGGAGCGGTCGCAGCGGCGGATTTGTACGACGGCTCCGAGTTCTTCGGCAAAAAGCGCACCGAACAGGCGGTCGTCGAAACGGCCTTTGAGCAGTTCAGGATTTTTATCGAGACCGTCGGCGTCGTTCATTGCATTGTCGTAGCACACGGTATCGAGCACCAGCGACAAACCGCATCGGCTGGCGAAGGCCATTTCGCAGACGGTGGCAAACAGCCCGCCGTCGCTGCGGTCGTGATAGGCGAGGATCAGGTCATCTCGGCGAAGCTGGTGAATCGCACAGAAGAAGGCGGCAATATCCTGCGGGGCAATGTCCGGCGCGTGTTCGCCGACCGAATCGAAGACCTGCGTCAGTACGGAGCCGCCCAGGCGATGCGCGCCCTGTCCCAGGTCGATGAGGATGAGTTCGGTCTCCTCCCCTTCCGGGAACTGAAGCTGCGCGGTCAAGGTGCGGCGGATGTCCGCGACGGGCGCAAAGGCCGTGACGATGAGCGAGAGCGGGGCGACAACCTGTTTTTCTTCTTCGCCCTCTTTCCAGGCGGTTCGCATCGAGAGCGAATCCTTGCCTACGGGGATCGACAACCCGGCGGCGATGCAGAATTCGGACACTGCCCGCACGGTATCGAAGAGTCTGGCGTCTTCACCTCGATGACCGGCTGCCGCCATCCAGTTGGCCGAGAGTTTGACCTTGGCGAGCGAATCAATGTCGGCGGCAGCGATGTTGGTGATAGCCTCGCCCACCGCCATGCGCCCAGAAGCGGGCGCGCTCACGCAAGCCAACGGCGTGCGCTCGCCCACCGCGAAGGCTTCGCCCGATGTTCCGGTAAACGCCATTGCCGTGACCGCGACATCGGCCACCGGCACTTGCCACGGCCCGACCATCTGATCCCGCGCGGTCAGACCGCCCACCGAGCGGTCGCCAATCGTAATGAGAAAGCGTTTGCTTGCGACCGCCGGATTGCGTAGCACACGCAATGCCGCCTCGTTCAGATCGAGTTCGGTGACTTCAAAGGGCGGAAGGTGCACCGCGCGGCGCGAGACGTTGCGGGTCATTTTCGGGGGCTTGCCGAGCAGGACTTTCATTTCCATGTCGACCGGCGTGTTGCCGAAATGACGGTCATCGACCACTAGATGCCCGTCGTCGCTCGCCGTGCCGAGTACGGCAAACGGGCAGCGTTCGCGCGCGCAAATCGCGGAGAACACATCGAGATCGTCCGGGGACACTGCCAGCACGTAACGTTCCTGCGCCTCGTTGCTCCATATTTCGCGCGGGCCCATTCCGGGTTCTTCAATTTTGACTTCGCGCAATTCAAAACACGCGCCCAGCCCGGCATGGTCGGCGAGTTCGGGCATGGCGTTGGAAAGCCCGCCCGCGCCGACGTCGTGAATGGCAATGATGGGATTGGCCTCTCCCCGCTGCCAGCAAGCGTCGATTACTTCCTGACACCGGCGCTGAATTTCGGGATTGCCGCGCTGCACCGAGGCAAAATCGAGATCGGCTGCGTTGGCTCCAGCCGCCATGCTCGACGCCGCGCCGCCGCCCAGGCCGATCAACATGCCGGGGCCGCCCAACTGAATCAACAACGTCCCCGGCACAAACGTGGGCTTTTCCGCCTGTTGCGCCTGGATGTTGCCGATGCCGCCCGCGATCATGATCGGCTTGTGATAGCCGCGAACCTCGCCCGCAACGGTCTGCTCGAAGGCGCGGAAATATCCGGCCAGGTTGGGACGCCCGAATTCATTGTTGAACGCCGCCGCGCCCAGCGGGCCTTCAATCATGATGTCGAGCGCCGAGGCAATGCGATCCGGCTTGCCATAGGGTTTTTCCCAGGGCTGAACAAATCCGGGAATAGCAAGATTGGAAACCGAAAACCCGGCCAGCCCTGCCTTGGGACGCGCGCCGCGTCCAGTCGCGCCCTCGTCGCGGATTTCCCCGCCCGCGCCGGTGGACGCGCCAGGAAACGGCGAAATTGCGGTCGGGTGGTTGTGAGTCTCCACCTTGGCAAGAATGTGCGTTGTCTCAAGGTGAAAACGGAAAACGCCATTGGAATCCGGATAAAACCGCTCGGCCTCCCCGCCCTCGATCACCGAAGCATTGTCCGTATAAGCCACCACCGTGCCGCCGGGATGCGCCTTATGGGTGTCGCGGATCATGCTGAAGAGCGATTTTTCCATCGGGCGCGCGTCGATCACCCAATCGGCATTGAAAATCTTGTGTCGGCAATGTTCGGAATTGGCCTGCGCGAACATCGTCAATTCCACATCCGTGGGATTGCGCCCCATGCGGGTGAAGTTCTCGATCAGGTAGTCCACCTCATCCATGGAGAGCGCCAGCCCCAGTTCCGCGTTGGCCGCTTCCAGCGCCGCGCGGCCACCATTGATGACATCGACCGTAGCGAGCGGCCTGGGCGCGTAATGATGGAACAGCGCCGCTGCATCATCGAACGTCGCCAGCACCGATTCAGTCATGCGGTCGTGCAGCGCGGCGGGCGCAGCCGATGGCGCAGCGGCGGAATCGATGAAATACGCGATGCCGCGCTCGATGCGCGTCACCTTGTCGAAACCGCACTGCCGCGCGATGTCCGTGGCTTTCGACGACCACGGCGAGATCGTGCCGAGCCGGGGCGTCACCAGCCGCAAAACGCCGGGAGGAAGCGCATCATTCTGAGCACGGGCGTCCAGCAATTCGCCAAGCCGCGCCTGCTCTTCATTGGAAAGCGCACTGTTGATTTCGATGAAATACCAGGCTTCCGCCACCAAGCCATTGAGCCCCCGCACATCCTGGGCGAGATCGTAGGCAAGCCGTTCGAGACGGGGACGTGAAAACGCGGGCGCGCCGCGAAGCTGGAGGATCGGGAGTATCATGGCAGTCGAGGAATGAACGGGGCAGCGATGAAAAACGGCGGGAAGCCCCCGCCGGAGATTTTCGATTATACGTGGCTCTTTGCTCCGCTTCGCGCCCCTTGACCTTGTGTGCAGCGTTTACCTTTATTTTCGGATAGATAATCAGCCCTCAAAAACCCCCACTATCTTTGTGTTTTTTTTAATTTAACGGGTAGATTCAGCTAAGCCCTCAGTACTATCATGTTGGGCAATGCTTGTGTCCAAATAGATAAAATAAGACGGGCCGCGCAAGACTTGCACGACTCGTTCCCATTACGTGACGCTGCTTCATCCAAAAGCAGCGCGAAGTTCGAGAGGAGAAAGGGATGGAACGCGAATCGATGGAGTTCGATGTCTTGGTCGTTGGTGGTGGCCCGTCGGGTCTGGCGGCGGCAATCAAGCTCAAGCAGTTGGCCTCCGAGCGCAACCACGATATTTCGGTGTGCCTCATCGACAAAGGCGCGGAAATCGGCGCGCATACCATGGCCGGCACTGTTTTTGACCCCAAATCCCTTACAGAGCTTTTCCCGGACTGGAAAGATCGCGGTGCGCCGATCAAAACCAACGCAGTAGAAGACCGCGTCCTGTACCTCACTGAAACCAAGGCTTATGCCTTTCCGCTCCCGCTCATGCCGGATTGTTTCAACAATCATGGGAATTACATCGTCCGCCTGGGTGAAGTCACAAAATGGTTGGGCGAACAAGCCGAAGCACTGGGCGTGGAAGTCTATCCGGGTTTCGCGGGCGCAGATGTGCTCTATGATGAAAACGGTGCGGTCAGGGGTGTCGTCACCGGCGACATGGGCGTCCTGCACGACGGCTCACCCGGCCCGAACTTCCAGCCCGGCATGGAACTTCTCGCCAAATACACCCTCTTCGCGGAGGGCTGCCGAGGTCACCTCGGCAAGCGGCTCGAAGCCAAATACAACCTGCGCGAAGGCGCAGACCCACAGGTTTTTGGCGTCGGCATCAAGGAACTCTGGGAAGTTCCCGGCAACCCCCATCACAAACCCGGCCTCATCATTCATACCACAGGCTGGCCGCTGACCAACGATGTTTACGGCGGTTCGTTCTTGTACCACCTCGATGACAACCTCATCCAATTGGGTTACGTCGTCGGCCTGAATTACAGCAATCCCTTCCTGTCGCCATTCGAGGAAATGCAGCGTTACAAGACTCACCCCGAGATTCGCAAATACCTGGAAGGTGGCAAACGTCTGGCCTACGGCGCGCGCGCCATTGCCACCGGCAACATCCAAAGCCTGCCACGCTTGGTTTTCCCCGGCGGCGCGCTCATCGGCGACGACGCGGGCTTCCTCAATGCCGCGCGCATCAAGGGCGCCCACGCTGCCATCAAATCCGGTATGCTCGTTGCCGAAGCCGCGTTTGACGCTCTCGTTGCCGGTCGCCAGCACGACACCCTCACCGCCTTCCCAATCGCCTTCCGCGAGTCGTGGCTCTACACCGAGTTGCACAAGACACGCAACTTCAAGCCGTTTATGAAGAAAACCTTCTGGGTGGGTTCCATCCTCTTCGGCATGGATCAAAAGCTCTTCTTCGGCAAAGCCCCTTGGACGCTGCACAACCACTGCGACCACGACAAGCTCAAGCCCGCTGCCGAATGTCAGAAAATCGACTATCCCAAGCCCGACGGCGTACTGACTTTCGACCGCCTGTCCTCGGTCTATCTCTCTAACGCTAACCACGAAGAAGACCAGCCCTGCCATCTGCGGCTCAAAGACCCCAACGTTGCCCTTTCCGTCAACCTGGAAATCTACGATTCGCCCGAACAGCGTTACTGTCCGGCGGGGGTCTACGAGATCGTGAATGATGGTGAAAACGGCAAGCCACGGCTCCAGATCAACGGCCAGAACTGTCTGCACTGCAAGACCTGCGACATCAAAGACCCAACGCAGAACATCGACTGGGTCACGCCGCAGGGCGGTGAAGGGCCGATCTATCAGGGGATGTAATCGTCAAGCAAAGCTAGGGCGACAGGTCTATGCCTGTCGCCTTTTTTTTTGTTGATTATCCCTCTACAGTAATAGAAAGAAAAAAGAATGAACGAAATCATCGCGTCTGGGGCGGAAGCCATTTGCGCCGAATTACGGGCGTTGATCGACCCTGAAAAAGCCATTGCGCTGCCGCGTTTTTTCAAAACCGGCCCTGGGCAATACGGGGAGGGGGACAAATTTCACGGCGTTGTTGTGCCAAAAATTCGGAAAGTTGCAACGGCGCACACAGGCGCGTCTGAAGCGGACATTCTGGCGCTGCTGCATTCGCAATTTCATGAAGAGCGGATGACAGCGCTATTTATTCTTATCGCGCAATACCAGCGCGGGGACGAGGCCAGGAAAGAAGAAATTTTTAAATTCTACCTCGCGCACACGGATCGAATCAACAACTGGGATTTGGTCGATTTAAGTGCTCCGCATATCGTCGGCGCGCATCTTTTTGGAAAAAACGCCTCTATTTTGACAAAACTTGCGGAATCGCCGAATCTCTGGGAGAAGCGCATTTCGATTGTGGCGACGCATTATTTCATACGCAAAGGCGAAAGTCGGGAAACTCTTCGCATCGCAGAAAAACTACTCAACGATTCCCACGACCTGATTCATAAAGCGGTCGGCTGGATGCTGCGCGAGGTTGGGAAACGCTGCACACTCGAAGAGGAGCGCACCTTCCTTGACGCTCACGCCGCCGTCATGCCACGAACCATGCTGCGTTATGCTATTGAGCGTTTCCCGGAAGAACTGCGTAGGCATTATTTGAAGATGGGAAAATTCGCACTAAGGATTCCCTGAACTGCAAGTTGCCGGGATCGGACTTGTCCGTGAGGGATATATCACGCGAAAGAAAAGGGCAGGTCAATATAATAGTGCCGTCTGCCCGAAATGTGACGTGTGGAAAATGAACACTGTTGCCTGGATGTTCCTGGTTTTGCTGATTGGTGGGTTGGCTTATGTAATGGTATTCCGTGTGCGTACTCGGGCAGGGAAACGCAAACGCATGAACCGGCACCTCACGTCGCTTTCCGAAATGAGCAAACCGCCTTTGCGAGTGTACAAATATCATGCCGTGGAACTGCGGCTTTGCGACGATCCCTGCGAATCTGCGTTGGCTATTGCCGGCAAGCGTTTGCTGAAATCGGAAGCGCCCGCCCTGCCTCTGACCGGATGCCATCACAAGAAATGTATGTGCGCCTATATCCAGTATGACGACCGCCGCTTCGTGCAGCGCCGAGTCGAGTCTTCCCCGTATGGAAGGCCGACGGGCGGGCGGCTGAGGGAAGAGCGGCGAAGGGAAGAGCGGCGGAGAGCCGCGTGGGACAGGCATGGGCGCAGTCCGAGATAGCGCGTTTTTTGTATAGGACTAAACATCTCTCCAGGAAAACGCTGATTTAAGGTGTTTTTTGACATTATCGCCACTCAACCCGCGTCATCGCGGGTGGCGGTCTGTTCGAGCAATTTGGCAAACGCCTGTTCAAACAGCGCCAGCCCGTCAGCCTGGAGGATTTCGCCAACTTCGGACATGTCGATGCTATGCGAGGCAAGCCGCTCGATGAGCGCATGCGCGGCGTCCGCACCGTGCATCAGGGTTTCATTGACGCGGCCATGATCGCGCAGGGCGGCCAGGGTCGCATCGGGCAGGGTCGTTACCGTTTCCGCGCCAATCAATGGTTCGACATAGAGCAGGTCATCGTAGGCGGGGTTCTTCGTGCCGGTGCTTGCCCACAGCAGATATTGCGGACGTGCGCCCGCCGCGCGCAGGGCCGCGAAGTCCGAACCATGAAAACGCTTGCGCCAGGTTCGATAGGCAAGCCGCGCCATGGCAACCGCCGCCTGTCCGCGCAACGGCAAGGCTTCGCCGCCAATCGCCTCAATGCGCGCGTCGACCAGGGTATCGACCCGCGATAGGAAAAGGCTTGCTACCGACATGGCCTGTTCGATCGCGCCACCCGCCGCCCGCAGGCGTTCGAGTCCGCGCAGATAGGCGTCCGCCGCCGCATGGGCATGCGCGAGCGAAAACAGCAATGTGACATTGACGTTGATGCCATCGCCAATCAACCGTTCGACCGCGACCAGGCCAGCGGGCGTGGCGGGAACCTTGATGAGCAGGTTGGGGCGTCCGATTTGGGCGTGAAGGCGCTTGCCTGCCGCCACTGTGCCTTCGGCATCAAAGGCGAGCGCGGGCGAGACTTCGAGGCTCACGTATCCGGCATTGCCGCGTGACTGCTCAAACAAGGGGCGCAATAAATCACAGGCGCGCTGCACATCCGCGATAGCCAGCCGTTCATAGCGTTCTTCCGCCGTGATGGGCTGCTGTTTGAGGCGGGCAAGATCGTCTTTGTAATCGTGCCCATCGGCGATGGCTTTCTGGAAAATCGCCGGGTTGGTGGTAATCCCGGCAATGCCATCCTCGGAAATGAGGCACGCGAGGACTCCCCCGTTGAGCAGGGCGCGGGACAGGTTATCGAGCCAGATTTGCTGGCCGAGGGCGCGGACTTGGAGCAGCGGGTTCATGATATTCCCCTCCCTGGAGGGGTGGCGCGAAGCGACGGGGTGGTTAGGCAATGCTGGCGAGGAGCGCAGCGACGAAGCAATCCAGAAAAAGGCGTCTGGATTGCTTCGCTTCGCTCGCAATGACGAAAAGCTTTCACCCGGCAATCAGCCGAAGTTTTCCGCTGCGAAGTCCCAATTCACCAGTTTGTCGAGAAAGGCGGCGACAAAATCGGGTCGGCGGTTGCGGTAGTCGATGTAATAGGCGTGTTCCCACACGTCGACGGTGATAAGCGGCTTGTCACCCGCGGTAAGCGGCGTTCCGGCATTGCTGGTGTTGACGATGTCGAGGCTGCCGTCGGTTTTTTTCACCAGCCATGTCCATCCGGAACCGAAATTGCTCACCGCAGATGCTTGGAAGGCTTTCTTGAATTCCGCGAACGAACCCCATTTTTTGGCAATGGCCGCCGCCAGCGCGCCGACGGGTTCCCCGCCGCCGTTGGGCTTGAGGCTGTTCCAGAAAAAAGTGTGGTTCCAGACTTGTGCTGCGTTGTTGAAAATGCCGCCCGCAGGTGCTTTTCTGATGATGGCTTCGAGATCGAGATTTTCGTACTCGGTGCCCTTGGCCAGATTGTTGAGATTGGTTACGTAAGCCTGGTGGTGCTTGCCGTAATGGAATTCCAAAGTTTCCGCCGAAATGTGAGGAGCCAGGGCATCCTGGGCATAAGGCAGGACGGGTAGCGTGTGTGTCATATCGAGAGTGTCTCCTGTAGGTTTCGTGCGGGCGCGGGAGTGGCCCGCGTTCGTTGAGGGTAGGCATGCTGTCATGCTTAGAGGTTCCAGGTACGGTAATTCATCTTAGATTCCGAACCTGTTTGGGGATCGTAGAGCCGATAGCGATGATGGTAGCTCATGCTGTCTGAAGTTAAAATCTAAAAATATTCTATTTTTCCTGGCTCTATAGTTCGACTGTGTCTTTTCCAGAGAGTAACGCGATGAGTCCCGCCGAGCGGCGTGCGGGCGTGAGCCTTGCGGCCATATTCGCCCTGCGAATGCTCGGCCTGTTCCTGATCCTGCCCGTGTTCGCCGTCCACGCGCACACCATTCCGGGCGGAAACAACGCTACTTATGTTGGTCTGGCAATCGGTGCTTACGGATTTACCCAAGCGTTTCTGCAAATCCTCTTTGGCATGGCCTCGGATCGATACGGACGTAAACCCGTGATTCTTTTCGGGTTGGCGCTGTTCGTGATCGGCAGCGCTGTCGCGGCGCTCGCAACCGACATCTATACAATCATCATTGGTCGCGTTCTCCAAGGCTCTGGTGCCATCTCGGCTGCCGTCACGGCACTGGCCGCCGATTTGACGCGCGACCAGCACCGCACCAAGATCATGGCAATGATCGGATCGAGCATCGGACTCGTATTCGCCCTCTCGATGGTTGCCGCACCGCTGCTCTACGCCGCCATCGGCATGTCCGGCATCTTCTGGCTTACCGCCGCACTGGCTCTCGGCGCAATGGCGCTGACGATCTGGGTCGTGCCTTCTGAGCCTGCCACGCAAGCCGCGCCGCACAGCGTGGAAGGGGTTTTCCGCCACATCCTGCGCCACGGGCCGTTGATGCGCCTCAATTTCGGAGTTTTTGCCCTGCATCTCATCCAGACGATGATGTGGGTTACTGTACCTACGGCGCTGGCAACGCGCGGAGGCTTACCCGTTACCGCGCACTGGAAAATCTACCTGCCAGCGGTGCTCTTGTCTTTCGCCGTCATGATTCCCTCGATCATCGCTGCCGAGCGGGGCAGACGTTTCAAGCCCGTCTACACCGGCGCAGTCGCCCTGCTCGCGCTCGTCCAACTTGGGCTTTACACATCGACAGGCAACATCTGGTTTGCCACGTTATGGCTCACCTTCTTTTTTATTGCGTTCAATATCCTTGAGGCTATGCAACCATCATTGATTTCGCGTATCGTATCGCCTGGGATCAAAGGAGCGGCTCTTGGCGTATACAATACTCTGCAATCCATCGGGCTTTTTCTTGGAGGTACCATTGGCGGCTGGATTGTCCATCGGTTTGGGGAAACCGCTGTCGGTTGGTGCTGCGGCAGTCTTGCCCTCTCATGGCTGATCTTGACCCTCGCTTGCCCGTTGGCGCTTCCACCCAAGACTGAACCCGCCCACCATCAAATATAGCCCTTACATCCAAACGCACTTACAGGAGAATCACATGGCGTCCGTCAACAAAGCCATCCTCATTGGCAACCTGGGCCGTGACCCGGAAATCCGCTACATGCCTAATGGTGACGCGGTCTGCAACGTTACCCTTGCCACGACTGATAGCTGGAACGACAAAGCGAGCGGCGAGCGGCGCGAAAGTACGGAATGGCATCGTGTCGTGCTCTTCCGCAAGCTCGCGGAAATTGCCGGGCAATACCTGAAAAAAGGCTCCCAAGTCTATTTCGAGGGCCGCATCCGGACCCGCAAATGGCAGGACAAGGACGGTGCTGACCGTTACACCACCGAAATCGAAGCCTCGGAAATGAAGATGCTTGGTCGCCGGGAAGGCGGCGGTGACGCGCCGATGCCGCGCGACAACCCGGACGCCGCCCCTGACTCCCGTCAGGCTTCGTCCCCTGCCAAGGCTCCGGCGGGCGATTCTGGCGGATTCGGCAATTTCGACGACGACATTCCGTTTTGAGCGGATTTTGTCAATCCTGAACCTTCCTTCCCCTCTCCCGGCGCTACGCGCCACCCTCTCCCGCGAGGGGGAGGGTGCTCAGGCGGGAGCCGGATGATCGTACCAGGGAATCCCCAAGCTTCAGGCTGGGGTGACTCAATGAAACGCCGTTATTGTATTTGGCTGCTATAGCCCCAGATCACAGGCCAGTCATACGTTGGCAAGCGGGGCAAATCGTCATGGGCGTAGCCAAGGATGCGGAAATCGCGCGACCCCGTGCGTTGTTTAATGAGTCGGGCGCACGGAACAGGGTGCGGCTGCCCGTTGGCATCGAGGAACGACCAGACTTCGCGTGGGATCAGGGTCGTTGCGCGCGTAAGATCATAGGAGCGGCGGCTGACGATGGCCATTTCGCCGTTGGACAGGCGCACGATAGTGCCAGGCGGGAACAGGCCAAGCCGCCCCATCAGAAGGCGTGTCAGGCTGATGTCGAGCACATCGAGGTCGGCCCCGAAAATCTGTTTGGTCAATCCGGGCAAGTCTCGCGCGCGGGACATGCTCCAATACAAGGGGCCGCGTCCCCGCCGCATACGTTGGCGGGCAGCGAAGATATCGACCAAGCGCAACATGCGCGCTTCCAGAATGATACTGCCCCTGGAAAGCCCGTTGGGATAGCCGCTGCCGTTGAGGTTCTCATGATGTTGCAGCACCGCGCGCGACCAGGCTTCGGGAACGCCGACACCCAGCAGGATTTCGGCAGCCTGGTTCGGATGCTTCATGAGCAGTGTTCGGAACGAATGGGGCAATGGCCCTGCACAATTTGCCATTTCGTCGTGCAGTGCCATGCTTCCCAGATTCATCGTCAGAGCCGAACCGATCAGGCTGATAACTTCATGGCGGGTAAATGCGTGCGCGACACCCAATTCGGCAACGAAGAGCGCCGCTAAAATCGTTTGGCATACACTTGGTGCGCCGGGGTTAGCCACGCGCATGAAACCGATACAGGCATCGGGGTCGAATTGCCAGTTCAAATAGATGGATTCGGCAAGTTCCTCGCACACCTCGACGCTGAAACTGTCATTTGTGCTCAACGCCGCGTCGGCCAAGGAGAGTTTCTTGCCGATGGCAACCAGGGCGCGTAAAGGATCGTCGGTCAGAATGGCCGTGGCCTGTTGAGCATTGCAGAATAGACGGCGGTTGCCCAGTTTTTTTTGGATGTTCTCGCTGATCAACGCGCCTTCGCGCAGCAGCAGGTTTTCGTTGCCATCGAAGAAATCGCAGGGCGCGATCGTCCCGATCAGTGCGGGAGACAACGTTACGGCCCGCAGGATGAATGCGGTCGATGCTGGCATCAGCAACCCTCGCCTTCAGCCACGGTCGTCCCCGCAGCACTTTTTGTATTTCTTGCCGCTGCCGCAGGGACAAGGGTCGTTGCGCCCGGCTTCCGACGGGGATGAAGGCGATGTTTCCAATTTGATGGGTTGGGGCGCGGGCAGGCCGATGGCGCGCCAACGCGCAAAAATACCATTGACTGCCTCGCCTGCGGCTTCCAGCCAGCCAAGTCGCGTTTCATCGTCGGCGGTATCGGCTTCTTCGTTTTCCCACGGCGCGGTAATCCGCAGCAAGGCATTCTGCACATCGTCGGCGACTTCGTCCGGGAAGCTTTCCTGCCAATCATCGGGCCACAGATCGAGCCCCTGCATAAAACCGTTGATCCACTCGTCGCCGATTTTCAGCTTGTCGCTGCCTTCTTCAGTGGCGAAGCAGAACGGTTCCCAGCGTTCGTCCCTGTTCTCGCGTCCAAGCGTGGTGGCTATCTCGTTGTAGTAAGCCAGAACGAGATGAATTGCGCGTTGCACGGTATTGCCCGTGCCAAAATTCGTTTCACCGTATGCCGACCAGACTTCAGGCAACCAGCTCTCGCGCTCGATCATCTCTGGCGACAGGAGCACGCCCGCCAGGAAGCCATCGAGCATTTCGAGGTCCATGCAGTCTTCCGGCACGGCATCCGAGACGAGGAGTGCCTCCAAGGCATCCATTTCTTCGTCGCTGAGCAGCAAAGGGGAAAAGTCGGAACTGGGAAGCATCGAACCGCCACCGGATGAGGTCTGGATAATTATCGCCATTGTAACGGAGGAAGTGCGGCAATTTTTTGATGCAGCCTTCAAGATTTTGCTGCCGCATCGAGATCGACGCGCAAACGGTACAGGGATTGCCCCGAATCGCGGTATTTGCGTTCAAATGGCGTCAGGGCGCGAACGGCCTCGAACGCTTCCCACTTCAGCGGGCGGCCAAGCGCCAGTTCCAGAGCCAGGGCGAACTCGGCGATGTAGACCGGCCAGTTGCTGCGGCATTCGAGTAAGCCGCCAAGGCGTGGGATGAACGGGAACACCGGGTGCGCGGGCCAGCGCCGCCCGAGATGCCCGATTTTCGGCCAAGGGTTTGGATAAAGAATATAGTGCCGCGCCAATCGCACACCGTCATCGGCGAGCAAGCGCCAAAAATCGACCAGGTTGGCGCGCACAAAGACCATATTAGTCGGCCACAGTGCTTCGGGGTAGGGTTTGCGCCTTTGCAGGCGATCTTCCGACTGATCGACGCCAATCACCCAATGCTCGGGAAACGCGCGCGCCAGTTCGATCGTGCTGTGTCCCACCCCGCAACCGGCATCGAGAATCAGAGGCGCGCGCCCATCCCATCCCGCCAGCGCGTGATCGCGGGCCGCGCGGCTGACGTCGGCAATCGGCTTGCGGAACGGATTGGCAAGATGGGTACGTACCCGCGCTGCCAGATGCTCATGCACACCCTGTTGGGCGCTTGTTGGGATGTGTGAATTGGCATAAGACATCGGGATTTTTCGAACGATCCGGAAGTTTTCGGTGTGGAGGTGTTTTGGGATTGTTCAAGCAGTTCAGTGGCGCGTAGCTCCGGGGGAGAGGAAGGAATGTTCAGGCTTATAAATCAAAGCCGCTCAAACATCCGCCTCTACCGTATCCCCCTTCGCTTCCATCCACGCCCGCCGTCCGGCGGCTTCGCCTTTGCCCATCAGTAGGTTGAATTTTTGGCGCGTCTCGGCGAGAGCGTCATCGCGCACGCGCACGGGAAGCACGCGCCGGGTGGCGGGGTCCATCGTAGTTTCGCGCAGTTGCTCAGGATTCATCTCACCAAGCCCCTTGAACCGGCCTACTTCGATGCTCTCTGGGCGGATGCCTTCTTTCATGAGCCGATCGCGGATGGCGGTGAGTTCGCCTTCGTCGAGGGCATAGAGGCGGCGGGCAGGGCGCTTCTTGCCTTGGGCGGGCACGTCGACGCGGTAGAGGGGAGGTTGCGCGACGTAGATGTGGCCGGCGTCGATGAGGCGGGGAAAATGGCGGAAGAAGAGGGTGAGCAGCAGGGTCTGGATGTGCGCGCCGTCCACATCGGCATCGGACATGATGACAACTTTCCCGTAGCGCAGGCCGGAGAGGTCGGGGGCATCGTTCGGGCTGTGGGCGTCGACACCGAGGGCAACGGCGATGTCGTGGATTTCAGCGTTGGCGAGGAGCCTGTCCGAGTCGATTTCCCAGGCGTTCTGGACTTTTCCGCGTAGCGGCAGGATGGCCTGGGTTTCCTTGTCGCGCGCCATTTTGGCGGAACCTCCGGCGGAGTCGCCTTCGACAAGGAAAAGTTCGTTTTCGCTGATGTCGCTGGATTCGCAGTCGGAAAGCTTGCCGGGGAGCACGGCAACGCCGGAGGATTTTTTCTTTTCGACTTTCTGGGCGCTTCTTTGCCGCGC
The DNA here is from genome assembly GCA_009782565.1 of Betaproteobacteria bacterium. Lineage (GTDB taxonomy): Bacteria > Pseudomonadota > Gammaproteobacteria > Burkholderiales > Rhodocyclaceae > WRNU01. The sequence goes on from WRIU01000002.1 coordinate 65,621, forward strand.
CAGTGCCTGCCGGATGGCGAGTTCGGCAATGGCGCGTCCGGCTTCGACGTGGTTGTTGAGCCAGATTTCAAAGGGGTCGCGCACCTGCGCGGAGACGAGCCGCACGGCTTCGCGGGAGTTGAGTTTTTCTTTGACCTGTCCCTGAAATTGGGGGTCGAGGAGACGGGTGGAAAGGACGAACCCCATCTTCGCGCAAACGTCTTCCTGTTGCAGCTTGACCCCGCGCGGCAGCAGGGCGTGATGGTCGATGAAAGATTTGAGCGCCTCGAAAAGCCCAGCGCGCAAACCGGATTCATGCGTACCGCCGGAGACGGTGGGAATGAGATTGACGTAGGACTCGCCGGGGACGGATTGTTCGTACCAGGCCAGCGCCCAAGCTGCGCCTTCGCCGGGGGCGAAGGCGGAATCGTTTTCGGTGGCGTATTTTTCCCCAGCGAAGATCGGGGCGACGGGTTCCTGCCCGCCCGCCAATTCCGACAGGTAAGCAGGGATGCCTCCGGGGTAGTTCCAGCTTTTGCTCTGGCGGCTGCCATCGGCCTGTTCAACATCGAGCCGCACGGAAACGCCGGGGAGCAGCACAGCCTTGCTCCGCAGCAAGCGTTCGAGTTCGGCAATCGGAACCTTGGACGACTCGAAATACTTGGCATCTGGCCAGACCCGCACGCGGGTCCCGGTTTGTCGGCCACAGGTATCGACGGGACGCAGTTCGCTGACGGTTTCCCCTCCGTTGGCAAACTCGGCGCGCCACAGTTTGCCTTCCCGGCGAATTTCAACTTCCAGCCGGGTAGAGAGCGCGTTGGTCACGGAAACACCGACGCCGTGCAGCCCGCCGGAAAAGGCGTAGGCCGATCTGCCAGAACGTTTGTCGAATTTGCCTCCGGCGTGCAGCCGGGTGAAAGCGAGCACGACGACGGGAACCCCCTCTTCAGGATGCAGCCCCACGGGGATGCCGCGCCCGTTATCCGAGACGCTTACGGAACCGTCCAGGTGCAGGATGACGTGAATTTCTTTCGCGAAACCGGCCAACGCCTCATCGGCGGAGTTGTCGATGACTTCCTGAATGATGTGCGCGGGGCTATCGGTACGAGTGTACATGCCGGGGCGTTCGCGCACCGGCTCCAGCCCCTTGAGGACGCGGAAGGAAGATTCGTCGTACTGCTGTGTGCTTGCCATTGCTGCCTTGGATGTTGCTTTGCGGGAAGGGCGTAAGGATAGCAGAGCGGAAAAGCTCGCGTGGAGCGAAGCCTTTCGTCTTCTGTGGCGTTGTGGCTATTGGGAGCGAGGGGGAAGGTAATGTCGCTTTACAATACTATTCGGGTCAATGATCAGTGGCGCATCTGTTTTGGCTTTGAAGCCGGTCAAGCCACAGGCGTCGAGATCGTGGATTACCACTGAAGGAGAACAATCATGCCGCGCGAAATCCCTTACCCTCACCCTGGCGAAATCTTGCTGGAAGAATTTTTGAAGCCACTCGGTATCAGCCAATATCGCTTGGCGAAGGAAATTGGCGTACCCCAGCGGCGTATAAGTGAAATCGTTGCGGGGAAGAGATCTGTTACCGTTGATACGGGCTTACGCTTGTCGGCCTTTTTCGGCATGAGCGATGGTTTCTGGAGCGGCCTTCAGGCCGATTTCGACACCGCCCGCGCGCGCGACGCGCTCGCTGAGACTCTGGCACGTATCCGGCGTTATGTGCCGGAACCTATCACTGCTTAAGGATTACAACGGGCAGAAAAGGGAAGTGAATTGCGCTTAAGGCAATAACCACAGCGCAGCTTTGCGTGGCGAGAAGGCCCCGTTGTCATCCCCTGCAAAGTGGCAGATATCAGCGCACGTTAAGCCATTCCATAAGGTTATATGGCCTTTTGCGTTCGGCCCGTCTCCCGTGACAACAAGAATACCCTTCATTTCCTTGAAGTCGTCCTGAACAGGAACACGGTTGACCTCTATGTCGGGAGCGCCGAAGGTATCCTTCAAATGAAGCAGCATGTCACTGACGCGGTATATATACCACATCCCGTCCCTGGCGGTTACTGTCCCGTATTTATCGGGTTGAATCGGGAAACCCGTCCTGTTCAGCACATAGCTCATTCGGATGGTGCATGCGTTAGTCCATTTTCCATCTTCTTTTTTAGGTATTTCGATATTCTGTTTGACCTTACTGCCAAAAATTTTCCCAATCAAACTCACATTTACATTCACTTGGGAAAAAACTCTCCACGCATTAAAAAATGTAGGTCTTTGATTATTTACGTCTTTTAGGTGAATCAGCGCAGTCTTTCGTGATACCGAATCGCCCTGCGCTACCAGGACTTTCATGATTACGCCTGTATGCGGCGATGCTACATTGATTTTCTTTTCTCCGACTGTCAGCGTCATAACCTCATCGCCCGGTTTAACCCATTCGCCCCGGTTGACGAGGATTTCTGAAACAAATGCGCTGGCAGGTTCGATTGTATCGGGAACGTTAATGTCGATGAATCCCATAGCTACCTCTTGAAATTGTTACAAGTCCCTATTTTCTTGAATATATCGCAGATAAAATTTCGTAGCAATAAGTGAAAATATATGATATTGGCATCGTTTTCATATTTGCGCTCAAATCTCCTTCCTGTCATGTAGAAAGCGCGTAACTGGCGTCGATTCGCTGATAGATTTCTTCCAGCGGAACGGAACCGTCCAGGCAGATTGTGAACCAGTGCTTTTTGTTCATGTGATAACCGGGAAAGTATTTGCAACCATCTAGCACGATTTCTGCATCTTCGGGGTTCATTCGCAAATCTAAAATTTCAATAATTTCGTCAGAGTCCAAGCCTAGTTTTCTCTTTGATAGCACCAGAAGAGCAGCATACCATTTATTCGTGTCTTTTCTTCGTAAGATAGCATTGTCGGAAAAGCGTTGCCATAAGAATTCCAATTCGTCTTCATAACTATCCCGCGCATATTGAATCACTTTTTTAGCGTATTCACTTTTGAATACATCCGGGTCAAAGCATTTTGTTGAAATAAAATTAAGAATGCCCTCATATTCTTCCTTGACCTTTCCCACAAATGAACCGCTTGCTCCTGATACTCGGTGCAGTACATATTCTTCTTCGGAATCTCTTTCTATCAGTGTTGCGTTGACATCACCCGCTTCCGTAATGACAACGATCATTTGAAATTGACCATCTACAATTTCAGTGGAATAGGCATATTTACCATCCTGTTGTTTTGTAAAACCAAAAGAAACCAAGTGCTGGATATTCACTTTTCTTTTCTTGAACAGGAATTCAGTCAAGGGGACGATATTCATGATTTACTATGTTCGAGAATTTTTCATTTTTTGATACTCTTTTTCTCTTTAATTTAGGCGTTATCGTCAATAAACAGTGATGTTTTCGTCAGAGTTTAATCGTATCTTTACAAGGACAGCAGGCCGTACCTCAAAACCCCTGAAACACTGCAAACCCTTCGACCGGCTCCCGTTCCGAAACGATGTTGTTTTCCGGGGCTTCCGGGTCGGGATGGCCGAGGGCGAGGCCGCCTACGATCATTTCCTGTTCGCTGATGCCGAGATGGCTGCGGATGGTGTTTGGAAAGTCGGTGAACGCCGTCTGCATGCAGCTTGCCAGCCCGCGCGCCTGCGCGGCGATGATGAGATGGCCGATAAAGATGCCGTAGTCGAGCAACATGCCCTGCGCCAGACGGCGATCCAACGTGAAAATCAGGCCCACCGGCGCGTCGAAAAACAGCAGGTTGCGCCCGGTCTGTTCTTTCATGCGCGGCTTGTCGCCCTTGGAGATGCCGATGAGTTCGTATAGGGCAAAGCCGAGTTTGCGCCGCCGGGATAGCCACGGTTCCACCCATTCATCGGGGTAGTAGGCGTATTCCTGTTTTTCGCCCGCGTTCTGGATGTAACGTTCCAGCAGGGCAGTGGACAGGGCTTCACGCGCTGCCCCGGCCAAGGCGTACACTTTCCACGGTTGCGCGTTGGTTCCCGAGGGCGAACGCGAAGCCAGTTCCAGTATCTCGGAAATGAGATCGCGGGAAACGGGCGTCGGCAGGAAGCGCCGGACGGAGTGGCGCGCGCGGAAGGTCTCGGCAACGGCAGTGTAGGCAGGGGGGACGGGGATGGGCTCAAACCGCAGGTCGTGGTCTCTGGCAAAGTCGAGCACAAACTTCCAGGCAAGCGGGTCGAGCCTGTACAGACGAGGATTGACGATGACGGTTTTTACCCCCGCAGGGGTCGTGCCGGGACTCACGAACTGGGAATACTTGAGTTTTTTATTATTCCCGACGGCTGACGTGAGGCTGCACAGGCGTTCCGCCCAGTCGCTCGGACGGAAAACTTTTCCGTCGCTGGTCTCGCCAATGATGACGAAATTTCTGATTTCCTGACCCATGTCTGTGGCCTTGTAGGCTGGTTATAAGGTTCATGGAACACGCGCCAAACTACCGGTTATCTCCCTCCGCAGTTGGCGATCTGAATAACGCTATTCTAGCAGAATCATTCAGGAAAGGATGTTGACAATCGGATGAACGGCAGCCTGTACATAGGGTGATATTCTGCGTAAAATCGCGTGCATTGTTATTGCACGGCGGCTTTTTGCCGCCGTGTGCTTTTTTGCTCCATCTTGCCGGAGTTTAAGTATGCCGTCTTCACATGTCATGAATACCTACGCTCGTCTGCCGGTTGCGTTTACGCATGGGCAAGGCACATGCCTTTTCGATGAAGCGGGTAAACGGTATCTCGATGCGCTTGCAGGTATTGCGGTCTCTACCCTCGGCCACAACCATCCGCGCCTGGTGGAAGCAATTTCCCGTCAGGCGGGCAGGGTGCTGCATACCTCCAATCTCTACCGCATCCCTTTGCAGGAAGAACTGGCCGCGCGTCTGGCGAATCTCTCCGGGATGGACGAAGTGTTTTTCTGCAATTCCGGGCTGGAAGCCAACGAAGCGGCGATCAAGCTCGCGCGCTTTTACGGGCACAAGAAAAAAGGCGTTGAACTGCCGTCGATCATCGTCATGGAACAAGCCTTCCACGGGCGTTCGCTGGCAACCCTTTCGGCGACCGCCAACCGCAAGGCGCAGGCGGGTTTCGAGCCGCTGGTTCCGGGATTCGTCCGGGTTCCTTACGGGGATATGGACGCGGTGCGCCAGATCGCTTCGCGCAGCCGCGACGTGGTGGCGGTGATGCTGGAAGTCCTCCAGGGCGAGGGCGGCGTCAACGTTGTGAGCGACGAATACCTGCGCGCCCTGCGCGCCCTGTGCGACGAGAACGGCTGGCTCTTGATAGTCGATGAGGTGCAGTGCGGCACGGGTCGCACCGGCAAATGGTTTGGTTGGCAGCATGCGGATGTGCGGCCCGACATCATGACGCTTGCCAAGGGGCTCGCCTCTGGGGTTCCTATCGGGGCTTGCCTGACTTCGGGACGGGCTGCCGGGCTTTTCCAGCCGGGCAATCACGGCTGTACGTTCGGCGGCAACCCGCTGGCTTGTGCGGCGGCGCTCGCCACGCTCGATGTCATCGCCGAAGAGGGGTTGATGGACAACGCGACGCGCGTCGGGGAGGCTATCCGTGCCGGGTTCAGAAAGGCGCTCGAAGGCGTGGCGGGTGTGGTGGACATTCGCGGGCGCGGGCTGATGATTGGCATCGAACTCGACCGCCCATGCGGTGAGTTGGTCACGCGCGCGCTCGATGCCGGGTTGCTCATCAACGTGACATCGGACAACGTGGTTCGCCTGTTGCCCGCGCTCATTTTCAGCGACAGCGACGTTAAAACCCTCGTCGAAGGGCTTGCGCCGCTGATTCGAGAGTTTTTGTCGTAAGCAATAATGATGGCCGGGAGGGAAAACCGCCAATGACTTCGATTTCAAGTCCGCTCAGGCATTACCTGCAATTCAAGGATTTCAGTGCCGAAGAGTACGCGTACCTGTTCCGGCGTGCGCGTTGGATCAAGGACAAATTCAAGCGTTACGAAACTCACCATCCGCTGTTCGACCGCTCGCTGGTGATGATTTTCGAGAAGGCCAGCACGCGCACGCGCCTCTCGTTCGAGGCCGGGATGCAGCAGCTTGGCGGCTCGGCGATCTACCTCAATACGCGCGATTCGCAGCTTGGGCGCGGCGAGCCGGTCTATGACACGGCGCAGGTGATCTCCCGCATGTGCGACCTCGTCATGATCCGCACGTTCGAGCAGAGTACGGTTGAGCAACTGGCCGCCGCTTCCCGTGTGCCGGTCATCAACGGATTGACCAACGCCTATCACCCCTGCCAGGTGCTTGCCGATATTTTTACCTTTATCGAGCATCGCGGCCCCATCGCGGGCAAAACCGTCGTCTGGGTCGGCGACCCCAACAACATGTGCAGCACCTGGCTTCAGGCCGCAGAAGTGCTGGATTTTCGCGTCCACGTTTCCTCGCCACCGGGCTATGGCATCGAACCGGAAAAAATCGGCCTTGCCGGGACGGATCATTTCCAGTTGTTCGACGATCCGAAAGACGCTTGCCGGGGCGCGCATCTCGTCACGACCGACGTATGGACGTCGATGGGTTTTGAAGCCGAAAACGAAGCGCGCCGCCAAGCGTTCGCCGGATGGTGCGTCGACTCCGGCATGATGGCTGTGGCCGCGCCCGAAGCCGTGTTCATGCACTGCTTGCCCGCGCACCGTGGCGAAGAAGTCTCCCCGGAAGTCATCGACGGCCCGCAATCGGTTGTCTGGGATGAAGCCGAAAACCGCCTGCACGCGCAAAAGGCGTTAATGGAATTCCTCGTACTGGGGCGCGTGGATGAACAAGCCGTTGAGCCTTGAATCGTGCGTTTGACGCCCGAAAATTTCAGGGTGTTTGTCGAATCGCCGAGAACAACCTATTGAAACGTAATATCTGATTCATTGTGTCATTTCGATGAGTTCGATGTCCTTTCTGAGCAGGTCATTGACCAAGGTGGAGAAATCCACGCCCTTAGCGTTGGCTAGGGCGGCAAGGCGGGATTGCACCTGATCGTCAAGATACACTGGCAAATTCAGCCTGGTGCCAGGGTGGAAAAATTTGCCCCGGGTTCCTTTCGAGAAGTCGATTTCGGCGGGCAGGTCGTCGCGTTGGGTTTGGCTCATGGTTTTTCCTATCGGGGTTCGTCCTCGTACATTTCCCGTTCTCGGCGCGTTGCTTCGCGTGCCGAAATAATGCGTACCTGGGCGTTGGCCGGACTATCCGACTGGTAGGTGTGGGAAACCGCCAACAATTTGCCTTCGCTCGCAACTCCCAGCGTAAACCATCGATCCTCGGCTTCGCTGTGCGCCCCATCAAACACTGACAGCGCCAGTGGATCCAACAGCACTGTTGCCGCTTGGGCGAAGGTAACGCCATGCTTGACGCAGTTCGACTGCGCCTTGGTGGCATCCCAAGTGACATCCAGGTTTACTAGGCTCATGCTTATGACATTTTCCTAATCGGTCGTCAGTTCTTCAAACAAGCGTAGCCCGGAATCGTAGATTGAACAAGTCCAAAGCAGCGTCTCGTCCAGCAAACGTAACCTGGAGCCGCGCCGCAGGTTTTTCTGTCAGTAACGGCAGCCCGCGCTCCTTCGCTTGCGAATATAATCCGCCCTCTCTGAACAGGAACGGAAGGATCATGAGCAACATAAACAAAGTAGTGCTTGCCTATTCTGGCGGGCTGGATACCTCGGTGATCCTCAAATGGTTGCAGGACACTTATCAGTGTGAAATCGTCACCTTCACCGCCGATCTCGGTCAGGGCGAAGAACTTGAACCGGCGCGGGAAAAGGCGCTCAAGGCCGGTATCAAGCCGGAAAACATCTTTATCGACGACCTGCGTGAAGAATTCGTGCGCGACTTTGTCTTTCCCATGTTCCGTTGCAACGCGATCTACGAAGGCGAATACCTGCTCGGCACTTCCATCGCCCGTCCGCTGATTGCCAAGCGCCAGATCGAAATTGCCCGCGCGACCGGAGCCGATGCCGTGTCGCATGGCGCGACCGGCAAAGGGAACGATCAGGTACGCTTCGAGTTGGGTTACTACGCTCTCATGCCCAACGTCAAAGTCATCGCCCCGTGGCGCGAATGGGATTTGCTCTCGCGCGAAAAACTCCTTGCCTACGCCGAAGAGCACGGTATTCCTGTGGAGCGCAAGCACCGCGAAGGCGGCTCGCCTTACTCGATGGATGCCAACCTGCTGCACATTTCCTATGAGGGGCGGCATCTCGAAGACCCCGCCGCCGAAGCCGAAGAGGCCATGTGGCGCTGGACGGTTTCCCCGGAAAAAGCCCCCGACGCTCCGGAATACGTCGACCTTGAATTCGCCAATGGCGACCTTGTCGCGATCAACGGGCAAAAAATGAAAGCCCACGAGTTGCTTGCCAAGCTCAACGAACTGGGCGGCAAGCACGGCATCGGGCGGCTCGATCTCGTCGAAAACCGCTACGTCGGCATGAAGAGCCGGGGCTGTTACGAAACCCCCGGCGGAACCATCCTCCTGCGCGCCCATCGCGCCATCGAATCCGTCACCCTGGATCGGGAAGTTGCCCATCTCAAGGACGACCTCCTTGCCCGCTATGCAAGCCTCATCTATAACGGTTACTGGTGGAGTCCTGAGCGCCTCGCCCTGCAAGCCCTCATCGACCACACCCAACAGACCGTCAACGGTTGGGTACGGCTGAAGCTCTACAAGGGCAACGTCATCGTCGCCTCGCGCGACTCGAAAACCGATTCGCTCTTCGATTCCGACATCGCCACCTTTGAAGACGACCAAGGCGCTTACGACCAGAAAGACGCCCACGGCTTCATCCGGCTCAACGCCCTGCGTATGCGTATTGCTGCCAACGCCCGCATCAAGCGGGGGCAATAAGAAACCCCGGCGGAGGAACCTGTCATGCCCTCATTCGACATCCTTTCCGAAGTCGATTTCGTCGCTTTACGCAACGCCGTCGACACGGCGAACCGCAAAATCGGCAACCGTTACGACTTCAAGGGAACCAGCGCCCGCGTCGAGCAGAACGACAAACTGCTCACCCTGTACGGCGACAGCGATTTTCAGCTTGGGCAGATGAAAGACATCCTCCTGCCCGAAATGACCGCCAAGAAGGTCGATATACGCTGCCTCGACTACAGCGACCCGCAAAAAATCTCCGGCAACAAAGTCAAGCAGGAAGTTCAGGTGCGGGTTGGGGTCGAACAGGAATTGGCAAAGAAAATCGTCAAGTCCCTGAAAGATGCCAAGCTCAAGGTACAGGCCGCCATTCAGGGAGACGCCGTGCGCGTCTCCGGAGCCAAGCGCGACGTGTTGCAGGAAGCGATTGCGCTGGTGAAAAAGAACGTTACCGATTTTCCGTTGCAGTATGGGAATTTTCGGGATTGAGGGGTGGGAGAGGGTGAATTGGCGGTCAGCGTATAGGTTAATGGAATAGCCGCATACATCGGGGGGGCAGTAGGTTAGGTTACGCTTTCAGCCCCGATAATGCAGATCGGAGCGAACGACAAAAGCGCCAGCGGGCAATCCGAATTTATTGGCGATTTCAGCTACGATTGACTTCTGTTGCAGTCGCTGGTCTGCATAGACGATAAAACGCTTGCTCTTGACTTCATAGACGATGCGCCCACGTGGAAAATCTTCGTACTCATGACAGTCGATTGTGTGCAACACAGACTTTCCTGCTGACGGGACAGCATGCCGCTCTTTCCACTGCTCCCATACCTCGTAGTGACCGCGAGGATGCGTAAGAAAATCGCCATAGGGATCCGCCTCCTCAAGGGAGGTCGAATCGATCAAGAGTATCCACGTATTTCTGGACTCCGGGATACCCCAAAAAATTCCGACTGAACCGGCCATAGCGATGTTCCTAGTGTTTTAAGCCACGCAGCAGAGAGCACCTGTTTGAACGGTTTGTTTGGTCAATAGCTAGACCCGTGCATTCTTGGGTGGCGACAACTCGCGAATGAGATAGCTTTCCAAAGCTGGGGCGAGGTATTCACACTTGGGTAGGCCAAGCGTCCAAATAGCCGTTGTATTTGTCCAGTTATCAAGCAACCGATAGGTGTGCTGGGGATTCGAGTCATCCGCCCGGAGTACATGAGCCATGAGCCTCCTGGAGATGCCATGCTGCGAATAACGCCCGCCACCAAGGCTTGCACCCAAGCCAACGTAGATCAATTCGCTACCGGCAAACAAAGCGTAGCAGCCACCGTGTTGGTAATTCGGGACTGGGCCTACCAGAAATTCCTCCCAGCACTTCCACTCCGGGGGATTATCCAGAGATGCAATGTTCCAATGTAACTTAAAGAACTCTGCGGTGGCAGTGGCTAACTTCCTCTCAGCTTCATTCATGAGCTTCTCCTTTCCTGTGCAGCAAGCGTAGCCCGACTCGTATTGTAGGCTGGACGAAGTCCGGCGATCCTAATCTCTGACGCAAAGCGTCACTGGAATTATTACGCTTTCTCACCGAAGGGGAATTTGCCACGCTGAGGCCGCATTTTGCGAGCTCAAACGACAAACTCGCCTGACGTGGGGGATGGTGCTACTTGCCTTTTGTTTTTGCCGAGCACAGGGCATTCTGTCCTCGTACAACCGTTTGACAAAACAGGTGATGTACGTTATAATGTACATGTACGATAATTGCACTAATCAAGAGGTGGCCGCCATGCTGAATACCAATGCAACCAATTTCAGAAAAGATATGTTCAACCTTTTAGAACAGGCTATAAGATTCAACGAACCCATCAATATAAGCACGAAGGACGGTAACGCCGTCGTTATCAGTGAAGAAGATTATAACGGGTTGATGGAGACCTTGTATCTGTCATCAATGCCTGATGTGAAAAATACCATTCTCGAAGGACTCAATACCCCCATATCCGAGTGCATACCGGAAAACGAGGTTGATTGGTAATGTATTCGATCATGTATTCAAAAAGAGCGAAGAACGACATCGTCAAGCTCAAGGCAGCAGGATTGGACAAGAAAGCAAAAAACCTTATAGACCTCCTGCGAGAAAATCCTTACCAATCACCCCCGTCCTTTGAAAAGCTCAAAGGAGATTTAAGCGGCGCGTTGTCACGCAGGATAAATATTCAGCATCGGCTTGTGTACCAAGTTCTGGAGGCTGAAAAAACGGTCAAAATAATCATGATGTGGACGCATTACGCATAAAAGCGTTAGCCTGTGTAGATTGAGCCCGCGTAGGATGGGTAGAGCTTGCGAAACCCATCTTTACGCTGACAGCAATCCAAGATCACGCAAAGCGTCGGCCAGATCAACCTCACGCACGCTACGCCCCTTGCCCTTGCATTCGGGACAGATTTCTTCGCACATGCCGCACATGCCGCCTGCACACGCCAATTCTTCGGGGGTAGAGTGAGAATCTGGCACAAAGCCTGTCCCATCGCAGTGTCCACATGCTTCGGTGCAAGTCACGGTGTACTTTTTCATCTTTTTGCCCCTTTTTGGAGTTCGGATTCGCGCTCTATGGTCAATTCATCGGTTTGGGTGAGGCTGTGAACCGGACTTTTTTATATTATCTTGCAAAATTTGGCGCGATAGACACTGTTACAAAAGCCTGGACGAACAGGGACATGCCGGGAGAGATTGGTGTGCAAGGATGATTCCAAGGAAGCTGTGGATGGGCGGCGCATGCTGCGGCGCGCGTTCCTGTGCGCGGGCTTGCTTTGCCTGACGCTCATGGCATTTCGTTTCGGGGTGATCGAGAACGATCTTTTGCCGCGCGGCTGCGGCTCCGGCGGGAGCGATTCCAGCCTGTCCTGCTGGCTGACCTGGTTGCTGACGCAAAGTTTCCAAGGGCAACGGTTGGGGGTTTTTGCCCTGCTTTTCGGTGTCCTGGGGTTCCTGACCGGACAGCGGCTATGCAGCTGGATCGGCTGGATCGCCGGTGTGGTCGGGCTGGTGTTGTATAGCCCCGATTACGCAGCCGTCGGGATGCTGTTGGGGCTTTTTGCCTTGCTGCGGAGTTATGCGCCTATCGTGTCGGTGGCGTGTGAGCGCGGGCAGAGTCAGACCGGGGCTGGTCAATAGCTAACCGTATAACTTGATTCAATCAAGTTTAATCACTACGATTGTAACTGAATCAGCCTTTTGGAACTGCAAGCGGAGCTTTGGTGAAGATGAAGAACGTTACGTCAATGCAAAAAACTGAAACTCGTGTTCTTACTACACATGTGCCAGTCCCGCTCGCTGAGAAGGTCGATCAATTAGCGAGCCGTACTGAACGCTCGCGAGGTTGGATCATGAAGCAGGCGCTCGCAGCTTGGGTTGCCCAAGAGGAAGAGCGCGACCGGCTGACCCTTGAGGCATTGGGCGATGTGGATGCAAATCGCGTCATCGACCATCAGGCTATCCAGGAATGGGCGGATAGCCTGAATACCGATGAACCGCTGTCGGTACCTTTTTGATGAAGCTGAAATGGACGAGCAAGGCGCTTTCCGACCTGGCGCGCCTCTATGAGTTTTTGGCTTCTGTGAACAAACCGGCTGCTGCGCGGGCGGTGCAGGCGTTGACCAAGGCCCCAACTATCCTGCTCACCAACCCGCGAATCGGCAGACAACTTTTCCAGTTCGAACCGCGTGAAGTGCGGCGGATTCTGGCTGCCCAATATGAAATCCGCTACGAGATTCAGAACGAGACGATCTACGTGCTGCGACTGTGGCACACCAAGGAAGATCGATAGCCAACTGGTTTAGCGTATGGTTTTCCCCGTTATTTTGGGGCAGTAGGCCGCACTTTCAGATCACGCGCGAGAGCGGGCAAAGCCAGCGCAAGACAAGTCAGTAGCCATCCAATAGCTTGCGGATTGGCAGGCTCAAACAGCCAGCGGCCAATGGCGCACACTGCGATGAGGGCGGCGCAAATGCGCTCAGGGCGTGAAAAAGTGTTGCCGTGCAACCAGCCGATGACGCCATAAATCGTTGCCGGGGTCAGGTAGAGCAGGCTTGGAAAGTCCCGGTAGCGCGAAGTGATAAGCAGCAGCAATGCCGCGATGGCAGCGGCGAAAAGAAGAAAGCCGCGCAGTGCGGACAGTAGATCGCTTGCCTCGAAGTGCCGCCCCGCGTTCCGTATCCGTTGCCAGGCAATATCGGCGGGACAGAGCGGTTTACCGGGCCAGCGCGTCAGAACCGCACAGGCGGCCAGCGCGGTGAGGGCGACCGTGCCAAGGGCGATCCAGTCAGTCAGGCTGGCGTAGGCCAGACGGGCGTGTTCGGCATGCAGGACGGCAATCAGGCCGGTCGTTGCGCCGGTGAGGGTGAGGGCGATCAGGCGCGTCGGTGTCCGGTAGCTTCCGGTGAGAGCCAGAAGCAGGGCGAGGAGCGCGCCCGTGCCGGTTCCGATCAATGGGGCAATGATGCTTTCGCGCTCGGAAACGGGGCCGGAGAGCGGGAATTTCGTTTGCAAGGTGTTTGCATCGAGCATGCCCCAGTAGCCGCCGACAGTGCCTTCGAGCGAGCGTTTCCACGGTTGGTCGACAGCTTCGATGAGGTTGTAATTCCAGCCAGAGTCATGCGCCCGGCGCACGAATTCCCGGATGTAGCGCGCCTGGTTGACCTTTGAGGGCAGCGATTCCCCGCGTTGGAGACCAGCGCTCGGCCAGCCGGTTTCACCGATCAGGATGGGTTTTTCGGGAAAGGCAGCGCCGATTTTTTCGCGGGCTGCGGCAACATGGGCTAGAGCGCGCTCGATGTCGACCGGGTCGTCTTCCCAGAAAGGCAGGATGTGCACGGTGATGAAATCGACATGCGCGGCCAGTTCAAGGTTCTTGAGCCAGAATTCCCATACGTCGGCGTAGGTGACGGGCACAGGGCTTCTTGCGCGTACCGAATCGAGCAGGGCGCGCATTTCCGTGGCGGTACGCTCGCGGCGGAGCAGGACTTCATTGCCGACGATGATTGCCTGCACGGTGTCTTGATATGCGTTGGCAAGCGTGATGGCGCGCTCGATCTCAAGGGTGTTTTTCTTCGGAACGTAACCAATCCATGCGCCGAGCAGCACTTTGAGTCCCAGTTCCTGGGCGATTCCGGGTACTTGATCCAGTCCCCTGTCGGTCGAGTAAAGCCGCACGCAGCCGGTAATCGTTTTGATCGCACGCAGGTCTTCCTCGATCTGTTGGCGCGGGATGATCAGTTCTTCATCGAACGGCGTTTGTCCAGGGCGATGGAAGGGGGCGTAGGAGACGCAACGCAGTTGTTCGCCCTGAGCCAGTTCCAGTCCGGGTATCGCCACGGGCTTGGTTTCCGCGATGAGCCAAGCCAGGAGCGCGATAAGGACGACGAGGTGGGTGAGCGCAAGCGCCGCCCAGATTGAACGCTTGAAAAGCATGGAGAAGGAAGCGGGGAGGGGTCAGTCGGAACCAGCTTCCCCCAACACGCAACACAGGTTCCGGTCGCCCCAGACATCGTCGATCCGGTTCACGCTCGGCCAGAACTTGTTTTCCGCAATCCAGGCAAGCGGGAAAACCGCTTGTTCGCGGCTGTAGGCGTGGGTCCATTCGGCCATGAGGTCGGATTGGGTGTGGGGCGCGTTCTTGAGCGGGTTGTCGGTGGCATCCCATTCGCCGAGTTCGACGCGGCGGATTTCGTCGCGGATGGCAATCATTGCTTCGATGAAACGGTCGAGTTCGGAGAGGGGTTCCGATTCGGTGGGCTCAACCATCATCGTGCCCGCCACGGGGAAGGAGACGGTGGGGGCGTGAAAGCCGTAGTCCATGAGCCGTTTGGCGATGTCGATCTCGCTGATGCCGGTGGCGGCCTTGATGGGGCGGATGTCCAGGATACACTCGTGCGCTACGCGCCCGTGCCTGCCCGTAAAGAGAATCGGGTAATGAGACCTGAGACGGCGGGCGATGTAGTTGGCGTTGAGAATGGCAAGTTCGGTGGCTCGTTTGAGTCCTTCGCCGCCCATCATGGCGATGTACATCCACGAAATCGGCAGGATGCTGGCGGAGCCATACGGGGCGGCACTGACCGCGCCCTGTCCGCGATTGGGGCGTTGGCGGTTCTGCGCGTCTTCCGGCATGAAAACATGGTCGGGAGCGAAGGGTACGAGGTGCGCGGCCAGGCCGATCGGGCCCATGCCCGGCCCTCCGCCTCCGTGCGGGATGGCGAAGGTCTTGTGCAGGTTCATGTGCGTGACGTCCGCGCCGATGAAGGCGGGGGAGGTGAGGCCGACCAGGGCGTTGAGGTTTGCGCCGTCCATGTAGACCTGCCCGCCGTGATCGTGGACGATCTGGCAGATTTCGCGGATGCCCTGCTCGAAAACGCCATGGGTGGAGGGGTAGGTAATCATCAGCGCCGCGAGTTCGTGGGTGTGCATGGCGGCCTTGGCTTTCAGGTCGCCGAGGTCGACGTCGCCGTCGCTATCGCAGTCCACTGTGATGACTTTCATACCCGCCATCTGGGCGGAGGCCGGGTTGGTTCCGTGCGCCGATTGGGGAATCAGGCATACGCGGCGGTACGCTTGCCCACGGCTGGCGTGGTAGCGCGCGATGACGGCCAGACCGGCGTATTCGCCTTGCGCGCCGGAATTCGGCTGCATGCAAACGGCGGGAAAGCCGGTGATCTCGCATAGCCAGGCGGCCAGCCCGCGAATCATTTCCATCGTGCCGACGGTTCCAATGGGCGAAGCGAACGGGTGGGATGAAGCGAATTCCGGCCAGGTGATCGGCATCATGGCTGCTGCTGCGTTGAGTTTCATCGTGCAGGAGCCGAGCGGGATCATCGAGTGATCGAGCGCGAGGTCGCGGTTTTGCAGACGCTTCAAGTAACGCAGCATCGCGTGTTCGGTGTGGTAGGCGTTGAACACGGGGTGAGTGAGCGGGGAGTCGTTGCGTAATAGCGTTGCGGGGATGAATTCGAGGGTTTCGGCACGGCGGTCGAGCGCGTCGAGCTTGGCTTTGTCGATGAAAGTCCCGAAGGCGCGAATCAGCGCGATGAGATCGGTGCGGGTGGTCGTCTCGTCCAGCGTGACGCCAAGGGTGATGTCGTCAAGTCGGCGCAAGTCGTAACCCGCCTCGGCGGCAGCGGCAAAAGTGTTGTTCGCCAGACTGGCGGTGGTGAAGGTAACGGCTACAGTGTCGAAAAACGCCTGTTCGCGCACCTGACACCCCGAGGCGCGCAACGCCAGGGCCAGAATGGTAGCCAGCCGGTGAATGCGTTCGGCAATGGCGCGTAGTCCGCGCGGGCCGTGCCAGACGGCGTAGAACGCGGCCATGTTGGCGAGCAGTGCTTGCGAGGTACAGATATTGGAGTTGGCTTTTTCGCGCCGGATGTGCTGTTCGCGTGTTTGCAGGCACATGCGGTAGGCGCGCTTGCCGCGCGAGTCTTTCGAGACGCCGATGATGCGGCCCGGCATCGCCCGGACGTAGGCTGTGCGAGTGGCGAAGTAAGCCGCGTGTGGGCCTCCGAAGCCCATCGGGATGCCGAAACGCTGCACCGAACCCAGGGCAATGTCGGCTCCGAGCGCGCCGGGGCTTTTGAGCAGCACGAGCGCCATCGGGTCGGCTGCTACGGCGACGACTGCGCCATGCGCCTTGAGTTCGGCGATGACCTGGCTGGGGTCTTTCACTTCGCCGTCCTTCTCCGGGTATTGCAGCAGCGCGCCGAAGACTTCGCGCCGGGTGGCGTCTTCCGTTTTGCCGATGACGATCTCGAAACCGAAGCCCTGTGCGCGGGTACGCAGCACGTCGAGCGTTTGCGGCAGGGAACCGGCATCGACGAAAAACGCGTTCGAGGCGGATTTCGATACCCTGCGCGCCATCGTCATCGCTTCGGCGGCGGCGGTCGCTTCGTCGAGGAGCGAGGCGTTGGCAACGTCCAGCCCGGTAAGGTCAGCAACCATTTGCTGAAAGGTGAGCAGGGCTTCGAGCCGGCCTTGCGCGATTTCGGCCTGATAAGGCGTATAGGAGGTATACCAGCCGGGGTTCTCCAGCACGTTCCGCAGGATCACTGCCGGGGTGTGCGTACCGTGGTAGCCGAGGCCGATCATCGGTTTTCTGGCGACGTTCTTCGCGGCAATGCCGCGCAGGCGCGTAAGCGCCCGTTGCTCATCGAGGGGCGGGTCAAGCTCCAGCGGTTTGGGCAGGCGGATAGCTTGCGGCAGGGTTTGCCTGATGAGTTCGTCAATGTCGGCAACGTCAATCGCGGCACAGAGGCGGGCGATTTCATCCGGGGAGCAACCCAGATGGCGGGAGGCGAAATCGTCGTGGCGGATGAGTTCAGCCAGGGTGGTCATGGGTTTATTCTTCGGCAAGCGTGGATTGATAGGCGGCGGCGTCCAGCAGGGCAGCCGTGCCGACATCGGCGGCG
Organism: Betaproteobacteria bacterium; assembly: GCA_009782565.1. Classification (GTDB taxonomy): domain Bacteria; phylum Pseudomonadota; class Gammaproteobacteria; order Burkholderiales; family Rhodocyclaceae; genus WRNU01. The sequence goes on from WRIU01000002.1 coordinate 82,924, forward strand.
GGGCGCAGTTTGAAGAGCCAGGCGGCGTAGGCGTCGGCGTTGACGCTCTCTGGGGCGTCGATTGCGGCCTGATTGGCGGCGATTACTTCGCCCGCGAGCGGGGCGTAGACGTCGGAAGCGGCCTTGACCGATTCGACGACCGCGCAGCTTTCCTTGTCCGCCAGTTTGCGGCCCGCTTCGGGCAGTTCGAGAAAAACGATGTCGCCCAGGGCTTCCTGAGCATGGTCGGTAATGCCGACCGTCACGGAACCGTCGTCTTCAAAGCGAATCCATTCGTGGGTGTCGGTGTACTTCAGGTCGGAAGGCACTTTGCTCATGGGAATCTCCGGCGGGAATAGGGAAAAAGGCTTGTAAGGGATTTTAAGGCGTGTGTTTCAGGCGAGAACCTTGCCATGACGCACGAAAGGCAATTTGACCGTGCGCGCGGGCAGGCGTTTGCCCCGGATTTCGACTTCGACTTTCTCGCCCGCCTGGGTATTCAAAGGCAGACGGGCAAAAGCGATGGATTTTTCCAACGTGGGCGAAAAGCTGCCGCTGGTGGTTTCTCCCGCGCCAATGGCGGTCAATACCGGCATATGGGCGCGCAGTACGCCGCGCTCTTCGAGCACGATCCCAAGCAGGACGTGGGCGGCGGGATGGGCTTCGAGAGCGGCGCGTCCGCTGAAGGTACGCGCCGGGTCGCTGAAATCGACCGTCCAGGCAAGCCCCGAATCAAGGGGCGAGACGGTTTCATCCATGTCCTGCCCGTAGAGATTCATCCCGGCTTCGAGGCGCAGGGTGTCGCGCGCGCCCAGGCCGCAAGGCTTAACTCCGGCGTTGATCAATGCTTGCCAGAGCGCCGTGGCTCGCGCGGCGGGCAGGGTGAGTTCAAATCCGTCTTCACCGGTATAGCCGGTGCGCCCAATGAAAAAGTCGCCGATTTGCACGCCGGAGAACGGGGGCAGCGTTTCGCTGCCGGTTTTCAGTTCAGGGAGCGCTAGCCAGGTTTTCTCCCGCGCTTTCGGCCCCTGCACGGCGAGCATGGCAAGGTCGCGCCGCTCAGTGAGGCTGACATTGAAGCCCCGGCTGGCGATGTGCTTTCGCATCCAGGCCACGTCTTTCGCAGCAGTGCCCGCGTTGACCACGATCCGGTAGTGCTCGTCGTCAAACCGATAGACGATGAGATCGTCGATCACACCGCCGTCTTCGCGCAACATGCAGGAATAGAGCGCCTTTCCGGGGACGTTTGCGCGGGCAAGCCGCGCAACGTCGTTGGCGAGCAAGGCGCGCAGCCAGACGGTGGAATCGAACCCTACAAGATCGAGCGCGAGCATGTGCGAAACATCGAACATTCCGGCATCGCGCCGTACGGCGTGATGTTCGTCGATCTGCGAGCCGTAATTGACCGGCATGTGCCAACCGGCGAAATCGACCATGCGCGCACCCGCAGCGAGGTGGGCATCGTGGAACGGGGTATGAAGGGAAGGGGCGGAAACGGGAATGGAGGCAGTGTCACTCATAGCATCGGCTCTCGCAGGGGGAATGTGAAAGAAGACTTTTCTCCTGCATATCGTTGGACGATAGCATCGCTTTGAAGACAGCCGCAAGCGTGAAAGGGCTGGATGCGTTAAACTCAATCGTTTGACAGAGGTTATCATCCCTGTCGGTTGGTTCCTTTTAAAGCACACTCAAAAGAAGAGCGCGGAAAACAAGATGTTTGAAGCTATTCGCAATAACAAACGGATTGCCCAGGTCATCCTGGCGATACTTATCGTCCCTTTTGCCGCTTTCGGCCTCGATAACTATTTTGGGGACCGGATGGGGCGAGGGGAAATCGCAACGGTGGGAGGCACTTCCATTTCCCGTGCCGAGTTTGAAAATGCCCTGGAAGAGCAGCGAAGGCTCTTGCGGGAACAACTCGGCGAAGGCGCGTCCACGGACACGCTCGGGTCTGAAAAACTGCGGCAGGAGGTGCTCGACCGGCTCATCATTCAACGGGCGCTGGCGCTTTACTACAGAGATATGCGTTTGTCTGTCACCGGCGGGCAATTGCAACAGGCCATTGCCGGGATCGAGGCTTTCAGGGAGAACGGCCAGTTTTCGCAGAAGCGTTATCAGGCATTGCTGAGTCGGCGGGGCATGACCCCGGCGGGCTTCGAGGCGCAATTCACGCAGGATTTGCTTTCCCAGCAATTGATGGATTCAATTTTCGGCTCGTCGCTGGTTGCGCGTGGCTCGGCGCATCGCCTGCTCGTGGCCGGGTTGGAAGAACGGGTAGTGCGCGAGATGCGTTTCCCGGTTGCGCCCCATCTGGCCGATATCAAGATCGACGATGCGGCGATTCAAAAATTCTACGACGACAACCCGGCGCGTTTCGAGTTTCCGGAACGGATCAAGGCCGAATATCTCGTCCTGAGCGAAGAGGCTTTACAGAACGAGGCCGAGGCCAACAAGACCGAGATCAGCGAGGAGGCTATCCAGAAGGCTTACCAGGACTGGCCGGATGTGCGGCAAGTGCGCCATATCCTGATCGAGCTTGCGCCTGAAGCCGATGAGGCAGCAACGGAAACAGCCAGAAAGGAAGCGGAAGAGATTGCTGCGTCTCTTCGCAAGGAACCTGATCGTTTCCCGGCGCTCGCCAGGGAAAAATCACAAGACCCCGGTTCGAGCGGGGCGGGGGGCGAGCTTGGCAATATCGCGCGTGACGGGACAATGGACCCGTCGTTCGAGGAAGCGGTATTCATGCTGAAGCAGGATGAGATCAGCAACCCGGTGCGTACCAGGTATGGCTTCCATATCCTTCAGGTGACCGACATCCAGAAACGCTCCCTCGCCGAGACGCGCGATGAAATCATTGCCTGGATACGCAAACAGGCGCTTGCGAAGGGGTTCGACGAAAAGGCCACGAAATTTTCCGAGATGGTTTTCAACGAAGCGCCGGACAGCCTGCAACCGGCAGCCGAGGCATTCGGGTTGGAGATACGGCGTACCGACTGGGTCAGCCGGGGGACGGATGACTTGGGGGGGGTCCGCAATGAACGGCTGGTGGCGAGCCTGTTCGACGATGACGCGCTCAACCAGCGCCGCAACACGCAGGCGATCGAAGTTGGCTTTAACACGCTGGTGTCGGCGCGCGTACTCGAACACGAAGCCGCGCGGCGCGTACCGCTCGAAGACGTGCGCGGGCAAATCGAAGCACAACTGCGCCGCGAGGAAGCGATGCGTATGGCGCGGGAAGAAGGCAATGCAGTGCTGGCGGCGCTTGACCAGAACGGGGAGGTCAACAATGCCTGGAGCGCGCCAAGCTCTTTTCAGCGTTCCAAACCGGACTTGCCGCCCCAAGCTGCGCGCGCCGTATTCGCCGCCCCGTTGACGCGCCTACCGGCGAGGGTGGCGGTGGAACTGCCCGATGATGCTTACGTGATCTACCAGATCGACGAGGTTGAGCGCCCAACTATCGACAATGACGACCCGCGCGTTGCCGAGATGGCGGCGCAGTATGGGTTGGTGCTCGGCCAGAACGATTTCGGCTCTTTCCTCGCTTCCCTGCGCGATCGCTATAAGGTTGTGGTCAAGCCGGTCGCGGGCCAGCCGACGGAATAAGGCCAAGGGCGAAAGCAAAACGAAACCCAGAGTCGATCCAAAGCCCGCCGTGCCCGTTGCATGGCGGGATCGGTCATGCCTCAACTGCGCGCAGTTCGCGTTCGATCTGATAGATGAACCGCTGAATCCGGTTTGCGGCCTGAATAGGCAGGGAAACGAAACTGCAACCGAGGCGCAATACTTCTTTGCCATTGCCGAGAATGCGGCGGCCGTGGTTGCGGACTTCGAGATTGACGGCGATGAGATCGTTAGGCAGTTTCAGAAAGCAGCCGTTGATCTGGTCGCCAACGATGGGTGAGGTCTTGTTGAGCGGGATTTCCATCGACAGGCCACCAGCACTGAGGTCGATCACGGGAACCTCGAAGGTCTTTTTCCGGACTCCCTCGTGATGAGAATGCCGTCGATGGCCGTGCCTGCTTTCCTGCGCGGGCAGGATACATTTCAAGCCATGAGAAAGCGGAACCTGCAAACGGAAAGCGTCGCGGCGCTGTAGGCGCAGAATCTCATCGGGAATGGGTGCGGTCAGGGTGGGACGGCCTTCAAACGGAACTTCAGAGTTGTTGTGCAGCCGGAACTGGATGCGGACCTTATTGAGTTGGGTGACGCAGAACAGGCGCTCGGCTTGCAGGCAGCGACGGTGGATGATCTCGTTTGGGCTGGCATCGAGAAAAAGCCATTCTTCGTCTTCGGAGAGCGTGACGATGGTGCTCAGGAAAGAAAGCCCGCCTGGGAGCAGATGGACGCTGATAAGGGCGTGGTTATTGGCCAGTTCCTGGAGCAGTCGGCAAATCTGACTGCGACCGCGCAAAAGAAACTCTTCCAGCCCGTCTTCCTGCAAGGAAACAAAAAGATTTTCGTCAATCTGGTCTGACATGGTTGTTGTTCGCTTTGAAGGGATACTTGTCAAGTTGGCCCATACAGCCGGACTATGAGGCAGACAGCGGTTTTTTATATCATGAGGGCGTGATCTGGGTGCGTAACTTGTCCTCAAAGACCTTCGGTTACAGGGGGAGGTGCATCGATGCCCGCTTCGATCCGGTAGAGCCAAGCCAGCAATTCGGCAACCACGGCGTAGAGTTGCGGCGGGATGTGGGCGTCGAGGTCGACCTGCATGAGCAGGGAAACGAGTTCGGGCGATTCGTGCACATACACACCGGCCTCGCGGGCGCGGGAGATGATTTCATGTGCGAGCAGGCCGCGCCCCTTGGCAACGACTTGCGGCGCGCTGTCGCCCGGTGCGTAGGTGAGGGCAACGGCTTCGTCACGCGGCGAAAAATCGTCAGGAGCCATCGTGATGCTCCACAACCATGCCGGTGAGCGGCACTCCGGCGGCTTCCAGGGCTTCGGCCAGTTCGTCGCGGTGGGTTTCGAGCCTGGTTGCGGCGGATTTTTCTTCGGCCTGTAGCCGCAACGCCACGCCTTTCGCGCCCAGTTGCACACGAGCCTCGACCCCACCGAGGCGGGGCAGCGTCAATCGCAGGGTAGTGTCCCATTGTCCGTCGTTATCTTCGCTTTCCGCGTGCCCTTCGCCACGAGGGTCTTCGATGACCCATTCAAACATCTGGCCCGGCCATGCCATGCCGTGCCAGATGTATTGGTGGCTGGCAAGGGATTCGAGCTGTTGATGCACGACGGGTAGCAGGCGTTCGGGAATCGGGCTGTTTCGCATGGCGTTGTCGGCCTGCTGGCTGGTGGTATCCTGTATCCGGGCGATGGGCGCTTCATGGCGCGCCAATGCTTGCGCGGCGGCATTAGCCGGGGTCGCTGCCGCATGGCCGGCGCGGGGGGTTGCATCAAAGCCCGACGCGCTTCCAGCCCCGCCCGTGGCTTGACCAGGAGTGGAGGGAGCCGAGGGATTCTGGGAGCCGCTGGCGGTCGGGCTGCCCGCCGGGGGTTGTCCGCCACCTTGCGCTTGAGGTTCGCGCAGCAGGGCGGCGAGGTCGACTTTTCCCGCCAGCCATTGTGCCTGGTGTGATTCGTAGAACAATCCGCTTTGCGATAATGCCTGACGCAGCAGGGGAGCCAGTTGTGCACTGACGGAGGTCAGTTGCGCGCTGGTAGAGGCCAGTTGCACATTGGCGGCGGAAGCGGGCTGTGTGTTGGCACTGGCAGCTTGAGCGCCGGCAGCGGCGGGTTGTGCGATGGCAGTATTTCCGGCAGTGGTTCCAGGAGCCGGGGGAGGGGCCTGGAAGAAGGGCTGGCCGTTCGACAGGACAGCGGGTTTTGCGGCGGGTTGACCCGTGAGCAAAAAACTGATGAGTTGCCCTGTCTGGCTCAGGGAGGGGCGGGCCGAACCGGCGCTTGCCCCATCCGCAGGAGTTGCCAGCCTTGAGAGCACCAGCTTCGGAGAGACATTGGTGGCGACCAGTTCGAGTGTGTCGCCCGGTTTGGCCGAGGCGTTCAGCGCGAGCGTGAGTTGCTGGCCAGCTACCAGGGCGCGGAAAGTGCCGTCGGGTAAAGTGCGTTGCAGGGTGGCGAAAAAGCGTTGCCCCGGAACCAGGTCCTGTAATTGAGCCTGGAGTTCGCGCGCCCGATGCAGCCCTGCAACGGGCGGCGAAGTCTCGAAAAGACTGGCTTCGTGCAAAAAACGCAAACGGGCGGCGAGATCAGAAGGGATCATGTTTCAGGTTCCCGACCCCGGGATGTTCAACCTCCGGGAGCATCCAGGTTGCCGTAAGCCTCGCGCACAGTACGGCCCTTGACTTCGGTGGCAAGCTGTTGGCGCGCCTGCTCGCATGCCGGTTCAACCAGTTTGCGTATTTCATGATCGAGGCGCTGAATACGGGTGAGCAGTGCACTCAATTCTTCCACATCTTCCACGTCAACGGGCGCAAGCGGGCGGGCAATGGCCGTATCGCGGAGGTCTGCGGCCTGACGCTCGATCTCAGTCAACCGATCCCAATCGTGCGTCCGTGCCGTTTCAATCATTGTTTCGTAGAGTGCGAGGAGCGCCCGGCCTTCCGCCAGGCTGAGGATGCGTATCTCCGCCGCGTTTCGGTTCGATGGGTTCATACAGGAGCCCTCCTGATAAAGCGTTTTTAAGTCACTTTTTTCACATCGCGGTGCTTACCATGAGTTGCATTTTATCCGCGCGGCCAAGCATCATTAGAGGAATACGCCATAGGAAGGGTCATTGCGCGAAAACGCCAGCCGCCGTTGCGGCGGTCTTCAAAATAATGTCTCAAGGTCAGGGTAACGGTGTGAAAAGCGATGTCGTCCCAAGGAATCCCGGTTTCGGAAAAGAGCGTGGTTTCAAGCGATTCCTCGCCAGGATGAAAATCGGTATCGAGCAGCCTGGCGCGGTAAAAAATGTGTACTTGGCTGATAGCAGGTACGTCGATAAGGGTGAACATTTCCCCGATTTCGACCCGCGCGCAGGCCTCTTCCAGCGTTTCCCGCGCGGCTGCCTCGGCGGTACTTTCCTGTGTTTCCATGAAACCGGCGGGAAGCGTCCATTTGCCATGCCGGGGTTCGATGGCCCGTCGGCACAGCAGGATGCGGTCTTTCCATTCCGGAATGGTTCCAACGACCAGCTTGGGGTTCCGATAGTGAATCGTACCGCAGTCCGTGCAGACATGACGAAGCCGGGTATCGCCGGTGGGGATGGTCAGGGCGACGGGCGCGCCGCACTCGGAGCAGTAATTCATGGTGGGTTCGGTACCTGCATACCCTTCAGTGCATGGAGTGGAGAGTACTTGAATGACGCCATAAAGGAAACTTTTTCGCCCTGCGGGCATATGACGCACACTGCGGAAAACCACACAATAGCGAATGACATTACATGCCTTAATGTATCGGCCTACGAAAAGGTTTTTGGCGAAAATGCTGCAATGCAGACGTTATAACGCAGGTCGTGGTCGATTGATTCTTTCGGTTCATTTCTTCAGCGTCTCGTTATGCCAACTCCAATTGATCTAAATCGTTTTGCCCAGATCAAAGCAACCGGACATCTTCCGTCTCCGCGTGGAGTCGCACTTGCGATTATGCGGATGGCGAATGATGAAACGGTTTCTGCGGCCGAGTTGGCGCAAACCATCAAGATGGACCCAGCATTTGCTGGCAGGCTCATCAAGGCGGCCAATGGCGCGCTTTCTCGGCAGCGCGCAATCGTATCGGTACAGGGAGCCCTGATGGTGGTGGGGATGCCGGCGGTGCGCGCAATGGCTCTGGGTTTTTCGATATTGTCGAATTACCGCAAAGGGTCTTGCCCAGGGTTCGATTACGCGCAGTTCTGGTCATCGTCGGTCGTTATGGCGCTGACCATGCAGGTACTGGCGGCACATATACACACGGTTGCCGCCGACGAGTTTTTCAGTGTGGGTCTGCTGGCGCGGGTGGGTGAACTGGCGCTGGCGACGGTTTATCCGGACAGGTACGGGCAATTGCTCGCTGAAGCCGCAACGGGTAGATCGGGCGCAGAACTTCTGGAACTGGAGCGGAAAGCGCTTGCAATGACCCATTCAGACCTGAGTACGGCGATGCTCATGGATTGGGGAATACCTTCCGTATTTGCCGACCCGGTACGCTATTTCGAGTGTCCTTTGGAAGCACCTTTTGCCGCAGATGGACGTGAAATGACGGTCATGCAATGCCTGATTCTTGCCAGGTGTGTGGCCGACATCTGCCTGGGCAAACCGGATGAGCAGCGTCTGCTGATTGGGAAAGCCGTGCGCCTGGCGGCGCATCTTGGATGCTCGCGCGAGGTTTTCATCGGCGACTGCAACGAAGTTGCCCGCCAGTGGTTCGAGTGGGGCAAGTTGCTGCAACTTAGCGCTGTGGAGTGCCCTTCGTTCGATGCTCTGAGCGGCATCGTGTCTGAAGTGCCGGGGGGCAGGATGCCGTCTGCGAAAAGCGAAGCTGGCAATGAGGGCACGCCCGACGCGGAGGCTGTGCCCGATATACGGGCAATGCTGGTTACATCTGACCCTATTACGCGCGAACGGATATTGAAAGCACTGGGTGAGGCGGACATCAAAGCATTCGAGTTTTCCGGCCTGGAAGGTTTCATGGAGCACGTCCTCGACCTGCAACCGCAGATACTGGCGCTGGACGCGGAAAAAAATGCCGAACATATATCCCGCCTGATCCGGACGCTACGTGCTTCGCGCATCGGGCGGAGCATATTCATCCTGTTGCTGCTGCCTTCCAGCGATGAGCAGCACGTTCCGGCCATCGAGGCCGGAGCAGACGATTTCTTCATCAAAGTGGCAGGGGAGAGAGTGCTGCAGGCACGGCTGAACGCGGCTCGGCGGATCGTACTGTTGCAGTGGGAACTGGAGCGCGAGCGCGAGGAATTGCGGCACTTCGCCGCCGAACTGGCCATTTCCAATCGTTCTTTGCAGGAAGCCGCGCTCACCGATGCCCTGACGGGCTTGCCTAACCGGCGCTACGCGCTCGAGCGCGTACAGCAAGAATGGGCAGCGTCGCATCGCAGCGCGCGTTCTCTGGCGTGTATGGTTATCGACCTCGATAACTTCAAACAGATCAACGACATCTATGGGCACGACGTTGGAGATATCGCCCTGCGGCTGATTTCCGAAGCCCTGCGTCGGGTGTTGCGCGGCCAGGACGTAATCTGCCGAACGGGCGGCGACGAATTTCTGGTGATTTGCCCGGAGACCTCGCAGGAAGACGTGCTGGCCTGCGGCGAACGGCTGCGTAAGGAAATCGACCAGTTGGACGTCATCAACGAAGACGAAGTGTTGCGCCTGTCGATCAGTGTCGGCGTGGCGGTGCGGGATGAAGCCATGTCCAGCGCCAGTGATCTGATCAAAAGAGCCGACCGTTCCGTTCTTATGGCGAAACGATTGGGGCGTAACCGGATCGTATCGGAGTTTGACGCAGAGGATGACGGTTGAAACGACAGCGGTATTTAAGGAACCCCTGCATAATCCCTTTTGATGGATTGCTTCGTCACTTTGTCCCTTGCAATGACGGGTAAAAATGGGTGTCATTGCGAGCGAAGCGAAGCAGTCCGAGGTTGTTCAGGGTTTCCTTAATGATTCGGGGGAGAGCTTGGGAAAAAGGTTTCAAAAAAATCAACATCAACTTATGAAATTTTTTTCCGCAAGGTTGCCGCAGCAATATGACGTGAACTAGGTATTTTGTTGCATCAAAAAATTTTCATACAGCAGACACTCCCATAACAACAGTAGCCAGTTTGATCCATTGGGCAGTTCATTTCCTTGGGAGGTGTCAGTGATGTTCAATAATTTCAAAGTTAGTAGCAGGCTCTTCTTCCTCACTACGGTTGCCTCCGCGATTACCGTCATCGTCGCGCTGTTCGGAATATCCGACATGTCAAAGATGTCGGACAACATGGACGTCATGTATTACAAAAGGGTTTCAACGCTGGTTCAGTTTAACAAGATCGAGCGCGACATCAATCTGGTGCTTGCCGAACTTTTCAAAGCCTTGCAGCACGACCCTTCCTCGGAAGTCAACAAAATCCACAACGACCACGTAGTTGGGGAACATCTGGACAAAGTTGAAGGGTTGCTCAAGAGTATCGACGGAGTATTGGCGGCTTATCTTGCTACGCCTCTGGCAGAGGAAGACAAGAACCGGGCTCTCCAGTTCAGCGAAGATTATGCTCTCTTCGTTAAGGAAGTTGTTCACCCTACCGTCGCTTCGCTACGCACAAACGATTTTTCCTATGAAGTCTTTGAGCGGTTCATTTCGAATACCCGCAAATATGGGAAAAATGTAGAACTGTCCGTCGCTGACAAGGTTGAAGTGAATGGTAGACTCGCCGAGCAGGAGTTTGTGCAAGCCACGAAAACTTATCAGTCATCTCGTTTGAACATGCTGATAGTTTCCGTTGTTGGCCTGTTGCTCGTCGCCTTCATTGCCTGGAAGATCATCCATTCTATCGTTGCTCCATTGGCGGGCTTGCAGACGGTGATAGGCGAAGTCGAGCAGAGCGGCGATTTCACCCGGCGCGTGAAGGTCTCCGGTTCCGACGAAGTGGGGCAAACTGCGTCTTCGTTCAACCAATTGCTGGCTACGCTGCAAAAAACCTTGGGCGAAATTCTTAAAGATACGGCTCAACTCGATGCCGCGATAACCGAGATTTCCGCCGGCGCGCAGCAGGTTGCCCAGGATTCCGAAACCACCAGCGAGACTGCTTCGGCGATGGCCGCCTCGGTCGAGGAAATGACCGTCAGCGTCACCCACATCAGCCAGAACGCACAGGAGACCTCCGAGATCACGCAGCACACCGGCAATCTCTCACAACAGGGCGGGGAGGTCATCCGCCGAACCGTCAGCGAAATGCACGCGATGGCCGAAGCGGTGCGCGAGTCCTCCGAGAGCATCACCGAGCTGGGCCGCCAGTCCGAACAGATATCCAGCATTGTGCAGGTCATCAAGGACGTTGCCGACCAGACCAACCTGCTGGCGCTGAACGCGGCCATCGAGGCGGCGCGCGCGGGCGAGCAGGGTCGCGGCTTTGCTGTTGTGGCTGATGAGGTGAGGAAACTGGCCGAGCGCACCACGAGTGCCACGGGCGAGATTGGGGCGATGATCGCGGCCATTCAGGGAAGTTCGCATTCGGCGGTGAACGCGATGAGCAATGCCGCCGTGCGGGTGGAATCCGGCGTCGTGCTGGCCGATCAGGCCGGGGAGGCGATCACGAATATCCAGGATGGCGCCAAGCAGGTGCAGACGCACGTCGACGACATCACGGTAGTGTTGTCCGAGCAAGGAACCGCCAGCCAGACGATCGCGCAGCAGGTCGAGCGGGTTGCCCAGGCGGCGGAGAAAAACAGCGCCACAGTGCGTGATGCTTCGGAAGGGATAAAGCATGTCGAGCAACTGACGCGCGCGATGCGTAGCGCGGTAGAGAGGTTCAAGGTCTGAATTTGGCCCCCTCTCCCGCGCAAGCGGGAGCGGTGGCATTACCCCCTCTCCCCCAGCCCCTCTCCCACGAGGGGAGAGGGGAGTTTTAAGGGTGTCCGTGTTGCGTTTCACAGCGCTTGCGGGTATTGAGTCACCCCTTTCTTACGGCAGGGGATTCCTCGATACGGTCTTGGGGAGCCTCAAACTCCCCGTTACGCTTTGTCTCGCTTGACTCCGTAACGAGTGACGGAAACTGCGCGAGATACGTGTTCAGAACATCCGTTCCGGCCTGATTTTTGAAGCCAGCAATGCCCCCCGTCGCGCGCGGCGGTGGCGCAACCCTTCACGTTGCGCGGGACTTAGCGTTAGCGTAGCGGGTTTGTTGCCCCGTCCGATGCCTTCGATGGTAAGTCGGGCTTCATCAGCAGGAACCGCAGTGGCGACCAGCCGTTCGTCCGAGTCGAGCGCCATGACGATCACGCCCCGGCCACCGGCCTGGACTTTCATCTCCGCTTGCGGAAAAACCAGTATCCGGCCCGCGCTTGACGCGGCGGCAATCCATTGGCCGAAAACGCGCGTGGGCGCGAGCACCGTTTCCGCGCCTTCGAGCGTCATGAACGCTTTGCCCGCGCGCTGTCGCCCGGTAGCGTCGGATAACGCGCAGATGAAACCGTAGCCGCCGCTGTTGGCGAAGAACCATGTGGATTCGGGTTCGGCACTCACAACTTGGGCGAGTTTGCCGCCGTCCTGGAAGTCGATCAGGGTGGAAACAGGCACGCCATCGCCGCGCCCGCTCGGCAGATCGGGAACTCTGACCGTATAGGCACGGCCATGTGTGTCGAGCACGACGAGCGGCCAGGCGCTACGCGTCTCGATGACGGCCAACGGAAAATCGCCCGCTTTGTAGTTGATGCCCGCAGGGTCGATGCCGTGGCCTTGACGCGCGCGCACCCAACCGTTTTTCGACACGATTACCGTCACTGGCTCGTCCGGTATGCTGATTTCTGCAGGGGCGATGGGGGTAACAGCTTCGATCAGGGTTCGGCGGGCGTCGCCGAATTTTTTGGCGTCGGCGTCAATTTCCTTCAGCAGCAGACGGGTCTGCGCGGCGCGGTTGTCGAGCAGCCGCCGCAGACTGTCGCGCTCCTCGTGCAATTCGGCCAGTTCCTTCTCGATTCTGAACCCTTCCAGGCGGGCAAGCTGGCGCAGGCGGATTTCGAGGATGTCCTCGGCTTGTGCCTCGCTTAACCCAAAGGCGGAAATCAGCGCCGGTTTGGGTTCGTCGGATTCGCGGATGACGCGGATGACTTCCTCTATGCGTAGGAATGCGATCATGCGCCCGTCGAGGATGTGGATGCGCCGTTCGACTTCATCGAGCCGGAAGCGGCTGCGGCGCTGCACGGTGAGGTAGCGGAAATCGACCCATTCGGCGAGGATTTGCAGCAGGTTTTTCTGCTGCGGCCTGCCGTCGCGGCCGATCATCGTGAGATTGACCGAAACGGAGGTCTCCAGGCTGGTATGCGCGAGCAGCACCGCCATGAATTCGTCGCGTGGCTGGCGGCTCGAACGCGGCTCCAGCACGATACGCACGGGAGCTTTGTCGCTCGATTCGTCTCGTGCGGCGTCGAGCGCGCCCAGGACGAGCTGCTTGAGGTTTTTTTGTTCCGCCCCGACTTCTTTTTTGCCCGTGCGGGGCTGCGGGTTGGTGAGGGATTCGATTTCGGCCAGCACCTGCGCGGCGCTGACTCCGTGCGGCAGTTCGTCGATGATGGCACGCCATTGCCCGCGCGCCAGTTCCTCGAAGTGCCAGCGCGCCCGCATCCGCAGGCTGCCGCGCCCGCTGGCGTAAGCCTCGCGGATGACCTGTGGCGGGGAGATCAACTGCCCGCCGCCGGGAAAATCCGGGCCGGGCAGGATGTTCAGGATGTCGTCGAGCGTGGCTTCAGGGTTGCAGATCAGGAAAATCGCGGCGGCAGCGACCTCATTCAAATTGTGCGGCGGTATTTCCGTCGCCATGCCCACGGCGATGCCGGAAGCGCCGTTGAGCAGCACGAAGGGCAGCCGCGCCGGGAGCAGTTGCGGTTCCTTGAAAGCACCGTCGTAGTTGGGGGCGAAATCGACCGTTCCCCGGTCGATTTCGGAGAGCAGGAGTTCGGCAATCGGGGTCAGGCGGCACTCGGTATAACGCATCGCCGCCGCCGAATCGCCGTCGCGCGAGCCGAAATTGCCTTGTCCGTCGACCAGCGGGTAACGCAAGGAAAAATCCTGCGCGACCCGTACCATCGCGTCGTAGACGCTGGAGTCGCCGTGTGGGTGGTATTTGCCGATCACATCGCCCACGACCCGCGCCGATTTCACATGCCGAGCCGCCGCTGAGAGCCGCATTTCGTTCATCGCAAAAAGAATGCGGCGCTGGACGGGTTTCAGGCCGTCTTCGACCTGCGGCAGCGCGCGTGCGCGTACTACGCTCATCGCGTAGGAGAGATAGGCGCGTTCGGCGTACCAGTCCAGCGGGAGCGCGTCGGAGGGAAACGGGGCTGTGGTGCCGTCGGGGGGGAGGGCGTTATCGTTCATGAAGCGGTGCGGCAAGAGAGCGTATCGGGTAGGGCGCGATATTAACTCATGTATAAGTACATGTTTCGCTCGTCAAATTGCACATTTTGACTGTCGAATGATACATTTTGTCTGTATAATCAGATGTTTTGTTAGTCGTTTTCAGAATCATTCATGCCCCAAAAACTGGTTATCGGTAACTGGAAGCTCAACGGCTCTCTGGCTGCGAACGAGGCCTTGCTCAAGGCATGCGGCGCGCTGGCCGGAGTGGATAGGGCGGTGTGTGTGCCGTTTCCGTATCTTGCCCAGGCGGCTTCGCTCCTGGGCGGGATGGCGCTGGGCGCACAGACGGTGAGCGAATTCCAGTCAGGCGCGTATACCGGTGAAGTGAGTGCGGAAATGCTCGCTGAAATGGGCTGCCGTTATGTGATCGTCGGTCATTCTGAGCGGCGCGCGCTGTTCGGCGAGGATGACGCCACGGTCGGGCGCAAGGCGGCAGCAGCGTTGCGCTCGGGGCTTGTGCCCATCGTCTGTGTCGGTGAGTCGCTGGCCGAACGCGAGGCGGGGCGGGTGATGGAGGTGGTTGGCCGTCAGCTTGGCGCGGTGCTGGAAATCATCGGCGCGCAGGGGCTGTCACGGTCGGTTATTGCTTACGAGCCGGTATGGGCAATCGGGTCCGGGCGAGCGGCAAGCGCAGAAGAAGCGGGCGAGGCACATGCCGCCATCCGGCGCTGGCTCGCGGAAAATGGCGCTCTGGCGGCGGAAATGCGTATCCTCTATGGCGGAAGCGTCAAAGCGGACAATGCGGCGGCGCTTTTCGCAATGCCCGATGTCGATGGGGGATTGATCGGCGGTGCGGCGCTGTCCGCACAGGATTTCATGGCTATCTGCCGGGCGGCGGTGGCAAACGGGGCCTGTTGAGCGCCCTACGGTTTTTTGTCGAGGAAATGATGGGCAGTACGACTTTTAATTTTGTGTTGCTGGTTCATGTATTGGCGGGGCTGGGGATGATTGGCCTCATCCTGATGCAGCACGGTAAGGGGGCCGACATGGGTGCGGCTTTTGGCAGCGGCGCGTCTGGCAGCCTGTTCGGGTCGTCCGGGTCGGCCAATTTCCTGAGCCGAACCACAGCGGCGCTGGCGACGGTGTTTTTCATCACCAGCCTGAGCCTGGCGTACCTGGCAAGCCACGCGCCGAAAGCGCCTGCCAGTGTCATGGAAGGCAGCTCGGTTCCCGCTGAGGCCGTTCCCGCGCCTACCCCTGCTCCAGAGGGCGCGCCAGCTCCAGAGGAAGCACCGGCCGGAAAGGACGCTGTGGGCGAGATTCCGGATTAACTGGGGAAAATGGGCGTACACCATCAGAATAGGAGGGGCTGTCCGGGTTTTGCATGTGAGAGGGAAAAAACATAGAATCACAGTTTGGTACGCCGACGTGGTGAAACTGGTAGACACGCTATCTTGAGGGGGTAGTGGCGAAAGCCGTATGAGTTCGAGTCTCATCGTCGGCACCAATAAATGATTCATGTTAAAGCGGAGGCAGCCGCTTCCGCAGAAACTAGAAAAATGACACAAGGCAGTGTGAACCATGTCACGATCTGCCGGGATTTTCTGGTCGCACCAGATGCGATAGCGGAGGAGTGTAGGTCATGCTGGACAACTATCTGCCAGTTCTGCTGTTCGTTTTCATCGGCCTTGCTTTCGGCGTCGTGCCATTCTTTCTTGGCAAGACGCTCGGGCCGAACCGGCCGGGCGCGGGGAAGATGGCCGCCTATGAATGCGGCTTCGACGCGTTTGAGGACGCCCGGATGAAGTTCGACGTCCGCTACTATCTGATCGCTATCCTCTTCATTCTGTTCGATCTCGAAATCGCATTCCTTTTTCCGTGGGCAGTGGTGTTCAAGGACTTCATCGCTGCCGGGGCGGCGGCGTGGTTCCTGTTTGGTTCGGTCATGGTGTTTCTCGCTATTCTGGTCATCGGCTACATCGTCGAATGGAAGAATGGCGCGCTCGACTGGGAATGAAACATGAGTATCGAAGGTATTTTTCGTGAAGGTTTCGTGACCACGTCGCTGGATACGGTCATCAACTGGACGCGCACGGGGTCTTTGTGGCCGGTGACTTTCGGGCTGGCCTGTTGCGCGATTGAAATGATGCACTCGGGGATGGCCCGCTATGACCTCGACCGCTTCGGCATCATTTTCCGCGCCAGCCCGCGCCAGTCCGACCTGATGGTCGTCGCGGGGACGCTCACCAATAAGATGGCCCCGGCGATGCGCCGGGTCTACGATCAGCTTGCCGAGCCGCGTTGGGTGGTTTCGATGGGTTCCTGCGCCAATGGCGGCGGTTATTACCACTATTCCTATTCGGTGGTGCGCGGCTGCGACCGGATCGTGCCCGTCGATGTTTACGTTCCGGGATGCCCGCCCACAGCAGAAGCGCTGCTTTACGGCCTGTTACAACTCCAGAACAAGATCAAGCGTACCAGCACCATCGCGCGCCGCTAAAGGGATGTAGAGTTCAAATGAGTGCCAAACTTGAGCGTCTGAGCCAGATCTTACGGATTGTTTTCGATGGGCGTCTGCATTCACTGGCCGAGGATCGGGGCGAGGTCACGATTGAGGTGAGCGCGGAAGATTACCTGGAGGTTGCCCGTACCCTTCGCGATCACGCCGAACTGCGCTTCGAGCAGTTGATGGACATTTGCGGGGTCGATTATTCGACTTATGGCAACGCCGCGCGCGAGCCCGGCAGACGCTTTGCTACGGTTTTACACTTGCTCTCCATCGAGCATAACTGGCGGTTGCGCCTACGGGTGTTTTCTGCGGACGACGATTTTCCGGTGCTCGATTCGGTGTGCGAACTGTGGCCGAGCGCCAACTGGCAGGAACGCGAGGCGTTCGACCTCTGCGGCATCATGTATTCCGGCCACCCCGACTTGCGCCGCATCCTGACCGATTACGGTTTCGTGGGGCATCCCCTGCGAAAAGACTTCCCGGTTTCGGGGTACACGGAAATGCGCTATGACGACGAGGCGGGCCGCTTGGTCTATCAGCCGGTGACGATCGAGCCGCGCGAGAATACGCCGCGTGTCGTGCGCGAAGCAGGATATGGGGACGCTGGCCATGTCTGAGATACGCAATTACACGCTCAACTTCGGCCCGCAGCATCCGGCGGCACACGGGGTTTTGCGCCTGGTTCTCGAACTGGACGGTGAGGTGGTCGAGCGCGCCGACCCGCATATCGGGATGCTGCATCGCGGAACCGAGAAACTCATGGAGACCCGCACCTGGTTGCAGGCCGTGCCTTTCCTGGATCGGCTCGATTACATGGCGATGATGTGTAGTGAGCACGCTTACTGCCTGGCGGTGGAAAAGCTGCTTGGCATCGAGGTTCCGGAGCGCGCCCAGTACATCCGGGTGATGTTCGATGAAATCACCCGTGTCATGAGCCATTTGATGCTCATCGGTTCGCATGCCTTCGATATTGGCGCGATGACGATGATCCTCTAT
Organism: Betaproteobacteria bacterium; assembly: GCA_009782565.1. Taxonomy (GTDB): domain Bacteria; phylum Pseudomonadota; class Gammaproteobacteria; order Burkholderiales; family Rhodocyclaceae; genus WRNU01. The sequence continues at coordinate 100,406 of WRIU01000002.1, forward strand.
ACCTTCCGCGAGCGCGAAGCACTGTTCGATGTCTACGAGGCGGTATCCGGGGCGCGCATGCACCCGGCGTATTACCGGCCCGGCGGTGTTTACCGCGACCTGCCCGACAGCATGCCGAAGTACAAGCCCAGCCGCTTCAAGAGCGAGAAACAACTCAAGGAGATCAATGCGGCGCGCGAAGGGTCCTTGCTCGATTACATCGAGGATTTTTTCGAGCGATTCCCGAAATGCTGCGACGATTACGAAACATTGCTGACCGAGAACCGCATCTGGAAACAGCGCACTGTGGGGATCGGCGTGATGTCGCCCGAACGGGCGCTGGCAATGGGCTTTACCGGGCCGATGTTGCGCGGTTCCGGCATTGCCTGGGATTTGCGCCGAAAGCAGCCTTACGCGGTCTACGACCGCCTCGATTTCGATATTCCGGTCGGCAAGAACGGGGACTGTTACGACCGTTACCTGTGCCGGATGGAAGAGATGCGCCAGTCGACCCGGATCATTCGCCAATGCATCGACTGGCTGCGGAAGAATCCCGGCCCGGTCATCGCCGATGACCACAAGGTAACCCCTCCGAAGCGCGAAAGGGTCAGAGGCGACATGGAGGGGCTGATCCATCACTTCAAACTTTTTTCCGAGGGCTTCCATGTCCCCGAGGGCGAGGTGTACGCCGCCATCGAACATCCGAAAGGGGAATTCGGTGTGTACGCGATCTCAGATGGCGCCAACAAACCCTATCGGATCAGGTTGCGTTCGGCAGGTTTCATTCACCTGGCGGCGATGGACGAGCTTGCGCGCGGGCACATGATTGCCGACGTGGTGGCGCTTATGGGTACGCTGGACGTGGTGTTTGGTGATGTAGACCGCTGAAAAGCCAATCGGAGAACGTTTCGCGGAAAGAGCCAGATATGTTGAGTCAGGAATCGTTACAACAGATAGACCGGGAGATTGCCAAGTATCCGCCCGGCAAGCAGCAATCGGCGATCATATCGGCGTTGCGTATCGCGCAGCAGGAGAAAGGCTGGCTGCCGAAGGAGGTCATCGAGTTCGTGGCCGGTTATATCGGCATTCCGCCGATTGCCGCCTGGGAGGTGGCGAGCTTCTACGGCATGTACGACCTCGCGCACATCGGCCGCCATAAGATCACGGTGTGCACCAATCTGCCCTGTGCGCTTTCCGGTGGGGTGCATGCGGCGGAATATCTGAAAAAAAAGCTGGGTATTGATTTCAATGAAACCACGCCCGACGGTATGTTTACCCTCAAGGAAGGGGAATGTATGGGGGCTTGCGGCGACGCGCCAGTGCTGCTGCATAACAACCATCGCATGTGCAGCTTCATGACGGCCGAGAAAATCGACCAGATGCTGGCCGACCTGGAGAAACAATGAGCGAGCACAGATTGATTCTCGCCGGTCTCGATGGCGACCGTACCTGGCGGCTTCAGGATTACGTCGCCAGGGGGGGCTACGAAGCGTTCCGCAAGATCATCGCGGAGAAAACGCCGCCCGATGTCATCATTGCCGAACTCAAGGCTTCGGATTTGCGTGGGCGCGGCGGTGCAGGCTTTCCGACCGGGCTGAAATGGTCGTTCATGCCGCGCTCCTTCCCCGGCGACAAGTATCTGGCCTGTAACTCCGATGAGGGCGAGCCGGGTACGTTCAAGGATCGGGATATCCTGCGCTACAACCCGCACACGGTGATCGAGGGGATGCTCATCGGCGCTTACGCAATGGGCTGTACGCGCGGCTATAACTACATCCACGGCGAAATTTTCGAGGTCTACCTTCGGTTTGAAGAAGCCCTGGATGAAGCGCGCGCCGCGGGACTGCTGGGCCAGAACATTCTCGGCAGCGATTTTTCTTTTGAACTTTTCGCGCACCACGGCTTTGGGGCTTATATCTGCGGCGAAGAAACCGCGTTGCTCGAATCCATCGAAGGCAAGAAAGGGCAGCCGCGCTTCAAACCGCCGTTTCCCGCTTCCTACGGTCTGTACGGCAAGCCGACGACGGTCAATAACACTGAAACGTTTGCTTCGGTCCCCTTCATCATGAAGATGGGCGGCAAGGCTTTTCAGGGTCTGGGCAAGCCCAATAACGGCGGCGCGAAACTCTTTTCGGTTTCCGGCCATGTGCGTAAACCGGGCAATTACGAACTCGAACTCGGTACGCCGTTTTCCGAATTGTTGTCGATGGCGGGCGGCATGCGCGCCGGACGCAAGCTCAAGGCGGTGATTCCGGGCGGTTCCTCCGCGCCGGTGGTTCCCGCCGACATCATGATGGACTGCACGATGGACTTCGACTCGATTGCCAAGGCAGGGTCGATGCTCGGCTCCGGCGCGGTGATCGTCATGGATGAGACCACCTGCATGGTACGGGCGCTGGAACGTCTGTCCCGGTTCTATCACGAAGAATCCTGCGGCCAGTGCACGCCCTGCCGCGAAGGCACGGGTTGGTTGTATCGCGTGGTGCACCGGATCGAAGTCGGCATCGGGCGGCCCGAAGACCTCGACCTGTTGCGCTCGGTGGCGGGAAACATATCGGGTCGCACCGTTTGCGCGCTCGGCGATGCGGCGGCGGGGCCGGTGCAGAGTTTCGTCAAGCATTTTGCCGACGAGTTCGAGTACCACATTGAAAACAAGAAATGCCTGGTTCCCCCTGCGGTGCAGGATACCGGCAGCCAAATTTACGTGAGCCAGTCATGCTAGACATCGAAATCGACGGCAAGGCGGTTCAGGTTCCGGAAGGCAGCACCGTGATGGATGCTGCGACCCTGGCCGGCATCACCATCCCCCACTTCTGCTATCACAAGAAGCTGTCGATCGCGGCCAGTTGCCGCATGTGTCTGGTGCAGGTCGAGAAAGCTCCCAAGCCGTTGCCCGCGTGCGCTACGCCCGTGACCAACGGCATGAAAGTCTGGACCCGTTCAAAAGTGGCGTTGCAGGCGCAGAAAGGGGTCATGGAATTTCTGCTCATCAACCATCCGCTCGATTGCCCGGTCTGCGACCAGGGCGGCGAATGTCTGTTGCAGGACCTGGCGGTCGGTTACGGCGGCGCGCATGCGCGCTACCAGGAAGAAAAGCGCGTTTTCGTCAACAAGAACTACGGTCCGCTGATCGCCTCCGAGTCCAGCCGCTGCATCAATTGCACGCGCTGCGTAAGGTTTACCGCTGAAATCGGCGGCGAGATGGAATTGGGGCAGGCGTTCCGGGGCGATCATGCCGAAATCATGACTTTCCTCGGTCGCGCGGTCGACTCTGAGCTTTCCGGCAACGTCATCGACCTTTGCCCGGTCGGTGCGCTGACTTCCAAACCGTTCCGCTACAGTGCCCGTACCTGGGAACTGTCGCGGCGGCGTTCGGTGAGCCCGCACGATTCGCTCGGAACCAATCTCATCGTCCAGACCAAAAACGACGTGGTCAAACGGGTGCTGCCTCTGAACAACGATCAACTCAACGAGTGCTGGCTGGCCGACAGGGATCGTTTCTCCTACGAGGCGCTCACGGGCGAGCAGCGCTTGCTTCAGCCGATGATGCGTAACGGGGAGGATTGGCATTCCGAGTCGTGGCAAAAAGTGCTCCCGTTCGTCTCCAGCGCTTTGCGCGCTGTCGTGAGTGAGCAGGGTGGGCAAGCGCTTGGTGCGTTGGCTTCCCCGCATTCGACCATCGAAGAACTTTACCTGTTGCAAAAACTGGTGCGCGGACTGGGGTCGGAAAACGTCGATTTCCGTCTGCGCCGCCACGATTTTCGGAGCGACGCCGTGCGCGCCGGGGTTCCCTGGCTCGGCATGACCGTGGTCGATGTCCACGATCTCGACAGCATTCTGATCATCGGCAGTTTTTTGCGTAAGGACGCGCCATTGCTCGCGCAGAAAGTGCGCCATTCCGCGATGCGCCACGGTTTGCAGGTGTGCACCGTGGGGCCGAACGCTGAAGACTGGCGGATGCCGATGGCTACGCGCGCGCTGGTTCCGCCCTCTGAGATGGTGGATACCCTGGCCGCTGTCGCTGCCGCACTGGCGATGAAGACTGGAAAGGCGCTTTCGGAAACGCTGGAGGCAAGGGCGCCGACAGAGATTTCGGATGATGCCCGCGCCATCGCGCAAAGCCTTGCCGATGGCGAAAAAGCGGCGGTGTGGCTTGGCAATCTCGCCGAACAGCACCCGCGCGCTGCCGAATTGCACCTGTGGGCGCAGGAAATTGCGCGCTTGTCCGGGGCATCCTTCGGTTTTGTTGGCGAAGCGGCCAACAGCGTTGGCGGCTATCTTGCCAATGCCGTGCCGGGCGACGGCGGACTGGACGCGCGCTCGATGATCGAGTCGCCGCGCCACGCCTACCTGTTGTTGGGAGCCGAACCCGATCTCGATTTCGCCGACGGCGTCGCGGCCATGGAAGCGATGAACCGCGCGCGGCTGGTGGTGGCGATCAGCGCATTCGATTCGCCCGCCTTGCGCCAGGTTGCCGACGTGTTGCTGCCGTTGGCTCCATTTACCGAGACGCCTGGAACTTTCGTGAATTGTATCGGGGACACGCAGAGCTTCGAGGCTTCGACGCATTCGCGCGGGGATTCCCGTCCGGGCTGGAAAATCCTGCGGGTGCTGGGCAACCTGCTCGAACTGCCGGGTTTCGACCAGGATCATTTCGAGAGCGCGCGCGATGAGGCCTTGGGCGATGGCGGTGATTTTCGTGCCAGGCTCAATAATGCCATCGGCAACGTGCCGGTGGCGACGCCCTCCGAGCCTCGCGCCGGGAGCCTGCAACGGGTCGCCGATGTGCCGGTTTATTTCGCCGATCCGCTGGTGCGGCGCGCGCCTTCGCTGCAAAAAACTGCCGATGCCGCGCAGCCTGTGGCAAGGATGCCGTCTGTGACAATGGCGGCTTTGGGCGTACAGCCCAGCGACCGGGTGCGGGTTACGGGAACCGGGGGGGCGGTCGAACTACAGGTTGTGGCGGATGAGAATCTCGCCCCAGGTTGTGTCCGTATTGCCGCCGCGCACGTCTCGACCGTGCCGCTTGGCCCCCTGCATGGCGAATTGAGCGTGGAGCGACTTTGATGGACGCGATATTGCAACCGCTTGAAACCTTTTTTGGCCCGGTTTGGCCTGTGGTGTGGGCGCTGGTCAAGATTGTCGCCGTACTCGCGCCGCTGCTGTTGGGTGTGGCCTACATGACGTATTTCGAGCGCAAGGTCATCGGTGCCATACAGTTGCGCGTCGGGCCGAACCGGGTGGGGCCACTCGGTCTGCTGCAACCGATTGCCGACGCGCTCAAGCTGCTTTTCAAGGAAGTCATCATCCCGAGCGGGGCCAACAAGGGGCTTTTCATCATCGGCCCGATCCTTGCCATCGCGCCCTCGCTGGCGGGATGGGCGGTGATTCCGTTTTTCGCAGATCAAGACGGCAACAACCGGCTTGTGGTGGCCGACATCAACGCCGGTTTGCTCTATCTGATAGCGGTTGTTTCGATAGAGGTCTACGGCGTCATCATCGCGGGTTGGGCCTCAAACTCCAAGTACGCTTTCCTTGGCGCGATGCGGGCGACGGCGCAGATGGTTTCCTACGAGGTTTCGCTCGGCTTCGCGCTGATCTGCGTGTTGCTGATCTCTTCGAGCCTCAACCTGACGGATATTGTCATCCAACAGGGGCAAGGCCGGTTCGCCGATATGGGGCTTGGCTTCCTGTCATGGAACTGGTTGCCGCTGCTGCCGATGTTTGTGATCTATTTCGTCTCCGGCCTCGCGGAAACCAATCGCGCGCCGTTCGACGTGGTGGAAGGCGAATCCGAGATCGTCGCCGGGCACATGGTCGAATATTCGGGCATGGCCTTCGCGCTGTTCTTCCTGGCCGAGTACGCCAACATGATCCTGGTTTCCGTGATGACCTCGATCCTGTTCCTCGGCGGTTGGCTTTCGCCGGTGGGCTTCCTGCAGGACGGAATGATCTGGCTATTCTTGAAGGCGGTGTTTTTCCTGTTCGTCTTCCTGTGGGTGCGCGCCACTTTCCCCCGCTTTCGCTACGACCATGTTATGCGCCTGGGGTGGAAAGTGTTCGTTCCGATCACGTTGGTATGGGTCGTCGTGGTGGCGGTGTGGATGATGTCCCCGCTGTCGATCTGGAAATGACAAGGTAAAGGGATAGGCCGTGGGAGCCAGGGATTACATTGGAAGCCTGTTCCTCAAGGAACTGTTCGAGGGGTTGGTGCTGACCGGGCGGCATTTCTTCCGGCGCAAACTCACACAGATGTTCCCGGAGGAAAGAACGCCGTTGAGCCCGCGTTTCCGTGGGCTGCACGCGCTACGGCGCTACCCGGATGGTGAGGAGCGTTGCATCGCCTGCAAGCTGTGCGAGGCAGCCTGTCCGGCCATGGCAATCACCATCGAAATAGGCGAGCGCGAGGACGGTTCGAGGCGCACGACCCGCTACGACATAGATTTCAACAAGTGCATCTATTGCGGTTTCTGCGAGGAAGCCTGCCCGGTAGATGCCATTGTGCAGACGCATATTTTTGACTATCACGGTGAGCAGCATAGCGACCTCTATTACACCAAGCAGATGTTGCTGGCCACTGGGGATCGCTTCAGGGAACAGATCGACGAAGCCAAGGCGGCGGACGCGAAATATCGGTGATGCGCTGAAGGAGAAATTGATATGCCGAACATCAATACTACATCGAGTGGTCATCCTAGTCCGGTAAATACACGCCGCAAGTATTTACCGTACTCCAGCGCTGAATCTGAATATCTTAGGGCTTTACAGATGGCGATAGATATTATCAATTCCCGAATAAAAGGACATGTTCCATGTAACAATGCGTTTAAGGCTCTTCCGAAAGGAAGATCCTTTTTAGATGTTTGGAATGATATTTCGGTATGGATTAATTATGATCCGGATTTTATACCGGGCTACTTTGGTGCTCGTGTTGGGAATAATATAACTATTTCAAAATATGCGTTCTTACAAGGACATTGGGCTGTGGTTGCTACCCTTGTTCACGAGCTTGCTCATGTCAATGGTGCAGGGGGGTGGGATACTCAAGCCGAAGACACCCTAAAAGACTGTCTTCTTAAAAACCTGCACGACCCCAGTGTCATAGGAAGGGTTTTTAACCCAATGAATAATCAACGTATCGGTTGATATGGCAGAGAGCATGAAAAGATTCTTCTTTTTCCTGTTGATGTTGCTGCTGGCTTCTTCGCAGGCGATGGCCTGTCGTTGCCAAAACCCGGAACCGGAGAGTGCCTACACCCGTGCGGATGCCGTGGTTCTGGTCAAAATCAGGGAGGTGACGCAGGTTCAGGAAAACGTGGAACGCATGGAAACAGAGGTGCTTCAGTCATGGAAATTAAAAGTGACTGAAGATTCAGATACTCTTGTAGTATTTTCGAGAGCTAATGAGTGCCCGTATGTTGGACAGAAAGGCGAGACGCATCTTCTTTACCTTTACCTCGAAAAGTTTAGCGATCTACCAGAAGGTTTTCCAGAAGGTTTTTGGACAGGTAATTGCGTGGGAAACTGGCCTGAATCATATCCACAGGCGATCAGGCATATCCAGTGGCTGAACCGCTACGGCAAGAGAACGTGAGCAGGGGCATCATGGAATTTTCAACCTTCGTTTTCTACTTTTTTGCGGCAGTCCTCGTCGTGGCGGGGCTGCGGGTCATTACCGCGCGCAATCCGGTACACGCGGCGCTGTTTCTGGTGCTGGCGTTTTTCAGCGCCGGGGGCATCTGGCTGCTGCTGTCCGCCGAGTTCCTCGCCATCACGCTGGTCATGGTCTATGTCGGCGCGGTGATGGTGCTGTTCCTTTTCGTGGTGATGATGCTCGATATCGACTTTGCCCGCCTGCGCGAAGGGTTCTGGAAATACCTGCCGTTGGGGGCAGTGATCGGTGCGCTGCTGGCTATCGAAATGGGTTTGGTGCTGATGAAAGGTTTCGGCGGCAAGGAGGTGGCGGCCGCTGCGGCGACCATTACCAACGTGACTGAACCCATCGAATGCAGCAACAACATCTGCGAGTTGGGCCGGGTGCTCTATACCGAGTATGCCTATCCGTTTGAGCTCGCGGCGCTGGTGCTGCTGGTGGCGATGGTCGCGGCGGTGTCCCTGACCTTGCGCCGTCGCTCCGGCAAGTACGCCGAGAAGTACATCTCGCCGGAAGCGCAGATTGCCGCCCGTTCCGAGGATCGGATGATACTGGTGAAGATGGCTTCCGAGAAAGAAGAGCCCGAAGAGCCTGCCGCCGGGGCGCAACCGGGCAAGGCCGGACAATGAACACGAGAGACGGGGAGACACCGACAAGATGCTTTCGCTAACTCACTATCTCATCTTGGGCGCGATCCTGTTCGCCATCAGCGTGGCCGGGATTTTCCTCAACCGGAAAAATCTCATCGTTCTCCTGATGTCGGTCGAGTTGATGCTGCTGGCGGTCAATACCAACTTCATCGCGTTTTCGCGCTATCTGGGGAATATCGACGGGCAGATTTTCGTTTTCTTCATCCTCACCGTGGCGGCGGCGGAATCGGCCATCGGCTTGGCGATTCTCGTCGCCCTGTTCCGCAACCGGCGCACGATCCACGTGGATGACCTGGATAGCCTCAAGGGATAAGGACGCACCGCGAATGGACATGAAAACGATTTATCTTCTCGTGCCGCTTGCGCCGCTTGTCGGGGCGATTATCGCTGGCTTGTTCGGCAAGCAGATCGGACGCGCTGGCGCGCATTGCGTCGCTATTGCCGGTGTGCTGGCGTCCTTCATCCTTTCGGTGGTGATCTTCTTGGATGTGCAGGCCGGTAACCTCTTCAACGGCACGGTCTACACCTGGATGCAGGCGGGCGGGGTGAATTTCGAGGTCGGTTTCCTGATCGATAAGCTGACCGTGGTGATGATGCTGGTCGTCAGTTTCGTCTCCCTGATGGTGCATATCTACACGATCGGCTACATGTCCGATGACCCCGGTTATCAGCGGTTTTTCAGCTATATCTCGCTCTTTACCTTCTCGATGCTGATGTTGGTGATGTCCAACAACTTCCTCCAGCTTTTCTTCGGATGGGAAGCGGTGGGGCTGGTTTCTTACCTGCTGATCGGTTTCTGGTACAAGCGCCCGACGGCGATTTACGCGAACCTGAAAGCGTTTCTGGTCAATCGCGTGGGGGATTTCGGCTTTCTGCTCGGTATCGCCCTGATCGTTGCCTACACCGGCAGCCTCCGTTACGAGGAAGTGTTTGCCTCTGCGCCAGGGTTGGTGGGCGAGGAAGTGGCGGGCATCGGTTGGCCTTTGCTCACCGCGATCTGCATTTGCCTCTTCATTGGCGCGATGGGTAAATCGGCGCAGGTTCCGCTGCATGTGTGGCTGCCCGATTCGATGGAAGGCCCGACGCCGATTTCCGCCCTGATTCATGCCGCGACGATGGTGACGGCGGGCATTTTCATGGTGGCGCGGATGTCGCCGCTGTTTGAATTGTCCGAAACCGCGCTTTCCTTCGTGCTGGTCATCGGGGCGACCACGGCGCTTTTCATGGGCTTCCTTGGTATCGTCCAGAACGACATCAAGCGCGTGGTAGCGTATTCCACCCTGTCGCAGTTGGGTTACATGACGGTGGCGCTTGGCGTGTCGGCCTATTCGACGGCCATCTTCCACCTGATGACGCATGCTTTCTTCAAGGCGCTGCTTTTCCTCGCGGCAGGTTCGGTCATCATCGGCCTGCATCACGATCAGGACATGCGAAACATGGGGGGGCTGCGGAAGTACATGCCGATCACCTGGGTGACTTCGCTCGTCGGCTCATTGGCTCTGATCGGGACGCCGTTCTTTTCCGGTTTCTATTCCAAGGACTCGATCATCGAAGCGGTGCATGCTTCTTCGATTCCTGGCGCGAACTACGCGCTCTTCTGTGTGCTCGTGGGGGTGTTCGTGACCGCGTTCTATTCCTTCCGGATGTATTTCCTGGTCTTCCACGGCGAGGAGCGGTTCGGGAAGGCGCATGATCACGGGCATGGGCATGGCGAGGAACATCACGGCCTTGCGCCGGGACAGAAACCGCACGAATCGCCGCTGGTGGTGACTTTGCCGTTGATTCTGCTGGCGATTCCGTCTGTCGTGATCGGTTTTTTTACCATCGGGCCGATGTTGTTTGAGGGGTGGTTCGGGTCTTCGATTGTCGTCGGGGAGAATCACGCAGCCGGTTTCAGGGAAATCGCGGAATCCTTCCACGGCGCGGCGGGCATGGCGCTGCATGGCCTGATGGCTCCGCCGTTCTGGCTGGCGCTGGCCGGGGTCGTAACCGCCTGGGTGTTCTACATGCGTAAGCCCGAATTGCCCGCCGCCATCCAGCGCAAATTCGCCAGCATCCATACCGTATTGGAAAACAAGTATTACTTCGACCGTTTCAACGAGATTGTTTTTGCGGGCGGCGCGCGCGCGCTGGGCGACAGGTTGTGGCGCAAGGGCGAGCAAGGGTTGATCGACGGCGTCGGGGTGTCGGGTTCGTCCCGGTTGGTGGAACTGCTGGCGCGTGTCGCCGGAAGGTTCCAGACCGGCTACCTGTATCAGTACGCCTTCACCATGATCATCGGGGTATTTGTCCTGCTGACTTTCTGGGTCTCTTTCGGTTGAACGGGGCAAACGGATAAGGCGAGAGCGAGAAGCGCCATGAATGGCACATTGAACGGAAAGCAACGATGACGCATATTCCCTACCTCAGTCTGGCGATATGGATACCGATACTCGGCGGGCTGCTGGTGCTGGCCACCGGGCCGGATACCAATGCCCGCATGGCGCGTGTGGTGGCGCTGCTGACCGCAGTCCTGGGTTTCGCCGTCACCATTCCGCTCTACATCCATTTCGATACCAGTCTCGCCATGCAGCCCCGTTTTGAGGAGATGCGACCCTGGATCGAGCATTTCAACATCAATTATCATCTCGGCATCGACGGTATCTCGCTGTGGTTCGTGCTGCTGAATTCCCTGATGACCATCATCGTGGTGATTGCAGGATGGGAATCCATCCAGAGCCGGGTGGCGCAGTACATGGCGGCCTTCCTCATCATGTCCGGCCTGATGAACGGCATTTTCTCTGCGCTCGACGGCGTGCTGTTCTACGTTTTCTTTGAAGCCTCGCTGATTCCGCTCTATCTCATCATCGGCGTCTGGGGCGGGCCGAACCGGGTCTACGCAGCTCTCAAGTTCTTCCTTTTCACGCTGGCGGGCTCATTGCTGCTGCTGCTGGCGCTTATCACCCTTTACAACACGACCGGCAGCTTCGAGATTTTCGAATGGCACAAAGCCCCGCTGGCGATCGGTGTGCAGACATGGATTTTCTTCGCCTTCCTTGTGGCTTTCGGGGTCAAAGTGCCGATGTGGCCAGTGCATACCTGGTTGCCGGATGCCCACGTCGAAGCGCCCACGGGCGGCTCGGTAATACTGGCGGCCATCGCCTTGAAACTCGGCGCTTACGGTTTCGTCCGGTTTGCGCTGCCCATCGTGCCGGACGCATGCAGCAAATTTACCTGGCTCGTCGTCGGGTTGTCGCTGATTGCGGTGGTCTATATCGGTTTCGTGGCCTTGGCGCAGACCGATATGAAGAAGCTCGTCGCCTATTCGTCGGTTTCGCACATGGGTTTCGTCACCCTCGGTTTCTTCCTGCATAACCAGCTTGGCATCGAGGGCGCGCTCATTCAGATGATTTCCCACGGCTTCGTTTCCGGCGCGATGTTCCTGTGCATCGGCGTACTTTACGACCGTGTGCACTCGCGCCAGATTGCCGATTACGGCGGCGTGGTCAACACCATGCCGAAATTTGCCGCTTTCTTCATGCTTTTCGCGATGGCGAACGCCGGACTGCCCGCAACGAGCGGTTTCGTCGGCGAATTCATCGTCATCCTCGGCGCGATGAAGGTTAGCTTCCTGATTACCTTCCTTGCGGCGACCTCCCTGATTCTTGGCGCGGCCTATACGCTGTGGATGTATAAGCGTGTGGTGTTCGGCGAAGTGGCGAACGAAAAGGTGGCCGGGCTGACCGATATCAACCGGCGCGAATTCTTTTTCCTTGCTGTGCTCGCCCTGTGTGTGCTGGCGATGGGCTTATATCCTTTCCCCTTCACTGAAGTGATGCACAGCTCGGTGAATCATCTCCTGGAGCATGTCAATGGCAAGATGCTCCCGCCGCCTCTCTGAACAGCCCGATTAACGGACGATCAAAAGATGAACTTTGATGTTTCCAATCTTTACGCGGCGACGGCTGAAATTTTCGTCGCGATCATGATCCTGATGGTCATGCTGGTGACGGCTTTCGCCCGTGACATCGCGCGCGGCCTGGCCTATTCGCTTGCCCAACTCACGCTGATCATCGCGGCCTTCATTACGTTCTTTACTTTGGATGCGGAAGCCAAGAGTGAATTTGCTTTCAACAATATGTTCGTGCATGACCTGGCGGGCAGCATTCTCAAGCTGATGGTGTATCTCTCGATGATGGTCGCGCTGATCTACGGACGCGGCTATCTCGCGGATCGCAAGATCGAGCGCCCCGAGTATTACCTGCTCGCGCTTCTGACCACTCTCGGCATGATGGTGATGATTACCGCCAACCATCTGCTGGTTCTTTACGTTGGCCTGGAAATGATGTCGCTGTCGCTCTACGCGCTGGTGGCATTCGACCGCGATGCGGTGCGCTCCACCGAAGCCGGGATGAAGTATTTCGTACTGGGGGCGCTCGCTTCCGGCCTGCTGCTCTACGGCATGTCGATGATCTACGGCGCGACCGGTTCGCTGGAATTGTCTGTGGTGAAGCAGGCAGTGCCTGGGGCTGATTCGGCAGTGCTGCTCTTCGGCCTCGTCTTTCTCGTTGCCGGTGTCTCGTTCAAGCTGGGGGTCGCGCCCTTCCACATGTGGGTTCCCGATGTCTATCAGGGCTCGCCGACCGCCGTTACGCTCATCCTGTCCAGCGCGCCCAAGCTTGCCGCTTTCGCGATGGCGATGCGCCTGCTGGGGGGAGCCTTGCCTGACCTCGCCGAACATTGGCAGACCATGCTGATGCTCGTTGTCGTCGCTTCCATCGTCCTCGGTAACTTCGCGGCGCTGGCGCAGCGCAACATCAAGCGCATGCTGGCTTACTCCGGCATCTCTCACATGGGTTTCATGCTGATGGGGCTGCTCTCGGGCGACGGGATGGGGTACAGCAGCGCCATGTTTTATGCCATTGCCTACGCGCTCATGACCCTGGCCGCGTTTGGCATGGTCGTGCTGCTTTCGCGCGAAGGGTTCGAGGCCGAAAACATCGAGGATTTCAAGGGGCTCAACCGCCGTAACTCCTGGTTTGCGCTGCTCATGCTCTTCGTGATGTTCTCGATGGCGGGCATTCCTTTCTTCGTCGGCTTCTTTGCCAAGTTCTCCGTGCTCCAGGCAGTAATTCAGGCGGGTCATCTCTGGATTGCGGTGTTGGCGGTGCTGATGTCGCTGATAGGCGCTTTCTACTATCTGCGCGTCGTCAAATTCATGTACTTCGATGAACCGGCTGACAGTGCCCCGCTCAATGCTTCGGGTGAGTTGCTGGTGATGCTCTCGATCAACGGTGTGGCCATTGCCTTGCTCGGGCTCATGCCGGGGACGCTGATGCAATGGTGCGAAGGCGCCATGAAAGTGACCTTTGCCGCAGCGGTTGGCGGTTGAGCGGAAGCGCGAAATCATGATGGGTCTTACCATGATCGGGGTTGTGGTCGGCCTTGCCTTCGTGGCGGCCAACCTGCCTTTTCTGTTTGAGCGCGTGCTGTTTGTGTGGCGTCCTTCTTCCGGGCGCAAAGAATTCGGCTGGCGATTCCTGGAGTTGCTCGTGTTCTATCTTGTCGTAGGCGGCTTTGCCTTCCTGCTGGAAAAGAACGCTTATGGCAGCGTTTATCCGAAAAACTGGCAGTTTTATGCAGCCACGCTTTGCCTGTTTTTCGTGTTTGCCTTTCCGGGGTTCGTCTATCGCCATCTGTGGCGTGGCAATCGCCGCCGCGCCGTGGGGACGCCGCGCGGTCAGGGATGAGTCAATCTGCGCGCGGGCGGCAGGTACAATCTGCCTTTAGATTTTCTGGTTTCCTTACCCCACGCGCACGGGTTTTCTCATGAGCCAGGCCACGCCCTCCCGTTCCATCTGGTCCAATCGCTGGGCCTTCATCCTTGTCACCATCGGCTCCGCCGTCGGGCTTGGCAACATCTGGAAGTTCTCTTATCTCGCTGGCGCAAGCGAAGGCAGCGTAGGGGTCTTCATCGTCGTCTATCTGACCTGTGTCGCCCTCATCGGGTTGCCGCTTCTCATGGCGGAAATTCTCATCGGCAGGCGAGGGCGGGGCAATCCTGTTGTTGCCATGCTCAATACCGCCGAGGAGTCCGAAAACTCTTCATGGTGGGCCTTGCTCGGATGGGTCGGGATATTCGGCGCGTTGATGATTCTGTCGTATTACAGCGTGGTCTCCGGATGGATGGTGGATTACTTCTGGCAATCGCTCATGAAGGGCATACAGGTCGATACGCCGGAAAAGGCGTCGGCGGCTTTCAACGCCATGATGACCGACCCCTGGCGTCTGATCCGTTGGCATACCGTTTTCATGATTCTTGTCACTGCTGTGATAGCGCGGGGTGTGATAGGGGGGATCGAGGCCGCCAACAGGATCATGCTACCGCTGCTTTTCCTGATTCTGGTTTTGCTGACCCTGTGGGGTGCTGTGGCGGGCGACATGCCGGCGGCGCTGCGTTTCATGTTCAATCTCAAACCCGAAGCGATCAAACCCGGCGTGGTCATCGACGGAATGGGCCATGCCTTTTTCTCATTGAGCCTTGGGATGGGAGCCATCATGGCCTATGGTTCCTATCTCGATAAACAGACGAACATTGGCCACACCTGTGTGTGGATTGCGCTCGCCGGGGTTTTCATCGGCTTGCTTTCAGGGGCGGCCATCTTTTCGCTGACTTTCGGTTACGGACTGGCGCCTGCCGCCGGGCCGGGTCTTATCCTCCAGACCCTGCCGCTTGCCTTTACTCACATGCCCGGTGGGCGGGTGGTTGCTGTCTTCTTCTTTCTCCTGGTGATTTTTGCGGCCTGGACATCGGCCATTTCACTGTTGGAGCCTTTCGTTTCCTGGCTTACCGAGCGGTACGGTATCCGCCGCACCCGCGCGGCCTGGGCAACGGCGCTGCCGGTATGGCTGCTTGGGGTGGCTGTTTGCCTGTCGTTCAACAGATGGTCGGAGTTCACGATTCTTGACCGCAACCTTTTCAATGTGCTGGATCATTTCGCTACGCGCTTCATGATGCCGCTCTCCGGGCTTGCCATCGCCATCTACGTCGGCTGGCGGCTGGGTAAGGTGATCGTCGTGGACGAAATACGCCTGAAACAGCGCGTATTCTGTCTGTGGTTCAACGTGTTGCGCTTTGTCGTGCCGGTGGGCATTACATTGGTATTTCTTTACGAACTGGTTTTGCGGGAGAAGCTTGGATAGGGTTCAGTATGAAGAAAATCTGGTCTGTATTTTTATTTGCCATGTGTTTTATTGTTACCGACGGGGCATTCGCGCAGAGCAGCGAATTAAAGCCGACTTTATTTGTCATGTTTCTGCCGGGAATTGCCGTGGAACAGGCGGAGGGTTCCTTCAGCGTCAATATCGATGCCTGGGTATTCGAGAAGGAATCGAAACGTATTGCCACTTCCGCATTGATTTCTTGGATGAATGTCGATTTCAGTAAACTGTCTTCCGAACAGAAAGCCTTATTTGCTGAAAGAACGCACTATTTCCGCACGGACTCCGAACGTGGCAAACAAGTCCGGGTGCGGTTGGCCGATCAGGTTTTTACGCTGCCGCGCACGAATGGCCCTGGACGTACACATGCTGAACTGAGCGTTGGGCGCGAGTGGGTCAAATGGCAGGACGGTTCAGATGGGTTCGGCTGGATTTCCTGGGCGCTGGAAGCCCCCGGCCATCCGCTGCATGGGCAGGAAGGCCGCGCCAAGGTCATTCCGGCGGAAGGCGTTTCCGTCGTCAGCGATATTGACGATACGATCAAAATTTCAGAGGTTCGGAGCAAGAAAGCTTTGGTGCACAATACCTTCCTGAAACCTTTCCGGGCGGTTCCCGGCATGGCCGAGTGGTATCAGGAAATAGCGCGCAATGAACGGCAGGCGTCTTTTCATTACCTTACTGCCTCACCCATTCAGCTTTATCCGGCCTTATCGGAATTCCTGGAGGATGCACGTTTTCCGCCGGGTCTTCTCCATTTGCGCGAATCCACTTCGAAACGCAACATACATGCCAGCCGGAAAGGCACTATTGCCCATAAAAAAAATGTCATCACTCGTTTATTGACGACCTGGCCCCAGCGTAAATTCATTCTGGTGGGGGATTCCGGTGAAAGCGATCCCGAAATTTACGCTGATATTGCCCGCAGCTATCCGGAACGTATCCTTGCCATTCACATCCGCAATGTCACCAACGAGGATCGTACTGCGCTACGTTATCAACAGACCTTTGCCGGAATCGATCCGCAAATCTGGTACCTCCGGGACTGAACCAGCAAGAAAAGAGCCCCCATGAATAACGAAACGAAAACCGTCACACTGGATGACATCGCCGTTGGAGACCGTTACCTGAGCCGGGAATTCCCGCTCGATACGGCACAGATCAAGAGCTTTGCCCGTGATTTCGACCCGCAGCCTTTTCATCTGGATGAAGCCGCAGCCGCGCAATCCTTTTTCGGGGGGCTTGCTGCCAGCGGTTGGCACACGGCGGCAATGACCATGCGCTTGATGGTGGAAAGCGTTCCTATTGCGGACGGCCTCATCGGCGCGGGCGTCGAAATTTCCTGGCCGCGCCCGACCCGTCCCGGCGATGTGCTGCATGTCGAAAGCACCATCATCGCCATTGCGCCGTCCAAATCCAGACCCGACCGGGGGATCGTCACCATGCAGACCGACACGTTCAATCAGGATGGTGAACAGGTGCAAAAACTGGTATCGAAGCTCGTGGTATTTCGGCGCGGGGCGGGGTGAATTGTTGATGGATTTCATTGACCTCCCCCAGATGGTTTCCGCCTCCGGCAGCGTGACGCTGCCCGGTTCCAAGAGCATTTCCAATCGCGTATTGCTTCTGGCCGCGCTCGCGCAAGGGGAGACGGAGTTGCGTGCCCTGCTCGATTCCGACGACACGGCGCGGATGCGGGAGGCACTCGTGGCGCTGGGCGTGGAGATGTCGGCAGCGGGCGAGGGGGGCTTGCGGGTGAAGGGCTGCGGTGGGCGCTTCCCCACGCGGCAAGCGGCGCTTTTTCTCGGCAATGCAGGGACGGCTTTTCGATCCCTGACAGCGGTGCTGGCATTTGCGGATGGGGAATATGTGTTGAAGGGTGTGCCCCGGATGCACGAACGGCCCATCGGCGATTTGATCGACGCGCTCAAGGCCTGCGGGGCAAATATCGGCTATCTTGAAAAGGAAGGCTTTCCGCCGCTTTCGATTTGCCCTGCCGTGATCCGACCCGGCAGCGTGGTGAAGATTCGCGGGGATGTGTCCAGCCAGTTCCTGAGCGGCCTTTTGATGGCCTTGCCGCTCGCTGGAGCGCGGGTGACGGTGGAAGTCGATGGTGAGTTGATCTCCAAGCCCTACGTCGACATGACGTTGAACCTGATGGCGCGTTTCGGCGTGACCGTGGAACGGGAAGGCTGGCGGGCGTTTTCGATTCCCACCGGGGCGCGTTACCGCTCGCCCGGCGTTTTTCAGGTAGAAGGGGACGCTTCTTCAGCTTCCTATTTTCTTGCCTTGGGGGCGATTGGGGCGAGCGCGGGGAAGCCCGTCCGCGTGGAAGGCGTGGGGAAAGACGCGATTCAGGGAGATGTCCGTTTCGCGGACGCACTGGTGGCGATGGGGGCGACGGTGGAGGTGGGAGACAACTGGATTTCCGCCGCCCGTCCTGCCGACGGCAAGCCGCTTAGGGGAATTCATCTGGATTGCAACCCTATCCCCGACGCGGCCATGACGCTGGCCGTAGCCGCGCTGTTCGCGCAAGGGGAGACCACGCTTGCCAACATCGCCAGTTGGCGGGTGAAGGAAACCGACCGCATCGCCGCGATGGCCGCCGAGTTACGCAAGCTGAACGTGCGGGTGGAAGAGGGCGTGGATTTTCTGAAGATCATCCCGCCGGACGCGGCGTATCCGCTCCAACCAGCCGTCATCGACACTTACGACGATCACCGCATGGCGATGTGTTTTTCGCTCGCTTCATTCGGCGTACCGTTACGCATCCGTGACCCCGGTTGCGTGTCGAAGACGTTTCCCGATTATTTCGACCGCTTCAATGCTGTCGTGCAACCCGCGCCGGTGATTGCCATCGACGGTCCCACGGCTTCCGGCAAAGGAGCGGTTTCCTCGCGCGTCGCGCAAGCGCTTGGTTTTCATTACCTCGACTCCGGTGCGCTCTACCGTCTTGCCGCGCTGGCTGCGCGGGAAGCGGGCGTGGATTGGGCAGACGAAGCGGGCGTGGCGACCATCGCCGCAGGGCTGGATGTGGCGTTTCACGCGGGCGATGTGCGCTTGAATGGAAGGGAAGCAGGCAGGGCGATCCGGGACGAGGAAATTTCTTCCGGGGCTTCAAAGGTGGCGGCGTTGCCTGCCGTGCGTGAGGCGCTGTTGTTCAGGCTGCGGGCGTTCCATCGCGCACCGGGGCTGGTCGGGGACGGGCGCGATCTGGGAGCCGTAGTATTTCCCGG
This sequence comes from Betaproteobacteria bacterium, assembly GCA_009782565.1. Classification (GTDB taxonomy): domain Bacteria; phylum Pseudomonadota; class Gammaproteobacteria; order Burkholderiales; family Rhodocyclaceae; genus WRNU01. The sequence goes on from WRIU01000002.1 coordinate 119,122, forward strand.
CGCGCGGTTGAAGGTTTATCTGACGGCGAGCCCTGCGGTTCGTGCCGAACGCCGTACCCGGCAGTTGCTGGAACGCAATGAACCCGCCAACCTTTGCGCCGTTCAGGCCGACCTCGAAGCACGGGACGCGCGAGACCGCGCCCGCTCTGCTGCGCCTCTCAAGCAGGAAACGGACGCGCTGCTGCTGGATACCGACCATCTCGGCATCGATGAAGCCGTGGCACAAATACTGGACTGGTTTGCGGCTCGGAATTGATTGACGCGTCTTGCGGTCTGCCTTTAAGAAAACGCTGATTTTTCATCCCATGAATGAACACATCGCCTCGCCTCTGTTAAGTGTCCCGTCGTTGTACGTAGTGGCAACGCCGCTCGGGAATTTGCGGGATTTGTCGCCCAGGGCGCGCGATACGCTGGCGGCGGTGGATGTGGTTGCCGCCGAGGATACCCGCCATAGCCAGAAGTTGCTCGATGCTTTCGGTATCCGTGCGCGGCGCTTGCTGGCCGTGCATCGGCATAACGAGCAGCAGGCAGCCGGGCAGGTCATCGAATGGCTGGCTCAGGGGCGGCATGTTGCGCTGATTACCGACGCGGGCACGCCAGCGATTTCCGATCCCGGCGCACGCCTGGTGGCGCGGGTACGCGAAGCGGGTTATACGGTATCGCCGGTTCCTGGAGCTTGCGCGGCGGCGGCGGCGCTGTCAGTGGCGGGTATCGTCGAAGGTGGTTTTCGTTTCATCGGTTTCCTGCCAGCGAAGGCGGCATCGCGGCGCACGGCGCTCATGGCGTTGACCAGTGAACGCGACGCGATGGTGTTTTATGAAGCGCCGCATCGCGTCATGATGTGCGTGGCTGACATGGCAGAGGTTTTCGGTAGCGGGCGCGAAATTCTCATTGCGCGCGAACTGACGAAACTGCACGAGGAGATCGCAATGATGCCCCTGATGGATGCCGGGGCATGGTTTGACGCTGACGCCAACCGTGCCCGTGGGGAGTTCGTGCTGATCGTTCGCGGCGCGGAGGCGTCCGAAAGGATTGATGCTGCCGCTTTGCGCGTCCTTGGCCTGTTGCTGGATGAATTGCCGCTCAGGACGGCTGTGCGCTTGGCTGCCGAGATCACTGGTGCACCGCGCAAAGGACTTTATGCACATGCTCTTGAACGAGGGCGATGAGATAATCCATGAATGGAACGCGAATATGACGGGCAAAATGCTTGAGCATGTGACGAACTACGCGGCAACGCAGGAATCGGTGCTTTCCCCTTCGGGAAGGCTTTCTTCCCTGACATTGACCCGCCCGGACGATTGGCATCTGCATGTGCGCGATGACGATGCCTTGGATGTGGTCGTGCCGCATTCAGCAGCCTGTTTCAGGCGGGCGCTCATCATGCCCAATCTGCGCCCGCCGGTGACGACGACGGTGCAGGCGTTGGCTTACCGGGAACGTATTCTCGCCAGTGTTCCAGAGGGTGTGGCTTTCGAGCCGTTGATGAGTTTGTATCTCACCGACAATACGCAGCCGGAGGAGATCGACTGCGCGAAGGCGAGCGGTGCCGTGATCGCGGCCAAGCTGTATCCGGCGGGTGCGACGACCCATTCCGATGAGGGAGTCACAGCGATTGATCTCATTCATCCCGTGCTCGAACGCATGGAAAAGCTCGGGCTGGTGCTGTGCGTACACGGCGAGGTTACGACGCCGGACGTGGACATCTTCGACCGCGAACGGGTGTTCGTGGAAAAAACGCTCTCGCCGCTGATACGGCATTTCCCTGGCCTCAAGATCGTGGTCGAGCATATCACCACGTCCGATGCAGCTCAGTTCGTGCGCGCGGCCGGAACCAATGTTGCTGCCACCGTGACCGCGCATCACTTGCTGTTTAACCGCAACGCGCTTTTTGCCGGAGGCTTGAGGCCACATTACTATTGCCTGCCCGTACTCAAGCGGGAAACCCATCGTCGGGCGCTTATCCAGGCGGTGTGTTCTGGGAATCCCCGCTTTTTCCTTGGAACCGACTCTGCACCGCATGCCGCTCATGCGAAAGAGGCGGCTTGCGGTTGCGCGGGCTGTTACACCGCGCCGCTGGCGCTTGGGCTGTATGCCGAAGCGTTTGAGGCAGAGGGCGCGCTCGACCGGCTCGAAGCCTTTGCCAGCCTGAACGGCGCGGCGTTTTACGGCTTGCCGGTCAATGAGGATAAAGTCACGCTCCGGCGCGAATCATGGAAAATGCCGACCCATTATGATTATGGAGGCGATAAACTGGTTCCATTACGCGCCGGAGAATCCGTCGCGTGGAAGTTGGATGTTTCAGTATCCGACGGAGTGCCGCCATGATTTTTCCGCGCCGCCATGCCCTGACTCGTGCCTTCGTATTGCTGGCTGCGCTGCCTTTGTTTGCCGCTTGCGAGAACAGCGCGACTTCGATGATCGTCGAAAACAAGGATCATGCGCTCGTGCTCGTGCGCGAACAGCCGTATTTCTGGAGCGATGAGGTAGTGCAATACATCATCGTTTCCCGTCTGCCGGGTTGCCAGCGCCGGGTGAAGATTCATCCGGACAAGGCAATGATGGCTCCTGTGGCGGTATACGAAGCGGGGCATCTGTTGTGGGCGCTGAACCAGGGGGGGCGGTGGTATCTGGCCAGCACCGAAGGATGCCAGGTACAGGACTGGAACAATCCCGGCAGCCAGCCGCCAGGCTCGGTAGTGGGCCGTTTCGGGCAGAGCAACGGCAAAGTGGTTTTCACGCCCACAGCCCCGGCGCCCTGATCGGGGCTTTGAGCGCGCGCTGGACGCAGTCCCCGGCATATTTGTTACGTTTTTGCGCCTAGCCGGAATCGACATGCTGCCCTGCCCCCGGCACCATTGAGAGGAAGGAAAAAATGTTTACAGATGTAAAAAGATCCATCCGGGTAAAAGTAACCCTGGTGCTGATAAGCCTTGTTATCGTGGTGACATCGGTGCATGTGGGCATGAGCCTTCTTGCCATGCAGAACAGACTGACCGAAACACTTGAGGAAGATGTCGCCGTCGTTGTCAATGTTGCCGACAAACTCATTTCGACCCATTTCCAGTTATTGAAGACCGAAGCAAATATTGTTGCTGAGAAACTGGCAGGTGTTCCCAATTCGCAAATAGAGCATTTTCTTGAAAATATCCTCTACATGAATAAGAACTTCATTTCGTTGACGGTGTTTAGCCACGAGGGGATTGTTGCTTCTTATGGCGATTTTCCTGCACCAAATTCTCTCTTGTCTACGAGCCGTTATTTGCCGGAGGCTTTTGCGGGGCGTCCGGTAATATCTACCACATATTGGGACAGAAGTGCAGAAAAGTTGATGATGTATATTTATGTTCCCATCGACGAGAGCCGTGTGCTTGCAGTAACCATTCCAGGAATGTTTTTTAGCGATCTTATATCCGATATTAGAATAAGAGAGACAGGAAATATCTTTATATTGGACGATCAGGGTACAACGATTGCCAATATGCGGAAAAACCATGTGATCGACCGGTGGAATTTCATTGAACTAGGAAAAAAGAATCCAGTACACAAAAGTATGGGTGATTTCTTTTCAAAAATAGTCAGCGGAAAAAGTGGATTTGGCCGTTATTATCTTGATGGAGTAGAAAGGTTCTGTGTCTGGAAAAAAGTGAGTGCCTCAACAGTGGGCTGGAGCGTGGGTGTGGCCGTGCCATTGAACGAAAACCCAGTGATTCAGGCGCAATTAGGGCTACTTTTTTCCGGGGTCGTTTTTATGATATTGGGGATTATGGCGGTCTCTTTTATTTCCGGAAAAGTTGCGCGGCCATTGCAAATGATCGAAGAGCAGAACAAAAATCTCATAGAACTCAACATGGAGGTTAAGGCTGCGAATGAGGCTAAAAGTAATTTCCTCGCCAATGTGAGCCATGAAATGCGTACTCCAATGAATGCAATCATTGGCTTGTCGGAATTGATGCTGGGTGAAGATGAAGTTCAGGGCGAGGTTCGGGAAAGGCTGAATAAGGTATACAGTGCTGGCGTGACGCTGTTGGGTATCGTCAATGACCTTTTGGATATTTCCAAGATCGAGTCCGGGAAATTTGAGCTTGTGCCGGATGTCTACGATTTGCCAAGTTTTATCAACGATACGGTGACGCTCAATATCATTCGTATCGCTGAAAAACCCATCGAGTTCAAATTGTCGATTGATGAGTCTTTGCACTGTAAGTTGGAGGGCGATGATTTACGGGTCAAGCAGGTATGCAACAATCTTTTGTCCAATGCCTTCAAATACACCAGGGAGGGCACAGTGGAGTGGAGGCTTTCCTGTGAACGGGAAGGCGACTCCGTATGGATGACCTGCGTGGTGAAGGATACGGGTATCGGCATTAAGCCGGAGGATATTGGCAAACTGTTCTCCGACTATGGCCAGGTGGATACCAAGTCGAATCGCAAGATCGAAGGCACGGGGCTTGGGCTCGCGCTGGCTAAGCGTATGGTGGAGATGATGGACGGCAGCATCTCGGTGGAGAGCGAATATGGCAAAGGGAGCACGTTCACGGTGCGCTTTCGCCAGAAATTCGTGTCGGACGCAACGGTCACTCCGGAAGTCGTGAAGAACCTGAAAAAAATGAATTACTCCATGAACCGGCTCGAAACGAGAGCGCGGTTCATCCGGGTGCAACTGCCTTATGCGAGGGTGCTGGTGGTCGATGATGTGCCGACCAACCTGGACGTGGCGCGTGGCATGCTGAAGCCTTACGGGATGAAAGTGGATTGCGTAATCGGCGGGCAGGAGGCGGTCAACCTGATTCGGGAAAGAAAAGTCGCATACGATGCTGTTTTTATGGATCATATGATGCCGGGAATGGACGGCGTCGAAGCCGTGCGGATCATCCGAAACGAGATTGGGACGGATTACGCGGAAACCATACCCATCATCGCGATGACGGCCAACGCGATCGTCGGCAGCGAAGAAATGTTTCTGTGCAATGGCTTTCAGGCTTTCATCGCCAAGCCGATCGATATCATGTTGCTGGATTCTGTCATCAGGCATTGGGTACGCGATAAAAGCATGGAGAATGGAAACGCCGACCAGCAGCTTGAAACGGAAGAACAGCCTGATTCGGGTCTCCGGCAGGAAGGGGAGCAGGAAAGGCGAGTCGGCGCGGAGAGGCGAAGCGAGTTTGACAGGCGGGCGTCGAACGAGGCTACGGTCATTCCGGGGGTTGACCTGGACGAATGCCTGGAGCGCTTCGGCGGGGATGAAGAGGTGCTGTGGGACATTCTCGGCTCTTATGTGCGTAATACCCCGGTTCTGCTGGAGAAAGTTCGCGCCGTGACACGGGAGGGGCTTGCCGATTACACCGTGGCCGTGCACGGCATCAAGGGTTCCAGCCGCAACATTTGCGCGCAGACTATCGGAAAACTCGCGGAGGCGCTGGAGCATGCGGCGAAGGTGGGCGATTTCGCTTTTGTCGAGACGCACAATGGCGCATTTTTACAGGCGACCGAAGAGCAGATCATGGAAATATCGAATTACCTGTCCAAGACGGAAGGTTTGACGCCGGACACGGGTCTATAATCCGTTCCCGGGAAGTTCGCCAGGCAGTCGCCGCGCATGAATATTGATTGTGCGGAGGAAAGTCCGGGCTCCGCAGAGCAGGATGCCGGCTAACAGCCGGGCGCCGTGAGGCGACGGAAAGTGCAGCAGAAAGCAAACCGCCGATGGCTCGCGCAACGCGAGATCAGGCAAGGGTGAAATGGTGGGGTAAGAGCCCACCGCGGGACTGGCAACAGGCCCGGCACGGTAAACCCCATCCGGAGCAAGGCCAAATAGGGAAGCCATGGCGTGGCTCGCGCCGCTTCCGGGTAGGCTGCTGGAGCGTCACGGTAACGCGGCGCCAAGATGAATGACTGCCCGGCGCCCCCAAAGGCGCTTGACAGAACCCGGCTTATCGGCGGACTTCCTTTTTCCTTTTTTGATCCGATAACTCCTGCCTGCGCGAGGAGGGGAACCACCCCGGCGCTACGCGCCACCCCTCCAAGGAGGGGAATGACCACCCCGTCGCTACGCGCCACCCCTCCAAAGGAGGGGAATTTAGTGCGGGGTTTATTCCCCTCCTTGGAGGGGTGCCCCGAAGGGGTGGGGTGGTGCCTTCGGTGCGTATTCGTCCCACTTTTTCCCACACCCCTCGTCGGCCGCTCAAGCATTAATGTGTTTTATCAACAAGACCGTATAATATTGTTGATTTTTAATGATTTATAGCTCTAGTGTGAAAAATGGCATGAATAATTACGCTAAAAATAGTTTCACTTTTCATCCAAAATGAACGACAATTAGAACATTGAGGGGTATATGGTGGGTTTTAGTGGTGCACGGTGTGTTTCCGTGCATGAGCAGGGGGAACGATGTTCCAGGGAGCTTCAGCGCTCAGCCTTGATGCCAAGGGACGCCTCGCTATCCCGTCCAGGCATCGCGAGGCCTTAGTTTCAGACGATGGGCAGGTCGTTATGACCGCTCATCCGCATGGTTGCCTGCTTGTCTATCCCGTGCCCGCCTGGGAGCCGATCCGCGATCAGGTATTGCGCGCGCCCAGCCTCGATCCCCGTTCGGCTCTGTTGAAGCGCCTCCTTGTCGGTTATGCCCAGGAAGAGGCGCTCGACAACGCCGGGCGGGTGCTTATCAAGCCGGAACTGCGTAAATATGCTGGATTGGAAAAGCAGGTATGGCTGGTCGGCCAGGGCTCGCATTTTGAATTGTGGTCGGACGAATGCTGGCAGCAGCAGCAGCAGTCCATGATGGCACTGGCCGAAACCGGGCTGCCTCCGGGCTTCGAGAGTCTGGCTTTATAAGGGGGCGGCCATGCACGTCGCCGTGTTGCTCCATGAAGCGGTTGATGCCCTGGCAGTCAGGGGGGGCGGTATCTATGTCGACGGCACTTTTGGCCGTGGTGGGCATAGCTGCGAAGTGCTGTCCAGGCTGGAGCGGGCGGGTAGGCTCATCGCGCTCGACCGCGACCCGGCAGCCATCGCAGCGGGGCGTTCCATCGACGACCCGCGCCTCACTCTCGTCCATGCCCCGTTCAGTGAACTGGGCGCGGTGCTGGATCGGCTCGGCGTCAATGAGATCGACGGTGTGTTGCTCGACCTCGGTGTTTCTTCGCCCCAATTCGACGACGCGGGCAGGGGGATGAGTTTCCGGTTCGACGCGCCGCTCGACATGCGGATGGATACCAGCCGTGGGCAGACTGCGGCGCAGTGGCTGGCGGGAGCCTCCGTCGCCCAAATCACAGAGGTGCTCAAGGTATATGGAGAAGAACGGTTTGCTCATGCGATTGCAAAGGCGATTGCAGATGCTCGGGCAGGGGGCGTTGTTGCAACCACAGGACAACTTGCCGAGATCGTGGAAAAAGCGATCCGTACGCGCGAGCCGGGGCAGCACCCGGCGACACGCAGCTTCCAGGCTTTACGGATTTTCATTAATCAGGAACTCGAAGAACTGAACCAGGTATTGCCGCTGTGCGTGGAACGGCTGCGGGCTGGCGGGCGGCTTGTGGTCATCAGTTTCCATTCGCTCGAAGACCGCATCGTCAAGCGTTTCATGCGCGATGAGGCGAATCCGCCGCGCCTGCCGCCGCGCCTGCCGGTGAGGGCGTCGGAATTGCCCCGCCCGCGTCTTGCCCTGGTGGGGCGCGCCCGGCGTCCCTGCGCGGAAGAGGTAGCGAACAATCCGCGCGCACGTAGCGCGGTGATGCGGGTAGCGGAACGCTGCGGCGGGGAGAAGGCGGCATGATCCGGTTCGATGCCCTGCTCGTTACTCTGCTCATCGTGCTGGCCGCTGCCTGTGGCCTGGGCGTGATTTCCGCTCAACATGAGGCTCGCAAGCTGCGTTCCGCGCTTGAACGCGAGCAAATCCGCGCACAGAACCTGGAAGTGGAATGGGGGCGGCTGCAACTTGAGCAAAGCACTCTGGCCGCGCCGCGCCGGGTCGAAGGCATCGCGCGCAAACGCCTCGGAATGATCTCTCCGGATGCCGGTCAGATCATCGTGCTGGAGGGCGGCGCGCCATGAGCCGGGTCAGGAAGGCCGTTACATTCAATCACAATCCCCTGCTCCAACTCAGCCTGTCGCAGTGGCGCGCCCGCCTGGTGCTGGTCGTGCTGCTCGCGGGCATGGCTACGCTGCTGGGACGTTCGCTCTATTTACAAGGCGTACATAACGAATTTCTTCAGGCCAAAGGCGAATCGCGATACGCGCGGGTGCTCGAAGTGCCCGCCACGCGTGGGCGTATTGCCGACCGCAATGGCAACCTGCTGGCGGTCAGTACGCCGGTCAGTTCGATTTGGGCGCTTCCGTCCGACGCCAGCCGGCTTGAGCCGGGGCAGTTGCGGCAACTCGCGCAGTTGCTTGAAATGAATGTGGCGGAACTGAACAACCGTATTGTGAACGGGCGTGATTTTGTCTTTCTCAAGCGCCAGGTTTCTCCCGAACTCGCGGGCAAGGTTGCGAAGCTCGATCTGCCCGGCATTTACCAGCAGAGCGAGTTTCGCCGCTATTACCCGAGCGGTGAAGTCATGGCGCACATGCTTGGTTTTACCAATGTCGAGGATCGCGGGCAGGAAGGCGTCGAACTGGCTTTTGAACGTCTGCTTGCCGGGCAGCCGGGCGCGCGGCGGGTCATCAAGGACAGGCGCGGTCAGGTGGTGGAAGACGTGGAATCCATTCGTCTGCCACGCGACGGTGAGGATGTGGCGCTGGCAATGGATGCCAGGATTCAATACTTGGCGTATTCCTCCTTGCGCGAAGCGGTACAGCAGCATCGTGCCAAGGCCGGTTCGGTGGTGGTGATCGACGTTCGTACCGGAGAGGTTCTGGCGCTGGTCAATGCGCCTGCCTTCAATCCCAATAATCGCGCCCATCTCAGCGGGGAACAATTACGTAACCGGGTCTTTACCGATACGTTCGAGCCCGGTTCGGTCATGAAACCCTTCGTTGCCGCGATGGCGATTGAGAGCGGCAAGTTCCGCGCCTCGACGGTGATTGACACCTACTCCGGCAGTTTCAACATTGGCAACAACACGATTCACGATACACATCCCTATCGAACGCTCACAGTAGCCGAGATCATCCGGAAATCTTCCAACATCGGCACGGCGCGGATGGCGTTAGCGTTCGAGCCGGAGCACATGTGGGCGCTCTATGACCGGCTCGGTTTCGGTTCGCCGCCTGGGTTGGGTTTCCCCGGCGAGGCCAGCGGCAATCTGCGCCCGGCCAAGACCTGGAAGTCGATCGAACAGGCAACGATGTCCTACGGCCACGGCATTTCGGTTTCACTGATTCAAATTGCCCGCGCCTATCTCGCGTTTGCGCGTGACGGCGATCTCGTGCCGCTGTCGTTGACCCGTGTCGACGCGCCGCCGGTCGGTGTGCAGGTATTTTCGCCACGGGTGGCGCGCGAAGTGCGGCAGATCATGGAAACGGCGGTGAGTCCGGGTGGTACCGGCGTCCGCGCCCAGATAACGGGTTACCGCGTCGCGGGCAAGACGGGAACCGCCAACAAGATCGAGAACGGGCGTTACGTCAATAAATACGTCTCATCCTTCGTTGGCCTTGCGCCAGTGTCGAACCCGAGGCTGGTTGTGGCGGTGATGATCGATGAGCCTTCTGCCAACCAGCATTTTGGCGGTACGGTGGCCGCGCCGGTGTTCGCGCAGGTCGCCGAAGGCGCTTTGCGCGCGTTAGGCGTGGCTCCCAATGCGCCACTCGCGCCCTTGCAGTTGACTGCGATGGGGGTTGAACGTGGTTCGGATAGGGAGGGCATGCGATGAACGCCTCCGATGTTTTCGCGTTGCTTGCCAGGGCTGGCGTGCAGCCACGCGGAATGGCCGTGGATTCGCGCCGCGTCGAAAACGGGGATGTGTTCATCGCCTGGCCGGGTGCGGCAAACGATGGACGGCGGCATATTGATGATGCCCTGTCCCGTGGCGCGGTGGCGGCGCTCTATGAAAGCGGTGACGGTTTCTGTTGGCCTGAAACGGGGCAGCCCGTGTTTGCGGTCGAAGGCTTGCGCGCGATGGCGGGAATCCTGGCGGACGAAATTTACGGCAGGCCGTCGGAAAAACTGTGGCTGGCCGGGGTGACGGGAACCAATGGCAAGACCACTATCAGTCAATGGATAGGCTGCACGCTTGAGGCTCTGGGGAGCCGCTGTGGGATCATCGGTACGCTGGGCAGCGGTTTTCCGGGCGCATTGACCTCTAGCCTCAATACCACGCCGGAGGCGGTCGACCTGCATCGGCTGCTTGCCGGTTTCATTGCTTCCGGCGCGCGCGCTGCGGCGATGGAAGTCTCCTCGGTTGGCATCGACCAGGGGCGGGTCAATGGCGCGCGGTTCGATGTGGCAGCCTTTACCAATCTCACGCGCGATCACATCGACTATCACGGGACGATGCAAGCCTATGCCGAGGCCAAAGCGCGGTTTTTCGACTTGCCGGGCGTGGGCGCGGCGGTCATCAATCTCGATGACGATTTTGGCGTGGAGTTGGCTGGGCGGTTGGCGACGCGCGGCATGCGGGTGATCGGCGTCAGCCTGAAGGATCGTGCCGGAACGCCGGCAGGAGTACAGAAACTCGCTGGCGCGGATTTGCGCGCCGGTCCTACGGGATTGCGCTTTGACGTGGTCTGGGAAGGCCGCCAGGTGACATTGGATGCCTACCTCGCGGGCATGTTCAACGCCTCCAACCTGCTTGTGCTCATCGGTACGTTGCTCGCACGTGGCGATGACCTGGAGGACATCGTTCAGGTTGCGAAAACGCTGACCCCGCCACCCGGCAGGATGCAGCTTGTAGGCGGTAACGGCGAGCCGCAGGTGATTGTCGACTATGCCCACACGCCGGACGCGCTTGCCAGTGTGCTTGAAGCGGCGCGTGGAACCGCGCGTTTACGTGGTGGGCGCCTGGTCTGCGTATTCGGCTGCGGAGGGGATCGTGACGCGGGCAAGCGTCCGTTGATGGGGGAAGTGGCTACGAAGCTCGCCGACCGGGTGATCGTCACCAGCGACAATCCGCGCAGTGAAGAGCCGCAGAAGATCATCGACGATATCCTCAAGGGTACGGGCACAGGGGTCGAGGTCGAAATCGACCGGGCGAGGGCGATTCGCTCCGCCGTGAGCGCGGCAGACACTTGCGACGTGGTTCTCGTCGCGGGTAAAGGGCATGAGCCTTATCAGGAAATTTGCGGTGAGTGGAAGCCCTTTTCTGACATGGATCAGGCAAGTCTGGCGCTTGCCGCGCGAAAGGGTGCGGCGACATGATGACGCTTGTCGAGGCGCTCCCCATGCTGGCCGCACATGCTGCGTATGCGAGGGGTGAGGCTCGTTTCACTTCTGTGGGCACGGACAGCCGGGCGATTGCGCCTGGACAGCTATTTGTCGCACTGCGCGGCGAGCGCTTCGACGGTCACGATTTCGTCGAGTCGGCGCTGGCCGATGGCGCGGCGGCGGTGATGATCGATGCGCGCTGGGAGGCGGAACACGCGGGAAGCAACGTAGCGCGCCTCGTGGTCGACGATACCCGCCCTGCGCTTGGCGCGCTGGCCGCAGGCTGGCGCGCGCGCTTCGATATTCCGCTGATCGGTATCACCGGCAGCAACGGCAAGACCACGGTCAAGGAAATGTGCGCGTCGATCCTGCGCGCCTGGTTTGGCAAGGACGATGCCGTCCTCGCTACGCGGGGCAATTTCAACAACGACATCGGTCTGCCGCTGACCCTGCTTGGTTTGCGCGCGCATCACAGGGCGGCCGTGATCGAAATGGGGATGAACCATCCCGGCGAAATCGCCATGCTCGCCGGGTTGGCGCGTCCGACGGTGGCGCTGGTCAACAACGCCCAGCGCGCCCATCTCGAAGGAATGGGTTCGCTGGACGGCGTTGCGCGTGAGAAGGGCTGCATTTACGAGGGCTTGGGCGACGGGGGCATCGCGGTGGTCAATGCCGACGACGCGCATGCCGATGAGTGGCTGGCTTCGATTGGACGCATGCGCCGCGAGGCAGTGAGTTTCGGCATGGTAAATCCGGCGACGGTGCACGGGCGTTGCGAAATGCGTGAGATGGGCTCAAAGCTGATGCTCGATACTCCTTGGGGGCAGGCTGAATGCGCGTTGCGGATGCCCGGCGCCCATAACGCCCTCAATGCCCTGGCTGCCGCTACGGCGTGTCTGTCTGCGGGCGCGCCGCTTGAGGCAGTGACGGCGGGGCTTTCCAGTTGTAGTGGCGCACACGGGCGATTGCAACAGTGCATAGGACCGCAGGGCTCCCTGGTGCTCGATGACACTTACAACGCGAACCCGGATTCGGTGCGCGCGGGCATCGACGTGCTCGTCCGCATGCCGGGCAGGACGATCCTCGTTTTCGGCGACATGGGCGAGGTGGGAGAGAGCAGTGCGCGGGCACATGCCGAAGTGGGTGCTTATGCGAAAAGAAAGGGAGTTGGGTTTTTGTATACTCTCGGAGTGATGAGTGAGAATGCCGTAAGCAATTTTGGCGTAGAGGGTCGGCATTTTTCTTCAGTTGAGGCGCTGGTGGAAGCGCTTGCGTCCAGTCTCGATACCGGCGATACGGTATTGGTGAAAGGCTCGCGCTTCATGTGCATGGAACGGGTGGTTGAGGCGTTGGTAGCTCTGGCCGAGCCTGTTCCACATCCGGGAGGAGAAGGCTGATGCTGCTCGAATTGGCGCAATGGCTCGGGCAACATGTTCGCGGTTTCAATGTGATCAGTTACGTCACGTTGCGAACGGTGTTGGCGGTGATGACTTCGCTCTTTTTCTCGCTCGCTCTCGGACCCCGGGTGATCCGTTGGCTGGCTGCGAAAAAAATCGGGCAGGCGGTACGCACCGACGGGCCGCAGGCGCACCTGGTCAAGTCCGGTACGCCCACGATGGGCGGTATCTTGATCTTGATCGCAGTGGTACTGACGACGCTCCTGTGGGGCAATCTTTCCAACCGTTACGTCTGGACGGTGCTCGTGGTCACGCTTGGATTCGGCATCGTCGGCTGGTACGACGACTGGAAAAAGGTGGTATTCCGCGACCCGAACGGCTTGGCGGCGCGCTGGAAATTCTTCTGGCAATCGGTGCTCGGCGTAGGCGCGGCGGTGTTCCTCGCGCTTTCGGCAGACAATCCGGCGCAGGCGGCGGCGCAGACGGAACTCATCGTGCCGTTCTTCAAGAGTATCGCGTATCCGCTGGGGGTGTTCGGTTTCGTCACGCTCACCTATTTCGTCATCGTCGGCACTTCCAACGCGGTCAACCTGACTGACGGGCTGGACGGCCTCGCCATCATGCCGACGGTAATGGTGTCCGGGGCTTTGGGCATCTTTGCCTTTGCGAGCGGCAACGCTGAACTGGCTAAATATCTGCTCATCCCTTCTGTGCCCGGCGCGGGCGAGTTGTGCATCGTGCTTGGTTCGATCATGGGGGCGGGATTGGGTTTCCTGTGGTTCAACGCCTATCCAGCGGAAGTGTTCATGGGGGATGTCGGGGCGCTCGCGCTCGGCGCGGCGCTGGGTTGCGTGGCAGTCATCGTGCGCCAGGAAATCGTGCTCTTCATCATGGGCGGGCTGTTCGTCGTGGAGACGCTTTCGGTCATGGTGCAGGTTTCCTGGTTCAAGTACACCAAGAAAAGATACGGGCAAGGGCGGCGCATCCTGCTCATGGCTCCGCTGCATCACCATTTTGAGCAAAGCGGCTGGAAGGAAACGCAGGTGGTGGTGCGCTTCTGGATCATCACTCTCATGTTGGTGCTTTTTGGTCTGTCGACCTTGAAGCTGAGATAGGCAAGGAGATGGAACTGGCGGGCAAACGCTTCCTCGTGGTGGGTCTGGGTGAATCCGGGCTGGCGATGGCGAAATGGCTGTACGGCCAGGGATCTGTCGTGCGCGTTGCCGACAGCCGCGAGAATCCGCCAAACCGCGCGGCATTGACAGCGTTTGCGCCGGACATCGAGCTTATCGCGGGGCCGTTCAGGCCGGAGACGTTCGAGGGGATTGATGCCATCGCGCTCTCTCCCGGTGTGCCCAGGAACACGCCGGAGATTGCTGCTGCCGGGAAAACGCCGATCGTCTCCGAAGTGGATTTGTTTGCCGACGCAATCAGGGTGTTTGCGCCGGAGTCGAAGGTGCTGGCAGTGACCGGCTCGAACGGCAAGACCACGACCACCGCACTGACCGCGCACCTGTTGAATGGCGCGGGGGTGGAGGCGGTTGCCTGCGGCAACATTTCACCCTCGTTGCTCGACGCGCTGACGGCAGCGCTGGACGCGGGGCATCTGCCGCAAGCCTGGGTGCTGGAATTGTCCAGTTTCCAGTTGGAAATTACGCATCGCCTGGCGGCGCATGTCGCGACGGTATTGAACGTCAGCGAAGATCATCTCGACCGCTACGATTCCATCAGCGCCTATGCCCAGGCCAAGGCGCGTATTTTCCAGAACCCGGCAACTTTGCGGGTACTCAATCGCGACGATGAACGCAGCTTGGAGTTTGGGGGATGTGGTCCCGGTATCGTGACGTTTGGCCTCGATCCCGCGCCGCGCGCCGGTCATTACGGAATTGAGCGCGAGGCCGTCTGTTTCGGCCAGGAGCGGTTGGTCAGCCTCGACGAGTTGCCTGTCAAGGGGCTGCATAATGCCGCCAATGTCATGGCCGCGCTGGCTTTGTGCCGCGCCATCGGTGTGGATGCCGGGAAGGCGCTGCCCGCGCTCAGGACGTTCAAGGGCTTGCCGCACCGGGTCGAACCCGTCGCGGAAATCGGCGGGGTGCTCTACGTCGACGATTCCAAGGGAACCAACGTTGGGGCGACGCTTGCCGCCATTGAGGGCATGGGGCGGCCTGTCGCCATCGTGCTCGGCGGGGATGGCAAGGGACAGGATTTCGCGCCGCTGAAGGACGCACTGAAGCTCCATGGCTGTGCTGTGGCGCTGATTGGCCGGGATGGTTCGCTCATCGGGGAGGCCATCGCGGGCTGCGGTTTGCCTGTGGAGTCCTTCACCCGCCTGGAAGAAGCCGTGCGCTGGCTCGCGGGTCAGGCACAGGCCGGGGATTGCGTGTTGCTTTCGCCCGCCTGTGCGAGTTGGGATATGTTCAGAAACTACGCGCACCGCGCCGAAGTGTTCATCGAAACCGTGCGGGCTTTGCCGGGAGGCGCGCAATGAGGCTCGCCGGTGCCCTGACAAGAGGCTTTTTCGGTAAGGGTGCCGGTCGGGGCGACGACATTGCTGCGCGCACGGTCGGACGCCTGATGAAGCCTCGTGCGCCGGTGAGTGAAATTGACCCGGTGCTGGCCTGGCCTGCGGCTATCCTGCTTACGCTTGGGCTGGTGATGGTGTATTCGGCTTCGATTACCACTGCCGAAGGCAGCGCCTATACCGGCTATCAGGCGGATTATTTCCTGATCCGGCACTTGCTTTTCCTCGGCGTGGGGCTGGCGGCAGGGGTGCTCGTATTCCGCGTCCCGATGGGGCTGTGGCAGCGCATGGCTCCCTGGCTTTTCCTGATCGGTGTCGTTTTGCTGGTGATCACGCTGGTTCCGGGCATTGGTCACAAGGTTGGCGGCGCGCGGCGCTGGCTGCCGATGGGTTCGGTATATTTTCAGCCTTCCGAGTTGATGAAACTCTTCGTAGCGATCTACGCCGCCGATTACACGGTACGCAAGCTCGATGTCATGAGCAGTTTCAAACAGGGCTTCATGCCGATGATGGCGGTGATTCTCTTTGTCGGTTGCCTGTTGCTGTTCGAGCCGGATTTCGGCGCGTTCGTGGTCGTGGCCACTATCGCGTTCGGCGTGTTGTTCCTTGGCGGCGTGGGTATCCGCGTTTTTCTGCTGCTGGGATTGGCGGCGCTGGTCGGTTTCATCCTCCTGGTCTGGATTCAGCCCTATATGCGCGCGCGCATTTTCGGTTTCATGGACCCCTGGGCCGACCCCTTCGGGGACGGTTATCAGCTTACGCATGCGCTGATCGCTTTCGGGCGGGGCGAATGGTTTGGCGTGGGACTGGGCGGCAGTATCGAGAAACTCTTTTATCTGCCCGAATCGCATACTGATTTTCTGCTTGCGGTGATTGCCGAGGAACTGGGATTTGTCGGGGTGCTTGTCGTAGTTGGGCTTTTTGCGTTGCTGGTACAGAGGGCTTTCGTCATTGGACGCGAGGCGATCCGGCTCGAACGCTATTTCTCCGGCTTGGTGGCTCAGGCAATCGGTTTGTGGATTGGTGTACAGGCGTTCATCAATATGGGCGTGAACATGGGGCTGCTGCCGACCAAGGGATTGACCCTGCCATTGATGAGCTATGGAGGCTCCGGCCTGCTTGCCAACTGCCTGGCGCTCGGCATCCTGCTGCGTGTCGATTGGGAGACGAGGGAATTGAAACGGGGGGGCAACGCATGAAGACGGTGCTGGTGATGGCCGGAGGAACCGGCGGGCACATCTTCCCAGGGATTGCTGTTGCCGAATGCCTGCGTGGGCGAGGCTGGAACGTGGCTTGGCTTGGTAACCCCGACGGCATGGAAGCGCGTATCGTTCCGCCGTGCGGCTACCGGATGGAATGGCTGCGTTTTGGTGCGTTGCGCGGCAAGGGCCTGTTACGCAAACTGATGCTGCCGTTCAATCTGTTGCGGGGGGGCTGGCAGGCGTGGAGGATATTGTCCCGTGTGCGTCCGGATGTGGTAGTCGGCTTGGGCGGCTATATCACTTTCCCCGCCGGGTTTATGACGGTACTGACAGGGCGCCCGCTCGTGCTGCACGAGCAGAATTCCATCGCCGGGCTTGCCAACAAGACATTGGGGCGCTTTGCTACCTGTGTGCTTTCGGGTTTTCCGGGGGTGTTGCCGGGTGCGCGCTGGGTGGGCAACCCGGTGCGTGACGAGATTGTCGCCGTCGCGCCGCCCTCGATGCGCTTTGAAGGGCGCGATGGTCCGTTGCGTCTGCTGGTGGTGGGCGGCAGCCTGGGCGCAGCAGTGCTCAACGACGTAGTTCCCCGCGCGCTGGCGATGATTCCGGTTGGACGTCGACCTATGGTTGTGCATCAGGCGGGTGAGAAACAGATCGAGGGGCTGCGGGCGGCTTATGCAGCAGCCGGGGTCGAGGGCGATTTGCGCCCCTTCATCAATGATATGGCTACCGCCTATGCTGAGGCCGATCTCGTGCTCTGTCGGGCGGGGGCGCTCACCATCTCCGAGTTGACGGCGGCAGGGGCTGCCAGTGTGTTGGTGCCTTTCCCTTACGCGGTAGACGATCATCAGACGACCAACGCGCAGTTCCTCTCCTCGCGGGAGGCTGCTTGGTTTATGCCGCAGTCATCCCTGGGGCCTGAGAAGCTGGCGGAATTGCTCTCGGATATCGAGCGCGGGCAGTTATTGTGCATGGCGGAAAACGCCCGTGCGCTGGCAAGGCCGCTTGCCGCTGTGGATGTAGCGGATGTGTGCGAAGAACTGACTGAGCGGGTGAAAGCGTGAAGCACAAGGTCAGCAACATCCATTTCGTAGGCATCGGCGGCTCAGGCATGAGCGGCATCGCCGAAGTGCTTGCCAATCTCGGCTATCAGGTTTCCGGCTCCGATCTCACGGCTTCCTCCGTGACCGAACGCCTGATGAGGCAGGGCATTCGTATCGCCGTCGGGCATGCGGCGGAGAACATCATAGGGGCGCATGCGGTCGTGGCGTCTACTGCGGTCAAAGACGACAATCCGGAAGTGCGGGCCGCGCACCTGGCCGGTATTCCCGTGGTTCCGCGCGCGCAGATGCTTGCCGAACTGATGCGCCTGAAGCAGGGTATTGCCATAGCCGGTACGCACGGAAAGACGACGACGACGAGCCTGGTGGCCAGCATCCTTGGCGAAGCCGGCCTCGATCCCACCTTTGTGATCGGTGGGCGGCTCAACGCGATGGGCGCGAATGCCCGCTTGGGTACGGGCGATTTCCTGGTTGCGGAAGCGGACGAATCGGATGCCTCGTTTTTATATCTCACCCCAGTGGTTTCGGTCGTCACCAATATCGACGCCGACCACATGGAAACCTACGGGCACGACCTCAATCGGCTGAAACAGGCGTTCGTGGAATTTTTGAACCGCTTGCCGTTCTACGGCGTGGCGGTGCTCTGCCAGGACGACCCGCATGTGCGAGAAATTTTGCCGCATGTCTCAAAGCAGGTGGTGCGCTACGGCTTATCGAAGGATTCCGATATATACGCTGAAAACATCCGTGCCGAAGGCGGGCGCATGCTTTTCGATGTGATCCGGCGTGATGCCAGGAATGCGCGCCTGCCCGTCGCACTCAACACGCCGGGGGTGCACAACGTCCTGAACGCGCTTGCCGCCATTGGCGTGGCGGCCGAAGTGCAAGCGCCGGACGAAGCTGTCGTTAAGGCGCTGGCGGAATTCAAGGGCGTGGGGCGGCGCTTCCAGCGGTATGGCGAAATTGCCTTGCGCCAGGGCGGCAGCTTTACCCTCGTCGACGACTACGGCCATCACCCGGTGGAAATGGCGGCTACGCTTGCCGCTACGCGAGGCGCGTTTCCTGGCCGCCGGCTGGTACTGGCCTTCCAGCCGCATCGTTACACACGTATGCGCGATTGTTTCGAGGGCTTTGTCAAAGTGCTCTCCGGCGTCGATGTGCTTTTGCTGGCTGACGTTTACGCGGCGGGGGAAGCGCCCATCGTTGCTGCCGACGCCCACGCGCTGGCGCGAGCGATCAGGGTTGCTGGCAAGGTGGAGCCGGTATTTGTCGAGGACATCGCCGATATGCCCTTGCGCGTTCTGGAAGCCGCGCGTGACGGCGATGTGGTCATCACGATGGGCGCGGGTTCCATCGGTGGGGTTCCCCAGAGAATCGTTCAATTTCGGGCGGATGAGTGACATGGAACAGGATTTCGGCAAGGTCGCGGTGTTGATGGGTGGCGCTTCCGGCGAACGCGAGGTGTCCCTGATCAGCGGTAATGGCGTACTGGCCGCTTTGAAGAGCCAGGGGGTCGACGCGCATGCCTTTGATCCGGCCTCTGAACCGCTGGATGCGCTCAGGGCTTTCCAGCGCGTATTCATCGCCCTGCATGGCGGTTACGGCGAAAACGGCGCGATCCAGGGGGCGCTGGAGATCATGGGGATTCCCTATACCGGCCCCGGCGTGATGGCCTCGGGCATCGGCATGGACAAGTTCCGCACCAAGCTCCTCTGGCAAGCGGTGGGGCTGCCTGTGCCGGAATACGCAATGCTTGACGATGATTCAAAATTCGATGCCGTGGAAGAA
Organism: Betaproteobacteria bacterium; assembly: GCA_009782565.1. Classification (GTDB taxonomy): domain Bacteria; phylum Pseudomonadota; class Gammaproteobacteria; order Burkholderiales; family Rhodocyclaceae; genus WRNU01. The sequence continues at coordinate 138,390 of WRIU01000002.1, forward strand.
CGCCTCGGCCTGCCGCTATTCGTCAAACCCTCGCGTGAGGGTTCTTCCATCGGCGTTTTCATGGTGACAGAGCGCGGCAAGTTGAAATCCGCCTACGAATCCGCTCGCCAGCACGGCGATTTGATCATGGCGGAAAAAGGCGTCATGGGGGGGGAATACACGGTTGCCATCCTTGGGGACGAGGCTTTGCCCATCGTCAAGATCGAACCGGCGACGGCGTTTTACGACTACGAGGCCAAGTACCTGCGCGACGACACCCGCTACATTTGCCCCGCCGACCTGCCGCCTGAAAAGGCCGCCGCAATTCAGGCGGGCGCAAAAAAGGCATTCGACGCCGTAGGCGCGACGGGATGGGGCCGGGTGGATTTTCTGATGGATGAGGCCGGACGGCATTACTTCCTGGAAATCAACACCTCGCCGGGGATGACCTCGCATTCGCTGGTGCCGATGTCGGCGCGTCAGACCGGTCTGTCGTTCGAGGCGTTGTGCATGAAGATTCTTGCGGGGGCACGCTGTGGGTAAACGGCGCAAATCTTCATCCGACACCGCCACGCGCGCGGCTTCATCCCGCGCGGGGAAACGTGGCGGGCTGTGGCACCGCCCGCAGTTGCTCAACCTGATCTCGGGCGCGCTGTTGTTTTTTGCCATGACCGGGTTGGGTTGGGCGCTGGTGGCCTGGACGTCTTCCAAGCCGATTTTTCCTCTGCACAAGTTGGTGTTGAGCGCCCCACCCTCGCAGGTGACCCAGGCACAACTTGAACACGCTGCCCGTACCGCGATCCGGGGCAATTTCTTTACCGTCAGGCTCGAAGAGGTTCGTATGGCCTTCGAGACACTGCCCTGGGTACGGCGCGCCGGGGTGCGCCGCCTCTGGCCGGATGGTCTTGGGTTGAGCCTTGAAGAGCATGAGGCAGTTGCCTACTGGAAGAACATCGGCGATGGAGATGTACGGCTAATCAACCGCCAGGGCGAGGTATTCGCCGCTTCGAGTAATGTCGGTATGCCCGAATTCTCCGGCCCGCAGGACTCGGCTGCCGTGATGCTCAAGTATTACGAGACGTATTCGAGGATATTGCAGCCGCTGCGGGCGAAGCTCGTACGCATGGATTTGTCGGCGCGCGGCACATGGCGTCTGTGGCTGGACAATGGTTTATCCATCGTGCTCGACCGCGAACAGGAACGTTCGTTGGTCGAGGCGCGGCTGGAGGATTTTGTTGCGGCTTTGCCGCATTTGCAGGACAGCCTCGGGGTGCAGGTTGCTCGAGCCGACCTGCGTTACCCAAATGGTTTCGCGCTTACTCCGGTCAATCACGGCACGGTGTCGCAGTGAGTGGCGCGAGAATAAACAGATCGACAGAAAATGAGCAAGGAAAATGAGTAAGGAATACAAAGATTTGATCGTTGGCCTCGACATCGGTACCACGAAAGTTACCTGCATGGTGGCTGAAGTGAGGCCGGATGGCCGCTTGTCCATCGTTGGCCTGGGTACACAGCCGACCAGTGGTCTGAAGCGCGGTGTGGTGGTCAACATCGAAGCCACGGTCGATGCGATCTCGCGCGTGATCCAGGAAGTCGAACTGATGGCTGACTGCAAGATTCACGACATCTATACGGGTATCGCGGGCAGCCACATCAAGAGTTTCAACTCTAATGGCATGGTAGCGATCAAGGACAAGGAAGTTTCGCAGTTCGATGTCGAGCGCGTCATCGAGGTTGCGCGCGCAATGCCGATTCCGGCTGAACAGCAAGTTCTGCACATCCTCACCCAGGAATTCATCATTGATGGGCAGGGCGGGGTCAGCGAGCCTATCGGCATGAGCGGCGTTAAGCTCGAAGTAAAGGTGCACATCGTCACCGGCGCGGTGTCGGCGGCGCAGAACGTGGTCAAGTGCGTACGCCGTTGCGGGCTTGAAGTCATGGATTTGATCCTGCAACCCTTGGCTTCCAGCTATGCGGCGCTCACCGAGGACGAAAAGAAACTGGGCGTGTGCATGGTCGACATCGGTGGCGGCACGGCTGACCTGGCTGTGTTTACCCAGGGCGCGATCCGCCACACCGCAGTCATTCCGGTCGCAGGCGATCTGGTGACGAACGACATCGCCATGACCCTGCGTACTCCAACTGCCGAGGCCGAAGAACTCAAGACCCGTTGCGGCGTAGCGATGCACTCATTGGTGGATCCCGAAGAGATGATCGAGGTGCCCGGCGTGGGGGATCGTCCATCGAGGTTGCTGACACGCCAGACGCTGGCCGATGTGATCGAGCCGCGCGTATCGGAAATTTTCGATCTCGTGGTGGCCGAACTGCGCCGAAGCGGATACGAGGAACTGCTGTCCTCGGGCATCGTTCTGACCGGAGGCGCAGCGTTGATGCCGGGCATGGCTGAATTGGGCGAGGATGTTTTCCATATGCCAGTGCGGGTAGGGTCGCCGCTCTACGAGGGCGCGCTGGCCGACGTGATCCGCTATCCGCAGTACGCGGCGGCAATGGGGCTGGTGATTGAGGGCGCGGCGCAACGGCGGCGCGGTATTCAGGCTCGCGATACCGGCGGGGTGAAACAGGTTTGGGGGCGTCTGAGGGACTGGTTCGGGCGCAATTTCTGAGAGTCTTTCCGGTTGGTGGGGAACCCCTTCTGACCGGAAATGGCGTAACGACGGGGGAATAAAAATTGCGAAAACGGAACATGACGTTTGTGCTGTAATACCGCACTTTACATCAATGCTGTTGCAGCGGGGCAACAGCCGGGGGGATTTCCCCAAGGTTTGACCTTCTTTCCAGGAGCTGAGGCAAATGTTTGAAATCATTGAAAAAGAGCAACGCTCACCGAGTGGCAGAACCATCATCAAGGTGATCGGTGTAGGGGGAGCGGGCGGCAATGCCGTCGACCACATGGTGCGTGAAGGGGTACAGGGCGTCGATTTCATCGCTGCCAACACCGACGCGCAGGCGCTGACGCGCTGCCTTGCGCCGGTCAGGATTCAACTCGGCACGACCGGGCTGGGCGCGGGCTCCAAGCCGGAAGCAGGCCGTGCTGCCGCGCAGGAGTCGCATGACGCCATTGCCGCCGCGTTGGCTGATGCCCACATGGTCTTCATTACCGGAGGCATGGGCGGTGGAACCGGAACCGGCGCCGCGCCCGTGGTAGCCGAAATTGCTAAAGAACTGGGCATCCTTTGCGTGGCGGTTGTGACCAAGCCTTTCGATTTCGAGAACCGCTTGCGGGTTGCCGAGAGCGGCATCGAGGAGTTGAGCCGTTACGTCGATTCGCTCATCGTTGTGCTCAACGACAAATTGCTCGAAGTCTACGGCGACGAAGCCACCTTCGATGAATGCTTCCGTGCCTCGGACAATGTGCTTTGCAAGGCCGTCGGGGGCATTTCCGAAATCATCAATGCGCCGGGTTTGGTCAATGTCGACTTCCAGGATGTACGCACGGCAATGGGCGAGATGGGCCGCGCCATGATGGGCTCGGCGGAAGCTGCCGGACTGGATCGTGCGCGGATTGCCGCCGAACAGGCTGTGGGCAGCCCGCTGCTCGAAGGCACTGAATTGTCGGGTGCGCGCTGTGTGCTCATCAACATCACTGCCGCCAAGGGGTCGCTGAAGCTGGCCGAAGTGAAGGAAGCCGTGCATACCGTACAGGCGTTTGCCGCACAGGAGGCCTTCGTCAAGTACGGAACCGTGTTCGACGACAACATGGAAGACCGCTTGCGTGTCACCGTGGTGGCTACAGGCTTGGGTTCTCCGCGAACGCGCCAGGAACAGCAGCCGACGATACGCGTCGTGCGCGGCACGGGTACGCACGGTCCGATTTATGTCGGCGCAAATGATGGTTATGATGATGGCAACAATATCGCCACACCGGCGGTCATCCGCAATAATCATCGCCGCGCTCGTGCCGAACCGACGATAAGCAGTGCTGTGCGTTCCGGCGGCAGCAGTGTCGGCACGGGTACGACTTACGACATCCCCGCCTTCCTGCGCCGCCAGGCCGACTGAGCGTCGGCCTATCGGCTTCCTGGAAACGCGTGGCCGCCATCCCGGCGCAAGCAGAAAGGCTCACCCCCCTTGGGCCTTTCCGCCGGGGTGGCGGCAGGCGTCCTTGAGGGATACTTTGCCGGGCTGCTACGTGATAAGCTCGTAAAGCTTTACGGAAAGAAACAGAAAACGTGATCAGGCAGCGTACCCTCAAATCAGTTGTTACCGCGACGGGCGTGGGCTTACATGGCGGGCGCAAGGTCAACCTCGTCCTGCGCCCTGCGGGAGTGAATACCGGCATCGTTTTTCACCGCGTTGATGTCCTGCCGCCTATTGATCTGCCCGTTGACCCTTACGCAGTCTGCGATACCCGGATGTGTTCCGGGCTGGAAAAGGGCGGCTGCAAGGTCGGCACGGTCGAACACCTGATGTCGGCGTTGGCCGGGCTTGGCATCGACAATCTCCATATCGACGTCGACGCGCCCGAGATACCGATCCTGGATGGTAGTGCCGGGCCTTTTGTCTTTCTGCTCCAGTCGGGAGGCATCGAGGAGCAGCCGGCTCCCAAGAAATTCCTGCGGGTCAGGAAATCCGTCGAATATCGTGAAGACGACAAACTCGTGCGGCTATCGCCTTACGACGGCTTCCGCCTGAAGTTTTCCATCGTCTTCGATCATCCGGCGATCGACTCGACATCCACCGAAGTGGAAGTCGACTTTGCCAGGCACTCCTATGTGCGCGATGTTTCGCGCGCGCGCACTTTTGGTTTCATGCAGGACGTGGAATTCATGCAGGCCAATGGGCTTGCCCTGGGGGGGAGCCTGGAAAACGCGATTGTCATGGACGAGTATCGTGTGCTCAACACCGAGGGCCTGCGCTATGCCGATGAATTCGTCAAGCACAAGGTGCTTGACGCCATCGGCGACCTCTATATCTGTGGCTATCCGCTGTTGGCGGCCTATACGGCCCACAAGGCAGGCCATGCGCTCAACAACCGTTTGTTGCGGGTGTTGCTCGAAGACGCTTCGGCTTGGGAAATCGTCACTTTTGACGACACTGTACCCGCGCCTGCTGCGGTTGTTCATCAACTTGCCGACCCGGCGTTGGTGTTTTAGGGCGGTTTTTGCAAATGCAGCTTGCGCGGATCGTGGGCTTGTTATTGTGCTTGGGAACCGGCGCTTCGCTGATCCTGTGGATGCTGACCGGGGACTCCCGTTACAGAGCGTGGGCCTGGAATCTTTTTCGCGTGGGTGTGGCTGCGGCCTTTGTCATATTTGTGCTTTTTGCGCTTGAGCGGATACTGGCTGCCGCTTGAGAAAACGCACCCTCTCCTAGCTTCTCCCCCCGTCATGATAAGGGTGGAGATAGGACAGGATGTGCGGATCAGTAGGCGTTCCGATCTTTCACGACGATCAGCGCGGTTTTGATGACGATCCAGAAGTCCAGGCTCAACGACCAGTTGCGAAGGTATTCGAGGTCGTACTCGATGCGCTTTTCCATTTTGTCGATCGTTTCCGTCTCGCCCCGATAGCCATTGACCTGTGCCCATCCGGTAATGCCCGGTTTGACCTTGTGGCGGATCATGTAGCCCTTGATCGTTTTCCGGTAGGTCTCGTTGTGCGAGACCGCGTGCGGGCGCGGGCCGACGATGCTCATCCGGCCCTGGAGCACGTTGACGAACTGCGGCAGTTCATCGAGCGAAGTCCTGCGAATGAATGCGCCGAACCGTGTGATGCGCGCGTCGTCCTTCGTGGCCTGTTTGACGATCTCTCCATTGTCGCAAGTCGTCATCGAACGGAATTTGTAGACAAGTATCTCTTTGCCGTCGAGACCGTAACGTCTTTGCTTGAAGATGACCGGCCCTGGAGAGGACAGTTTCACACCGAAGGCCAGCAGCAGCATGATCGGAAGCAGCAGCAGCAGGATAAGAGTTGAAAGCGCGACATCTGAAACGCGTTTGGCGAGACCGTTGAAGCCAGTAAAAGGGGTTTCGCAAACCGCGACGACCGGCATGTTCCCTACGCTGTCGAATCGCCCTTGGATGAGATCAGTGATGAAAATGTCCGGGACAAAATAAATCGAGGCAGTCGTGTCCTTGAGGCTATCGAGTAGGCTGAGGATATGAGGTTGGGCTGCCATGGGCAAAGCCAGGTAGATGGCTTCGACATGATTCTGCTTGACGTATTCCGACAGGTCGAGCAGACGCCCTTTAAGTGGAGCGGGAATATCGGATTGAACGTCGTCCGGGTTGCGGTCATCGAAGAAGCCGAGGACTTGTGTGCCGAGATAAGGATCGTCCCGGAACTGTTGCGCGAGACAGATACCAATGTCGTTAACCCCGGCAATGACGGCGGTACGTAGGTTGCCCGGCGAGGAGATTACGCGTGGAAGCGCGACTCTCAGGGCAGTATAGACAAGGCCGTATACGATGGGCGTGGTGACGACCCAGGCAAACAGAACGTTTTCCGAGAAGTAGACGATGTAGCCAGTGGCGAAACCAAAGGCTCCCATGATGAAGAGGAACAGCAACCAACTGGTCAGTAGTTTTCGCAGTACCTGATGGGGCCTTTCATGAAACGAGGCTTCGCCGGGGAAAGTTACGGCGAACGACAGGGTGCAGAGGATGATGTAAGGCGGGCCGATATCTTCATCGTAGTAACCGGCAACCGCCAGTAGGCATAGGACGATGACAGAGGGGTAAAGAAAAGCCTCAATGGCCGTGCTTAACGTGAAGCCGGTGCGTTGGAGCAGATTTCCCTTCAGGGGGCGGATAGTGTGTTCGCGTTGAAGCATTACCCATTATAGTATGGTGTATGCAAAACGGGGCTTTAGCAGTGAGTAATTTGAGTGACAACATAACAAACTAGGCGTTTTTCGATTCGGACGCCTGTGTCCAGATAAAAAAATCGACTGGATGCCGGAAAGCATCCAGTCGATTTCATGACTACGAACGTTGCGGTAAATCAGTTAACGTTGATTTTCCGGCGACGCACAACCATCCCAACGAGCCCCAGCCCCGCGAGCAGCATCGCGTACTCGGCGGGTTCTGGAACGGCTGCGGCTGACAGGGTGAAATTGTACGCACCATTACCATTGGCGACGCCGGTGATCGCGAACGTGTAAGCGGTCACCAACGGATTAAAGGTGAAGGTTCCTTGCACCCAGTCGTTTCCGGAATCTGACGTGAAGCTGTCCACTAAAACCAAAGAATTCAAACCGTTCTGATTGTTGCCCGTATGGGAACCTTCGTACACGCTGATCGTCACAAAATCCAGAGTGTGGTTTGTATTCTGGAACGTGATATTGGCCGTGCTGTCGGCACTGAAAACATTGGCGTCTATCGTGAAGGTATACCAGTAAGCAAAATTGCCAGAGGCGGAATCCCCTTGGTAAGTACCTGAAATGTCAGTGGTGGAAAGCAAGCCGAGATCACCTGCATAACCAGGGTCAGCCTGTGCGAAACCGGCAAAACAAAGCCCCAGAACAACGGCGGCGGCTGTCTGTTTAAGTTGCATCATCAATTACTCCTCTACGAAAAAACGGTAGAACACTATCAAAACCCACACTAGAGTAAGCAAGTTTAATGCCCGTTTTTGTTGTTTTTTTGTCAATTCATTATTTATCACCCCGCGTCAACGTACACTTAATACTATCTCTCGGCTATTTATTTGATAATTAACGAATTTTATACATATTTAATTCTTATTGGGTATTTTGTGGTTTTATTTGGCGATAGCTGCCTGCTTGGCGATCAAGCTGCGGAGTTCAGGTTGTTGTTGCTGTGTCAACTGATATATGTCGAGTTTTTTTACATTTTTTCTTCGAAGTGTGAGTTTTGTCTCACATGATTCAGTAGTGAACAATCTGAGTGGCGACGTAGCGGGCTTAAACATGTGCCCAGATCAAAAAAATCGGCTGGACGCCTCAGGCATCCAGCCGATTTTTTGGCTACGAACGTCGCGAATAGATCAGTTTACGTTGATTTTCCGGCGACGCACAACCATTCCGACGAGACCCAGGCCCGCGAGCAACATCGCGTATTCGGCGGGTTCGGGAACGGCGGGCAGTGCAGGGGCAGCCGACAGGCTGAGGGTGTACATCCCGCCAAGGTATCCGGTCGTGGTGCCGGAGACCACGAGCGTGTAATCGGCCCAGTCAAGCGCGAATCTGCCGCTTGGCTGGTCAAAAACAAGAAACGCCGGGTCGACAACAGAGCCCTTGTACACGGAGACAGAAAAGTCTTCAATGTTGAGAAGGGGCTTCATCAGGTCGATGTTGATCACTGATGAGGTCATCGTTGGGTTGTCAATGCCCAGGAGGTCGTTTGCAATGGAGAAGGTGTACGTGTCCGAGAAGGGGAGGACTTCTCCCAGTGCCGCCGGGTTGGGGTTGGCCGCATATTCTTTGATCGGCTCTGCGAAGGTAAACGTGCCAAGGTCGACGACATCGGCTTGCGCGAAGGCCGAAAAGCCTAGTCCCAACGCGATGGCGATAACTGTTTGTTTGAGCTGCATTAAAAATCTCCTTTGAGAGAAGTGGAAAAGCATTGTGCAGATAAAATGGCAAGCAAGTTCAATGCCTGTTTTAGTTGTATTTTTGTCAATTCATTAGTTATTGCCCTGTGCGAGCATACAACGGATGCTGGATACTGGCTTCAGAGGTTATTTATTTGATAATTCATCGTTTTTTTGTTGGCATGGCATGTAAACGGGTAAAACCGCCTTGATGGGATGAAGTATTAGTGCAGCAATTGCCACGTAAATCGTGTATGGTTCCGTTCGGCGACAGTTGCCTGTCTGGCGCTTAAATAGTGGAGTTCAGGCTGTTTTTTTGCGGCGTAAGTGATGAGTGTCGGGGTTTTTTACATGTTTTTCGGAGCGTGAATTTTGTCTCACATATGAGTACTGCCATACAGGTTCAGGGGCATATTTTTTGTGTACGTGTAAACCGTCTGGGTTTTGTGATGGGGCAGATGTCAAAAATTTTTACACTTTGAGTTAGGGGTTGGGCTCATGAACAACAAGCAACGCAGGTTCGCCGTATTGGCAGGTGGGTTGGTTACATTGCTGGGTTTTCAGGCGGGTTTGGTTGTCGCGCAGGAAGACGACTCAAAGAGTCCGTTCACCTTCTCGGTCTCGCAGACTTTCGGGCATGACAGCAACTTGTACCGTTTGCCGGACGAACTTCGTCTGGGACAGTCGGTGCCAAAAGGAAAACGCAGTGACAGCTTTTCCGAGACCAGGGTAGGCGTCAATTTCGACAAGGAATACAGCCGTCAGTCTTTTCATGCCGGACTTGCTGTGGATCGTATCATCTACCGTACGCATTCAGACCTCAACAACACCTCGCCGGATGCGCGTCTGCGCTGGGATTGGCGGATTGGAGATCGCTGGAGCGGTGTTCTCGGGTATAGCTGGAATGAGTCCCGTGTCAATTTCGACAACACTTACAATGAGCAGAAACGGATCATGCGGCGGATTGGCCGTGCCAATGCCAGCGCTGACTTCTGGTGGCATCCGAACTGGGCCACGGGGTTTGCTTTCTCCGACGTTCGCAACGACTATAGCAGCGGTGCCAGGCCGCTCGACAAGTATGATGCACAGGAAGCGAGCCTGAACTTTACTTACCGGCCTTCCACCGGTAACCGTATCGTGTTGAGCTTGCGCGCTGAGGATGGCCAGTATCCGAACAGGCAAAAGAAAGAAGAACTTCTTGTGGGAGAATCATCATTGCGGGACTGGGAGCGGCGCGACGTGCGGCTTTCCGGTTCCTGGCGCTTGACTGGCGTCACGCAAGTAAGCGGTTATGCCGGGTATACGCAACGCAAGTACGATCTGGCACCCGACCGGGATTTTTCGGGGTTCACCGGCAGCCTCGCGTTCAAATGGACGCCGACCGGGAAGGCGATCATAGATTTGTCCTGGCGGCGTGAGATTGGCGCTGATGAGGACAGTGTCTCAAACTATGCCGTAACGCAGGTCTGGGCTTTCCGGCCGACCTGGGTGGTCACCAGTAAGGTTCGTCTTGGAGCCAGTTACGAGTATCGGCATCGCAGCTATGACAGGGATCCTGAAGTTTTGTTACTCAACAATCCAGAAAGCGCCAAAACCACGTCTTATGGCGTGAACCTCCAATATCTGCCGACTTCTTATGCCAATATCGCGCTCGGTTATCGGCATCAGAAACGCGATGCGAAAGAGGGTGGTTTTGATTATGGCTATGGCGCGCGGACGGTATGGCTGTCGGGAGGCCTGACTTTTTAAGGGAGAGGCATTTTCTATCACGGTATGATATGGCATAATACCAGTTTGGGTGGTATCGGCGGCTCGATACCGGTGCGGTGTGTTGTGTGAGCCTTTCTAAAGGCCGTTTTTTTGGAATGTTTATGTCCTCTCCAACTCGTTATGTCGCTGTGTCGCTTTGTGCTGCCGTGTGTATGTCCGGCATGCTTGTCAGTTGCAGCGCCAAGGAAGGTTCCGACAAGAAATCCGCCTCACAGGTTGCCGTCAAGGTCAACAAGGAGGAGGTTTCCGTTCATCAGGTCAATGCTGTGCTTTCGCGCGGCGGCAATATTCCGCCGGAGCAGGTCGATAGGGCGCGTGCGGTGGCTGTCGAACGGCTCATCGATCAGGAATTGCTGTTGCAACAAGCCAAGAGCAATAAACTCGACCGCAATCCGAACGTGATGCAGATGATTGAGCTTTCCCGCCGTGAGATTCTGGCTCGCGCTTATAGCGAACAGATTGCAAGCGGAGCGGTGAAACCGACCGAAGCGCAGATTTCCAAGTTCTACGATGAAAACCCCGAGTTGTTTTCCAAGCGCCGCATCTATAGCTTGCAAGAGATCAGTTTCCAGGCAGCGCCTGAGCGGCTCGAAGAGGTGCGTACACATTTGCAGTCCAGTACCAACCTGCAACAGCTCACGACCTGGTTCAATGAACAGAAGATTCCGTTTGCTGCGAACGCTGGCGTCAAACCGGCAGAACAGATTCCGCTTGAAATGCTTAGGAATCTTTCCAAGTTGAATGCAGGACAAGCCGCTTTTGTGCGAACCCCAGTTGGGGGGCTTCTTCTTTTCGTCGTTGGTGTGCGGGATGAACCCGTTGATCGCACCAAGGCGAAACCTGTCATCGAAGGTTTCCTGACCAACCAGGCGCGTGCTGAAAGCGTCAAGGCCGAGATCAAGCGTTTGCGCGAGGCGGCTTCCATCGATTACAGCGACGGTTTCGTGCCACCTGCTGCTGAACCTGCTGCTCCCACGGAACAAGGCCCGGTTGTATCGCCTGACGCTGCGCCCGAAGATGCCTCTGTCCAATCGATCATCGAAAAGGGTACTGTCAAGCTGAAATAACGCAGGTAGGCAAAGTGCTAAGGTATCTGCCGGTGATCCGCATGGTGTCGCGATCCCGGCAGATTTTGAATGACTGACCGATACATCAATACATTACAGGCCAGAATACAAATGATCTCCCGATTCTTCCGTCCCTTGTGCATCCTTGTCCTGGTTGCCTTGGGTTTTGCTGGGGCGGCGCAAGCAGCGGATGAGCGTGAATACGTCCTCGGACCCGGCGACATAGTTCGCATCACGGTGTTCCAGAACCCGGATCTCACTACCGAGGCGCGCGTATCCGAGAAAGGGTCGCTGACTTTCCCGCTGCTCGGCGCGGTTTCCGTGGGCGGAAAGAGCACGTCCGCTGCCGAGGCAGAGATTGCTAACCGTCTGCGGGACGGCGGTTTCGTGCGCCAGCCGCAGGTCAATGTGTTACCGCTACAGATGCGCGGTAATCAGGTTTCCGTGCTCGGGCAGGTCAACAGGCCGGGTCGTTTCCCGCTTGAGACCGCGAACATGCGCCTGACCGACATGATTGCTACTGCCGGGGGCATTTCGGCAGGAGGAGCCGATACCATCATCTTTATCGGGGTTCGTAGCGGTAAACAGGTGCGGCGCGAAGTCGACCTGCCTTCGTTATTTCTCAGCGGCGAGACGTCAAGCGATATCGTGATGGCGGCAGGGGATCTCGTCTACGTGCATCGCGCGCCGATGTTCTACATCTACGGAGAGGTCAACCGCCCGGGCGCTTTCCGCCTCGAACGCGGTATGAGCGTGATGCAGGGTTTGGCTTCCGGCGGTGGAACCACGTCGCGCGGCACGACGCGCGGGCTTCGCATCCACCGGCGTATGCCCGATGGCGCGCTCAAGGTAGTGGAACCCGGACTCGATGACCTCCTGAGGGCCGATGACGTGATCTACGTCAGGGAAAGCCTGTTCTGATTGCTTGCTTATGACGTTTCAGCAGTTTCTTCTCATTCTGAAAGCCCGCCGGTGGGTGATTTCCGCCATCCTGGCCGGTGTGGTGCTTTTAACACTGGTGATCAGCCTGCTGTTGCCCAAGCAATATACCGCCACCGCTACGGTGCTGGTCGATATGAAAACGACCGACCCCTTGCTGGGTACACCTCAGGCGCTTCAGGGCTATCTCGCAACTCAGATCGACATTATCAATTCCGAGCGAGTCGCTTTGCGTGTGATTGAGGCGACCGGGATGGACAAGGCTTCTTCGTACCGGGAAGAATGGCGTGATGTAACGGGCGGAGAGGGAGGAGAGAGCGGATTCCGTATCTGGCTGGCCAACCTGCTTCAGAAACGGCTGGATGTGCGCCCTTCGACAACGCGGGAAAGCAATGTCATCAGTATCAGTTATCAAGCCCCCCATCCGGCATTTTCCGCAGCGGTCGCAAACGCTTTTGCTCAAGCCTACATAAACACTAACCTCGAACTCAAGGTGGATCCCGCGAGGCAGAATAAGGACTGGTTTGATAAACAAACCAAGGATGTGCGTGATGAGCTTGAAACCGCCCAAAGCAAGCGATCTGCATACGAGCAGAAATACAGCGTCCATGCTGGGGATGGCCGCTTCGATGTCGAGAGTAGCCGCCTAGCGGATCTCAATGCCCAGTATACGCAGGCACAGGCGCAGGATGCGGAAAGCATTTCGCGCCAAAGTCAGGTGGGTTCCGCCGAATCCCTGCCTGAAGTCATAACCAATCCGGGCGTTGCCAGCCTTAAGACGGGACTGGCGCAGCTTGAAACGCAACGTGGCGAACTCTCTGAACGGCTTGGCCCGAACCATCCACAGATGCGCGAGTTGAATGAGAAGATTGCTGAACAGCGTGAGCACGTTGCGGCGGAAATCCAGCGCGTAGCAAAGTCGCTTGGCACGACTTCCCGTATCAGTAAGATGCGCTTAGAGGAAATGAGAAAGGAAATCGAAAAGCAAGAGGCACGCGTGTTCGAACTCAAGAAACATCGGGATCAAATCGCGGTGCTTCAGCGTGACGTCGATAACGCTCAAAGAGCCTACGACCTCGTCACCCAGCGCTTCGTGCAGACGAACCTTGAGAGCCAGGTGACGCAAACCAATATTTCAATATTGACCCCTGCAACGCCCCCCTTGAATCACTCCAGTCCAAAGGTCGTACTTAACACCATCATTGCCGTATTTCTTGGCATCCTGCTTGGTATTGGCGTAGCGTTGCTGCTTGAACTGAGCGATCAACGTGTGCGGGGGAGCGAAGACCTTATGCAGAACATGGATATTCCCCTTCTCGGGGTCATCCCAGGATGGGATAAACCTCGTTCCGGCTTCCGCACCGCCCGCCGTCCGGCTGCCGCTTGAAAGGGAAAATGATGGACGACGAGGCTGCCGGTGCACGCTTTTCCAATCTGAGCGACCAGTCGATTGGCGAAATACTGGTCTCTGTCGGGAGGATTTCTCCCGATGACGCCGAGCGTATTTACCGGGAACAAAAAAAGCGGAAATTGCGGTTTGGCGACGCGGCGGTTGCGCTCGGCCTTGCGACGGAAGCCGATGTCCAGTTCGCCCTGTCCCACCAGTTCCGGTATCCCTACCTGCAACGTGGCGAGAGCAAGGTCTCGGAAACCGTTGTAGCGGCATATAGTCCTTTTTCTCCCCAGGTGGAAGCGTTACGCGCGGTTCGCAGCCAGTTGGCGCTACGCTGGTTTAATGGCAGCGAAGGGCGCCGGGCGCTCGCGGTCGTGAGCCCTGGGACAGGGGAAGGCCGCTCCTGGTTCGTTGCCAATTTGGCGGTTGTGTTTTCGCAACTGGGCGCGAGGACTTTGGTGGTCGATACAGACCTTCGCGACCCGGCCCTGCATCGCCTTTTTGGGATCAGCAATCGAAACGGGCTTTCATCTATCCTGGGGGGGCGCGCTACCGGCAATGTTGTATTCAAAGTCCCGGCATTGATGGATCTTTCCGTTCTTCCTTCCGGTCCGGTGCCGCCGAATCCCCAGGAATTATTGACCCGCCCCCTGCTGGATCGGATGATCGCGCAGTTGTCCAATAGTTTCGATGTCATCCTCATCGACACGCCCCCTTCCGCAAAATATGCTGAGAGTGTGGCCGTTGCCTCGCGGGCGGGTGGGGCATTGATCGTCTGTAGGCAGAACCAGACGCGGGTACGCGATCTCGACGCGCTTTGCGCCAGGCTGAAAGATGCTAATGTCATTGTCGCGGGAAGCGTGCTCAATGGCAGCAGTAGAAAGGTGGATAGCACTAATACTTTGCTGACACAGATAAAAAACCAGGGCGCAATGGTCGTGCCGCGCTTGAGCCTGGAATTGAAGGGGTTCGGTAGCAACAGCCGTTCAAAATTGCCTCGGCAACACACTCGTCCGATCCGCACGGTTTTCCCAGATGAACTATCAGGCAAAGAGGATGTAATGTCAGAGGGGTCCGACGTTCTGGATGCCGATTCTGAGCCGTTTTTCAGAAAACCGTAGCAGAGTTTGTCTGGTTGAGTCTCCGCGCCATGAATGATGGGCGCCTCTGAGTTGCCATGCGCGTCCAAGTATCCCGGCATGCCCGCTGTGTTAACATAAAAAAATCCAGAATTTAACAGCTTTTTCACGAGCAAGAATCAAAATGCGTATTCTGATCAGTAACGATGATGGATATTTTGCTCCAGGGATCGCGACGTTGGCTCAGGCCTTGTCCAACGTGGCCGAGGTCATGGTGGTCGCGCCTGAGCGGGATCGCAGCGGGGCGAGCAATTCCCTGACGCTCGATCGTCCCTTGACCTTGCGGCGCGCGGCCAACGGGTTTTATTACGTTGACGGCACACCGAGCGATTGTGTGCATCTTGCGGTGACAGGCATCTTTGAAGAGTTGCCCGAGATGGTGATTTCTGGCGTCAATCATGGGGCCAACATGGGCGACGACACGATTTATTCCGGCACGGTTGCCGCAGCCACAGAAGGTTATCTGCTGGGGGTTCCTTCGATCGCGGTATCGCTCGTCAGTCGTGACGCGAGCGATTTTTCAGCGGCGGCTCAGGTGGCCGTCGACCTCGTCCATCGTTTTTTGCGCCAGCCGTTCCGGGAACCCGTCCTGCTCAATGTCAATGTGCCGGATTTGCCTTATGAGCGCCTTGGGGCGCCGTGCGTGACGCGCCTGGGGAGGCGCCACAAGGCGGAGCCGGTGGTGCGTGGTACGACCCCGCGCGGCGAGACCGTCTATTGGGTCGGCGCGGCAGGCCGCGCGGCCGACGCGGGAGAAGGGACGGATTTTCACGCTGTGGACAATGGCCTGATTTCGGTGACGCCGCTCCAGATCGACCTGACCCACATCGCGCAAACCGGAGCGGTTGCCGATTGGCTGTCGCAATGAGCATGATCCGATGACGCCCCCGCGTGTTCCTGCCCTTGACGCAACCCGTGCCAGGGCGCGGATGATCGAGCGCTTACGCGCACAAGGGATTCGCGACGAAAGAGTGCTGGCCGCGATGGCTGCGGTTCCCCGCCATCTGTTCGTTGAAAAGGGGCTGGCTTTCAGCGCCTACGATGACAGTGCCCTGCCCATCGGTTTGCAGCAGACGATTTCGCAGCCTTTTGTTGTCGCGCGCATGATCGAAATTCTGTGCGATGGGCGCGAACTGGGGCGTACACTGGAAATTGGCGCGGGCTGCGGTTATCAGGCAGCCGTGCTCTCACAGTTGGCGAGCGAGGTCTTTGCAATTGAGCGCCTGAAGATGTTGCTCAACCGCGCGCGGGAGAACTTGCGGCCATTACGTTTGCCTAATCTGAGGTTGAAGTGCGCCGATGGTACACTGGGGCTGCCAGAAGCCGCGCCTTTCGATACCATTATCGTTGCGGCAGGGGGGCTGAAGGTGCCGCCTGCGCTGAAAACTCAGCTTGCGCCGGAAGGCAGGTTACTGATTCCAGTGGGGGACGCTGACCAGCGTCTGTTATTGATCGAACGGCAGGGAAGCGTTTTCAAGGAAAACTGGTATGAGGCTGTGCGCTTTGTGCCATTGCTGACGGGGACAGAATGAACAAGGGGACTTTTGCGAAACGGCTGGTTTTGCCGGTGATGGCGGGTGTGCTCGTGTTGTCTGCGGGCTGTACCACCGAAAAAAGCAGTGCGCCTGTGCGCGACTCCAGGCCCATCCCGACGGCGAGGACGGCGCCCAGCCCGCCGCCGCCTACCGTTGCTTCGCCTATTGCACAGCCGGGAGAGCATATCGTGAGTCGGGGGGAAACCCTGTATGCCGTCTCAAGGCTGTATGGGGTTCCAGTGCAAGACCTTATCGCTTGGAACAATCTTTCCAGGCCGGAACAGCTCGAAGTCGGGCAAACTCTGCGTGTCGCCGCGCCGGTGACGCTTGTCGAGCCGCTTGCCCCGCCGCCGCTCGATGTGGCGGTGAGCCCGCCGGAGGTCAAACGCGAACCGCGCGGCGGCAAGGAAGCCTGGTCAGAGGAAGCCTGGGCGCGCTTGCAGCCGCAAGCGGTGGATAGTGTGCCGCCTGCCACCATCTCGCGCCCGGAATTCAGTGCCTCGGAACCCGATACCCCGAAACTCAGCACCCCAGAACCTGGCGTTTCGGAAAGCTGGATGTGGCCGGTCAAGGGAACAATCGTCAGCCGGTTTGATGAAGTCATGGGGGAGGACGCCAAGTTGCGAAACCGGGGTATCGACATTGCCGGGACACCGGGTACCCCCATATTGGCTGCCGCAGGCGGTAAGGTCGTCTATGCGGGCAACGCCGTGCGCGGACTCGGCAACATGGTCATTATCAAGCATAACGACGAATATTTAACGGCATATGCACACAATCGCGTCATACTGGTGAAGGAAGGGGACGCTGTGGCTAAGGGACAGAAAGTTGCCGAGCTTGGCAGTTCTGACACCGACCGGCCCAAACTGCATTTTGAACTGCGAAAACAGGGTACGCCTGTTGACCCGTTGAGATATCTACCCGGCTTGTGACGAAAGGACATGGAAGATTCGGATAATCCTGACAATGCTGAACGTCAAGAACTGGATCTTCCGCCCGAGGCCGAGGCGTTCCATGAGGAACACCCCCCTGCGGATGACGAGCATTTCAGCGACGCAACGTATCGCTATCTGAGCGAGATCGCTGCCAATCCCCTGTTAAGCGCGCAGGAGGAAACCGCGCTGGCCCGCCGGGTGCGCGCGGGCGATTTCGAAGCGCGCCAGACCATGATCGAGTGCAATCTGCGGCTGGTGGTCAACATTGCCAAGCGTTACCTCAATCGCGGCATCCCGCTCCTCGATCTGGTCGAAGAAGGCAATCTCGGCCTCATCCATGCCCTAGAAAAATTCGAGCCCGAGCGCGGTTTCCGTTTTTCCACCTACGCGACCTGGTGGATACGGCAGGGCATCGAGCACGCGATCATGAACCAGGCGCGCACGATCCGCTTGCCGGTGCATGTCAACAAGGAACTCAGCCGGATCATACGCGCCCGTCGGCAGATCGGGATCGGCGCTCAGGGAAATTGCCTGGATTCCGAGATTGCTTCCTGCCTCGACAAGCCCGTCGATGAGGTGCGCGCCATCCTGGTCTTCGACGAACGTGCCGTCTCACTCGATGCGCCGCTCGACATCGACCCTACTCTGTCGGTAGGGGAGTCGCTTGCCGATGAAACCATTGAGCCGCCAGACCAGCAAATACAGAACGGCGAAATTGAGGCCTTGTTGCGGAGCTGGGTCGATACCCTGACCGACAAGCATCGCCTGATCGTTCGCCACCGTTATGGCATTGACGAAAGCGATGTCCTGACCCTCGAAGAACTATCCATCAAGCTCGGCATTACCCGCGAGCGGGTGCGCCAGATACAGGTCGAGGCACTGGGGCAACTCCGGAAAATGCTCAAGCGGCGGGGGATTACCAAGGAGACGCTGTTATAGAGGCTTCAGGGCGTGCCTCAAGCTTGCGTTTGTCCCGTTCAATCAGCGCGTAAGCTGAATGGTTGTGGATCGACTCGAAGTTTTCCGATTCCACAATGTATGCGTCGATGCGTGGTTCGGCATTTAATACCGCCGCTACGTCGCGCACCATGTCTTCGACGAACTTGGGGTTGTCGTAGGCGCGTTCGGTGACGAACTTCTCATCCGGGCGCTTGAGCAGCCCATAGACTTCGCAGGATGCCAGGTCTTCCACGATCTGAACGATCTCTTCGATCCACATGTGCTGATTGAGCGTGGCGGTGACGGTGACGTGTGAACGCTGGTTGTGCGCGCCGTAGGCGGATATCTCCTTCGAGCACGGGCACAGACTCGTGACAGGGACGACGACCTTGAGGGTGAAGTCGTGCCGCCCGTCCCCGGCGATGATTCCGATGAAGCTCACCTCGTAGTCCATCAGGCTGCGTACGCCGGAAACTGGGGCGGCCTTGGCGATGAAATAAGGAAAACTCATCTCCAGATGGCCGCTTTTGGCTTCGAGGCGCTCAACCATCATGCGTAGCATGGGGCCGAAGGATTCCACGGAAATTTCGCGTTCGTCGCGGTTGAGAATTTCGACGAAGCGCGACATGTGGGTTCCCTTGAAATTGTGGGGCAGCCCGACATACATGTTGAAGACGGCAATCGTGTGCTGGATGCCCTCTGATTTATCACGGATCCGGATTGGATGGCGGATGTTTTTGATACCGACCTTGTCGATGGCGATGTGTCGGCCATCGAGGCTGCCTTGTACGTCAGGGATTGGAGCGCAGTGATTCATATGTGGTTATTTGTCTTGTTCTGTGGAGCGAATGGCGGACTCGATACCTGCGGCGTCGAGCCCCGCTTCGGCGAGCAACTGGCGCTGTTCGCCGTGGTCGATGAACCGGTCGGGAAGCCCCAGCCGCAAAAATCTGGGCCGTGCGGGCAAGGCGTCCAGGACGCGGGCGACTTCCGAACCGGCTCCGCCGATGACGGCGTTTTCTTCGAGCGTCACGAGGAGATCGTGTTCCCGCGCAAGTTGGGTGATGAGGGTTTCATCAATGGGTTTGACGAAACGCATGTTGGCAACCGTGGCATCGAGCGCCTCGCCCGCTTCCAGGGCGGGCGCGAGCAAGCTGCCGAAGGCGAGTAGCGCTGTTTTTCTGCCGTGCCGGCGAATCTCGCCCTTGCCGATAGGCAGCGTACTCAGGCCGGTTTCGGGCATAGTGCCTGACCCCTTTCCACGCGGGTAACGTACGGCGGAAGGCCCTTCGTAGCACAGCGCGGTGTGGAGCATCTGGCGGCATTCGTTCTCGTCGGCGGGCGTCATCACCAGCATGTTGGGTACGCAGGCGAGGAAAGAGAGATCGAAAGCGCCGTGGTGGGTTGCGCCGTCGGCTCCGGCCAGGCCGGCGCGGTCGATGGCCAGCACCACGGGCAGGTTTTGCAGCGCGATGTCGTGGATGAGTTGGTCGTAGGCGCGTTGCAGGAAGGTGGAATAGATGGCTACCACCGGGCGGTACCCCTCGCAAGCCAGCCCTGCCGCGAAGGTGAGCGCATGCTGTTCCGCGATGCCTACGTCGTAATAGCGCCCAGGGAATTCACGGGCGAAACGGGTGAGCCCTGAACCCTCGCACATCGCCGGGGTGATGCCGACGACGCGCGCATCAAGCGCGGCCGCGTCGCACAACCAATCGCCGAAGACCTGCGTGTAAGTTGGTCTGGCTTCGGCGCTCTCTTCCTGCAGTCCCGTGTGGTGATCGAACTTCGACACGCCGTGATAACGGACGGGGTCGGCTTCGGCGAGCTTGTAGCCCTGGCCCTTGCGGGTGACGACATGCAGAAACTGCGGGCCTTTGAAGTTTCGTAGGTTTTGCAGCGTCGGCACGAGAACGTCGAGGTCGTGGCCGTCTACGGGGCCATAGTAATGAAATCCGAATTCCTCGAACAAAGTACCGGGCGAATCCGGCGCGACCATCCCCTTTGCGACTTCTTCCACCTTGCGCGCCAGATCGAGTACGGGCGGGGGGGCGGCGCGGAGCACTTTCTTGCCGAGGCGGCGGGCTGTGTCATAAGGAGCCATCAGCCGGGCCAGGATATTGGAGAGTGCGCCGACCGGCGGCGAGATCGACATTTCGTTGTCGTTGAGAATCACCAGCAGGTTGATGTCCTTCATGCTGCCGGCGTTGTTGAGTGCCTCGAACGCCATGCCGGCAGACATCGCGCCGTCGCCGATCACGGCAATCGAGGCGCGCGCCTCATTACGGTCGCGGGCGGCAACGGCCATTGCGAGCGCGGCTGAGATTGAGGTTGAAGAGTGTGCCGTGCCGAAGGGGTCGTATTCGCTCTCGGCGCGGCGCGGAAAACCGGAAATGCCGCCATAATGGCGCAGACCTGCCATTGCGTCGCGCCGTCCCGTGAGAATCTTGTGGCTGTAGGTCTGGTGGCCGACATCCCACACGATGCGATCTTCAGGCGCGTTGAAAACGGTGTGCAAGGCGACGGTGAGTTCAACCGTGCCGAGATTGGAAGACAGATGCCCGCCGGTTTTCGAGACCGACTCGATCAGAAAGCGTCGGAGTTCATCGGCCAGTATCGGCAGTTCGTTGCGGTTGAGCGCGCGCACGTCTGCCGGAAAATGGATACGGTCGAGAAAAGGATAATCGGACATCTTGGGAGAGCAGGGTTCGATCAGGAAGCGCGATGCGCGATGAAGTCGGCCAATTCGCGCAGACGGTCGGCGCGTTCACCCAACGGGGCGAGAGCGTCATGGGCTTCGGCCAGCAACTCCTCTGCGAAGCGCCGGGCTTCTGGCAGCCCCAACAGACTGACATAAGTTGGTTTGCCGCGCGAGGCATCCTTACCTGCCGTTTTGCCCAGAGTGGCGGTATCTGAAGCCGCGTCGAGAATGTCGTCGACGACTTGATACAACAGGCCGACGCGTTTGGCGTAAAGATCGAGGCGGCGGCGCCGGTCGTCGTTGACCCCTTCGCCCGCGCGCGAGCCGATCAGGACGGCAGCGCGGATCAATGCCCCGGTCTTGCGAACGTGCATGAATTCGAGTTCCTCGCGCGTCAGTTCCTGTCCGGCGGAGGCAATGTCGATGGCCTGCCCGCCCGCCATGCCATGAGAACCGGCTGCCTGAGCCAGCAACTGGATGGTTTCGATCTGCCCGGCAACGGTCGCGCTGACCGAATATTCGGCCAGCGCCTGGAAGGCCAGGGTTTGCAGAGCATCGCCCGCGAGCAGCGCCGTAGCCTCGTCGTACTCGACATGAACGGTGGGTTTGCCCCGGCGCAGCTTGTCGTCATCCATGCACGGCAGGTCGTCATGGATGAGTGAATAAGCGTGGATCAACTCCACGGCGCACGCGGCGCGGTCGAGCTGTTCCGGCCTCGCGTGCGTAAAACTCCCGCCCGCGCCATGCACCAACAGGGCGCGTACCCGTTTGCCGCCGCCGAGGACGGCGTAGCGCATGGCCTCATGCAGCCTGTCCGGAGCCAGATTGGCGGCAGGCAACACGGCTTGCAGGGCCGTTTCGGTGCGCTGCTGTATGTAGGTCAACCAGTCGGGAAATTTCATGGCACTTCAGCCTTGTGTGGAATCGCCTTGATGGGCGCTGTCATTCGTACCGGAGGCGTCCGGCTGGAATGGAGCGAGCGTGTCGTCTTCGAGAATCCTGACTTGCTGTTCAGCCGCATCAAGCCTGTCCTGGCAGTGACGGAGCAGGATGATGCCGCGCCGGTACTGTTCAAGTGCCTGTTCGAGCGGTAGGGAACCGGTTTCCATTTGACGGACGATGGCTTCCAACTCCGACACGGCTGCTTCAAAGGTCTTTGGGGTGGATGCCGGTTTTGTCATGGCGTGAAATGTGGAAAACCCGGGGCGCGGTGAGAGAAAAAGCAGCGAAAAAGGTATCGCCGTTAAAGTATGAGAAAATAACCGAACGCGCATCCGGCGGTCAAATTAGCTTGACACAGGGCGCGTATCTTTTTCCGGCTTCTTGCCTGCTTCTCACTTCTATGTTGAAGGGAAGTTCCGGGCAAAAAAACCGGCAGGGCAACGCCGCTGCCGGTTTTTTTGCCGAATGGGGCGGCTCAATCGTGTATCGCGTTCAGTATGGCGTCCTTGCCGGCACGGGTTGCGTCGAGCAAGGAGGCAAGTTGCTGCCGGTCGGATTCGGTATCGCTATCGCCTTGCGGCACGCAAGGTTTCCCGTGCTCGAACGGGTTGGGCGCGTCGGAAGCCAGGATGGCGGTTTGCACGATGCCGCGCAGGGTTTGGGGCGGCCAGCCGTCGCAGGGGGCTTCGCCGTCAAGCGCGTCGACCATCTCGTCGGGCAGTTCGAAGGCTTCGAGCACTGAACGGGAAATCGGGTCTTTCCATACGGCCATGAATTCGGAGAAGCGCCCGATGTTGCTTTCCAGGGCGGGATAGTCGGCAGCGCGCGCCAGCAGGAAGAATTGGCCGATATCGACCATCATGCCAGTGTGCATAGCCGTGTCGGGGTTGACCGTGCGTAGATGGTGGGCAAAGACATAGGCCCAGGACGCGACGTCGGCTGAGTGTTGCCAGAGGCCGGTGGCAAGCGCGCGAAAATGCGGCGAACGGTGATCCTGGGTGAGTTGTTCGGCGGATACCGCGAAGGCCAGGCATCGCAACGCTGCCAGGCCAATGCGCTTGACCGCGTTATTGACGCTGGTGATGCGCGCACCATAGGGGTTGAGCAGCATCGCGTTGGCCATGCGGATGACCTTGGCACTCAATACTGGTTCGGTGCGTACTACGGCGACGATATCGTCGATAGAGGAATTTGGGTCATCGGCAAGCTGCTTGATACGCAACGAAATTTCCATTGCGGTGGGAAAGTTCAAATGTCCCTCTTCAAGCTCTAGCTCAATCTGGGCGGCAAGGGTTCGTGTTTGCGCCTCGAAGTCCTGCATGGTCGGCTCCATATTCCTCGCGGAAGGGTTGCGTTTTACCCAGGTACCTTTCCCGGCGGAACAGGGCGCGTGGGTCAATGCGCCCTGCTGTCGTGATGCCCTTAAGCCTATATGCCGGTACGGGCGACCTTACCAATTAGTCCGCCGATCGTCTCCTGGATGTCGGCAGGCAACAGCACTACCTTGGCATTGTCCGATGTCGCCAGTTTTTGGACTGAGGAAATGTACTTCTCTCCGAGCAAATAAAGCATGGGAGCCGGTTCTGATCCGAGAGCCGCCGTGACGCGCCGGATTGATTCGGCAGATGCCTCGGCCAGCGTGACCTGCGCGTTGGCGTCGCGGCGCGCAGCTTCAAACCTGGCCTCGGCTTCGAGAATGGCCGATTGCTTTTGCCCTTCCGCGCGCGTGACCATTGCCTTGCGCTCACGTTCGGCGGCAGCCTGCATTTCCATCGCCTTCTGCATCGAGGGCGAAGGTTTGATGTCTTGGATTTCCACCGATTTCACGGTCAAACCCCAATCGACCGCTTCATCGGAAATGCTCTCGCGCAAACGCGCCTTGATCTTGTCGCGCGAGGACAGCGCCTCGTCCAGTTCCATTTCGCCGGCGATGGAACGCAGGGTCGTCATGATGAGGTTGCGAATCGCTTCCGAGAAGTCGGTAACGCCGTAGACCGCCTTGACCGGGTTGGTGATCTTGATGAAGGCAACGGCATTGATGAAGATGACGGCGTTGTCGCGCGTAATGACTTCCTGTTGCTGCACGTCGAGGATGATGTCCTTGGTGACGAGCTTGTAGGAAACATTGTCCAGGTAGGGAATCAGGAAATTGAGGCCGGGCAGCAAAGTGCTGTGATACTTGCCCAGGCGCTCGACGATCCATTCCGTGCCTTGAGGCACAAGGCGTATCCCTTTAGCGACGGTTACGAAAGCCAGAGCCAGGATGGCGACGGTAACGATAAAACCTATATCCATAAGAAAAACTCCGGTAGGCAAAACAAAAAAATGACAGAGATTACGCCTGGTGCGTGTTCAGGCGCGCGTGATCTTGAGGAAACTGCCTTCGACGGAAATGAGCTTGACCCGTGTGTTGATGGGGATTTCGGCGTCAGACATGCAAGGCCATTCTTCCGCGCCGAGAATCGGGCGCTGGAAACGCACCTTGCCGTGCTTGAACGGAGCCGTGTCGGCGACCAATAAGCCGATTTCGCCGATGATGTCCCCTGCGGCAGTACCAATCCGGGTTTTATCCCGGATGCGCCTGAAAACACGGAACCACAGCACCGTCATGATCACCGAGGCGATGGCCCAGAGCAGTATTTGCCCCGCAAGCGGGAATCCCGGCGCAACGAGCAGCAGCAGGCCGACGAGGAGCGCCCCCAGGCCGAACCAGAGGATGAAGAAAGACGGAATCACCAGTTCCAGCAAGACCAGTACGATTCCACCGACAATCCAGTGCCACCATTCCATCGACATTATATTTTCCCTGAAGTGAAGCTCGGATGAGCAGACCTTGCGCCGACTAACAAGCGTTTTCATTGAATCATAAAAGCAATACTGCGTGTAGGTTTCCCCTGCGTTTATCAGACATAAAGGCATGCCTACATTGTGCGGTTCAGGTACTATTTCCGGGGGTTAGTCGGACATGGCGCAGAGGTTGTGATGACGTTTTTTGGCAGACTGAAAAAAATGATGTCCTTTTCCTCGGCGCAAGACGTCAAGGAAGAGGGCGCTGGGAAGATCGAACCCGGCGAAAAGGTACACGGGCGTCCCAGGGTTCATGTGCTGGCCACGGGCGGGACGATCGCGGGGCGGCAGGTGAGTACGGGGCCGCGCTATCGGGCGGGCGTACTCGATGTCGAGGCATTGCTGGGCGCTGTGCCGGCTTTGCGCGGCTTGGCTGATTACAGCAGCGAGCAGATGGCGAACATTGGCTCGCAGGACATGGATGAACTCCTCTGGCTTAAGATCGCGCGTCGGGTCAATGAGTTGCTTGCCGATCCGGATGTAGGCGGAGTCGTCATTACCCACGGAACCGATACGCTGGAGGAGACGGCCTGTTTCCTCGACCTGACGGTTCGCGACCCCAAGCCCGTTGTCCTGGTGGGCGCGGTACGGCCTGCGGGCGCGCTGGGTGCGGATGGAGCCGTCAACCTGATCGATGCCGTGACCGTGGCGGCCAATCCCGGTTCCGTCGGGCGCGGAGTGCTGGTCGTGATGCACGGTGGCCTGTTTGAAGCGCGCGATGTCACCAAGGTCTCGTCTTCGTCCTTGTTGGCATTTGCCGCGCCCAATTCCGGCCCATTGGGGCAGTTGGTCGACGAACGGGTCTATTTCGGGCATCGTACCGGACTCTCCCCGAAGCGGCCCGTTTTCGATGTGTCCCGCCTGGACACGCTGCCTCCGGTTGGCATCGTCTATGGGCATGCAGGCGCGACGGCTCTGCCGGTCAAGGCGATGATCGAGGGGGGGTATCGGGGTATCGTTTCCGCTGGCGTGGGCAGCGGAAACCTGCACCGCGATGTGCTTGCCGCGCTGGCCGACGCTTCTGGCCGGGGTGTGGCCGTAGTGCGTGCCTCCCGCGTCCCCTCCGGGTTGACGTTGCGAAACGTGGAAGTGGATGACAACCGTTATGGCTTTGTTGCTGCGGGCGCGCTTAACCCGCAAAAGGCGAGGGTGCTCCTGCAACTGGCGCTGACCCGGACGCGCAAGCCGGAGGAAATTCAAAAGGTGTTCGACGGTTATTGACCGGGTACGGCTGGTTGCGCCTTGAAGCCGAGCCGCTGCTGAATTTCCAGAATGAGCGAAGCCTGGTTCATGCTGTAGAAATGTAGCCCCGGCGCGCCGCCCCGAAGGAGCCGTTCGCAAAGCCGGGTAACAGTTTCCAGCCCGAAGGCGCGGATGGACCCGACATCGTCGGCGTAGCTCTCGAATTGCCTACGCATCCAACGCGGAATGTCCGCGCCGCAGGCATCCGAGAAACGGGCGAGCTTGTAGAAACTCACGATGGGCATGATGCCGGGGATGATGGGAATCTCTACCCCTGCGTCGCGGACTTTATCCACAAAATGGAAGTAGGCATCGGCGTTGTAGAAGTACTGCGTAATTGCCGCGTTGGCTCCGGCTTTCGCCTTGCGGATGAAGTTGTGCAAATCGGCCTCTGGGCTTTTTGCTTGGGGATGCCATTCCGGATAGGCCGCGACAATGACCTGGAAGGCGTCGCCCGTTTCCGCGCGGATGAATTCGACAAGTTCGTTGGCGTAACGCAACTCGCCCGCCTCGGCCATGCCCGAGGGCAAATCGCCGCGTAGCGCCACAATGCGCCGGACGCCGATAGCCTTGAATTCTCCGAGCGTCTCCCGGATTCCCGCGCGGGTGGAACCGACGCACGACAAATGCGGCACGGCGTCGAACCCCTCTGCCATCATCTCTTTCACGATGGTGAATGTGCGCTCGCGGGTGGAACCACCCGCGCCATAAGTGACGGAAAAAAAATCCGGCTTCAGGGCGGCGAGCTCTGCGCGCTCATTTTTTAGCCTGACAAGGCCTTCGGCGGTTTGCGGAGGGAAGAATTCGATGGAAAGCTCAGTACTCATATACGACAGTCACTTCTTCTCATTCCGGTGATCAATGACCCTGACGGCCTTGCCCATCGAGCGTTCGACCGAGCCGGTGGGGTGGATTTTGACTTCGCAAGAGATACCGATGAAATCCTTGATGTCTTTTTGCACCTTGGCGGAGACGCGATCCATGTAACCTTGTCCCTTGGCGTAGAGAGGCGGGCTGGCTTCAACGTTGATACGCAGGGAGTCGAGGTGGCCTTCGCGGAAAACTTCAAGCTGGTAGAAAGGCGAAAGCGTTTCGGTACGCATCAGGATGGCTTCGACCTGGGTGGGGAAGACATTGACGCCGCGAATGATGAGCATGTCGTCGGAGCGGCCCGTGATGCGGCTCATGCGAACATGGGTACGGCCGCATTTGCAGGGTGCGGGATCGAGCGTCGAAATGTCGCGGGAGCGGAAACGCAGCATCGGGAAGGCTTCGCGGGTAAGCGAAGTGATGGCGATCTCCCCTTTTTCTCCGGGCGGAAGCGGTTCCCCGGTATCGACGTCGACGCATTCGACGAGGAAGTGGTCTTCCCAGATGTGCAGCCCTTTCTTGGCCGCCAGGCATTCGATGCCGACCCCCGGCCCCATGAGTTCTGTGAGCCCGTAAATGTCGAGCGCGTCGATCCCCATACGCGATTCCAGCTCATAGCGCACTTCCTCACTCCACGGCTCCGCGCCGAAAAGCCCTACCCGCAATGGCAGCTTTCGGACGTCGACGCCCAGTTTTTCGGCTTCTTCCATGATGTTGAGCGCGTAGGAAGGGGTGCAGCACATGGCGTCCGGGGCGAGGTCCTGCAGGAGCATGACTTGCTTTTGTGTCTGCCCGCCGGACATCGGGATGACCGTCATACCGAGGGTTTCGGCCCCGCCGTGCAGTCCCAGTCCGCCGGTGAAAAGGCCGTAACCATAGGCGTTATGCAGCCGGTCGCCCGGCTGGAGGCCTGCGGCGGCAAGGCAGCGCGCCCCCATCTGCCCCCAGTTGATGAGATCCCGCCGTGTATGCCCGACCACGATGGGCTTGCCGGAAGTGCCGGAAGAGGCATGCAGCCGGATGACCTGATCGCGGGGCACGGCGAACATCCCGTAAGGGTAGTTGTCGCGCAGTTGTTCTTTCTTGGTAAACGGCAGCAGTTTGACATCGGCGAGCGTCTGGATGTGGTGCGGCTTGACTTCCAGTTCGTCCATCGCTTCGCGATAAAACTTCACCGTCTCGTAACAGCGGGTCACCATATCCTGAAGGCGGCGCAATTGCAGGGTCTTGAGTTCTTCGCGGGGAAGCGTTTCGTTGTCGATGTCGAAAATCATGATGAGCGAACCTTGGGGCAAGCGGAAACAGTAAAGGAGACGGAGAATTTATAATGATAGCTCCCACCGGGGGAAGTTGCGACCACCCTGGCGCTTCGGGGTTTCCCTCCAACTACCCCGTCGCTTCGCGCCACCCCTCCAAGGAGGGGAATTTAGGGCGGGTTTTATTCCCCTCCTTGGAGGCATTGATAACTTTTTATTGTCACACAAGGCATCCAAACTGGTGCCTTTTGGCGTGAAAAAACAAATCAAGCGTTGCCCGCAACATCTCCCATGACTTCGAGAACCTCTTTGAGCGGCGGTTGAAGCGCGCCAAGTTGTCCCGTATCGAGCTATTAAACGATTCGATCAGGTGCGTCTGCGCCTTGGCCACCCAATGGGGCTCCGGTACGCCGTAGAGGGAGAATGCCCGAGCGTAGCAAGAATTCGCATCCGTGCAGATGGCCCTGACATGTTTCCTTTGCGCCTTCACCTGCCAATACAGGCTCATTGCGGCACCAACCCCTTCTCCGATGGTATAGGCAATAACGCAACGCTCCCGCCGACTATAAGCAGTCCATATGACTGCCCGGTGCTGTTTTTTTGACGAAAGTGTAAATCTCGTCCATCTCGATGACATCGGGAAGCTCACAGGCTACCTGCTCCCCAGCCTGGCGCAACTGCTCCGACAACTGCTCCCGGGCCGAGCGTATCCATTTAATGACCGCCGTCGATGAGGCACCCACGAACCGGGCTATCTTGCGTATCCCAACATTGTTCAGGTGCATGTCCAGGGCTTGCTCTTTCACGCAGCGGCCAAACCGGCGCTCCCGGCTTGTGAAGCTGCGCCCGCATTCCTTGCAGATGTACCTTTGCACCCCTTGGTAGCTCCCGTTCTTCCTGGAACTCTCGCTCCCGCAGTGATGGCATTGCATTTCCCTCTCCCTTTCGACTTAACCTCCTCTTATTATACAATAAAAAGTTATCAATGCCCTCCTTGGAGGGGTGCCCCGAAGGGGTGGGGTGGTTTCCCTCCTTTGGAGGGGGACCCCGCAGGAGCGGGGTGGTCACGCCGCTTCGTCACCCACCAGAGCAGCCCGCCGAAGAGGAAGGCGGCTGTGATGGTTGATACCACGGCGGCTTGCCAGAAACCGGACGCGCCTTGCGGCTCGGGAGCGAGAAAGGCGAGCCAGTAGCCAAGCCCCAGGCCGAGCCCCCAGAAGCAGCCGATGTGGATCAGCAGCGGCACGAAACTGATCTTGTAGGCGCGCAACGCAAAGCAGGCGACGGTCTGGATGGCATCGAAAAACTGGTAGAGCACGATGTAGAGGGCAAGGGCGGCGGCGACTTCCACAACTTTCGGGTCTTCAGTGGCGAGCCAGGCGATGGGCGTACGCAGCCATAGCATCGCAGCGGCGAGGACGACCGAGAAAGCGCAAGCGATTTTCAGCCCGGCAAAAGCATAGCTGCGCGCAAGCGCCTCGTTGCGCGCGCCGACCGATTGCGCCATCTGGGCGGCGGTAGCGATGCCCAGGGACAGCGGCAACATGTAGACGAGAGCGGAGAGATTGGCAGCGATGCGATGCCCGCTGACCGTCTCCGCGCCCAACCGGGCGATGAAGATGGCCATCAGGGTAAAGGCGCTGACTTCCACCAGAAACGAAAAGCCAATCGGGACACCGAGGCGCAAGAGTTCCTTTTGCGCCTGCCAGCGCGGGGTTTCCCAGTGCGCGAATATCTGAAATGGGGCAAAGCGAGGGTCGTTCTTCAGCAACCAGAAGCACAGCCCAAGGCTCGCCCAACTGACGATGACCTGTGATAATCCCGCGCCCACCGCGCCGAGCGCGGGCAAATGGAGATGTCCACCGACAAGGCACCAGGCCAGCACGATATGGCCGAGGGTTTCTAGCAAGGCGATGAGCATCAGCGGGCGTGGTTGCCCCAACGCGGTCGCCGTAGCGTGAAAAGCGCGATAACCAAGCGCGGCGGGCAGAGACAGGGAGAGCAGGCGCATGTAGCTGGCAGCGATGTTTTCAACATCGGGTTCGAGCCGTGCGGGCGCGAGCAGCCAGCGGGGATTGATAAGCAGCGCCGCGCCCAGCAGGGTGAGCAGCCCCGCAAGCCATAGCCCCTGCCGCATGTCCGAACCGATCCGTTCCCGTTCCCCTGCTCCGTAATGCTGGCCGACGATGGGGGCGAGCGCCTGCAACACGCCGCCCAGGCTCAACGCCAGCGTGGCGTAAAGCCCGGAGCCGACCGCAACAGCGGCCAGATGCTGTGTGGAATGGCGGCCAACGATTACCGTATCGGCCACCATCATGCCGATGGAGACGAGTTGCGCCACCAGCACCGGCCAGGCGTTTTTGAGGATGGGCCGAACGGGATTGCAGGAATGGGAAGTACGCAGTATCAAGGCGAGGGGAAAACGGGATGCGGGTGGAGGAGAGGTGCTGCAAAAATCGAAATTATTTGATGACCGGACAAAGGACGCAAGTTACCATCGTGCCGGTTTTGCTTCTTGAATAGCGCTCGCATGTCTACTTTTCCTTTTCTCTTCACCATTTTTAAATTGATTTATGGTATTTGCAATATTGGATTTGTTGTCCGGTTTTACTTCGCCCTGCGTGGGCCAGGGGTTTCGCGAATAGTCCGGGTTGGGCTCTGCCTCTTTGCAGTTGTGTTGGCGCTGGCTTTCCCTGTTTCACGTGAACTGAATGGAAATTCTATTTGGGGCAAATCGGTTTCGTTTGCGGGGCATTTCTGGTTCGCGTTCATGTTTCACGCCTTGCTGGCGTGGGTGTTGCTTAGTATTTTCCGTCTCTTCAACCGGTACTTTCGTTGGCTGGTTATCGCCAAAGAGGATCGGGTGCGCTGGCGTCACCGGAGTTGCGCGGGGATTGCCGTGGCGGCTCTGGTGATGTGTTTCGCCGGATGGGTCAATATGCAGTATCCGGTGGTACGTGAAGCAAAACTGCCAGTGCCCGCGAACGTTGCGCCGCTACGGATCGTCGCGCTCTCCGATCTGCATCTCGGACGTCTTGCTTCGGATGGTTTCCTTTCTGGAGTCGTTGACCAGATCGAGCCGCTTTCGCCTGACATCGTGGTACTTCTGGGGGACATTATCGAACATGATTTCGACCCTTCCGATGTGCCCGCAGAGGCTGCCGTGCTGCAACGGCTCAAGCCTCGGCTCGGCATCTGGGGCGTGATGGGGAATCACGAATATATCGGAGGCAAAGGCGCGCTGAATAAAAAATGGTTGAACCAGATCGGTATCCGCCCGCTCATTGACCAATGGGAGTTACTTGGGGAGAAACCGGGTGAGAAGATACTGCTCATTGGGCGCAGGGATCGTTCTGCGGGGCGAAAACCCGTGCAAAAAGTCATCGCGAACGTCCCCGAAAAAGATAGAGGCGCGCTGAAAATTTTGCTCGATCATCAACCCACAGACTTGGAAGGGGCGGAGAAAGCGGGAGTTTTCCTGCAACTATCCGGCCATTCGCACAACGGACAGTTTTTCCCGCTCAATTTCATCGTGCCGTTTCTGTTTGAAAACGCCTACGGCTACTACAGGCGTGGCGAGACGCATTATTGGGTGACTTCCGGTGTTGGCGCCTGGGGGCCGAGGATACGCACGAGCGGCCGGCCGGAAATCATGTTGATCGACCTGGTTCCGCAGCCTGAGGCGCAATGATGCGCCGTCGGGACGGATTGCTTCCTTATTCCCGGTTTTCCTGCGTGGGTTCTGGGCCTTCGGCGGGCGCGTAGCCGGAATCGAGCGCCGCAATGACGGCCTGGAAGGCTTCCTTTACCTGGGTTTCGTCGTAGCCCATCAGCACAGCGTCCTCCAGCGCGTCCAGTGCGTACTGGCGCAGTTCTTCCATGTTTTCCTGCATCACTTTCAGCTTCTCGGTACAGGAAATCACGCTGCCGTCCGGACGCCGCCAAGGGTTTTGCGGCGAGCCGTAGGGGGCTGAAGGAGTGGGGCGTTCGGCATTCATCGCGGCGGGATTTTAGTGCATTTTCTAAGCCTTGCCTTATTTCTTTTTTTGTCCATACACGCTTTGCTGCAAGCAGAATTTCTGTTTGACGGATTCCGTGTTACGGAATACAATACAGCCTTGTTGTTCAGAAAAGGATGGATGCAGCGTGATTCACTCGTTTGCCTGTCTGGATACCGAGTCGCTTTTTTATAGCTTGCCGGTGCCTCGATTCAGGAACATTGAACGGGTAGCGCGGCGTAAATTGTTGCAATTGCATGCGGCAACCGATCTGGCTTGCCTGAGGATTCCACCCGGCAATCGGCTCGAAGCCTTGAAAGGATGCCGCAGGGGGCAACATAGCATCCGCATCAACGACCAGTGGCGTATCTGCTTTGTTTGGCGCAAGGATGGTGCGTATCAGGTTGAGATTGTGGATTATCATCAGGAGTAGAAAATGACAAAAACAAGATTGCTGGACGAGATTCATCCTGGCGAAATTTTGCTGGAGGAATTCATGAAGCCGATGGGTATCACGGCGCGTCAACTTGCGGCAGACATTGACGTTTCCCCGAGCCGGATCAGTGATCTGGTGCATGGCACACGGCCTATTACCCCGGATACCGCCCTGCGCCTGGGGCTGTTCTTTGGCGTGGATCCGCGATTCTGGATGAATCTGCAAAACGAATTCGACATGCGCGTGATAACACGCGAAATGAAAGACAAAATAGCTGCCCGGGTGCGTGTTTTTCGTCATCCGGCCGTTGCCTGAATCCTTCGCTTTTCGGGCACTCATCCGGGGTAAGGAGTGGGGTCAGGCATAATTCTCATCGTTTTATGGTGAGACAACTCAAAATTCTTCCCAGGCGGCGATTTTTGCCGTTTTTCCCCTGGCAAGGTTCTTGCAATACATGGGCAGGAACGTTTTTCGGGGAAACATCATGGCAGGCTTGCTCAATATCGGGCTGACAGGTGTCAACGCCGCGCAGGGACAACTGATTACCACCAGCCACAATATCGCCAACGCGAGTACGCCCGGTTTTCACCGCCAGCGTGTGATCCAAAGCAACCAAACGCCGTATTTTTCCGGCGTGGGTTTCTTCGGAACGGGTACGCGGATGATGGCTGTGACCCGCGCTTACGACCAGTTTCTTGAAAACCAGGTACTGAGCACGGATACGCGCAGATGCGAATACGCGGCCTACGCCGTGCAAATCCGGCAGATCGACAATATGCTCGCCGACCCCACCGTTGGGCTTTCTCCAGCGATGGACGCATTTTTTGCCGGGGTGCGGGAGGTTGCCGCCGATCCGACGAATCTGGCGACGCGGCAGTCCTTGCTGTCTGTCGCGCAGGCATTGGTGGGGCGTTTTCATACGCTGGATGGCCGCTTGACCGAAATCCGCGAAGGCGTGGAGTACGACATCCGCGCCACGGTCGATCAGATCAATACGCTGGCCAATGACATTGCCGAACTCAATCAGCGCATCGTGATCGCACAAGCGGCAGGTTCCAATAAACCGGCCAATGATTTGTTGGATCAACGCTGGGAGTTGGTGAGTCAACTCAACCAGTTGATTCAGGTAACAACGAAGGAGCAGTCCGACGGTACGCTTACCGTCATGATCGGCTCCGGGCAATGCTTGGTGCAGAGCAATCAGGCCACCAAATTGGGGACGATAGCGGCCAAAAACGATCCGCAACGCTACGAAGTGGCCATCCTCCCGCGCAACGGGACACCCATCGAGATTCCCGAACGCTTGATTACCGGCGGACAACTCGCAGGGCTGCTCGAATTCAGGCGCGAATCGCTCGATAGCACGCAAAACCGGCTTGGGATGATCGCGGTGTCAATCGCTTCCGCTTTCAATAATCAGCAAAAACTCGGCGTCGATCTGGGCGGGGCGCTGGGGCTGGATTTTTTCAGCCTGTCCGAACCTCGGGTTGTGCCCAATAACGCCGCTGTAGTGAGTTTCGATTTCGATACCGATCCTCTTGCCGACGACATCGCGAACCTTGGCCTTCTGACCGATGCTGATTACGAATTGCGGTACGACGGTGCGAACTACGTTATTACCAATTTGAGTACCAAGGTCAGTAAAACTCTGGCTGCGCCTGTGGATACTTTTGAAGGCTTGCAGATCGATCTCACCGGTTCCGCGCTCACAGCGGGACAGACCGCCCTTATCCAGCCTACGCGATACATGGCGCGCGACATCTCGCTGGCGATCAACGACCCGCGCCAGATTACCGCAGGTTGCCCGGTCATCGGCGATGTGCCGACCACCAATGCCGGAACCGGCAAATTGTCGGACGTCGTGATGAGCAACGTGGATGGCGTGATCGGAATCTGGAATCTGGAACTGACCTACAGCGGCGGGAACTTGACAATGAACCCGGCTGCCGGGTTCACCATTTCTTCGACGGCTTTCAATCCGGCGGCCAATTCATCGGGCAAGACATTTACTGTGACTGGCCCAGGCGGGTTTGAGTTTTCATTCACCCTCTCAGGTACGCCCCAGGATGGCGACACTTTCAACCTGCGCCCCACGGAAGCGGGCATTGCAGACAACCGCAACGCCAACATGCTCGTCGGGCTGCAAACTGCCAAGCTGCTGTTCAACAACGGGTTAGGTGCGCCGACGGGCACGATAGACAGCGCATATTCGCAACTGGTGAACAAGGTCGGCAACAAGACTCACGAAGTGCAGACCAATGAACTCACCCAGACCACGCTTTATGAGCAGGCATGTGAGGCGCGTGACGCACTTTCTGCCGTCAATCTCGATGAAGAAGCCGCCAATCTCATCCGTTATCAACAGGCATACCAGGCATCCGGCAGGGTGATGTCCATCGCGCAACGCCTGTTCGACGAAATCATTTCCATCGTGCGTTGAGCCAGGCAAAGGAGACGGTCATGCGCGTCAGCACCAACATGATCTACGACAAGGGAGTCGGCACAATCCAGCAACTCTGGGCGAGCCTTCTTCATGCCCAGCAGGAAGTCGCCACGGGACGCCGTGTACTCACCCCGGCGGACGACCCCATCGCGGCCTCGCGCGCGCTGGACGTCACCAAGTCGCGCGTCATCAACGCGCAATACAAGACGAACCTGGATACCTCCACCGACAATCTCAGGCTGTTGGAAAACAAGCTCATGGGCATGGGCGAGATACTGCAATACATGCGAGAAAGCGCCTTGGGCGCAGGCGACGGCATCCTCACCCAAAATGAACTCGGCTTTATCGTCACCGACATGCGTAACCAGTTCGACTCGCTGCTCGCGCTCTCGAACACGCAGGATGTTTCCGGCAACTACCTGTTCTCCGGCTACCGCGCAGACGTTCAGCCATTCCAGGGCGCTTACGGAGACGTTCATTACGAAGGGGACCAGGGGATGCGGACCATCCAGGTTTCCTCCTCGCGCTTCATGCCGGTGAGCCTGCCCGGCTCCGATGTATTCGACAACACGCGGACGATGAATGGGGCGATCAACACCTTTGGCGCAACGGGCAACAGCGCCGGGGCCAGCATTGCCGTCAGCTTCAGTTCGAGCCCTCCGGCGCTTGCCGATACCGGGCATCGCTATGAAATCAATTTTGACGGCACGGACTACAGCGTCATCGAATACCAGCCGGGCAACCCCACGCCCGTCCCCGTCCTCACCGCACCGAGCGGAACCACTACCCTCAGCTTCAACGGTATCGACGTGGACGTTAGCGGCTTCACGACTGCCGATGATTCCTTTGAGGTGTTCGTCGCCTCGAAAAACATCTTCACCAATCTTGCCCTCTTCATCGACACCCTGGAAAAACCGGGTTCGAGCGGGGTGATCAGCGGGGTCAGTTTTGCCCTCAACAGCATCGACAACGCGCTCGACACCGAACTGCGGGTGCGCGCCCAAGTGGGTTCCCAACTGGTCGAACTCGAACAGTTGAGCAACATCAACACCGACATGGACATCCAGTACGCCGATACCCTCAACCGCCTGGAAGGCTGCGACTACGCCGAAGCCATTTCAAGGCTCACCCGGCTGCAAACCCATCTCGAAGCTTCACAGTTGTCTTTCATGCGTCTCAGCGGGCTATCGCTCTTCAACTACCTGCAATGAGAAACCGAGGGAGTCATGAGGCCATGAACCGCGCCGCTCGATACAGTGTGCTCCTGCTGCCCATCGCGCTTGCCGCGTGCAGCGGGCTTGGCAATGCCGTCAAGGAAAGCGCCGGCTCCGTCAAACAGACCGTCAAGGAGTCTCCCGGCCCAACGGCGGGCGCCGTGGGCGGGCTATGGATGCTGCAACAGCTCGGCTACCTCAAACCGGAATATCTCGCGGGCGCTCTCATCGCCTACAGCATTTACGACCCCTTCGCGCCCACCTGGGAAATCCGGGTCACGGAACTCGATCCAGGGCATTGCCGCATCGACCTCAACATGAAGCGCCTTGCCACCGGCGGCGACGGCGAAGCGCGCCAGACGTTCCTGCGCGCCGCCCGCTCACTCACGGAAAAGGGCGGCTACGCCGGTTTTGATGAACTGCGCTACGAGGAAGGCATCGACTCCACCCGTCCTTTCGCGCATCGCGTCGCCAGCGGAGAAATCCGGTTTGTGAATTCACGGCATTTTCCGGGGCTGTAGAAATTTGAGGCTGTACCCGAATCAGTACCAGTCAAAAGTAGAAAATTTTGGCTTCACGTTTTTTCTTGCAAGTCGTGTCCTCCCACACTGACGAGCAAATGCAGCAGGCATCATCCACGTCCGTGGGAAAGCGGAAGCAGGACACAAACTTGTAATACTGAAATGCTAGCTTGGCGACAGAGAGTTAATGGCAAGGAGAACGAGCCATGATAGATGTCGCTGAAATTGTAAATAAGTATGCTGACAGTCTTTTTTGGCGGCGAAAGAGGTAGCTTGAAAGCATACTTAAAATTCTGCTGTATGAGAAAGAATTCATCGAATTTGATAAGAAATATGGGCATCTGAACGGTCTGCAAAGTATCGAACAGACATTTAGGGGCGATTTGCTTTCGCCAATACTGCTGGAGCTGGGACGATTGCGCGAGGTTGCGTTTCGTGCGGTCGGCGAGGGAAGCGGGCGTCGTCTCGATTTGGACAAATACGACAGAGATTATTATCACTTGCTGCTGTGGGAACCAAAGACGCTGGAAATCATCGGCGCTTACCGTTTTGCCCCTGTCGCAGAACAAGTCAAAGAGAAGGGATTGGAAGGGCTATATAGCTACAGCTTGTTCAATTACGGCACAGAAATGGATAAAGTCCTAAAACATGGAGTTGAATTGGGACGCAGCTTTATTCAGCCTAAATACTGGGGCAAGCGTGGTTTGGAGTACTTATGGCAAGGCATCGGTGCGTATCTTGCCTGTCACCCTGAATGCCCTAAAAAGTACTTTGAGTGAAATGGGTTGCAGCATTCCAACACTATACAGGCAATATACTGAACTCTGCGAACCAGGCGGAGTGTGGTTCATGGATTTTGGTGTTGATCCCGAATTCAACAATTGCGTGGATGGTCTCGTTGTGGTGGATATTTCCGCCATGAAGCCTTCACGTTATCAACGATATATCATACCTCACTTACAAAACATCCAGAAAAGAGCGTGATACTCAGGGGGTTATCCCCAACGGTATTTCGGACTCAATCAAAATCAGAGCGTCTGACGGGTAGGTGAAGACCCACTCTTTATAATGCTGTTTGCCTCGAAACAGGGCAGAATCCGGTTCAAAACCATCCTGTTTGATGGGGGTTTGCTCCGACAGTGAATGAATGCCCACGATACGTCCGTTGATGCGTATTACACCCCATTCCGCCTTGTCGGTTATCGGGTCGATAAAAATCTTACGCAAGTGCCGACGGATGCCCGGCAGGCGGTCGTCACGCAGCAATTGTTCAAGCGATTCGGGGTATTCGGGTTGTTTGCCATTGGGTGATGACGCTAGGTAGCGTGCAAGCGCAGTGCGAAACTGTCGGCCAATCGCCAGGAGTTCCTTTTCCTTGTCGCGCCGCGCAGCGGTGGCGGAGATTTCAGCCGATAGCACCGTCGAGATACTCAATCCGGCAATCAGCAATAATGTCCAGATATAGCTGAATCCACCCTGATTGCTGGTTTTCGTTCTCATTACAGCGCATCGTAATTTTGCCCATCCTGCATGAGTCCGCGCGCACCGCTTTTCACATCAACGATGCCTTCTTCCTCATACGAATGGATCAATACCCAGGTTTGTGCGGATTCGGTGATGGGGTCAATGGGGATTGCGCGTAAATATTTGCCTTCCACCAATTCTTCAAGCTGTCCCGGATAGTGCCCTTTGTCTGCGTGGTATTTGTCAAGTGTCGCGCGCAAGACCTTGAGGTTTTCCTGCAATACGACATCTTTCGATTTGTCAACCGCGCCGAAGTATCGCGGCAAGGCAATCGTCAAAAGCAGGGCAACGATGCTGAGGACGACGATCATCTCGATCAGGGTGAATCCTGCGTACCATTTTTTCATGACCGTTTCTTACCAGTCGTTATAAGGAATACCGTTCAGACCGATCCGCCTGGAGGTGGAATAAACGTCGAATACATCATCACCTTCGGCGGGGGCATCCGGAGGCGACACATGACTGCGTAGCCCCCAAGGTTTGGCTGGATCAGCCTGATTGCGGGGCAACATGGGGTCACGCGGAAGGCGGCGCAGAAAATGGAGTTTCGCGCCAGAAGGGTTAGTTTGATCCTTGACCCCTTCGACAAGTGCGTCGAGTGTAGGCGGATAGCCGGATTCCCCTTCCGCTGTTGCAATGCGCTCCTGATCCGAGGCGCGTTTCCAGGCATCGATTGCTTCGCGGATCTCAAATAGGGCTGCGCGCAATTCTCGCTCTTTGCCGCGTTGCAACTCCAGTTGCGCCATCGGGACCGCAATGAGCGCGAGCACGGCGATGATTGCCAGCGTGACCGTCAATTCAATGAACGTAAAGCCGT
Source organism: Betaproteobacteria bacterium (assembly GCA_009782565.1). GTDB lineage: Bacteria > Pseudomonadota > Gammaproteobacteria > Burkholderiales > Rhodocyclaceae > WRNU01. The sequence goes on from WRIU01000002.1 coordinate 177,407, forward strand.
ATCCGTGGTTGTAAGTCATTGGTTGTCCAGAATTGGATCCGGCTGTGTTGCGGCAGGGGGGGCGTCACGAGTTTTCGGTTCTTTCGCAGCGGAGGAAGGCGTTTGCGTTCCGCCCGTGTCGCGCAACTGGAGCGAGGCTGCCCCCATGGAGCTTTCTGTGCCGGATTCGAATTCGGAAGCCTGGATGTCCTGGCGGCGTATGGTGCGAAGTACGCGGGGCGTGATCGAAAGCAGGATCTCGCTACGTTGCGAATCGTCTTTTTGGCTGCCGAAGAGGCGGTTCAGGACGGGAAGGTCCCCAAGCAAGGGCATCCTGTTTGCCGTTACCCGATCTTCGTCGCTGATGAGGCCCGCAAGGATTTGCGTCTCTCCGTCCTTGAGCTGCAAAACGGTGGTCGCGTTGCGTGTGCCGATCTGGTAGGACAAAGTACCTGTCGTCTGGCTCTTGATCTCGCGGACGAGGTTGGAGACTTCCAGGTTAACCTTGATAGCCACTTCCTCGTCGAGATAAATGTTTGGCTCAACTTCGAGTTTGAGGCCAACATCGACGTAGTTGACCGACTCCGATACGAATCCCGTGGAGGTCGATGTGGTGGTAATGACCGGTACGCGGTCGCCAATCTGGATTCTGGCTTTTTCCTTGTTGCGGACCCGGATGCGCGGGTTAGCGAGAATGTTGCTGTTCTGGCGTTCTTTGCTGGCGTTGATAGTGAGGTTGCCGGTCGTTGATGCGGTCGTTCCGATCATTGAGGAATTCAGTTTGCGTAGGTCGGCAAGCGTTACGACCGAATCCAACGGGGAAAGTGTCAGGGTGCCCGGCCACTGAATGCCCAGCTCCATCATTTTCGAGCGTTTCACTTCCAGGATTTCGACTTCGAGCATGACTTCAGGGTCATGCTCATCCTGTAGCGCAACGATGCGCTCGGCCATACGGATGGCTTCGGGCGTGTCGCGCATGATAATCAAGCCGAGACGGTCGTCTACGACGATGTTTTTTGTGCCGATGATGGCTCTGATGGTATTCGCGACGGCCTGCACATTGGCATTGACGAGGTAAAAGCTGCGGATCGTGAGCGTTTGGTAGTCCCTGATCTTTTCGGGCGTTGCCGGATAGATGAGGATGCTATTTTCGTTCAGGACTTTCTGTTCGAGTTTGTTGGTGGCGAGAACGACGCGCAGAGTGTCTTCTACCGTCGTGTTTTTGGCAGAGATGGAGGCTCTGGCATCGGGGGGAACATCTTTGTCATAGAAGAAATTCAGGTCGGAGACCTTGGAGATGGCCTCCAGTACGGCGCGTAACGGCGCGTCGTTGAAACTCAGCGTGATGGGTTTGCGGAAGCGTTCTCCGAGCCGCATTCCGGGGCGTGCGAACTCGGCACGGGCAACCTCGATTTGCGCTTTCAGACGGAGCGCGGTTTTGTTCGACGGGTTTTCCACCAAGACAGGGCGCAATTTTGCCAAGGCTTCTTCCTGGTTCGACGCCCCGCCTTTTTTGAACAGGGTTTCCGCTTCGGCAATGATTTGCCGGTGGCGCAGTTCAAGTGCGATCCGGTCGAGTCCCTGACGGGCCATGCTATTTTCCGGATCGAGCGACTGAGCGAAGCGCCAGTTTTTTTCGGCCTCGGCAAGCCGTCCGTCACGCCACGCCTGTTCGGCCAGGGACACAGACTGGTTGATAGCAGATGCGCGATGCGTGGCAAGCGCGATCCGGTATTCGGCATTGTTCGGTTCGGTTTTCACTGCCTCTTCCAGATGCGCGAGGCCGCGTTCGATTTCGCCGGATGCAATGAGCGCCTGCCCGTCGCGGTATGCTTGTGTGCTTGCACACGCCGACAGGACGACTGCCGCGATAATGATGGATAAATGCCGCAAAAAGCGCGGTACGATTTGCTCTCGCTTCATTGGTGTTGCCCCGTGTCGAGCGTTTGCATCGTGTTCTGCGGCAGGTAAAGGAGGGTCAGCGTGTCGCCCTCCAGCTTTTCTACCCGGAAGGTGTCGGCGATGACGTCCCCTTCCGACACCGCCAGGCTTTCATCCATATATTGAAGTAATACATATGAGTGATTCTCGTCTTCATAACGGCCAAGTACCACAGGCGTCGGCGCGGGGCTTGCCTGAGCTTCCGCCTCCAGAATTTCATGTAGCGATTCCGTTTCGATGGGTGGGGGGAACATCGCGGTTTCCCTATTCGTTGGTGTGAAAAGCCCGGAACTGGCCTGATCCATCTCGTGCCCATCGCGCCTGCGTATCTGCAATACGCTTGCGTTGGTAACGGGCTTGTCAGGCATTTGTGTAGAACGGACGGCGACCTGCGCGGTGGTTGGAGTCGTGGTATTCGCGTGTTTTGCATGCGCGCTCAGTTCGATGCTGCCGGATTCCTGGTCAGGCGTGAACCAAGCCGCAATTACGGTAGCGATGAGTACGAGAAAAAGGGGTTTGTGCATTGAGTTCCGTTTCATCGAGCGTTTTCCGAAGTGGAGTGAACTGGCCGGTAGGGTGTTTTCGGCAGTTGCACCATCGCCACCCACTGAAGCTGCGATTCAATGATGTCGGAGCTGATTTCCGAGCGCGTGAAACGGACACTGTGCAGAGCGAGGGCTTTCCAGGCGGCGAGCGTGCGTTGAATGAAACGATCTATGGCTGGCGCAGCGCCCTGTACGGGCAGATTCATCCGGTAACGCATGAAACTGCCCGGTGAATCGTCTTCGAGACGATAATCCCCGTGTTGAATGAGGATTCCTTCTTCTTCGGCGATCTGGAGCAAACTCTGTAAAAGCGCCGGAATATCCTCGTGTGGCAGCAGGTTTTCCTCGAACATGTGCAGGAGGGCTCTGCCGCTGGTGCTGGAAGGGGCTTCCGTGCCATTCTGTTTTTTATAGAGGGCGGCATCCTGGGATTCCTTGATTTGCCGCTGCAAGGTATCCAGTTTTTCCGCTTGCTGTATATTGGCCTGCACCAGCGTGATGCCGATTGCTGCGCTGGCGACGATCAGATATCCCATGATGCCAAAGCGCCTCCGGAAAATCCCGAAGGTACGGGATGATTCCCAGGCAAGCCTTTCCGGCCATTTCAAGAGACGGTATGTATTTATCGGCATGTCGGCTTCTCAATCCGCCCACTGCACATCGGTCGTGAAACGGTAAGTGCGCCCGCTTGCCGTCTCGATGATTTCGTGCCGGGTCAGGTAAGCGCCGGTCAGAGGGCGGTGCCCGGAAATGAATCCGATGTATTGCGCCATGTCCTCTCCAGTCGGGGCTTCGGCAGTGACCTTGACGGTATGGGCGGATTCGCCGGGAGTGGCATCGACTTCGAGCACGGCCACGCGAATTTCCGGTGGTGGCTGCAAGGCGCGCAAGATGACCCCGATGGGCAGGTTCAAGTCTTGGATTGCCGTGTTGACCGCGCGCACTCTAGACAATTCTTCGCGGCTCCATGCTGGTTCGGATGCAGCCTGTTTTGCTGGGGGGCGCACTTCTTCTAGGCGTGCGGCAGATTCGCCGATGGATTGCGCGGTCAGGAACAGGAGCACCGATAGGGCAACGACCAGCAACGCGCCACATGTCAAAGCTACGTATTGCACGCGAGAAGGGAGCGGATGCCGGGATACAGCATCGAGCGCATGGCAGACGGATTGCGCCTGTTTCGCAAGCAACAGACCAGGGGTAACGTTGGTGCTGCTCGTCTCATGCTGGAGTTGAAGGATGTCGAATGAAGAATCCGGTTTCACGTCATCTGGTTCTGCCTTTGCAAGCGAGAGCACCCCTACTCGTTCATCTGCCCACTGCGGTTGGCGCAGGCATGCCCGTCGCCAGTTTGCTTGCATCGCCTGAAGGGGAAACTTTTCACGTTCTGATCTCCTGCACGCCACGATTTCACTCAAATGCGTACCCGCTTCGAGCGCGACGAGTAGCGCGAGCCAGCCATGGTCAACGAGCGCCAATGCTTTGAGGAGGTGCTGGTTTTTAGACAGCGCCGTCTCCCAGGCAGCCACGGAAAATGGCAGCACGGAACCCAGTCGCGCGCCGAGGCTGGTGGCGAGCTTCTTCAGGGCGGTAAGTACCGCCTGTGGATACGCCACGGCCAGCCTGGGAGTGCCGTAAGGCATGTCGTCGATCTGCACGGGCTTTGCCCAGTTGCCCCTGAATCCGGCTAAGGCGATTATGTTGTAGGCATTTTCACGAGCCGATTCGTTTCGTTTCATTGCAGCAGACCACGGCAGGCTTGCCTGCGCTAACCAGATGTCTGCTATCAACACGCGGACGTCGCGTACCCTGCAATGGGCATGACAAGCGGATAATCTTTGCTCCAGTTTGGCGAGGCTCATCAGTAACACGGTTTCATCGGCGTTAGTCGGCAGGTTGAACACATGGCAGGATTGTTTCGACCAGTGCGAAGAGTCCCCTCTCCTGCTCAACAGGCCGAAATCTACGCTTTGTGCCCCGATGGCGATGAACAGCGTATAAACCTTGCGGTCAACCTGCCACACGTATCACTTCCTCCAGCGTAGTTTCGCCGCATGCCACCCGCTGCATTGCCGTGTCCCGCAACGGGCGCAACCCGGCCTGTGCAGCGTATTCCTTGAGTTCTGAAACCGGCGCTTTCCCGGCGATCATTTCGCGTAGCCGGTCATCGAGCGTGAGTACCTCGGCTACGGACTTGCGGCCCTTGAAGCCCACGCCCCGGCAGTGGCCGCAGCCGCGTCCGGCTCTGAACCGCCAATTCCCGACCTGACTTCGCGCAAGCCCTGCTGCTTCCAGTGCCTCGTCCCCCGGCTCGATTTCAGCGGCACAACTCGTACAGTTCACGCGCAATAGCCGTTGCGCCACGATGCCGTTGAGCGCGGATGCAAAGCTGTAGCCATCTACCCCCATGTGGAGAAAACGTCCCAGCACGTCGAAAACGCTGTTGGCGTGCACGGTCGTGAAGACAAGATGCCCGGTTAGCGCCGCTTGTACGGCGATTTGCGCGGTTTCGCCGTCGCGTATTTCGCCGACCATGATCTTGTCCGGATCGTGCCTCAGGATCGAACGCAGCCCGCGCGCGAAAGTCAGCCCCTTCTTTTCATTGACCGGAATCTGCAATACGCGCGGCAGGCGGTATTCGACCGGGTCTTCAATCGTTACGATCTTGTCGCGCCCGGAGTGGATTTCGGTAATCGCCGCATACAGTGTCGTGGTCTTGCCGGAACCTGTTGGCCCGGTCACGAGCAACATGCCATGCGGCTTGGCGGCAAGGCGGCGGATAGCGCCAATGCTGTACCCATCCAGCCCGAGATGGTCGAGTCGGAGCGAACGGGCATCTTCTTTGGAAAACGATTGGCGGTCGAGTAGGCGCAGCACGGCGTCTTCCCCGAAGATGTTGGGCATCACCGAAACGCGAAAATCTATTTCCCGCTCATTGACCCGTACCTTGAAGCGCCCGTCCTGCGGGATTCGCCGCTCTGCAATGTCAAGTTCGGCCATGACCTTGATGCGGGAAATTACCTGCTCGGACATGTCCTGCCCCGATATCTGGGTGATCGGCACGAGTACGCCGTCGATGCGGTATATCACGTGCAGACAGCCCGCGTCGCATTCGAGATGGATGTCGCTCGCTTGCAGTTTCAAGGCGTCGTAGATCGTGGAATTGACCAGTTTGACGACGGCACTCCCATTGTTGTCGATGCTCGCCAGTGTGATGACCACAGTGGAGTCGTCGTCACGCAAGCCCGGTTCAGCTTCGAATCCGTCCATTGCGCGCAATAACAGTTCCTGCTGCGTGAGCCATGCTTTGAGATCGTCCGGATGGACGAGGCAGATGTGCGGCCGAACGTTCTGGGCGGCGCAATGCCGCAGCACCCACGCCTCCGTTGCGCCATCGAACGGGTCGGAGAGTGCAAGCCAGAGCGACCCGGACGAGTGGCGAGCCACGAACGCACGGCGGGTGACGCATTCAGCGTAGGAGAGCACATCGAAGCAGGGCTGCAATTCGAGGAGTCTTCCCATGGAAAACGCCGGGTAGGCAAAACTTTCCCCCAGTACTTCCAGCAATTCCTGGGGCGACCATCCCGTGACTTGTTGCAGAGCAGCGACCAGCGTGATGTTCTGCTGTGTGCACAACTGGCGAGCTTGCTCAACCAGTTCGGTACCGAGATTTGGGGGCGTGCGCGGTGTGTTCACCCCAGGCTCCCGGCGAGGTCGAAAATGGGGATGTACATCAACACTACTACCGTGCCGATCACAATGCCGATAACGGCCATCAATATCGGTTCGATCAACCTCGATGCCCATTCCAGCCAACGGGAAAATTCGTCGTCGGAAAACCGGGCGGTGCGTTCGAGCATCCCGGCAAGCTGTCCGGAACGCTCGCCGACCTTGATGAGCGATTCGGCAACCGGGGTGACTAATTGGGCATCGAGCAGGGCCGAGGACAGGCTGCGTCCCTGTTCGATGGCGACTCGGCATTGTTCCAGCCGTGTGCGTTGAGCCGCGCCGAGCAACCCGCCGACCATGTTCATGGCGCGCGGGAGGGCAATTCCGGAAGTCAACAACAGGCTGACGGCATGATAGAAACGCGACAGGCGGAATGAGTCGGTACGCGCGGCCAGCAGGGGAAGAGATAGAAACCTGTCGAGCAGCCAGGCGCGGAGAGGGGGTTGTGAGAGGCCCCACCCAAAAGCACAGCCTACTGCGATCAGCCCGCCAAGGACGAGTTGCCAATGGCTATGGATGAGTTGCCCAAACGCGAGCAAGACCGAGGACAACCACGGAACGTCCCGCCCAGACGATTCGTACACCACCGAAAACCGGGGGACGACGTAGCCGAGCAGGAACAAGGTGACGAGCCCGCCGACGATGAGCAGCATCGCCGGGTAGACCGAGGCAGAAGCTAGTTTTTTGCGGATAGTTTCAAACTGCGCCTGATAGGCAATGTAACGCGACAACGCTTCGGGGAGATCGCCCGTGCGCTCTGCCGCCCGCACGGTGGCGACGTAAACGTCGGGGAAATGGCGTGGATACCCAGCCAGCACGTCGGAAAAGCTGCGCCCTTCGTGCAGGGCTTGCAGGATCGCGGCGAGCATTTCGCGCGCTGAACTGCGCTGCTCCTTGGCGTGCAGTGTGCTCAAGGCTTCGGTGAGATTGAGCCCTGCGCTCAACAGTGCCAGCAATTCCTGGTTGAACAGGTTCAGCGGAAAAGATGTGCCATGCCTTTTGCGCTTTGCGGCTTTCGGAGCTTCGATTGTCAGGACGCGGTAGCCGCGCGCCACGGCACGGAGAACCGCTTCCGCTTCGCCGATGTTGGTAAATTCCAGCGATTGTGTCCTGCCGTCCGGGGTTTGCGCGGTCAAGCGTACAGGCTCAGAGGGTACGCCGCAGACGTCACGAGCCATGACACCTCTCCCGTGCCTCAACGATAGGAAATATCTGCTGCGGCATCGCTGCCACCAGGCTGTCCGTCCTTTCCATAAGACAATAAATCGAAATCGCCCCCATCACTGCCGGGAGAGCGATAGACATATGGACGATCCCACGGATCGAGCGGAATGGATTTCTGAAGGTACGGGCCGCGCCATTTCGGTTCATCTCCCGGACGGGACATCAATGCTTGCAAGCCTTGTTCCGTTGTCGGGAAATGGCCGGTATCCAACCGGTAGGCATCCAGCGCCCTGGCCAGCGATTCAACCTGCATTTTTGCTGTCCCACGTTCCGACTGACTGAGCTGAGAGAAGTAACGGGGAGCTACATACGTTGCCAGCAAGCCGATGATCGCAATAACCACCAGCAATTCCAGCAGGGTAAATCCTTGTATAAACCTTGGCGCTTTCATGCCTACGGATGGAAAACGAGGTGCTTGGGCCACTTCGCTGTTTAACTACATAATTTGGCGCGTTTGCGCGCAACCACACCCATCACCCCCAGACCCGCCAACAGCATGGCCCAGGACTCGGGTTCCGGTACGGCATGGGCGAGCGTAAGAGAAGTAATTGGGTGCTCGGACAGCCAACTGATGGAAATATCTTGACCGTCGGCGAAGCTGTATCCGATCAGGTTGTTGCTGACCAATATCTGAGCCAACGAAACCGGATCGGTTGTGCCATCGTAGGTCACAAAAGAATTCTGGAAATCAAAAACACCATAAGCCAGAATCGGTTGAGTCGACTTGAGTGTCGTCAGCAGAGCCAAAGTGTTGAAATCCGCCGCTTGACCAAAACTTGCATCGTAGTGCTTGTAATCATCGTTGGCGAAATCGTACTGGTAGATATTCTGGATGTTGCTGCTTGCGGTGGTGTAACCAGCCATCAGGTCGGTGCGAGTGAAATTGTAGTTGGCCGTTTGAGTTACGGTGTCGTAGCTATAGGTAAAGCTACTCATGTCGAAACCCAGCGCCTGAAGGCTCTCTGCTGTACCGAAGGGGCTGCTCAGATTGACGTTGTTGACGTACTCGAATGGAGAACCCCAGTAGTCTGCACCGCCTGGGTTGTAAGTGGACGAGACTCCTCCCGTATAGCCGGGAAACGTGAAAATCGAGTCGTTGCCGATCTGATCAGTGGGATCAGCCTGCAAGGTAGCGGCAGATGCCAAGCTTGCATAAAGCAGGGCAGCAAGGGTCGCACCCGTTGTGAACACTAATCGTTTCATGATAAACAGTCCTCTGGTTGCTACGGTCAAGAAAGGCATCGACTCTTGCCGGATGCCGGATAGCGTTCAGGATGCTATGCGTGGAAGATGTACGCTTGATGACAGCGAGGCGGATGCCACAGTACGGTTCTCCCTTCATCTGGACATAGCGGAAAAACATACCCTCCTGTCACTATCCTGCAACGAAACCTCTCCAAGATTGCCGCACAGGGCAAACCAAGATGCTGGCGCCCGGGCATCCTCAATGATGGAGAGAGCACATGAAGACACGCGCAAAAGTACTGGTCGTTAGTACATTTCTGATGTTCTGCCCTCTAATGGAGGCGCAGGCTGGAGCAATCTATCCGATCAACCGGGCAACGATGCTGACCGGCGGCCGGTTCGATTTCAAGGTGGAATTCGATTCCATCCTCGGTGAAGGGGACGTGAAAGTCCTGATCAATGGACGAAACTACCGGGACGTCTTCGGGAAATCCGGCGAATGGATTCCCAATGAAGACAACCTGGGAGCTTCCTCGCTGATCGTCAGGGATGTTTATCTGTCCAATCCAGGCAATTACCAGGTGGTCGTCAACGCCAAGGGCAAAATGGAACAAGTCACTTGGTTAGCGTATGCACCCGCCTCTCAGCCCAAGGTCAAGAACGTCATCCTGTTCATCGGTGACGGCCTGTCTGTGGCGCACCGCACCGGAGCGCGCATCATGTCCAAGGGGATAACCGAAGGCAGGGCCAATGGTCGCCTGACCATGGACGAATTCCCCTATGCAGCTTTTCTGGGGACTTCCGGTACGGATTCCATCGCGACCGACAGCGCCAATTCCATGAGCGCCTACATGACCGGCCACAAATCCGCTGTCAACGCAATGGGCGTCTACGTCAGTCGGGCAAAAGACTCACTGGAGCACCCCCGTCAGGAGACGATGGGAGAACTGATCAGACGGACTTCCAACAAGTCATTGGGGATCGTCAGTGACGCAGAAATCGAAGACGCCACGCCTGCCGCCGTTGTCGCACATACACGGTTGCGCTCGGACTACGCCGAAATCGTAAATCAGTTCTATGCCATCAAGCCGGACGTGCTGATGGGTGGCGGTTCTCTGGCCTTTTTGCCAAAATCGACGCCGGGTTCCAGGCGCAATGATGAAGTCAATTACATCGACAAATTCAAGGCGGCTGGCTACGAGTTCGTAACCAATGCAGCAGAGTTGAAATCGAAAAGCAAGGGCGCAGCGAAGCTGCTCGGCCTGTTTCACACCGGTAACATGAACGGTTCGCTGGATCGCCGCATCCTGAAGCACAACGTATCGAGCGGTTTTCAAAATCAGCCTGACTTGACCGAGATGACAGCTGCCGCGCTGGACGTGCTGTCGAAAAACAAGGACGGTTTTTTCCTGATGGTAGAAGCGGCCCTGATCGACAAATTCACCCATCCGCTGGACTGGGAACGCGCGTTTTACGACACGATCATGCTGGACAAGTCCGTAGCCATCGCCAAGGCGTTTGCCCAGAACCGCAATGACACACTGATCATCGTGCTCGGCGATCATACGCACGGGATTTCCATCATCGGTACGGTCGATGACAGCAAGCCCGGTATCGATGGCCGTGAAAAGGTCGGAACTTACGCCGAGGCAGGCTTCCCCAACTACAAGGACAGCAACGGCGACGGCTACCCCGATACGCCGAATGTGTCCAAGCGCCTAGCGACGTTCATCAGCAACCACCCGGACTACTATGAAACGTTCAGGCCCAAGATGGACGGCACATTCACACCCGCCGTTTCAGACGGCAAAGGTGGGTACATCGCCAACGAAGCATACAAAAATGTTCCGGGAGCCGTCTTCCGTCAGGGCAACCTGCCGCGCTCGGCTAACCAGGGCGTGCACTCGGTCGATGACATGGTCGCGCAGGGATGGGGGCCCGGTGCCGAGGTGCTCCGTGGTTACATGGAAAACGTCGAGCTTTTCCGTGTGATTACCGATGCGATGGCTCTTGGGCACGAGAAAAAATGACCTGATAGCGCGCTGACGGTGCCAACGTCAGCGTTTTGACCTCGAAGCAAGCAACCAGCGGGCGGATTTCTTGATCTACCCGCTGGTTCATGATGGAACTACCCTTCCAGAACACCAATGAAACACTACCGATTTTTGCACCTGTGGCTGATTTTTTTGCTGCTCCCCTGCGTGACGCAGGCAACGGAACACCTCGCTTTCGAGGATCTCTACAAGAGCGAAGGCATATATGGCCTGAGTTTTACTCAAAAAGTGAAAGACCTCGCGGGCAAGCGCGTCAGGGTGGAAGGCTTTATGGCTCCGCCACTCAAAGCCGAGGCCAATTTTTTCGTGCTCACCCAGAAACCCATGGCAATCTGCCCGTTTTGTTCGTCGGATGCAGATTGGCCTGCCGACATTGTGGTGATCTACCTGGAAAAGAAACAAACCTTTGTTCAGTACAACGCCATGATCTTGGCAGAGGGCATATTGGAATATGGTTCTTGGACTGACCCCGATACTGGTTTCGTTAGTCTATTACGCCTGAAAGAAGCTACGTTCAAGAAAAGATGAATCGCCGCATCCTTGTCAAAGAGGCGGTAGTCCGTTTCGGGCCGCAAACCGTACTGGATATTTCCCGTCTCGCCATCGGACAAAGTGTCCGGCTGGCCGTCATGGGCGAATCGGGGAGCGGAAAAACAACCCTGCTTAACATCCTGAGCGGATTGGAAAACGTCTCTTCCGGGGAAGTCTGGTGGGGCGATATGCGGCTGGATAGCCTGAACGCCTTTCAGCGCGACCGCTTCCGGGGACGGAACGCCGGTCTTGTCTTGCAGGATTTTTACCTTTATCCCGGACTGTGCGTGCTAGACAACGTCCTTCTGCCTACCCGCCTCGGAGCGGCTGCTGAGGGCGAAAATCTGGAAGAACGCGCGCGTGCACTGCTGGATCAGTTGGGGCTACAGCGTCCCAGGCAAAGTGTCGATTCGCTTTCGCGCGGCGAAAAACAACGTGTGGCTATCGCGCGGGCACTGCTCAATTCGCCGGGCGTGCTGCTTGCGGATGAACCCACCGCCAGCCTCGATGCTCAAAACAGCGCAGAAGTTGCGGAATTGCTGGTTGCGCTTGCACGGGAACGGGGCAGCACGCTGATTTGCGTCACGCACGACAAAGCCTTGGCAGCGCGCATGGATTTTTGCCTGGAACTCAGCAAAGGCACCCCTGTTGAGGCGGTCTTTGAAACCTCAGCCGGAACGGATGCCGAATGCTGAAACTCATTCTGGCCGATTTCAAAAGGACGTGGGCCGCCAACCTGCTCCTACTGACCCTGATTGCGCTGGCAACTGGTTTCAGCGTTTTCGTCCATCTGGAAGAGCGCGCCCTACGGCTGGGCAGCGCCCGTGCAGCGGAAGCGTTCGACCTGTTGATCGGTGCAATGGGCAGCGATACGCAACTGGTGCTCTCAACAGTCTATTTGCAGAGCGCCCCCTTAGCTCTACTGGACAGAAAACATTTCGACGACGTCGAAAAACATCCGCTCACCGAATGGGCTGCACCCGTCGCGCTGGGTGACAGTTGGTTCGATTCTCCCCTCGTCGGCACGACACCCACGTTGTTAACCCGCAATGGCACACGGGCGCTGGCACAGGGGCGGATGTTTGCAAACACGCAGGAAGCCGTGATAGGCGCGCGCGTGAAACTCAAGATCGGCGACCAATTCGTGCCCCTGCATGGGCAGGCCGGACAGTTCGATGCCCACGTGCACGAATCGGTTCGCTATATTGTCGTCGGCGTCTTGCCGCCAGAAGATAATGCCTGGAGCCGCGCGATTTTCGTTCCGATCGAAGCCGTCTGGGAAACACATCACCTGGGTGATGCAGAACATGTGCGCGACGAGGACGATGGCGATGAACATGCCCCAATTTCGGCCATCGTCGTCAAACCCAAAAGCATAGCGGGTGCTTACCAACTGCGCGACCTTTACCGGCAAGGTCAGACCTTGGCCGTTTTCCCTGCCGAAGTGCTCACGAAGATGTACGCCACGCTGGGCGATGTCCGTACCATACTGGGAAAAATCAGCCTTGCTGCTGAGGCGCTGGCGATATTGATTCTGATCGCTGGCGCGGTCATTCACCTGCGCTTTCATGCCCGCCAGATTGCGGCTTTACGCGCCTTTGGCGCATGTGCACATACCATCTTCATTCTCATTTGGCTGGAATTGAGCTTACTGTCCATGCTCGGTATGGTTTTTGGCGTTAGCTTCGGTTTCCTGGGCGCGTTTTTCGTCTCCCATGAAATCTCCGCGCAGCAAGGGTTTCCTCTTCCGGTTGTTTTCGAACGGGAAGACTGGAAGTTGTTGCTTTTCCTGCCGGTTGCCTCCATTGCCCTGCTGCTGCCAGCGTCCCTAGGATACCGCTACTCCGTTGCACGTTATATGCGGGACAGCGGGGCGTAAAGTTTGCTTCATTACAGAATATTCGTATAATTACTCCTGTACTCTCCTTTGTGAGAGCTTTTAACAGGAGATGATTATGGCAAGGCTATCTGTGGAAATTGATGACGCACTTTTGTCTCGTGTTTTGATCGTCAGCCAACAGAAAAAGATCCGCCTTGATACGTTTATTCGCAAGGCGCTGGATGAAGCACTGACAAGTTCCAACCCCGTGCCCGTGCGGAAAACCTTGAACGTGGAAGACCTGATTGCAAGAGCGGTAGATAGTGTACGCAACAAAGAAGCCGGCTCAGAATTCACGCTGGTAGACCTGTTCTCTGACGAAGACTGGAAAACCCTTAGCGGTGGCGATCGCAAGAATCTTGGCAAAGGGTTCAGAAAAGCGGTTGAAGGCTTGGCACCACCTATTGCTAAACGTGTTCGCCGTACCAGTAGTAACAAGGCGGTCTACAAGAAGGTATGACAATGTAATTCAAAAAGGCAGTTGTTGTTCAGTGCATTCGATCTGGCGATTCATGCAATAGATAGCGTGACTCGACATTCCGAACGATGTCGAGTGCGGCATGCGGACGAGCGATTTGGCTGGCCGCATATGACATCTTGTGCAGCCGCGCTTTGTCATTCAGCAATTGCCCGATGTAATAGGCTGCATCGGAGAAATCGTAGAGCCGGGTTGCAGCACCGTGTTCGAGCAGATACTCGCAGTTGCGCTGTTCCTGGCCGGGAATCGAGGCCACGATCATCATGGGTTTGCCCTTGGCAAGAATTTCGCTCATCGTCAGTCCCCCTGGTTTGGTCACGACGAGGTCGGCAGCATCCAGGAGATCGTGGACAAAATCGACGTACCCGTAAACGGTGATGTCCACGGAAAGTGTGGCGGCGATTTTCTCGCACTGTGCTTTCAACTTATCGTTTTTTCCGGCGACGACGAGCAGCGAACAGTCTACCTGTGTGCTGGCGAAGGAGCACAGCATCTCGGCTATTGGCCCGACACCGAAGCCACCGGACATGATAAGTACTGTCGACTTTTCGGGCAGGCCCATTGCAGTACGCGCCTGCCTGACGGAACGGCTGGTGGCGAAGACAGGATCAATCGGTATCCCCGTGACCTGGGTTTGCGCGTCAACACCCTCCTTTTGCAGCAATTCCCGCTCGCTGTTGGCGCTGGCAACGTAATAGCGGTCGATGTGCGGGTGAACCCAGAAACGGTGCGGGCTGACATCGGTTACGACGGAGATGATCGGGAGATCGATTTTTCCCCGGCGCTTCAGGTCGCTCAACAGTTCCAGCGGCAAAAAGTGCGTGCACACGATAACAGCGGGGTCGATGTCGCAGATCGTCCGTAAAAAATTCTTTGTATTGAGTTTATTGAGCAACAGATTCAGTTTCTGGCATTTTGAGTCGAGGCGTTTGGTATCGAGTTTGTCATACAGATAGCCCCAAAGGGTTGGCGTCTTCTGTACCAGCTTGATGTACAGCTTCGGGTAGATGCGTCTGAAGGCTTTCTTCATGCAGTCGAGCGTGTCGACGGCTTGCGCCGGTACATCGAGCGCGGCACAGGCTGCAACCAGGGCTTCAGCGGCACGCGTGTGCCCGGTACCGGCAGTGGCATGCAGGAAGAGTATCGGTTTACGCGCCGGTTCAGATGTTGTCTGGGGCTGGGATGCTTTCATGGTGGATTCCCTGTTATCGATTGAACACATGTCTCGCGCAATCTCCGTCACTCGTTACGGAGTCAAGCTGCTTGATGGGCTTGTCCCACAGGACGAGTTCAAGGCGGCCATCGTGATGTTCGATAATCGCGGAGCAGGAATCGACCCAATCGCCGCAGTTGATATACATCAGGCCATCGACCTCGCGTAGCGCGGCCCAGTGGATATGGCCACAAATCACACCGTCGAGTCCGCGTGCACGGGCGGCACGAATGACGCTCTGCTCGAAGTTGAAAATGAATTCGAGCGCGCGCTTGACTTTGCGCTTGACGAAGCCGGCGAGCGACCAATAACCCGATATGCCGAGTTTGCGCCGCCACCACGACAGCCAGAGGTTTACGCGCACGAGCATGTCGTAGGCGATGTCGCCGAGCACTGAGACCCACTTGTGATGGCATGTGACCTGGTCGAATTCGTCACCATGCACAAGCAGGAACCGACGGCCATCGATTGTGCAATGCACCCATTCACGCTCGATGTGAATGCCACCGAATACGACGCCAAGATAATCGCGCAACGCTTCATCGTGGTTGCCGGGGATGAAGATCACTTCCTCGCCCTGGCGCGCGCGTCGCAGCACCTTCTGCACCACGGTGTTCTGCGCGGCGCTCCAGTGGATGCTGCGCCTCATTGCCCAGAAGTCGATAATGTCACCAACCAGGAAGAGCCATTTGGCGGGGTGTTCACGGAGGAAATCAAGCAGGCGCTCGGCTTGGCTTGCGCGTGTACCCAGGTGGACATCGGAGAGAAAAACGGCGCGGACGCTTGGCATGAGCAGATATTTTCTGCTGCACACCGTTACAGCTTTATGACTAACGGCATCAAGGAAATGAAGCCCTCTCCATAGTGACGCGGGCAGTGTCACAAAACGGTCATAATTCTGTCATATTTCTTTCATCAAACGCTGGAATAATCCCTCATCAACGCGCCATGCAAGTGCTTGTACGCATGCCAAAAGGATGCGCGCCTATATGAGAGGATTATGCTACATGATGTTCGCAAACGCCGTATGGCCGCGCTGGTTCTTGCGGATGAAACAGTGCTTGAAGCCGAGGCCGCCAAATTTTTTGATTCGCTTTCTTACACCTTTCTTCGTCGCCCCGAAGCGGGACTGGTGGTACTAGAAGGTAGGGCGGGCAACTCCGGACAACGCTTCAATTTGGGTGAAATGCTCGTCACGCGCTGCGTGGTACGCCTTGAACCGCAAGGCAATGGCACTGCGACAGAAGGTTATGCCTTTGTTCATGGAAACCGCCCCCGCCATGCTGAACTTGTCGCCCTGTTCGATGCTTTGCTGCAACAGGAGGCGTGGGCGAAACCGCTTACGCGTTCACTGATAGAGCCCCTCGTTGCCAGACGCGAAGAGCAGTTGCGAAAACGCGCGGAAGAAACAGCGGCGACCAGGGTGGACTTTTTTACGCTGGTGCGAGGGGAAGACGAATGAGCACTCTTCCGACGCTGCCGGGTTTCGACAGTCCGGTTGATGATGCTCAGGCGGTTTTCCGCGCCGTGTTGGGCGCATTTTCTCGCCCTGGGTTGCCTGTGCCTTTGTCCGTTTTGCCGCCGCCGCTTCAGGTCGGAGGTTTTTCACAAGGCATGCTGGCGCTGGCGCTGGCTTTGTGCGACAAAGATACGCCCCTGTGGCTGGACGCTGCCGCTGATACGCCGGAGGCGCGCCGCCATCTGCGCTTTCACTGCGCCTCGCCTCTCACGGAACAGCCTTCGGAAGCCTCTTTCGCCTTTATCGCCAAGCCAGAAAGCATGCCGCGTCTGGGCGCTTTCAAGCAGGGTAGGGCGGATTTTCCTGATCGCTCAACAACTTTGGTCATCAACGCCAATTTGTCCGCCTCCCAGGCTCAGACCGTTGAACTCACCGGGCCCGGCGTCAAAGGCAATGACCGGGGCCTCTGGCAAAGAGCAAGCATCGACGGGTTGCCAGCATGGTTCTGGAAAGACTGGGAAGCGAATTACGCTGACTACCCTTTGGGGGTGGATGTCATTTTCGTGGACACTGGAACCGATGCTTCCAGCACGCCTCAGACCCGTTTGCTGGGCCTGCCTCGCACGGCCTGCGTCAGGGAGACTGCAAAGGAGCGTCCGGCATGTATGTAGCCGTCAAGGGTGGCGAAAAGGCCATCAGAAACGCGCATCGCTTGCTGGCCGAAAAACGCCGGGGCGACACATCCGTGCCGGAAGTGGGAGTCGACCAGATACGGGAACAGCTCTCCCTGGCGGTGGACAGGGTGATGGCCGAGGGTTCGCTGTATGACCGTGACCTTGCAGCCCTTGCCATCAAACAGGCCAGAGGCGATCTGGTGGAAGCCATTTTTCTGCTGCGAGCCTACCGTACCACGCTGCCGCGCGTAGGCACTTCACAGCCCCTCGATACCGCTGCCATGCACGTTCGCCGCCGTATTTCCGCGACCTATAAAGATGTACCCGGCGGGCAGGTACTTGGCCCGACCTTCGACTACACGCACCGGCTGCTCGATGCCGATCTGTCACTGCCTGCGGAACACCAGCCGGAAACCCGCTCAGAAACGGCGCAGGACGAAAAAGCATCTTCATTCACAGGCACCTGCCCCAAGGTTCTTTCCTTTTTGGAAAAAGAAGGGTTGTTGCCGCCTGAAGAGGGGGCAGACAGCCCTCCCGGCGATCTCACCCGGCAAGCGCTGGAATTGCCTGCCGGACGCGATATTCGCCTGCAAAACCTGGCTCGCGCAGACGAGGGGCTGCTTCTGGCGCTTGCCTATTCCACACAGCGCGGTTTCGGCTCCACCCATCCCTTCGCCGGGGAAATACGCATGGGCGAAGTGGAAGTCTTCTTCACGCCGGAAGAGTTGGGTTTCCCGGTTCTGGTGGGCGAGGTCACGCTGACTGAATGCGAAAGCGTGAATAACCTTACCGCTGCCAAGGGGCAGCCCGTCTCGTTTACCAGAGGCTACGGGCTGGCTTTCGGCGAAAGCGAACGCAAGGCCATCAGCATGGCTCTGGTGGATCGCGCCTTGCGTGCCGGTGAATTTGACGAAGAAGAGCGCGGCCCGGCACAGAACGCGGAGTTTGTCCTCTATCACAGCGACAACGTGGAAGCGTCTGGTTTCGTGCAACACCTGAAGTTGCCGCATTACGTCGACTTCCAGGCGGATTTGGCGCTTGTGCGCGCCCTGCGTGGAAAAACCGACATGGGAGGAAATGATGCCTGCCCCGACAAGTAA
The DNA here is from genome assembly GCA_009782565.1 of Betaproteobacteria bacterium. Classification (GTDB taxonomy): domain Bacteria; phylum Pseudomonadota; class Gammaproteobacteria; order Burkholderiales; family Rhodocyclaceae; genus WRNU01. The sequence continues at coordinate 195,395 of WRIU01000002.1, forward strand.
AGCAGCCGGTCAGGCGACAGGCCAAAGCGTCGTTTCCTACAATTTTGCCTACATGGATGAGCAGACGAAACGCATGATCCGCCGCTCACTCCTCAAAGCGGTCGCCATACCGGGCTATCAGGTTCCCTTCGGCGGGCGGGAAATGCCCATGCCCTACGGTTGGGGTACGGGCGGCATGCAGGTAAGCGCCGCCGTCATGGGCAAGGAAGATGTGTTCAAGGTCATTGACCAGGGTTCGGACGACACCACCAATGCGGTCTCCATCCGCGCTTTTTTCGCCCGCGTCGCCGGGATACGTACCACAACCGCCACGGTGGAAGCCACGCTCATCCAGACCCGTCACCGCATACCGGAACAGGCGCTGCGCGAGGGACAAATCATGGTGTATCAGGTACCCATTCCAGAACCTCTGCGCTGGATGGAGCCAAGCGAGGCGGAAACTCGCGCCATGCACGCGCTGGAGGAGTATGGCGTCATGCACGTCAAGCTGTACGAAGATATTGCCAGGCACGGAGAGATCGCCACGAGCTTCGATTATCCGGTGCTCGTCAATAAACGCTATGTGATGAGTCCCTCGCCCCTTCCGAAGTTCGACAACCCCAAGATGAACCAATGTCCGGCCTTGCAGCTTTTCGGAGCCGGACGCGAAAAGCGCATCTACGCCATTCCCCCCTATACCACCGTCACGAGCCTGGACTTCGAGGACTACCCCTTTGCTGTGCAGCGTTGGGATGTGCCATGTGCACTCTGCGGTGCAACCGACAGTTATCTCGATGAAATCATTACCGACGATACGGGAGCGCGCATGTTTGTTTGTTCCGATACGGATCATTGCGCGCGTCATGCCGTTGCAAGGGATATGCAATGATGGTAGCCCAGGCAGCGAAACTGATTTCTTCCGCGACGAGTACGCCGATTTCTATGGAGATCATGCTTGCCGACGCTCTGGATGCAGAACCAGCATTGATGAGTGTACGGGGCGTTACGCACTATTACGGCGATCGGTGTGGTTGCCGCAGCATCGACCTCGATTTGTGGCCCGGCGAAGTGCTCGCCATCGTGGGCGAATCCGGTTCTGGCAAAAGCACCTTGCTGAACCTCTTGGCCGGACGCTTTCCGCCTTCTGCCGGAACTATCCACTACCGTGACGCTGAAGGCGTCCGGCACAACATAAACTGCCTCTCCGAAGCCGTGCGCCGCCGGTTGCTGCGAACGGAATGGGGATTCGTACATCAGAACCCGCGCGACGGCCTGCGGATGCGGGTCAGCGCCGGTGGCAACATCGGGGAACGGTTAATGGCATGCGGCAACCGTCATTACGGAAAACTCCGTGGGTCGGCGCTGGATTGGCTGTCGCGGGTAGAAATCGCCGCTGACCGTATCGACGACCGCCCGAGCGCCTATTCCGGGGGGATGCAGCAACGCTTGCAGATCGCCCGCAACCTTGTTTCCTCGCCGCGCCTGGTGTTTATGGACGAACCTACAGGCGGCCTGGATGTTTCCGTGCAGGCCAAACTCCTCGATTTGCTGCGCCAGTTGGTGCGGCAACTGAATCTTTCCGTGCTGCTGGTTACACACGATCTGGTCGTAGCAAGGCTTCTGGCTCACCGCATGATCGTCATGCGGCGTGGCGAGATAGTGGAAACCGGGCTTTCCGATCAGGTGCTGGACGATCCACAGCATGCTTATACACAGTTGCTGGTGTCTTCCATTCTGCAAGGGTGAGGGGCACTGATATGAACATTGCACATATTTCATCGGCCACACCAGACAAGCATGTTCTGTCCGTGCGGGGTCTCTCCAAATCCTTTACCTTGCATACACAGGGCGGAACCACGATAGAAGCCTTTTCCGGCCTGAATGTCGATGTGCAGAAAGGGGAGTGTCTCGCCCTGCACGGGCCTTCCGGCTCCGGGAAATCGACCTTCCTCCGCTCCCTGTATGCCAATTACAAACCCTGCGCCGGGAGCATCGTGGTAAGCCACGAGGGTCTCCAGGTGGATATGGCAACAGCTTGCCCGCGTACGGTACTGGCCGTCAGACAGTACACGATGGGCTATGTGAGCCAGTTTCTGCGAGTCATACCCCGCGTCTCCTGTTTGGATATTGTGGCAGAGCGGCTGACCGCGCATGGCGAGAACGAGCAGAGCGCCTTTGAGGCGGCCGGGGAGATGCTTGCCCGCCTGCACATTCCCGAACGTCTCTGGAAACTCGCACCGGCCACATTTTCCGGCGGCGAACAGCAACGTATCAATATCGCGCGTGGTTTCATCCGCCGCTATCCCATCATGCTTCTGGATGAGCCGACCGCCTCACTCGATGCGGTCAATCGCAAGACCGTGGTGGCGCTGATCGAAGAGGCGAAGGCGGTCGGCGCGGCCATTGTAGGCATTTTTCATGATGAGGCAGTGCGCGACGCGGTGGCTGATCGCGTCTTTGAATTTCGCCCTCTTGGGCAAGGAGCATAAAGCGATGACTGGAACGCTCGTTTATGTCATGGGGTCGTCAGGTTCTGGAAAAGATAGCTTGATCGCGTACTCGCGCAACAGGATGAACGCTAACTATGAAATGACCTGGGATGCCTCTGAGTCCGTGCGGCGGGGGCTACGTCCTGTGCTATTTGTCCGCCGATACATCACCCGCCCTATTGCCGCCGGAGGAGAACGGCATTACTCACTGACACGGGAAGATTTTCAGCTTCGCAAAAGCCGGGACGAATTTTCGCTGTCATGGAAGAGCCATGGGCTTTATTACGGCATCGGCAGCGAAATGGATTACAGCCTTGCGAAGGGAGCCGTGGTGGTGGTTAACGGTTCCAGGGGATGCCTGCCCGAAGCGGTGAAGAAATATCCGGAACTGCTGCCCGTACTGATTTCGGCGCGACCCGATGTGCTGCGCGAGCGTCTCGAAAAGCGCGGACGGGAATCACCGGCGGATATCAACGAGCGGCTTGCGGGAAGCGCCATGAACGTGCCGGATATTCCCGGCCTCATCCGGCTGGACAATTCCAACGCCCTGGAAGATGCCGGGGAGTTTTTCCTGGACCTGCTAATCCATCTGCAAACACTTCGTATCAAGGGTTTTAGGACAAAACCCTGCAAAAACCAATCCGAACCCGAACCTGCTCTGGCCGCATGAAGCTTATTGTTTTTTACGAAACAAAAGGGGAAGCACATGATTGAAATACAGAATCTCACCCGTTCCTTCGGCACGCACAAGGCGCTGGATGATGTCAGCCTGACCGTGAAGCCTGGGGAAATGGTGGCTCTTATCGGAGCTTCCGGTTCTGGAAAATCCACCTTGTTGCGCCATATCTGCGGCATCATGGCCGGGGACAAAAACGGCGGCTGCATCATGGTGAAGGGTCGCATGGTGCAGCAATGCGGCCGTATCCAGCGCGATGTGCGAAGAACCAGGGCTGGCATGGGCATGATTTTCCAGCAGTTCAATCTGGTGAATCGCTTGCAGGTTCTCACCAATGTCATGCTGGGGGCGCTTGGCCGTGTGCCGCTATGGCGTAGCCTTCTGCATTTCTTTCCGAAAGATGTCCGCTCTCTGGCGCATGAATCGCTTGCCCGCGTCGGTATTTCAGAAAAAGCTTTCCATCGTGCCTCGACTCTTTCCGGCGGCCAGCAGCAGCGTGCGGCCATCGCCCGTGCGCTGGTGCAGAAAGCGGAAATCCTGCTGGCCGACGAACCCATTGCCTCCCTTGATCCGGAAAGCTCGCGCCGTGTCATGGCCATTCTGTCCGACGTCAACAAAGAGAACGGCATGACCGTGCTGGTTTCCCTGCATCAGGTGGACTACGCCATCCGTTACTGCCCGCGCGCCATCGCCATGAAACAAGGCCGCATCGTCTACGACGGGCCTTCCTACGCGCTGACCCCGGCCTTTCTTTGTGACCTGTACGGAGCCGAGGGCGCGACGATGTTTGCGGACATGGTCGGCAAACCCCATGCCGAGCCGCAGCCGAACAGGGTTATCCCGGTTCTCAATCCCCTGGCCGCCTGAGAGCGGCCTTACATCTTTGTTTTTTCAGGAGACCCCAGCATGAACAAGCGCATCCGGTCCTTTGTTGTCGGAGCCGTCGCACTGTCCGCAGTGTTGCTTAGTGGAACTGCCGTTGCTGCACAGGAAGAACTGAATTTTGGCATCATCAATACGGAATCCTCGCAAAACCTCAGGTCGATCTGGAAACCCTTTCTGGACGATATGGAAAAAGCGACCGGCCTGAAGATCAACGCATTTTTTGCTTCAGACTATGCGGGCATCGTGACTGCCATGCAGTACGATAAAGTACAGCTCGCCTGGTACGGCAACGTATCCGCCATGCATGCGGTGGATCGCGCCAATGGTGAAGTGTTCGCGCAGGTTGTCAATGCTACCGGTGCCGGCGGGTACTATTCGCATCTGCTCGCCCATAAGGATTCGTCCTTGAACAGTGAGAAGGACGTGCTTGCGCGGGCGAAAGACCTTAGCTTTGGTAACGGTGACCCCAACTCCACTTCCGGTTTCCTGGTTCCGGGCTATTACGTTTTTGCTGCGAACAAGGTTGATCCAAAAACCATTTTCAAACGTACCCTGAATGCCAATCACGAGAGCAACGCCCTTTCTGTGGCGAACAAGCAGGTCGATGTAGCGACCTGTAACAGCGAAGTGCTGGAACGCCTGGGGAAGACGCAGCCGGAGAAACGGGCACTGATAAAAACAGTCTGGACATCGCCCCTCATTCCTGCCGATCCCCTTGTCTGGAGCAAAAACCTGTCCGCAGACGTCAAGGAAAAAGTGCGTACCTTTATCCTAAGCTACGGACAGGAAGGCCACCCTGGTTTTGAGCGTGAAAGGGAAATCCTCAAGGCGTTGCAATGGTCCCGCTTTCGCGCCTCCTCCAACGACCAACTCCTGCCCATCCGGCAGTTGGAACTATTCAAAGAGCGAAACGGAATCGAGGGTAATTCCAATATCAGCGCTACTGACAAGCAGGCAAAAATAAAAGAACTCGATGCCAGGTTGGCTGCATTGAATGCCCGCATGGAAGAGATTGGTGGGACGAAGAAGCAATAATGGCTTTAGTCTCCGAGATGCGCCCCGTGCCTGAAACCGCAACTTTGCATCGTGCTCCCGAAAAGAGCCGTACGCGCTCCCTGCTTACGCTGATTGGGTGGGGGCTGCTCCTCTCGGCGCTTGCGTGGTCGTGGCAGGGGGCGGAGATGCGCCCAATGGCTCTCATATCGGATGCCGGCAATATGGCGTCCTTCACTAAGGACTTCTTTCCCCCGGATTTTACCGATTGGCGTACCTATCTGGAGGAAATGGTCGTTACGGTGCAAATCGCCCTGTGGGGAACCATTCTCGCCGTAATTTTCGCCGTGCCGCTCGGTATTTTGAGTTCCGAGAACATCGTTCCGTGGTGGGTCTATCAGCCGGTGCGCCGTCTCATGGACGCCGCCCGCTCCATCAACGAAATGGTTTTTGCCATGCTCTTCGTTGTGGCAGTGGGGCTTGGCCCCTTTGCCGGTGTGCTCGCCCTTTTTGTTCATACCACGGGTGTGCTTGCCAAATTGTTTTCCGAAGCAGTAGAGGCTATCGACCCACGGCCGGTTGAAGGCATCCGCTCAACAGGCGCGCACGGCATCGAGGAAGTGGTTTTCGGCGTCATTCCCCAAGTGCTGCCACTCTGGATTTCTTACTCGTTGTACCGCTTTGAATCAAATATCCGCTCCGCCACCGTGGTTGGCATGGTTGGGGCAGGTGGTATCGGCGTACTGCTGTGGGAACTCATCCGGGGATTCTATTTCGCCCGTACCTGCGCCGTCATGCTCATCATCATTGCCGTCGTCGTTGTTTTTGACCTGTTATCTCAGCATATCCGCAAACGTTTCGTATGAGCGAACAATCCACCATGAGTACTCTTTGCCTAACCAACGGACAAATTTTGACGCCGCAAGGCGAAGTCGACAGCCTGTTTTTCAGCGATGGGCTCATCTCTGAAGCCTGGGGCGTGGCGGACTGCGAGGTCGACCTCAAAGGCGACTATCTCATCCCCGGCTTGATCGAACTGCACACTGACAACCTGGAAAAGCATTTTGTTCCGCGTGCCGGGGTGAGTTGGCCTGCCGGGCTTTCCTCCATTGCGGCGCATGATGTGCATATGATCGGCTCCGGCGTGACCACGGTGTTCGACGCCATTACCGTTGGAGAACCCGCCAACAGGAGAAACCGGAACGATCTTTTTGCCGTCAGCCTGAACGCCATTGCGGATGCGGATGAACGTAAACTGCTGCGGGCAGAGCATTTCCTGCATTTGCGCTGCGAACTCGCGGGCGACGATGTTTTGGAACTGATTGCTCCGTACATGGAGTGCGAAAGGCTGCGCCTGCTTTCTGTCATGGATCACACGCCCGGCCAGCGTCAATGGCGGGACCTGGACAAATACAAAACCTATTACGGCCTACATGGAGCCACGGAAGAGGAATTCGAGGAGCGCCTGAGCATGCTGCGGACGAAGCAGGAAAAAAATGCAGACAAGAATCTGAACGCTATTGTGGATATCTGCCGCACACGCTCCTTGCCGTTAGCCAGCCATGACGATACGACCGCAGGACATGTGCAGGAAAACGCCAGTCACGGTGTGAGCCTGTCGGAGTTTCCGACCACATTGGAAGCTGCGCGGGAAGCCCGGCGTCATGGCCTGTCCATTATCATGGGTGCGCCCAATATCGTGCGCGGGGGCTCCCATTCCGGTAACGTATCGGCGCTGGAGCTGGCTCAACAAGGGCTATTGGACATCCTTTCCTCCGACTATATGCCAGCAAGCCTGCTGCATGCGGCCTTCCTTCTTCCGGGGCTGACGGGCATCACTCTGGAAAAAGCCCTGGAGACCGTGACGATCAATCCGGCGAAGGCTGTGGGGCTCGATGATCGTGGCGCACTGGAGCCAGGCAAACGGGCGGATGCCGTGCAGGTGAGGGTGGTGGATGACATTCCTGTGATACGAGCCGTCTGGCGGGCAGGCCAGCGGGTGTTGTAATCCCGGCAATGAATGCGCGCTATGCCATATACTTTGTCCCGGAGCCTGGGACAGCACTTGCAGGCTTGGGGTCGGCCTTACTTGGCCGGGAGTGTGAAACGGGTCATGCAGTGACCCAGCCCGTTTTTCCAGGATTCACACGAGAAAGATTCCATACGCTCACAACCGACGCACGACGTTACGGGCTGCACGCTACGCTGAAAGCTCCGTTTTTTCTGAAAGAGGGTCTGACGGAACGCGAATTGCTGCTTTTCGCCGACTGCTTTGTTGAAAACAGGCAAGCCATCACGCTGCCCCGGCTCAATCTCACGCGGCTCGGCTCTTTCTTCGCGCTTGTTCCATCCGAGGAGACCCCAGAGGAACAAAAGGCCGTAAAGCGTATCAATGCGCTTACTGCGGAGGTAGTGCCGTTTTTCGACCTGTTCCGGGCGGTTCCTTCCGAACAGGAAATCGCGCGCCGAAATCCAGAAAGGCTCAGTGCGCGCCAAAAAGAACTTCTGGCCGAGTGGGGCTATCCCTACGTCTTTGACGAATATCGCTTTCACATCACCCTTACCGACAGGTTGTGCGAAGGCGCGGAAACCCGATCCCTGGAAGAAAACCTGCGCGCGCGTTTTAAGCAGGTATGCAATGAGAGCGTGCTGGTTTCCAGCATATGCGTCTGCAAGCAGAACCGGCATGATACTGATTGTGAATTCATGCTCTTGAAAAGGTTTCATTTCGCAAAAACCTGATTTCAGCGACAAAAAAACGCAAGCTTGTATTTTCCTTGCTGTTGAAGCGGCTCTTCATTCGCCATAACCTGCTTCCGTTCGGTTCAATGACAAGATACAGTCCACCCCCATCAAATAACGTTTGCCGCCTTGGTGTTTTTGACGAACACATCGGTTAGCTTCACGTAAACCTCACTTTTGTTGGTGTCACTTGTGCGCCTGTCGCCGATACACCCAGATACACCAGGATGGAGTGAGATAAAATGAAACTGACTGAGACGACAAAAAGCCCGAAAACCTTGCAGTTATCGGGCTTTTTAGATGACGAGAGACGCGGTGAAACGTATCCTTGGTGCCCAGAAGAGGACTCGAACCTCCACGCCTCGCGGCACTAGTACCTGAAACTAGCGCGTCTACCAATTCCGCCATCTGGGCAAGAGGCGCGCATTATACGAGCAAGAAGAAAAAAGTCAATGACTGGAAAACAGGCAAAAACCCACATGGAATTGAGCGGGACTCGGCGCGCCGATCCTTTTTTTGAGCGCGAAAAGCAAAATTACGGCTCGCCGCTGCCGAGCCGCGAGTACATTTTGCAAATCCTGGAGCGCGAAGGTGTGCCGATGGAACTGGACACGCTGGCGTGCGCGCTCGATATTCGGAATGACGAGCGTGAATTCTTCGAGCGCCGTCTGCGCGCGATGCTGCGCGAAGGGCAGGTGATGCTCAACCGGCGCGATGCCTGGTTGCTGCCGGACAAGGCGGATTTGATCCGGGGCCGGGTGCAGGGGCATCCGGACGGTTTCGGTTTCCTGCTCCGCGACGACAAGGGCGAGGATATTTTTCTTGGGCCCAAGGCCATGCGCGAGGTGTTCCACGGTGACCGCGTCATCGCTCGCATCGTTGGGCTGGATCGGCGAGGCCGTTCCGAGGGCAAGATTGTGGAAGTGCTGGAACGCGCCCACGCGCGCGTCGTTGGGCGCGTGCTCGATGAACATGGCGTCCAAGTGGTTGTGCCGGAAGACAAGCGGCTGGCGCAGGACATCCTCGTTGCGCCCGGCGGCAAGCGGGCTGCGCCGGGACAGGTGGTGACGGTGGAACTGATCGGGCAGCCTTCGCGCGCCGCCCAGCCTGTAGGGCGCGTCGTGGAGGTGCTGGGGAACTATGCCGATCCGGGCATGGAAATCGAAATTGCCCTACGAAAGCACGAATTGCCGTTTGAGTTCTCGCAGCAGGCGCGCGCGTTTGCGCGTAAGTTGCCGGATACGGTACGCAAGAAAGATCGGGACGGGCGTGAAGACATCACTGGCTTGCCTCTGGTAACAATCGACGGTGAGACGGCGCGCGATTTCGACGACGCTGTTTTTTGCGAACGCAATGGGAAGGGCTGGCGGTTGGTGGTGGCTATTGCCGATGTTTCGCATTACGTGGAATCGGGGGGGGCGCTCGATATCGACGCGCGCGCGCGGGGCAATTCGGTGTATTTCCCCCGCCGCGTCATCCCCATGCTGCCGGAAAAGCTCTCCGACGGGCTGTGTTCGCTCAATCCGCAGGTGGAGCGCCTGTGCGTGGTGGCCGATATGAGCGTTGGCGCGCGCGGGGAGATCAAGGCGTACCGTTTTTATCCGGCGGTGATGTTTTCCCATGCGCGCCTGACTTACAACCAGGTTGCGGCGGCGCTCTATGAAAAGGATGCCGAGGCCGTTTCTTCGCTCGGCGGCATGCTCCCGCATCTTCAAGAGCTGGACCGGCTGTTCCGTGTGCTGCTGAAGGCGCGCGTCCGGCGCGGGGCCATCGACTTCGAGACGACGGAAACGCGCATGGAGTTTGACGAAGCGGGCAAGATCGCGCGCATCGTGCCCGAAGCGCGCAACGACGCGCACCGATTGATCGAGGAGTGCATGCTCGCGGCCAATGTGTGCGCCTCGGATTTTTTGCGCGACAACCGTCATCCGGCCCTGTACCGCATCCATGAAGGGCCATCATTGGAGAAGCTCGGAAAACTGCGCGGTTTTCTGGCTGAGTTCGGCTTGGCGTTGGGTGGGGGCGATGAGCCGACGGCCAAGGATTACGCGGCCTTGCTCGAAAAAACATGCTCGCGCCCGGACGCGCAGTTGTTGCAGACGGTCATGCTGCGTTCCTTGCGTCAGGCCGTCTATAGCCCGGACAACGTGGGGCATTTCGGGCTGGCGTATGACTCCTACACCCATTTCACTTCGCCGATCCGGCGCTATCCCGATTTGCTGGTGCATCGTGCCATCAAGGCGGTACTGGCGGGCAAGCGGTATTCTCCCGGCGACTGGGAAGAGATCGGCCTGGCTTGCTCCATGACCGAGCGCCGCGCCGACGAGGCGACGCGCGATGTGGTGGACTGGCTCAAGTGCTATTACATGCGGGACCGTATCGGCGAGACGTTTTACGGCAGCGTGTCGTCCGTTGTGCCTTTCGGCTTGTTCGTGGCGCTTGATGATGTTTTCGTTGAAGGGCTGGTGCATATCTCCGATCTCGGTAGCGATTATTTTCACTTCGACGATGCCCGCCATGAATTGATGGGCGAGCGTACCCATGTGCGTTACCGCCTTTCCGATCGTGTACGGGTGCAGTTGATCCGCGCTGACCTGGAAACCAGCAAGATCGACTTCCGTTTGCTCGAAAGCGAGGCGCGGCCAACCGAACGCAAGGGCAAGACCGAGCGTGAGCGGCGTCAGGTGTCGGCGGGCAAGGAGAAAAACAAGAAAAAAACTGGGGGACAACGCCGTGGCTGAACCGGGTCGCCTCATTTATGGTTTTCATGCCGTGCTGGGGCGCTTGCGGCGCGACCCGGAGTCCGTGTTCGAGCTTTATGTTTCCGGCCTGCGCCACGACGTGCGCGCGCGTGAGGTACACGGCCTCGCCGAATCGCTCGGGGTAAAAATGACCCGCGTCGAGAATGAACGGCTCGACGCTATGGTGGGAACCCGCCGCCACCAGGGCGTTCTTGCCCGCGTCGATGCCCGCCAGCGCATGATTACCCTTGACGATGTGCTGGAATCGCTCCCCTCGCCATTGTCTCCCGAACCGGCTCTTTTGCTGGTGCTCGATGGCGTACAAGACCCTCATAATCTCGGAGCCTGCCTGCGGGTCGCGGACGCGGCGGGCGCGCATGCCGTTGTTGCGCCCAAGGATCGCGCCGCCAGCCTCAATGCTACGGCAGTCAAAGTAGCCAGCGGCGCTGCCGATGCCGTTCCTTACGTTACCGTGACGAATCTCGCGCGGGCGCTGGAACAAATGAAAAAAACCGGCATCTGGGTAGTAGGCGCAGCGGGCGAAGCTGAAAAAAGCGTGTTCGGCATCGACCAGAAAAGGCCGATTGCCTGGGTGCTTGGAGCAGAGGGCGATGGTTTGCGCCGACTGACGCGCGCAACCTGTGATGAACTGGCCCGCATTCCAATGCGGGGAAGTGTGGAAAGCCTCAATGTTTCAGTGGCAAGCGGTATTTGCTTATTTGAGGCTTTTCGTCAACGCGATATTTAAGATAGGATGATCGAGCATAAAAAAGACAGTGGAAGTATCAGCCAATAAGAGGTAGATTTATTTGCCGTGAGAGGGATACCGCTTTGCTATGGAGTGCCGTTTTTCTTTCTGAACCATATTCGTGCCGGGTCATGGTAATGCCATGCTGAAAGTTTTTAGCCAATACTTTTCACTGCACGTAATACAGCGGATTGGCCTCGATTTTCTGCTGCTTGTGGTGGCTGTCATTGCGTCAGCCGTGCTCTGGGCGGAGGATCACGGAGCCGAATTGGCAGGGCTTTTTCCGTCGGCGTTTGGGTTTGCCGCAGTGATGATCGTTGCCAATTTCGCTTTCGGCCTGTACCGGCCGGTTGATGAAGACACCCCGCGCGCCGCGTTTGCCCGGTTCGTGCTGTCCGCGTTGTTCTGCCTGCCTGTGGCTTGCGGCACGATGTTGCTCCTGCCCTGGCAGGGCTTTGCTTCGCCAGCGATGCGGTTTCAAGTGCTTATCCTGGTGCTGTCTGTGCTGGTGCTGCGGATGCTGATCAACCGTAGTCAGGTCTCTTCGCTTTTTGCCCCCAGGATACTGATTGTCGGTACGGGCGAGGAGGCGCTGGAGGCGGAAAGTATCCTGATGCGCCCGGAACAGGGGAAGGTGGGCGTACAGGGGTTTTTTCCCATCGGCGATGAGAGCGGGCAACTCGTCGAGGCAGAGAAAGTTATTTCCGGCAGCAGCCTGGTCGACGTAGTCAAAAGGCTTGGAATCGACATCATCATCGTGGCTATACGCGAACTTCGCGGCAGGTCGCTGCCGTTGCGCGATTTGCTCGATTGCAAGCTCGTCGGGGTACGCATCCTCGATTGGCCCTCGTTTCATGAGTGGGTTCGCCGTCAGGTGCGGCTCGATTCCCTGCGTGCGAGTTGGCTGATTTTTGGCGAAGGCTTCCAGCAGCCTTTGGCGCGGATGTTCTTCAAGCGCGCGTTCGACCTGGCGATTGCCTTCTCGTTGCTCGTCCTGGCCTCGCCGGTGATGGTTCTGGCCGCGTTCATGATCGTGTTCGACGATCATGGGCCGGTGTTCTACCGCCAGGAACGGGTGGGGCTGGGCGGCCAGGTTTTCAGGGTCATCCGGTTCCGCTGCAAGCGCGTTGTCGGTGGCAGCGATGCCGAAGGCTCAGACGAAGCAGTGGCCGACGGAGAGGCGTTTTCGAGAGTTGGGCGGATCATTCATGGGCTGCGTATCGATAGGTTTCCACAGTTGCTCAATGTGCTCAGGGGAGATATGAGCCTGGTCGGTCCGCGCCCGGAACGGCCTTCTTTCGTGGATCGTCTGGCGCACGAGATTCCGTTCTACGGTGTACGGCACTGCATCAAACCGGGCATGACGGGTTGGGCCAGGGTGCAATGCCAGAATGATGACGAATCAGTGCCCGCTGCGATCCAGAAATTGCAGTACGAGCTTTATTACGTCAAAAATCACTCATTGGTGCTCGATATGCTTGTGTTGCTCGAAACGGTGCATGTGGTGCTGATGGGCAAGCGCGCGCGATGAGCCTGACCGATTTCGCAATTTGGGGTTATGCGCTGACCGCGCTCGTCTATGGCGGGTTCGCGCTGTATCTGTACGCGGCCTGGCGTGGGGCCTTGGTTGGCGGCTGCCTGCTGTTTACCGTGCTCCTGTCCGGTGCCTGGGCATTGGGCTGCCTTTGGTATGCCAAGCACCCCTCGGTGGTGACTTATCTGTGGTCTTCCGTCCTGGACATGTTGCGTGGCGGAGGTTGGTTCGCGTTTCTGCTGATTTTGCTGCGCCCGCTGCTAGGCGGGGCCTGGAAGCGGTTTCTGGCCGCCGGGATCGTGGTGTTTGGGGTGCAGTTACTCGGAACCATATCCATCGCCTTATTTCTGATACGGGACGAATGGGGGCTTAAGCTGATTTTCGGCGGCTCGCTGGCTGGCGCGGTACTGGGGCTGGTGCTGATCGAACAGCTTTACCGTGGCGTTCCCGTGGATGTGCGCCGGACGCTTAAACCTTTGTGCATGGGGCTGGGCGCGGCATATATGTTTGAGCTTTACCTGTTTGCCGACGCTTTCCTCTTCGGGCGGCCAACCTCCGTCATCTGGGCTGTGCGCGGCCCCGCCCATGCCCTGATCGTTCCGTTGGTGGCAATTTCGGGGGCGCGTAACCCGTCCTGGTCCTTGCGAATGTCCCTGTCGCGCGAAGCGGTTTTTCATTCCACGGCACTGGGTCTGTCCGGGCTTTATCTGCTCGCGGTTTCCGGCATCGGTTTTTATGTTCGCAGTTACGGCGGGGAGTGGGGGCAAGCCCTGCAAACGGTGCTGCTATTCGCGGCGCTCGTGCTATTGGCGGCGCTCATGTCGTCTTCGGCGCAACGGGCCAGATTGCGGGTGCTCATCAATAAACACCTGTTTCCGTACCGTTACGATTACCGTGCCGAATGGCTGCGTTTCACTCGCTCGCTGTCTTCGCCGGATGGTCAATCCAGCTTGGGGCAATCGGTCATCATCGCGCTGGCCAATCTGGTGGAAAGCCCAGGCGGCGTGCTGTGGTTGCGAGGCAGCGCGGACGCCGATTACACGATTCAGGCAAGCGTCAATCTGCCAAAGCAAACGGGAGCGACGGAACCGGCGGAAAGTTCGCTGATGAATTTCATGCGAAAACGCGGTTGGATCGTTAATTTAGAGGAGTATCGCCGGAATCCGGCGAATTATCCCGGCCTGGTATTACCGGATTGGCTGGCGTCACGCTTTCCGGATGCCTGGCTGCTGATTCCGCTCACTGGCGGGGCGGGGCTGATCGGGTTCGTCCTGCTTTCGACGCCCCGGACGCGCTTCGATATTGACTGGGAAGTGCTCGACCTGCTCAAGACCGCCCAGCACCAAGCCGCCAGCGATCTGGAAAGAATGCTGGCCGCTGAGGATTTGCTGGAAGCGCGCAAATTCGAGTCCTTTAACCGCATGACGGCTTTCGTCGTCCACGACCTGAAAAACCTCGTGGCTCAGTTGTCGTTGATGCTTCGCAACGCCGAGCGCCACAAAGACAACCCCGAATTCCAGGAAGACATGCTCGAAACCGTGGCGCACGTCGAGGCGAAAATGCGCGAGCTGATGGTTCAGTTGCAGGAAAAACGCTCGATTGACCCGCCCCGAGTGCTCAATTTGGTGAAAAAGCTGGAAAATGTCCGCCGTGCCAGGCAAGAGCAACATCCAGGGCTGGAACTCGACATACCGCTGGATTGCAGCACGTTTATGGTGCTGGCGCATCCTGGACGGTTGGAGCGCGTGATCGGCCATATCGTACAAAATGCCATTGAAGCAACGCCAGAGGATGGTAAGGTACGCATCTTGCTGGAGGCTTCAGGCTCGGAGCGGGTGCGTGTCGTGGTCGCGGATACCGGCTGTGGCATGTCGGAGGAGTTCATCCGCGAACATCTGTCGCGCCCATTTCAAACGACCAAGTCAAGCGGCATGGGGATTGGCGTTTTTGAAACCCGCCAGTACATCCGCGAGTTGGGCGGGGAAGTGTCTTATGAGAGCAAGAAAGGCATTGGCACAAGGGTAACCATCGATTTGCCCCTGCATACGAGGCTGGATTCGGGGCACGAAGAGATAAAACCCGAAGAAAATAATTCAGGCGACGAACATGACTGAAAAACAAAGAACCCTGTTAATCATCGAGGACGATCCGGCCCTGCAAAAGCAAATGCGTTGGGCATTCGATGGTTTCGAGACCGTGCTCGCGGAGGATCGTGAGAGCGCGATTGTGCAGATGCGCCGTTATGAGCCTGTGGTCGTGACGATGGATTTGGGATTGCCGCCAAAGCCCAACGATGTAAGCGAGGGCTTTGCTCTTTTGAGTGAAATTCTGGCCTTGGCTCCTGAGACCAAGATCATCGTCCTCACCGGGCAGCACGACCGCGAGAACGCGGTGCGCGCCGTTGGCATGGGGGCTTACGATTTTTTCAGCAAGCCTTTTGAGCCGGAATTGCTGACGCTGACTATCGAGCGCGCTTTCCGCCTTTACGATTTACAAGCCGAAAACAGGAGGCTGCAACAGGCGCAGTCAGGTTCGATTGCGGGATTCATCACGCGCGATGCAAACATGCAGAAAATCTGCCATACCATCGAACGGGTGGCCTTGGCCTCTGTCACTGTGGCCTTGCTTGGCGACAGCGGAACCGGCAAGGAAATATTGGCGCGTGGGCTGCATCAGTTGTCGCCGCGCGCGGCGGAGCGGTTCGTTGCCATCAACTGCGCGGCGATTCCCGAAAACCTGCTTGAAAGCGAACTGTTCGGCTACGAGAAAGGCGCTTTCACCGGCGCGTCCCGTCAGACGCTCGGCAAGATCGAAACCGCGCATAAGGGGACTCTTTTTCTGGACGAAATTGGCGACTTGCCGATGTCGCTTCAGGCCAAATTGTTGCGCTTCCTACAGGAAAGGGTGATCGAGCGCCTCGGCGGCCGCCAGGAAATTCCGGTGGATGTCCGGGTCATTTGCGCGACTCACCGAGACCTCAAGGCTCAAATCCAAGCCGGACTGTTCCGGGAAGACCTTTATTATCGCTTGGCGGAAATTGTCGTCTCGATTCCACCCTTGCGTGACCGTGATGGCGACGCAGTCCTGCTGGCTCATCACTTTGTGCGGCAATTCGCCCAGGAAAACGGGCGCGGCTCGATTCAACTCGGCGAGGACGCCATTGCCGCGATTGAAATCTATTCCTGGCCGGGTAACGTGCGTGAACTGGAAAATTGCCTCAAGCGCGCCGTCATCATGGCGGACGGCAGCCGTATTACGGCGCAAGACCTCGGCCTCGATACGAACGCTGGTGAAGAAGCCCTGGAATATCTCAACCTGCGCCGGGTGCGGGAAGCTGCCGAACGTCAGGCCGTAGTGCGGGTGCTGGCGCGTACCAACGGCAATATCGCCCGCGCGGCGGAAGTGCTCGGCGTTAGCCGCCCATCGCTCTATGACCTCATGAGCCGGTTCGGTTTGAAGAAAGACAACTGACGATCAGGCTTCAGTACGCTTCAACGTAAGGTTTCCGCTTCCGGGCGCGGCGGCTTTCCGGATAACCCCCTCTTGCGTGGTAAAATCTCCCGTTTAATTTCACTATTAGCGGTTAGGCCGCTATTTGCCGCGCATGACACAGTTCGCCAAGGAAACCCTCCCGATCAGCCTTGAGGAAGAGATGCGCCACGCCTATCTCGATTACGCGATGAGCGTGATCGTCGGGCGGGCGCTGCCGGATGCGCGTGACGGGCTGAAACCCGTGCATCGCCGCGTGTTGTTTGCGATGCACGAACTCTCGAACGACTGGAACCGCGCTTACAAGAAATCCGCGCGCATCGTCGGCGACGTGATCGGTAAATACCATCCGCATGGCGATACGGCGGTCTACGACACCATCGTTCGCATGGCGCAGAATTTTTCCCTGCGTTACATGCTCGTCGACGGTCAGGGCAATTTCGGTTCGGTCGACGGCGACAGCCCGGCGGCGATGCGCTACACCGAAATTCGCATGGCGCGCATCGGCCACGAAATGCTTACCGACATCGACAGGGAAACGGTGGATTTCGGCCCCAACTACGATGGCTCGGAAAAAGAACCGCTGGTGCTTCCCGCGCGTGTTCCCAACCTGCTCATCAACGGTTCGGCTGGCATCGCGGTGGGCATGGCGACCAACATCCCGCCGCACAACCTCGGTGAAGTCGTCGACGCTTGCCTCAAGCTGCTCGCCGAACCTGAAACCGGCATCGACACGCTCATCGGAATCATCAAAGCCCCGGATTTTCCCACCGGCGCGCTGATTTACGGCCTGGCGGGCGCGCACGAAGGCTATCGCACCGGGCGCGGCAAGGTCATCATGCGCGCGCGCACCCATTTCGAGCCAATCGGCAACAGCGACCGGCAAGCGATCATCGTTGATGAACTGCCCTATCAGGTCAATAAAAAGACCTTGCAGGAAAAAATTGCCGAACTGGTCAACGAAAAACGCATCGAGGGCATCGCCCATATCCAGGACGAGTCCGACAAATCTGGCATGCGCCTGGTCATCGAACTCAGACGCGGCGAAATGCCAGAAGTAGTGCTGAACAAACTCTTCAAACACACGCAGTTGCAGGACACCTTCGGCATGAACGTGGTGGCCCTGGTCGACGGCAAACCGAAGCTCCTCAACCTTAAGGAACTCTTAGTATGTTTCCTTGAGCACCGGCGCGAGGTCGTCACCCGGCGCACGGTGTTTGAACTTCGCAAGGCGCGCGAGCGCGGCCATGTGCTCGAAGGGCTGGCCGTGGCACTTTCCAACGTCGACGAGATCATCGCGCTCATCAAAGCCGCCCCGACGCCGGGGGATGCCAAGCGCGAATTGATGGCGCGCACCTGGCGCTCGGCGCTCGTCGAGGAAATGCTGGCCCGCGCGATGGCCGACAGTTTCCGCCCCGAAAACCTGCCCGCCGAATTCGGCCTTTCCGCGCAAGGCTACCGCCTCTCGGAAGCGCAGGCGCAAGCGATTCTCGAATTGCGCCTGCAACGGCTCACTGGGTTGGAGCAAGACAAAATCGTCGGCGAATACCGCGAAGTCATCGAGCACATCATCGACCTGCTCGACATCCTCGCCCGTCCGGAGCGCATCACTGAAATCATCGTCGTTGAACTGACCGCGATAAAAAACCAGTTTGACGACCCGCGCCGTTCCGAAGTTGTGCTCAACACTTCCGAGATCAACCTCGAAGACCTCATTGCCCCTGAAGACATGGTGGTGACGCTCTCGCATGCGGGCTACTTCAAGCGCCAGCCGCTTGCCGACTACCGCGCCCAGCGGCGAGGCGGGCGCGGCAAACAGGCCACCGCGATGAAAGAAGAGGATTTCATCGACCGGCTGTTCGTTGCCAACACCCACGACACGGTGCTTTGCTTCTCCAACCGTGGCCGTTGCTACTGGCTGCGCGTGTTCGACGTACCCGAAGGTACGCGCAACGCGCGCGGAAAACCCATCGTCAATCTTTTCCCGCTGCTTGAAGGCGAGAAAATCACCGCTGTATTGCCGATCAAGACTTTCGACGAAGAACATTTCGTTTTCATGGCCACCAGCGCGGGCACGGTCAAGAAAACCGCGCTCACGGCTTTCGCCAACCCGCGCAAGGCCGGGATCATCGCCGTCAGCCTCGATGAAGGCGACTACCTGATCGGTGTGGCGATTACCGACGGCAGTTGCGACGTGATGCTGTTCTCCGACGCGGGTAAGGCCGTGCGTTTTGCCGAAACCGACGTGCGCCCGATGGGGCGCGACGCGCGCGGCGTGCGCGGCATGGCTCTGGAAGACAGCCAGAGCGTCATCGCCATGCTGGTAGCGCGCGATGAAATCCATTCCGTGCTGACCGCTACCGAAAACGGCTACGGCAAGCGTACCCCGGTCTCCGAATACACCCGTCACGGACGTGGAACCAAGGGCATGATCGCCATCCAGACTTCCGAGCGCAACGGCGCGCTCGTGGGTGCGGCGCTGGTCGAACCGAAAGATGAAGTGATGCTCATCACCACCACCGGCGTGTTGATTCGCACCCATGTCGAGAGCATCCGTGAGATGGGTCGCTCGACCCAGGGCGTGACCCTCATCAACATCGATGAAGGTTCCGCGCTCGCAAGCATCGAAATCGTAGCCGAGTCGGATGTCGATATCGAACTCGATACGGTCGCCGACAATGGCGGAGCAGGACAGGATGATGCCCCTGCGGCGACGGGCGCTGAAGGAACCGAAGAATGACACACGCCTGGAACTTCAGCGCCGGTCCGGCGGCGCTTCCGCCCGAAGTGCTGAAACAGGCTCAGGCAGAACTACTCGACTGGCACGGCATAGGCGCGAGCATCATGGAAGTGAGCCATCGCGGCAAAGCCTTCGTGTCCGTCATCGAAGAGGCCGAAGCCGACCTGCGGGAATTGCTGGCGATTCCCGACAATTACCGGGTGCTTTTCCTGCAAGGCGGTGCGAGCCTGCAATTCGCGCAAGTACCGATGAACCTCTCAGCCGGTCAAAGCGCCGATTACCTCGTCACCGGCTCCTGGTCGAAAAAAGCGCACAAGGAAGCCGCCCGGATTGGTGCGGCAAGGCTTGTTGCCACCACGAAGGAAGAAGACGGCAGTTTTACGCGCCTGCCCGACATCGAGCGCCTCGCATTCGACAAAAACGCCGCCTACGTTCATCTGTGCACCAACGAAACCATCCACGGCGTCGAAGTGTTTGATGAAGCTGAAGCACGCCTTTTTGAAACCCTCGCGCAGACAGCGCCGGGTGTACCTCTCGTGGCCGACATGAGTTCGCACATCCTTTCCCGCCCGCTGGACGTTCGCCGTTACGGCCTGATCTACGCGGGCGCGCAGAAAAACATCGGCCCATCGGGCGTCACGCTTGTCATCGTGCGTGACGACCTGCTGGAACGCGCCGGAGAAAACGTTTCCGCGCAACTCAGCTACCGCAAGCAGGCCGACAACGGCTCCATGCTCAATACCCCGCCGACTTTCGCTATCCACATGGCCGGACTCGTGTTCAAGTGGCTGAAAGCGCGTGGCGGGCTGGCGGCTATTGCCGCCATCAACCGCGAAAAAGCGCGGCGGCTCTATGAGGCCATCGACCGTAGCGGCGGTTTTTATCGCAACGCGGTCGACACCGTTTGCCGTTCCGCTATGAACGTCCCCTTCAATTTACCCACGCCGGAACTGGAAGCGCAATTCGTCAAGGAATCCGAAGCGGCGGGGTTTATCGGCTTGAAAGGCCACAAATCCGTGGGAGGGATTCGCGCCTCGCTGTACAACGCCGTACCGCTGGAAGCCGTTGAGGCGCTGGTGGGGTTCATGGAAGGGTTTGCGGCGCGCGGGTGAAAGGCGGCGAGGTGCGCCCGCCGAAGGCGCTCCTCTCTTGGAACGAAGCGCCTGAATACTCTCTACACCTACAGCTTGCCGCCCTTTTTATTATCGCTGGACGCGATACGGTAGTTGAGCAGTTCCAGCCGGGCAAGCTGGAGCCGCGTGTTTTCACGGAAACGGGCAAGTTCCTTGCCTTTCAGGGGTTCGGAGCTTGGCAGCGACATCGTTGCCGGGTCCTGTGCGACATCGTTGAGGCGGACTTCGTAATGTAGGTGGGGAGCCGTCACCCGGCCTGTCGCGCCGACTTCCCCGATGACTTCGCCCTGCCTGACGGCTTCTCCGACGCTCAAACCCGGAGTAAAGGCATTCAGGTGGGCATAGGCCGTGCTGATGTCGTTCCGGTGTTTCAGCACGATCATCTTGCCGTAACCGCCGTAACGGCCAATGAAACTGACCTCGCCGTCCGACGTCGCCCGCACCGGAGTTCCAGTGGGCGCGCCTAAATCCACGCCTTTATGGGTGTGCCAGCTTCCGATAACCGGATGTACGCGACGGCCAAAGGAGGACGTGACCTTGGAAAATTCGAGCGGGGAACGCAAGAAGGAACTGCGTAGGCTCTGTCCCGTGCTCTTGTAATACTCCGAGCGCCCATTGGCTGCGGTGTGAAGAAAAACTGAATAACGAACGCCTTGATTGACGAATTCGGCGGCTACGATGCGACCCGCCTGTACGGGCGCGCCCCGGTCATACGTGGCTTGGTAAATCACGCTGAACGTGTCGCCTGGGCGCAGATCGGTGTGAAAGTCGATTTCGGTTCCGAACAAGTCGGCCAGTTGCGTGGCGATGCTGTCGGGCAGCCCGGTGGCTTCCGTTGCGGCAAAGAGTGAATTCTTGATGACCCCCCTACGCATTTCGGTTCCGCTTTCAAGTGCGATGGAAGTGCTGGAAACCTGGAACGGCGGGTTGCCAGTGTTACGCGATATTTCGACGGAATATCCGTTGGCCGTGACTGGCAGGCGCATGGACAGGAGATGGCCGGAGGGGTCGACGACAATGGTAAACGAGTGACCGCTACGCAACTGCTGCACGGCACGCGAGGCTTCTGGGTTTCCTTGAAGGAAAGCCAGAGCTTTCGGGTCGGAGACGCCCAGGCGGCGGAAAATGGACTGTATCGTGTCTCCGGGGCCGACGCGTTCATCGTAAATGTAGGGCAGGACGGGGGAAGGAATCTTTTCCGGGAGAACGGCGAGCCTTTCCACGACGGTTTGCATGCCGGCAGGCTCTTCCGTCGTCACCACTGCCGTAGCGGCGGCGACGCCAAGCGCGGAAAGTCCCGCAAAACCACCAACAATCAAGGTTCGTTTATTGCCGAGCAGCCGCCAGGGCAGTTCGGCCACCCTCTCCGAAAGGGCGGCAGGTTTGACGCGCCGCGTCCGGTTCAATCCGGAAAGCCGCCAGCGCAGTTCGTTCATCTGCCACCGCAACCCGCTCGGGCACTGCTTCATTTTGCCGACTTGCCCGAAAAATCTGGCGAAAGACCAGCGCAGTTCTTCGAGCCGCCACCGCAATTCGGCTAAAATCTTTCTTTTTCTTGTACGCATCTGTGTCTCTTGGTTGGGGAGGTTTCCCCTCTCTTCAGGAGGGCTTGATTGAAGTCTAGCAAGGCATGCGGCAGGTGAGTGTGACCTTATTGGAGAAACGGATGAAAGAAATCGGATCCGCGATGAGCCTGATCCGGCGCGGGGCCGAAGAGTTGCTGATCGAGGCGGAACTGATCGAAAAATTGAAGAGCGGCCGCCCTTTGCGGGTCAAGGCCGGGTTCGATCCGACCGCACCCGATCTGCATTTCGGGCACACTGTCCTGCTCAATAAACTTCGCCACTTTCAGGAACTTGGGCATCACGTCATGTTCCTCATCGGGGATTTCACCGGCATGATCGGCGACCCGAGCGGCAAGAATGCGACCCGTCCGCCCCTGTCGCGCGAACAGGTGCTCGCCAACGCCGAGACTTACCGCGAGCAGGTGTTCAAGATTCTCGACCCCGACAAAACGGAAATATGTTTCAACTCGGCCTGGATGAACGAAATGGACGCGGCGGGAATGATTCGCCTGGCCGCGCAGCAGACCGTGGCGCGCATGCTCGAACGCGACGATTTCGCCAAGCGTTACGCAAATGAACAGCCGATTTCGATTCACGAATTCCTCTACCCGCTTTGCCAGGGCTACGACTCGGTGGTGATGAAAGCCGATATCGAACTGGGCGGAACCGATCAGCGTTTCAATCTCTTGATGGGGCGCGAACTGCAAAAACATTACGGCCAGGCGCCGCAATGCGTGCTGATGATGCCGCTGCTCGAAGGGCTGGACGGCGTCAATAAGATGTCCAAGTCGCTGGGCAATTACATCGGTATCGCGGAGCCGCCGAAAGAAATTTTCGGCAAAACCATGTCGGTCTCCGACAGCCTGATGTGGCGCTATTACGATTTGCTCTCATTTCGTGAAGCGGGCGAAATTGCGGCATTGAAAGCCGAGGTTGAGGCCGGACGCAATCCGCGCGATATCAAAGTGATGTTGGCGCAGGAATTCGTGGCCCGTTTCCACGGGCAGGAAGCCGCCGCCGATGCGCTTGCCGATTTCGAGGCGCGTTTCCGGAAAAACGAAATTCCTGACGATATTCCTGAAGTACGGGTAGCTGTCGGCGAGGGCATGCCGGTGTTCAAGGTCATCCAGGAAGCGGGCTTGACCGGGACGACCTCGGAAGCCTCGCGCATGATCGAACAGGGCGCGGTGAAACTCGACGGCGAACGCGTCGAAGATCGCGCCCGGCTGCTCCTCGCGGGCAGCCGGGTTGTCCTGCAAGTGGGCAAACGGAAGTTTGCCGCCGTGGTGCTGGAGTGAACGCTTCTTCGGGCAACGACCGCCCCATCGGCGTTTTCGATTCGGGCGTGGGCGGCCTGACCGTCGTCCGCGCGCTGATGGAGCGTCTGCCGCTGGAGAGCATCGTCTATTTCGGCGATACCGCGCGCGTACCCTATGGCGTCAAATCGGTGGCGACGATCGAGCATTTCACCGCCCAGATCGTCGACTTCCTGTTGCGGCGGGAAGTCAAGATGCTGATCGTTGCCTGCAACACGATGGCTGCCGTGGCTTTGAAAACCATTACAGCGCGCGCCGGGGACATCCCTGTGCTCGATGTCATCGAAGCCGGCGCGCGCGCCGCCGTGGACGTATCGAGCGGTGGGCGCATCGGCGTCATTGCTACGCCGACCACGATCAACAGCAACGCCTATGCACGGCGGATACACGCGCTCGACCCTGGCGCGCGCGTCTATTCGCAAGCCTGCCCGCTCTTCGTGCCGCTCGTGGAAGAAGGCTGGCTCGATCACCCGGTCACACGGCTCACGGCGCAGGAATATCTGCGCCCGGTGCTGGCCGAAGATGTCGGAAGCCTGGTGCTCGGATGTACGCATTACCCTTTGATCAAGCCGCTATTGCGTGAGGTGGCGGGAGAGAAAGTCAAACTCATTGATTCGGCGGAGACGACAGCCGAACTGGCCGCAGACAGGTTGCGGGAAGCGGGGCTGGCCGCGAGCGGGCTGGAACCGGCGGCCTATCGCACTTTCGTGACCGATGTGCCGTTGCGGTTTCAGACCATTGGGGAGCGATTCCTGGGGCGCTCGCTGGGAGAGGTCGAGTTGGTGGAGTGGTGAGGTCTTCGGGCGCTGACGACGCATGAGTCTTGCTGCTAGACTTGATATCCTCCGCTTACACGACAGGCGCATCTATGTCCGGCAATACTTTCGGTACTCTGTTTTGTGTCACCTCTTTTGGTGAATCCCATGGTCCGGCCATCGGCTGCGTGGTTGACGGTTGTCCGCCAAGGCTACCGCTTGCGGAGGCGGACATCCAGGCCGACCTCGATCGCCGCAAGCCCGGGACTTCACGCCATGTCACCCAGCGCCGCGAGCCGGACGAGGTGGAAATACTCTCCGGGGTTTTCGAGGGGGCGACGACGGGCGCGCCTATTGCCATGTTGATCCGCAACCAGGATCAGCGCTCGAAGGATTACAGCGACATCGCCGAACTTTTCCGACCGGGGCACGCCGATTATTCTCATTGGCAGAAGTACGGCGTGCGCGATTACCGTGGCGGCGGGCGCTCTTCGGCGCGCGAAACGGCGGTGCGGGTGGCGGCGGGGGCCATCGCGCGCAAATGGCTGGCCGAAAAGTTCGGTATCGTGATTCGCGGTTATCTGGCTCAACTCGGTGAGATACCCATTCCTTTCGAGTCCTGGGATGTCGTCGCGGGCAGTCCTTTCTTCGCGCCCAATGTTTCCCTTCAGCCCAAACTCGAAGCAACCATGGACGACCTGCGCCGCGAGGGGGATTCGATTGGCGCGCGCATCAACGTGGTGGCCAGCGGCGTGCCGGTGGGGTGGGGGGAGCCGGTGTTCGACCGGCTGGATGCCGACATCGCTTATGCGATGATGGGCATCAACGCAGTGAAGGGGGTCGAGATTGGCGCGGGTTTCGCGTCGGTGGGGCAGCGCGGTTCGGAACATGGCGACGAGATTACGTGCGAGGGTTTTTTGTCGAACAATGCGGGCGGGGTGCTCGGCGGCGTGTCGTCGGGGCAGGACGTGGTGGTAAGCATGGCGGTGAAACCGGCTTCCAGCATCCGCCGTGAAAAGCGTTCGATCAATCTTGCCGGTGAAGCGGTGACGGTGAGCACGCAAGGGCGTCACGACCCCTGCGTGGGCATACGCGCCATTCCCGTGGCCGAGGCCATGCTGGCCCTGGTGCTGATCGACCACGCCTTGCGCCATCGCGCCCAGTGCGGCGATGTGTGTACGAACACCCCCAGGGTTGCGGCGTTGGCTCCGGAGGGAGATGCACGACCGCCTTCTCCCCGGAAAATGTGAGTGCGGCAGTCCAACGCATTGAAGGTGTCCGCTGTGCTACACTCGAAATGATGGTGGACTTTTAAGTCTTGTGCCTTTTGTTTTTTTCCGCAGCAACTCAAGCAAAGGAGGAGATGAATCATGAAACGAAGTGTCGGATTGCTGACCCTGGCCGTCCTGCTTGCCGCTCCTTCCCTGGCCATCGCCGACGGCATCGGCCTCTACATAGCCCCAAAACTGATTGACGGCTACGCCCGGATGCAAGATGTAAAGGATGTTAGTCCTTCTGGTGATGTAAATAGAAAATGGAGTGACAATGACAGCACCTTTGGCGCCGCCTTGACTCTGGGTTATGACTTTCATCAGAAATTCCAGATTCCCTTACGCGCGGATTTGGAATATGCCGCCTTTGGCAATGTTACCGGCAAAGAAACTTGGCGATCCTTCGGTGGAAAATTCTCCTACAAGCAAACGCTGAAGATACAGACCTTGTTTCTGAACGCCTATTACGATTTCCGCAACAGATCGGCCTTCACGCCCTACGCGGGGGGCGGTTTCGGTCTGGCCTCCATCAAGGCTAATGGCCGATATGAGACTTACTGGAGTTACAGCGATTCGTACGGCGCGAAAAGCACGACCAATTTTGCCTGGAATATCGGGGGGGGTGTGGCGTACAAGGTCAGCGAACAGTTCAGCCTGGATCTGGGCTACCGTTTTGCCGGACTGGGCAAGGCCAAGACGAAAGTGGATGAATACGGTTATGTTCTCAAAACCAGAGACGTCTACATGAGCCAGTTCCTGTTGGGGGCACGCTTTACCTTCTGAGCAATAACCGCTGTCACATCATGCGCGGCGCGGCGTTCGCCAACGGCGGGCCGCGCCGCGTTTCTTTTTGATGTCCGGCGCACGAGGCGGGTGCGCGCATGTACCGGCCATGCAGCGTTTTTCGGCTACCACTGCGGATAGCCGTGTGAAATAATTAGCAGCTTCTTTCTCCAAAAGGCTGTTGAAACGTCTGATGAGTGCCTGGACGCTGTACGAAAAACTGTGGTCGGATCACGTCGTCCGCGAAGAGCCGGATGGTACGGCGCTGATTTACATCGACCGCCATCTGGTGCATGAAGTCACCAGCCCGCAAGCCTTTGAAGGGTTGAAACTCGCAGGGCGCAAGCCCTGGCGCGTCTCTTCCATCGTGGCGAGTGCCGATCACAATACGCCGACCGACCATTGGGAAGAGGGCATCCTCGACCCGGTTTCCCGCCAGCAGGTGGAAACGCTCGACGCCAATATCCGTGAAACCGGCGCGCTGGCTTATTTCCCGTTCAAGGACTCGCGTCAGGGCATCGTGCATGTGATCGGCCCGGAAAACGGCGCGGTGCTGCCTGGGATGACGGTCGTCTGCGGCGATTCGCACACCTCTACGCATGGCGCGTTCGCGGCGATGGCGCACGGCATCGGCACTTCCGAAGTCGAGCATGTGCTGGCGACGCAATGCCTGGTACAGAAAAAATCGAAAACCATGCTGATCCGGGTCGAAGGCCGCTTGGGCAAGGGTGTGACCGCCAAGGATGTGGCGCTGGCCATCATCGGCAGGATCGGTACGGCGGGCGGTACGGGGTATGCGATGGAGTTTGGCGGTTCCGCCATTCGCGCCCTTTCGATGGAAGGGCGGATGACGCTCTGCAATATGGCGATTGAGGCCGGGGCGCGATTGGGGCTGGTGGCCGTCGACGAGGTGACGATCAATTACCTGAAGAATCGCCCCTTTTCGCCGCGCAGCGAGGATTGGGACAAGGCGGTGAAGGTCTGGCGCACGCTGCGTTCGGATGAAGGCGCTACGTTCGACCGTATCATGGAGCTGAACGCGACGGAAATCCTGCCACAGATAACGTGGGGTACGTCGCCGGAAATGGTCGTGCCCGTGACCGGCATGGTTCCAGACCCCCGGAAGGAAGCGGATATGGCAAAGCGGGAAGGGATGGAACGCGCGCTCGCTTACATGGGATTGCAGGCGAATATGCCCATCCAGTCGATCAGGATCGACAAGGTGTTCATCGGCTCCTGTACCAATTCCCGCATCGAGGATTTGCGTCAGGCGGCGGCGGTTTTGAAAGGCCGCCGGAGGGCGGAGAACGTCAGGCTTGCGCTGGCCGTGCCGGGTTCCGGTCTGGTCAAACGCCAAGCGGAAGCGGAAGGGCTGCATGAGATTTTCATCGCTGCCGGGTTTGAATGGCGCGAACCGGGCTGTTCGATGTGCCTTGCCATGAACGCCGACCGGTTGGAGCCGGGCGAGCGTTGTGCCTCCACGTCGAACCGCAATTTTGAAGGCCGCCAGGGGCCGGGGGGCCGTACTCACCTGGTCAGTCCGGCGATGGCCGCTGCTGCTGCCATTGCCGGGCATTTCGCCGATGTACGGGACATTCTTTGATTACGGGGGACTGAAATGAAACGGGGAACATTGTTTTGCATCATTTTGCTGATGGTTTTCGTTTCCGGTTTGACGGCCTGCAATACCGTGCGCGGTGTCGGCAAGGACGTCGAGGCGGGAGGAAAGGCGATTCAGAGAGCGTCACAATGAAGCTGGAAGTGAAGCTGGAAGGTTTGGTTTCATAAAGCTGAACGGGGCGTTTCGCAACAGGAACACGCATGGAAAAATTCGTTACTTTTACGGGTCTCGTCGCCCCGCTGGATCGCAACAACGTCGATACGGATGCGATCATCCCCAAGCAATTCCTGAAGTCCATCAAGCGCTCCGGGTTCGGGCCGAACGCGTTCGATGAATGGCGCTATCTGGATCAGGGCGAACCGGGCATGGACAATAGCCTCCGCCCCCTGAATCCCGGATTTGTGCTCAATCAGGAGCGTTACCGGGGCGCGTCGATTTTGCTTGCCCGCGCCAATTTCGGCTGCGGCTCCAGCCGCGAGCACGCGCCCTGGGCGTTGGCGGATTTCGGTTTCAAGGTGATTCTGGCCGAGTCGTTTGCCGATATTTTTTTCAATAACTGTTTCAAGAATGGGCTTTTGCCTTTGGGGTTGCCCAAGGCGGAAATCGACGCGCTTTTCGGCCTCACCGAGCATATGCCGGGATTTTCGCTGACCGTGAACCTGGCGGAACAGACGATTGTTCGACCCGATGGCGCTGTAATTCCATTTCAGGTGGATGCGTTTCGCAAGGAATGCCTGCTGAACGGTTGGGACGGCATCGGCCTGACCTTGCGCCACGCCGATGAAATCCGTGCGTTCGAGGAGCGCCGCAGGCAGACGTACCCGTGGCTGTTTGTGGCCTGATTAAAAAGGATAATGAATGACGAAAAAAATCTGCGTTCTCCCCGGTGACGGCATCGGCCCCGAAATTACGGGCGAAGCCGTGCGTGTGCTGGAAGCCCTGAATCTCGGCATTGAGATGGAAACCGCGCTTCTGGGCGGTGCGGCGGTCGACGCGACCGGCGACCCATACCCGGAAGCGACCCAAAAACTCGCGGGTGAGGCGGATGCCGTCTTGCTTGGCGCTGTGGGTGGCCCGAAATGGGATACGTTGCCCCGCGAGCAGCGCCCTGAACGTGGGCTGCTTGGCATCCGCAAACATCTGAACCTGTTTGCCAACCTGCGGCCTGCCGTGCTTTATCCGGAATTGGCGAATGCTTCCACCCTGAAACCGGAAATCGTTTCCGGGCTGGATATTCTGATTGTGCGCGAATTGACCGGAGATATTTATTTCGGGCAGCCGCGCGGGATTGAAAATCGCAATGGCGAGCGTTTCGGTTTCAATACCATGCACTATTCGGAGTCCGAAATCCGCCGCATTGGCCGTGTCGCGTTCGAGGCTGCCCGGAGGCGCAATAAAAAAGTGTGTTCCGTCGACAAAATGAACGTGCTGGAAACGACACAACTCTGGCGGGATGTCATGAATGAGCTTGCGCCGGAATATCCGGATGTGACGCTCACGCATATGCTGGTGGATAACGCGGCCATGCAGCTTGTGCGCGCGCCACGGCAATTTGACGTCATTGTGACCGGCAACATGTTCGGCGATATTCTCTCCGATGAGGCTTCCATGCTGACCGGCTCCATCGGCATGCTGCCTTCAGCCTCGCTGGACGAAAACAATAAGGGGCTCTATGAGCCGTCGCACGGTTCCGCTCCTGACATCGCCGGGCGGGACGTGGCTAATCCTCTTGCGACCATTCTTTCTGTTGCCATGATGCTGCGCTATTCTTTCAATTTGGAAGAAAAAGCGAAAAAAGTGGAAATTGCGGTCAAAAAAGTGTTGGCACGAGGATTGCGAACGGACGATATTCACGAGGCGGGTATGATTCGCGTGGGTACGAAACAAATGGGCGACGCGGTTCTTGCGGAGCTTGGGTGATTTGACACACGTTATTTCGCGTAATGAGGTTTTCCGCGCGGAGCGAGTTTTGGTTTTGTAGTGAGGAAAGCATGAAACGAGTAGGTCTGGTAGGTTGGAGAGGAATGGTGGGTTCCGTGCTGATGCAGCGGATGACGGAAGAGAATGATTTCGCTCTTTTTGAACCCATTTATTTTTCGACCTCCAACGCGGGCGGACAAGCGCCTGTTTTCGGCGGCAAACAGGCCGCGCAGCCCTTGCAGGATGCGGCTGATATTGATGTGCTCAGGACGTGCGACATCGTCGTTACCTGTCAGGGCGGCGATTACACGAAAGAAGTGTTTCCCAAGCTGCGCGGTGCGGGTTGGCAGGGACACTGGATCGACGCCGCGTCGGCGCTCAGGATGGCGGACGACGCAGTCATCATTCTCGACCCGGTCAACCTGGATGTCATCAAAGGCGCGCTCGTGAAGGGCGGCAAGAACTGGATAGGCGGGAATTGCACGGTGTCCTTAATGCTGATGGGGCTGGGCGGGCTGTTCCAACACGACCTCGTCGAATGGGTCTCGTCGATGACCTACCAGGCTGCTTCCGGCGCGGGGGCGCAAAACATGCGCGAACTGCTCTCGCAGATGGGCGCGCTCCACGCGTCGGTGGCCGATTTGCTTGCCGACCCGGCTTCGGCCATTCTCGGCATCGACCGTAAAGTGGCTGAAACCATGCGTTCCCCGGCTTTCCCAACCAAAAATTTCCGTGGCGTGCCGCTGGCGGGCAGCCTCATCCCGTGGATCGACGTGCCGGTCGAGTGCGGGCAGTCGAAGGAAGAATGGAAGGGCGGCGCGGAGTGCAACAAGATTCTCGGCAAGCCGCCGTTCCGCACGGCGGGCAGCATCCCGGTCGACGGCCTGTGCGTGCGTGTCGGGGCCATGCGCTGCCATTCACAGGGGCTGACCATCAAACTGAAAAAGGATGTGCCGCTCGACGAGGTTTCCGGAATGATTGCTTCGGCCAACGAATGGGTGAAGGTCGTGCCGAACGAACGCGAGATTTCCGAGCGTGAACTGACCCCTGCCGCAGTGACGGGAACGCTTTCCGTCCCTATTGGCCGACTTCACAAATTGGCGATGGGTCCGGAGTACCTTGGAGCGTTTACCGTTGGAGATCAGTTGTTATGGGGTGCTGCGGAACCGTTGCGCCGTATGTTACGCATCTTGCTCGATCAATGAATACGGATGTAATATCCGGCAATGGAGAACGCCAATGCTGATACGGAGAAACATTTTTTTATGGATGTCCTCCGCAGTCGCGTTGGTGGTATTCTTTTCCAGTTTGAAACGGTTGCTACAAGTACCTAGAATTAATGGTAAATTGCAGCTTCCATTTCGTGATATATCGCCCTTTGCTTGGTTGATGAAGGGGAGCAGGTTTTGAGGATGGCGATGAAACCGATTATTAAAGTGCCCCTGATCGCGGCAGCGGTTCTCTTTTTACCATTTGGCGCGCAGGCTGCCGGACTCGGTGAGTTTACCGTCCGGAGTATGCTGGGAGAGCCGCTGAATGCTGAAATTCAGCTCAATGCGACCCAACAGGAGCTACAGTCACTGACAGCCCGCGTTGCTCCGGCCGAAGCGTTTTCGCAGGGGGGGATTCCTTACGCCAGCTTCGTGCCCAATGTACGAGTTACGGTCGAAAATCGGGGTGACCGCTCGGTGCTGAGACTCAGCAGCGATGTTCCGGTCAACGAGGCCATTGCCAGTTTGGTCATTCAGTTGAACTGGGATGACGGGCGTTTGGCGCGAACTTATAACTTCCTGCTCGAACCGCGTGACCTGGTCATTCGGCAGCCCGCTCCTGTCGAGCCTACGGTGGCCGCTCCACCCACGCCGCCCCCGCCTATGGTCGAGAGCCCGCCTCCGCCTCTGCCGGAGATTCAGGTTGCACAGGCTTCGGATCCGGTTCCGGCTGCGGAATTGGATCTTGGGGATGAGCCGACGTTCGTTTATTCGGGGCCGGAGCCCGAACCCGAACCTATCCAGTTTGTGCAGGAACCCGCTCCTGTGGCCGCCATGCAGCAGGAAAGGCCGCCGGTCGAACCTGAAAGGGACGTTCCGCCGCAGATGCCGTATACCGCGCCAACTCCCGCTTATTTTCCAGAAGCCGACGGAGGCGACCATACCGTCAAGTACGGTGAGACCTTGGGAGCCATTGCCAGCCGCCGTATGCCTGCGGATGTGACGCTCGACCAGATGATGATGGCCTTGTACCGTGCCAACCAGACGGCGTTCATCGACAGCAACATCAACCGGCTCAGAACCGGGGTCATCCTCAAGATGCCGTCTGCCGATGAAGTGCGGAGCACCAGCGCCGCCGATGCGCGCAGGGAAGTGCGAGTCCAGGCGAGAGATTTCAATGCCTGGCGCGCGCAGGTAGCTTCGGAAGCGGTTCGCCGCCCTGCGAGTTCAACGGAAGAAGACGCAGGGATGTCGCGCGGTATCGATGCGGTTCCGCCGGTTGCCGAGCAGGATCGCGACAAGGTGGTGATTGCTTCTCAGGAAAGCTCCGGGCAAGGCGGCGATGCTGCCCGTATACAGGAGTTGGAAACAGACCTTGCTGCGGCGGAGAATGCACAGAGAGAGGCTTCGGAAAGAGTCAGGGAACTCGAGGCAATCAAGAGCCTGGAAGATCAGCGTACCAAGTTGCAGGAACAGATTGCTTCTGCGCCGTCCGAGCAGCCTGTAACCGAAACGCCCCCCGCTCCAGTGGTCGAGGAGACGCCTCCCACAGCCGAAGCATCAGCGTCTTCTGAACCTGCCGCTGCCGAGTCTGAAAGTACGCAGGATGCCGCAATAAAAGTAGAAAACGATTTTCAATCTCAGGATCAAGAAGACGACCCGCTGATAGCGAAGCTGAAGGAGTTGATAGCCGATCCGGCTGTTGTGGGGGTTGTCGCGCTGGTTGCCTTGCTTCTGTTCGGTTTTCTTGCTTTCCGTTCCTGGCAGCGCAAACGTTCTGATATCGGGCTGGACACCCTCTCGCAAGATGCGACGAGCATGTTCCCGGGTGAGGCGACTTCGATCTTCGGGGACAACGGCGGGCAGAGCGTGGATACCACCGCCAGCAGCGTCATTCATACCGATTTCAGCCAGACCGGGTTGTCGATCGACACGAACGAAGGGGTCGACCCGGTGGCCGAGGCCGATGTTTATATGGCCTATGGGCGTGACAGCCAGGCCGAGGAAATCCTCAATGACGCGCTCAAGTCCGATCCGAAGCGTGGTGCGATTTACGTCAAGCTGCTTGAAATCTATGCCCAAAGGCAAGATCTGACGCAGTTCGAGGCCACGGCTTCCGAGCTCTTTTCCCGCACGGAAGGCCAAGGCCGGGATTGGGAAAAGGCGGTGCAAATGGGGCGTCGGCTCGATCCCTCCAATCCGCTCTATTCCGGCAAGCCGTCCAGGCAGGGAGGTGGTGAACTTTCAAAATTGCCAGGGCTTGAACCTACCCTCGAAGAGCCCTCCAGTCTGGATATGGGCGCACCCACGACAGGCTCCGGTATGGCTCTGTCCGGCCTGGATTTTGGAACCTCGCCGACGACGGACGAGTCCTCAGCGGCGAATGCCGGGCAACTGAAAGAAACTGCAGTAATGCAGGGTCAAATGGACGATGCGCTATCGACTCGGGCAGCTACCAGTACCATTCCGAGCGCACAGGCAAAGCCCAAGCGGTCGGGGTCCGCGCAGACTGCCGCCGCCGGTCCTGCCACGGAAGTCGATTTCCAGTTTGAACCGGCGGAAACCACGCCAAAGGCTGCGGGCAGTATCGACTTCGATCTCGGCAAATCGCAGGCGGTTTCCGAAGCGGGCAAACAGCCTATTTCCGTCACCGTGTCCAGGCAGCCTGCCGCAGGTGTTGCTTCCAGGCAGCCAACAGGCGTTTCTTCCAAGAAAGCCGGTAGCAGGCCAGCCGCGCCCAAGACAGCGGGCGATCTGGCCGGGCCGTTTGATTTCGATTTGCCCGCGCAAGGTCAGGGTGCCTCCGGCGACATGAGCGGGACGGTCGTGCTGCCATCCGCACGGGGTGGCAATGAACGCGGCGATGACGTGACGCTGGATCTTGAGAAAACCAGTTTCGATCCGGACGCGCTCGATTTCGACCTTAACCTCGATCTCAAGCAGGACGCTGCTACGGGTTCATTCTCTCCCAAGGCCGGGGACTCTCGCTCGCCCGCATCCAACGGCCTGACCGATGCGGTAGACGCGGGCGAAATCGACACCAAGCTTGAACTGGCGCTGGCCTATGGGGATATGGGCGATACCGAAGGCGCGCTGGAACTGCTCAAGGAGGTCGTCGCCCAAGGCAATGCCGCACAGAAGGCGGAAGCCAAGGCATTGATTGCCAAGCTGGGTTGATTCGGCTATTCCAGTTTGCCGCCGCCGGATTTGTCCTGCGGCGGCTCTCTCTTTATGAATGCGGGCTCAATCCTTTTCCTGTGGGCAACTGCGGCGGTCTTTATGCAGCAGGTTGAAGGCTGGGGCCTTGCCGCGTTGACCGTTGCGAGCCTAGCCGTGGCGCTTGGATGTACGCGTACCCAATGCGTACGGTTGCTTGCCAGGATTCGCGTTCTTTTGCTGGCAATTCTGGTGCTGTTCGCCTGGTTTACGCCTGGGGAGGCAGTCTTCATGGATTGGCCGCGCCTGGGACCCAGCCGGGAGGGCTTACTGCTTGCACTCACGCATGGCTGCCGTCTGGCGGCGCTGGTGTGCTGGGTGGCGGTTCTCCTTGGGCGCATGCCGGCAGAGCGGCTTGTGAGCGGCCTTTACGCGCTTGCCCGCCCGTGCGGGGCATTCGGCCTGCCGGCGGAACGGTTCGCCTTGCGGCTGCTTCTTGTGCTGCATTACGCCAGCGCCGCGCGGAGTGGCGAGCGGCCTTGGCAGGATTGGAAGGGTTGGCTGAATCCGCCTGCCGCCGAGACCTGTGGCGAGGCCGTGCGATTGACGCGAGAACGCTTGGGCTTCTTGGACATTGCCTTGCCAGCCGTGGCGTGTATTTTTCTGGCGTTCTGGTGGCTACGGTGAGAATCGCGCTTGGCATCGAATACGCGGGTGATGCCTTTGAGGGCTGGCAAAGCCAGCCGCACGGGCATACGGTACAGGATACCGTCGAACGCGCGCTTGGGTTCATTGCCGGTGAGCCTGTCAGGCTGCATGCCGCCGGGCGTACCGATACCGGCGTGCATGCTACTGCCCAGGTCGCGCATTTCGATACCGAGGCGCGCCGTCCCATGACAGCCTGGGTTCGGGGAGCCAATACCTGGCTGCCGACGGGTGTGGCGATTCGATGGGCGGTGGAAGTCGATGAGGGCTTTCATGCCCGCTATCTTGCCCGTGAGCGCAGTTACCGCTATCTGCTTTTTGATGCGCCGGTGCGTCCTGCGGTATTGGCCGGACGGGTGGGCTGGTTTCATCTGCCGCTCGATGTGGAAAAAATGGCGGTCGCTGCCGCGCAGTTGTGCGGCGAGCACGATTTTTCTTCCTTCCGTGCTGCGTCCTGTCAGGCCAAAACCCCCGTAAGAATCATGTCCAAGGCTCATGTGGCGCGCGAAGGAGGCATCATCGCGCTCGATTTCAGCGCCAATGGCTTTTTGCATCACATGGTTCGCAATCTCGTCGGCGCGCTGGTGGCCGTCGGCAAGGGCGAACAGCCGCCGCAATGGCTCGGCGAACTGCTGGCATGCCGAGAGCGGGCGAAGGGCGCGCCGACTTTTTCTCCAGACGGGCTTTACCTCTGCGGGGTGTCGTACCCTTCACGCTGGCCGCTGCCGGAAGATGGGTATATTATGACGAAACCTTATTTTGCGATGATATAAATGTTGCGTACCCGGATAAAAATTTGCGGCCTCACCCGGCCACAGGATGTCATCGCGGCGGTTGATGCGGGAGCCGATGCGGTCGGCTTCGTGTTCTACCCGCCCAGTCCGCGCAATGTCTCGTTCGAGCAGGCCGCCGCGCTGGCGGATTTGTTGCCGCCTTTTGTCACGGCGGTGGGGCTGTTTGTCGACCCGGAGGCTGAATTCGTGGCCGGGGCATTGCGCCATGTACCTCTGCAATGGCTTCAGTTTCATGGCGACGAGAGCGATGCGCGATGCGCGGCCTTGTCCACGATTCCCGGTACGGGTCGCCGTTTGCCCTGGATCAAGGCGGCTCGGATGCGTCCCGGAGTTGATCTGCTAGAATTCTCTATTTCCCATCCCGGCGCCCGTGGTTTGTTGCTCGACGCTTTCGTCGAAGGGTATGGCGGTAGCGGCAAGACGTTCGACTGGTCGTTGGTTCCCCCAGGGCTGGGGCGTCCGCTGGTGCTCTCCGGAGGACTCGACCCCGGCAACGTGGGCGAAGCCATCCATAGGTTGCGCCCTTGGGCGGTCGACGTGTCGAGTGGGGTAGAAGTGGCAAAAGGAATCAAGGACGCAGCGAAAATCGCTGCGTTCGTCACAGGAGTTCGCAACGCCGATGGCTGATGGTCAGCATTCGTTTCCCGACGCGCAGGGGCATTTTGGCCCATATGGCGGTATTTTCGTCGCCGAGACGCTCATGCCCGCGCTGGAGGAATTGCGAGCGGCCTTTGAGGCGTGCCGCGAGGATCAAACTTTCATCGCCGAGCTTGAGCACGAGCTTCGCCATTACGTTGGGCGGCCAAGCCCGATTTACCATGCCCGGCGGCTTTCCGAAAAACTGGGCGGGGCGCAGATACTTCTGAAGCGCGAAGACCTCAATCACACGGGAGCGCACAAGGTCAACAACTGCATCGGGCAGGCGCTGCTGGCCAAACGCATGGGCAAGCCCAGGGTGATTGCCGAGACCGGCGCGGGGCAGCACGGCGTGGCGACGGCTACCGTGGCAGCCCGCTACGGCTTCGAGTGCGTGGTCTATATGGGTTCCGAAGACGTGAAACGGCAGGCCGCCAACGTCTATCGCATGAAGCTCCTGGGGGCGAGCGTGGTTCCGGTGGAATCCGGCTCGAAGACGCTCAAGGATGCGCTCAACGAGGCCATGCGCGATTGGGTGACGAATGTCTCCGGCACTTTCTACATCATCGGCACGGTGGCCGGGCCGCATCCTTATCCGATGATGGTGCGCGAATTCCAGACGGTGATCGGAAGGGAGTGCCTGACGCAGATGGTGGAGGGATTCGGACGCCAGCCGGACATGGTGATTGCCTGCGTGGGGGGCGGTTCCAACTCAATAGGCATTTTCCATCCCTATATCCCCTTTGATGATGTGCGTCTGCTGGGTGTCGAGGCAGCCGGGGAGGGGATAGAGACGGGTCGGCACTCCGCGCCGCTGACGTCCAATGCCAGGGCAGGGGTTCTGCACGGCAACCGCACTTACGTGATGCAGGACGAAAACGGGCAGGTCATCGAGACCCATTCCATTTCCGCTGGGCTGGATTATCCGGCTGTGGGGCCGGAACATGCGTGGCTGAAAGACAGTGGCCGTGCCGAATACCTGGCCGTGACCGATACCGAGGCGCTCGACGCGTTCCACGCGCTTTGTCGCCTTGAAGGCATCATTCCGGCGCTGGAGTCCGCGCATGCCTTGGCGCAGGCCATGAAGCTTGCGCCTGGGCTTGCCCGCGACAAACTCCTGCTGGTCTGCCTTTCCGGGCGCGGCGACAAGGATATGCACACCGTAGCCGAGCGTTCAGGCATCCAGTTCTGAACTTCTCGCGCCCACACAGGTTTTTATGTCCAGAATTCAAATCACTTTCCAACGTTTGCAGGCCGAAGGCCGTAAGGCGCTGATCCCTTTCATCACTGCGGGCGACCCGGATGATGAGTTGACCTTGCCGCTGATGCGCTCGCTGATCAAGGCCGGGGCCGACATTATCGAACTCGGTGTGCCGTTTTCCGACCCGATGGCCGACGGCCCCGTCATCCAGCGGGCCTCGGAACGGGCATTGGCCAAGGGCATGAGCCTCGCCCGTGTGCTCGGCATCGTTCGCGCTTTCCGCGCGGAAGATACGGCTACTCCGGTCGTGCTGATGGGTTATGCCAATCCCATCGAGGCGATGGGTTTTGGCGCGTTTGCCGAGGCGGCCAGACAGGCGGGCGTCGATGGTGTGCTGGTGGTCGATTACCCGCCCGAGGAATGCGCGGAATTTACCGCAAGTGTGCGCGCCGCCGGGATCGACCAGATTTTCCTGCTTGCGCCGACTTCTTCCGAACAGCGTTTCCGCGAAGTCGCGCAAGCGGGCAGCGGCTATCTCTATTACGTCTCCCTCAAGGGCGTGACGGGTGCGGCAAGCCTCGATTTCGACGAAATCGCCAGCCGCATCCCGCGCATCCGTGCCGTGGCGGGGATGCCGGTGGGGGTGGGTTTCGGCATCCGTGACGCCGAAACCGCGAAAAGGATAGGCATGCTGGCCGACGCGGTGGTGATCGGCAGCCGCATCGTCCAGGAAATCGAGGCAAGCCCGCGTGAGCGGGTTTGTGCCAATGTTGAAACGTTCGTGCGCGGAATTCGTGTCGCGCTCGATGAACTTGCCGGAGCATATTCATGAGTTGGCTGCAAAAACTGCTCCCTCCCCGGATTAAGCGCGATGAAGGCGCGGTACGCAACAAGTCGATTCCGGAAGGGCTGTGGATCAAATGTCCGGCCTGCGAGGCAGTGCTCTATCACTCCGACCTCGAAAGCAACCTGCATGTTTGCCCCAAGTGCGGGCATCACTTGCGTATCAGTGCGCGCGAGCGGTTCGATCTGCTGCTCGATGCTGAAGACCGCCTCGAAATCGGTAGTGAAATAACTCCCGTCGATTCGCTCAAGTTCAAGGATTCGCGCAAGTATACGGAACGCCTGTCGGCGGCGGCAAAAGGGACGGACGAGACTGAGGCGATGCTGGTCATGCAAGGCACAGTGCTTGGTGTGCCGCTGGTCGTGGCCTGTTTTGAATTCGATTTTCTCGGTGGCTCAATGGGCTCGGTGGTCGGGGAGCGTTTCGTGCGGGGCGTCCGCGTAGCGCTCGATCAGCGCTTGCCTTTCATCTGCATCACGGCTTCCGGCGGGGCGAGAATGCAGGAAGGTCTATTTTCGCTGATGCAGATGGCCAAGACGACGGCGGCCATCACCCAACTCGCCCAGCGCGGGCTGCCGTTCATCACCTTGCTGACCGATCCGACGATGGGTGGGGTGTCGGCGAGTTTTGCCTTCATGGGCGATGTGGTGATTGCCGAACCCGGCGCACTGATTGGTTTCGCTGGCCCACGGGTGATCGAACAGACTGTGCGCGAAAAGCTGCCGGAAGGTTTTCAGCGTTCCGAGTTCCTGCTTGAAAAAGGCGCGATCGACATGATCGTCGACCGTCGGCAGTTGCGCGAGTGTTTGGCCGAACTTCTCAATCTTCTCAATCGGCAACCGGCTGTCCATGCCTGATTCGTGCGGTGACGGGGAAGGCCCGGCGACGCTGTCCGGCTGGCTCGAATTGCTTGAGGCGCGGCATGGCGCGTCCATTTGCCTCGGCCTGGAACGTGTCTCGGAAGTGCTTGCCGTGCTGGGTTCCAGTTCCAGCGCGCTCGTGATTGCCGTAGGCGGCACAAACGGCAAAGGCTCGATCTGCGCCATGCTCGAAGCCATTCTGTGTGCCGAAGGCTATCGCGTTGGGCGCTATACCTCGCCCCATCTGCTGCGCTACAACGAGCGGGTGCACATCGAAGGCGTCGAGGTCGGCGACGAAGTGCTGGCGGCTGCTTTTGCCGATGTTGAAACGGCGCGCGGCAATGTGCCGCTGACCTATTTTGAGCATGGTACGCTGGCGGCTTGGCAGGTGTTCTGCGCGGCGCGGCTCGATGTCATCATCCTCGAAGTTGGCTTGGGTGGACGGCTCGATGCGGTCAACGCTGTTGATGCCGATTGCGCCATCGTCTCCGGGGTAGCGATGGATCACATGGATTATCTCGGCGATACGCGCGAGGCCATCGGTTTTGAGAAAGCAGGCATTTTCCGTGCTGGATGCCCGGCAATCTGCGGCGACCCGGAGCCGCCGCAAAGCCTTATCGAACACGCGCGGGCGATTGGCGCGGAGCTTTGGGTTTGCGGGCGCGATTTCGGTTTCAAGGGCGGGCATCAGCAATGGAGCTACTGGCGTAACGAAATGCCGTGCTCCGCGCGCCGCGAAGCCCGGATCAATCGCGGCGGGCTGGCCTACCCGGCCCTGCGCGGCGCAAACCAGCTTTTCAACGCGGCTTCGGTGATGGCCGCGCTTGATGCCTTGCGCTCACGCATCCCGGTATCCATGCAGGCGATTCGGCAGGGTTTGATGCGGGTCGAACTGCCGGGGCGTTTCCAGGTGTTGCCGGGGCAACCCCTGGTGGTGCTCGACGTGGCTCATAATCCGCAGGCGGTGGAAGTTCTGGCTGAAAATCTCGATGGGCTTGGATTTGCCCCCGAAACCTGGGCGGTATTCGGCATGCTTGCCGACAAGGACGTGGAGGGCGTCGCGGAGCGCATGAGCGCGCGTGTCGACCATTGGTTGCCCTGTAGCCTGTCCGGCCACAGGGGGCTGGATTCCGAGACGTTGACGGGGCGCTTGCGTGCAGCAGGGGTGGAGAGGCGCAAAATTGCGGAAGGCTTTGCGACGCCTGCCGAAGCATTCGCGCAAGCGCGGGAACACGCAGCCGCAAATGATAGAATCGTGGTGTTCGGTTCCTTCCTGACCGTGGCGGATGTACTGGCGGCAATTCAAGATCGCCGCTGACGCGCGATGTACCAATAAGGGGTTCAAGGTGAGTGATTTTCCGGCAAGCGACGCAGACGACCTCGAAATCAAGAAACGGGCGCGCCGCCGCCTCGTAGGGGCGACAGTTCTGGCGCTGCTGGCGGTGGTTGTGTTGCCGCTGGCGATCAGGGACGGCGAAGCGCCGCGCACTGTGCCTGACATGCAGGTTTCCATTCCTGAGCGGGATGAGCTTGAATTGCCTCCGCCCGTGCCTGAGGACGATTTTGAATCCGCCAGGGTCGTCATTGAACCGGATGCCGTTTCGGGCGAGCCCGGATTCCCCGTCGAAATGCCTCCCTCCTTGCCAGAGCCGCCTTCTCCGCCATCGGCGTCCCTGCCGCCGGAGCAGCGCGCTCCTACTCCGCCCGTCCAATCATCCGGAGAACATCGGCCTCCGCCATCCCGTCCGGGCACCATCGAAAAGGAAACCGAGGCTGCGCGGGCGCTTGCCTTGCTCAATGACTCTTCTCCCGCAAAGGAAACTGAAACAGGCGGAAAAGCGGGCAAGAAGGTACAGGGGCAGGTCTTCGTCCAGGTTGCTTCCTTCGGTAAAGCGGACAGAGCCGCCAAGCAGGTGCAAGAACTGAAAAAGCAGGGCTTTGCCGCGTACGCTGAAAAGGCAGGTAAGGTGACGCGGGTTCGTATCGGCCCGTTGCCCCGGAGCGAAGGGGAACAGGCCGTGGCGCGCCTGAAGGCTCAGGGTCATAACGCGATGTTGTCATTGCGCTGAACATTGGACATTTAACGCCGAGTTTCAGCGATGACAGTTTTCGATTACGCGTTCCTGTCTATTCTCGGACTGTCGGCCACGCTGGGATTATGGCGGGGGCTGACAAGCGAGGTTCTAGGGCTGGCAGGTTTGGTTCTGGCCTTGGTTACGGCAACCCATTATGCCGATGTTGCGGCGCACCAGTTTGAAAACATGATCGACGACCCGCGTGCTCGCGTGGCTGCGGCATTCGCGCTGATTCTTTTCGCCGTATTGTTGGTGGTGTCGCTGGCAAAACTTTTTTTGCGGCGTCTGCTGTGCACAGTAGGATTGGGCGCGACAGACAGGTTTTTTGGAGCTGTGTTCGGCATTGTCCGGGGCCTGATGATCGTTTTGATCGTGGTCTGGGTTGGCGGCCTGATCGGCATGTCGCGTGAACCGTGGTGGGAGCGGGCACTGTTCGCGCCGCTGCTGGAAAAAGCGGTGAGCAGGATCGAACCGTGGCTGCCGGACATTGATTCGGCAGTCGATGACATTCTCAAATAGGGTGGTATTTCATGTGCGGGATTCTCGGAGTCGTAGCGGCCTCTCCAGTCAACCAGTTGCTCTATGATGGGTTGCTGGTATTGCAACATCGCGGGCAGGACGCGGCGGGTATCGCCACTGCGGAGGGTAACCGTTTTTTCATGCACAAGGCATCCGGCTTGGTGCGTGATGTCTTTCGCACCCGCAACATGCGTAACCTCGTTGGTAACTGGGGAATTGGGCATGTGCGTTACCCCACGGCGGGTTCGGCGTTCAATGTTGCCGAGGCGCAGCCTTTCTACGTCAATTCGCCTTTCGGGCTGCTTCTGGCGCATAACGGGAACCTGACCAATTCGGAGGCGCTCAAGCGCGAGATATTTCTCTCTGACCGCCGCCACATCAACACCAATTCCGATTCCGAAGTGCTGCTCAACGTGCTGGCGCATGAGATGGAAGACGCGGCAGGTGGCCCCAGGCTCGATGAGGCGGCGATATTCCGCGCCGTAGTGGGCGTGTACCGGCGTTGCCGGGGCGCTTACGCGGCTGTGGCGATGATTGCAGGTTATGGGTTGCTGGCTTTTCGTGACCCGTATGGCATTCGCCCCTTGGTGATCGGCAAGAAAGAATTGCCGGACGGCACGGTCGAATGGTTGGTCGCTTCCGAATCCGTCGCGCTCGATACCTTAGGGTTCAGGCTCTTGCGTGACCTTGCGCCGGGCGAGGCAGTGCTGATCGACACGGAAGGTAATTTCCGCAGCCGCGTGTGCGCGGCAAGAACCGTAGACGCGCCGTGCATGTTCGAATACGTCTATCTCGCGAGACCCGATTCCATCATGGATGGCGTATCGGTGTATGAAGCGCGCCTCAAGATGGGGGAATTCCTTGCCGAGAAAATGAAGCGCACCATGCCGCATGCGGGCATTGATGTCGTG
This sequence comes from Betaproteobacteria bacterium, assembly GCA_009782565.1. Taxonomy (GTDB): domain Bacteria; phylum Pseudomonadota; class Gammaproteobacteria; order Burkholderiales; family Rhodocyclaceae; genus WRNU01. The sequence goes on from WRIU01000002.1 coordinate 237,687, forward strand.
ATTCCAATTCCTGATTCAAGCCGCCCTTCGGCGCAGGAAATGGCGTTGCGGCTGGGGCTGCCGTATCGCGAAGGCTTCGTCAAAAACCGCTACATTGGCCGGACTTTCATCATGCCAGGACAGTCCTTGCGAAAGAAATCCGTGCGCCAGAAGCTCAACACCATTCATCAGGAATTCAAAGGCAAGAGCGTACTGCTGGTCGACGATTCCATCGTGCGCGGTACGACCAGCAAGGAAATCATCAATATGGCACGCGAGGCGGGTGCGGCCAGGGTGTACATAGCTTCCGCCGCGCCGCCGGTGCGTCACGCGAATGTTTACGGCATCGACATGCCGACGCGCATTGAGCTCATTGCGAATGACCGTACCGAAGACGAGATTCGCCGTGAGATAGGTGCGGACGGCCTGCTTTACCAGGATCTCGATGATCTCAAGGCATCCGTGCGTGCGATCAACCCTGTGATTCAGTTTTTCGAGACTTCCTGTTTCGATGGCGACTACATCACTGGCGACATTACTCCCGAGTATCTTTCCGGGGTCGAAAACCAGGACAGCAGCCAGGATTTCGGTATGGCGACCGATATTTTTGGTGACGGTGGCCAACTCGGCCTCAATCTGATCGACCAGGAAGACCGCTAAGATTTGCCCGGTTTTTTGCCGGGAAAGAGGCGGCGAGCACAGCCGCAAAAAATATTCTGTGAAAATATTCACAGATACATAATTGTTGGAGTAAACTTCTCGCCTGTTTCATATCGCTGGAACAGAGGGGAATGATGTGCTGAACGGGCTTTTTGAGTCCGCATACAAGGCGCTTGTGGTCTGTCCCGCGCCGGAAAGCCGGTTGTTTCCCCTTTTGCATATTTTGCGGATAGCATAAGGATGACTTTCCCATGTTGACCTTTGACGAGCGCCCGCATTTGCCGTTTTCCTGCGTCTCCGACGAAACGCAGGCCATCGTTCGGACTTACAGCGCCATTTGTACCCCCGGGTTTTTTGTTGGTTTCAACACTTTGCTGGTGAAACCACAACTCCGGAACGGTTTAGATGCTTTGCAAAGTAGCCCGGCTTCGCCAGAAATCCGGTACAGCCTTTCGCCCTGATGGGTTTGACGCAAAGCAGGAATAATCGAGAGAGGGGGATATTGAATTATGAAAATGGCGTATAAAGTATATTACCGCAGGTTGATCGCTGGTTCCCTGTTTATCCTGGGTCTATTTTTCCTGTGGTCCCTTGTCCAAGCGTCTGATCTGGCAGGTGCAGTCACAGCGGTTCTTTTGACGATTACCCTTGGTATCTGGCTTGGAGCATCCATGCCGGGAATCTTATTGTGCGTCATGACTTCGTCCTGCCTGATGGGGTACGGGCTGTTTGTGCGTAAAAGATATGCCCTCATGCTTTTCTGGAGTGGCTTTGCCCTGTTCTTCCTGGCAGGGATGATGGGGCTGGGGACTCGCTACTGACCGCATATCCATCCCTCTTCCGCTTGCAATAGAAGGGGGCGGGATGGTCAATGTACGATTTTTCCGTTCACAGCCTGCCCTCCCATGTGGCGCATCCGCCTGATGAATGTCTACCATTCCTGATTCATCTGTGCCCTTGTGACACAATATATAGCTGCCTGGATGTTTGGTGGCTGCCGGTTTTTCGCGCCTGCCTGCTTGTCGGGAGGAAAGAGGGCGCGTTCAGGCTGATTTTCCAGACTGTTTTGATTGTTTTTATCAGGAGTGAGCATGAATCCTCAAGATGTCATGAAGTTGATCCAGGAAAACGAGGTCAGTTTCGTTGACTACCGTTTTACCGATACCATCGGCAAGGAGCAGCACGTCAGTGTGCCGGTTTCCGCTTTTGAAGAGGAAGCGTTCGAGCACGGCCTCATGTTTGACGGCTCTTCGATGGCCGGATGGAAAGGTATCCAGGCTTCCGACATGATGCTGCTCCCGGATGCTGAATCTGCCTACATCGACCCTTTTTTCGATGAAACCACCCTGGTACTGACTTGCGACATTGTTGAGCCGTCCGATGGCAAGGGGTATGACCGTGACCCACGCTCCGTCGCCAAGCGCGCCGAAGCCTACCTGAAGAGCACCGGCGTCGGCGATACCGCTTATTTCGGGCCGGAACCTGAATTCTTCATCTTCGACGCCGTCGAATGGTCGGTCGATATGTCCGGTTCTTCCGTCAAGATATTTTCCGAAGAAGCGGCCTGGTCGACAGCCGAAAAGTACGAAGGGGGCAATCTCGGACACCGCCCGCGCGTCAAGGGGGGGTATTTCCCCGTGCCGCCGGTCGATAGCCTCAACGACATCCGGGCCGCGATGGTCTTGGCGCTTGAGAGTATCGGTGTGCCGGTTGAAGTGCACCACCACGAAGTAGCTAATGCCGGACAGTGCGAGATCGGAACCCGGTTTGCCACGCTGACCCGCCGTGCCGACTGGACGCAGATGCTCAAATACGTGGTGCACAACGTCGCGCATCAGTACGGAAAGACCGCTACTTTCATGCCTAAGCCCATCGTTGGCGACAACGGTTCCGGTATGCACGTGCACCAGTCCATCTGGAAGAATGGTCAGAATCTCTTTGCGGGCAACGGTTACGCGGGTCTGTCGGAAATGGCGCTGTACTACACCGGCGGGATCATCCGCCACGCGCGCGCCCTGAACGCCATCACCAACCCCGGAACCAACTCCTACAAGCGGTTGGTTCCCGGTTTTGAAGCTCCGGTGAAACTGGCTTACTCCGCCCGCAACCGCTCCGCTTCCATCCGCATCCCCTACGCGACCAGCCAGAAGGGTCGCCGCATCGAGGTACGTTTTCCCGACCCCACGGCCAATCCGTACCTGGCGTTCGCGGCGATGGCGATGGCAGGTCTGGATGGCATCCAGAACAGGATTCATCCGGGAGACCCCGCCGACAAGAACCTTTACGACCTGCCGCCGGAGGAAAACGCCAAGATTCCGACCGTGTGCTCCAGCCTCGATCAGGCGCTCGATTGCCTCGATAAAGACAGGGAATTCCTGACGCGCGGTGGCGTATTCTCCAACGACTTCATCGACGCCTATATCGAACTGAAGATGGAAGAAGTCTCCCGCTATCGTATGACGACGCACCCGGTCGAATTCGACATGTACTACAGCCTTTGAACATGCGTCGAGCGCAATCCTCGGCCTTCGAGCCGGGATGGCTTGATTCGGAGAGGCGATATAAAAAAGACGGGCGTTGCCCGTCTTTTTTTGCCTGATTGAGGTAAGGGTTGGCGTTTGTTCTTTTTGGCATGGTGTAGTTTTCGGCGTGGAGGGATTTTTTCCTTTTTGGGCAGACATAGAGGACTTCAGCCATGAAACCCACGCGCGTCGCCGTTTCTTCATCCTTGTTTTTTCTGACGTTCGCCCTCGCGCCGTTTTCCGCTTCCGCGCAGGTGTTCAAATGCGTCGATGCCAACGGGAAAGTGACCTACAGCAATAATGGCGGCTCGGCCAAGGGGTGCAAGCAGCTCTCCAACGAACAGTCCGTTTCGACCATCTCCATGCGTCCCAATCCCTCGCCTGCGGCATTCCCAAAAGTGAGCGACGATACGCAGAGGGAACGCGACAAGACCCGGCGTCAGATTCTGGAGAAAGAACTGGATAGCGAACAGTCTGCGCTGGAGGAGGCGCGCAAGGAACTGACTGAACAGGAAGCTACTTTTCAGGGTGGCGAGACCTTCGTAAACCGGCAGACCGGTGTAAGAGGCGTGAATTACCAGAAAAAACTTGATCGCTTGCAACCGTACAAGGATGCCGTTGGGCGGCGCGAGCGTAACATCGAGGCCTTGACCCAGGAGTTATCCGGGTTGCGTTGAACACGGAGCGTTGGGCGCAAATTTCTTTGAAGTTCCCTTCCGCGCGAACGGGGAAGGAAGAGGTTTTATTTCCGCGATTTAGCGCGTACTCAATCCTTATGTCTGACAATTACGCGCTGATAAACGCCGCCAAAAAATGTTTTTTTCTCCCAGACATATTTATGGGCGTCACTTGCGTAATGGCTGATTTCATTTTTCCATAATGCTTCGGCAAATGGTTCGAGTAAATGATTGACGATTTTAAGAATATAACGAATTGGCTGCCATTTGGCCGGATTTGCATAATCGACGAAAATGGCTTTTCCATTTTTTGGTAACTTTTTTAGTATGTGATCAACAATCTGATATTTTTTATCGTCGGGGACTTCATGCAAAAGAAAGAAACTGCATATCACATCATAGTCGATGTCCCCTTCACCGGTAAAATCGGCTGCGTCGCAGCGAACCACCTTACACCAAGGTTTATCGGCTAATTTACGCTCTGCGTGTTCGATTTGTATTGGTGTGATGTCGGTCAGGTGGAATGCGCCTTGCGGCCCGATTTTTTCTGCGACACGTTTGACCAGGTCACCGTAAACATGTGCAACCTGCCAAACACGCATCCCTTCCTTAATTTCATTCAGGTACGCGCGCATCAGTCTTTGGTCGTTGAAAAACAATAAAACACGGACGACTATATTATGATCCAGCAGACGTACTTTCTCTGGATTAACGTATGCCCATTCGTACACTTCAGTCATGTACGCAGGAAGGTTTTCGTAATATGGGTCAGATGCCGTCAAAGTATTGTTTTGTTCCATGATGGAAGAAAAACGTAAAAAACGAAAAGAGAAATTTATAGATTACAGATAAATTATAAATGCACTGCAACATTAATGCAATACTTTTAAGTAAATTTTGAAATCTTAATATTGATTATTGCTTTTTTGGCGGATACGGTATAAGCGATGCGCCATAAGGAAATATGTTGTTACCATTAAAAAAATATGCTTTTTTTATAATTTTGTTCTGTCTCCCGTTCTGCGGTAAAATCCAAAACCCGCTCCGCTGGAATGGAACCGCCATGAGTATTGTTGCCCGCCTGCCTCATTACGCCCATTTGATTCGCGTCGATTCGCTCGGCAAGCAAGTGGGTACGATGTTGTTACTCTGGCCGACGATGTGGGGGCTGTGGATTGCTGCCGAAGGCTCACCCCCCCTGTATATGGTGTTGATTTTTGCGCTCGGCAGTTTCTTGATGCACTCTGCCGGGTGTGTCGTCAATGACTACGCGGATCGGGAGTTCGACGGGCATGTGGAGCGAACGCGGGATCGCCCTCTCGTCACGGGAGCCATCAGCGTGCGTGAGGCGTTTTGGTTTGGTTTGGGACTGTTGTTCCTTTCCTTTTTGTTGATCCTGCCGCTCCAGAATATCCGTGTGTTCCTGATAGCGTTGCTGGCGCTGTTCCTGGCGGTGAGCTATCCCTTTACGAAGCGGTTTCTCCCCGTGCCGCAAGCCTACCTGGGGGTGGCGTTCGGATTCGGCATTCCGATGAGTTTTGCCGCCGTGCAGAACACTGTGCCGCCGATGGCCTGGTTGCTGGTGGTGGCAAACCTCTTTTGGGTGATTTCCTACGATACGTCGTATGCGATGGTGGATCGCAACGACGACATCAAATTGGGCCGCATCCGTACTTCGGCCATTACGTTTGGCCGTTACGAGGTCGCGATAGTGATGCTGTGCTATGCGGTCTCTTTGTCCCTGATTACCGTGGTGGGGTTGGCGTTCGGGCGAGGGTGGGTTTTTATCGCCGGGATGGGGGTGGCCGCGCTGGTGGCGGGGCGTGTGTTTCTGCTCATCCGCACACGCGAGCGCGCGGCCTGCTGGCGCGCCTTCATAGACAACAACTGGGTGGGTGCGTCGGTTTTCGCCGGATTCGCGTTGGATTATCTCGTGCGGGTTTGAGGCGTTAAGCATGGACTTCATGAGCGCCCTGCGGGCTGCATGGCGAGAACGCGACAGCCTGCTTTGCGTGGGGCTCGATCCCGACCCGACCCGATTGCCGCCGTCCTTGGCTGGCAGGCCACGAGCCATTTTCGAGTTTTGCCGGGGCATTGTGGACGCGACCGCCGATCTGGTTTGCGCGTTCAAACCGCAGATTGCTTATTTCGCGGCTTGCCGCGCCGAAGATCAACTCGAAGCCCTGATTGAACACATCCACGCGCGGCATCCGGGCATCCCGGTGATCCTGGACGCGAAACGTGGGGACATCGGCAGTACGGCGAGCCGCTACGCGGAGGAAGCCTTCGCGCGTTACCAGGCGGACGCGGTCACGGTGAATCCTTATATGGGGCAGGATTCCGTGGAACCTTATCTGGCCTGGGAAGGCAAGGGGGTGATTCTGTTGTGCCGCACGTCGAACCCCGGTGGGGGCGATTTGCAGAATCTCGATCTCGGTGATGGCGAAAAGCTCTATGAGCGCGTCGCCCGGCTTGCTTCCGGCGCCTGGAACGCGAATGGGAATTGCGCGTTGGTGGTGGGGGCGACGTTCCCGGAGGAGTTGGCCCGCGTACGTGCGCTGGTGGGGGAATTGCCGTTGCTCGTGCCCGGCATTGGTGCACAGGGCGGGGATATTGCGACTACGGTGTCTGCCGGGCAGACAGGCGATGGCTTGGGGCTGATGCTCAATTCGTCGCGTGCCATCCTTTACGCGGGCGAAGGCGAGGGCAAGTGTTGGGACGGGGATTTTGCCGCCGCCGCGCGTCAGGCGGCGCTCGATACCCGCGCCGCGATCAACGCATGCCGCGTGTCCGTTCCTGTGTTCAGGGAAAAATGAACGATCTGTCTTCGACCGGCGCAGCGCGTTGTTGTCGCGGCGCCTCACGGCGCTCGGAGGAAGAAGGAAGACCAAACAGGGAACTGAACCAGTCGATGGGGTCGACGGAGTCTTCTTCCTTGGGTGGAAGTTTCAACGCCGGGGGTTTGTTTTCAGCGTAGTAGAAGTCTTCGCGCTGACCGTCCAGCACTTTGGCGGAAGCAATGCCCGTCGGGCGGGGGAGGGAGGTTTCCGGCATGCCGGCCAGCGCGGTTCGCATGTAGTCGATCCAGATCGGCAGCGCCGCAGTTCCCCCTGTTTCGCCTTTGCCTAGATTGCGCGGGATAGGGAAACCGATCCAGGAGACGGCGACGACCTTGGGGTTGTAGCCGCAGAACCAGGCGTCGACGAAATCGTTGGTGGTTCCGGTTTTGCCAGCCAGGTCGTTGCGGTTGAGGCTGCGGGCCCGGGCCGCCGTACCCCGGCGCACGACATCCTGGAGCAGGGAAGTCATCACCCAGGCATTACGTGCATCGATCACCCTCTGGGCTCCCTCGCCGACGATCAGCGGCTTGGTGCGGGCAAGCGGTTTGTCGTTGCCATCCCGGATTTCCTTGATGACATAAGGGTTGATGCGGTAGCCGCCATTGGCAAATACGGCGTAGGCGGCTGCCATTTCCCACGGCGTGACGGATCCCGTGCCCAAGGCCATCGCCAGGTAGGGCGGATGGTGGGCGGCGTCGAAGCCGAAGCGCCTGATGTACTGCTGTGCGTAGCTTGGACTGATGTCTTCGAGTACGCGGATGGCCGGGATGTTTTTCGAGTGCGCGAGGGCGTCCCGCAGAGTGATGATGCCGCTGTATTTGTTGTCGTAGTTGCGCGGGCTCCATTCTTGCACGGTGGTGCCGCCCGCCGGGTAAAACAGAGGCTCGTCTGCGATGAGCGTACCGGGCGCGTAGCCTTTTTCCAGGCTGGCGGAGTAGATGAAGGGCTTAAAACTGGAACCGGGCTGGCGCTCGGCCTGGGTGACGTTGTTGAATTTTTTGCGGTCGTAGTCGAAGCCACCGACCAGGGCACGCACCGCGCCGGTTTTCGAGTCGATGGAAAGCAGGGCGGCTTCGGCTTCCGGCAACTGGGTGAGTTCCCAACCTTGGTCGGACTTGCGGATACGTACCAGTGCGCCACGGCGCACCCGGCGGGTTTGCGAGGCTTTTTCACTCAACAGGGGGGCGGCGAAACGCAGGCCATCGCCGTTGATGGAGATCGTCCGTCCGTTGCGATAGACGGTGACTTCCTTTGGTGTGGCTGCGAGCACCACGGCAGCGAGCAGGTCGCCGAAGTCGCGCGCCAAGGCGATTTCTTCATTCATCGACTCGTTCGGCGCGCCGGGTGGCAGGGAAAGCACTTTCTCCGGGCCGCGGTAACCGTGGCGGCGGTCGTAATCCATGACGCCTTTTCGCAGGGCTCCGTAGGCGGCTTCCTGCTCGGCGCGAGTAATGGTGGTGATGATCTTGAGGCCGCTTTGATAGGTGATCTGTTCGCCGAATTGCTCGATGGCGATCTGGCGCGCTATTTCGGCTACGTATCCGGCGTGTACCGAAGATTTGATAGCGTCGGTATTCCCTGCGGCCTTTCTGGAAGAGATTCGCAGGGGTTCATCCAAGGCTTGTTTGTATTGAGCTTCGCTGATGAATCCGGCTTCGAGCATGCGCCGAAGGACATAGCGTTGCCGCTGTTGCGCCGATTCGAAATTGGAAATCGGGTTGGCAGCACTGGGAGCCTGGGGCAGTCCGGCGAGCATGGCGGTTTCGGCCAGGGTGAGCTTGTCGAGCGGTTTACCAAAGTAAATCTGGGCTGCGGCCGAAAAGCCATAGGCGCGCTGTCCGAGGAATATCTGGTTGATGTATAGCTCCAGTATCTGATCCTTGCCGAGGTTATGTTCGATCTTGAGCGCAAGCAGGATTTCGTAAAGCTTGCGGTTATAGGACCTTTCGCGCGTCAGGAAGAAATTGCGCGCGACCTGCATGGTGATGGTCGACCCGCCCTGCCCGCGTGAGCCAGAACGCATGTTGTTGATGAACGCGCGCGTAAAGCTGATGAAGTCGATACCCGAGTGCTCATAGAAGTTTTTGTCTTCCGCCGCGAGCAGCGCCTGCCTGAGATGGGCGGGAACGTCCTGGATTCTGACCAATGTTCGCCGTTCTTCCCCGAATTCGCTGATGAGATGGCCGTCGGCGGTGTAGACGCGCATGGGGACGCTGGGTCGGTAATCGGTCAGGGTGTCGAGAGGGGGCAGATTGGGCCAGGCCAGCAGGCAGATAACGGTCAGCGTGGCCAATCCGATGATCGCCAGGGCCAGTAACGCGGCGAGCGGATATAGAAGCCAGCGCATGGTGTGTCCGTGTGAAATTGAACAGATCACATTATATACGGGCAAGGGAGGGGTTCATTAACGGCGTTCTGTGCCGTTACCGAAAGAGGGCAGGCTGCCAGGCTCATCTGGGTGTTCCCGACAGAGAATCGAGAAGGATGTTTTTGCGGGAGTGGTTCGGTGTCACTTCATTAGGACATGAAGGGGAAAGTTCCTTGTGACGCTTTTGAGAGCCTGCCTAGAGTGGGTGCATGTGCCGGGAGACCAGACGCGGGCGTGGTTTGGTTTGTTTCCTAACATGATGAAAAAAAAGGATTTTTCGTGGCCGACATTTCTCTCTTTGGTTCAAGGTCGCGTCAGCTTGTCGGACTCGACATATCTTCCTCGTCGGTCAAGCTGGTGGAACTGGCTTCTGGCGACCGGGGCGTGCGGCGCGTCGAACGCTACGTGATCGAGCCGCTTTCGGGCGAGGCCGTGGTAGATGGCAATATCGCCAACTTCGATGCCGTGACCGATGGTTTGCGGCGCGCGCTGCGGCGTTTCGGTTCCGGCGTCAAGAATGTCGCCATTGCCCTGCCGGCTTCGGCGGTATTCGCCAAGAAAATCATCTTGCCAGCCGGCCTGCGCGAACTGGACATGGAAATGCAGGTCGAGTCCGAGGCCGCGCAGATCATTCCGTTCGCGATCGACGAGGTCAATCTCGATTTTCAGGTCATTGGCCCGACCAGTTCCCCGGACGAGGTGGAGGTGCTGGTCGCGGCTTCGCGCAAGGAGCAGGTCGAAGACCGGGTCAGCGTGGCGGAAGCCTGCGGGCTGAAAGTGACGGTGGTCGATGTCGAATCCCTGGCGCTCGAAGCCGCTTTCGATCTGGTGGCTCGGCAACTGCCTGGAGCGGATTCAGGAAAATTGGTGGCGCTGGTGGATATTGGTGCGGCGGTGATGAACTTCATCGCCCTGCGGAATGGGCAACGAGTCTATGCGCGTGAACAGGCGTTCGGCGGGCAGCAACTCACCAAGGATATTTCCCGCCAGTACGGCATGAGCCAGGACGAAGCCGAAGCGGCCAAGCGTTCAAACAGCCTGCCGGATGATTACGCAAGCACAGTGTTGCAGCCGTTCATGGAAAACCTGGCGCTCGAAGTCTCGCGCGCCTTGCAGTTCTTCTTCACTTCCACGCACTACAACGAAGTCGATTACATCGTGCTGGCCGGAGGTTGCGCGGCCATCTCCGGTCTGGCGGATGCCATCGGCAAACGCACCCAGGTGAAGACCAACATCGCCAATCCCTTTTCGGGCATGACGGTGCCGTCGAAGCTGGGATCCAGAAAACTGCTGGCCGACGCGCCTTCCCTGATGGTGGCGTGCGGGTTAGCCTTGCGGAGATTCGACGAATGATCAGGATCAATCTCCTCCCTCACCGGGAAGAAAAACGCAAAGAGCGGCGTCGGCAGTTCTACGTGAGCGCCGGACTGATGTTTGCGCTTGGGAGCGCTGTCTGGCTCCTGATGCACATGGTCAACGCCGGAAACATCGAGCGTCAGGCTGGGCGCAACAAATACTTTCAGGACAACATTGCCGCGCTCGACCGTGAAATTGAGGCGATCAAGGATTTGCGCGGCCAGATAGACCGTCTGCTGGCTCGCAAGCAAGTCATCGAGACCTTGCAGAGCAACCGTGCCGAAACCGTGCATCTGCTCAATGAACTGGCGGCGCGGATACCGTCCGGGGTCTTTTTGTCCTCAGTCTCTCAATCCGGCAACAAGATCGCCCTGAAGGGCTACGCGCAATCCAACGCCCGCATCTCCAACATGATGAGCAGCCTGAACGAATCGCCGTTCCTGGCGAGGTCGGAAGTGGTCAAGAGCGTGGCGGAACTGCTCAATAACCGGCGTGTGTACAGCTTCGAGATCAATGTCTATATCGAGATCGAGACGCCTGCCGCGCCTGCCAACGAGGCGGCGACTCATGCCGCGACGACACTAAAGGGCTAGGAAATGAAAGGCATCGACTTTCAACGTCTGCAAGACGATTTCCGGGGCTTGAATTTCAATGACCCCGGTGTCTGGCCGAAAGCGCCAAAAATTGCGGCTTTCGCGCTGATTCTGGTCGCGGTGGTTGCGTCGGGCTGGTTTTTCGATTGGTCGGATCAATGGAGCGAGCTGGAACAAAAGCAGCAAGAAGAATTGAAACTGCGCGAAAGTTGGGTGAACAAGAAGCGCCAAGCCATCAATCTCGATGAATACAAGCGCCAGCTCGAAGAAATCAACCGCCAATTCGATTCCCTCGTCCGGCAGTTGCCAGGCAAGGCTGAAATGGAGTCCCTGCTCTCAGACATCAATCAGGCTGGGGTCGGGCGCGGTTTGCAGTTCGACCTGTTCCAGCCCGCCAAGGACGACATCCGGGAGTTCTACGCGGCAGTTCCGGTCACGATCAGCGTGACGGGCAGCTACAACGACCTGGGGGAATTCGCCAGCGATGTCGCCAAGATGCCGCGCATCGTCACGATCAAGAACATGGTGCTTACAGCGGCTCCGGCTCACGGTAGCAACAGGGGCAGGGAAAAAACCACTGTGGCCTACGACGGGCGGCTAAAGCTGGACGCGACGGCGGAAACCTATCGCTACCTCGATGAAGAAGAACTGAACAGGCAGCGGGGAGACAAAAAATGAGAATGCGCCCAGCACAAAAAACGCGTCATACCCAGGCAGGACAAATCGTGCTTGCCGCGATGGTGATGGCGTGCGGCGTCCTGGTCGCCGGTTGCGAGAACGACCAGGGAGACATCCAGAGCTGGATGCGCGAACAGGCTACAGGCATGCGCGGCGCGGTCAAGCCGTTGCCGGAAATCAAAATTTTTCCGGTCATTGATTATGTCGCTCTGGATGAACTGGAGCCGTTCAACGCAGCGCGCATTGAACCGGCCAAGCCGCAAAGGCTCCGCGCGGACGACCCGCGCCTCGACCCCGACAGGCAGCGCGAACCGCTGGAAGCGTATCCGCTGGAGACCCTGAAGATGGTCGGTGTGCTTGGGAAGGGCAAGTCGATCCATGCGCTCGTCCAGGCCGACAAGGCGCTCTACCAGGTGCGCGTCGGCAATTTCATAGGACGCAATTATGGAAAGGTCATCACTATCAGCCAGGATTCACTGGAACTTCAGGAATTGGTTGAGGATTTGAATGAAGGGTGGGTCGAACGAGTTACAACCGTACAGTTGCAAGAGCGGCAGGAGGCAGGAAAATGAAAACGAAAACAAGTGCACCGTCATTACTGATGACGGCAATAGTGGGGTTCTCCATGCTCGGGTTCCCCGCGCAGGCACAGGCACAGGCGCAATTCCCGATTCAGGGGCAAGCCGTTGCCGCCCCCAACCTCAACAGCATCAAGTCGTTCAATGTGGCCGATGACGGCGGCACGCTCTATGTGCGCCTGACTACGAAAACGCCTCTGAAGGCAACGCCGGCCAGCTTTACCGTGGCCAACCCGCCCCGGATCGCGTTCGATTTTCCGGGCATGGCCAACGAGGTCGGTCAGAGCGTGCAAAGCGTCGAACGCGGCGATTTACGCAGCGTCAACATCGTACAGGTCGGCGACCGCACCCGCATGGTGCTCAACATGGCCAAGCTCCTGTCCTACGATACCCGCGTCAACGGCAATACACTGACCATCGCCTTGACCCAGGGAGGCAATGCGGCATCTGCGCCGAGGCCAGCCGACACGCCCGCTGCCAGGGGGGCTGCGCCCGCGCCGGTACAGGTTGTTTCGGCACGGGTTGCGCCGCCACGAGCCGCGTTGGGGCGCAGCGTCAATGACATCAACTTCCGGCGTGGCGACAGGGGCGAGGGCAGGGTCATCGTTCAACTCTCCAGCGCCGACGTTGGCGTTGATGTGCGCCAGCAGGGCGGAAAACTGGTTGTGAGTTTCCTCAAGGCGACATTGCCGGACAACCTCCGCCGCCGGTCGGACGTCACCGACTTCGGTACGCCGGTGACGCAAATGCTTGCCGAGCAGCAGGGCGAAAACGTCCGCCTGACCGTGACGCCCACCGGGATGTGGGAACACAACGCCTACCAGAGCAGCGATCAGTTCGTGCTGGAAGTCAAGCGTGTCGCCGAAGACCCCAACCGGCTCGTGCAAAGGGGCGGCGGGCGCGTCAAGTACGCGGGCGACAAACTCTCGCTAAATTTCCAGAACGTCGACGTGCGCTCGGTGTTGCAGGTCATCGCCGATTTCACCGACTTCAACATCGTCACGTCCGACTCCGTACAGGGCAACCTCACCCTGCGGTTGAAGGATGTCCCCTGGGATCAGGCACTGGACATCATCCTCCAGGCCAAGGGGCTGGACATGCGTAAGAACGGCAACGTGATCTGGATTGCCCCCGGCGAGGAACTCGCGGCGCGTGAAAAGATGATCAACGAGGCGCGCGCGCAGGTCGAAGAACTGGAGCCGCTGCAAACCGAGAGCTTCCAGATCAACTACCACCGCGCTACGGAGATCACCAACTTCCTGCAAGCCAAGGGCCAGACCGTGTTGTCCAAGCGCGGCAGCGTGGTGGTCGATGACCGCAGCAACAAGGTTTTCGTGACCGATGTCGGTTCGCGCCTCGCCGATGTGCGCCGGGTCATCACCGAGATCGACATTGCGCCGAAGCAGGTGTTGATCGAAGCCCGCATCGTGGAGGCCAGCAAGGGCTTTGCGCGTGACCTCGGCGTGAAACTGGGCGGAGGCAGCAGAGGGCTGGCGAGTCTGGGCGGTGGCGCGAAAATCGGTTTCGGCCATACCAATTTCGCAAATTACGATTCCACCGACAAAACAATCACAGAGGCCGGACGCGGCGACCCGTACAACACGATTGCCTACTTCCCGCAGGGTGGTCGGCAGGATGGCGCTCCCGCCTGGAGCGGAAATGGTATAGCGAATGCGTTCGGAGCGCTTGGACTGACGCTCGTCAATAGCAGACTCACACGATTCCTGAATATCGAGCTGCAAGCGCAGGAGTCGGACGGCAAGGCGCGCACCATCTCCAGCCCGCGCGTACTGACCGCCAATAACGTTGAAGCCTTGATCGAGCAGGGAACAGAGATTCCGTACCAGGAAGCGTCGAGTTCCGGAGCAACGAGTACCTCGTTCAAAAAAGCGGTGCTCGCGCTCAAGGTCAAGCCGCAAATCACGCCGGATGGCCGCCTGCAACTTGCCATCCAGGTGAACAAGGATCGCCCGATTCCCGACGTGACGGGAGCCATCGGCAGGGAGCCTCCGTTGGAGACCAAGAGCGTCAAGAGCGACGTGCTGATCGACAACGGTGGAACTGTGGTGATCGGCGGCATCTACTCCGACGAAGAAATCAGCAACATAACCAAGGTTCCGCTGCTGGGTGACATCCCCTTCCTCGGTCATCTCTTCCGTTCGACCAACAAGACGAAGAACGAAACAGAACTGCTGATCTTCGTAACACCGCGCATCGTCGATGAGGCTTTGACCATGCGCTGAATCAAATAAGACGCCTCCACTGCTATGATGTAAGGCGGTGTCCCTTCGGGACGCCGCCTTTTTTCATCTTTGCGAAAAAACAAGTGACCCGTTTGATTCTGATTGGGATGATGGGAGCCGGTAAAACGTCGGTGGGGCGCGAACTGGCCAGACGCCTGAACTTGCGTTTCGCCGACTGCGACCACGAACTCATCGCGCGTACCGGCGTATCGGTTCCAATCATCTTCGAGATCGAAGGCGAGGCGGGTTTCCGGCGGCGCGAGTCGCGCCTGCTCGCCGAACTGCTCGACGAACCCGACATCATCATTGCCACCGGCGGCGGCATCGTGCTCGACCCCGCCAATCGCGCCCTGCTCTCGGAGCGGGGAACCGTCATCTATCTCAACACGCCGCCTTCTGTCCTCTGGGAACGCACCCGGCGCGACCGCAACCGCCCGCTGCTCCAGGTCGAAGACCCGCGCGGGCGCATCGAGGAACTGTATCGCCAGCGCGACCCTCTGTACCGGGCAGTGGCCGACATCATCGTCGACGGCGAACATGGTTCTTGTTCGTCGATGGCAAGAAGGGTTGAAAAGGCGCTGGCCGAGCGCACGGTGAATGCGAACGGGAAACCCTTATGCGTGTCCTGAATGTCGAACTGGGCGCGCGCAGCTATCCCATCCACATCGGGGCGGGCCTGATCGACCGCGCGGAACTTTTCCTTCCCCACCTGCGATCACGCAAGCTTGCAATCGTGACAAACGAAGTGGTCGGGCCGCTTTACCTTGAGCGCCTGTGCGCGGGGTTTGCCCGCGTGGACACGGGCGTGGAAATCGTCCCCATCATCCTGCCTGACGGCGAAGCGTATAAAGAGTGGCAGACCCTCAACACGATTTTCGATGCCCTGTCGAGTGGGCATTGCGAGCGATCCTCCACCCTCATTGCCCTTGGCGGCGGCGTGGTGGGCGATATGGGAGGGTTCGCGGCGGCGTGCTGGCAGCGGGGCATGCCCTTCATCCAGATACCGACCACGCTGCTCGCGCAAGTGGATTCCTCGGTGGGCGGCAAGACCGCGATCAACCACCCGCAAGGCAAGAACATGATCGGGGCCTTCTACCAGCCGCGCCTGGTGCTGGCAGATACCGCAACGCTCGACACCTTGCCGGAGCGGGAATTTTCAGCGGGGCTGGCCGAAGTCATCAAATACGGCCTGATTCGTGACGCCGCGTTTTTCGATTGGCTGGAACAGAACATCGACGCCCTGCGCGCCCTTGACGCCGGGGCGCTTGCCTGGGCCATCGAGCGTTCCTGCCGCAACAAGGCGGAAGTCGTCGCTGCCGACGAAACTGAGCAGGGGGAGCGGGCGCTTCTCAACCTTGGGCACACCTTCGGCCATGCGATTGAAACCGGCCTCGGCTACGGGCAATGGCTGCACGGCGAGGGCGTGGCCGCCGGTACGATGATGGCGGCAGAACTCTCCCGCCATCTCGGGTGGATCGGCGGCGGCGATGTGGCGCGCATCGAACGCCTGTTCGAGCGTGCCGGGCTACCCACATACGGCCCGGCTTTGGGGACGTCGCGTTACCTGGAATGGATGGCGCACGACAAGAAAGTCGAAGCGGGCAAACTGCGTTTTGTACTCTTGCGCGGCATCGGGCAAGCCGTGATAACGGGCGATGTCGAAATGAGCGATGTCCGCGCGGCGATTGAGGCGCGTTGCCGGTGAGGTGAGGCATGGAAAAACTCGCACCTTACGCCGTCACCGAATCCGTTTCCCGTGGCCGTTGCCATACCGAGCCGCCGCCGCGCGAGCGCGGCGAATTCCAGCGCGACCGCGACCGCATCATCCACTCGACGGCTTTTCGTCGGCTCGAATACAAGACCCAGGTTTTCATCAATCACGAGGGCGACCTGTTCCGCACCCGTCTGACCCATAGCCTGGAAGTGGCGCAGTTGTCGCGTTCCATTGCCCGCGCGCTGGGACTCAACGAAGAACTGATCGAGGCCGTCGCTTTGGCGCATGACCTTGGGCACACGCCCTTCGGGCATGCCGGGCAGGACGAGTTGAATATCTGCATGGAAGCCTTCGGCGGCTTCGAGCACAACCTGCAATCGCTACGCATCGTCGACACGCTCGAAGAGCGTTACGCGGCTTTCGACGGGCTTAACCTGATGTTCGATACGCGGGAAGGCATCCTCAAACATTGTTCTCCGGCCAATGCCCATACCCTCGGCGAACTTGGGCGGCGTTTCATCGAAAAAACGCGGCCTTCGCTCGAAGCGCAGATCGTCAACCTCACCGACGAGATGGCCTACAGCAACCACGATGTCGACGACGGCCTGCGTTCGGGGCTGCTGCGCCTCGAACAGCTCGACGCGGTGGCAATTTTCGCGCAGTGCCGCCGCGAGGCCGAGGCGCGCTGGCCGGGATTGGCCGGGCGGCGGCTGGTGCATGAAACCATCCGCCGCATGATCGACGCCTTGGCGCTCGACCTCATCACCCAGACACGCGCCAACATCGCGCAGAAGGGGGTGGAGACGCTCGACGATGTGTACGCCGCCCAGACGCTGGCGGAGTATTCCGGGGAGATGCGACAGAAGTTGCGAGAGCTGAAAACCTTCCTGTTCGACAACCTCTATCGCCACGAGCGGGTCTTGAGCATGAGCGACAAGGCGCGTCGCGTCATTGCCGACCTGTTCGCGGCCTACATGGCCGATCCGGGTTTGCTGCCGCCTCAGCATCGCGCGCGCGCGCAATCCGGCTCCGACTCCGACAAGGCGCGCGCCATCGCGGACTACATTGCCGGGATGACTGACCGTTACGCGATGAAGGAGCACCGGCGTCTGCACGGCGAAGCCGATGGCTTGCGCGGTGATAACGGTCTGCTGTGAATACGTTCTAAAAATCCGTCGGGATCAGTGTTGCTGCGCGTGCCCCCCGGTTTTTGGCGCGCCCGGAAGGATTCGAACCTCCTACCCCTTGGTTCGTAGCCAAGTACTCTATCCAGATGAGCTACGGGCGCTTTTCGAGTGAAGCGCGTCATTATATGGTGGGGAGGCTGAATGTCAACCGCCGCGCCGCTTTGCCTGTGTGAATCATCTCGGTTTGAGCGGTTTTGCCCGTTCAAAGGAAAAAAGCGCGCAACCGTAAAGTTGCGCGCTTTTTGCAGGAACGACCTTCAATCGGAACTCAGCCGAGCAGGTCTTTTACGCCGTCGCGCTCTTCGAGCAATTCGTTGAGCGTTTTGGTCATGCGCTCGCGCGAGAACTCGTCGATGTTTAGCCCTTGGACGATTTTGTATTCGCCGTTTTCGGTCGTGGTCGGGAAGCCATAGACGATGCCTTCAGGAATGCCGTAGGAACCGTCGGAGGGCACGCCCATCGTGACCCATTCGCCCTTCGAGCCGAGTACCCAGTCGCGGATGTGGTCGATTGCGGCATTGGCTGCCGAAGCCGCCGAGGAGAGCCCGCGCGCTTCGATGATTGCTGCACCGCGTTTGCCGACAGTGGGCAGGAAGGTGTCCTTGTTCCAGGCGTCGTCGTTGATGAGGCTCTTGACGTTGTCGCCATTGGAGGTGACAAAACGGTAATCGGCGTACATGGTGGGCGAGTGGTTGCCCCACACCACCAGGTTTTTCAGGCTGGAAACCGCACGGTCGGTCTTGGCGGCCAGTTGAGACAGGGCGCGGTTGTGGTCGAGGCGCAGCATGCCGGTGAAGTTTTTGGCCGGGATGCGGCCGTACTTCAGCGCGATTTCCTTGGCGATGTACGCATTGGTGTTGCAGGGGTTGCCGACGACCAGCACCTTGCAGTTGGGGTCGGCATACTGGCCGATGGCCGCGCCCTGCACGGTGAATATCTTGGCGTTTTCAGTCAGCAAGTCCTTGCGTTCCATGCCGGGGCCGCGCGGTCGCGCGCCGACCAGCAGGGCGACCTGGGCGTCCTTGAAGGCGACGTTGGGATCGTCAGTCGGGATGACGCCTGCCAGAAGCGGGAAAGCGCAGTCGTCCAACTCCATGATGACGCCCTGGAGGGCTTTTTGAGCCTGAGGCAAGTCGAGCAGTTGCAGGATGACAGGTTGATCCTTGCCGAGCATCTCGCCGCTGGCGATGCGGAACAGCAGGCTGTAACCGATTTGACCGGCAGCGCCGGTGACGGCAACGCGAATAGGGGCCTTACTCATGGAGGTTCCTCCCTCTGTGTGTGGTATGCGGGAAAGATCTTACGCCATACGCCGTATGATAGCTATATGGCAGGGGTGCAAATGCTAATTATAGATGGTTTGTGCTGTCAATTTATATCTTATATAAAACATATCATATATAAACCATGGACGTTTTTTATTTTTTATGTTCCAATACGCAGATGGCACAGATATCTCCTACCTTCAGTCCGCTTTATCAGCAGATCAAAGGGTTGATCTTGCAGGCGCTCGAATCCGGGGAATGGCGTCCGGGGCAGGTCATTCCCAGTGAGCAGGAGTTGGCCGCGCGCTTCAACGTCTCGCAGGGGACGGTACGCAAGGCTATCGACGAGATGGCGGCGGAAAACATCCTGGTTCGCAGGCAGGGTCGGGGTACTTACGTGGCCTCGCACACTGACCCTCGGCAGATGTTCCGTTTTTTGCGGTTGCTTCCTGAAAGCGGGGAATTGCTTACCCATCCGAAGAGCATTCCCGTCGACTGCTGGCGCGCCAAGGCCGGACAGGAAGCAGCTCGCATACTGTCCATCGAGCAGGGTGCGCCGATCATCATCGTGCGCCGGGTACTGCAATTCGGGCATAAACCCATCGTGGCCGATGAAATCTATCTGCCAGAGGAACTCTACCAGGGCTTGAACATGGAGATGCTGCAAGCCTGGAGCAGTTCGCTGTACTCGCTGTTCGAGACGCGCTTCGGGCTCCGCATGATCCGCGCCCAGGAGCGCATCCGTGCCGTAGCCGCCGACCGTGCAGCGGCTGAGTTGCTCCAGGTGAAGGAGGGCATGCCATTGCTGTCAGTCGAGCGGGTAACCTACACTTATGGGGATAAACCGGTGGAATGGCGGCGGGGGGTGTATTCTACGAGCGAGTACTACTATCTAAACGATCTCGCTTAACGTTTTATCCTATTCTGATGGGTTTAACGGGGTTTCCGTTATTTTTGTTTCGTTTTTTCGTGGGGAGAGGCTTCATGACTGAAGCAACTGTACGTGAAAGGCCAAAACATCTGGCTATCTGGCAGATACATTTTCCGCTTCCGGCGATTGTATCCATTTTGCATCGGATTAGCGGAGCGGGGCTTTTCCTGTTCTTACCGTTTCTGATCTGTCTGCTCGACAAGAGCCTGCTCAGTTCCGATTCGTTCGAGGGGTTCAGGGCGGTCATTGCCCATCCGCTGGCGAAACTCGTCCTGCTGGGTCTGTTGTGGGCGTACCTGCACCACTTCTGTGCCGGTATTCGCTACCTGTTCCTCGATATTGACAAAGGACTGGATTTGCCGTGCGCGCGCAAGTCCGCAGTGGCTGTCGTGATTGTGAGTTTGTCGCTGACTGTCGTGATCGGAGGGGTATTATGGTGAAACGTCTCGCTATAGGCGCGCATTACGGCCTGAAAGATTGGCTCATACAGCGTGTGACCGCCATTTATATGGCGCTCTTTACGCTCGTTTTTGCCGCTTTGCTCCTCTTTTGCTTGCCTGAGTTCAGCTATGAGGCGTGGTCGGGGCTGTTCTCGTCGACGAGCGTCAAGTTCTTCTCCTTCCTGTTTATTGTGTCGCTTTGCTATCACGCCTGGATTGGCGTGCGCGATATTTGGATGGATTATGTCAAACATGCCGGGTTGCGGCTGGCACTGCACCTGGTTGTCCTTTTCCTGCTCGTCGGTTATGTCGGATGGGCCGTGCGGATTCTCTGGAGGTTGTCAGCGTGAACGTCGCAAAACGTACTTTCGATGCGGTTATCGTCGGCGCGGGTGGCGCCGGTTTGCGCGCCGCGCTGCAACTTTCCGAGGCGGGCCTGAGAACCGCTGTGCTCTCCAAGGTGTTTCCAACCCGCTCGCACACCGTCGCCGCGCAGGGTGGGGTAGCAGCCTCTTTGGGCAATACCACCGAGGATCACTGGCACTGGCATATGTACGACACTGTCAAGGGGTCGGACTGGCTCGGCGATCAGGACGCCATTGAGTTCATGTGCAAGAAGGCCAACGAGGTCGTCATCGAGCTTGAACACTATGGGATGCCGTTCGACCGTACCGACAACGGCAAGATTTATCAACGCCCGTTCGGCGGGCATTCCATGAATTACGGCAAGTCCCCGGTAATGCGCTCCTGCGCGGCGGCTGACCGTACCGGGCATGCCATGCTGCACGCGCTCTATCAGCGCAACGTGCGCGCGCACACGCAATTTTTCGTCGAATGGATGGCGCTCGACCTCATCCGGGATGCCGAAGGCAATGTGCTCGGCGTGACTGCGCTCGAACTGGAAACTGGGGAAGTGTCGATTTTCCACTCCAGGGCGACGGTTTTTGCCACGGGAGGTTCGGGCCGGATTTTCTATTCCTCGACCAACGCCTTTACCAATACCGGCGATGGCCTGGGCATGGCGGCGCGCGCGGGTCTTCCGCTCGAAGATATGGAATTCTGGCAATTCCACCCCACCGGCGTGGCCGGGGCGGGCGTACTGATTACCGAGGGCGTGCGCGGCGAGGGCGGTATTCTTCGCAATGCGGGCGGTGAGCGTTTCATGGAACGCTACGCGCCGAACCTTAAAGATTTGGCATCGCGCGACGTGGTATCGCGTTCAATGGTGACGGAGATCAATGAAGGGCGCGGCTGTGGGCACGACAAGGATTACGTGCTGCTCGACATCACGCACTTATCGCCTGAGATCATCATGAAGCGTCTGCCGGGCATCCGCGAGATTTCAATCCGCTTCGCGGGGGTCGATCCGATCAAGGCCCCGATCCCCGTAGTGCCGACTTGCCACTACCAGATGGGCGGGATTCCGACCAACTTCAAGGGGCAGGTGGTGCATCCGAGGCACGGCAATCCGGGTACGCCCGTGCATGGTTTCTATGCGGCGGGCGAGTGCGCCTGTGCCTCGGTGCATGGCGCGAACCGCCTCGGAACGAATTCCCTGCTCGATCTTCTGGTGTTCGGCAAGTCGGCGGGCGAATCCGTGGTCGCGGACTTCAAGGCCGGTGATCTCGATCTCAAGCCTTTGCCTGATGATGCTGCCGATAGGTCGCTCGCCCGGCTTGCCCGGCTGGAATCGCAGAAGAAAGATGGCAACGCGGTTCACGATGTGCGGCTGGCCATGCAGCGCACCATGCAGAAACACGCCGGGGTGTTCCGTTTCAAGGATTTGCTCAAGGAAGGCGTGACCGCTATTTTGGAAGTGGCCGAAAGCGCGAAGAGCACCTACATCAACGACAAGTCCAAGGTCTGGAATACTGCACGTCAGGACGCCCTGGAACTGGACAACATGATCGAAGTTGCCAAGGCGACGATGATCTCCGCCGAGGCGCGCAAGGAATCGCGTGGCGCGCACGTCCGGGACGACGCACCGGATACTCCGGAGCATCCGAACGGCCGCGACGACCAGAACTGGCTCAAGCATACCCTGTGGTTCAGCGCGGATAACCACCTGGAATACAAGCCGGTGCACCTGAAGCCCTTGTCCGATGATGTCGAGCCGATTGCGCTCGCCAAGCGGACGTACTGAGCCTGAACGCTGGAGAGAAACACAAATGCAAATGAGTAAACGCACCGTTCAATTCAAGATATACCGTTACGACCCTGACAAGGACGACAAGCCCACCATGCAGGATATTTCGGTGGAACTCGACCCGACCGACAAGAAACTGCTCGATGCCCTGGTGAAGCTCAAGGCCAAGGACGATAGCTTGTCGTTCCGCCGTTCGTGCCGCGAGGGAGTGTGCGGGTCGGACGCGGTCAACATCAATGGTGTCAACGCCTTGGCATGCTTGACCGATGTCGACAGCCTTTCTCAACCCATTGTGCTGAGGCCCTTGCCGGGGTTGCCGGTGATCCGCGACCTGATCGTGGACATGACCCAGTTCTTCAAGCAATACCACTCGATCAAGCCCTACCTCATCAACGACGAACCTCCGCCCGAGCGCGAGCGCCTGCAAAGCCCGGAGGAACGTGAGGAACTCAATGGGCTGTACGAGTGTATCCTGTGTGCATGCTGTTCGACGGCTTGTCCATCGTTCTGGTGGAATCCGGACAAATTCGTCGGCCCTTCGGGATTGCTGAACGCTTATCGCTTCATTGCCGATACGCGCGATCAGGCTACCAACGAACGGCTGGACGATCTCGAAGACCCGTACCGGCTGTTCCGCTGCCACACGATCATGAACTGCGTCGCCGTCTGTCCGAAGAGTTTGAATCCAACCAGGGCCATCAACAAGATCAAGGACATGATGGTCGTTCGGGCGATTTGAGCGATGACGATCAACCGGGGAAAAGTGCGCTGGCAGTGCCGCAGGTCTTTACTTGAACTCGACCTGGTGCTGGCGCGTTTCTTGGAAAAGGAGTTTGAACATCTCAATGACGATCAAGTGGCCGATTTTGAAGATATGCTGCGTTGCGACGACTACGACCTGTGGGCGTTCATCAACGGGAGCAAACCTTGTGAGGTTGCCCGCTGGCAAAAAATGATCGAGCGATTGAGGCAGTGCTGAAACGATAAAGTCTCCCGGCTGTCCCATTGCCAGGAGCATTTGGACTTCCAAGCCATCCAGGGGCATCAACAACACAAGGAGGAGGACCCCATGAGCGAAGAACGTAAGGCAAGTTTGACTATTGATGGTAAAACCAACGACTTCCCGATAATGAAAGGCACACACGGGAACGATGTCATCGATATTCGTACACTAGGCGCCAAGACCGGACATTTCACCTATGACTCCGGTTTCTTGTCGACCGCCAGCTGCCAATCCACCATCACCTTCATCGACGGCGACAAGGGCGAACTGCTGTATCGCGGCTACCCCATTGAGCAACTGGCCGAAAAATGCAACTTCCTGGAAGTTGCCTATCTGCTGCGTAACGGCGAACTGCCGGATGCTGCTGAGAAAGCCGACTTTGAAGGCATCATCCGCCGCCACACCCTGGTACATGATCAGTTAACCCGGTTCTACAACGGTTTTCGGCGTGACGCCCACCCGATGGCGGTCATCGTCGGCGTGGTTGGCGCGCTATCGGCGTTCTATCACCGGGGCATGGACTATTCCCGGCTTGAGGATCGTGACGTTTGCTTTCACCGCATCATCGCCAAGCTGCCGACCATCGTGGCGCTGGCCTATCGTTATACCACCGGCCTACCGTTCATGTACCCCAGGAACGACCTCGATTACGCCTCGAACTTCATGTACATGATGTTTGGCGTCCCCTGCGAGGAGTACAAGGCCAACCCGGTGCTGTCGCGCGCGCTCGACATCATCTTCACCCTGCATGCCGACCACGAACAGAATGCCTCCACTTCCACGGTGCGCCTGGCCGGTTCTTCCGGGGCTAACCCCTTTGCCTGCGTCGCGGCGGGTATTTCCTGCCTGTGGGGTCCGGCGCACGGGGGCGCGAATGAGGCATGCCTGGAGATGCTGGAAGAAATCGGCGATGTTTCCAGGGTGGGCGAGTACATCAATCGTGCCAAGGACAAGAACGACAGTTTCAAACTGATGGGCTTCGGCCACCGCGTCTACAAGAACTTCGACCCGCGTGCCAAGCTCATGGGCAAGGTATGCGCCGAAGTGCTTGCCGAACTGGGGCTCGAAAACGACCGCTTGTTCAAGCTCGCCCAAAAGCTCGAAAAGATTGCCCTCGAAGACGAATACTTCATCGAGAAGAAGCTCTACCCGAACGTGGACTTCTACTCCGGCATCGTCCAAAAGGCATTGGGCGTTCCCACCACCATGTTCACCTGTATCTTTGCCCTGGCGCGCACGGCGGGTTGGCTGGCTCAATGGGAAGAGATGATTACCGACCCGGAATACAAAATCGGGCGTCCCCGTCAACTTTATGTTGGCGCGGCCCGACGCGACGTTCCGGACATCGGCAAGCGTTGATTGAAAACAGGCGCGGGGGGCGAGTCCTCCCGTGCCGCCCGACCGCTGTCCGGATCGGGTCGAACATGAGCCAAACGCAATCCTCGTAATGAGGGGCAGGGTGGTTCAGACATACGGGTGGGATGCGCTTGCAGACTTGTTGACGCGGGGCGGGCCGACAAGGCCGTTCCATTTTTTTCCGACAGGCTTGGCGTAAGCATATCTCTTATATAAAAATACAAGCATGGCATCGTCGGGGCGGCGGCTGTGCCTGGAACATGACAGGTGGTTTCAAAATGAGAGAAAAGGAACTTCAAGGCACGTCCTATCTGTTTGGTTCAAACGCGCCTTTCATTGAAGAGCTTTACGAAAGTTATCTCGCTGACCCTGCTTCGGTCGATGAACGCTGGCGCGTGTATTTCGACCAACTCCAGGCACAGGCGGGCGCGGCAGTGCGGGATGTGGCTCACGGCCCGATCATCACTGCCTTCGAGCAGTTGGCCAAGCGTGGCCCAGTGCGGACGGCGAGTTCAGAAGGCGAGGACAAATTGCAGGCTGACGTCCTGCAACTGATTGCCGCCCATCGCTATCTTGGCAACCGCCGCGCCAGCCTCGACCCGCTCAAGCGTGGCGACCGGCCCCAGATCGGCGAACTCGAACCCTCGCATTACGGGTTCACCGAGGCCGATCTGTCCAAGACCTTCAACGTCGGCAACTTCAAGGGCGTTTCAGGGGATCGAGCGACCCTGCGCGATATTATCGAAGCCCTGCGCCAGACCTACTGTGGCAACATCGGCGTCGAATATCAGCATATTTCCGACACGGCTGAACGGCGCTGGATACAGGGGCGACTGGAAAGCGCTCGCGCCACGCCGGATTTCACACCGACCGAGAAACGTCACATCCTGGGGCGCGTGACCGCTGCCGAAACCCTCGAACGCTACCTGCACACCCGCTACGTCGGGCAGAAACGCTTTTCACTCGAAGGTGGTGAATCGACCATCGTCGCAATGGACGAACTCGTGCGTGTTGCGGGCAAGCTGGGTGTGACGGAAACCGTGCTCGGCATGGCGCACCGTGGCCGGCTCAACGTCCTGGTCAACGTCCTGGGTAAATCGCCTTCCATGCTCTTCTCCGAATTTGAAGGCAAGGTCAAAGCCGACCTCTCCGCAGGCGATGTCAAATACCACATGGGTTTTTCCAGCAATATCATGACCCCTGGCGGGCCGATGCACCTGGTGCTGGCCTTTAACCCTTCGCACCTGGAAATCATCAACCCGGTTGTGGAAGGCTCCGTTTACGCGCGTCAGATTCGGCGCGGCGGGGAAGACGCCAAGAGTCAGGTTCTTCCCGTTCTGATCCACGGCGATGCTGCCGTAGCCGGGCAGGGCGTCAACCAGGAAATGCTCAACTTCTCCCAGACCCGGGGTTACGGTACGGGCGGAACCATCCATCTGGTCGTCAACAACCAGATCGGTTTTACCACGTCCAACCCGCTCGATTTGCGCTCCTCTCTTTACTGCACCGACATTTTCAAAGTGGTCGAAGCCCCGATTTTCCACGTCAACGGCGACGACCCGGAGGCCGTGGCCTTCGTTACCCGGCTGGCCGTCGAATTCCGCCAGGAATTCAAGAAGGACGTGGCAGTCGACATTTTCTGCTTCCGCAAGCTCGGCCACAACGAGCAGGATGAACCGATGGTCACGCAGCCGTTGATGTATCAGATCATCCAGCAGCATCCTGGTACGCGTAAACTCTACTCCGACCGCCTGGTGGCTGAAGGCACGATTGCCGCCGATGAACCCGACAAGATGATCGCCGAATATCGCGAGCATCTCGACCGGGGCGAGTTGCTCTACAACCCGGTGCTTTCCGGCTACAGGCGTCATTTTTCGGCGGACTGGACTCCTTTCCTCAAACAGTCCTACACGGACGACGCCCATACCGCGATTCCCGCACAGGAAGTCCGCCGTCTCGCGCAAGCACTGACCACGATTCCGGAAGGCTTCGCGCTCCACTCCCGCGTACAGAAAGTCATCGACGACCGCGCCGCGATGGGGCGGGGCGAACTGCCAATCGACTGGGGTATGGGAGAGAATCTTGCCTACGCCAGCCTGCTTGCCCAGGGATTTGGTGTGCGTATTTCAGGTGAAGACGTTGGCCGGGGCACCTTTTTCCATCGCCATGCCAAGCTGCACGACCAGAAACGCAAGCAGCGCGCAGAGGGCGTTTTCATGCCGCTGGCTCACATCCAGGAAGGGCAGGCCCGTTTCCAGTGCTTCGATTCGGTGCTCTCCGAAGAAGGCGTCCTAGCCTTTGAATACGGCTACGCGACCACTGAGCCGAACGAACTCGTCGTCTGGGAAGCCCAGTTTGGCGACTTCGTCAACGGCGCACAGGTCGTCATCGACCAGTTCATCTCCTCGGGCGAAGCAAAATGGGGGCGCATCACCGGGCTGACCCTGCTCCTGCCGCATGGTTACGAAGGGCAAGGCCCCGAACACACCTCTTCGCGGCTGGAACGCTTCATGAACCTGGCGGCGGAAAACAACTGGCAGGTTTGCGTCCCGTCCACCCCCGCGCAAGTCTTCCACCTCTTGCGTCGGCAGATGCTACGCAAGCTGCGGAAACCCCTGGTCGTCATTACGCCGAAATCTCTGCTGCGTCACAAGGAAGTGGTATCGAGCATCGAAGAGCTCGCCACCGGTCAATTCCAGACTGTGATTCCCGAAGTCGAGCCGCTCGATCGCAAGAAAGTCAAGCGCATCGTGCTGTGCCAGGGCAAGCTCTACTACGAATTGCTCGCTTATCGACGGGAACAGAAAATCACCAATACCGCGCTGATTCGCCTCGAACAGCTCTATCCCTTCCCGGTTCAGGCATTTGCCGCAGCGATCGAGCAGTTCCCCAACGCGAAGGAAGTCATCTGGTGCCAGGAAGAGTCGCGCAATCAAGGTGCCTGGTATTGGCTGGCGTCCAGGCAACACCTGATAAACGTCCTCGGTACGCGCCGTGAACTGCTACTGGTCAGCCGTCCAGCTTCTGCTTCGCCAGCCGTGGGCTACCATGCCAGGCATGTGCAGCAGCAAAAGGACATCATTGAACACGCGTTTGGGCCGATCCAGAATACGACTCCGCAGTCGCCCAACTAACCAATAAGCAAAAGAGGGAAACTCTCATGTTAATCGAAGTCAAAGTACCGCAACTGTCCGAGTCCGTATCCGAAGCCAGCCTCGTAACCTGGCACAAGAGAGCCGGAGAAGCTGTTGCGCGCGATGAAAATATGGTCGACATTGAAACCGACAAGGTCGTGCTCGAAACCCCGGCTCCCGCTGATGGCGTTCTTATCGAAATTGTCAAGAACGATGGAGAAACCGTCACTTCGGGCGACCTGATCGCCCGGATTGACACCGAGGCCAAGGCTACCGCCACCGCTACGCCGTCCTCCGAACCCGCTGCCGCTACGGCGCCTGCCAGCGCCGGAACGGCGGGCGAACCCAGCCCGGCGGCGCGCAAGATACTGGAAGAAAAAGGCGTCCCAGCTTCTTCCGTAAGTGGTACGGGAAGAGGTGGGCGTGTCACCAAGGAGGACGCTCTGGGCACCAAACCCGCCGCTGCACCCGCTGCGGCAAAGCCCGCTGCCGCACCACCTGCCGCTGTCGTGCCCGCATTTATCGGCGACCGTCCGGAAGAGCGCGTCCCCATGACCCGCCTGCGTGCCCGCATTGCCGAGCGCCTCATCCAGTCCAAGAACGAGAACGCCATCCTGACCACGTTCAACGAAGTGAACATGGCTCCCGTCATGGCTCTTCGCAAGCAATACGGCGATAAGTTTGAAAAAGCCCACGGTGTGCGTCTCGGCTTCATGGGTTTCTTCGTCAAAGCGGCTGTCGCGGCGCTCAAGCGGTATCCGATTCTCAATGCCTCGATTGACGGCAACGACATCATTTACCATGGCTATATCGACATTGGCGTTGCCGTGGGCAGCCCGCGCGGCCTCGTCGTTCCTATCCTGCGAAACGTCGAAATTCTCTCGGTGGCCGAAATCGAACTCAAGATTGCCGAGTTCGGCAACAAGGCCAAGGATGGCCGCCTGTCGATAGAGGAACTCACCGGCGGGACTTTCTCCATCTCCAACGGCGGCGTGTTCGGTTCGATGATGTCCACGCCCATCATCAACCCGCCGCAATCGGCCATCCTCGGCATCCACGCCACCAAGGATCGCCCGGTGGCCGAGAACGGCCAGGTCGTCATCCGTCCCATCAACTACCTGGCGCTTTCCTACGATCACCGCATCATCGACGGACGGGAAGCTGTCCTCGGCCTGGTTGCGATGAAGGAAGCCCTGGAAGACCCGGCGCGGCTGATATTGGATGTTTGATGTGACGACGCTTCGGGATGGAGGCTGAGAAACGTTCATCCCGGAGTTCGGTCTGAGCATTCTTTCCCCCCTCTCCCGCAAGGGGAGAGGGGGGGGCTTCCCTCGCCGTACTTGCGGGAGGGAGAAATTACACAGACATGTATACGTCTGAGCTAAAAACACTCTAAAATGACAATATTATTGTGTGAGAGAAAGATGAAACGGGTTGAAAAATCTCTTGGCAAAGTACACAAGCCCTTGTGCTGTGCCACATTGGCATTGTCTTTGTTGTTGGCGTTGCCAAACGCGTTTGCCCAAGGCAATTCCGCGAAAAATGCAAAAGATGATTTGTTTCAGGATAGTATTTTAGTCGGAAAGGGGGCTTGGGGAGACATATATGTGAGACGCGGTAGTGATATTTTTGCAAATGGCTTCATTTTACCCATGAACAGATTTCTGGTTTCTTATAGAAGCGAAGAGAAGGATGAAAAAAATACCGCTTTTGCTTTTCTGCTCGGTGTGGCCGATGCTACCGAGGGAAAAAAGTGGTGTAGTTATGGCAACTATAAACCTGTGACCGTTTTTGATGCAGTCAATGAAGGTGTGAGAAATTTGAAGCCGTCACGCTACGATGAACGCGCGGCTTATGTTATTACTGAAATGTTGGTAAAAAAGTATCCCTGTAGAAAAGGAGAAACATTGGCGAACTCATTTATTCCTAATGACTCTATCCAAGAGGTCAAGGATGACCCGTTTCAAAAGAGCATTCTGACAGGGGGAGGGTTTACAAGTGAGCAGAAAAGACAAGGAGAAGATATTTTTGTACCCAATCTGCCCCTGAGTAGTTTTCTGGGTTCTCGTAGCATCGAAGATTCAGAAGAAAGAAATGCTGCTTACGCATTTTTACTTGGAGTCGCTGATGTGACTGAGGGAAGTGCATGGTGTAGCTATAGAAGATTCAAGACGACCACTCTTCTTGAAGAAATTCATATCGGGTTGAAAAAACTGAATCTGTCTCGTTATGATGAACGTGCAGCTTATGTCATTACCGAGATTTTCGAAAGTAACCTCCGCTGCCAAAAGGAGCATTGAGATGCCAAACTTTGCCAGACTGAAGGCTAACCATTATTCTTCCGATGCGGATAGTCCAGATTACAAAGATAGAGAAGGTGTTTACAAAGAGATCGGCTACGATGCTAATGCTCTGATAAGACAAAATGATGCGTATCAGAATACCTGTGCCGTGCGTATGAGTTTGGCTCTTCTCAAATCGGGCGTTCATTTCGGTACGCCGAGCAGTTGGCTGCGGGTAAAAGACGGCACTTACAAAGGGCGTTCTATCGGTACTGGCGCGAAAACGCTGGCGGACGCGTTGCGTAAACCGACGGTTCTGGGTGAACCGTTGACCGGGGAAAAGGCGGCGAAGGCGATGGAAACCAGAAAAGGGATCGTGTTTTTTCACAACATTCCGGGCTATGGCGGTGGGCATATCGACCTGATCGAACCCTCGAATATCTGCCATTCAAGGTGTTATTTTGATACGGGGTTCAAGGAAATATGGTTCTGGCCCGTGGATTGAAATTTTGAATGATGCCTGAGCGTGTTCGCGTCAGGCATTGGTGTTGTTGTTTTTCCTTGAGGAGTATGAAATGTCCAAAGAATTCGACATCCTCGTCATTGGCGGTGGCCCTGGCGGTTACGTGGCCGCCATCCGCGCCGCGCAACTCGGCTTCACGGTCGCTTGCTGCGAGTCCAACCCTTATGCCGATCCCAAGGGCGAACCGAGGCTGGGTGGCACTTGCCTCAATGTCGGCTGTATCCCCTCCAAGGCGCTGCTCCACACTTCGCATCTGTATGAAGAAGCCGCCCATGCCTTCGCGGGGCAGGGCATCGAAATCGGTGCCCCAAAAATCAACGTCTCGAAGATGCTTGCCCGCAAAAACGGCATCGTTGAGCAACTCACCGGCGGCATCAAGGGGCTTTTCAAGAAAAACAAAGTCACTTTCCTGTCCGGCCATGGCGCGTTTGCCGGTAAATCAACGAATGGCTGGAAACTGAAGGTTGGCAAGGAAGAAGTTGAAGCGAAACAGGTCATCGTGGCGACCGGCTCCAGACCGCGTCATCTGCCTAACCTGTCCGTCGACAATAAGCTCGTCTGCGACAACGTCGGCGCGCTCGACATAGATGCCGTTCCAAAGAAACTCGCCGTTATCGGCGCGGGCATCATCGGACTCGAAATGGGTTCCGTCTGGCGACGTCTGGGCGCGGAAGTCACCATTCTCGAAGCCCTGCCCGAATTTCTCCCCATTGCCGATGTCGATGTTGCCAAGGAAGCCCTGAAAATTTTCACCAAACAGGGTCTTGTCATCTACACCGGCGTCAAGATCGGCGAAGTCAAGACGGGCAAGAAAAACGTCACCGTCGCCTATACCGACAAGGACGGCAAAGCCGCGCAACTCGAAGCCGACCGCCTCATCGTCTCCATAGGCCGCATTCCCAACACCGAAGGGCTGAACGCGGGCGCGGTGGGCCTCAATCTCAACGAGCGTGGCCAGATCGAGGTCGATGCTCACTGCAAGACCAATCTTCCCGGCGTCTGGGCCATTGGCGACGTCGTGCGCGGTCCCATGCTTGCCCACAAGGCGATGGAAGAGGGCGTACAGGTGGCAGAACTCATTGCCGGACAAGCGGGGCATACCAATCTGGATGCCATTCCCGCCGTTATCTACACGACACCGGAAATCGCCTGGGTCGGCAAGACGGAGCAGCAACTCAAGGCCGAAGGCGTTGCCTACAAGGCGGGCAAGATACCCTTCCTCGCCAATGGCCGCGCGCTCGGCATCGGTGCGCCGGAAGGGTTCGTCAAAATGCTGGCCGATGCCAAAACGGATCGTATCCTGGGAGTCCACATCATCGGCGCGGGCGCTTCCGACCTCATCAGCGAGGCTACCGTCGCGCTGGAATTTGCCGGGGCTTCGGAAGACCTCGCCCGGATTTGTCACGCCCATCCGACCCTCTCGGAAGTCCTCCACGAAGCGGCGCTCGCTTGCGACAAACGGGCGCTGCACTTTTGAGCAGGAGGTGTTTTTATGAAACTTGAAGGAACACTGCTGGTTGTAAAGGATATCAACGCGTCTCGCCGCTTTTATCAGGATGTACTGTCCAGGAAGGTGGTACTGGATTTAGGCGTATACGTCGTTTTTGAGGAAGGCCTGTACCTTTTGACCGAAGGGCAATGGATAGAATTTCTTGACAGCAAGTCAGTTCCGTTCAACTACGGCAATAATGTCTGCCAGCTTGGTTTTGAAGATGGCGACATCGACGCCTTCATGGCGCACTTCCGGAAATTTCCGGACATAAAAGTGCTGACACCGCTCAAGGAATACGCCTGGGGGCAACGGTCTATCCGTTTCTACGATCCGGACGGGCATGTCATTGAGGTGGGTGAAAGCATGACGGTGGTGGTAAAGCGCTTCCTGCGCTCCGGCTTGTCGGTTGAGGAAACTATGCA
Organism: Betaproteobacteria bacterium; assembly: GCA_009782565.1. GTDB lineage: Bacteria > Pseudomonadota > Gammaproteobacteria > Burkholderiales > Rhodocyclaceae > WRNU01. Next base: position 270,076 of record WRIU01000002.1, read on the forward strand.
AAAGACCATGTTTCCGCGTGAATTCGTGGAAATGTGTGCAAAAGAATGAGAGCGTTATAGCCCGTACATTTTTCAAGCAAATGAAAATGCCCTTCCGCTTGTCGGGGAAGGGCATTGGGGCGTACAAAGTTTCCAGCCTTCCGGCTGGGGACTGAAGCTCGGTCTGTGTTCAGGCACCGTGGCGGCAATGAAACCGTTCCGCAGGGATTGCGGATCGGAGACATGCCGCCTCGTTGCCTTACCGCATCACAAACTTTCCTGCTGCGGTGAGGCCTCTTCCTCGCCACCGACGAACACTTCCTCCTCCGGAATCGGAGCCCAGATGTGCGACGCGGCACCTTGGTCTTCCGCAGTGGTTTGCGTTTTCCGGCTGCGGTGGTACGCGAGGCCCGTGCCCGCCGGAATGAGGCGACCCACGATGACGTTTTCCTTCAGGCCGCGCAGTTCGTCGCGCTTGCCCATGATCGCAGCTTCGGTCAGTACGCGGGTGGTCTCCTGGAAGGAGGCTGCCGAGATGAAGGAATCAGTCGACAGCGACGCCTTGGTGATGCCGAGCAGGAGATTTTCGTAGCGCGCAGACAGCTTGCCCTCGGCTTCGAGACGGTCGTTTTCGTCCAGGACTTCGGAACGCTCGACCTGCTCCTCGCGGATGAACCGGGAGTCGCACGGATCGGTAATGACGACCCGGCGCAGCATCTGGCGCACGATCACTTCGATGTGCTTGTCGTTGATCCTCACGCCTTGCAGACGATACACATCCTGCACTTCGTCGATGATGTAACGCGCCAGTTCGGTGACGCCTTGCAGGCGCAGGATGTCGTGCGGGTCGGCTGGGCCGTCGACGATCATTTCGCCTTTGTTGACGACCTGCCCCTCATGCACCATCAGGTGCTTATCCTTCGAGATCAGGAATTCGTGCGAAGCGCCGTCCGGCTCGGTGATGACGAGGCGTTGCTTGCCCTTGGTGTCCTTGCCGAAAGAGACGGTTCCCGTGTATTCGGCCAGCATGCCGGCATCCTTGGGCGCACGGGCTTCAAACAGTTCCGCCACGCGAGGCAAGCCGCCGGTAATGTCGCGCGTCTTGGCCGATTCCTGCGGAATACGGGCGAGCACGTCGCCGATACTGACGGCCTGACCATCCTGCACGGTAATGAGCGCGCCCGGCTGGAAGGTGATGGTGACGACGTGGTCGCTGCCCGCGATTTTCACTTCGCCGCCCTTGTCGTCGAGCAGCTTGACCTGCGGGCGTGCGCCCTTGCTCGCCGAGGTGGAGGAACGGCGCGGGGAATCGATCACTACCAGCGTCGACAGGCCGGTGATTTCGTCGACCTGTTTGGCGACGGTCACGCCTTCTTCGACATGCTCGAATTTCACCGTACCCGAGTATTCAGTGATGATGGGTCGGGTATGCGGGTCCCAGTTCGCCAGCTTGGAACCGGCCTTGATTTCGGCGGCATCGTCGACAAGCAAAGTCGCGCCATAGGGAATCTTGTGGCGTTCGCGCTCGCGTCCGTGCCGGTCGGCTACCGACACTTCCGCCGAACGGGCGATGACGACTTTTTCGCCCTTGGCGTTGGAAACGTAGCGCATGTTGCCCGCGAAACGGATGATGCCTTCGGCCTTGGCTTCAACCCCGGTGGCCGCCGCCGCCCGTGATGCCGCGCCACCAACGTGGAACGTTCTCATGGTGAGCTGTGTGCCGGGCTCGCCGATCGACTGTGCTGCGATAACGCCGACCGCTTCGCCGGAGTTGACCATGTGACCGCGCCCAAGGTCGCGCCCGTAGCATTTGGCGCACAGGCCATAACGGGTTTCACAGGTGAGGGGGGTGCGTACCTTGACTTCGTCGACCCCAAGCTGGTCGATGAGGTCGACCGCGTCTTCGTCCAGCAGGGAGCTGGATTCGATCACGGTTTCGCGGGTTTCAGGATTGATGATGTCCTCGGCGCAGACGCGGCCAAGGATACGGTCGCGCAACGGTTCGACGACTTCGCCGCCTTCGGTCAGCGCTTTCATGCTGAAGCCGTTGCGGGTTCCGCAGTCATCTTCGATGACCACCAAATCCTGAGTCACGTCGACCAGACGACGGGTGAGGTAGCCGGAGTTTGCGGTTTTCAGCGCGGTATCGGCCAAACCCTTACGCGCGCCGTGGGTGGAGATGAAGTACTGGAGGACGTTCAGCCCTTCGCGGAAGTTGGTGGTGATCGGCGTCTCGATGATGGAGCCGTCCGGTTTGGCCATCAGGCCGCGCATCCCGGCAAGCTGGCGAATCTGGGCGGCGGAACCGCGCGCGCCCGAGTCGGCCATCATGTAAATGGAGTTGAAGGCTTCCTGCTTGACATTGTTGCCTTCGCGGTCGATGACATCTTCCTGGCCAAGCTGCTCCATCATGGCCCTGGCGACCTGGTCGCCGCAGCGGCCCCAGATATCCACAACCTTGTTGTAGCGCTCGCCCTGGGTCACGAGACCATTGGCGTACTGACGCTCGATTTCGCCCACTTCGGTTTCGGCGGCACTGATGAGTTCCTTCTTCTTCATCGGAACCAGCATGTCCTTGACCGCAATCGAAATACCGCCCCGGGTGGCGAGACGGTAGCCGAACTGCATCAGCCTGTCGGCGAAAATCACCGTGGCTTTGAGGCCGCAACGGCGGAACGAGGCATTGATGAGCTTGGAAATTTCCTTTTTCTTCAACGGCTTGTCGATCACGCTGAACGGCAGCCCGGCAGGCAGTATCTCGGAAAGAATGGCGCGCCCGACTGTAGTGTCGGCCCGCACGACCTTTTCAATGCGCTCGCCGTCCGGCCCAAGGTCGACTTCCTTGATCCGCGCGGTGATTTTGGCATGCAGGGAAACCTGCCCCGATTCGTAAGCGCGCTTGACTTCGCCCACGTCGGTAAACAGCATGCCTTCGCCCGGCGCATTGACTGCGGCGCGGGTAGCGTAGTAGAGGCCAAGCACGATGTCCTGGGAGGGGACGATGATCGGTTCGCCGTTGGCAGGGGAGAGCACGTTGTTGGAGGCCAGCATCAGGGTGCGGGCTTCCATTTGCGCCTCAAGCGACAGCGGGACGTGGACGGCCATCTGGTCGCCGTCGAAGTCGGCGTTGAATGCCACGCAGACGAGCGGGTGCAACTGGATGGCCTTGCCTTCGATCAGAACCGGCTCGAACGCCTGGATGCCCAGACGGTGCAGGGTCGGGGCGCGGTTGAGCAGCACCGGGTGCTCGCGGATGACATCTTCGAGGATGTCCCATACGATGGGTTCCTGCATCTCCACCATCTTCTTGGCCTGTTTGATGGTGGTCGCCAACCCCATCAGTTCAAGTTTGTTGAAGATGAAAGGTTTGAAGAGTTCGAGCGCCATCAGTTTGGGCAAGCCGCACTGGAAGAGCTTCAGTTGCGGGCCGACGGTAATCACGGAACGGCCAGAGTAGTCGACGCGTTTGCCGAGCAGGTTTTGCCTGAAGCGCCCCCCCTTGCCTTTGATCATGTCGGCAAGCGATTTGAGCGGGCGCTTGTTGGCTCCGGTCATCGCCTTGCCGCGCCGCCCATTGTCGAGCAGCGAGTCGACCGACTCCTGAAGCATGCGTTTTTCGTTACGCACGATGATGTCGGGCGCTTTCAGTTCCAGCAGGCGGCGCAGCCGGTTGTTGCGGTTGATGACCCGGCGATAGAGGTCGTTCAGGTCGGACGTAGCGAAACGCCCGCCATCGAGCGGAACCAGCGGACGCAGGTCGGGCGGCAGCACAGGCAGCACTTCGAGAATCATCCACTCCGGCTTGATCCCGGATTGCTGGAAGGCTTCGAGCACTTTCAGCCGCTTGGAAAATTTCTTGATCTTGGCTTCGGAACCGGTGGTATCCAGTTCGACACGCAATTTTTCGATTTCGAGATTGATGTCGAGCGTACGCAGCAGTTCGCGGATGCCTTCCGCGCCCATCGTCGCGTCGAATTCGTCGCCGTACTCCTCGACTTTGGCGAGGTAGTCGTCTTCGACGAGCAACTGCCCGCGCGCGAGCTTGGTCATGCCCGGCTCGACGACGACGTAGGCTTCAAAATACAGCACCCTTTCAATGTCGCGCAGGGTCATGTCCAGCACCATGCCAAGACGGCTCGGCAGGGACTTCAGGAACCAGATATGGGCGACCGGGCTGGCGAGTTCGATGTGCCCCATGCGCTCGCGGCGCACTTTGGACTGGGTGACTTCGACACCGCACTTTTCGCAGATCACGCCACGGTGCTTGAGGCGTTTGTATTTGCCGCACAAGCACTCGTAGTCCTTGACGGAGCCGAAAATCTTGGCGCAAAAGAGGCCATCCCGTTCGGGCTTGAAGGTACGGTAGTTGATGGTCTCGGGCTTTTTCACTTCGCCGTATGACCACGAGCGGATTTTGTCGGGCGAAGCCAAACCGATGGTAATGGCTTCAAATTCCTCCTCGTTGGGGAGGGTTTGCTTGAACAGGTCAGCAAGCAGGCTCTTCATGTATTCACTCCATCCTAGGAGACGCGTTGCGCGATGTCGTCGATTAGTTGCGATCCAGGTCGATGTCTATCGCAAGCGAACGGATTTCTTTTACCAGCACATTGAAGGATTCGGGCATGCCCGAGTCGATCTTGTGTTCGCCCTTGACGATGTTTTCGTACACCTTGGTACGGCCATTGACGTCGTCCGATTTGACCGTGAGCATTTCCTGCAAGGTGTAGGAAGCGCCGTAGGCTTCGAGCGCCCAGACTTCCATTTCACCGAAACGCTGGCCGCCGAATTGCGCCTTGCCGCCCAGGGGCTGCTGGGTGACGAGCGAATACGGGCCGGTCGAGCGTGCGTGCATCTTGTCGTCGACGAGGTGGTGGAGCTTCATGACGTGCTTGTAGCCCACCGTGACCTTGCGCTCGAAGGGCTCGCCCGTGCAGCCATCGAAAAGCTGCACCTGGTATTGCGGTAGCCCGTCCTCGTCCATCAAACCGGCCAGTTCGAGCATCTTCCCGATCTCGTCCTCGTTCGCGCCGTCGAATACCGGGGTGGCAAACGGTACGCCTTTCTTGAGGTTGCCCGCAAGCTCGACAATTGCGTCGTCATCGAACGAGTCGAGTTTCTCAGGATGCCCGCTGCCGTTGTAAATCTGGTCGAGGAAACCACGCAGTTCCCGAACCGATGCCTGCTTTCGCAGCATTTCGTCGATCTTCGCGCCCAGGCCGCATGCGGCCCAGCCGAGGTGGGTTTCGAGAATCTGGCCGATATTCATCCGCGACGGGACGCCGAGCGGGTTAAGCACGATGTCCATCGGCGTGCCGTCGGCCATGTAGGGCATATCCTCGATCGGGACGATCTTGGAAATAACGCCCTTGTTGCCGTGGCGGCCCGCCACCTTGTCACCCGGTTGCAGACGGCGTTTCACGGCAAGGTAGACCTTGACCATCTTCTGTACGCCCGGCGGCAGTTCGTCGCCCTGGGTGAGTTTCTTCCTCTTGATCTCGAATGCCTGGTCGAAATCGGCGCGGGTTCTTTCCAGCCCCTCGCGCACGGCTTCGAGTTGGGCGGCGAGTTCTTCGTCCGCCATGCGGATGTCGAACCAGTCGAAAGGCGCGAGTTCATCGAGGTATTCTTCGGTCACGGCCTTGCCTTTGGCAAGCTTGTTCGGGCCGCCGTTGACTTTCTGGCCGACGATCTGGCGGCGCAGGCGCGCAAAAGCATCGCGCTCAACAATCCGCATCTGGTCGGCCAGGTCGGCCTTGAAGCCGCGCAACTGCTCGTCGATGATCGCCTGCGCGCGCTTGTCGCGCTCGATGCCCTCGCGGGTGAAAACTTGCACGTCGATCACGGTTCCGGTCATGCCGGAAGGCACGCGCAACGAAGTGTCTTTCACGTCGGAGGCTTTTTCGCCGAAAATCGCCCGCAGCAATTTTTCTTCCGGGGTCAGTTGCGTCTCGCCCTTGGGCGTAACCTTGCCGACGAGCACATCGCCCGCTTCGACTTCCGCGCCGATGTACACGATGCCAGCTTCGTCCAGGCGGGAGAGTTGCGCCTCACCCAAGGAAGCAATGTCGCGGGTGATCTCTTCCGGCCCGAGCTTGGTGTCGCGCGCCACGACCGAGAGTTCTTCGACGTGGATCGAGGTGTAGCGGTCTTCGGCCACCACACGTTCCGAAACCAGGATCGAGTCCTCGAAGTTGTAGCCGTTCCACGGCATGAACGCAACCAGCATGTTCTGGCCGAGCGCCAGTTCACCGAGGTCGGTAGATGCGCCGTCGGCGATGACATCGCCCTTGGCAATCGCGTCCCCCACCCTGACCACCGGGCGCTGGTTGATGTTGGTGTTCTGGTTGGAACGGGTGTACTTGATGAGGTTGTAGATGTCGACGCCGACCTTGCCCGCTTCGGCTTCGTCGTCGTTGACACGCACCACGATACGCTGGGCGTCGACGTAGTCCACCACGCCGCCGCGTTGCGCCCTGACCACCGTGCCCGAATCGAGCGCCACAGTGCGCTCGATGCCGGTTCCGACCAGCGGTTTTTCAGGGCGCAGGCACGGTACGGCCTGACGCTGCATGTTCGCGCCCATCAACGCGCGGTTGGCGTCGTCATGCTCAAGGAAGGGAATGAGCGAGGCCGCCACCGAAACGACTTGTCCGGGAGCCACGTCCATGTAGTCGATGCGCGAAGGCTCGGCGAGGATGGTTTCCCCCTTCTCGCGGCAAGTCACGAAGGTGTCGCACAGGCGGCCTTCCTCGTCGAGCGTGGCATTGGCCTGGGCAATCGCAAATTGCCCTTCCTCGATTGCGGAAAGGAACTCGATCTCGTCAGTCACCTTACTGTCGATCACCTTGCGGTACGGCGTCTCCAGGAAGCCGTGACGGTTGGCGCGCGCGTAGACGGCCAGTGAGTTGATGAGGCCGATGTTCGGGCCTTCCGGGGTTTCGATCGGGCAGAGCCGCCCATAGTGGGTCGGATGCACGTCGCGCACTTCAAAGCCGGCGCGCTCGCGGGTCAGGCCCCCTGGCCCCAGCGCGGAAACACGGCGCTTGTGGGTGATCTCGGAGAGCGGGTTGGTCTGATCCATGAACTGCGACAACTGGCTGGAGCCGAAAAACTCCTTGATCGCCGCCGAAATCGGCTTGGCGTTGATGAGGTCGTGCGGCATCAGGTTGTCGGATTCGGCCTGCGAGAGACGTTCCTTGACCGCGCGCTCGACCCGGATGAGTCCGGCGCGGAACTGGTTCTCGGCCAGTTCGCCAACCGAGCGTACGCGGCGGTTGCCGAGGTGGTCGATGTCGTCGACATCGCCACGGCTGTTTCGCAGTTCGATCAGCACACCGATGACGGCCAGGATGTCTTCCTTCGAGAGTACGCCAGAGCCTTCCTCATCGCGCGGCCCGACCTGGGCGTAAAAACGCTTGAGCCATTCCGGCGCTTTTTCGTCGGTGATGCCCGGATAGGCACGGCGGTTGAACTTCATCCGCCCGACCGTCGACAGGTCATAACGCTCCTCGGAATAGAACAGGCCGTAGAAAAGCCCTTCGACGGCTTCTTCAGTCGGCGGCTCGCCGGGGCGCATCATGCGGTAGATGGCAACCTTCGCCGTCCATTCGTCGATGGTCTCGTCAACCCGCAAGGTCTGCGAGATGTACGCGCCACGATCGAGGTCATTGATGTACAGGGTCGTGAGTTTGTCGACCCCGCTGGCGCGAAGACGAGCCAGGATTTCCTCGGTCACTTCGTCATTGGCGCGAGCCAGCAATTCGCCGGTCAGGGGGTCCGGAATGTCGCGGGCGATGATGTGGCCCAGGACGAAATCGTCCGGCACGGTCATGCCAGTGACGCCCGCCCGGTCGAGTTCGCGGATATGGCGGGCAGTGATGCGCTTGTCCTTTGCGACGATCAGCGTTCCGTCGGACGCAGTGATGTCGAAACGCGCCACTTCGCCGCGCAGGCGCTCCGGTACGAGGTCAAAACTCACGTTCCCGGAAGCCAGATGAAATTCGTCGAAATCGTGGAAAGTGTAGAGAATCTCTTCCGGCGTCATGCCAATGGCGCGCAGAAGGATCGTAACCGGCATCTTGCGGCGACGGTCGACGCGGAAATAGAGGAAGTCTTTCGGATCGAACTCCAGATCGAGCCAGGAGCCGCGATACGGGATGATCCGCGCGGAAAACAGCAGTTTGCCCGAAGAATGGGTCTTGCCCCGGTCATGCTCGAAGAACACGCCCGGCGAACGGTGCAACTGCGAAACGATGACGCGCTCGGTTCCGTTGATGACAAAGGAGCCAGTTTCGGTCATGAGCGGGATTTCGCCCATGTACACTTCCTGTTCCTTGACTTCCTTGACGGTCTCTTTGGATGCTTCCCGATCCATGATGAGCAGGCGCACACGCGCCCGCAACGGTGAAGCGTAAGTCAGACCGCGCTGCTGACATTCTTTCACGTCGAATACGGGTTCGCCCAACATGTATTCCACGAATTCGAGCCGTGCGTTTCCGCTATGGCTGGAAATCGGGAAGATCGACGTGAAGGCGGCCTGCAAGCCGCGATTCTCACGCTCTCCCGGCAGCGTTTCTGCCTGAAGGAAGTCAGCGAAAGAATCAATCTGGGTGGCGAGCAGGAAAGGCGCATCAGGCACGGCCGCGCGCTTGGCGAAGCTCTTGCGGATACGCTTTTTCTCAGTGTAGGAATACGCCATGGATACTCCGGGCTAGAGGTGTTACGTCAGGAAAACAATGCTGCCTTGTTCCGGCTTCAGCGCGCCTTCGGCAAGGCACGAAAGGGCTGGTGCCCGCAATGAGCGCCAGCCCCGTCCAAAGGCGGGAATTACTTGATCTCGACCTTGGCGCCCGCTTCTTCGAGTTGCTTCTTCAACGCCTCGGCTTCGGCCTTGGGCAGAGCCTCTTTCACCGTCTTCGGCGCGCTGTCGACGAGGTCCTTGGCTTCCTTCAGGCCCAGGCCCGTGGCTGCGCGCACGACCTTGATGACCTCGACTTTCTTTTCGCCGATACCGGCGAGAATCACGTCGAATTCAGTCTTTTCCTCGACCTCAGGCGCAGCGCCGCCGCCCGCGCCCGGCCCGGCCACAGCCATCGCCGCAGCGGAAACGCCAAATTTTTCTTCAAACGCCTTGACCAAGTCGTTCAGTTCCATGACCGTCATCGAGCCAACGGCTTCGAGGATGTCTTCTTTGCTGATTGCCATTTCAAATCACTCCACAATCGAATGTGTTTGGAAAACCATAAAGGATGTTCAGGCTGCCGCGCCCGCTTCTTCGCGCTGTTTGGCCAGCGCGGCAAGCACCACGGCAAAACCGGAAACCGGCGCCTGCATGACGCCCAAGAGCCTTGCAAGCAGTTCTTCGCGCCCCGGAATCGAGGCCAGCGCCTGGACGCCTGCCTTGTCGAGCACCTTGCCGGCGTATGCGCCTGCGCGCATCACCAGTTTGTCGTTGCCCTTGGCAAAGTCGTTGAGCACCTTGGCTGCCGCCACCGGATCCTCCGAAATGCCATAGATCAGCGGCCCGGTCAGTTGGGCAGCCAGATCGGCAAACGGGGTATCGGCCAGCGCGCGGCGAACCAGGGTGTTCTTGAGCACACGCAGGTATACGCCAGACGCGCGGGCCTTGGCGCGCAACACGGTGAGATCGCCCACCGCGATGCCGCGATACTCGGCCACCGCGATCGTCTGGGCATTGGCCACCTGTGCCGACACCTCAGCCACTACGGCTTTCTTGTTTTCAAGATCGAGACCCACGGGTCTTTCCTCCTATCGAAGTCCACACACGGAGAACTTTGACGCTCTCCGCCCCCACGGCGACCTGGATCAGGAGCACAGCCAAATAGCCTGAATCCTGTTCTGGGTTCACCGTCTGCGTAGGCCGCAAACTTCACGATTAAACGGCTTGTCCGATCAAACAAACAGCCGTACCTACGGTCTTTGACGATCCGCCCGGCCAATACCAGCGCCGGACGGCCCAAAGTCCTTTGTTTCCTCAACTCGCCACACCGGCGGTATCGACCCTCACGCCCACGCCCATCGTGCTGGAGAGCGCGACGCGGCGCAGGTAAACGCCCTTGGCCGCAGCCGGGCGAGCCTTGACCAGCGCGTCGATGAAAGCCCTGAGATTTTGTTCCAACGCATCGACGCCGAACGAGGCGCGGCCAATCGTGGCATGCACCAGCCCCGTCTTGTCGGTGCGGTACTGAACCTGGCCGGCCTTGGCATTCTTTACTGCGGTAGCGACATCCGCCGTCACAGTGCCGACCTTGGGGTTCGGCATCAGGCCGCGCGGTCCGAGAACCTGACCAAGCTGGCCGACGACGCGCATCGCGTCCGGCGTGGCGATTACCCGGTCGAAGTCGATCTTGCCGCCTTTTACCTCAGCGGCGAGTTCCTCGAACCCGACGATGTCCGCGCCCGCCGCGCGGGCGGCATCGGCCTTTTCGCCCTGGGCGAATACGGCCACCCTGACCGTCTTGCCCGTGCCTGCCGGCAGCACGACGGAACCGCGCACCACCTGATCGGACTTGCGCGCGTCGACACCGAGATTGACCGCGACATCGATGGATTCATCGAATTTCGCCGTCGCGCATTCCTTGACCAGCACCAGCGCGTCAGCCACCGGGTAGGTTTTGCTGTGGTCGACTTTCGCGCGCTGCGCCTGTATACGTTTGGAAAGTTTCGCCATGATCACAGCCCCTCCACAGTGATGCCCATGCTGCGGGCGGAGCCAGCGATGGTACGCACTGCCGCGTCCATATCAGCCGCTGTGAGATCGGGCTGCTTGGCTTTTGCAATTTCCTCTGCCTGGGCGCGGGTGATCTTGCCCACCTTGTCGGTATGGGGCCTGGGCGAACCCTTGTCAATTTTCGCGGCCTTCTTGATGAGAACCGTCGCGGGCGGCGTTTTCATCACGAAGGTGAAGCTCTTGTCCGCGAACGCGGTAATCACCACGGGAATCGGCAGCCCTAGTTCCATGCTCTGGGTCTTGGCGTTGAACGCCTTGCAGAATTCCATGATGTTCAGGCCACGCTGGCCGAGCGCCGGGCCTATAGGGGGGCTTGGGTTGGCCTTGCCGGCCGGAACCTGCAATTTGATATAACCAATAATCTTCTTCGCCATGACGGCTTTTCTCCTAGATGAGTGCTAACGCACAGGTTGCCCTGCGCTCCTCGTTACAACCGCCGCCCCGTCGGGTACGGAGCGGTTTTTGACAGGCATTTTTGCCTGTCGTTCCATGCTCAGGACTTTTCGACCTGAGCAAAATCCAGTTCCACCGGGGTCGCCCGACCAAAAATGGTCACGGACACCCGCAGTTTGCTTTTCTCGTAATTGACCTGTTCGACCGCGCCATGAAAATCGGTAAACGCGCCTTCCTTGATCCGCACGACTTCGCCATTCTCGAACAGCACCTTGGGACGCGGCTTCTCCACACCCTCCTGCATTTGCAGCAGTATCTTGTCGACATCCTTCTGCGGGATGGGCATCGGCTTGTTCGCTGTGCCGCCGACAAAGCCCGTTACTTTGGACGTGGATTTCACCAAATACCAGGACTCATCGTTCATTTCCATCTCGATGAGCACGTAACCCGGAAAAAATTTACGCTCGGAGACGTTTTTCTGGCCGCCCTTCATCTCGACTACTTCTTCCACCGGAACCAGTATCTGCCCGAAGAACTCTTCCATCCCGGTGCGCGTGATCCGCTCAATCAGCGAACGGCGCACGGATTTCTCGAACCCAGAGTAAACGTGAACGACATACCAGCGTTTTATCATGATTACTTTTTCCACCCTAGGATGAGGTCGTACACCACCCACTCCAGGCTCTTGTCGGTCAACCAGAGGAAAATCGCCATGATCACGACGAACACGAACACGATGCCCGTCATCTGCATCGTTTCCTTGCGCGTAGGCCAAACTACTTTCCTGGTTTCAATGACCGCATCCTTGACGAATACGGCAAAACGCTTCCCTGGTTCGGTAAACCACGCCACCACGCCGCCAGCGGCCAGACCGGCCATGACACTGAGTACGCGCAGCACCTGCGGTTGCCCGCTCAACACGTAAAAACCAGTCACGCCGGCAATGATCAAAACAACCGCCAGCCCGAATTTTAATTTGTCGGCCATCGAGGCAAAGATTTCCGGATAAGTTGGCAGGGGCAGAGGGAATCGAACCCCCAACCTTCGGTTTTGGAGACCGACGCTCTGCCAGTTGAGCTATACCCCTGCGACAGAGACTACAAAGCGCACCCTCGCGGGCGCGCTCCCAAATCGACCAATCAGCGGGCGGTTACTCGATAACCTTAGCGACGACCCCGGCGCCGACCGTTCGGCCCCCCTCGCGGATGGCGAAGCGCAAGCCCTCCTCCATCGCGATCGGGCAGATCAGCTTCACCGTGATCGACACATTGT
>WRIU01000003.1 GCA_009782565.1 Betaproteobacteria bacterium
GAAACGCAAAGGGTGCTGACCCACAGCAAAACGCCGGTACTCGTCTACCGCTGAATTTGAGTCACGCGACCACCCCACCCCTTCGGGGCACCCCTCCAAGGAGGGGAATTTAGTGCGGGGTTTATTCCCCTCCGAGGAGGGGTGGCGCGTAGCGCCGGGGTGGTGCAGTGGCGCGAAGCGCCAGAATGGTCACGCACAAAAGCAAATGGCCCGATCAATCGGGCCATTTGCCTTACTTAGCGCATCAAATCAAGCCTTAGCAACCCGCTCACGTTGCTGCTTGTCTGCGTTGCGCTGGTCTTCTTCCATGCGGTTTGAAAAATACCGCATGAAGAAAAAGCCCATGACAATAACGAAAACAATGGTAAACAGACTGAGCAGCCCAATCAGGCTTGTGAACAAATCCAGAAAAAGTCCCATGGTAAAAACACCTCCTTTGAGAATCTATGAATCGGATGGCCTGATTGATACGGCCTGATCGATACTACAACCCGGCTTGAAACGGTTCGATTGATACCTCCGTCTCCGCCGGAATACTGGCAATCCCTGTCATGCTCCATGTCTGGGTCTCATCCCCCAACTGAAACACCCAACGACCCTCATCCAAAGGCTTGGACATCGCACCTGAATACACGCCATCCTGCTCCCTTTGCAACAACATCCGCTGATCGAACCGATCCTGAGTGGGATGAACGATGGTCAAATAAAGCGCCGTAGGCAAATCCTTTTCCTGCGCGGCGGACATTTTGATGCTGATTTCACCGTCGCGCACCGTCGCGTGTGCCGACAATCCCAAACTCCGGGCATGTGCAAACTTTTCGTCGCGCAATTCGACCGCTTTCCCATCCTTGGCATAGTCGCCATAAACGATGCTATCGACATGAAAATAATTGGCGGCAACATACAAGGAAATGCCGACTATCACGGAAATCGCAGGCAACCCGAACAGGAACCACGGCCAGCCGCACTTATACCAAGGCTGATTGTCGAGCGTTTGAGAATTCGTTGTCATTTACTTTTTCACATTTCAGTTGGGATACAGGAGAACGGCCTTTTCCCGCCGCCTCACGCTGGGGTCGTCCGTGGAGACGACCTCGAGGTAAAACCGGTTCGTGCCAGGCTTGCCAGACTCCCTGGGTATCTGCACCTGCACAATCACTTCCAGATTTTCCGCCGGATCGGCCGTAACCTGATTGTCGCTTGTGATCTTCTTGTTACCAACCAGGCGTATTCCTTCCAGGCCATCCACGCTGACGATGAAAGACCGGCTTGCCTCGGTCATGTTCATGATCTTCAGCGTGTAATCATTTTCAACCATCTCACCTATCACCCGCCCGAGGGAAGGATCGCGAACGACATCGACCCGTAACGGTATCCGTGTGATCAGGCCCCATATGAAGGCCGAAATGATACCGAGCAATATCGTCCCATAAATCAGGGTACGTGGCCGCAACACATGACGGGTGATTTCCGAGGACTTCCAGCCTCGCTTGAGCGCATTCTCGGTCGTGTAACGCACCAGACCACGCGGCAAGCTGATCTTGTCCATAATCAAGTCGCAGGCATCAATACAGACCCCGCAACCGATACATTCATACTGCAAACCGTTACGGATATCGACACCGGTCGGGCACACCTGGATGCAAATCCCGCAATCGATGCAATCACCCCGGCTTGCCGGATCTTCTCCCTTGCGCCTTACACTACGCGGCTCGCCGCGTGCCTCGTCGTAAGTCACTATCAGCGTATCCTGATCGAACATGACCGACTGGAAACGCGCATATGGACACATGTACTTGCACACCTGCTCGCGCAAGAAGCCCGCAAACACAAAAGTAAAAGTACCGTAGAAGAGTATCCAGAACCTTTCCCAAGACCCGAACCCGAAAGTCGGAACCGATGCCAACAACTCTTTCACAGGCGAAAAATAGGCGACGAACGTAAAGCCCGTCCAGAGCGCAAATACAGCCCAAATCGCGAACTTGGCTGATTTGATAGCGAGCTTGCGCCCGCTCATCGACGCCTTGTCGAGCTTCGCCCGCGCGATATGATTACCTTCGATTTTTTCTTCGATCCACTGGAATATCTCTGTATAAACGGTTTGCGGACAGGCATAACCACACCACAAGCGCCCCGCAACCGCAGTAAAGAAGAATAACGAATACGCTGAAATAATCAGCAATACGGACAGAAAAAGAATATCCTGCGGCCAAAATACCCAGCCGAATATATAGAACTTGCGCTCAACCAGATGCAGCAGCACGGCCTGACGGCCATTCCACGTCAGCCAGGGCAGTCCGAAAAAAATAACCTGGGTCAGCCATACCAGTATCCAGCGCCACTTTGTGAATATGCCGCTGGTCGAACGCACATAGACTTTTTTGTGGGCTGCGTACAAACCCTCGCCCTGCTCCATTCCTTTCACAGCGGAAGAAGGAGCCCCCGGATTCGGAGCAGAGTCCCCCGGAGAGGGAGCATTAAGACCATCATCGCTCATGAGAAAAACCTCCCCAAGTTAATTCAAACAGTTAACAACATCAAATAGCCAACCAACACGCAAAAAGCACCCCGTGAACATTTTTCACAGGGTGCCTTTCACTGTAGTACCTGCCTACTTGCTCAGACTATACACATATGCGGCCAGAACGTGCACCTTGGCATCGCCAAGGAAATCCTTCCAGGCCGGCATCTCGTTTGCCAAGCTACCCGGACCAGCGTTACGGCCTTTGGTGATACCTTCGATAATGGTTTCTTCAGAATCACCAAACAGCCAGACTTTGTCGGTCAGGTCGGGCGCGCCCAAGGCACCAGCTCCCATTGCAAGCGCACCTTTTCCATCCTGACCATGGCAAGTCACGCATCGAGCCGCGAAGACTTCCTTGCCCTGTGCCGCGCGGGCACTATCCGCGCTCAGGCCAGAGAGAGAACGCACATAGTTGGCCAGATCCTTGACCTGATCGCTGTTGAGCGGCTCACCAGTGCCGAAGGGCGCCATCATCCCGGAACGCCCTCCCTCAATGGAAGTCTTGATGGTTTCCGGGTCGCCCCCATACAGCCAATCATTGTCGGTCAGATCCGGGTAACCCTTGGAACCCTTGCCTGAGGAGCCATGACACTGCGCGCAATAGGTCACGAACAGGCGCTGGCCCGTCGCCATTGCATTCTTGTCAGTCGCCAGAGTTGCCAAGTTCACGCTCAGATACTTGTCGAGGGTCTGAGCATCCTTCACTTCCTTGGCATGCTCCACGCGCAAACCCTTGTCTTTTCCAGGGGTGCTGTTCATGCTGCCAAACCCTGGATAAATCACGAGATAAGCGACCGAGAAAACAACCGTCCCCAGAAACAGGTAAAACCACCACCGAGGCAAGGGATTGTTGTATTCCTTGAGGGTTTCGTCCCACACATGCCCCTTCATCTGAGGAGCCCCCGAACTCTGCGTCCCCCTGTTCGCAAACATCAGGACGAGGCAGAGCAACAGACCGAACGCAGTAAAACCTGCTACGTACAAGTCCCAAAAACCGCTGCTAAAGTCAGCCATTTGTCATTCCTTCCTGTCAACCGGACTCGCCGGTAGATCATCATCAGTCAGAGGCAGTTGCGCCGCTTCGTCAAACCTCGCCTTGGTGTGCTTGCTGAATGCCCAGTAACAAAGGCAGCCAAAACACAGCACAGTCATCACCATGACAATGATTCTTAAGGTCGAGATATCCATCGCGGCGCAACCTCCACTTCTACTGCGCGTTAGCCTTACTTCGGCGCGTTGCTCGGAAATGCCAAGCCCAGCCCCTGGAGGTAGGCAATCAAGGCATCAAGCTCGGTCTTGCCGGAAACCGCCGTTGCTGCATTGGCAATTTGATCATCAGTGTAAGGCAAGCCAACCACGCGCAACGCCTTCATGTGATCTCCGACATTGATGCTGATCGGACGGTCGAGCCACGGGTACGCAGGCATGATCGACTCGGGCACGACATCGCGCGGGTTGAGCATGTGCTTACGATGCCATCCATCATCCCGACGGCCGCCGATACGCGCCAAATCCGGCCCGGTACGCTTGGAACCCCATTGGAAGGGATGGTCGTAGATGAATTCGCCCGCGACGGAGAAGTGGCCGTAGCGCTCTGTCTCGGCCCGGAACGGGCGAATCTGCTGCGAGTGGCAGAGATAGCAGCCTTCCCGGATGTAGACGTAGCGGCCAGCCACACTAAGCGCATCGTAGGGCTTCACGTCAATCGGCTGCCCCTGGTCGCCGACCGCCGTCGTCGTCGAAGTCTGGAAGAACAGCGGCACGATCTGCACGAGCCCCCCCACACTGACAGTCAGCAACGTGAGGACGATCAGCAAGAATACGCTGCGCTCGATCGCTTCATGTTTTGATTGAGCCATGTTTGTTTCTCCGCTTAAGCGTGAGCGGCGGCAGGAGCCACCACCGGCGCGTTATAGGCTTTTTCACCGGCGATGGTCTTGATCATGTTGTAGAACATGATCAGCATGCCAACGAGGAAGAGCACACCGCCAAGAAGGCGGATCATATAGTAGGGATACTTCATCTTGACGCTCTCGATGAAGCTGTACATCAGCGTACCGTCCGTATGGGTCGACCGCCACATCAAGCCTTCAAACACACCGGAAATCCACATCGAGGCGACGTAGAGCACGATGCCGATGGTCGCAACCCAGAAGTGGGTGTTGATGAGCTTGGTGCTGTACATCTCGGTCTTGCCGTAGAGGCGCGGCAGCAGATAGTACAGAGAGCCGATCGAGACCATCGCTACCCAACCCAGCGCGCCGGAGTGTACGTGACCGATCGTCCAGTCGGTGTAGTGCGAAAGGGCGTTGACGCTCTTCACCGACATCATCGGGCCTTCAAACGTCGACATGCCGTAGAACGACAGCGAGGTCACGAGGAACTTCAGGATCGGATCGGTACGCAGCTTATGCCAAGCACCCGACAGGGTCATGATACCGTTGATCATGCCACCCCAGGACGGAGCCAACAGAATCAGCGAGAACAACATGCCCAGGGACTGCGCCCAGTCAGGCAGCGCAGTGTAGTGCAGGTGGTGCGGACCCGCCCACATGTAGGTAAAGATCAGCGCCCAGAAGTGCACGACCGACAGACGGTACGAGTACACCGGACGATCAGCCTGTTTCGGCACGAAGTAGTACATCATGCCCAGGAAGCCCGCCGTCAGGAAGAAACCCACCGCGTTGTGGCCATACCACCATTGAACCATCGCGTCCTGCACACCGGCGTAGACCGGGTAGGACTTCAGGGTGGTCAAGGAAACCGGGACGACCGCGCTATTGGTGATGTGCAGAAGGGCCACGGCAATAATCATGGCTCCGAAGAACCAGTTCGACACATAGATGTGGGATACCTTGCGAATCGCAATCGTGCCGAAAAACACAATCGCGTAGGACACCCAAGCCACGGCAATCATGATTTTGATCGGCCATTCCAGTTCCGCGTATTCTTTGCCTACCGTGAAACCAAGAGGAAGGGAGAGCGCGGCACAGACAATGATCAGTTGCCAGAGCCAGAAAACGAAACTGGCCAGCCCAGGAGCGAACAGCTTCGTATGACAGGTTCGCTGCACGGAGTAAAACGACGTCGCGAACAAGGCACAACCACCGAACGCGAAAATCACCGCGTTGGTGTGTAACGGGCGCAACCTACCGTATTGCAGAAATTCGAGCACGTTCAGTTCGGGCCATATGAGCTGTGCCGCGACGATTACGCCGACAAGCATGCCCACTATGCCCCATACCACCGTCATGATGGCAAACTGGCGCACGACTTTGTAGTTATAAGTCGCTTGCGATTGCATATGAGTCACCTCTTGGTTAGAGAAAATCTTCCTTGATACAGCTAACGGCACCGAAAACAGCGAGACACCGTTCTCGTCGGCAGAAGAATACCTTCAGTCCGAATCTACAATTTGATACAGATCAAGTTGTAGAAGAGTGCATTCTATGGCAACTGGACACAAAGATGAACTCAGTATCGACCGCAATTCCCAGATAGATCCCCTTCCTACAGGGCGTATGCTGGTATATGGCGCCCCCAAACAGCCCCTCTTTCTACAGGGGGGAAAGCGCACCGAACGCTTGGCGGAAGGGACGCCATGGATGACGGGGATTGCGCTCGACACGTATTCAAACGAAAAAAAGGGTGCGCGTACACGCACCCCCAACCCCAACAGAGAGACAAAACTTCCGAACCGTCCAAACCCCATAAAGCAGAATTCAAACGCCTCGCTAAACGATGTTCAGTATGCCCTGTTTTTCTCTCATTTTTTTGACGCAAGTCAAAGCAAATGCTTGTTTCCCGTGCTGATCCAACAATCTGTTTGAGCCACCCTACCCCACTAATCTATTCCACCTATTACGGAAATTGCGTCCGGCACATGCCCCACAGCTTCTAAAGTCACCTCTCAGCCGCCGCCCCGGTATCCTTTTCTTCCCCATGCACCGGTTCGTCCCGGTCGTCAAATAAGATACGGTACGCTGGGCCTTCGAGGTCGTCGAACTGCCCGGAACGCAACGCCCACCAGAACACCGCGCCGATGACGAAGACCAGCAGCACTGAAATCGGAATCAACAGGTAAAGACTATCTTCCATTTTCGCCTTACTCCCGGCGGCGCCGTTGCAGGCGCAGCGCGTTAAGAACCACCAGCAGCGAACTGCCAGCCATGCCGACGCCCGCGATGAGGGGTGTCACCCGCCCCATCATCGCCAACGGCACGATGGAAAGATTGTACGCGAACGCCCACCATAGGTTTTGCCGGATGATCCACAAGGTTTTCCGGGCCAAATCGGCTCCGTCACTAAGACCGGAGAAATTCTCGCCGAGCAGCACGATGTCGGCCTGATTGCGGGCGAGGTCGGTTCCGCTGCCCATCGCTACCGAAACATGTGCCTGAGCCAGTACCGGCGCATCGTTTACGCCGTCGCCAACCATCGCCACCACTTTGTCCGGACTTTCTTGCAAGCGGGCAATGAATGCCTGTTTATCCTGCGGAGACATCCCTCCATAAATATCGGCGATTCCCAGTTGATGGCCGACCGCCGCGACTGCCGTCGGCGTGTCGCCAGAGAGAACCGTCACCGGGATTTTCGCCGCCATGAGTTGGCGGATAAAGTCCGCCGCTGCCGGGCGCAGGGCATCGGCAAAGCGGAAAAGCCCCAGCCAGCCGTGCTCATCGGCAAGAGCAACCACTGTGCCCGCTTTCGCTTCCATTCCAACGGCCTCGACCGGCACGGATAACCCCGCGCGCGCAGCGATGTAATCCGGACGGCCAATCCACACCGCTCCGCCGCTGTACCGTCCGGTCATTCCATGCCCTGTCACCGCAATGACATCGCTGACCGCGACCGGCGGTTTTCCGGCTGCCGCGTCGCGTAAGGCAGCCGCTACGGGATGTTCGGAACCCTGTTCCAATGCGGAGCCAAGCACACACAAGGCATCAATATCCATCGCGCCGAGGGGCAAGGTTTCTTCCAGCCGCATTCGTCCCGTCGTCAGCGTACCCGTTTTGTCGAATACGTAATGATTGACCCGCGCCAGGGTTTCGATGGCATGCCCGCGCGTAACCAGTGCGCCAGCGCGCGCCAGCGCGTCGGTTGCCACTGTAAGCGCTGCGGGAGTCGCCAGCGACAGAGCGCAGGGACAAGCCACCACCAGCACGGACACAAACACCCATAGGGCCCGCACCGGATCGACGAAATGCCAGATGAGCCCCGTCGCCGTCGCCAGCGTCAGCAGGACAACGACGAAAATCGTTGCCCAGTAATCGGAGAGCGCCGCCAGCCTCGGTTTTTCGCTCGCCGCCCGCTCCATCAGGCGGCGGATCGCTGCCAATCGTGTACTGTCCCCCACTTGCTCGATCCGCATCACGAGCGGGCTGGAAATATTGATGCTGCCGCCGGTGAGTGGAGAATCGGCCTTTTTGGATACGGGGCGGCTTTCGCCGGTCAACAGCGCCTCATTGGCCTCACTCACTCCGTCGATCACGACCCCATCGGCCGGAATGACTCCGCCTGGGCGCACCCGTACGCAATCCCCCGGCACGAGTTGCGAAACGGGTACCTGCTCGCTATCGGGAAGGGGCCAGCGCGGCAACCGTTCCGTGAATGCGGGCAGAACCTTGCCCAGTTCCTCGATCCCGCGCACCGCCCGCGCCCGAGCAATCATTTCGAGATAACGTCCACCCAACAGGAAAAAGACGAACATCGTCACCGAATCGAAATAGACTTCCGGCCCATTAGCCAGCGTCGCCCACAGGCTTGCTAAAAAGGCGCTGCCAACGCCGAGCGCGACCGGCACATCCATCCCCAAGCGGCGCAAACGGATGTCACGCACGGCATGCCTGAAAAACGGCGCGGCGGAATACAACACTACCGGCAGGGTCAGTATCAGGCTGGCCACGCGAAACCATAGTTGCTCACGGAATGTCATTTCCCCGTCGCCTGCGATATAGGCCGGAACCGCGTACATCATCACCTGCATCATGCCGAACCCGGCGACGAACACCCGCCACAACATCGCGCGCCGCTCGCGGTCAGCAACATCCTCGGCGCGCGCGGCGTCATATGGGTAAGCGCGATAGCCGATGGACTGGATAGCGCCAAGAATGTCGGAGAGTTTGATCTTGCGTTCATCCCAACGCACACGGACGCGCCGGGTAGCGTAATTGACCTGCACCGCCGAAACCCCCGGCTGAAGGGCAATGTGCCGCTCGTTGAGCCACACGCAGGCCGCGCAGGTGATGCCTTCGAGAATCAGCGAAGTCTCGCGTTCATGCTCACCGACCGGGCGCACAAAATTTTGCTGAAATTCTGGATGATCGAAGTGCCCCAGTTCGCGCAGTTCCTCCGGTATCGCCTCGGGACGCCTTTCGGGCATGGCATCGCGGCGGCGGTAATAGTCGGACAGCCCATTATCGACAATCAGCCGCGCCGCCGCCTCACATCCGGCACAACACATGTGGCGCTGCCTGCCATCCACGGCGACGTAATGATCCGCCTGCGGCGGAACCGGCAAGCCGCAGTGATAACAGGCCGAGTCGGCAGAGGGTATGACAGACATATTTGAGGCAGGTAATTCCATAGAAGATCGTTTCGCTGAATCTTTCCGTCCAACCGCAATAGTCAACAGGCTATCTACCCGGAAGGACGTGGAAAACCGGAGCGATGAATATCACCGCACAATCGGCTTGTAACGTATCCGCCTGGGTTTCGCGCCTTCTTCACCCAGGCGTTTTTTCTTGTCCGCCTCGTATTCCTGGTAGTTGCCGGCGAAGAGCGTCCATTGGGAATCGCCTTCCGCCGCAAGGATATGGGTGGCGATGCGGTCGAGGAACCAGCGGTCGTGGGAGATGACCAACGCCACGCCCGCAAACTCTAATAGGGCATCTTCCAGCGCGCGGAGCGTTTCCACATCCAGGTCATTGGAAGGCTCGTCGAGCAACAGTACGTTACCGCCCGCCATCAGGGTCTTGGCAAGGTGGAGCCGCCCGCGTTCACCGCCGGAGAGCTTGCCGACCTGCTTGCCTTGATCCGCGCCCTTGAAGTTGAAGCGGCCAATGTAGGCGCGGCTTGGCATCTCGAACTTACCGATGGTGAGCACGTCCGAGCCATCCGCCAATTCTTCAAATACCGTCTTGTTGCCGTCGAGACAATCGCGCGTCTGGTCGACGCAGGCCAGTTTGACGGTCGGACCGATGATGACTTCGCCGGAATCGGGTCTTTCCTGCCCTGTAAGCATTTTGAAGAGGGTCGATTTGCCCGCGCCGTTGGGGCCGATGATGCCGACAATCGCGCCCGGCGGCACGGTAAAGGAGAGCCTATCCATCAACAGTTTGTCGCCGAAGGCTTTGGTGACGCCGTTGAATTCGATCACTTTGTCCCCCAACCGCTCGGCGACGGGGATGAAAATTTCCTGGGTCTCGTTGCGCTTCTGATACTCGAAACTCGACATTTCCTCGAAGCGGGCCAGTCGCGCCCTGGATTTGGCTTGGCGCGCCTTGGGATTGGAGCGCACCCATTCGAGTTCCTGCTTCATCGCGCGCATGTGGGCGTCGACCTGTTTTTGTTCCTGTTCCAGCCGCGCCTCTTTCTGTTCGAGCCAGGAGGAGTAGTTGCCTTTCCACGGGATGCCGCAGCCCCGGTCGAGTTCGAGAATCCACTCGGCCGCGTTATCGAGGAAGTAGCGGTCATGGGTGACGGCGACGACCGTGCCGGGAAACCGCTGGAGGAATTGTTCGAGCCATTCGACGGATTCGGCGTCGAGGTGGTTGGTAGGTTCATCGAGCAGGAGCATATCGGGCTTGGAAAGGAGCAGCCTGGCGAGTGCGACGCGGCGTTTCTCGCCGCCGGAAAGCTGGCTGATCTGAGCCTCCCACGACGGCAGCCGCAGGGCGTCGGCGGCGATTTCCATCTGGTTTTCGATGTCGGCGCCGCCAGTGGCGATGATGGCTTCGAGCCGCGCCTGTTCTTCGGCGAGTTTATCGAAATCGGCATCCGGCTCGGCGTAGGCGGCGTAGACGGCTTCAAGCCGCACCTGTGCCTGAGTGATTTCACTGAAGGCGGCTTCCACTTCCTGTTTTACGGTCTTTGCGGGATCGAGTTGCGGTTCCTGCGGCAGGTAGCCGATGGACAGGTTTGGCAACCATTGCACTTCGCCATCGAATTCAGTTTCCACCCCGGCCATGATCCTGAGCACGGTGGACTTTCCCGCGCCGTTCAGGCCCAGAAGGCCGATTTTCGCGCCGGGAAAAAAGGAAAGGGAGATGTCTTTGATGATCTGGCGTTTGGGCGGGACGGTTTTGCTCACGCGGAGCATGGACATGACGTATTGAGCCATTGGGAAAGTCTCTGTTGTGCTGTTGCGGGCGGTAGGGGGGCGACTATAACGGATTTGCGCGGCGTTTTGCCTAAGATGCCCGTGTCACTGGCCCGATACTTTGTAACAGTTGCGCGAAGGAAGCCGCCGGAACTGGTTTGCTGCACAGGAAGCCCTGGTATTCCCTGCACTGATAATCCATCAGGATGTTGAGATGTTCTTCTGTTTCGACGCCTTCGGCCAGCGTCACCAAGCGCAGTTCGCGAGCCATATCCAGCACCATACGCACGATGGCAGCCCCGCTGTCGGTGTTCAGGTCGCGGATGAAAGACCGGTCGATCTTGAGTTTGCTGAACGGGAAATGCCGCAAATAGGCCAGGCTGGAGTAGCCGGTACCGAAATCGTCGATGGAAAGCCCCACACCCAATGTTTTCAAGGCATGGAGCGCCGAACTCATCTGTTCTGCCACCAGGACGCTCTCGGTGACTTCAAGTTCCAGCCAGCGCGGGTCGAGCTTGGATTGAGCCAAGGCCGATGAAACATCGTCGATCAACAATTCATACTGTAGTTGTTTGGACGAAAGGTTGACCGCCATGATGATGGGTGGCAGTCCTTGGTTTTGCCATGCCTTGTTTTGACGGCAGGCTTCCTCCAGCACCCATCTTCCGATGGGCAGAATGAGACCCGTTTCTTCGGCAAGCGGAACGAAATCCATCGGCGAGATCAGACCATGCTGGGGATGCCTCCAGCGCAGCAGGGCTTCGCAGCCGCAGATGCGCCCGCTCAGGATATCCATCTGAGGTTGGTAGTGGAGAGACAATTCATGCCGTCCCAAGGCACCACGCAGGTCAGCTTCGCGTTGTACGCGCAGGATCAGGGTATTACCGAGGGTTTCCGAGAAAAAGCGGTAGGTGTTGACGCCGGCTTCCCGCGCCTGACGCATGGCGGTATCGGCCTTGCGAAGCAACTCGTCGGCTTGCTGGCGGCGGCCTGAGACCATGCACACACCGACACAGGCAGTACAGATGATCGGCTGGCCCCTGAAGAGGATCGGGCGCGCAATGGTTGCCATGACCTTTTTGATGACATGTTCAATTTTTTTCAGGTGATTAGCGGCCAACTGGATGCCAAAATTATCGTCGCCCAAGCGGCCAACGATGTCGTGCTCGCGCAATATCTTCCGGACGCGGCCAGCGACGCGTTGAAGCAGAAAGTCGCCTGCCTGATGCCCGTAAGCATCATTGATCCGGCTCATGTGATTCAAGTTGAGCACCAGCAGGGCATCTACGCCGCAGTTGACCAGACGCTCATCCAGACTGTCGATGAATCCTTTGCGGTTGGGCAGGCCAGTGAGAGAGTCGATGTTGGTGAGGCGTTTGATGCGCTCTTCGGTTTCGTGATGCCCGGAAAGATCGTTCAGGAACACAATCCAGTTTTTCGACCCGGACTGTTCGTTATTCGCGGAAACAATGCGACACATGAAGGGTTTTTCAACGCCATTCTTATTGAGAATGCGAATTTCTTTGTTCCATGAGGCATTGTTTTTCACCTTCCGTATCGTGGCGCGGATGAATCGGCGATCAACTCCGGCGGTGACAAAGTCTCCCGAAAAATGACCCACCAGTTCTTCTTCGCTATATCCGGTAATCTGGAGCAGTGCCTTGTTGACGATCATGATCCGAAAATGCAGGTCGAGGATCATGAGGCCTTCGTTATGGTACTCAAATATTCTGTTAATAACCTGCTTGCGAGACTCGGCTTCATAATGCGTGGTCAGGTTGCGCGCAATACCGGCGACACGGTACATCTGGCCCGTTCTGTCGAACAGGGGAACCCGTGAGATTTCAACGGGATGCTGTTTCTCGTCCGCTCCTGTGACCCACAGGGTTTGTTGCCCAGCGGTTTTGTTTTCGAGGACGGACAGACGGCCTTGTGATACAGCGTCGATTTCTTCGGCGGGGATGATGACTTCCGAGACGGAGTGACCGATAACGTCCGCTTCTTTGCGTTGGAAAAAATTTAGAAACGCCTTGTTGACCACCACATAACAGCCTTTCGCGTCGGTCATCCAGGCCGGATCAGGAATGGAATCCAGCAAAGTTTTATTTTCGTGGGTTTTTTCCTCCATTTCCCGGGTCAGGTGTTGAGTCAGTTTCGCCATGTAATCGGTGTGTGATCTCCATCCACGCAGGCCGAGTAGTGAAATCAGCATCATCAGGACGCAGAGCAACACGAAAATTATGACCGGATATTGGCTGATAAAAATGGTGGAATCTGCAGGATCGAGTAACGCAAAGGCCAAAAGGGCGATAGATGAAATAAATAGCAGGATGGCTGTAACCTGCATGAACGCATACCGGACACGACCCTTGCCATGGGGAGCGGAGGGAGCGGGATAGTCGGCGTTCATGGAATAAATCAGCCTTTCGGTGTGTCTTTTTTGAGTCCCCCCTGTCTGAAGGCAGGAGTGTCCTCGATACGGTCTTGGGGAGCCTTCGGCTCCCTGTTACGCTTTGTCTCGCTTGTCTCCGCCATGAATGGCGGAGATTGCGCGAGACCCGTGTTCAAGCCCACGAGATTTTGGGCAAAATCGGGGGCGGGAACCGGGCGGCTGAAAAGGTAGCCCTGGAAGATATCGCAGCCATGGTTGAGCAGGAAACGGCGCTGCTCATCGGTTTCCACGCCTTCCGCAACAACCTTGAGACCAAGGGCATGAGCCAGTCCGATAACCGCGACGGCAATCGTGCCGCCGGTATCAGTATTCTGAATATCCGCGACGAAACTCCTGTCGATTTTGAGGAGGTTGACCTCAAACTGCTTGAGATACGACAGCGACGAATAGCCAGTGCCGAAATCGTCGATGGAAAGGCTCACCCCCATGCGACGCAGGCAGGACAGGATGTCGATGGTACGGTCGACATTTCGCATCAATATGGATTCGGTGAGTTCAAGTTCGAGCAACCCAGGCTCGATACCTGTTGCTTCCAGGCTATTGCTGACCAGTTCCAGTAAATCGCTTTGCAGGAATTGTTGTGCCGACAGATTGACAGCGACCGGCACAACGGGCAACCCGGCTTCCAGCCATTCGCTGATTTGCCGACAGGCAGTACGCAGCACCCACGCGCCGATGTCCTTGATGAGACCGGATTCTTCGGCTAGATGAATGAAGCGGCTGGGCGGGATCGTGCCGTATTCGGGATGCCGCCAACGAAGGAGCGCCTCAGAGCCTTGCAGGATGCCCGTGCTGGAATCCACCTTGGGCTGATAGAAAAGTTCCAGTTCGTTGTGCTCAATGGCGTTGCGTAACTGATTTTCGAGCAACAAGTCGCCGAGGGTGGTGACATTCATGTCGGCGGAGTAGAAGCGGAAGTTGTTGCGCCCATCTTCCTTGGCACGGCTCATGGCAGCATCCGCGTTGCGAAGCAGTTCCGCTGCCGTGTTGCCATCGGACTCGGAAAGGGCGATACCGATGCTGGCGGTAATCGTGATGTCGTGCCCGCCAAGCAGGTAGGGGCGGCCGACACTGGCAAGAAGTTTTCGCGCAATGCCAGCGGCATCTTGCGGCTGGCCGATGTCGGGCAAGATGAAAACGAATTCGTCGCTACCGAGGCGAGAGACGGTATCGGTAGTCCGCAGCATGGACTGGCTCCGCTCGGCAACCTGCTGGAGCAAGGCATCGCCCAGTTCGTTGCCCAAGGTATCGTTGATGTTGCGGAAGCGGTCGAGGTTGACGAACAGTACGGCGGTATGGCGGTTGTCGACGCGCCGCGACTGGGCAAGGGCTTCGTTGAGCTTTTCCTGCATCAACAGCCGGTTAGGCAGGTTGGTAAGCGGATCGAACAGCGAGAAGTGCTGGACGTGCGCCTCGTTTTTCTTGCGCTCGGTGATGTCGGAAAACACGCCGATGTAATGGACAACGTTATCCTTTCCGTCATGTACTGCGGCAATCGACAGCCACTCCGGATACCTTTCGCCGCTTTTCCGGCAATTCCATATTTCACCCTGCCATTTGCCGCACCGCTCCAATGTCTTCCACATTTCATTGTAAAAAGTCTTGGTATGCCGGCCGGAACTGAGCATCGAGGGCGAACGCATATGTATTTCTTCTGTACTGTAGCCGGTAATGGCGGTAAACGCCGGGTTGGCGGCCAGGACGCGAATATTGGCGTCGGTAATGAGCATGCCTTCAGCCGCGCTGTTGAAGAGCGTGGCATATAATTTAAGATTGGCTTGGACGCGGTGCAGTTCGTCGATGCGCTGTTCAAGGTTGCGGTTGATGTTCCGCAAATCCTGGGTAGCCCGGATCAGCCGAACGAAGAGCAGCGTCAGGTAAAGCGCCAGCAGGAGTACAGAAGCAAAAAGCAGCACACGATAGACGTGGGATCGGTTTACCGCATTCTCGCGGCCATCGTTGTATGTCTGGATGATTTTTTCGATTCCGTCATCCATGGGAATCAGGGCAATTTCATGCAGTATCGAGTCCACCGCCCGTTTGTTTTTAACTATGATATCCGCATGATCGAGAATATTGTTCAGCGCCCGCGCGGACTGGAGCGGCAGGTTGGCGTTTTCGCGCCGGATGGATTCGATGTGCCCGGAGATGACCGACGCCAGTTCTTCATCGTCCGATATCAGGTAGGCCATTGCGCTACTGCTCAGGGTATTGAGATCGGCGCGCAGGCGCAGGACGGTGGCCGGGCTAACGAAGTTTTTGACTGCTGTCGGAAAGTAACGGGTGGAGTTGCGTAATATGGAGTTCTCTCGCAGGAATATCCCGATGCGATCTTCCTTTTGCTTTGCCAACCGATCAAGTTCTTCGGCACGGTGGCGGACTTCTTCGGCATCGCTACCGGACAGAAAATACGGGAGAGCATGAAGCTGCCTGAGTAACGCGTTGAAGCGGTTGATGTCCTGTGAGAGAACATCGTAATTCTTGTGGAGTTCGAAACGGATAGCCAGAACATCGGCGTCGATCCGGGTACTGACTTGGCGAAGGTCGCGAAGATTGCGCGAATATGCCTGAAGTTCCGAATCTGAAACGGTATCCGCATTGATGAATACCCAGAACAGCGCGGTCGCGATGACTGCCATGATAGCGAGGCCACGCCAGATTTCGGCGCGGAGCAACGAGGCAGGCGAGCCCCCGTGCACAGACGCAGGGGATTCCAGGGAGGACAGAGAGGGGGAGCCGCCAAGGGATACCGTAGGGCGGTCAGCGGAATTCATGGCTTCAATCGCTCTCCCCGGTATTCTCCGGTCAAACTTTCAAGAAAGGCTGCAATGTAGCGACGGTCTTCCTCGGGCAAGTCGCGCCCAAGCTGGTAGCGAGCTGTGATCTCGATGGCCTCGTCGAGAGTCTCGACGCTACCGTCATGAAAATAGGGTGCGGTGACGGCAACATTGCGAAGCCCCGGTACCTTGAAGATGTGACGGTCTTCTTCCTTGCCCGTGACGTTGTAACGGCCAAGGTCTGCTTTGGTGAGGTTGCCGCGGTCGGCAAAATAGTTGCCCATGACCCCGAAACGCTGGAAGAAATTGCCACCGACATTGACTCCCTGGTGACAACTGACGCAGCCATAGTTGACGAAGAGCCTGTAGCCTTCCCTGGCCTCATCGCTGATAGCCGTAGCGTCGCCGTTAAGAAAACGGTCGAATGGCGAGTCGGGGGTCAGCAGGGTGGCTCCAAAACGCGCGATGGCATCGCTGATTGTCCTTTCGCTAATCTCGCCACCGTATTCACGCTTGAATGCCTCGCGGTACCCGCTGTCTTCCGAAACCCGGCGCACAGCAATTGCCCAACTGCTCGCCATTTCGGCGATGTCCATCAGCGGGCCGGAAACCTGGTCAGCGAGAGTGTCGGCGCGACCATCCCAGAACTGGCGGAAATTGAACGCCGCATTGAACACGGTGGGCGTATTGTACTTACCGAGCGCATCACCCGCGCCAACTGCAATCTTGCGCCCATCGGCACCATTGCCAGAGAGGGAATGGCAAGTCGCGCAGGAAACCGTGCCATCGCCTGAAAGCCTGGGATCGTGGAACAGTTTTTCACCGAGCAGTACCTTGCCAGACTGAAGAATTTTCTGCTCGGGAGCGGGGATGGGCAGAATTGCGCTCTCCTGCCTACGCATGGAGCTTTGTACGCCCGGAATATCTTCTTCGTCGGCGGGCTGCGGCACGGCTCCATTCCTCGGAAGTACGGTCAGCACAACAAAAATCGCTGCCAGCAGAGTCAAGAAACCATAAAGCAGGAAATGCAACTGGTCTTTTCTCATCTTTTTTCGTGTTGCATTGATTTATCGTAGCGCGGAGTTATGGCGAAGCGCGCAATTCCGGTTCGATCCTCTCCAGAAGAACCTCCTTTCCACGCTGCTCTGGCAGATAAGCCGCAATCTGACAGGCAACGGAAGCCATGTAGGGGATACATTGCAGGGAAAGGATGCCCACCCACAGGCGTGTTTCAGCGTCTATGGCCCCACGAGTCCAAACCACGGACATGATTGCCAGAATGAGCGCAATGAGCATGCCGAGTTCTTCACGGATAGGGCCGAAAAAGGCAAACATGCCCTTGGCCTTCCAGCCTTTGGGGGTTACAACGAAAACACCTCTTTTCTTGACAAGCCCGGTGAATACGCCGCGAGCGATGGTATGAGCCAATCCGACTGAAAGGATCGAGGCACCGAGGATGTCGCGCCAGGGACAGTTCATGGTGCGGCGGTAGAGGATGGGGCCGAGCGCGGCCTTGAAGGCCATGAAGCCGAGTACGGGCAGGGCCAGCGCCACGACCGGCAGGCTGAATGTCTTGGGAAAGGCGAGGATGCCTATCGTCCAGAGCAGGCTGCCATACGCAAACACGAATTGCAGGGCATCTCCGAACCAGGAAAACCAGCCGGTCAGGAAGTGGTAGCGTTGCGCGAGGCTCAATGTGCTGCGCCCAAGCATCTTCGGCAGGTGGGCCTTGAGGATTTGCATCGCGCCGAAGGCCCAGCGAAAACGCTGGCTCTTGATCGCGGCAAAGTCAGAAGGGGTGAGGCCGCGCCCGAGGACATGATCCACGTAGCGGGTGTCGTAGCCTTTTTCGATGAGCCGCAGGCCCAGTTCGGTGTCCTCGCAAATACACCATTCTGACCAGCCACCCACTTCTTCGAGCGCCCGGCGGCGCACCAATGTCATGGTCCCGTGCTGGATGAGCGCGTTCCTCTCGTTGCGGTGGTGCATGCCGATACGGAAGAAACCGTCGAACTCCCAGTTGCACATACGGCGGAAGGGCTGGCTCTCCCAGTCGCGGTGCGCCTGCGGAGCCTGCACCACCGCGACATCGGCCTTGTCGAAGTGCGGCATGAGGCTTGCCAGCCATTGCGGGGAGACGACGTAGTCGGCATCGACCACGCCGACGGCTTCGGCTCTCGGGTCCGTGATCGCGAGGCCGTAATTGAGCGCGCCCGCCTTGAAACCGGGCCAATTCATCAGATGGAAGAAACGGAACTTCGGCCCCAGTTCGGCACAGCGTTTTTCGAGCGGCCGCCATAGGGCTTCGTCACGGGTGTTGTTGTCGAGCACCAGCACCTCGAAATTGTCATAATCGAGCGCCGCAAGGCTGTCGATAGTGGCAATCACCATTTCCGGCGGCTCGTTATAGCAAGCCAGATGAATGGAGACGAAAGGCTGCCTGTCGGACGAGTGCGGGGGCAGCGGCTCGAAACGGCGGTGCCATCGCCGTTTGAACAAAATTTCACCGAATTCGAACCCGTGCGAGAGCAGCACTGCGATGGTGAGGCAGGTCGCACCGATGATGACCGCCAGCCCGATGAGTTCGCGCTGCTGCCGCTGCGGGACGAGGTAATACTCCACCGGTACGTTGAAGCCGATGATGAGGATCGAGATACACGCCTGGATCATCGTAGCGAGGAAGAGTCTGCCGCCGATGCTCCAACTTGGAAGGAAAAAAGCCATCAGGAACATGGGCAGGAAAGCGAAGATCGCGGCATTGCTTGCCTTGGCCAGCCAGTGGCGGTCGCGTTCGATAGAGCCGGTCAGCGGATATTTGAGGTGACGGTCGACGTCGTACATGCCCCAATAAGCACCAGCCCAGCCTTCGCCCCGTTCGGCGTCGATTTTCCAGGTCTGGTCGAAGGCTTCCAGCAGGAAATAATCAAGCATCGGCGTACGCGGATGGGCGAGAAATTCGCGCACGAAACGAGCCTGGTTTTCATCCGAAGGCACGGCTGCTCCGCGCACCGGGCCTTTGCTGGGCCATCCGATTTCACCGATGACGATCTTTTTGTCAGGAAAGAGCTTGACCATCTGGTCGTAGCGCTCGAACACACTCTGGACGGCATTGTCGATGCCCACGTCTTCGTGATAGGGGAAGATGTGTACGGTGATGAAATCGACATGATCGGCAAGTTCGGGATATTTTTCCCAGACGTGCCATTGCTCGGCAGTCGACACGGGTTTGCGTATCCTGGCGCGTACCTGATCGAGATAGCCGATGAGCTGTTCGAGAGCCCGGTCGACCCTGCCTTCGTTCTGGGCGCGCCATAATATTTCGTTGCCGACGATGACCCGTTCAACATGGCGCATTTCGTTGGCAACATCGGCCAAGGCGTTGATTTCGCGCTCGTTCCGGCGTTCATCGTTGTCGATCCAGATACCCGCCGTCACCTGAAAATCGTGTTTGCCGGCTTCCTGCAACAAGGCAGGCAGATCGGAGATGCCATACGTGCGAAGACTGTCGGTCTTTTTCCTGAGCAGTTCGAGGTCTTCCGCGAGTTCGGCCGCTTTCGGGTGCGGCCCGGTGAAAGGGCTTTGCCCGCGCCGGTAGCCGCTATAGCTGAACCCTTTGATACTGAAAGAAGTGTCCAACGGGGTATCGTTGCCGCGCCCGTACGTTTGCCACAACAAGTATTGGAGAGAGGCGACTGTGGCGGCAATGGCAAGAGCAGAGAAAAGGCGCAGGATGAGAGCGGTGGTTTTCCTCATGGCGACCGAATCGTACAAGATACGAGACATTCTATGTCAATGTATGCCAGCCGGGATAGGGAGAATCAGAAACTCCTGCCACCCTGACGACAAGGCTCACAAAAAATGAACAACTCCCGTTTTAGCAGAAGTAAGTATCAATCAGATTCGATATTTATTGAAGCGTTTTCCCCCTCCTGCGACGAACTGGGTATCCGGTAATCTCCGGATGCCCAGGCTCCAAGGTCGATCTGCTTGCAGCGCGCCGAGCAGAAGGGGCGGTACGGGTTCGCCCCGCTCCATTCGATTTCCTCGCCGCACCGGGGGCAACGCACGAGACGCTTCCCGGACATATCGGGCGCGCTCGCGGGCAACGCGTTCACAGGCCGCAGAAAGTAAGCTCGAATGGCATGTCGCGTTCGAGCGGGCGAGGCCGAACCTGCGTTTCAGGCAGCATAAAGCGGATATTGAGCACGTATTTATTTGCGCTGATCTCGGGTACGGCCGCCTCAGTGCGGGCGATGCCGACGCGGATCATCTGCGCGGCGCTACCGCTCATGGGCATCTGGAACGTCCCCGCGCGTGCAACCTGCGATTCCACCCGCCCGCTCGAACGCAGCAGCCGCAGCACGATGGCCAAAGCCTCCTCGATGGGCTTCATCGGCTTGACCCAGGCATCGAGGTCGCGGTGACGGCTCTGGGCGTCGCGGCTGAGCCAGTAATGGTAGGAAGGCAGGTCGAATTCGCACGCGCCGCCCGGAATGGAAGCGCGATTGCGGATGCTCGTCAGCCATTCGTTTTCGCGCAGGTGCTGGCCGAAACGGCCCGTCATCGCCAACAGGCTCGCCGAGGCCTGTTCGATTTCCTTGAGGGCGTCACGGAGCGCGTCCTCGGAAATCTCCGGATTGTCGCGGAATGACAACAATATCTGGCGCTGCCGTTCAAGCTCCTGAACCAGGTCGATCTTGAGGTCGGCACGCCCGGCAACTTCGATGGTTTCAAACAGGGCGAGGATGGCGATGTGGTGGTGCATCGGCTCGTCGCTATTGCGAAAATGGACGCTTCTCTGGAGTAAATCTTCCAGGCGCAGCAACGTGCGAATGCGCTCGCTGAAGGGATATTCGTAGGTAATCACGCGCGTTCCAGAGAAAGAATCAGGTATTGGGGGCAATGCAGACCTAGGATGGACAGCTTCGCGGGCGGATAATAACACGCCATTCGTGAAGGCGAATTTATCCTCATGCTGTCCGGCTCGCGGTAGACATATCGGCAACAAGGGCGAGGTAGCGGATGTGCAGGGCATCGATCTGCGCCTGGAGCGCGCCCAACGATCCACTGTTGTCGATCACATCGTCGGCAATGGCAAGCCTCGCTTCGCGGCTGGACTGGGCGGCGAGAATGGATTCGATCTCGTCACGCGAATGCCCGTCGCGCCCAGCGGCTCTGGCAATTTGCAATTCGCGCGGGCAATCGACCACGCAAACACGGGCACAATACCCACGCCAGCGGCCGGTTTCGGCCAGCAAGGGAATATCGATGATGACGTAGGGACTGCGAGCCGTCGCACAGCGGCGCAGGCCCTCGGTTTCGATCAGCGGATGCAGGATATTTTCCAGGCGCGCGCGCGCTGCCGGGTCGGTAAAAACCAGCGCGCGCATGCGGGCACGATCCAGCCCACCATCGGAGGCAATGACCGATACACCGAAGGCAGCGCGCAAAACGGGAATCGCTGCGCCGCCGGGCGCAGCCAGTTCGCGGGCGATGGCATCGGTATCGACGATTTCGATGCTGTGACTGGCAAAGCGCGCCGCCACCGTACTCTTGCCGCTGCCAAGGCCACCGGTCAGGCCGATTTTCAGGGCGGAACCGCTCATGAGCACGACTTGTAACGCTTGGCAAAAGATTGCCCGTTCAACAAGGTTTCGGCCTTTTCCTTGCTGACGGTGGCTTCCACCCGGCGTTCGGAGGTATTGCGGGCGTCAATGCTGGCATTGACGCCCTTGCCCTTCACCGCTTCGAGATGGCGGTCGGCACTCTTTTTATTCTTGAACGACCCGCCGAGCACGATCAGGAATTTGCCGTCCCCGGTTTCCTCGATCTGGATGCTTTCTCTTTCCACACCCAAGTCGATCATGTTATCCGCCAGGAGTTCGGCGGCCTCATGCGTCACCATGGGTATGGCGTTTATCACCCTCCATGACGACGCGACCTGGACATCCCGCGCGACGGCCTGGATGCCCGCAGCGGAAAAGAGCGATATCAGCTTGTTGTTCTGGACGGCGCTCAGGCCGCTCCATGCCAGGCAGCCCACCGGCTGCTCCGATGCGTCCTGGTCATCGGCCTGCGCGGCATCCGGCGGAGGCGTATGGCCGAGAACCTTGATGTTTTCCCGGTTCAACTCGATGGAAATGTTGCCTGATTCCCCCGACGCAAAACCGAACCAGTCCTGCGCGGCGGCGAAAAGCAAGGCATTGATCAGCAAAAGAAGAATGAGCAGGAAACGTGTCGTGGTCATGGCATATCAGGCGGCGCGCGCAATCCGGTGCAGGCCGTCGAGGACGAGGTTGTCTATTCTCTGGAAAGGAATGTCAAGCAAGGGCTCGATTTCATCTGCCGCGCCGCCGCTCAACAGGCAAACGGCGCTTCTTGGCGCGTCCATGTGGCGAAAAACGCGCTCGATTGCGCCCGCTTGCGCGTTGAGGCAGCCTGAAACGATGGCGTCTGCGGTATCGCGCGGATGGCTGCGATAGCGTCCTCCCGTCGGCGGCAACTGCGCTGTGCCCTGGTTGAGCGCCTGCCGCATCAGTTCCACTCCGGGCAGGATATGGCCGCCTATGAAACGCCCGTCGGCGCTCAGAATATCCAATGTGGTCGCGGTTCCGGCCATGACGACCAGAACATCCCTGGAACGGTGATAGCCGCGCGCGCCGATCAGGGCTGCCCAACGATCCGCGCCGAGCCGCGTGGGATGCGCGTACATGTTGTGAACGTCGCAACGCTGCGCGCCGGAACTGATCCACTCCAAGGCAAGCCCCCGTCGGGCGATGATTGCCGCCAGAGCTTCGCCCTTGGCAGAGCCCGCCACGTTGCAGCCCAATACCCGCGTGATGCCCGGCGTTTCGAGGCAAACCGCCAAGTCATTTGGCGCGTCGTGCGTACATGCGCCCGAAGCGCGGACGTTTTCGCCCACCAGCCGCCATTTGATCCGGCTGTTGCCGGCGTCGATGAGCAGTATCATGGCGCAAGCCGCACGGAAACGTCACCCGCATACACGCGGTGCGTCCCTTCAGGGGCGCGCACGAGCAAGGCGCCCTCTTCGTCCACGCCCAGGCAAAGCCCGGACAAATCCGACCCTTCGCCACTGACCCGCACCGGCAAATTGGCAAAGGCATTGCGCTGTTCCCAGGCTTCCCGCAGCAAACCAAAGCCCGTACTGCCGTAGGCGTTCAGCATCGGGTAGAGTTCGGACAGGATGGCGGCAAGCAGCGTCTCGCGCGCTGGCACTTCGCCCAGTTCATGAGCCAGGTCGGTTACGCCGCCTCCCTGGCCGGGAATCGCGGCATCCGCAGGCAGGCGCAGGTTCAGGCCGATGCCGATGACCGCCGTGAGCGCGCCACCGCGTTCCGGCAACACTTCCACCAGTATCCCGGAGAGTTTCGCGCCACGCGCGAGCACATCGTTCGGCCATTTGAGCGTCACAGCGTCAAGCCCGAGCTTTTCGAGCGCGCGTGCCAACGCCAGCCCCACCGCCAGAGATAATCCAGCGGGTACTGGCATACCCGGCGCGAAACGCCACAACACTGAAAACGTCAGGCTCGCCCCCGGCCAGGCCAGCCATTGCCGCCCACGCCGACCGCGTCCGGCACTTTGCCGCGTGGCAACGAGCACATGCACTCGCCCATCGTTTCCGGGCGGCGCATCCAGCAAAGCGGAATTGGTCGATGTGCACTCCTCCACCCAGCGAATATCGAAAGCCGCCGCGAGCGAACCCAACGCCGCAGTCAGTGCGGCGAGATCGGGAGCAGGAACAAGGCCGAGAGGAGCGTTCATGTACGTTCAGCGTGAAAGTCGTAATTATTACATTTGCGGCGCAAAGAAGCGCATCGTGCTCGGCCACTGCGTCACGGCTTTTCCACCAGGCGTTCGATCATCTTCCACACCGCCCCGATTTGCGGCGCGGCGCGGGTGTGGTAAACGGAGCTGGTGTAACCCCACCAGTCCCAACAACCGTTCGGATTCCCGGCATTCGAGGTCTGTGGGTAGAGCACAAGCAGACGGTTGGTTTCAGCCCATTCGTTATAGCCGGACTGGCGAACCCAGTCCTCACCCACCGTAACGACGTTCTGGCGGCAACCGTGAAAAGCAACATGGATGCGGCAACCGCCAGCGCGGCAGGCAGCAGGGATATAGACGTAAGCCGTGTCATCCATGCTTGCCTCCCGCGCGGCAAACCGGGATTGATCGAACGCGAGCAATTCCCCGCTTGCCGCCTGCGCCCTGGGGCGCAACTCGCCGAGCAGGTGCGCGAGCAAGTGGCCAGGCGCGTCGAAATTGCCGCAATGATTGATATAAGGCGGCTGTGTCACCTCACAGGCGGCTCTCGCCGAGGGCGCGATCATGGCGTGACCGGCATCCGGCAGACGCTCGTAGGCGATGGCCGATTCAGGCAGCCATTGCAGGTAAAACGCGCGGGTCGCATCCACCACCGCGCTTTTCACGGTGGCATCCCGCCCGCCGGAGAGCAGCCAGACACGGCTGCCGCGCAACCCGCTTGGCGGGTCGATACGCCCGGCTGCCGCCTGTTTGTCGGCTTCCGCGCGCAATGCGTCCGGCTTGGGGAGAGGCGCGAACAAACTGGGAGACATACAGGACGACAGGGCTTTGAGGACGCTTCCCCCGGCGCAGTAGTACGGCCCGCCCGCCAGGATGCCCGCCCCACGAACTTTTGATGAATGCGCGACATGAAATTGCACCGCCATGGACGCACCCGAAGAAAGCCCGGAAACAGTCAGATTTTCGGGGTCAGCGGCCAGAGCGGGCAAGGGTTCGGCGGCATGAACGGCAGCAAAAGAGAACAGGCATGTTGCCATAAAGCCGACGAAACAGACTCCATGCCATTTCATGCGGGATGCCCACTCTGATCCACGGGCCGGAAGCGCTCGACCACATGGCTGCTCATGCTCTTGGCAAGTTCTTCCTCGTTATAAAAGACATCAGCGATACCCTCGCCCCGCAGCAGGTCGGACTCCTCGTCGCTATGGGTACGCACCACGATTTCGATGTCCGGGTTCAGCGTGCGCGCGGCTTCGGCCATCTGGCGCACATCCAGCGGAGAAGGCGTGGCCACCACCAGGATGGCAGCATTGGCGATGTGAGCCTGGATCAGCACAGCGGGATCGGTCGCGTCGCCATACACGGCGGCTTTCCCCTCCTTTCGCAGGTCTTCCACGCATTCGCGGTTCTGTTCCGCCACCACGTAAGGGATGTTGCGTTCTTCAAGCGCCCAGGCGATGCGCTGCCCTACCCGGC
Source organism: Betaproteobacteria bacterium (assembly GCA_009782565.1). Lineage (GTDB taxonomy): Bacteria > Pseudomonadota > Gammaproteobacteria > Burkholderiales > Rhodocyclaceae > WRNU01. The sequence goes on from WRIU01000003.1 coordinate 25,335, forward strand.
CATAGCCCACCAGCACCACCTGGCCTTCCAGGTATTTGCGATCGGTGCTCATCGGCAACTGGGCGTAAGGTTCCTCGCGCCGCTCAAGTTTGCGGGCGAATTCAAACCGGGCCAACAACCACCGTTTCAACGGATTGACCGCCATGAACACCAGAGGATTGAGGGCGATGGAGATCAGCGCCGCGCCCAGGATGAGGCTTTGGCCTTCCGAAGTCATCATTCCCAGTTTGAAACTCAGCGCGGCGAGAAGAAAAGAGAATTCGCCAATTTGCGCCAGGCTGGCGGAGACCGTCAGAGCCGTATTCATCGGATAGCGGAACGCCAACACCAACAAGGCGGCAACCAGCGATTTGCCCAGGATGATAATTGCGACCACTATAAGCACCTTAAAGGGCGCAGTTACCAGAATCGAAGGATCGAACAGCATTCCGACCGAGACGAAAAACAATACGGAGAATGCGTCCCGGAAAGGCAAGGATTCATCCGCCGCGCGGTGGCTGAGTTTCGACTCCCGCATCACCATGCCCGCAAAGAACGCGCCGAGAGCAAAAGACACGCTGAACAGCATCTGTGCAATGCAGGCAATGCCGATGGCAATAGAGATGACCGCCAGGGTAAACAGTTCGCGCGAGCCGGTACGCGCCACCTGCCACAAGAACCAGGGGATGACCCGCCGACCCGCCGCCAGCATCAGAAAGATGAAGGCCGCCACGTACAGCATGGTTTGCCCGATTGTCATCCAGAGCGAGCCTTGCGCCGCGCCGGATTCGGTTCCGCCGTTGGTATAGATGCTTGCGAGGGGCGGCAGCAACACCAGCGCCAACACAGTGGCCAAATCCTCCACCACCAGCCAGCCCACCGCGATGCGCCCGTTCATGGTCTCCAGTACGCCCCGCGTCTCCAGCGCCTTGAGCAGCACCACCGTACTGGCGCAGGACAAGGACAACCCGAACACGAAGGCATGGACACGATCCCATCCCCAGAATTCTGAAACCACCATGCCCAGAATGGTTGCCAAGCCCATCTGAGCCACCGCGCCCGGAACGGCGATGCGCCTGACCGCCAGCAAATCGTGAAGCGAGAAATGCAGCCCTACCCCAAACATCAGCAATATCACGCCCAGTTCTGCGAGTTGGGCGGCAATTTCCGAGTCCGCCACAAAGCCCGGCGTTGACGGCCCGATAATGATGCCCGCAAGCAGGTAGCCCACCAGCGCGGGCACGCGCAGGCGCTCGGCAATAAAACCCAATCCCAGGGCAAGGCCAAAACCGGCGGCGATTGTCGTAATCAGATGAAGATTGTGAGGTTCCATGCGCTGAATTTTCACATGTTTGGCGCTAAACTTCGCACCTTTATTTCATTAAATTCATTAAAAACCGCATCGGGTATTAGACCCTCTCCTTTTGGGGAGAAGCAATACCTATTTCGTGTCATATTGCCTGACCATGTCAGGCACAAATCGTAAAACTCATGACCACACAACGCATCCTCACCGGCATCACGCCCTCGGGCACGCCCCACCTCGGCAACTATGCGGGCGCGATCCGTCCGGCGGTAGAAGCCAGCCAGCGTCCCGGCGTCGAGAGCTTCTATTTCCTCTCCGACTACCACGCGCTCGTCAAGACCGGCGAGCCGGAACGGGTACAACGCTCCACATTGGAAATCGCCGCCACCTGGCTGGCTTCCGGGCTGCGTCCCGAGCGCGTGTGGTTCTACCGCCAATCCGACATCCCAGAGATTACCGAACTCGCCTGGCTGCTTACCTGCGTGACCGGCAAGGGCTTGCTCAACCGCGCGCACGCTTACAAGGCCGCCGTCGACAAAAACATTGCCGAATCGGAAGAGCCGGATGCCGGGGTAACGATGGGGCTGTTCATGTATCCCGTGCTGATGGCCGCCGACATCCTCATGTTCAACGCGCACAAGGTTCCCGTAGGGCGCGACCAGGTTCAACATCTGGAAATGGCGCGCGACATCGCCGCAAGTTTCAACCATCGCTACGGCGAGCATTTCGTCCTGCCCGAAGCGGCGGTTGATGAATCCGTCGCCACCCTGCCGGGGCTGGACGGGCGAAAGATGAGCAAAAGCTATGACAATATCATCCCTCTCTTCGCGCCCCCGGATACATTGAAAAAACTGGTGTTTGGCATCATCACCGACTCAAAAGCGCCCGGAGAACCGAAAGAAACCGAAGGTTCCGCGCTGTTCCAGCTTTTCCAGGCATTTGCCACGCCCTCTGAGACCGAAACGATGCGGTCCCGTTTTGCCGAAGGCATCAGTTGGGGAGAAGCCAAGGAAGCCCTCTTCCACAAGCTGGAGGGAGTCATCGCGCCGATGCGCGCGCGCTACGAGGAATTGATCAATGAGCCCGCGCGCATCGAGCAGGTCTTGAAGAGCGGCGCGACGGCGCTACGCGCCAAATACGCAACCCCTTTCATCACCCGCCTGCGCGAAGCCGCCGGGCTGCGTTCGCTCGACCGCCTCCCCGCGCCCCCCACGAACCGCGCCAAGGCGCAAGCCAAGCCCCAGTTCAAGCAATACCGCGAAGCGGACGGGCTTTTCTACTTCAAATTCGTCGGGAGCAACGGACATCCGCTTCTGCAAAGCCGGGGGTTCGCTTCCGCCCGCGAAGCCGGACAGGCCGTGGCAGGCATCAAAAATGGCGAAGGCTACGAACAATGGGGCGAACGGGCTCCCGGCGCAAGCGACACCGACATCCGGCAAGCCATAGATGCCTTGCGCGCAGACTGACGCCGACCTGACGGCGATGAACACCTTCGGCCTCCCCGCGCGGGCGGCCCATCTGCTGCGTGTGCACTCAGTCGAGGAAGCGCACGAAGCGCGCGCTTTCCTCGCTACCCGCCCAAGGGGCGCTCCCAGTTTGATCCTGGGCGGCGGCAGCAATCTCGTCCTGCGCGGCGAGGCGCTCGATACCGTCCTCAAGGTCGAAATTTCCGGACGCCACAAGCTCGGTGAAACGGAAACATCCATCCTCGTCGAAGCGGGCGCGGGCGAAAACTGGCACGGCTTCGTCCGCTGGACGCTCGACCAGGGCTGGCCAGGACTCGAAAACCTTTCCCTCATCCCCGGAACCGTGGGCGCGGCTCCCGTCCAGAACATCGGCGCTTACGGCCTGGAAGTGGCCGAACGCATCGAATCGCTCGATGCGCTCGATCTCACCAGCGGCGAACTCGAACGATTCAGCGCCGCCGACTGCCGGTTTGCTTACCGCGACAGCGTTTTCAAGCGCCAACCGGGCCGCTGGCTCATCACGACGGTGCGCTTTTGCCTCCCGCGCCGCTGGCAGCCCCTCACCCGCTACGGCGAACTTGCACAAGAACTCGCCGGACGCGGTTTCAGTGATTCCGCCCCGCCCTCCCCTCTCCATGTTTCGGACGCCGTCATCGCGCTGCGGCGGCGCAAATTGCCCGACCCTGCCGAGCTTGGCAGCGCAGGCAGCTTCTTCAAAAATCCCGTCATCGAAGCTGGACGATGCGCGGCCCTGCTTGCCGCCCACCCTGCCCTGCCGCATCACCCGCAACCCGATGGCCGGGAAAAACTTTCCGCCGGGTGGCTGATCGAGCAATGCGGCTGGAAAGGCCGCCGCCTCGGCTCCACAGGCTGTTACATCCAGCACGCGCTCATCCTCGTCAACCACGGCGGTGCGACCGGCGCGGACATCCTGCGGCTGGCCGCGAACATTCAGGACGATGTATTCAGGCGCTTCGGCGTGGAACTGGAACCGGAACCCGTATTCGTATAAAGAAAAACATGGCGACATACGCAATAGGCGACATTCAGGGCTGTTACAGCGCATTGCGGCGCTTGCTTGATCTATGCGCGTTCGACCCTGCCGCAGACCGGCTCTGGCTCGTCGGCGACCTCGTCAATCGCGGCCCGGAATCGCTCCAGGTTTTGCGCTTCGTTGCCAATCTCGGAGAGGCCGCCACCGTCGTGCTCGGCAATCACGACCTCTATCTGCTGATGCTCCATGCCGGTCTAGAACCCCGAAGCACCGACGACAACCTGAACGACATCCTGGCCGCGCCGGACTGCGGCGAACTGCTGGACTGGCTCGCCCACCGTCCCTTGCTGCATGTCGAAGACCGATACGTACTCGTCCATGCGGGACTGCTGCCGCAATGGACAGTCCCCAAGGCCAAAACGCTGGCTGAAGAAGTTCAGGCCGCGCTAACCGGCAAGGACTCGAAGAAATTTCTCCTGCGTCTCATGGGCAGCCGCCCGGACACCTGGAAAAACAGCCTCAAGGGATGGGATCGCCTGCGGGTCATCGTCAACGCCTTCACCCGCATGCGCTTCTGCACCCCAGAGGGCCGCATGGCGATGCGCGCCAAAGGCCCCCCGGACACTGCCCCGGAAGGCACTTCCCCCTGGTTCGCGCTTTCCGATCGCGCCAGCCGCACCCATACCATCATTTGCGGCCACTGGTCGACCCTCGGTTTCTACCGCGAAGAAGGTTTGATTGCCCTCGATTCCGGCTACGTCTGGGGCGGCGCGCTCACTGCGCTGCGGATTGAAGATGGTGAAACCTTTCAGGTGCGAGATACGCCGGATTGCACATGAACATGCACAGAACCTCCTTTCATTTCCCCAAACAGCAAGACTTGTGAGATGAAAGGTGTTCAGGGGCAGGTCGCATTCGCTTGCAAAAATAGGACATTATCTTTATTATTTTTGGTTTGATTTAGTTTAATGTCACTTACCCACTTTCGAAAGGAAACCAATGAACGCCAAACTTCGCCTTCTGACAATATTGAGCCTAACCGTTCTGGTAAGCGCCTGCGGTAAGGATGATGGCAAAAAAGCGGGCACACCAGCCGTCCCCGAACCGGCCCCCGAAACCAGCCTCGCGCCGCAAGCGGCTCCTGCGCCTCAACCCGCACCGCCGCAAGCCGCGCCAGAGCCTGCCGCCGAACCCGCGCCTGCCGTTGCCGCGTTCGACATCAATGTCATCCCTGTTTCAAACAAAGATATTGGCGAATTTCCGTTTTTTACGCCGCCAGAGGGGCATCGATACGTAACGGGCACACGTGACAACCTGAATGAAAACGAAAGCCTCAAGAAGTTCACCCGCTACTACTTTCCGGTAGGTAAAGAAAGCCTTTACCCGGTAGAAGGTAAAACTTTGAAGGCCACGTTTTACAACGAAGAACGAAAGAGCACGTCTAATCCAGATGTTCTTGTCATTCAGCGCAATTATGAAAATGCCATTACCGCAGCGGGTGGCGTCAAAGTTTTCGATGGAGAAGTAGAGCACAGCAAAACTTACGGTGCGCTGAGTTCGGAGGATCGGAATCTTTATGGGCCTGAAAGCTATAGCGACACACGGCAAGTTTATGTCATCCGCAAACAAGATATGGAAATATGGTTTGAAATAAACTGCGGTGCCGGTCGTTGCTACTTTACTGTTACCCAAAAAGGCGAAATGAAGCAAACAGTCGGCGTGGTTCCGGTCAGCGAAATGAAAGAGGCGCTGGACAAGGTCGGCCATATCGCGCTCTACATCAATTTCGACACCGACAAGGCCAGCATTCGCCCCTATTCGCAAGGCACGATCGACGAAATCGTCAAACTGCTCGAAACCTATCCCGACCTGAAAATCCGCATTGAAGGGCATACCGATGATACGGGCGGAGTCGAGCACAACGCGACGCTCTCCGAGAACCGGGCCTCTTCGGTCTATGGCGCATTGCTGGCGCGTGGCATCTCGCAGAACCGCCTGGAAGCGAAAGGCTTCGGTACGACACACCCAATCGCCAACAACGGCACTGAAGAAGGTCGCGCAAAGAACCGTCGCGTGGAGATCGTCAAGACTTCTGCCTGAAGCGCTCTGCCGAATAGCAAACGATCAGCGGTAACGAAGCCGAGAAAATTCCCTTCTTTGAAAGCGTGGTGCAAAGCGACGGGGTGGTTCTCGGCGCGCGTCCAGAGTCTGTCGATATGATGTCATAATCGCATACCGCAGAAAAACAATAGACCGATGCGCTTACTGCTGATAGAAGATGATGTACCCATCGCGAACGCCCTGGTGGAAGGGTTTGCGCGCGCGGGTATCTCTGTCGATCATCTGGTTCGCGCCGACACGGCAGAATCCGTTCTGGAACTGACCGCTTACGATCTGCTGATCGTCGATCTCGAATTGCCGGGCATGAATGGGCTGGAACTGATCCGCCGCTTGCGGCGCGCCCAGGTCGCCTTGCCAGTGCTGATCCTGACCGCGCGCGACGCGCTTGAAGATCGTGTACAGGGGCTGGATACCGGTGCGGATGATTACCTCGTCAAGCCTTTTCTATTTCCGGAGCTTCTTGCCCGTGTTCGCGCACTGGTCCGTCGTAGCCAGGCGGTCGGTAGCTCCGATCTCGTCTTCGGTCCCTTGCGCCTTTATCTGAACTTGTACACTGCGTCGCTCAATGATTTGCCGCTGGAACTCACGGGTCGGGAATGGGATGTTCTCCAGCATCTCATGCTGGCGGCTCCCAGAGTGGTTTCCAAGCAGAAACTCGCGGAGAGTTTGGGAAACTGGGATAGCGAGATTTCGCCCAATGCCATCGAGATTTACGTCTCTCGCCTACGCAACAAACTCTCCGAATCCGGCGTGATGATCCGCACTGTACGGGGCATCGGATACCGGCTGGAATTACCCTGAACATGCGCTGGCCAGATGTTGCGCCCCGTCCTTACTCGTTACGCGCTCGTTTGCTCGTCTTCCTGCTCGTACCGCTTCTGGCGTTGCTGGGCGTGAGCATCGTCACGGATTACCGCGAAGGCTTGCACATTGCCAATGAGGCCTATGACCAGGCGCTGCACAGTACGGTACTGGCTCTGTCTGCCATCATCGACCATGAGCCGGTGTTGGATAGCGGCCTCAATCTGCCGGCTCAGGCTGAGGCTGTTTTGCGCGTCGATATGGTGGATCAGACCTACTATGCCATCTTCGATGGGAATGGCGCGCTCCTGGCGGGAGATACGCGGATGAGTTCTCTGATCGAGGAGTCCGATCCTGACGACGACAACCCGGACTTTCGTTTCGATGTGCTCGACAAACAGGACGTACGTGTTGCCGTTTACCGTTACCCCCCTAATACGCACGCGCCGCGTGGCGCAGTGATCGTCGTCGCGGAGACCACGCACAAACGCGAGGCTGCCGCTTCCAGGGTCATGATCATTACCCTGTTCAGTAACCTGCTCTTCATTGCCACTTCCCTGCTGGTGGTTTTTTTTGGGATGTATTACGCATATCAACCGCTGATACGTATTGGTCAGAAGATCGAGGCGCGCGAACCCGACGATCTGAGTCCCATCGACGAAAGCGCCGCGCCACGGGAAATTTACGCACTGGTACGCGCGATGAACCTCCTCATGTCCAACCTGCGTGAAGCAGGCATCGCGCAGCAGAACTTCATCTCTAGTGCAGCACACCAATTGCGTTCCCCTCTGACCGCGCTACAGGCGCAAATAGACGTTGCCACCGAAGGGCAGCAGGGCGATATATTGCGGCGCTTGCGCGACATACAGACCTCAGTTATCCGGCTGTCACGTCTCACGAAGCAGATGTTGTCGCTGGCCCGTGCTGCGCCGGATGCCAACCGGAACGTCGAGATGACCTATGTGGCGTTGGAAGAGTTGATTGAGAACGCGGCTTCGGAATTCATTGATCAGGCCGTGTTTGCCGGAACCGACCTGGGCTTTGAACTTGCGCCCGCGCCGGTGTGGGGGGTGGCATGGTCCCTGCGGGAAATGCTGGCCAACCTGGTGGATAACGCCGTGCGTTATACCGGTTCGGGAGGCATCATCACGGTTCGCTGCGGTACGGAAGAGGGTGGGAACGCCTGGCTGGAGGTCGAGGATAATGGGCCGGGCATTCCGGAGGCTCTGCATGCAAAGGCATTCGCCCGCTTTGCGCGGCTGGATGATACGCAGGGCGGCTCCGGCCTGGGGCTGGCTATTGTCAAGGAGGTTGCCCAATTGCACCACGCCCGCGTGAATCTGCATCCGGCTATAGAAGGGCGTGGATTGCGCGCTCGCGTGACTTTCCCGCCACCTGACGGTTTTCCGGGCTGACAAAATTTGCCTGCGCCGGAAAAGCGTTTTACTCTCACGAACTTTTTGATTCCCGGTATCTCCAATGATCATGCAAAACAGATTGATTGCCTGGCCCGACAACATTTATGCTGTGGATTCCGGTTTCGTGCGTCCCGGCCTGGATGCCGTGCATCTGATCGTGGAGGGCGGGCGCGTGGCAGTTGTCGATACTGCTCACAATCGTTCGCTGCCGCGTTTCCTTGCCGCGCTGGCCGAACTCGGCCTGACGCCGGAAGCTGTGGATTACGTGTTTCTTACGCATGTGCATCTCGACCACGCCGGTGGGTCGGGAGCCTACATGGCCCGCTTGCCGAACGCGAAACTGGTGGTACATCCGGATGGCGCGCGCCATATGATCGACCCCAGTCGGCTTTATGCCTCCACCCTGGCCGTGTATGGCTGGATAAAAACCCTTTATCTCTACGGCAAACTGGTTCCGGTTCCAGCCGACAGGGTCATCGAGGCCGATGATGGGCAGGTTTTCAGCCTCGCTGGACGGCCCCTGCAATGCCTGCATACGCCTGGCCACGCCAAACACCATCTTTGCCTGTGGGACGAACGTGCGCGCACCTGTTTCACCGGCGACACCTTCGGTATGACGTATCGCGAATTGACGATGGCAACTGGGGAACCCTTCCTCGTTCCCGCCACGACCCCGACGCATTTCGACCCGGAAGTGTTGAAGGATTCGATCCGGCGCTTGCTCGCGCTTCAACCCGAGGCGATGTGCCTGACCCATTTCAGCCGGGTGGACGATGTGAAACGCCTGGGCGAACAACTGCTACGCAGGATCGACGATTTCGTCGCGCTGGCCGAGGCCGCGCCGGGAACGGGAAAGGCCAGGAAGGAAGCCATCCATGCGGCCATCGGGCGTTACCTGCTTGCCGAAGTGCCTGCCGCAAGCCGGAAGAGGCTCGAAAGGATGCTAAAAATGGATATGGAACTCAACGCGCAGGGCTTGGCCATGTGGCTTGAGCGTCGATCATCCGCCTGCAATGGGGAAAAACGCTGACAAACAGGGTAAATACTCAGAGAACATGTTCGGTATGATTCCGCCCTCTGTCGCCCGGCGCGTACCGTGTTCGGATCAAATAAGGAAATAATGATGACCCAAAATACGGCTGCCCTTTCCGCGCAAAGCGTCAATGATGTCCTGCAAACCGTACCCGATCCCGGCACAGGCAAGGATTTTGTTTCCACCCGTCGTATTCGCGGAATGACGATCGAGCAGGGAACGGTGCGTTTCGAGGTTGAACCCGGCTACCCGGCGCGCAGTCGGCATGAGTCGATCCGGAACCTGCTTGCCGACGCGGTACGAACCTTGCCGGGCGTGAAGCGGGTAGAGATTGAAATCAGCGACAGGATTGCGGCGCGCGCAGTCAAAAACGGCGTGAAGCTCCTGCCTGGGGTGAAAAACGTCATCGCCGTGGCTTCCGGCAAAGGGGGGGTGGGCAAGAGCACGACAGCCGTCAACCTTGCGCTCGCACTGGCCGCCGAAGGGGCTGTTGTCGGCATGCTCGATGCAGACATCTATGGCCCTTCATTGCCGCAGATGCTCTGCACCGGCGCGCGCAGCCCGGAATCGTCTGACGGCGAAACGATGGAGCCTGTTGAGGCGCACGGCCTGCAAGTCATGTCGGTTGGGCTACTCATCGACGACGATACCCCGATGGTCTGGCGCGGCCCGTTGGCAACCAGGGCATTGACCCAACTGATGACTGAGACGCGCTGGCGCGATCTCGACTATCTGGTGGTCGACCTGCCGCCGGGCACGGGCGACATCCAGTTGACCCTGGCTCAGAGCGCACCCCTGACCGGCGCGGTGATCGTCACCACGCCGCAGGACATCGCCCTCATCGACGCCCGGAAAGGTTTGAAGATGTTCGAGAAGGTCAATGTGCCCATCCTCGGCGTGGTCGAAAACATGTCTATCCACATCTGTTCGGGCTGCGGCCGCGAGGAGCATATTTTTGGCGCAGGCGGCGGGCAAAAAATTTGCGACGACTACGGAGTCCCCTTTCTTGGCGCGTTGCCGCTCGACATCAAGATACGGGAAGAAGCCGATTCCGGCGTACCCACCGTAGCCAGCGACCCCGGAAGCCGCATCGCCGAAATTTACCGGGATATCGCCCTCAAGACCGCCGTCGCCCTCGCGGGCATCCCCCGCGACATGTCGCACAAGTTTCCAAATATCGTGGTGAAGAACGAATGAAAAACCCCCAATCGTCGGACGGGTGTCCAACTTTTGGGGGTCAGTTCATAACGGGGGCTTTGTCGAAATATTCTTCAAAGCCGGGCAGAAACCCGCGACTTTTACGCTGCTGCAGGAGCTTCCACGCTGGCCTCGCTGGGAGCGGCCACCTCTTCCGGGCGGTCGAGCAGTTCGATATACGCCATCGGGGCATTGTCCCCATCGCGGAAACCGCACTTCAGGATTCGCAGGTAGCCTCCAGGACGGTTGGCATAGCGCGGCCCCAGTTCATTGAAAATCTTGACGACGATGTCGCGGTCGCGCAGACGGTCGAACGCCAGACGGCGATTGGCAACACTCGCCTTCTTGCCGAGCGTGATCAGAGGTTCGACGACCCGGCGCAGTTCCTTCGCCTTGGGAAGGGTCGTCCTGATGACCTCGTGACGCAGCAGCGAATTGGCCATGTTGCGGAACATGGCTTGACGGTGACTGCTCGTCCGGTTCAGCTTGCGAAGACCATTACGGTGACGCATATCAAATCCTCACTTATATCCAGCTTTGTGCCTCAACCGAGCCTGTCCAGCCCGGCCGGAGGCCAGTTTTCCAGTTTCATTCCCAAGGTCAGCCCACGGGAAGCCAACACTTCCTTGATTTCGTTGAGCGACTTGCGACCCAGATTCGGGGTCTTGAGCAACTCGGTCTCGGTACGCTGGATCAGGTCGCCGATGTAGTAGATGTTTTCAGCCTTCAAACAGTTGGCTGAACGCACCGTCAGTTCGAGATCATCGACCAGGCGCAGCAGCACCGGATCGACGACGACGTCGTTCTTGACAGGCACATCGACACGGGTGTCCTTCAAATCAGCGAACACCGCGAGCTGATCCACCAACACACGGGCGGCGTAGCAGACCGCTTCTTCGGGATCGACAGCGCCGTTGGTCTCAATGTCGATGACCAGGCGGTCGAGGTCAGTACGCTGCTCGACGCGCGCGCTCTCCACCTGGTAGCTGACACGGCGCACCGGGCTGAACGAGGCATCGAGTACGATACGACCAATGGACTTGCTCTCGGAACTGATCGGACGGACATTGCCCGGCACGTAACCACGGCCTTCCTCGATCTTGATCTGCATGTCGAGTTTGCCGCCCGGAGCCAGATGTGCAATCACATGCCCAGGGTTGATGACTTCGACATTTTGATTGGTTTCGATGTCGGCAGCCGTCACCGGGCCTTCCCCGCTCTTCGAGAGGTGCAGCGTCATCTCGCCCCGGTTATGGAGCTTGAAGACGACGCCCTTCAGGTTGAGCAACAGGTCGACGATGTCTTCCCGCATGCCGTCCAGGGTTGAATACTCGTGCAATACGCCTTCGATCGACACTTCCGTCGCTGCGTACCCCGGCAGCGATGAAAGAAGGATGCGACGCAGCGCGTTTCCAAGGGTATGCCCGAACCCACGCTCAAATGGCTCCATCGTTACCTTGGCCTGAACCTGGGAAACACTCTGGACGTCAATGATGCGTGGTTTCAATAGCTCATTGCTTTGCATCAACATTACCTCGAAAACAATAACTCGCCCCCCGCATCAGCGGGAGTACAGTTCCACGACCAAACTTTCGTTGATCGTGGGTGGCAGTTCGTCACGCGCCGGATAGGCTTTGAAAGTGCCCTTACCAGCCTTGACGTCGACTTCTATCCAGGCAGGGAAACCTCGCGATTCGCAGGCTTCGAGCGCAGCCTTCACCCGCAACGTACCGCGTACGCCTTCGACGAGTTGAACGACATCGCCCGGACGCACCAGATAGGACGGGATATTCACGCGCTTGCCATTGACCAGTACGCCGTTGTGACGAACCACCTGGCGCGCTTCGGCGCGCGAGCCCCCGAAGCCCATCCGATAGGCAACGGAATCCAGGCGGCCTTCAAGCAGTTGCAACAGGTTCTCGCCGGTCTGCCCGCGACGGCGGGCCGCTTCGGCATACACGCGGCGGAACTGGCGCTCCAGTACACCGTACAAACGGCGGATTTTCTGCTTTTCGCGCAGTTGTTCGCCATAGCCTGACAGGCGCTGGCCTGAACGCTGCCCATGCTGGCCGGGCGCGTAGGAACGGTGCTCAATCGCACACTTGTTGGTGAAACATCTTTCTGCCTTCAGGAACAGCTTTTCGCCTTCACGGCGGCACTGGCGGCATTTTGGGTCGAGGTTGCGAGCCACGGGTTACTCCTTGTCGTCAGATACGCCGCTTCTTCGGCGGACGGCAACCGTTGTGCGGTATGGGGGTGATATCGGTGATGCTGGCAATGCGGATGCCCAGGGCATTGAGCGCCCGAACGGCAGACTCACGACCCGGCCCCGGCCCCTTGATGCGAACTTCGAGATTCTTGATGCCGCAGTCCTGGGCTACCTTGCCGGCAGCCTCGGCAGCCACCTGGGCGGCAAACGGGGTGCTCTTGCGCGAACCCTTGAAGCCTGCCCCGCCGGAAGTCGCCCACGACAGCGCGTTCCCCTGGCGGTCGGTGATGGTAATGATGGTGTTGTTGAAGCTGGCATGAACGTGCGCGATGCCTTCCGCGACGTTCTTCTTGATCTTCTTGCGAACCTTGGTTGCAGTCTTGGCCATTGGTCAATTCCTGTTATTTCTTTCCGGCAACAGCCTTACGCGGCCCCTTGCGGGTACGGGCATTCGTGCGAGTACGCTGCCCGCGAACCGGCAGACCGCGGCGATGACGGACGCCACGGTAGCAACCCAGGTCCATCAGGCGCTTGACGTTCATGGTCACTTCACGGCGCAAATCGCCTTCGACCATGAAACGGCTCACTTCTTCGCGCAACTTCTCCATATCCGATTCGGTGAGGTCTTTGACCTTGACCGAACGCACGATACCGGCAGCGTCACAAATTTTCTGGGCGCGCGAACGACCGATCCCATAGATCGCGGTCAGCGCAATCTCAGCATGCTTGTGATTGGGGACATTGACCCCAGCAATACGAGCCATCCGTGTACCTCGTGAGCTTTCAAACGTGAAACGTTGAAGTGTAATTCAAAAAACGAAAATAATCAACCCTGGCGCTGTTTGTGGCGCGGGTCGCTGCAAATGACCCTGACCACACCCTTGCGGCGGATGATCTTGCAATGGCGGCAAAGCCGTTTGACGGAAGCCTGAACTCTCATGATTGCTTGCTCCTGTTTCCTAAATTCTTTTGTCACTTTGTCCGGAATACGATCCGGCCCTTGGTAAGGTCGTAGGGAGTCAACTGGACAGTGACCTTGTCGCCCGGCAGGATGCGGATATAGTGCATACGCATCTTGCCGGAAATGTGCCCAAGCACCATATGGCCATTTTCGAGTTTGACCCGAAACATTGCGTTGGGGAGGTTCTCCGTCACCTCGCCCTGCATCTCGATTACGTCTTCCTTCGCCATCGCTATTATCGAACCGGGAAGCCCGTCCCCTTGAAATCCGCCTTCTTCAGCAGACTCTCATACTGGTGCGACAGCATGTAGTTCTGCACTTGATCCTTGAAGTCGAGCGCCACCACCACCACGATCAGAAGCGACGTACCGCCGAAATAGAACGGCACATTCCACTTCAGGATCAGAAACTCTGGCAGCAGACAGACCAATGTGATGTAAGTTGCCCCTGCCAGGGTAAGCCGCATCAGCACCTTGTCGATATAACGCGCCGTTTGTTCGCCCGGACGGATGCCCGGCACGAAGGCCCCGCTCTTCTTGAGGTTGTCCGCCGTATCGCGCGGGTTGAACACGAGCGCGGTATAGAAGAAACAGAAAAAGATGATTGCCAGGGCATACAGGATCACGTAGACCGGCTGACCGGGCGAGAGCAGCGAAAACACATCACGCAACCAGGTCATCTTGTCCGAAGAGCCGAACCACTGCCCGGCCGAACCTGCGAAGAGAATGATGCTTGAGGCAAAAATTGGCGGGATAACCCCGGACATGTTGAGTTTGAGCGGCAAATGCGAACTTTGCCCGCCATAAACACGATTACCGACCTGACGTTTGGCGTAGTTCACCAGTATCTTGCGCTGCCCGCGTTCGACGAAAACGACGAACCCAGTCACCAGCACCACCAGCAAACAAATGAACAACGCGGCCAACGAACTCATGGAACCTTCCCTGACCAGCGTAGACAAGCCGCCGATGGCATTCGGCAAGCCGGCTACGATGCCGGAGAAAATGATCAGAGAGATGCCGTTGCCCAGCCCACGCTCGGTGATCTGCTCGCCGAGCCACATCAGGAACATCGTGCCGGTGATGAGTGTGGCGACGGTCACGAAACGGAACACGAATCCCGGATCGAGCGCCACGCCCTGGCTTTCCAGCCCAATCGCTACAGCCAATCCCTGTACGAAAGCCAGGAGCACGGTTCCGTAGCGCGTATATTGCGTGATCTTGCGCCGCCCGGCCTCGCCTTCTTTCTTGATCGCCTCAAGCTGCGGGACGGCCACAGCCAACAACTGCATGATGATCGACGCCGAGATGTACGGCATGATCCCCAGGGTGAAAATCGTAAAGCGCGATAGCGCCCCCCCTGAGAACAGGTTGAACATCCCAAGAATGCCGCCGCTATGCTGGTCGAAGAACGCTTTCAGAGCTTCCTGATTGATGCCGGGCACAGGCAGGTGGGCACCGAGCCGATATATGACAATCGCACCGATCAAAAACATCAGGCGCCGTTTCAGATCGCCGAATTTTCCGGCGCTTCCTACCGTAGCAGCAGATTTAGCCACGATTTCGTCCTTGTCCTGACCTGGATTACTCGGCCACCACGGAACCGCCCGCCGCTTCGATTGCGGCACGCGCGCCCTTGGTAGCTCCGACGCCGCGCAGGACGACTTTCCTGCTGATTTCGCCGGAGAGGATGACCTTGGCCGAGAGTGCGTTGCCGGGAACGACGCCCGCTTGCTTCAGCGTCAGGAGATCGATTTCTTCCACGGGCACGGCGGCCAATTCGGAGAGGCGAACTTCGATATTGCGGTCACGGGTGAGCGACACGAAACCACGCTTCGGCAAACGACGTTGCAGCGGCATCTGGCCGCCCTCAAAGCCGACCTTGTGGAAACCACCCGCGCGCGACTTCTGACCCTTGTGGCCCCGGCCACAGGTCTTGCCCAAGCCGCTGCCGATGCCGCGACCGACGCGCTTGGCGGCAGATTTCGAGCCTGCGCCCGGTTTAATGGTATTCAGGCGCATGTCATTGACCCTCGCACTTGAGCAAATAAGACACTTTGGTAATCATGCCGCGTATACGCGGCGTGTCAGCCAATTCGACGCTGTGATTGAGACGGCGAAGGCCCAAGCCGCGCACCGTTGCGCGGTGGGACTGTTTGGTTCCGATCACGCTCTTGATGAGCGTGACCTTGATCTTGTTGTCGGACATCGCTTACCCCAGAATTTCTTCGATGCTCTTGCCGCGCTTGGCCGCGATTTCCGCCGGGGTGTTCACCGCCAGCAGGCCATTGAGCGTGGCGCGCACCACGTTGTACGGGTTGGTGGAACCGATGCACTTGCAGATGATGTCGGTCACGCCCATGACTTCAAACACCGCGCGCATCGGGCCACCAGCGATGATGCCGGTTCCGGCGGAAGCCGGCCGCATCAGCACGTAAGCCGCGCCATGTTTGCCAATCACGGTGTGATGCAGGGTTCCGTTCTTGATCGAAACTTTTCTCATCCTGCGGCGGGCTTCGTCCATCGCTTTCTGGACGGCCACCGGCACTTCGCGGGACTTGCCCTTGCCCATCCCGATGCCGCCGTCGCCGTCACCGACCACGGTGAGGGCCGCGAAACCGAGAATCCGGCCACCCTTGACCACCTTGGTCACGCGGTTGATCGACACCATCTTTTCGCGCAGGCCGTCATCACGCTCCTCGGAGGCTTGCTTGCGCTGATTTTGCTGCTTGGCCATTCGTAATCCCCTTTAGAACTTCAGACCGCCTTCGCGGGCGGCTTCAGCCAACGTCTTGACGCGACCGTGATAGAGGAAACCAGCACGGTCGAAGGCCACGGTCTCGATCCCGGCGGCCTTCGCGCGCTCGGCGATCAGTTTGCCCACTTCTGCGGCAGCGGCTTTGTCGCCGCCATTGGGCGTCCGGGCGCGCAAATCCGCTTCGAGCGTGGAGGCCGAGGCCAGCACTTTCGAGCCACAACCGGAAATGACCTGGGCATAAATATGACAGTTCGACCGGAACACGGTCAGGCGCACTGCCTTCAACTCCGCAAGTTTGGCGCGAGTTTTGCGCGCGCGGCGAAGACGAGATTCTTTCTTGTTCATGATACGGTCGCCTTACTTCTTCTTGGTTTCCTTGATCACAACCTTTTCGTCCGAATATCGGACGCCCTTGCCCTTGTAAGGCTCAGGAGCGCGGTAAGCCCGCACTTCGGCTGCGACTTGACCGACCCGCTGCTTGTCGATCCCCTTGATGATGATTTCGGTCTGGGTCGGCGTTTCGGCCTTTACCCCTTCCGGCAACTGATAGACGACCGGATGGGAGAAACCGAGGGAGAGATTGAGCTTGTCCCCCTGCGCCTGGGCACGGTAGCCGACGCCGACGAGGGTCAGTTTTCTCTCAAACCCCTTGGTCACTCCCGTCACCATGTTGTTGACCAGCGCGCGCGTCGTGCCGGAAAACGCGTTGGCGTTCTCCACGCCCTCACGGGGCTTGCACACCAGTGTGTCGCCTTCGCGCTCCACCGTGACCGAAGGGTGCACCACATGGCTCAATGCGCCAAGCGGCCCCTTGATCGAGAGGTCGCCCCCGGCAATCTTGATTTCAACACCGCCCGGAATGGCCACCGGATTCTTTCCTACGCGAGACATGGAATCCTCCTCAGGCCACAAAACAGATGACTTCGCCGCCAACACGGCTGGCGCGCGCGGCGCGGTCGGTCATCACGCCCCTGGGAGTCGACACGATAGCCACTCCCAGCCCGTTCATAACCTTCGGCAGATCGTCGCTTCCCTTGTAGACGCGCAGTCCAGGGCGGCTGACCCGTTCGATGCGCTCGATCACCGGACGGTCGGCGTAATACTTGAGCGCCACATCGAGTTCGGCCTTGCCGGCCGCTTCGCGGACGACGTAGGCGTCGATATAACCTTCATCCTGCAAAACCTTGGCAATCGCCACCTTCAGTTTCGACGAAGGCATACGCACACTCGTTTTCCCGGCCTGCTGGCCGTTGCGGATCCGCGTCAGCATATCGGCGATAGGATCGGACATACTCATCTTTTCTCTCCTTACCAGCTCGCCTTGGTCATACCAGGCACTTCGCCATCGAAAGCGATTTCGCGCAACTTGTTGCGGCACAAGCCAAACTTGCGGAATACGCCGCGCGGGCGCCCGGTCAGCTTGCAACGGTTGCGCGCGCGCACAGGGCTTGCATTGCGCGGCAATTCCTGCAAGGCCAGCCGCGCAGCCATACGCTCTTCGTCGGAGAGCTTCGCATCCTTGATTTTCGTAATCAGGTCGGCGCGCCGGGCAGCATACTTCGCCATCACCTTGCGGCGCTTTTCCTCGCGGTTGATCAAAGCCAGTTTCGCCATATCACCCTCAATTCTTGAACGGGAACCGGAACGCGCCCAAAAGCGCCTTCGCTTCCTTATCGGTCTTGGCCGTCGTCGTGATGCTGATGTTCATTCCGCGCAGCACGTCGATCTTGTCGTATTCGATCTCGGGGAAGATGATTTGTTCTTTGACCCCAAGGTTGTAGTTGCCGCGCCCATCGAACCCTTTGGAAGCGATGCCGCGAAAGTCGCGCACACGCGGCAGGGCGACCGACACCAGGCGATCGAGGAACTCAAACATCCTCGGGCCGCGCAGCGTCACCATACAACCGATCGGATAGCCGTCACGAATCTTGAACCCGGCAATCGACTTCTTCGCCTTGGTAATCACCGGCTTCTGCCCGGCGATTTTCGTCATGTCCCCAATCGCGAATTCGAGCACCTTCTTGTCGCCAACCGCATCGCCGACACCCATGTTCAGGGTGATCTTGGCAATACGCGGCACTTCCATGACGGACTTGTAGCCGAACTGTTTGAGCAGATCGGGAACCACCGTATCCCTATAAAACTGTTGCAAGCGAGCCATAGCCACTCCTTACGCGTCCACCATCTCGCCGTTCGACTTGAAGAAGCGCACTTTGCGCCCGTCTTCAAGCACCTTCACCCCAACACGCTCGCCTTTCTGCGAAGCGGGGTTGAACAGCGCGACGTTCGAGACATGGATCGGCATCTCTTTTTCGACGATCCCACCCACTTCGCCCTTGAGCGGGTTCGGGCGCACATGCTTCTTCACCCGGTTTACCCCCTCGACCAACAGGCGCTCATCGTCGACACGGCGCAACACCGTGCCACGGCGGCCGCGATCCTTGCCCGCGAGCACCACAACCTCATCACCTTTGCGGATTTTCTTCATCCCCAAACCCCTCAGAGCACTTCCGGCGCCAGCGAAACGATCTTCATGAACCGCTCCGTACGCAACTCGCGCGTCACCGGCCCGAAGATGCGCGTACCGATCGGCTCAAGCTTGTTGTTGAGCAACACGGCAGCGTTGTTATCGAACTTGATGAGCGAACCATCGGGACGGCGCACACCCTTAGCCGTGCGTACCACGACGGCGCTATAGATATCGCCCTTCTTGACCCGCCCTCTCGGCGCGGCATCCTTCACCGTGACCTTGATGATGTCGCCCACGGTGGCGTAACGGCGCTTCGAGCCGCCAAGCACCTTGATGCACATCACCGAACGCGCGCCGGTGTTGTCGGCCACATTGAGCCTAGACTGCATTTGAATCATGAAAGTATCCCCAACTTGTCCCGCCCCAAGAGCGGTCAGTATTGGAACCCGTTTGGGTCAATCAGCCCGGATGAACTCCGAGACACGAAACAGAGGATTTTAGCACCGTCCGAATGTATTGCAAGTCTTTTTTGAGAAAAAAGAGAAAGGATCGAGCCATCCCCCACGATCATGGCAGAGACGAGTAACATCCGGGGCTTCAGCAGAACACTAACGCCAGAGGCTTCCTATGTACCTGCCTACAGAACGCTTGATGACTCAAAAACAAAAGCCCGATTTCAAGGCGTTGCTTACGGGTCAGCCTCTCTTCAACGATCTCTCGAATGAAGAAATCACGCGCGTCACGCAGAATGTACGGGAACTCCGGCCAAAAAAGGGCGAAATTCTGTTCAATAAAGGAGACGAATGCAAGGGGCTGCACATACTCCTCACCGGCCTGGTCAAGCTGTCCTTCATTTCGCCCCACGGACACGAAAAAGTCGTAGAGATCATCCATCCGGGCCAGATGTTCGGAGAAGCCCTGATGTTCCTGGAGCGCCCCTATGTCGTTTCTTCGCAGGCGCTGGCCGATTCCTGGGTACTCTACTTTCCCAAGGCCACCATCTTCGAGGAACTGGAACGGGACCCGCGGTTGGCCCATAAAATGATCGCCGGACTCTCCGTGCGGCTTCATCAACTCATCAGCAACATCGAAGACTATTCGCTGCACTCCGGCAAGAAGCGCGTCATCGGTTATCTGCTGCGGGAAATCGCGGACGTCTCGCCCCCGATCGAAAACCACGCCTGCACTATTCATCTGTCCATCAGCAAGAACATCATCGCCTCCCTCCTCAGCATGACGCAGGAACATTTTTCGCGCATCCTGCACGAACTTGCAGAACTTGGCCTGATCGCAGTCCGGAGCCGGGAAATCCATATCCCGGACATCCGCAGGTTGCAGCAATACGAAGACGAAGACTGAACCGGTAGCACCTTCATTTCGTCCTGCGTCCCGGTCCCCACGGAGATCGGGGTTTGGCGCGCCCAAGGCCGCCGTATCATCGCCGAAACTGCTGCTGATCTGGTTGGTATACAATCAGGCGTCCCGGCACTTCCCCCGCTTTCGCTCTCCGTCGCAAGCATGAATACTGTTTCTCCTCTTTCTATCCATCGCGCCCTGGAACTGGGCCGCCGCGTACTCGAAATCGAGGCGCAAGCAGTCGCCGCGCTTGTTGGGCGAATCGACGAGTCCTTCGGACAGGCCATCGACATGATCCTCCGATGCCGGGGGCGTGTCATCGTCAGCGGCATCGGAAAATCCGGCCACATCGCGCGCAAATTCGCGGCCACCCTGGCAAGCACGGGAACCCCGGCCTACTTCGTGCACGCGGCTGAAGCCGCGCACGGCGACCTCGGCATGATCGCCGCCGAAGACATCGTGATTGCCATTTCCAACTCCGGTGCGAGCGCGGAATTGCTCACCATCGTGCCGCAGGTCAAACGGCGCGGGGCGCGGCTCATCGCCATGACCGGCAACGCCGACTCGCCGCTCGCGCGCGAAGCCGACATCCATCTCGATGCCGCCGTCCGCGAAGAAGCCTGCCCGCTCAACCTTGCCCCCACCGCCAGCACCACCGCCGAACTGGCCTTATCGGACGCCCTCGCGGTAGCGTTGCTCGACGCGCGCGGCTTCGATACCGAAGATTTCGCGCGCTCGCACCCCGGCGGCAATCTCGGACGGCGGCTGCTCACGCATGTGCGCGACGTCATGCGGGCGCGCGAGCGCGTACCCACCATCGCGGGCAACGCACTCCTGAGCGAGGCGCTGCTTTCCATGACACGCGGCGGCATGGGAATGACAATAGCGTTGTCCGCCGATAACGAACCGGAAGGTATTTTCACGGACGGCGACCTGCGCCGCGCCCTGGAAAACGGTATCGACGTTCGCGCCACACAACTTGCCGAGGTGCTGACGAAAAACCCGCACACCATCAGACCAGACGCCCTCGCGGTAGAAGCCGCCGAAATAATGGAGCGGCTGTGCATCAACCAACTCCTGGTCGTCGATGAGACCGGCGCGCTCGTGGGGGCGCTGAACACGCACGACCTCATGCAGGCGCAAGTGATCTGATGCACGGGCTCCTCAATCTCATCTACCGTTTCTATCCCCTGCTCATTGCGGCGCTGCTCGCCGCCGGGGCAACCTGGCTCGAACGCACAACCCGCAGCCCTGAACCCATTGCCGATACCACCGTCAGCCAAACCCCCGACTTCATTGCCGAAACGATACGCATCACGGGTTTTGCCAAGGACGGCGAACTGCGCTATACACTCGATTCCCCACGCCTCACCCATTTACCTGTCACCGACTTGACCCACATCGAACAACCCAAGCTGCAACTCATCGCCCAAGGGCGGCATTTGCGGATCAATGCCAAGCATGGCGAAGTCGGACCCAAGGGCGAACAGGTAGATTTCACCGGCAATGTCGAAGCCGAACGCGAAGGTACCCCCTCCGAGGCGCCCCTGCGCCTTTTCTCAGAGCAACTCACGGTTTGGCCGCAGGAACAACGTGCCGCCAGCAATGTCCCAGTACGCCTCACCCAGGGAGAGACCCGCGCCGACGCCAACAAATTCGCTGCTGACAACATATTCGGCGTCATGAAACTGTCCGGAAAAGTCCGGATGCTTCTCGCTTCCCGCAACAAGAGGAATCCATGATGCACATCCTCCTCGCCGCCCTGCTGTTGATTGCCCTGCCCGCCCATGCCCAACCGTTCGACCGCAGCCAGCCAGTCAACATCGACGCCGACAAAGTGACCGTGGACGACCGCAACAAGGTTCACATCTTCGAGGGCAGCGTCATACTGACCCAGGGGACGTTGACGATCAAGGGCGACAAAATCGTCGTCACCCAGGACGCTTCCGGCTTTCACAACGGCGTTGCCACCGCCGGAAGCGGACGGCTGGTTTCTTTCCGTCAAAAACGCACAAGCGACGGAGCCTGGATCGACGGTGAAGCCGAACGCATCGAATACAGCAGCCAGAGCGAACGGGCCAAGCTTTTCAACCGCGCCCAGATACGAAGTGCCGGAGACATGGTGCGAGGTCAGTACATCGAGTATGACATCGCTACCGAAAACTACCTCGTCACCGACGCGCCAGGGCGTACCGGCAGCAGCAAAACTCCCGCCGAAGGCCGCGTCCACGTCACCATCCAGCCCAAGGACAACAAGAACAGCGCGACAGAGGCTAAGCGCTGAACACGCGCCAAGCGCAATCCCCGTCATGGATGACGGAGCCAAACGTTCCTCAAAGCAATTCCATCATCAGCAAAGAAGATGATCCATGCTTGAAAAAGTCAACCTGCTTACCGCCGCCAATCAAACGAATGGCCTATTCCAATATCTGAAAATCGGACAAATCAATAACCACATGCTCAATGTGGTGCAAGTCGAAAACAGAACGCTGGACTTTCACGTCCATGAACAGTCCGATGAATTGTTCTATGTCATCGAAGGGCAATTTGCAATCGAGTTGGATGACGGCATGATCCACCTTGAAGCAGGCGATATGATCGTTATCCCAAAAGGAACCCGCCACCGTCCTGTGGTAACAACGCGGGTAAGTTGCCTGTTGATCGAAATTGAAGGAACGCTCAATGCCAGCAACACCGGCGGGAGCACCCAAACGGAGCACAGGGATTGATTCGCATGACCCAGCCATTCCCTAAAATCGCCGCACTCCAGACTGTCTCCGGCCCCGATGTGGCGGCCAACCTCGCGGTAGCGGACGAACTGATCTCTGAGGCCGTTGCCAGGGGCGCGAGAATGGTGGCGCTGCCAGAGCATTTCGCGCTGATGTCATCCGACGAGGCCGCCAAGATTCGCGCGCGCGAACATGAGGGCTGCGGACCGATCCAGGATTTTCTGAGCGAGGCCGCCGCGCGCTACGGAGTATGGATCGTCGGCGGTACGCTGCCGCTGGCGGCGAATGCTTCGGACAAAACGCACAACACTGCGCTGGTTTTCGACGATCGTGGCAACCAGGTGGCGCGTTACGACAAGATTCATCTCTTCGGCTTCAGCACCAGCGGGGAACATTACGACGAGGCGGCCGGTATCGAGCCGGGCGCGCGCGTGGTGTGTTTCGACTCCCCTGCCGGAAGGGTGGGGCTCGCAGTGTGCTATGACCTGCGCTTCCCAGAGCTTTTCCGCGCGATGGGCGAAGTCGACCTGATCGTCTTGCCCGCTGCCTTTACACACACGACCGGACAAGCGCACTGGGAAACGCTACTGCGGGCGCGAGCCATTGAAAATCAATGTTTTCTGGTAGCTGCGGCTCAAGGGGGCCTGCACCCGCATGGGCGGCGCACCTGGGGGCATAGCATGATCGTCGACCCTTGGGGTGATATTCTCGCCTGCCGCCCCGAAGGGGCGGGCGTGATCGTGGCCGAACTCGATCCCGCCCGGCTCGCTATGGTTCGCCACTGCCTGCCTGCCCTGAATCACCGCCGCCCGGAACTTTTCTGACAAAAAATCCTTTACCCTATACCGTCTGATAATCGGAACTGCACACGATGACAAAAAACGCGCTCAAGGCTGCTGACCGTTACCTGCTCTCGCCCCACAGCCTGGGACGGGAAGAACTCGAAAAAGCGCTTCGCAAGCTGATGCGGCGCGGCGCCGATTACGGCGACCTTTATTTCCAATATGCCCGCGCCGAAGGATGGGGGCTGGAAGAAGGCATCGTCAAGTCGGGCAGTTTCAGTATCGAGGAAGGCGTCGGGGTGCGCGCAGTGAGTGGCGAAAAGACCGCTTTTGCCTATTCCGACGATATTTCGATGGATGCGCTGCTCGATGCCGTTCGTGTCACACGAGCCATTGGCGCGACAGGCAGGAAACAGAAAGTAAAAACGACGCCGCGCAAACCTCCCGCCAAACTCTACCGCGCCGACGACCCGCTCGCCTCGCTCGACGATACCGCCAAAGTGCAACTGCTCGAACGGCTGGAAGCGTTCGCCCGCGCCGCCGACCCGCGCGTCATTCAGGTCATGGCCGGTCTTGCCGGGACGTGGGAAGTCGTACTGGTAGCGCGTAGCGACGGACACATGGCTGCCGATGTCAGGCCGCTGGTGCGGGTCTCCCTGACCGTCATCATGGAAGACGGCGGACGGCGCGAGCAGGGCAGCGCGGGCGGGGGCGGGCGTTTCGATTACGGCTACTTTACCGAAGAGAAACTGCGCGGCTATGCGTTGGACGCCGTGCACCAAGCCCGCGTCAACCTCGAAGCGGTTGCCGCACCCGCCGGAACCATGACCGTTGTGCTGGGTCCCGGCTGGCCAGGCATTCTGTTGCACGAGGCTATCGGGCATGGATTGGAAGGCGACTTCAACCGCAAGGGCAGTTCGGCTTTTTCAGGCCGTATCGGCGAGCAGGTCGCCGCGCGCGGCGTCACCGTGGTCGACGACGGCTCGTTGCCGGATCGGCGCGGTTCACTGACCATCGACGACGAAGGCAATCCCGGCGCGCGCACGGTGCTGATCGAAGATGGCATCCTGACCGGCTACATGCAGGACATGACCAATGCCCGCCTGATGGGCATGAAGCCCACCGGAAACGGGCGGCGCGAGTCCTACGCCCACCTGCCCCTGCCGCGCATGACCAATACCTTCATGCTCAACGGCGAACGCGACCCTGCCGAGATCATCGCCTCGGTCAAAAAGGGGCTGTACGCAGTCAATTTCGGCGGCGGCCAGGTCGACATCACCTCAGGCAAGTTCGTGTTCTCCGCTTCCGAGGCATACCTGATCGAAAACGGCAAAGTCACCCACCCTGTCAAGGGCGCGGCGCTCATCGGAAACGGCCCGGATGTGCTGACCCGCATAAGCCTCATCGGCAACGACATGGCCCTCGACCCAGGCATCGGCTCCTGCGGCAAAGACGGTCAGAGCGTACCCGTAGGCGTGGGGCAGCCCACCTTGCGAATCGACGCGCTGACGGTGGGAGGAACGGGCTGAACACACATCGGGATTCCCCTCCGAGGAGAGGAATAAACCCCACGCTAAATTCCCCTCCAAGGAGGGGTGGCGCGCAGCGCCGGGGTGGTGCGGTGGTCAAGAAGCGTATTGCGGTTCACAACCGCCGCGACCACCCCACCCCTTCGGGGCACCCCTCCAACCACCCCACCCCTTCGGGGCACCCCTCCAGGGAGGGGAATTTGTGTGAACCGGGGCAAACGTGTGTTAGATTGTCACCTCGCATAGACAATACCGTTTCCGCGCAAAACGTTTAAGGAACGCGCGGACGTTGCAATGGAAATCTTTGTTCTCGTCCTTCTGATTATCATCAACGGCGTTTTCGCCATGTCAGAAATCGCGCTGGTCACTGCCCGGCGCGCAAAGCTCGCCAAACTGGCCGAAGAAGGAGATTTGGCGGCCAGGGTCGCGGTAAGCCTCGGGGAAAAACCAACCCGTTTCCTGTCGACCATCCAGATCGTCCTGACCTCTACCGGCATCCTGATCGGTGTCATGAGCGAAGCGGCGCTGTCCGCGCCGGTTGCCGCGTGGTTGCGTGAACTGGGCCTGGCGCAGCGTCCCAGCGAAATCGCGGCGACCACTTTCGTGGTGCTGGTCATCACTTACATCACCATCGTAATCGGTGAATTGGTTCCCAAGCGTATCGGCCAGATCAACCCGGAAGGCATTGCCCGGCGGGTAGCTCGCCCGATGAATGCGTTGGCCATCATCTCGCGCCCTGCCGTGCTCATGTTGTCGTATTCAACCGCGCTCCTGCTGCGCCTGTTGGGGCTGCGTGACGAAAAATCGCCCGGCGTGACCGAGGAGGAAATTCACGCCCTGCTCGAAGAAGGCTCGGAAAGCGGCGTGATCGAGAAAAACGAACACGCGATGGTGCGTAACGTCTTCCGCCTCGATGACCGCCAGATCGGTTCATTGATGATCCCGCGTTCGGACATTGTCTGGCTGGACACCGAACGGCCTCTGGAAGAAAACCTCGCGCGCGTGGAGGAATCTGAGCATTCGCGTTTCCCGGTATGCCGGGGAGGTCTTGAAGAAATCCTCGGCATCGTCTCGTGCAAGCAACTCTTCAATCAGACGCTCAAGGGTGGCCGACCCGACATCGCCAGCCAGTTGCAAAGCCCCGTCTACGTGCCTGAGACGCTGACCGGTATGGAATTGCTCGAACAATTCCGTGCCTCCGGTTCACACATGGCCTTCGTGATCGACGAATATGGCGAAGTGCAGGGGCTGGTGGCACTCCAGGACGTCATGGAAGCCGTAACCGGCGAGTTCCGCACAGACCGCCAGGAAGATGCCTGGGCCGTGCGCCGCGAGGATGGGTCATGGCTGCTCGACGGGCTTATCCCGTTGCCGGAACTCAAGGACTTGCTCGAATTGCGAGAAGTCCCCGAAGAGGACAAAGGGCGCTACCACACCCTGTCGGGCATGATCATGTGGCTGCTCGGCAGGCTGCCGCGCACGGGCGACGTGATTGCCTGGGAAGCCTGGCGGCTGGAAGTGATCGACCTCGACGGCAAACGCATCGACAAAGTGCTGGCCAGCCGATTGTCGGGGCCTCCAATAGAAGAAAAGGGCGAAACAGCGGTCAAACTGGCTTAAGTCAGCGAACGCATCGAACCCTGGCTGCTTTTTTACATCTGCACATTGGAGAGCCACTTGCCCATCGACATTCGCCCCATCGCGCCGGACGATATTCCCGCCATCGCAAACCTTGCCAGAGCGACATGGCTCGACGCCTACGCAGACATCATCTCGCCTGAACAGATCGACTACATGCTGGCACAGCGTTACGACCACGAACGCCTGCGCGCTGAGGCCGAAGACCCGCAAAAATGGCTATGTCAGGCTTACTTGGACAATACCCTTGCCGGATTCGCTGCTTGTGAAATTTACAAGGGCGAATTCAAACTCGACAAGCTCTACATCCACCCGGACATGCAGCGCAAAGGCATCGGCGCGGCGCTGGTCAGGCACACTGCCGCGCTCGCCCATGAGCAGGGCTTCCCCTCCATGATCCTGGCCGTCAACAAACAAAACGAACAGGCCATCCGTGCCTACACGCGATATGGTTTTCGTGTACGCGACAAAACCGTGACCGACATCGGCAACGGCTTCGTGATGGACGATTACGTGATGGAAAAAACGCTCTGAAGCCCTGCGCCCGCCTCACCCCGCCGGAGCGGGTGTGGGCGCGGCTCCGTCTACGTTGGTGTCGCCATCGGTCTTCGGCGCGGGTTCGGGCGCGGGTTTGGGCGGACGCGGCGGGCGACCGGACATGATGTCGTCGATCTGCCCGGCGTCGATGGTTTCCCATTCCAGCAGGGTCGACGCCATCGTTTCGACCTTGTCGCGGTTTTTCTCCAGAATCTTTCGCGCCAGCGAGTACTGTTCGTCGATGATGCGCCGAACCTCGGCGTCGACCTTCTGCATGGTCGCTTCCGAAACGTTGCGGTGCGTCGTCACCTGCCGGCCCAGGAAAATTTCGCCCTCTTCCTCGCCATAGACCATTGGCCCAAGTTGGTCGGACATGCCCCATTGCGTCACCATGCGCCGCGCCAGATCGGTGGCGCGCTGGAAGTCGTTCGACGCGCCGGTGGTCATCTGGCTCATGAAAAGCTCTTCGGCAATGCGGCCGCCGAACAGCACCGCGATGGTTTGCAGCAAGCGTTCCCGATCCTGGCTGTAACGGTCTTCGGTCGGCAACTGCATGGTCACGCCCAGCGCGCGACCGCGCGGGATGATAGTGACCTTGTGCACCGGATCGGTTTTATCGAGCATGCGCGCCACTACGGCATGCCCGGACTCGTGATAGGCCGTGTTGCGGCGCTCTTCTTCCGGCATGACCGCAGAGCGGCGTTCCGCGCCCATCATGATCTTGTCCTTGGCGCGCTCGAAGTCGTCCATGTCCACCAGGCGCTTGTTGGCGCGGGCGGCAAAGAGCGCCGCTTCATTGACCAGATTGGCAAGGTCGGCTCCGGCAAAACCAGGCGTGCCGCGCGCCAGCACCTGCGCGTCGACATCGGGCGCGATAGGCACCTTACGCATATGAACCTTGAGAATCTGTTCGCGTCCCCGGATGTCGGGCAGAGTCACGACCACCTGGCGGTCGAACCGTCCGGGACGCAGCAGCGCGGGATCGAGCACATCGGGCCGGTTGGTGGCGGCGATGACGATCACGCCCGTCTGCCCCTCGAAGCCGTCCATCTCCACCAGCAACTGATTGAGAGTCTGTTCGCGTTCGTCGTTGCCGCCACCCAGTCCCGCGCCACGCTGGCGGCCTACGGCGTCGATTTCGTCGATGAACACAATACAAGGAGCATGCTTCTTGGCCTGCTCGAACATATCGCGCACCCGCGCCGCGCCCACGCCAACGAACATTTCAACGAAATCCGAACCGGAAATGCTGAAAAACGGCACCTTGGCCTCGCCCGCGATGGCCTTGGCAAGCAGGGTCTTGCCCGTGCCGGGCGAGCCCACCATGAGCACACCCTTCGGAATGCGCCCGCCGAGTTTCTGGAACTTAGCGGGATCGCGCAGAAATTCGACAAGCTCGCCGACTTCCTCTTTGGCCTCGTCGCAACCGGCAACATCGGCGAAACTGATGGAATTGGCGCTCTCGTCGATCATCCGCGCCTTGCTCTTTCCGAACGAAAACGCGCCGCCCTTGCCACCGCCCTGCATCTGGCGCATGAAGAAAACCCACACGCCGATGAGCAACAGCATCGGGAACCACGACACGAATACGCTGGTGAGGAAAGATTCGTCCTTCGGCTCCGCTGCCTTCACCGTGACCCCGGCGCGCATCAGGTCACTCACCATCCAGATGTCCTGGACGCCAGGGGTATAGACGGTGATGGAACGGCCATCCTTTGTCGTCGCTTTCAGCACACGATTGTTATCGACGACCACCGAAGCAATCCGCCCAGCTTTGGCCTCATCCATGAACATGGAATAATCCATCGACGCCGAAGTCGGCTGGTACGTATTGAACTGATTGAACATGGTCAGCAATACGGCACCGATCACGAGCCATATCGCAAAATTCTTGAAAAGGTTATTCAATGTCTTCTACCCTGGAAGCCCGCGACGAGCGAGCGCGTAAAACAGTTGGAGGGAATGTTTAATTCTAATGGCGATCTGCCCATCCAGCAAACCGATACTCATACTGCCGTGGCGGTCGGCTCGCGGCATTTGCCACACAACGCGAACATCAGCCGCGCAGCCCCTCGCCGAGCAGATAAACCTCTGCGCTGCGGTCGCGCGACGCCTTGGGTTTGCGAACCCGCACCGTTTGAAAGCGGCGCTCCATCTCCCTGCGAAATTCCATGAAACCTTCCCCCTGAAACGCCTTGACCAGAAACCTGCCGTCAGGCTGAAGGCGATAGACAGCAAAATCCAATGCCAGTTCGCAAAGCAGGACAGAGCGCGCCTGATCCACGGTTGCCACACCCGATATATTGGGGGCCATATCCGACAGTACAAGGTCGGCCCGCCGCCCTTCCAGCAAACGCTCGAATCCGGCGAGCACAGTTTCATCAGAAAAATCGCCTTGCAGGAAGTCCACCCCGGCAACAGGCGCCATCGGCAACAGGTCGAGCGCGAACACCCGCCCCCCTGGGCAACGTTCGATGGCCACCTGGCACCACGAACCCGGCGCAGCTCCGAGGTCGACCACCACCGCGCCGGGACGCAACAGATGGTCGCGCTCGTCGATCTCCATCAACTTGTAAGCGGCCCGCGCCCGGTAGCCTTCGGTATTGGCTCGCCGGACGTAGGGATCGGTCAGATGCTCGCGCATCCATGCCTTGCTAGTCTTGCTTCGTTTCATATCATATCGAGTTAAAATCCCGTCCCCTGCCGAGATTGAACACAAAATGCCCAAGATCGAACTCACACCCGCCGAACGGCAAGAACTGCGCGCCCGCGCCCATGCCCTGCGCCCCGTCGTCACCATCGCCGATAACGGCCTCACCCCCAATGTTCTCACCGAACTAGAGCGTTCGCTGCAAGCGCACGAACTCATCAAAGTGCGCCTCCAGGGGATAGAGCGCGAAGAACGCGAGGCGCTGCTCACCGGCATCTGCGACCGGCTCGATGCCGCGCCCGTTCAGCGCATCGGCAACATTCTCGTCATCTGGCGAGCCAAGCGCGAGGAAAAAGCGCCTACAACGCCCGCGCCCGCCCCCCAGAACCCGGCCACCGCCAAATCCGCCGCAGCCTTCGCCGCTGCCGCCCGCCGCGCCGCGCTTGCGAAAGCCGCAGCCGAACAGAAACGCAGCGACAACCGGCACAGGAACCTTCCACGAAGCCAGCCACCGCGTTCACGCACATCCCCGCGCGGCGGGCGGTAAGGATACGCGATTCCTTTCCATGCTTTGCAAATAAACTCACAGGGGATCATCCCCTGGAGCGTGGTGTCCGCCAGCCAACCATCACTACCTTGATAGGGACGAGCCGCACACTTGGCGTTTCTGCAATGGACTTGGTCGGAGATACGGAAAAAGAATACTTGCGCCAAACTGCGGAAATCGACGACTAACCTTTATTCCATCTAGCTTTAGCCGCCTTCCTCGCAATCTCCGACCGCTCTTCGGCGGTCAATTTCCTTGCACATGCAGCGCCACCTTTTAGGCCACCAAGACGACCAAGTTCGACAGCGGCAGCATTCTTTCCTGTATTCCCTACAGACTGCACTTCGCCCATCGCTTGATCGACGATGGACTTGGCAAGTTAGTTCAGGTCGAGCCGACCTGTGCTTGAGCGTTTAGGCATAATGGCTTGAGCGTGCACAGGTCGGCTGTCTCCGTCAATGTGGCAAGATTTCAAACAGAGGCATCAACACAAAAAATGAAAGCGGCTCGTGACGAGATGCGAAACGGGACGGGTCATTGCGTCGCCTTTCCTTCCTCTGGGTTTTTATCCGAAAACGTAAATCTTGAGACTGTTCCATCCTCTCCAAAAGTCAGCGAAAGCCCCTTCCGCGCTTGAGTGGTCATTGAAACATAAAACGGTGCTCTGACGGCTTTGACTCGGGCATAAGCGTATACCCACATTTCAGACTCCTCCTCGTTTGTAGAGCGGAGCACCGCTGTCTCCGTAGGCGAGCCGAGCCAATCCAAAACTTCTTGTTTCGTGGTTTTCCCTTTGACTATCCGCTGACCCACCTCCTCATACGTCAGATGGGCAATTTTTTCGTTTCCTGCACTGCGAGTTGCGGCACATCCCGTTAGCCCAACAATCAGAGACAGAGACATAATCAACAACAAAGATACTTTTCGCATAAAAACCTCCCTTCAAAAGTGAAAAAACGGACGTTATTACGTGTTGCTACAATTTCTTGCTGTGACACAGTACGTCAAAGCGTTTAGGCGCAGGATTTTGGGTGTGCACAGGTCAGCTATCGCCGTCAATGTTACAAGGTTTCAAAGTGAGACACTACCGGGAACCAAAGTAATTTCTTTATCAAGAGCAAGCGTAGCCTGGGAATCATGTAGTTCTTCGCTACGATCAACTTATGGTGGGATTTGCGCCCGCAGGAATGCCCCATGCCGGGCGCACAACAAAAAACCCGTATCTCTACGGGTTCAAAAAGTAATTCAAGACTTCACATTTGACATCATTACAACCTCGTAGCGTAGTCCAGGCTGATCCATCCGGCTCCGCTCTTCAATTTTCCCCATCCCTTTGTCGAACCGATGCCGGAACAAGTTTCTACAATCGTATAAACCCCTTCCTTATTTATGCTTCCGTTCGCTCCATAGTTTGTTCCGGGTCCAGTACGGATATTGAGTACACTAGCCGTAACACGCACCGTAAAGGTATCCGACTGCGAGACCGGAGGCGAAGATGTACCAGAGATGCGTGCGTTAACGGCAGAACAGATCGCTGGGAAACGCGCAAGTAAATAAGGGCCTGGGCATGTGGTGCTGGCGAACATGCGGTGAGAGGTCAAGGAGCCTCCCGAAGTCCCGTCGTAAATTAGAGACTTGATATTGTTGCGCTTGCAGATGTCCGCGCACAAATCAATCAACATATTGTAGGCAGCGGCAGATACTGGCCAATCGCCGCCCGTAGAAGAGTCAGAGACTTCTATTGTCACGGCTTGATGATCATTGGCGGAGGATGAAGAGCACCAACTGCGATCCTTCTCATCTACAACCAGCACCACCTTGCCATCATTACCAATCCCGTAGTTGCAACTCGCTTGCCTGGAAGTAGAAACAAATACGTTACCGATACTTTCAGCAGACAATACCCCAGCCGTATGATGAATGGTAATTTTCGTGATCGGCTTGTTGCGAGGGGCAGTTTTGTTAGGGGAAATTTTCTTAACGGTTGCAAGTCCGCTGTTACTCATCTTCATCCCCTCCTTTATTTTCCGCCAGTTCTTCTAGTGTTTCCACTGTAACGACATCTCCATCCTGAAGCTCAAAGCCCAGTGCGCTTTTCACGTACCCAGGTTCGATAGCAGAGGATGTGTCGATGTCGACGGGTATGCCTACGCTTGACTCCGGCAAGACAACGTTTTTACTTGATTTACGCATGATGTACTCCTTTTTGTTAAGCCTAGGCTCTATCACTATGATACTGATACATACGGCATCCATATATATTAGAGCGGCTTTTGTTCAAGTGTGTACAAAACTCCCCTCTCCCCTTGCGGGAGAGGGGCAGGGGGAGAGGGATAAGGGGGTATCGCACCCACACTCACCCCGCCCCTACCATCCCCGTGATGCGGATCGTGCGCGATTCCGGCACTTCGCTGTTGGCGATGACCCGTAGCGCAGGCACGGTGCGGCGCAGGAACCTCGATAGCAGCAGCCGCAGTTGCGCGGGGACGAGCAATACCGGCGGCAGGCCGATTTCTTCCTGGCGCTGGGCGAGTTGTGCCGTCTGGCGCAGCAGGGTGTCGGCCAGCCCCGGCTCGATGGCTCCGTCGCCGCCTACCATCGCTTGCAAGAGGATGCGCTCCAGCCCCGGTTCGAGCGCTATGACCTGCACTTCGGCATTGTTTGGGAACAACATCTGGATGATGGCGCGCCCAAGTGCTTCGCGTACCCGCGTGGTGAGTTCGGTGGCATCCTGTGTGCGCGGGGCATATTCGGCCAGCACTTCGATGATGGTTCGCATGTCGCGAATGTTGACTTCCTCGGCCAGCAGGTTTTGCAACACCCGCTGCACGATGGAGATCGGCAGCAGTTTGGGGACGAGATCTTCGACGAGTTTGGGGACTTCTTTCGAGATGTGGTCGAGCAGCGCCTGGGTTTCCTGACGGCCCAGCAATTCGGCGGCGTACCCGAGGATGACCTGGTTGAGGTGCGTGGCCACAACGGTGCTGGCGTCGACCACCGTGTAGCCGAGTGCGTGCGCCTGTTCGCGGGTAGTGTTGTCGATCCAGTATGAGGGCAGCCCGAACGCGGGGTCGATGGTTTCCCGCCCAGGCAGCGGCCCTACGACCCGGCCAGGATTGATCGCCAGAAATTGTCCGGGAAAGGCTTCGCCAGTACCAACATCGACCCCCTTGAGGGTGACGCGGTAGGCGTTGGGCTTGAGTTCGAGATTGTCGCGGATGTGCACGGGCGCGGTCAGGAAGCCAACGTCCTGTGCAAATTTCTTTCGCAACCCTCGGATGCGCCGCAACAGTTCGCCGTTCTGGCTCCTGTCGACCATCGGGATCAGCCGGTAGCCCACTTCCAGGCCGAGCACGTCGACGGAGGCGACATCGTTCCAACTCGCTTCCTGCGCTTCGGCGGCGCGCGCTTCGGCGGCACTTTGCGCTTCTTCTTCCTGCGTTGGCTCATCTGTGCCCTCCTGCCGCTTGCTGCGCCTCCACGCGAGCGCCCCGATCGACGAGGCGAAGAGCAGGAATACCAGGTTGGGCATGCCGGGAATCAAGCCGAGTACGCCGACGATGACGGCAGTCAGTACGAGCACCTGCGTGTTGGAAAACACCTGGTTGATGACCATCGCGCCAATGTCCAGATCGTCGCCCACCCTGGAAACCACCAGACCCGCCGCTACCGAGATGACGAGCGATGGAATCTGCGCGACCAGCCCGTCGCCGATGGTGAGGATGATGTACGTTTGCGCCGCATCGGAAAATGCTAAATCGTGCTGGATGACGCCCACGAACAATCCGCCCAGGATGTTGATGAGCAAAATCAGGATGCCCGCGATGGCGTCCCCCCGCACGAACTTGGAAGCGCCGTCCATCGCCCCAAAGAAATCAGACTCCTGCGCCACTTCCTTGCGGCGCAGCTTGGCGGTTTTCTCATCGATCAAGCCCGCGTTCAAATCCGCGTCGATGGCCATCTGCTTGCCCGGCATCGCGTCCAAAGTGAAACGCGCGCTCACTTCCGCAATCCGTCCCGCGCCCTTGGTGATGACCACGAAATTGATGATGGTGAGGATCACGAACACCACGATGCCCACGGCAGTGTTGCCGCCCACGATGAACTGCCCGAACGCCTCGATGACCTTGCCTGCTGCGTCCGACCCTCCATGCCCGTGAAGCAGCACGATACGGGTGGAAGCCACGTTGAGCGAGAGCCGCAACAGCGTGGTGACGAGCAGCACCGTGGGGAACGCGGAAAAATCCAGCGGGCGGCGCGCATACATCGCCACCATCATCACCATCACCGATATGGCGATGTTGAACGTGAAAAACACGTCCAGCAGGAACACCGGCAGCGGCAGCACCATCATCGCCAGTACCATGATGATGAGGATCGGCGCTGCCAGCGCGCGCAGGTTCGCGGGTGTCAAAAACCGGCGCAGATTCAGGGCGATTTCGTTAGCCATGCCGGGGCGTACTCGCATTCGTTGTCATGGGTCAATCTTCCGGAGGCGGGCCGGGATCGAGCGTGGAGGGAACCGGCAGGTCGACAGGCGGTTGCGGCGTGGGCAAGTCGTTTTTCATCGCCTCGTTCAACTGGTAAACGTAAGCCATCACCTCGGCCACAGCGGTAAACAGCGCGGCGGGAATCGCCTGCTCCAGTTCGCAATGTGCATAGAGCGCGCGTGCGAGCGGAGGCGCTTCCAGCAGGGCTACATGGTGTTCGCGGGCAATTTCCCGGATTTTCAGCGCCAGTTCGCCGCGCCCCTTGGCCACGACGATAGGCGCGGACATGCGCGAGGCGTCGTAACGCAAGGCTACCGAAAAGTGCGCCGGGTTTGTCACCACCACATCGGCCTTGGGAACCTCGGACATCATCCGCCGACGCGCCATTTCGCGCTGCATCGAGCGGATGCGTCCCTTGACGTGCGGGTCGCCTTCCTGTTCCTTATTCTCGCGCTTGACCTCTTCTTTCGACATACGCAGGTTCTTGTGGTACTGCCACAACTGGAACGGCACATCGAAAAGCGCGAGCAACCCAAGGCTGGCGACGATCAGCAGCGCAATCCAGGACACCGACGAGGCAAAATCGCCAATCGCAATCAGCAATGGCTCTTTCATGAAATCGAAAAGGTGATCGCGGTAGCGCCACAATACCGTTGCGCCAACCCCTCCAATCAACGCCGCCTTCATGATCGCCTTAAGCATTTCGGCCAGCCCATGCAGCGAAAACATGCGCTTGAAGCCCTTGAGCGGGTTAAGCCGGTCAAGCTTCAGGCCCAGCACCTTGGGCGCGAACAGGAAGCCGCCAAGCATCACCGGGGCGACCAGCGCCGCCACCATCAGCGCGAGGAAAAGCGGCATCAGCGTCAGCAAGGCCCCACCGAAGACGTCTTGCACCCATTCGATGAGTACCAGGGTATTCGTCTCATACGCCAGATGGCGATCAAAAGAAAAACCGCGCCGCAGCAGCCCCAGCAACCGATCTCCCATCCAACTGCCGAGCATCCAGAGAAAAAGCGCCCCTGTCACCGTCACCAGGAAGGTCTGAAGTTCGCGCGACTGCGGAACCTGCCCCTCTTCGCGAGCCTGTTGTATTCGTCGGCTTGATGCTGGTTCTGTCTTGTCTTCGTCGCTGTCTTCTGCCACGGCTGGCCCCATGCCTCACATGCCGCGCCGGGAATGGCGAAGGCGCAAAACGGCATTTGGGGCATTATCCCCACCCATCCCGCCCAACAATGGCTGGATGTGCGCGAAGAAAGCCGCCCTAATTCGCGGACAGGGATTTCACGCCCTCGATTCGGTCACCCGCCTTCACCCCATGCCTGGCGAACCACCCCCGGTTCATCTCCAGCGCATAGCGCGCCAGTTTCACCGAGCAATGGGACTCCTCGTTCTGCGGGGTCATGTCCTCGATATTGAGAATGCGCCCCTCTTCATCGAGAAACGCCACCGACAGCGGAATCAGCGTATTTTTCATCCACATGCAGATACGGATCGAAGACGGGTACACGAACAACATGCCCTGATCGGATGGAAGATGGCTCCGGTACATCAGCCCAAACTGTCGCGTCGGCTCATCGGCAGCGACCTCAACCTCGATACGCTGCTTGCCCGCTTCCAGGCTTGCCCGCTGCGTCTGCGCGTTCGCCGAGCCCGCTGCCGCCAAAAACATCCCTATCGCCAAAACCCGCCACATCGCCCGCCTTCCCATCGCCTTCACCATTCACCCTTTCCGACGAAAGCGCGACAATAAAGCATTTCGCGTTTTCGGTCTCAATCCCATCATGCCAGCCACCTTACGCGCCATTTGCGCCGATATTACGACATTGAGCGTCGATGCCATCGTCAACGCCGCCAACAACACCCTCCTGGGCGGCGGCGGGGTCGACGGAGCCATCCACCGCGCTGCCGGGCCGGAGTTGTTGGCTTACTGCCACACCCTGAACGGCTGTGCTACGGGTGAAGCCAAAATCACTCCCGGCTTCCGGCTTCCCGCCCGGCACGTCATCCACACCGTAGGTCCCGTCTGGCGCGACGGCAAACACGGCGAACCGGCGCTGCTCGCCGCCTGCTATCGCCATGCGCTGAAACTCGCCGCCCAATCCGGGCTGGAAACCATCGCTTTTCCCTGCATCAGCACCGGAGTTTACGGCTATCCGCCCGATCTAGCCGCACCATGTGCGCTCCGTGCCGTGCGGGAGGAACTGGCGCGCCTACCAAGTATCCGGGAAGTGATTTTCTGCTGCTTCTCGGAAGAGGAACGAACCAGATATGAAAGCCTCTGTGAAATTTTTCTTGCGTAGCACACAAAAAACTCTTGACAACCAGATTACACAGCATACAATACACAAAAAATGTTGCTATGCAGCAATACAAAAGACATATCGTCATCTCCCCCAAACCCGGCAGTAGAGCAGTATCCTTGCAGTTTCTGCAGTTTCTTTTCCACACCGTTTACATCAGGAGAACCCGATGACCACATTCAATCCCGATCAATTCGCCGCCACCAACAAGGCCAACATTGAAACCCTGTTGAGCCTGACCAACAGCGCCTTTGCCAACGCCGAGCGCCTGGCCGCCCTCAACCTCAACACCGCCCGTTCCGTGCTTGAAGACAGCGTCTCCAACACCAAGGCGCTGCTGGGCACCAAGGACGTGCAAGAGCTGGTTTCCCTGCAAGCCTCGCTGATCCAGCCCATGCTGGAGAAGTCTGTCGCTTACGCCCGCAGCGTTTATGAAATCGCCTCGCAAGGCCAGGAAGAACTGGCGAAAGTGCTTGAAAACCAACTTGCTGAACTGAACAAGAACGTTTCCACCGTGCTTGACAGAGCCGCCAAATCCGCCCCGGCGGGTTCCGACGTTGCCGTCGCCGCCGTGAAGTCGGCCATTGCCGCCGCCAACAGCGCCTACGACAACTTCTCCAAGGCCGTCAAGCAAGCGACCGAAATTGCCGAAGCCAACGTTGCTGCGGCCACCAACGCCACGGTCAAGGCCGTCACCACCACCACCAAGGCCGGCTCGAAGAAGTCTGCCTGAGTAAGTTCCTCTCCCAGATTCCCCGCTCGGCCAACCGGACGGGGAAAGGGAGTTGGATGCCGCATTTGGCCTGACAGCCAAAAACGGCAGCAAAGCCACAAAGGGTCAAATTCCGTTGATACGGGATTTGACCCTTTTCAATTCGCAATGACGGCAATTGGCTTTCCCGCTCCGTCATTACGAAGAGCGCAGCGACGAAACAATCCAGCCCTAGATCAGAAACGCGAAACACTGGTAGAGCGTCAATTAAACGACGAAACGCTCCGTCTCGCGGGCAAGCTTTTCCGCTTCTGTTTTCAGGTCAGTGGCGCTCTGCGACACGCCGTAAGTGACGCGCTTGGTTTCTTCGGCCGCTTGTGCCGAGGAACTCACCTGGCTTGTCATCGCCTGCGCTGCCGTAGATTGCTGCCGCGTAATATCGGCAATGGAAGTGATTGTATCGGCGATGCTGCGGGTGATGTTCTCAATTTTCTCCAAAGCACTATCCGCGCTATCTGAAAATTCCGTGCTTTTCCGAGTCTCAGAGACGGCTTCGCTGATCGAAGCTTGAACGGCGGCAACGCCTGACGCGACATGGCTGAGGGTTTCGTCGATTTCGTTGGCCGAACGCGCCGATTGTTCGGCGAGCTTACGAACTTCGTCCGCAACGACCGCAAAACCACGCCCGGCTTCACCAGCGCGCGCAGCTTCGATTGCAGCATTCAGTGCAAGAAGATTGGTTTGCTCGGCAATTGCGCTGATCGTGGCGACGACTTTCTCGATCTTATGCGAATGCGTTGTCAGCGCTTCGACTTCGGAAAGCGAGGACTGTACCCGCCCTTCGATCAAACGGATTGAATCGATCACATTGTGGACGACCTGTTTTCCATGCTCGACTCTGGTTACGGCATCCTCGACACGGTCATGCGTTTCACCCGCTGCCTCTGCAATGTGCTCAACCGAAATGGAAAGCTCTTCAATACTGCTGCTGATTTCGGATGAGGACGAGGAAAGGCCGTCAATGCCGGTGGAGAGTTGCTGCATCGACCCGGAAACATTGGAAGCCGAATCGGCGACCTTGTCCGCCGAAACCCGTATGGCACTGACCAGCGTTTTTATTGTGCTCCCGGTTTCATTGACACATCTTGCCAAAAGGTCGATTTCGTTACGCGAATCGAGGCAAGTTTCCACATGGCATGTCAAATCCCCCTGCCCCATTTGTGTCAACCCTTGCGCGACACGCTCAAGCGGGCGCAGTTGTGCACGAATGAGCAACGCCAAGCACACGACGAGGAGCATGACCGTGATTGCAAGGCCAATCAAGAGCAAGCGGTGAATCTGATCGAATGGCGCGGTAAAATCTTCCTCCAAGGCGGAAGCGACGATGATCCATTTGAGTGCCGGAACTTCGTCGAACGCAGCGATTCTTTGCTGCGGCGTTCCGTCATCGGCAACAGAATCATAAGAAAGGAATCCTTTTCTTTCGCTCAAGATCGCGTTTATAACCGCCTGAGACTTTTCGTCGACTGAACTGATCGGTTTGTCTTGCAGCGTTGGGTGCATGATGAAACGCGCTTCCTTGTTGTCTCCTGAAGCCTCTTCAACGATAAAGGGATAACCCGATTTGCCGAGGATGATCGAGCCCAATTTTTCCCGCACCAAATTGATATTGTTACCAATATCGACTCGCATGGTAATCGCGCCAATGACCCGCCCTTGCGAATCTTTGAGCGGTTTGGCTGCGAGCGTATACACCTTGCCGGAACGTTGCAGGGTGCCGATATAGGTTTTTCCATCCAGCAAGGTCTTTGTATATCCATCGGGAACCAGTTCACCATCACGGTACTGACCGCTACTGTCCTTGAGCAGCGTCGTGGCGCGATATATTTTTCCTCCGTCCTGCAACAGAAAGGCAGCATCATTCAACGGGTTGGTTTTCTTGTAGGCGAGCAGGTAAGCCTGATTGCCGATTCCGCGAACATTGTCGCCAAACACCAGTTCCGGCCGCGCCGCGCCACCGATGCTTACAGTTGCCCCTGTCAAACGGGGCGGCGGCAATTCGCTCTCGAACCGTTCCAGCGCTGCCAGGGCGAGCTGTTTCATGCTTTCTTCAGCATATTCGAGGGTACGGATAATCAGATTGGTTTGTGTCTCCAATGTGCTCCGGCTTTCCTTGATCGCTACCTGGCGCGTATAGGAGGATAGGGCAATGGAAAGCCCTACCGCAGCAAGTACGCAGATCAGAATGACTCCGAGCAGGGTCTGCCGTACCAAAGAGGATCGCCGTATCGTGGATAGCATATAACCTCCAGATGAACAATGGTTATTCTTTCGGCAGCGATGAGCGCAGTGTAGAGCAAGGATGCCTATAATGCGTTACAAAAAAGGCATTTCACCGTGATTTGTGAAGCATTTCTCAAAAGAAAAAACGGCATCCGAAAATGCCGTTTTTTTCCATCCAAACGCCCTAAAAATCAGAGCCGTTCGTAAATCGTGGCAATCCCCTGACCGCCGCCGATACACATCGTCGCCAGGCCATAACGGGCATTGCGGCGCTGCATTTCGTGCAACAGTTTGGTGACAATGACGCTACCAGTGGCACTCACCGGATGGCCGAGGCCAATCGCGCCGCCGTTCGGATTGGTCTTGGCCGGATCAAGTCCCAACACCTTCGTCACGGACAACGCTTGCGCCGCAAAAGCTTCATTGGATTCGATCACGTCCATTTGATCCAGCGTCAGTCCGGCACGCTTGAGCGCAAGCTGCGTCGCCGGGATCGGGCCTTCGCCCATGACGTCGTTCGGAACCCCCGCAATCCCGTAGGAGACCAGCCGGGCCATCGGCTTATAACCGGCTGCGGCAGCTTTCGCGGCATCGGCCAGCACCAGGAAAGCGGCAGCGTCGTTGATTCCCGAAGCATTCCCCGCCGTCACTGTGCCATCTTTCTTGAAGGCGGGCCTCATCTTCGCGAGGCCTTCCATCGTCGTATCCGGCTTCACATGCTCATCGGTGTCGAACACGACCTCGCCCTTGCGAGTCTTCAAGGTGATCGGCACGATCTGGCCTTTGAAATAACCGGCGGCCAACGCAGCAGCCGCGCGCTTATGCGATTCCAGCGCGAAAGCATCCTGCTGCTCACGGGTGATGCCGTGCTTGACCGCGAGATTTTCAGCGGTGATGCCCATGTGGCCGACGCCGAACGGGTCGGTAATCACAGAGACCATCGAATCGAACGCCGATGTATCGCCCATGCGCGCGCCAAAACGCAAGGCCGGCATCATGTAGACGCCACGCGTCATCACATCCACCCCGCCCGCAAGCGCGTAGTCCGTATCCCCGAGCATGATCGCCTGGGCCGAAGAAACAACCGCCTGCATCGCCGAACCGCACAAGCGATTGACCGCGAAAGCAACGGAATTCATCGGCATCCCGCCCTGGATGGTAGCCACGCGCGCCACATACGGATAACGGGAATCCGTCGGGATGATGTTCCCCAGCGCAGCAAACAAAATTTCATTCGGGTCGACGCCGGAACGGGCAATGGTTTCCTTGATCACCAAACCACCCAGTTCGGCAGGCTCCAGGTCTTTCAGAGAACCGCCAAACCCCCCCACCGCAGAACGCGCGGCACTCAATACAACGACTTCACGATCAGCCATCGGATTTCTCCTCTCCTCAAAATTAGCCACCTACCCAGACAGCAATCGCCGCCAGAGCCAGTAACATCAGATACACGATCAACGCCCGCCAGACGAGCCCAACCGTAGCTTGCAAATCGTCGACGCCCGCCTTCTCGCCGACACCGATTTCCGGACCCTCCGCTGCCTCGCCCTCATCGGAATCCGACTCTCCAAGTCGCACACCGAGTGCGCCGGCTCCGCTCGTCACCAGAATTGCGCTGGTACGATCCGGCCATAACACTGCCTGCGCGCGCCAGCAAAACACCGCATCCTCGAAATTTCCTCCGATAGCGAACAAAATCGCCGTCATCCTCGAAGGCAACCAGTCGAGAATCAAAAAAGCATGGCGCGCGAACTCACCGTACTGCCCGCCCGCCATGCTGCATGCCACATGTGTGGGAGCCGCCTCTACCCCAAGCCCAGGATCGGCATCGCCACTGTATGCCGGCTCCGCGTTCCGCCACTCATCATGAAGGAACCTTGCCAGCCGGTACATCACCGCCCCGCATGGGCCAAGGACCAGGAACCAGAACACCATTCCGAATACGTTGCGATGCGCCCCGACAAGCGCCTGCTCGATGGTGAGCCGCGCAATCCCGCCGGAGCCGACTCCGTCATACTGCCCTCCCCTCCACTCGGACAGCAAGGCGCGCGCGCGATCGATTTCCCCCGCGCGCAAGGCAAAATGAATGTCAGTAAAATAATGGCTCTCGTGGCGGAAGCCCAAACAGAGATAAAGCACCACAATGGTGAAGAGCAAAGCGGGAACTGTCGGCAACGCATAGTTGATGAGCGCGCACAACGCCGTGCCTCCAAGCACCAGCAGCCCCCAAATCCACTGTTCATGACGCCTGTGCCCGGCATCGAGACGCTTCACCAGCCCTGCCGTGAGTCTGCGAAGGGGGTCGAGCACCACCCGCTTCACCGGCAAAGGGCGAAGCTGCTCCAGCGACAGCACCAGCACCAGGGAAAGAAAAGCCAGAAAAAGAGACATCACTGCGCCGGGGGCACGAAGCCAGAAACCTGATCAGCCCCGCCCGAAAAGAAATGTTTCTCCATCTGTTCTCCCAGATACTTGCGCGCCCGAGGGTCCATCAGATTCAGACGGTTCTCGTTGATCAGCATGGTCTGATACCTGACCCATTGCTGCCATGCCTCCCTGGAGACATTCTCAAAAATCCGCCTGCCCAATTCGCCCGGCACCGGCGGGCGTTCCAGCCCTTCGGCTTCACGCCCTAGCTTCACGCAACTGACCATGCGCGTCATTGTCCTACCCTCTCTCCCATGTCGAAACCATGATCGTCTATTCTAGCCGCTTATAACGATTTGACGAACACTTTGGATCGACGCTGAAGGTTATAAAGCTCGCGTTTCTGGGCTGGCAGCGTCTCCGGGTCGATTTCCTTGAAACCGCGCTCCCGGAACCAGTGCGCCGTGCGCGTAGTGAGCACAAACAAACGCTCCAGCCCATCGCGCCGCGCCCGCTGTTCGATCCGGCGCATCAACTGCTCTCCAAGCCCCGCACGGCGATATTCCGGCGTCACCGCCAGGCAAGCCAATTCTGCCGCGTTATCCCCGGAAAACTTGTAAAGCGCTGCACACCCCACCAACATCCCGTCATACTCCACCACCGAAAAGCGGTCTATCTCGTATTCGAGCAGTTCCCGCCCACGACGCACCAGCGTACCGTCGGCTTCCAACGGTGAAATCAACGCCACCAGAGGGCCGACATCATCCGCCGTCGCTTCGCGCAACTGGAACAATGGGTCGCGCGATACCACCGTGCCCACTCCCGCAGGCGTAAAAAACTCCAGCAACAGCGCCCCGTCCTTGTCGTGGTCGAGAAGATGGCAACGCGCCACCCCGTTACGCACCGCGCGAATCGCGCACGGCAAATAAA
This sequence comes from Betaproteobacteria bacterium, assembly GCA_009782565.1. GTDB lineage: Bacteria > Pseudomonadota > Gammaproteobacteria > Burkholderiales > Rhodocyclaceae > WRNU01. Next base: position 68,897 of record WRIU01000003.1, read on the forward strand.
GCCCCAAATCCTCGGTAAGCCCCTTGCCTGCCTCGATATGCCGTTCGGCTTCATCGGCCGTCACCGAACCAATCAGCTTTCCATCATCGTCGAGAAGGCCGGGCGCGTCGCACAGATAAATCAATTTTTCCGCTTTTACCGCCACCGCCACCGCCTCGGCCACCTCTTCCATGCACATATTGAAGATTTCGCCTGCGGGCGACATTCCAAGCGGCGTAATCAGCACCACGTTTTGCTGATCGAGGTCGGCATTGATCTCTTCGGCGATGATCTTACGCACAGACCCCGTGTACTGATAATCGACCCCGTCGACCACCCCCACCGGGCGAGCGGTGATGAAATTGCCGCCCGTCACCCGCATATAACCGCCTGCCATCGGCGTATTGGGCAAGCCTTGCGAGAGCAGCGCCTCCACCTCGAAGCGCGTCACCGCCATCGCCATCTTTACGCACTCCATCGCCGCCAGGTCGGTCACGCGCAGCCCGTTGTGAATACGCGACTCCAGCCCCCGCCGTATCAGTTCCGCGTCGATCTGCGGGCGCGCCCCATGCACCAGCACCAGCCGGATACCGAGCGCCGCAAGCAGGTTGCAATCGTAGGCCAGGCTCTGCGCCAGCTTGCCCGCCGCCACCTCGCCCCCAAAGCCCACCACGAAAGTCTTGCCGCGAAAGGCGTGGATATAGGGCGCAGCCGCGCGCACCCACGCAACGAACCGAGCCGTAGACTCGAAATGATGCTTGCCGCCATGCATGTCGGGAAATTCAAAGCCGGTTTCGTTTTCGGAAACGGGACCGGGTTGATGGTCGGATTGGGGGCCGGTATTCACGGCTTCACCTGTCACTGTACTGACGAAACGCGCAATTCTAGCGCCATACGGCACAATCGGCACAGACAAAAAATCACTGGAAGATAAGAATTCCCATTAGAGAAACCCTGAACAAGCTTGGATTGTTTCGCTTCGCTCGCAATGACACCCATTTTTACCCGTCATTGCGAGGAGCGAAGTGACGAAGCAATCCATCAAAAGGGGTTGTGCAGAGGTTCCTTAGACAGGCGCGAAAAGGGCAAGGGGTTGAAATTTTCCGCATCGGCTCAATATATTTGTCGACCCAATATATTATATATACGAAGCTTTTATCGTATATATACACATATACACGAAGTTTTGATCGCATCTTGAGGACTGATTGCCCATGCAACCCCATCGACCCGCGCCCCCGAAACCGCACAAGCCCTCTGAGGCCGCTACGCCCGCTGAAACAGTCAAAACCGAACCGGCTCACTCCACTTCAGACATCAAAAAGTCCGACCTTGCCGCTGCGCTCAAAGAGGCGGACGCGCGCCTCGCTGAAGCTGAAAAACGAATCAGGCCACCCATCAAACCCTATACCGACCCTGCCGCCTGGAGCATAGAAACACAACCCGCCAAAGTCGAAACACAAACCAAACCCGAACTACCCGTCGAAGAACCACGCACCACCGATGTCGATGTCGATGCCAAAAGCATGGAAGCGCCTGCCAAGGCTGAAACACAGACTGAACCACCCACCGCTGAGCCACCCGCCGCCGAACTACCCGCCGCCGAACCACTCACCGACGCTCCCGCTACCAAGGACACGGAGACGAGTCCCGATAAAACCGAAACACAAACCGAATTGCCCGCCGAACCCTCCGCCGACCTTATCGCCATGCTCAAGGAAACGGAAGCGCGCCTCCTTGAGGCCGAAAAAAACGCTGCGGAACAGCACGATGCCTGTCTGCGGGCAAGGGCGGAGGCCGAAAACATCCGCCGCCGCGCACAGGAAGACATCGCCAAGGCGTCGAAATTCGCCGCCGAAAAATTCGCCGGGACGATGCTGCCCGTCAAGGACAGCCTGGAAGCGGCGCTGGCCACCGAAAGCCAGACGCCGGAAAAACTGCGCGAAGGCGTGGAACTCACCCTCAAGCAACTCGCAGCCGCGTTCGAGGGCGCAAATCTGATCGAAGAAAACCCGCTCGGGCAAAAATTCGATCCCAACAAACACCAAGCCATCGGCACTCTCGAATCCGAAGCCGAGCCGAACACCGTCATCAACGTCCTGCAAAAAGGCTACCTGCTGCATGGCCGCATCATCCGCCCCGCAATGGTCATGGTCTCCAAAGCGAAGGGTTAATGGCTGGGACTTGAAATCGCGCCACGCTGCCCCATATATCGACTCATTCCCGGCTCGAAAACACGACCCGCAACCGAATCTCTCAAAATATAGGAACTTGAAATCATGAGCAAAATCATCGGCATCGACCTCGGAACCACCAATAGCTGCGTCTCGATCATGGAAGGCGGCAAGCCCAAGGTCATCGAGAACTCCGAGGGCGCGCGTACCACGCCATCCGTGGTGGCCTACGCCGACGACGGTGAAATCCTGGTCGGCGCACCCGCCAAGCGCCAGGCCGTCACCAACGCCAGGAACACTCTTTTCGCGGTCAAGCGCCTGATTGGCCGCCGTTTTGAAGAAAAGGAAGTGCAAAAGGACATCGACCTGATGCCCTTCGAGATCGTCAAGGCCGACAACGGCGACGCCTGGGTCAAGGCGCGCGACAAAAAAATCGCCCCACCGCAAGTCTCTGCCGAAGTGTTACGCAAGATGAAAAAAACCGCTGAAGACTACCTCGGCGAGGAAGTCACCGAAGCCGTCATCACCGTCCCCGCCTATTTCAACGACAGCCAGCGCCAAGCCACCAAGGACGCGGGCAAGATTGCCGGAATGGAAGTGCGCCGCATCATCAACGAACCCACGGCGGCGGCGCTCGCCTTCGGCATGGACAAGAAGCCGGGCGACTCCAAGATTGCCGTCTATGACCTCGGCGGCGGAACCTTCGACATCTCCATCATCGAAATTGCCGACATCGAGGGTGAGCACCAGTTTGAAGTGCTCTCCACCAATGGCGATACCTTTCTGGGCGGCGAAGACTTCGACCAGCGCATCATCGACTATATCGTCACCGAGTTCAAAAAAGATCAGGGCGTCGACCTCAAGAACGACGTACTCGCCCTGCAACGCCTGAAAGAAGCCGCCGAAAAAGCCAAGATCGAGCTTTCTTCCGGCCAGCAGACTGAAATCAACCTGCCCTACATCACAGCAGACACCACCGGCCCGAAACACCTGACGATGAAAATCACCCGCGCGAAATTCGAGGCGCTGGTCGAAGACCTCATCGAACGCACCATCGAGCCGTGCCGCATCGCCATCAAGGACGCGGGCATCAAAGTCACCGACATCGACGACGTCATCCTCGTCGGCGGCCAGTCCCGCATGCCCAAGGTGCAAGAGAAAGTAAAAGAATTCTTCGGCAAGGAAGCCCGCAAGGACGTCAACCCTGACGAAGCCGTCGCCGTTGGCGCATCCATCCAGGGCGGCGTATTGCAAGGCGACGTAAAGGATGTGCTCCTGCTCGACGTCACCCCGCTCTCGCTCGGCATCGAGACCCTGGGCGGTGTCATGACCAAGCTCATCCAGAAGAACACCACTATTCCCACCAAGGCGAGCCAGGTCTTCTCTACCGCTGACGACAATCAGTCCGCTGTCACCATTCATGTGCTGCAAGGCGAGCGCGACATGGTCGCCGGCAACAAGAGCCTGGGCCAATTCAACCTCACCGACATCCCGCCCGCCCCGCGCGGCATGCCGCAAATCGAAGTCACTTTCGACATCGACGCCAACGGCATCCTGCACGTCTCGGCCAAGGACAAGGCAACCAGCAAGGAAAACAAGATCACCATCAAGGCCAACTCGGGCCTCTCGGACGAAGAAATTCAGCGTATGGTGCAGGATGCTGCCACTCACGCCGAAGAAGACAAGAGGGCGCACGACCTGGTCAATGCCCGCAATGAATGCGACAGCATGATCCACGCCACCCGCAAGGCGCTCAAGGAATACGGCGATAAGATCGGCGACGACGACAAGAGCAAGATCGAAGCCGCGATCAAGGAAGCCGAAGAAGCGATCAAGAGCGACGACAAAGCCCATATCGAAGCCAAGTCACAGGCACTCGCCTCCGCGAGCCAGAAACTGGGCGAAGCGATGTACGCGCAACATCAGCAGGCTGCGGACGCCCAACCCGGCGAACAACCGGACAATGGCGGCAATGGTAATGACGGCAAGGCAGCCGAAGCCGATGTGGTCGACGCCGAATTCACCGAAGTCAAGGATAAGAAATAAGCGGACAGCATTTTGACCGCACACCATTTTTAACGGGGATGCTCGTCATCCCCGTTGCCGCGTCTGCGGCAAGCCGGAATATCAAAAAATCATGCCCAATAAAAGAGATTACTACACCACTCTCGGAGTCAACCGCGACGCCAACGACGACACCATCAAGAAGGCATATCGCAAGCTGGCGATGAAATACCACCCGGATCGCAACCCGGGCAACAAGGAAGCCGAGGAAAAATTCAAGGAAGCCAAGGAAGCCTACGAAATACTTTCCGACACCAAAAAGCGCGACGCCTATGACCGTTTCGGCCATGCGGGCGTCGACCCTTCGGCGGGCGTCGGAGGCGGGTTCGGTGGTGGTTTCGAGGGTTTCGGCGACGCTTTTTCCGACATCTTCGGCGACCTTTTCGGAGGCGGCGGCGGCGGGCGCAGCCGCTCGAACGTCTATCGCGGCGCGGACTTACGCTACAACCTTGAAATCTCCCTCGAAGAAGCGGCGCGAGGCGCGGAAAAAATCATTCGCATCCCCACCGTCGAAGAGTGCGGAACCTGTGGCGGCACTGGCGCGAAACCTGGGACCCATCCCGTCACCTGCCCGAGTTGCGGCGGTGCAGGCCAAATACGCATCCAGCAAGGATTTTTCTCGCTCCAGCAGCCCTGCCCCCGGTGTCACGGCGCTGGCCGCATCATCCCCGACCCCTGCCGCGACTGCGGGAGTTCGGGCCGCGTGAAGCGGCAAAAAACCCTTGAGGTCAAAATTCCCGCGGGCATCGACGAAGGCATGCGCCTGCGCCACGCCAACCACGGCGAACCGGGAGTCAACGGCGGCCCTTCCGGCGACCTTTACGTGGAAATCCACATCCGTCGGCATTCCATGTTCGAGCGTGAACATGACGACTTGCACTGTGAGATGCCAATCAGCTTTACCACCGCCGCGCTTGGCGGTGAGATTGAAATCCCCACTCTGGATGGCATGGCGCGCCTGAAAATCCCGGCGGAAACGCAAAGCGGCAAAGTTTTCCGTCTTCGCGGCAAAGGCATCCAGAACGTACGTACACAGTCGCATGGCGACCTGCTCTGCCACGTCCTGGTGGAAACGCCGGTCAACCTCACCGAACGCCAACGCGAACTGCTCAAAGAGTTCGACGAAATCTCCCGCAGCAACGCAGACCACCATAACCCGAAAGCGAAATCGTGGATGGACAAGGTCAAAACGTTTTTTGGAACGTGAGGGGTTTTGGCGCACTGCCCCAACTCTCCCCGTTCAACGAGGAATACTTATGAAAACAGTATTCATAACAGGCGCCTCAAGCGGTATTGGAAAAGAAGCCGCGCTTTTATTTGCGAAAAGAGGTTGGAACGTCGCTGCAACGATGAGAAACGCAGAACATTTATCCATGTTTGCAAATCAGAAAAATATAAAAACCTACTCATTGGATGTAAAAGACAATGATTCTGTAAAAGCATCTATCAGGCAAGCCATACAAGATTTTGGAAAGATTGACGTCATTGTGAATAATGCGGGAATCTACACAACGAACACACTGGAACAAACTTCTGACGAAACGATTCACGACATCATTGAAACGAATATCAAAGGGGTCTTATCCACGACCAAAGCGATACTAGAGCATTTCAGAGAAAACAGGTCGGGAACCATCATCAACGTTTCTTCTCTGGCAGGGCGCGTTACTTTGCCGTTCCACTCAATATATCACGCCTCAAAATGGGCTATCGAGGGATTCAGCGAAAGCCTGTGTTACGAACTAAAACCATTGAATATAAAAGTAAAAATCGTTGAGCCAGGCATGGTCAAAACCCCCCTCTACCGTTCTGCACTGAATTTTCCCTTTGAACAATACCCAGATGAATATCAAGCCAGTTTCAAAAAATGGCATCGTTTCCTGATGAAATACTATGAAAACGGATACGCCCCGGAGTTGGAAGCAAAAACAATCTACAAGGCGGCAAATAGCAACAATTCAAAACTAAGATACACGACCGATTTTAATACCAAAGCAATTTTCTTCCTTCGCTCGCTTCTTCCACTATCTTTATTTCAACATATTGTTAGGGTGGTTTCTGGTTAGAGCGGCTACGTTTCGTGTTCGATCAAATTGTAAGCTAGAATTACGCCGCCAATTTCGTTACGTGCATATTCACATAGATGTCGACGTAAGGGCACGACAGCGCGCCATTCTCAGCCCGTTCGATAAGGCCAAGTTCAACCAGCGCGGCGGCATCCTCATGTACACGTTTCACGTCCCGCCCAAGGCGGCGGGCAAGCTCGCGCACCGCCACGACCCCGGAGCCTTGCAACTCGGTCAGCATTACCCAACGATTCGACGTGAGACGCGAGAAGAATGCGGCTGGCGTCTCGAAATTCAGGGTTTCGCCCATGTAGGTTCCACGTTCGGCTCCGGTCTTGGCAACCGTCATAGCATCGCGCACCGCCGCCTTCCAGTCGGCGCGAATGGTGATGGTCAAAGTACGTTCCATGTCTTACTCCTTCCGTTTGGCAACTTCGGCGGCAAAATCCTCGCCAAGCTGTTCGAGGCTGACGAATGTATAGGGAGATTCCTCGCCGTCGAGATGGCAGTGATCGCCCTTCCCTCGCTCATTGTCGAACCCAACGACCCGTTTGCCATTTTTCACGTACACGAGACTGTACTTGTAGCGATGCACAGACGGCGGCACAGGTTCAGACACCTGCCAAACGGTGATCTGGATGATGCCGTCGTCGGTATCACTCCTGAACTGGGTGATGAGTTCAGCTTTCATGCTACCGATTCTAGCAACTCTCTTCGAGTGTTGGCAATATTGACAACGTACAATCAGTGGCCTTTGCCTCGGCAAACAGCTACTCACGCCCGATTTTGGCATGGTGGATTTAAGAATCCGCCCACTTGTGCGTGACATCCTTCCGCTTGGCAGCACCGTTCAACGGGAAGAGGCAGCGTATCCCGGATGGATTGCGGAATGTAGAAGGCGCGAAGAGGTATCCATGTCGAATGGACTGTTACGAATACTGGTGGCGCTTGGCGGCTTATCCGGCCTATGAATTGAGGCTACGTACTACGTCTATTTACTGCAATTCATTAAGGTCTGTGATGAGTTGCCTGAGAATCTCATCTAAAGCCTGTTTGGTCGATTGCTGAACGGCGTTCTTTACAGCGAGAATCCCGCCCCAAAGCATCTTGGTGCCTTGCGTTTCACCGGACTGTACATAGTTTTTTTCAAAAAAGACCGTTTCATCTTTCATAAGTTTTATGTTAAGTGAGATATGAGCACCAAAGTCTTTGAACTCATAGTTCTGCAAATCAAAAACCAATGTCGTACCAGAAACTGACGCCGAATCAACGGTTTTCAATGTTCCAAACGCTGCCTGTACATCTGTGGACTTCAACGTGTCATCCAACATTTTCCCGATTTCGACTACAAAAGTAGGAATACCTCCGGTCAGTGTTACGGCCATTCCTGTCCGGAAATAATATGTAAAAAATTCTGTTCGAGGCGGGAGGTAATATTGATTTACCTTATCCGTGGATGGTAATTGTGATTTCCCTGCATGATTCTCCAAATATTCTGGATAGCCTGTCCGCAGTACGGGATCGACAGCACACGCGCCAAGAGAACATACCAACGCTAAAGATACGAGATGTAGAAGAATCTTCATTGCACATACCCCTAATATGTCATTATATTTAATCAGAACTGCGCTTGGATTTGATGTATTTGAAGAACTTGAGGACGCCGACCGTAACCCCGCTGCCTGCGAGGACTCCCCCGCCTATAGCGACCGGTACAGCCCAAGCAGGTGCTGTACCAATACCAAAGAGAGCCAGAGCTGGCCCAACCCACCCACCGATAGCTGCGCCTCCAACCGCGAAAGGAACCGTGGCAGCTATACCCATGCCACCCGTCGCTAAACCAACTCCAGTCCCCACAACGCCTCCCACTGTTCCGCCTACAGCAGCACCGACAGCACTAATCGCGGCCGTCGTAGAAGAACCGGCTGCACTAAGGCCGATTGCCGTCGCAGCAAGACCACTCGGAACAGACGTTCCAACAAACAACGTACCAATACCGAGCTTTTTTAGCACACTCGTGCGTGGAGGAGCGATCACCAGATCGGTGGGATCAGATTCGTTCATACGTAGCACCTCCAAGGTTCCAATATATGGGTAGAAGAATACTAAGAAACTCTTAGTGTTAAGTCAACGTCTCCCTAAGATGATCTTAGCCTCTATACAGGGGGGCTACGAATGTCCGTCTTCTCGAAGCGTCTCAAGGAAGCTAGGCGCGAGGCCGGATTGTCTCAGGAGCGACTTGGTGTGCTGGCGGGGATCGACGAAATGTCGGCAAGCGCGCGAATGAACCAGTACGAGAGAGGCAAGCACGAACCCGATTTTTCGATGGTGGAACGGATTGCCCGTGCGCTGAACGTCCCGGTTTCCTTCTTTTACGCGGAAGACGACGACGAAGCCAAGTTACTTCGGTGGTTCTGCCAACATAGTGAAAAGGAAAGGGCGGAACTGATGCGGAAGGTATTTAGCAGCTGAATCGTCTGAACCAGGCCGGGGCAAGAAAGTTGTGCAGAGGTTCTTTAGCTATACTCATAGCGGCGTAAGCGGCGCGGGAACGGGCAAGCAGAGCGTCAAATTCAACCTGCGCGGCAGCGTTTCAGCGCTTGCTCCAGAGATGGAGAAGACGGGGACGGTCGGCAGTGAGGGTGGAGGAGAGATGTATTCTCACGCAGGAACAGCATCTTCAAAACGCTGGATACGCGGCAGGACATCCGCCAGCTTCATGCGGGCGCATGCCGTATCGTAGTCTGCTTGCAAACCCATCCAGTATTCCGCGCTAGTACCAAAAAATTTCGCCAGACGCAGCGCGGTATCCGCCGTCACAGCGCGGCGTTCCCGCGCAATGTCGTTGATGCGCGGCGCGGGAACCTGCAAGCCCATCGCCAGCGCGTGAGCGGACAAGCCAAGCGGAATCAGAAATTCTTCGCGCAGAATTTCACCAGGGTGAATGGGGCGCATGCCGTTTTCAATGGGGGTCATCGCAAAACTCCTCAGTGGTAATCCACGATCTCCACGTTCCACGCATGGCCTTCGCGCCACACGAAGCACACGCGCCATTGGTCGTTGATGCGGATGCTGTATTGCCCCTTGCGGTCGCCCTTCAAGGCTTCCAGCCGGTTATTTGGCGGTACGCGCAAATCGCCCAGCGTGACGGCGCGATGGAGCATTTGCAGCTTACGCTCCGCGACGTGGCGGATATTTGCGAATCGCGGCACGTTCTGTCCGGTGAACAGGCTATGCGTGATCGAGCACTTGAACGATTGGATCATGACACAAGTAAATATATAACGTTAAACGTTAAACGTCAAGCGACAAATCTGAATCAGCAAAAGCCCGCCCACTTGTTCGTGACATCCTTCCGCTTGGCAGCACCGATCATCGGGAAGAGGCAGCGTATCCCGGATAGACTGCGGAATGTAGATGGCGGGATGAAGTGTTTATGCCTAATAAAATGTTTCAAATACTTGGCGGCGTATTCAGCATCGTCTGCGCCGTTCGTGACTACGACTGGTTTATGAACCATCCCAAAGCGTGGCTGTTTGTGAAATTATTCGGGCGCAATGGCGCTCGGGTGTTTTATGTGGTTCTAGGAGTGTTAATCGTTGTTAGCGCTTTCTTTTTGTGCACGTAGTTAATCATTGATATAAGAACAGCATTGTCACACTTTTCCGAATCATCCCACTCCCCGCTCCAATTCTTCAATCCGCTCCGACAGCGCCATCCAGCGGCATTCGGCCTCCTCTATCCAGCCCTGCAAGGTGGCCTGGCGTTTGAGCAATTCCTGTAATTGCGTGCCGCTGCCTCCATTGCCCGCGCCATAGAGCGCGGGATCGGCAAGACGCGCTTCGAGCAGTTTTTTCTCGCCCATCCAGCCAGCCAGTTTTTTTTCAATCTGCTCGATCTCTTTCACGAGGGGCCTGCGCGCCGCAAGCAGCGCCCGACGTTCCGCCTCGGTCTGGGCGCGTTCCGCGCGCCGCGCTTCGCGTCCGGCCAATGCGCCGTCCGCACTCTCCCCTTCGCGCTTGGCGCGCCGTTCCGCCAGCCAGTCGCGGTAATCGTCGAGATCGCCGTCGAAAGGCCGCAAACGCCCGCCGTCAACCAGCAACAGGCGGTCACAGCAAGCCCGCAGCAAAGCGCGGTCATGCGAAACCAGCACCATCGCACCGTCGTACTCCTGGAGCGCGCACATGAGGGCGTAGCGCATTTCCATGTCCAGGTGGTTGGCGGGTTCATCCAACAGCAGCAGATTGGGGCGCTGCCAGATGAGCAGAGCCAGCGCCAGACGAGATTTTTCACCGCCGGAAAACGAACCGCAGGGCGCGGTGGCAAGGACGGAGCGGCCATCCCGCCCGTCGCCGCGAAAGTCGAACCCGCCGAGGTAGTCGCGCATGTCCTGTTCGCGGCTCGAAGGGTCGAGCCGCATCATGTGCTGGAGCGGGGATTCTTCGAGGCGCAGGGTCTCAATCTGGTGCTGGGCGAAATACCCGGTTGCCAGCCCCCTGCCCTCGTGCCTGCTCCCCGCCGTAAGGGCTATCTGTCCGGCCAGAAGTTTGATGAGGGTAGATTTGCCCGCGCCGTTGCGGCCAAGCAACCCCACGCGCTCACCGGGACGCAGGGTAAGCTCGATATCTTCGAGCACGTTTTTCTCTCCGTACCCGGTCGCCCCTTTTTCGATTTGCAGCAAGGGGTCGGGCGCGGCGGGCGCTGGGCGGAAAGAGAAGGAAAACGGGGTATCGGCGTGGGCGGCGGAGATGCGCTCCATGCGTTCGAGCGCCTTGATCCGGCTTTGCGCCTGCCGCGCCTTGGTCGCCTTGGCCCGGAAGCGGCGGATGTAGTCTTCCATATGCGCGATTTCGCGCTGCTGGCGCTCGAAAAGCGCTTGCCGTTGCGCGAGGCGTTCGCCGCGCTGGCGCTCGAAATCGGTATATGAACCGTTGTAGAGCGTAAGCTGCCCCTGTTCGATGTGTGCGACATGATCGACGCAGGCATCGAGAAATTCCCGATCATGCGAAACCAGCAACAGCGTCCCACGATAGCCGCGCAGCCATTGTTCAAGCCAGATGACGGTATCCAGGTCGAGGTGGTTGGTCGGCTCGTCGAGCAGGAGCAGGTCGGAGCGGCACATCAGCGCCTGCGCGAGATTGAGCCGCATCCGCCAGCCGCCAGAAAAATCCGCCACGGCCCGCCCTGCGTCGGCGGGCGCGAAACCCAACCCATCGAGCAACGATTGCGCGCGCGACTTGGCCGCGTAAGCGCCGATTTCCTGCAATCTCGTGTGCAATTCGGCGATGCGCGTACCGTCGTGCGCGGCTTCGGCCTCGATCAGATCGGCCTCGATGCGCCGCAGTTCGGCGTCCCCATCGAGCACGTACTCGACGGCGGCCTGCGGCAAGGCGGGCGTTTCTTGTGCAACATGGGCAATCGTCCAACCGGACGGCCATTCCAGGTCGCCCCGATCCGGGAGCAACTGACCGCGCAGGAGCGCGAAAAGGCTCGATTTACCGCTGCCGTTGGCTCCAGTCAGACCGATTTTCCAACCGGGGAACAACTGGAGGGAAACCCCGTCGATCAAGACTCGGGCTCCCCTTGCAAGGCGCAAATTGCAAAAACGGATCACGCTCGACGTCGCAGAGTTTTTCAAAGGGCGTTATTCTACGCACATCTCAACCACGCGCTACACGGCTTCCTCATGCCAGCCCGTTTTTCATTTCCCATCTTCCACTCGCTTTCCCGCCGCATCCTTGCCGTCGGCGCATGCCTTGCCATGACGGCTTTCCCGCTTGGAGCCGCAGCAGCCGATGAGCTTGTGCCCAATCCCGCTGAACGCATCCGAGAATTGCAAGACGAGGCCGGGGGGCTGCGTAAACAGGCCGAAATTCATTACCAGGCAGCGGAAGCGGCGTGCTACAAGCGTTTTTTCGTCAACAGTTGCATCGACGACGCCAAGGCCGAACGGCTGGCCGACATCCACCGCGCCCGAAAACTCGAAGCCGAGGCGTACCAGATCGATCTCGCCGAACGCCGGAGCAAAGCCGCAGAAACAGCGGGAAAAGCCAATGGCGCGCGCCCGACAGCGGCCGCTTCTCCAAGCGCCGATCAAGACGCGGCAAAACCGCGCCCTGAAACGGCAAAACTTCCTCGCCGCGCCATCAAACCGAATACCGCCAGCAATAGCGCCAGTGAGCGCGCCAAAGCTGCCCGCAGGGCGGAAGCCGCCCGACGCGACCGTGAACGCTACGACGCCCGAATCCGCGAACTCGAAGAAAAGAAGGCGCGCGATGAAGATGGGCGCTGATAGCGTATTCAGTCGACCACGCGCGCTTTAACCGGCTCAGGAAATTCAAGCCGCGCCCGTAGCGCGCGGGTCACTTCCACTTGCCCATCGGCGGCCACCCGGAGCGCATGCTCAATCCCGAAACGGCGCGCCTGTTCGCGCCAGCCGTCTCCCGCCAGATAAGCGGGCTTGCTCGCCACGTCCGACAAGACTCCGACATGCGGGCGGGGCGTCACCAATACGGTCAAAGCCTGTGTGCCATGTGCCGGTTCAAAGGTGTGCGGGTCGAGGATGTGGGCGTAGCGCACACCGTCCAGTTCAAAGTAACGCTGATAGTCGCCCGAAGTGCCGATGGCCTCGCCGTCGTAGAGCGGCATCGTCGCCATGACCCCGGACTGGCGCGGGTGCTGGATGCCGACCCGCCAGGGCTGCCTGCCCTTGCTCCCCAAGGCCATGATGTTGCCGCCAACGTTGATGAGCGCGTTGCGGATACCCCGCTCAAGCAGGATGGCTGCGGCACGATCGAGCGCGTAGCCCTTGGCATAGCCTCCGAAGTCGATACGCACCGCCGGGTTGCGGCTGGAGACACGGAGCCCCTCGATCACAAGGTCGCCCATACTTGGCCGAACGGCCTTGAGCGCGGCAAGCGCCGCCGGGTCGGGCAGCGCCGGCTCGAAGGCGTCGGTGTGAAAGCCCCATAGCTCGACCAACGCGCCAATCGCGGGATCGAACAGACCGTCCCCGATTGCGGACAGGCGTTGTACATCGCGCAGCATCGCGGCCAGTTCGGGCGACACTTCACGGGACTGGCCATGCGCCAGCGCCTCGTTGAGCGCGGTAAGTTCCGACGGGTTCCAGGCATGATACGTGTTGTGCAGACGGTCGAATTCCCGCAACACGGCGGCCATCGCGGCATCGGCAACTTCGGGGTTGCCCGTGTAGACGGCAACATCCACCCGTGTGCCGAAAACGTAACCCTCTCGCTGAAAAACCCGTTCCCGACCGCACCCGGCAAGTTGGCACATGCAGCAGCAAATCAGGAGCGCAAAAACGAACCCAGCAAACCTTGACGGCATGACGCTCCCGCAACCTGCCCTTATCGCCCGCACAAACGCTCCAGTGTTTCGATCACGAGCCCCGCAACATCAAACCCTTGCTGGGCGGCAATCTCGACCATGCAGGTCGGGCTGGTCACGTTGATTTCGGTCAGATGTCCGCCGATCACATCGAGTCCGACAACCAGCAGCCCACGCGCCCACAGGATGGGTGCCAGGAAACGGGCGATTTCCCATTCCCGCGCGGAAAGCGGCATTGCCACGCCGCGCCCTCCAGCGGCAAGGTTGGCGCGGGTCTCTCCCTCGCGGGGAATGCGCGCCAGCGCGTAAGGCACGATTTCGCCGCCGATGATGAGCACGCGCTTGTCGCCATCGCGGACATCCGGCAGGTAACGTTGCGCCATGATCGTGCGCGTACCCTGCTGCGTGAGGGTTTCGACGATCACGCAACGATTGGGGTCATGGGAGGCGACACGGAAAACCTGGCTGCCGCCCATGCCGTCGAGCGGTTTGAGCACAACGTCGCCGATCTCGTCGATGAAAGCGTGAAGGCGGCCCGGATCGCGCGCTGCCAGCGTAGCGGGAATGAATTGCGGAAATTCGGTAATCGCCAGCTTTTCGGAGTGGTCGCGCACGGCGCGCGGGTCGTTATACACGCGCGCGCCACCCGCAGCGGCGCGTTCAAGCAGCCAGGTTGCGGCAAGATATTCAAAATCGAACGGCGGGTCCTGACGCATCAGCACCGCATCAAATCCGGAAAGCGCACGGGTTTCCGGCTCGCCTTCCGTATACCAGCCGCCATCGTCGGCACTCAGGGCGAGCGGCACGGCTCGCGCCGAAACGACGCCCTCGCACCAGGCGATGTCCTCGCGCTGGATCGCCCAGGATTGATACCCGCGCGTAGCGGCGGCACGCATCATCGCCACGCTGGAATCCTTATACGCCTTGAGTCCGGGCAAGGGATCGACAATGAAAGCAAGACCGAGCGCCGTCATGATGGGTATCGGTCAGGGTACGGCCACGTTTTCGGGCATATCGTCACGGATGCCCGTTTCATCCGCGTTACCGGATTTGGGCAACATTTCTTCGATTTCGACCGAGGCCGCAAGCAGGGCCAGACGCGCAACCACGCCATAGGCGTAGAGCCTGTTGGGCATGGCGTCCGGCTCCTGATCACAATCGGGAATACTGCCTGGGGTATCGAAGGCCAGCGGCCTGAATTCCATACCCGGCGCATTGAGATTTTCATCGCTGCCGCGCGCCGTATGCACACGATAAAAACCGCCGACGACGTAGTGATCCATCATGTAGACGACCGGTTCGGCCACCGCGCCATCAACGGTCTCGAATGTGCGGACGCCTTCCTGGATGATGACCTCCCCGACGGGCAGCCCTTCCTTGACCACCGCCATCTTGTTGCGCTGGCGGCGGTTGAGCCCCACGACGTCGGAAGCATTCTTCACCATCATCACGCCCATGCCGTAAGTGCCCGCGTCGGCCTTGACTGCAACGAAAGGTTCGTCTTCGATGCCCAGCTTGCGGTATTTGCGGCGGATGTCGGTAAGCAACGCATCAATTTGATCGGTCAGGCATTCCTCGCCCGCGCGTTCATGGAAGTTGATACCCCTGCATACGCGGAACGCCGGACTGATACGCCAGGGGTCAATATCGATTTCCTTTGAGAATGCCTGAACGACCCGCTCATACGCCGCCGCGTGGCGCGACTTGCGCCGCGCATGCCAGCCCGCATGCAACGGCGGAATCAGGCATTGCCCGTCCAGCCCCTGCAAAATGGCGGGTACGCCGCCGGAGAGGTCGTTGTTGAGCAGGATGGCACAGGGATCGAACCCGGCCAGGCCGAGGCGTTTCCCTTCCCTTACGAGCGGTTCCAGCATCAGGCTGCTGCCATCCGGGAGCATCAGGGGAGTCGGCGCGGTGATCTCCGGCAGCAAACTGCCCAGCCTCACTTCCAACCCGGTCAGGCGCAGGATGCCCGCCAACCGCGCCACATTCATCAAATAGAATTGGTTGCGGGTGTGGCTCTCTGGAATCAACAACAGGCGGCAGGCGCTGGCGCACAGGCGTTCCACCGCCGCTTGCGCGGCCTGTACGCACAGGGGCAGGAACACGGGGTCGAGGTTATTGAATCCGCCGGGAAACAGGTTCATATCGACCGGCGCGAGTTTGAACCCGGCATTACGCAGATCGACCGAACCGTAGAACGGCGGGGCATGTTCATGCCATTGTTCGCGGAACCATCGCTCGATTGCAGTACTGTGATCGAGGAATTGACGCTCCAGCTCAAGCAAGGGGCCGGAAATTGCGGGAGTCACACAGTAAGCCATAAAAAATCATTCCTTCGGGCCGTATCTGAAAAGCGTCTGCCCGTTCCTACAGGCAGACGGATATTACTCTACAGTCTTATTTTGGGTAAGGAACTTCCTGCCTTGGCAAATCACGCAGCAAGACCGCCGCAACCAGGCCATTGACCAACCCGAACAGCACGGCAGCCGCGCCGAACAGGGGCGCGAGGTAAAACACGCCATCATGGGGAACCAGCCATAGGCGAGCCAGGATGAGCTGCGCGCCGATATGGGCAAAGGCGGCAAGAATGCTGGTACTGACCGGGCCGAACCATTTCTTCGGCAATCGCACCGTCCCAGCCAGCGCCAGCAAGCTTGCCAGCGCCCCGGCCAGACTTAAGAAAAATCCCGGCGCGAGAAATTGCCCCAGGAGCAGGCTGGCGGCAAACACCCTCAGCAACGACACCCACGCCGCTTCGCGCCAGCCCCAGCGTGCCAGTACCACCAGGGTAACGATATTGGCAAGCCCCGGCTTCACTCCCGGCAGCGGCAACGGAATCGCCGCCTCGGCCACGGTCAGCGCAATGGCCGCCGCCGCGTAGCGCGCCACCCGGTCATCCTCAGCGGTCGGCGTCAGTTCAATAATTGAGCGAGTCATAATCCACTCCCCGCCCGGACAACGTCAGACTGACTTCGTTGGGCGCGCAGATCGCTACCGCACCCGCGCGGGCAAGCCAGCCCTGGCGCACACAATACTGCCGTGGGCCGGGGTCGGAAGCGACACGGGCACGGCCCGGTTCGATCTCGATCACGGTCACGCCCAGCGGTCCCGGCACTTCGATGCGGTGCGGGCGAGACAAATCGGCCTTTGCGAAAACCTTTCCGGAGGCGCGCACGGTCACGCCATCGGGCGCACCCCCGCGCCAGAACCAGAACCCGGCAGCGGCACATGCCGCCAACCCGGCCAGTACGACCACCCAATCGCCGGGGCGCAAAAGTTCGCGCCACGCGCGCCATGTTTCCATTGAAATCGAATGCGGCATCAGCCTTGAGCCACGCGATTATTTTCCTGCCGCGTCACCATGCGATGACGAAGAAGGACATGGGCTTCCGTGCGGAACGCTTCGCCCAGGCGTTCCGCAATGTAGACCGAGCGATGTTGCCCGCCCGTGCATCCGATGGACACCGTCAGGTAACTGCGATTGTCGCGGACGAAACCCGGCAGCCAGGCGGCAACGAACGCGCGGATGTCTTCCACCATGCGGGCAACTTCAGGCTGCGTCTCGAAGTAGGCGATCACTTCCGGGTCGAACCCGGTGAGCGGGCGCAGGCGCGGATCATAGTGAGGATTGGGCAGGCAACGCACATCGAACACCATATCAGCATCGAGCGGGACGCCATACTTGAAGCCAAAGGACTGGAACATCAGGATCAAGCCCTCGCCCGCCTTGGCCTCGATAAAATCCCTGACCATGGCGCGCAGGGTGTTGGGGTGCATGTCGCTGGTGTCGATACGATGACCGAGGACGGAAATGTCTTCGAGCACATCGCGCTCGCGGGCAATCGCCTCTTCGAGCGAGACCCCCTCCCCGGCCAGCGGATGGCGGCGGCGAGTCTCGGAAAAACGGGCAATCAACGTATCGTCGCGCGAATCGAGAAAAATGAAGCGCAAATCCTCGATGAGTTCGCGCAGGAGTTTCATCTGCTCAGGCAGCGCCGCGATACTTTCCCCGGAGCGCACATCGACCGCCACCGCGCAGCGCGTGTAACCGGCGTTGCACAATACGCCCGCCAGTTGCGGCAACAACATGGCCGGAAGGTTATCGACAACATAATACCCAGCATCTTCCAGCGCCTTGAGCGCGATACTCTTACCCGAACCGGAAAGGCCGCTGATAAGGACGAGTTGCATGGAGGCGGATACCAAAATGCTGTCGGCAGCAATATATCAAGTATCTCACGCCAGCACGATTCCCGCCCGACCTCATCACCAACTCATGCCGGAAAACACGCTCTTCGACCGAATTCACCGCGTCACTGCGATGAACCTCCCCCCGCGCGAAGGGCATCCAGCAACACCTCGTTGACCTCGATCTGACGATGCTGCCAGCGTATCAGTTCATCAGGGTCAATGTCGGACTGGCCGTCCAGTGCGCTGAGCCAGCGTTTCCAACGGGCGCGATAGCGGTGAATGGACACTTCCCCGGTAATGTCGCTCCCTATGACGCGCTTGGCTCCAACGTCGATGATGGAGAGCAGGTCATCCAGCATCAAACGCCCCTGATCCCAATTGGTGCGCGCCACGCTCTCGCACAGGACATCCTTGTCGATGGAGAGGTACAGGGGCACATGTGTACTGGAAAGTTCGCGCCGCAACGCATGGACGAGGCTTGCGGCATCGTCGAAATTGCGCGCGGCATCACGTAGGCCCAGGGCGCGCATCCAGCCAAGTTTCGCGCCTATCGTCCAATACCGGACTCGTCCGCGAAACAGCGGCCCCAGATGATTTTCCCAGGCATGAGCACAGCCTACGTCCGGGGAGCAGATACCGACGACATCGACGCGCGCGACGTGCGGCATGCACGCGACGTGCGCGACCCACGACCCGCAATGGATGCCGAAGGGAAAGCGCATGTTGTCCGGGTGGTTGTCGCAGACGAGAACGTGCAGGCCCATATGCCGACGCTGCCGCGCAATCAGAAAGGCACTCACATGATGAAAGTCCCCGCTGCCCATCAGCACAGGGCCATGAACATCGGGAAACAGGGCTTCGAGATACGACGAAAACGCGCGCCAGTCACGTCCCGCGCATCCAAAGCGGACGCGCTCCTGCCAGTCGGTGAGATCGATTCGCGCAAGGCCAGGGTAATCCATCGCGCGGTGCGAACCGTCCAGATCAAGCACGAGTGGGGGAAGATTCTCGTTCATCTGTTCGACGGCGTTGAGGCATTTGAACCGCCAAACCACTGCCTGTCTGGTTCAAAACGCCCAGCAATGCGCCGAAGGAACGGTCGCAGCAGGGGATTACGCACGTACACAGCGTGGCGCGTCGGGGTAAAACGTGCACCGAGCGCAGCCTTGATGGCGGGGTCTGTCCAACCAGCGATGTAGGTGTTCAGCCCTTCGCGCCGGGCAAAGGCAAGGTTCTCCATCCAACTCACGAAGTACAGGTTATTCTCGCGCGCCACTGGGTAACGAAAACCGATGGTTTTGTCGACGAGCATATCGTCATGAATGAAACACAAGTTATGCCCGATAAGTTTATCGTCATGGTAGTACAGGAAGACGCGCCCATTGAGGGAGGCGTCGTTCAGCACTGCCCTGAAAAAATCCGGAGGCAACAGATCAAAATGAACTACGCTCTGCTCATAAACCTCCAGGTACTGCATATAGAGCTCTGACGCGAAGGCCGGTCGCGCGAAACACGGGTCACCCGTGGCGACGATCTCGACGCGCACATCCTCGCGGCTACGCAACTTGCGGCGAATATCGCGGCGGCGGCTGGCGGAGAACCGCGCCAGATAAGCATCCTCATCGGCAAAGTCGATGGGAACCCAGGCCAGCGCCTGCCCTTCAACCATGAAAAATCCATTGGCCTTGCAGACATCGGCGAATTGGTCGGCCAGGCGGTTGGCACGTTCGGAGAGAAAAGGCGCGTTGCAGGGAATGTCCTTGACGATCAGCAAGGGGGTTTTCCAATCCCAAACTCGAAACATGCCCTGTACGAGCGAGGTGGCCTCCACGCGCGGCAGCGGGCAATATTCGCTGACAACGCTGCCCATGAAACATGCGCGCCATTGCAGCCAACGGCGTAAGTGCCGGTTGCCGGGTATCTTTCCGATCATGGACAGCGTCCGCTCGTCCGCCGTGGTGAGCAGATCGAACGTCGTCCAGAAACCGGGCATGCCGGTCACGCATGTGAACGGTTTGAACCCCCCTGCTGGATGGCGCGTAAAGTGATCGACCAGCGCATCGGGTTCCGCACTGGTCAGCCAACGCGGCGCATGGGATAAAGATGGATCAAACAAAGCGTCGGAATTACATGAAGCGGATGGCGAGCCAGGCTCAAATTCTCTCGTCGTATCTTGCTTACGCCGCCACAAGGCGATTACGGCATACAGCAACAGCACGATAACCAACGCCCACGCAACTGCGCTGTGAAGGTTGCGGAGCGTGTAGGCAAGCCCAGGGGCAACTCCTCGCTCCCGCGCATAAATCAGCCCCCACCCCAACAGAGGCAGGGTAAACAACGATACATACAGGACGATAGAAGCGCCTTTAGCCAGCCAGTCGACCCACCCCCTGTCCGGCGCATCAGCACCTGCGGCAACCGCTTGGTACTTCAGGGCAAAGAACACCAGCAGCATGGCGAATGCCAGCCACCCGGCAAGGTAGTGCAAATCATCGTGGATCGGATTTTCGTTCCCCATGAGTTGCGCGGCAGCGATGGACACCACTACTGCACAGGCAATGGCTCCGCGCAGCACAAACAGAACCCGAAAATTCCATCCGCGAGGTTCCTTTCCGCTCATGCCACCTGTTCCAGCGCATCTGTAACCCGCGCAAAACCCGTGTCGTCCAGCCACAGGCTGTTGGTGATGGTCAGCGAGCGCGCCGCGAGATCGCGGGCATTGGGACAGGCATCCTGCGGAACACAGGAACGCAAATAGCCATAATCAGGCAAAGCATGGATGAACATGCGCGTCACTCCCAATCCTGCGCCCCATAATACGCCGAGCGTACGATTCCGCCTGTCCTGATCCGGCAAACACAGCATGAGACAGGGCCATGTACCCTCTTCGTCCTCCATGTCGCGGAAAACCAGCACCCCCGGCAAACGGTCGAGCACAGCAAGGCGGCGCATTGCCTGATCCGCTGTCTGTTGATGGAACGCCTGGAGCCTGGAAAGCGCCCGCCGCCCGGCTCCCTGCCGCCATCCGCCAACATGATGCAGCAGAATCTCAGGAGAAAAAATATCCCCCACAGCGCTTGGCAGATTGCCCTTTTTCAACGCGCGGCGTAACGGCATGCCGTACACCCAGGGCAAGAAGGCGGGGCGATAAAACAACGCGTAAGCGGCCAGTTCAAGGCAGCGCCGGAATTCCCGCCAGGCATCCCGCTTGATAATGTCATCCTGCGCCCGCTCGATGGCTGCCGCCAAGGCCGGGTCGCGCGTCACCCACAAACCGCCTTCATATAGGCTCAATCCTTTCCCGGCGGCAAAACTGAAGAAACCGGCGTCCCCCTCTAGTCCAACGCTTTGCCCGCCCCGGCGCGCGCCGAAGGACTGCGCGGCATCTTCGATGACGAACACGCCGCGTTCGCGCGCAAGCCGCAGCACGGGAGCTACACGGGCCACGCGCCCGGCAAGATGCGTAGGCATAATTGCCAGCGTATCTTCATCACACATGGCGGCGAGCGCCTTCATGTCGAAATCGAGGCTATCGGCAGCCAGGTCGCACAGGCGTAGCCTCAGCCCGCAATGCGCGACGGCCAGTGCCACCAGCGGGCAGGTATAAGCCGGAACGATCACTGTCCGGCATCCGGACAACCGGCGCAACGCAGTAAGGATGAGCACGAGACTAGCCGTACCCGAGCAGGCCAGCCCAGCGTAGGGCGCGCCCACATAATCCTGCGCGGCGCGCGAAAAGCCTCCCCTTGCGCCAAAGAGTTCCGGCAATGGGAGCGGCAAACCCGCTGTAGGAGGCAACTCTCGCATCAATGCCCCTCCACAGCCATCCCCCCCGGATTGCGATTTGACTCGCCATAGGCCAAGCAAAACACACCGGCCAGGATCAGCACCGCACCAAGGTATTGAAGCGCGGACAGGACTTCACCAAAAAGAGGCACCGAAACCACCAGCACCCCGACCACTTCCAAATGTGCGGCAGCAAACGCCGGGCCAACAGGAATGCGGCGCAGCATCGTCATGTAGGTTGCAAAGGCACAGAGGTATCCCAATATCGAGCAATACACCCACGGCGTACTCAAGGCGCGCAGCAACCAAGGCAGATCGAAAGTCAGCGGCGCAGCATGAAGAGCCGTGAACTTAAAACACACCTGTGCAAACGTGTCGAAAACCAGCAGCGCCAACAGGCCAATAATGAAAAAGACACGCGAACTCATGCGCCTCCTCCCAGACCAACCAGCGCCACGCCCGCCAGGATCAGGCTGATGCCGATGATACGCGGGCGCGTAAGGCGTTCCTTGAACCACAATCGCCCTCCCACCATCACCGTAACGATACCGGCCATACCCAACAACACGCCTTCAGCCAAGGTCACCATTGAGAGAAATGCCAGCCAGGCGACGAATTCAAAGATATATGCTACTGCGCCGATATAAATCCATGGACGGCCTAGCATATGCCGCCAGTGTGCCCACCCCTCCGCTTCCCTGTTCTCGATGGCAGCCGCCTTGAACGCCAGCTGTCCGCCCGTATCAGTCACCAGATTGATGAGCCACAGCAGGACAATCGTGACCGTATTCATGTCTTCGAACCCGTCAAACCCACACGACAGGATTGTGAAAGCCTACCGATGGCAAAATGGTAATCATCCTCAAGTCTCTGTACATTCCGAAAAACCCGGCATCCCATAGGAGGCGGATAAATCAAGCTAGCCTCCGGATAAAAAACCATGACAACCCCACACAAAGTCCCTCCCGGCAGCGCCGGGGTTTTATTGATCCACGGCCTCACGGGAACCCCGAACGAACTGCGCTTCGTGGCGCGCGGCCTTAAAGCGGCTGGCTTCGAGGTCGAATGCGTGCGTCTGGCTGGACATTGCGGAACCGAGGCGGATCTGCTCGCTACAGGTTGGAAGGACTGGTTCGCCAGTGTCGAACAAGCCGCTGAAGCCTTGCGTAAAAGAGTTAAACATCTGTTCGTGGCAGGGCTTTCGATGGGAGCCGTGCTGGCGATGAAATACGCTATCGAACATCCCGGCAAAGTCGACGGGCTGGGCCTGTACGGCACGACTTTCTTCTATGATGGCTGGAGCATCCCCTTTGAGGGCAGGCATCTGGCCTTTTTGCTTCCAATCGTCATGGCCGTGGGATACGGACGAAAAAAACGTTTCATGGAAGCCCATCCTTACGGGATCAAGAACGAACGGCTGCGGCAGGCGATTACCAGCAAGATGCACGCGGGAGACTCGGAGGCCGCCGGACTGCCCGGCAACCCCTGGCCCTCGCTGGAACAGTTCTACCGCCTGTCTTCCAATGTGCGAAAAAACCTGCATCGTATCCACGTACCCGCCCTCGCCGTCCACGCGCGCGAGGACGACGTCGCAACACTGGCTAGCGTACATATCATCGAACGCCGTTTCAGCGGACCGGTCGAAACGGTCGTGCTTGCCAACAGCTACCACATGGTAACGGTCGATCAGGAAAAGGCTACGCTGGTCGAACGCTCGGTGGATTTCTTCAGCCGCATCGTCGCACGCGCGGCCATGAAGGAAAAACACGAAGAGTCCTGAGCTTTCCTCCATTCCCACGATCATCCTTTCTTGGCAAGCGTGATGAGTTGATCGAGCAGCGCAATTGCCAGTTCGATTTCCTCTCCGTCGATGTGCAGCGAAGGCGCAAGAGTGATGACGTTCTTGTAATAGCCGCCCACGTCCAGCACGAGCCCCATTCGCTTGCCCTTGTGTTTCAGCCCGCCTGCCAGGCCGATGTCCGCCATCCTGTCGAGCAGGCGCTTATTGGGCGTAAAACCATCTGCTTCGCAAATCTCGGCGCGTAGCGCAAGCCCCAAACCATCCACATCGCCGATTTCGGGATGGCGTTTTTGCAGGTCACGCAGGCCCGCGAGAAAAAGCTCGCCCCGTTTCATGACGATCGGCTCGTAATCCGTCTCGGCCAGCATCCGCATCGTCTCAAGGCCCACCGCCGTGCCCAGAGGGTTGGAAGCAAACGTCGAATGTGTCGATCCGGGCGGGAAAACCTGCGGGTTGATGAGTTCCTCGCGCGCCCACAAACCGGCCAGCGGATTCAGCCCGTTGGTCAGCGCCTTTCCGAAAACCAGCACATCCGGCGTCACGCCAAAATGCTCGATCGACCAGAGCTTGCCGGTACGATAAAAACCCATCTGAATTTCATCGACCACGAGCAGGATGCCGTATTTATCCAGAACCCGCTTGAGTCCTTTGAAGAAATTGGGTGGCGGGATGACATACCCCCCTGTGCCCTGAATCGGCTCAACATAAAAGGCAGCGTACTCCGACTGTTCCGCCCTCGGATCCCACACGCCGTTGTATTCCGATTCGAACAGGCGCTCGAATTGCTGCACGCAATACTCGCCGTATTCTTCCTTGCTCATCCCCTTCGGGCCACGGAAGTGGTAGGGGAACGGGATGAAATACGCGCGATCCCCGAAATGCCCATAGCGGCGGCGGTAACGGTAACTCGACGTAATGGCCGACGCGCCCAGTGTGCGGCCATGGTATCCCCCCTCGAACGCGAACATCAGGCTCTTGCCCTCTTTGGCGTTTCGAACAATCTTCAATGAATCGTCGATGGATTGCGAACCGCCGACATTGAAATGAATACGCCCATCGAGCCCCCATTTCTTTTTCGCGTCCTGTGCGATCATCTTCGCCAATTCGATCTTCGTGGGATGCAGATACTGGCTCGCCACCTGCGGCAAGGTGTCGATCTGCCGTTTGAGCACGGCATCCAGACGCGGATTGGCATATCCGAAATTGACCGCCGAATACCACATCTGAAGATCGAGGAAAGGCGTGCCCTCGCCGTCGTACAGATAGCTGCCTTTACAGCGGGTAAAAATCTTGGGGTCGGAATAGTGAACAGTGTCACCAAACGAACAATACCGAGCCTCGTCAGCCAGCAGGGCGGCTTCACTCATGTTGCTTCGTACTCCAGGAAAAAATCAAATGGACAGGACGAGTTCAGACTCGGCCAGCGTGGAAATCATGAGGATGGCGTCATCGAATCCGGAAATGGGAACATGGTGCAGACATTTGTCGAAGCAATGCGTAATGAGGCTGCCCTTGGCAAACACCATATCCGCACGGGCCGCAACACAGAAATCGGAACGGCCATCGCCAATCATCAACACCTTCTTGCCTACCGCCCGCGCGCGGTGCGCGAAAGCGCACTTGCACATGCCGGAAGCCGAGCAACACGCCGTATCCGCGTGAGGAGAATCGAGCCTCCAGGACCGTGCGCCGACCTGCGTAAGACGATTGGCGTAAAACGGCAACGCAGGCAAACGATGGCGTCGCAGGATGCGCTCGATGGCGTAATCAAGGCCATCGCTGACGATGGACAAATCCCACCCGCGCGCGCAAACGGCATCGACGAACGCCGCGAAGGCCCCATCCACGTCAATGGCGTCGATGGCCTCATCGAGTTCTTCCTTTGAAACATCGAGACAAGCAATCTGCTGCCGCATGCAGACGCGGGAACCGATGCGCCCCGCACGCCATTCGGCCTCAATCTCCCGCCAGCCCGGTTTTCCGAACGTTTCCAGCAACGTATCGGTTACGTCACTCGTCGAGATGGTTCCATCAAAATCGCACAGCACAGACCAGGCAGCCAAACTGCTTTCTCCTTCAGAATACCGAAATATTATTGGACGCTTTTAAGTTTAATCAGCCCTTGCTGTCAAAAACCTGTCTGCGTATCCGCTGCCCTCCCCTATACTCGCAAAAACGTATCAGATACCACACAAGTACGAATCTCATGACAGGAACCGCCATCAAGATATTTATCGTCAGCCTGGCCTGTGTAGTCCAAATATCCACCGCCCATGCACAGACTGGCTCCACGCAGGAGAACGACGCCGAACAAAGCGGGCAAAACAGCTTCACCTGGGCCATCGGCGCGGGCGGCATGCGCTCACCCGCCTGGCTGGGATCATCGCACACGCGCGACGACTTTCTGCCCTATTTCGCGTTCAACTGGCGCGATATCGTCGAGTTGAGCGTCACCGACGGCCTGAGTATCGACCTGTTGCGCGGCAGCGCCTGGCACGGCGGGCTGATCGGCACATGGCGGCGCGGCCGCTCATCGCGCGACCTGGGCGCGCTCGCCGAGGCGGGCATCGCCACCCTGTCCCACACTTGGCAGGCAGGAGTCTATCTGGAACACCGCCCCATCAAGAATTTGGCGCTGGGCGTCAGCCTCAGCCACGACATCCAATCGACAGGGAGCGCCTACGGCAACGCCTATATCGAGTGGGACATCCCGGTACTGAAACCGGTTGAGCACTCAATTAAACTCAACCGCGAGTTTATGAACCGTTCAGCCATGCGGCGATACTTCAGCGTCCCCCTCGAGGCAGCAGCAGCGCTCGGCGTACAGGCTTACCGCCCTGGAGCGGGCGCAAGCGGAACCAGGCTAAGTTACGAAGCCTTCCTCCCCACAAGCCGCTCGACCGGTTTCGCCCTCGGTTTTCACTGGACACGGCTGGCATCAAAACCATCTGCCAGCCCGCTGGTGCGCGACTACGGCAACAAAACACAGCGCACGGCCCTTGCGGCATTTCTCGTGCATTTCTGATGTTGCGATTTTGTCACAGACTGCTTCGGCATATTGTTTTGCACTTTGTGCATATGTAAATTCAGCCTCCCATTATTATCTGTTAAGGAGCCATCATGCTTCGCTTCTTTCGTTTCCTGATTCTGGCGCTGGCGTTGTGCCCGATGGCCGCGACGACTGCCGTGGCCGCGAAACTCGTCAATATCAACACTGCCAGCGTGGCAACCTTACGGCATGTCAAGGGAATCAACCTGGCCAGAGCCAGGGCCATTGTCGAATACCGCGATACCCACGGGCGTTTTACTTCCGTCGAGCATCTGATCAGAGTGCGGGGCATCACCAGAAGCGCGCTGAACCAGATCAGGCCGCAAGTCACTGTCGGCAGGGTATACAAAAACAGACCTCATCACAGAAGACCGCACCACTATTACTGAGCGCAATCCACGTCATTCATTAGGGGTGGTTTCTCCCAAAATCACAGATAAACTGCCCCCAAAAAGCCGAACACCAATCCGGCTTTTTGGGGGCAGTTACACAAAGGCTGGGAAATTTCCCGATACAGGTCAGGGAATACGGTAATGATCCTGCGTCATGAGATCGACGCCACACTGAAGCCCCTCGATCCAGTCGATGAAGCGGTTGACCATCGCCCTGCCCACGAAACGCGCCCCATGCTGCGGCACGATCTGCTCGATGTCGAGTTGCCGCGCCATCTGCGCCCAATAGCGGCAAATCCTGTTGGAAATCATGTAGCGGCGGTGGAAACCGGCCATGAAATCAATGTGGGCATCGAAATCGGCCACAGGTTTGGCCGCGTCGGAATGATCGAGCAACGAAACGCCGAGGTCGCCCGAAAACAATATCTTGGAGACCGGGTCGTAAATCTGGAAATTGCCTTCCGAATGCAGAAAGTGAGCTGGAATAGCCTTCAGTTTGCAATTTCCGAGCGGGACTGCCATCCCCTCATCGGGAATGCCGATGATACGGTCGGTGTAATTGCGCCCGGTGGTGAAGTGCGGCAAAAAGCGCGCCCACAGCTTGGAAATCAACACCCGGCAATTGGTCGTCACCATCCACTTGTTGGCCGAAGCGATGATGTCCGGGTCTTGGTGCGAGGCGAAGATATAATCGAGGTCACGCGAATAGAAATAACGCGCCATGCTCATCAACAGACCGTTGTAGGTCATGTTGCCACCCGGTTCGAGCAGTGCGCCATGTTCCCCGTCGACGATCAGGAACTGGTTACACTGTACCGCGTGATCCGACGCCTCATCGACGAGGTCATAGAAAGCCAAGCAAACATGCCTGCCGTCATTGAAAAGCTCAACTGCCATGGTATTCAGTTGTCCAAAAAAGATTCCGCACATGCGTCCACAGGCGCGTACTCTACCGCAGAAGAGCTACATGCGTCACCCTAGTAGCTCCTAATTTCATGGAATCCAACACTTTTCACGCTTTACGCCGCCCTCATGTCACCCACCGACCCCAACCCGACACATCCTTTGGCGGATTCCCCGGCACATTCCGCCCCTCCTGACAGGAAAAATACCCGCCAGCTACGTGCGCGCATGAGCCGCATACGCCACATGTTACCCCTGTTCTCGCCGCGCACTTGGCGAAAACACCTGCTGCTCATGGGCGCGGCGCTGATTGCGGCAACGCTTTCCATTCTGTTTGCCATTGGCGCGGACAACGCCATTGAGTTCCACCGGGAACTGATCCGTGATCATGCCTGGATTGCGCTTTTCATCGCGCCCGCCGGTTTCGCCGCCATGGCTTGGCTATCGTGGCGCCTTTTCCCTGGCACAGAGGGCAGCGGCATTCCGCAGGCCATTGCCGCTTCGCTGTCCGACTCGTCCGAAATTCGTCGACAGTTTCTGTCGATCCGCATTGCCGTCTCCAAGATTTTCCTCACCCTCGGCGGATTGCTCGTCGGCGCATCCATCGGCCGCGAAGGCCCTTCCGTGCAAATCGGCGCTTCCGTGATGCACACGCTCACCAAGTTCCGCCGTTTCGGCCATATCGGATCGAGCCGTGACTTGATCGCCGCAGGTGCGGGTGCGGGCATCGCCGCTGCATTCAACACCCCACTCGGTGGAATCATGTTCGCCATTGAAGAAATGTGCCGCTACCGCACGTTCCGCGCCAACGGCGCGACCCTGGTCTCGGTCATTCTCGCCGGTCTGGCCTCATTGGCCATTCTCGGCAACTACAACTATTTTGGCCGCACTACGGCGACTCTCACCCTCGGCTGGCCGGGCGGCATATGGCCTGCGCTAGTGGCAGGGGTGCTCGGCGGATTCCTGGGCGGCGTATTCGCCCGCCTGCTGATTGCCTCCGCAAACGGCCTGCCCGGTGACACCGGCAAGCTCGCCAGGCAGCGCCCGATCGTCTTCGCCGCCCTTTGCGGCCTGGGAACCGCCATTCTGGGGCTGATGACCGGCGGCACTATCTACGGCACGGGCTATGCCGAAACACGCGCCGCCCTCGAAGGCAACGCACAACTGCCCCTCTATTTCATGCTCGCCAAAATGGCGGCGATCTGGCTGGCCTTCGCCGCGCGCATCCCCGGCGGCATCTTTGCCCCAGCACTCGCCATCGGAGCAGGTATGGGCGCGATCATCACCGCGTTCCTGCCGGAAATCCCCGTTGGAGATCAGACCGCCATCCTCGTGCTCGGCATGGTCGGCTTCCTGGCCGCGATGACACAGTCGCCGATCACATCCTTCGTCATCGTGATGGAAATGACCGCCAACCACGAGATGCTGCTGCCGCTCATGGCCACTGCCGTAATCGCCCACGGCATTTCAAGATCGGTCTGCCATGTGCCGCTCTACCACGCTTTAGCCGCGCCAGCCCTCTACCGCGCAGAACGCAAACGGCAGATGCAGGAAAACGCACCGGGGGGCGACGCTCATTCGATGTGACTATCCAGCTCAAACCCCGCGCCATCATCCGCGCCAAGTGCCCCGACGAGCCACGGTAGCGTCGTCCGTAGGCGTTCCGGCAACACCCACGGCGGATTGACGACATACAGGCCGCAGCCAAACATCCCGAACCCTTCCCGTGGGGCATGGCTAACCTGAAAGCGCACATCCAGCCAGCTTCCCGCCCCGATTTTTTTCAACTGTTCCGGCAATCTCCGGGATTCGACGCGCGTGAGCAACGGATACCAAAGCACGAAACACCCGGTTGCAAACCGGCGCAACGCCCCGGCGAGCGTTGTCACCACACGCGAATAATCGGTCTTGACCTCATAGGACGGGTCGATCAGCACCACGGCCCGGCGTGACGGCGGCGGCAGCAGGGCATCGAGCCCGTCCAGCCCATCGCTGCCGCGCACATGGACGCGGCGCGGCTCGGTACTGAATGTTTGCCGCAATATCCGTAAATCTTCGGGGTGCAACTCGAATAATTGCAAGTTGTCCCGTTCCCGCGCGAAAGTCATTGCCACGGCAGGGGAACCGGGATAGAACAGCAGCCGCCCGCCGGGATTGAACTGGCGCACGATCTCCACATAAGCCGCAAGCGGTTCCGGCAAATCATCGCGCGACCACAACCGTTCGATACCACCGGCGAACTCACCCGCCTTGCCCGCGACCCCGCCATTCAGCGCATAACAGCCCGCCCCCGCATGCGTGTCGATATACGTCCAGGGCTTATCCTTCTTCCGGTAATAGGCAAGCAACTCGGCCAACACGAAATGCTTGACGACATCGGCGTGATTCCCGGCATGAAACGCATGGCGGTAACTCAGCATATACAGAAAAAACAACACTAGGGGGACGAATGCTATCACTGTATGACACAAAAACCGGCCAGCTTTTGACGGCAAGGAAAGAAACATGACACCATGCAGCATTCCCGTTTTCGGGAATTTCTCGACGTAGCGCGGTTCTCATTCACAAGGAGGTTTCAAATGAAAAAACTACTCGCTCCCGTCACCCTGTCTATTCTCGCTGGCCTGCTCTCCGCCTGTGCCGGCGGAGGCAACGCCCCGGTACGGACTGCTGGCGAACCCGCGCCCCCACCGCAGGCTTCCGCCTTGCTCGCGCCTACGCAGGGCAATACCGTCCAGGGAAACGTCATCTTCAGGCAGGAGGGAAATGGCGGCATCCAAGTCATTGCTGAAGTCAGCGGACTCACGCCCGGCTCGCACGGTTTCCACATCCATGAAAAAGGCGATTGCAGCGCGCCGGACGCCTCCAGCGCCGGAGGGCATTTCAATCCCCATCAGACCGCGCACGGCAAGGCTGGCGAAGGCCATGCGGGCGACCTGCCTTCACTGGAAGCCGACGCTGCGGGCAATGCCAAGCTGAATGTCGTGTTGAACAGCATCACGCTCACCGGCGATCACAGCATCGTAGGCCGTGGCATGATCGTCCATGCTGCCCCGGATGATTACACCACCCAACCCACCGGCAACGCCGGTGCGCGCGTCGCCTGCGCCGTCATCCAGATGGACTGAGCACACACAAAATCACCCCTCTCACCCACCCCTTTCCCGCTTGCGGGAAAGGGGTGGTTTATGTACGGTAATCCCCTCTAAGCCCACTCAGGAGTAGTTGGCGGAAGCGATCCGTGGAAGTACTGGTCATTTCCACGCTCCCCGGATTGCCGCAATGCCGTGTGCGCCGGATAGGCGCGCGGTTTCCATATCGCTATCCTCCAGCCCGCCGAGCGCAAATACCGGCAGAGGGAGCCCCAAGGCAAGCGCCGCAAGGCCTTCCCAACCCAAGACTTCGCCGCCAGGATGGGTGGCCGTGCGCTTTACCGCGCCGAGAAGCACGTAGTCGAGCTTGAGCGCGCTGGCGTGTTCGAGTTCGGCGCGGGTGTGGCAGGAGGCTCCCGCCCATGCAAAATCTGGGCGCGAGTGGCTTGCCATCAATCGCGCCGCCGTGAGGTGAAGGCCATCGGCTCCGGCTTTGCGCGCCAGTTCCGGTTCGCCGTTGACCAAGGCCAGCGCACCCGCCGCGTGTGCGCGGCGAACAGTTTCCTTCGTGAATGCCCGCCGCGCAGGCATGGGTAAAGCGTTTTCCCGTATCAGGACAAAGCGCAGCCCCGATTGCAGGGCATGATCGAGGGCGGCAAGCTGGGGTTCGACGCCAATCGAAGCGGCATGGGTAATCCCTATCCGGCGCGGCAGGGCAAGCGCCCTGAGGATAGGCCCATTGGCGGGCAGCATCGGCGCAGGCGCGTCCGGGCTGCCGGGCATGACCCAGTCCAGCGCGTCATGGACGCAAGCGCGGATTTCGCCCTGCCATTGCGCGACTTCAAAGAAGTGCAGCCGGACGCGGGCGTGTTCATAAGTATGTGTGCGCGTAAGCCACGGATAAAGGCGCTCGGCCCGCAGCCCCAATTCTTCGCTGAGTTCGCGGCATAGCGCCTCTGCGGGCGATTCCCCCGGCTCGACCTTGCCGCCGGGGAATTCCCAGTAACCCGGATAAAAGCTCCCCGGCGCACGCCGTCCGAGAAGAAAACGGCCATCGTTGCGGGTAATGATTCCGGCGGCGACATCGACGGTTTCTGGGTTCAAGTGGCCTTTTCATCTCCGGTGTATGGCCTGCATACCCCAATTGACGCATGTACTCCTATCTGTTCGGCAAGCCCGTTCCGATTGAAGAATGCGAGCACGACTGCCGGATTCGGCAATAAAATCAATACTACTCACACCCCAAACGGATGCCTACGCAGGATGGTTTCCTCGCGTTCCGGGCCGGTGGAAATTACGTCGATGGGTACTTCGCAGATTTCCTCGACACGGTGCAGGTAGGCGCGCGCTTCCTGCGGCAGGGCGCTCCAGCTTTTTGCGCCTACGGTGGAGGCGCTCCAGCCCGGTAACACCTCGAAAATCGGTTTGCAGCGGCTGACTTCTTCCGCGCCCAATGGCAGGAGTTCGACGCGCTGGCCGTCGAGTTTGTAGCCGACGCAGAGCTTGAGTTCAGTCAGGCCGTCGAGCACGTCCAGCTTGGTGATGCACAGGCCCGTGACGCCGTTGATGATGATGGAGCGCTTGAGCGCGGCAAGGTCGAGCCAGCCGCAGCGCCGTTTGCGCCCGGTGACGGTTCCGAATTCGCGCCCGCGCGTAGACATCTGCTCGCCAGGGGTGCTTGCGGTTTCGATATCGAGTTCGGTTGGGAACGGCCCCCCCCCTACTCTGGTGCAGTACGCCTTGGTGATGCCCAGTACGTAGTGAAGGCTGCCCGGCCCGAGGCCGGAACCGGCGGCCGCCTGACCGGCGACGCAGTTGCTGGAGGTGACGAAAGGATAGGTTCCGTGGTCGATGTCGAGCAACGCACCCTGCGCGCCTTCAAAGAGCAGGGAGCCGCCGTTTCTGTTGAGGGCGTGGAGTTCGGCGGATACATCAGCCATAAGCGGGCGCAGTTCTTCGCCATCGCGCATGGCCTGCTCGAAGACGGCTTGAAAATCCACTGGCTCGGCGTTCAGGTAACGAGTGAGGACGAAGTTGTGGTAGTCGAGATTGGCGCCGAGTTTGTCCGCGAAACGCGCGTAGTCGAGGAGATCGTAGACGCGCAGCGCACGGCGGGCCACCTTGTCTTCGTATGTGGGGCCAATGCCTTTTCCGGTCGTGCCGATTTTGTCCCCGGCAGTTCTGGCGGCTTCGCGCGCATGGTCGAGCGCGGCATGGTAGCCGAGGATGAGCGGGCATCCGAGGCTTACCCTGAGGCGGCGGCGTACTTCGATGCCGCCGGCTTCCAAGGTGCGAATTTCTTTCAGGAGGTGGTGAATGTCCAACACGACGCCGTTGCCGATGAAGCAGGCCACGCCCTCGCGCACAATGCCGGAAGGCACGAGGTTGAGTTTGTATTCGTTTTTGCCTACGACAAGGGTGTGTCCGGCGTTGTGCCCGCCCTGGAAACGCACCACGCCCTGCGCGTGATCCGTGAGCCAGTCAACAATCTTGCCTTTGCCTTCGTCGCCCCACTGAGTGCCGACGACCACTACGTTTTTCGACATTTCTTACTCTCCATGAAACGCGGCCACCACCCAGCGGCCATCACGCTTCACCAGTTGCCGGTCACAGCCGAGTTCTTCCCATGTGCCTTCGTGGCCGGGCAGCGCGTCGATGACGGTTTCGCCCGCCGCCCGCAATTTCGTGATCTCAATCTGCAATGCCTGATCTCTTTCCAGCGGAGCGAGAATGGCTCCGGGCAGCGCGGCCACGGGCAAGCAGCGCGCGAGTTCCCGCAGGTCGAGGCTGAAACCGGTTGCCGCGCGGGCACGGCCAAAGTTTTCGGCCACACAGTCGTAACGCCCGCCCATTGCCAGCGCCGAAGGCGCGCCACCGCCGTAGGCGGCGAACACCAAGCCACTGTGATAGTGGTAGCCGCGCATGTCTGCCAGATCGAAACTGAGAGGCAAATCGGCCAGTTCGAGGGCGATCTGGCACAGTTCATCGAGGGCGGCACTCACCTGTGGCATCTGGGGCAAGCGCGCTCTGGCGGCATCGAGCATTTCCGCACCGCCGTAAAGTTCTGGTAAGGCAAGAATAGCCTTTCGCGCGACGCAGTCCTTTACGTCGGCAAGCAGTGCACGCAACCCAGGAATGTCTTTGGCTTGCAACAGGCTGAAGGCGTCGAACCGGGCGACATCATCCAGCCCGGCGCTATCGGCCAGGGCATGAAAAAGCCCGACATGGCTAATGTCGAGGCGCATCAGGGGAACATCCGCCAGCCGTAGCGCCTCGGCAAGCAGCCGGAGCACTTCGACATCGGCTTCCAACCCGGCATGGCCGTAGAGTTCGGCGCCGAGTTGCAGGGGTTCGCGCGTCGCGGTCAGGGAGGAAGGCCGTGTTCGCAGAACGCTACCGCAGTAGCAGAGCCTGGAGACGCCTGCGCGGTTGAGCAGGTGCGAGTCGATGCGCGTTACCTGGGGCGTCATGTCGGCGCGCACACCCATCGCGCGCCCGGAGAGTTGATCGACCAGTTGATAAGTGCACAGCTTCAAGTCCTGCCCCGCGCCGGTCGTCAGGGCGTCGAGGTATTCGATAAGCGGCGGGATCACCAGTTGGTAGCCGCGCGCACGGAAAGCATCAAGCAGGCGGCGGCGCAATTCTTCGAGCCGGGCGGCTTCGTCCGGCAGGGCATCCTGGATGAAATCGGGCAAACCCCAGCGCATCGGTCGTATCTTTCCTAAAGTGACAGCAATATCAGCAGGGCAATCCCCCCCAACGTGACGGACAGCCCGATAGTGCGTATCTGCCCGTCCCGCATGGCGGTGAGATGGCGGAAAACTTCCCGCCACAGGGCGGGGGCGAACAAGGGTACGCACCCTTCGAGAATCAGCATCAGGGCAATGGCGGTGAGCAGCGTATTGCCCATCGGAGGCAGCCTTCAGCGTTTGCCCTGGGGAGATTTCAGGTACTTGAAGAAATCCGAGTCCGGCGCAACGACGATGAAGTCATCCTTGCCCGCAAAGGAAGCGCGATAGGCCTCCAGGCTGCGATAGAACGAGTAGAACTCCGGGTCGGCATTGTATGCCTCGGCATAAATCGCGGCGGCCTTGGCATCGCCCTCGCCCTTGATCTGCAAGGCATCGCTTCGCGCCTGGGCAACGATGATGTCGCGCTGACGATCGGCATCGGCGCGTATCCTCTCGGAATCCGCCTCGCCACGGGAACGCCGCTCGTTGGCGACCCGCTTTCTCTCGGCCTCCATCCTCGAATAAACGTTGCCGGAGACCTCCGACGGGTATTCGACGCGCTTGAGCCGCACATCGACGATTTCGACTCCGATAGAGCGCGCGTCTTTGTTGGCGCGTTCGCCCATTTGCCGCATGATGACCTCGCGTTCGCCGGAGATGACGTCATGTACGGTGCGTCTTCCGAATTCTTCGCGCAAACCGGCATTAACTGCCTGATTGAGTCGGATTTTGGCGCGCGACTCATCGCCCGAGACGGCCTGGTAGTAGAGCTTGGGATCGACAATCCGCCATTTGACGAAGTAATCGACGATGACGTTTTGTTTCTCGGAGGTCAGGAAACGCTCCGAATCGGACATGTCCATCGTCAGGATGCGGCGGTCGAAATAACGCACGTTCTGGATGAGCGGCAGTTTGAACTTCAAGCCCGGTTCCTTGATGACGTCCTTGACTTCACCAAGCTGGAAGGTAATCGCGTACTCGCGCTGGTCGACGATGAATATCGACATGTAGCAAAAAGCCAGCACCAGGAACAATACGCTGGCAATAAGGACTGTTTTGTCGCGCATCAAAGGTCTCCCCGGTTACGGTCACGCATGAAATCCCGATCACGCAGGCCGCTTTGCGGAGAAGCGGGCGGAGTGGATGACGGCGGCGAAGACGGTTGCGCGGGTTCGGACGCTGCATTGCCCGCAGCAGACGCGCGCCCGCTCGATGGTTGCTGGACGAGTTTGTCGAGCGGCAGGTACAGGAGGTTGCTGCTGCCCTTGTTGTCGATCATGACCTTGCTGGTGCTGGAGAGAACGTCCTGCACGGCATCGAGGTACATGCGCTCGCGCGTCACCTGTGGGGCGCGTTTGAACTCGGAGAAGACCTGCTTGAACCGGGCGGTTTCGCCCTCGGCCTTGGCAATCACGCTGGCGCGGTAGGCCTCGGATTCTGCGCGCAACCGGGAAGCCGTCCCCTGGGCGGCGGGAATGACATTGTTGGCGTAAGCCTCGCCTTCGTTTTTCTTTCGTTCCTGATCTTGCGTGGCTCTGGTGGCATCGTCGAAGGCTGCCTGCACCTGTTCGGGCGGCTGCACTTCTTCCATCGTCACGCGGCTGACCTGGATGCCGGATTTGTAGCGATCCAGGATGTCCTGAATCAGCTTTTGCGTCGATGCAGCGATCTGCTCCCGACCCTCGTAGAGCACGAAGTCCATCTTGCTTTTACCGACGATTTCGCGCATCGCGGTTTCCGCGATCTGGCGCACGAATTCCTCGTTGGGATCACGGTTTTCAAAGATGAAATCCCTGGGACCGCGCTCGTTGTTGAATTCGTCGCGTTCCGTCTTGAGCACGTATTGGACGGCAAACTGAACGGCAACGATGTTCTGGTCGTCCGTAAGCATCAGGGCGCGCGCATTGCCCTGGCTGCCGACGGAGACGGTGCGTAGTCCCGTGAGGTCGACGATTTCGTGCGTCTCGAAAGGCCGGGGCAAACGCCAGTTCAGGCCAGGATCGGTGACGGTACGGTATTTTCCCAAACGCAATACGACGCCGCGCTCGTTGGTATCGACGGTGTAGAAGCCACTGCCGAGCCAGATCACAAGCACGATCAGCACCAACATGCCCAGCCCGCCGCCAAACTGTTTGAAAGACGGCAAGGTGGGACGCCCCCCTCCCCCTCCGGGACCGATTGGGCCACCTTCGCGGCGGCGTCCGAAGATACCGGACAGGCGCTTATTAAAGTCCTGCCAGATTTCTTCTAAATCGGGCGGACCCTGTTCATCGCCGCGTCTGCCGCCGCGTCCGCCGTTACCGTTATTGTCGCGGTTGCCCCAATGCGGATCATTGGGCGACATGAGAATGCCTGTATTCATTTATCACAAGGAAGCGAAACGCCTTCAAATTGATGTGGATTGAAACGAGTCGCGTCGAGATCGGACGAATGGGAACCGCTATCAGGTTCGGCTGCGAAAGCCTCGGCGGCATCGCCAAGCACGGCGCGCAAAAACTGGAGCCCTTCGCCCGTGCGGGCGCTCAAAAAAACGCGTTCGATTCTATCACAATCGCCCCGGAGAACCGCAGGTGCAGCATGGGTCAGGTCGATCTTGTTCCAGACTTCGATCCTCGGCACGTCGGCTGCACCGATTTCATCGAGCACCACATTGACCGCGCCAATCTGAGCCTCGCGGTCTTCGCTCGATGCGTCGACGACGTGCAGCAGCAGGTCGGCGCTCGCAGTCTCTTCGAGCGTGGCATGGAAGGCGGCCACCAGCGCATGGGGCAAATCGCGGATGAACCCGACCGTGTCCGAGAGCACGATGTTCTCCGCCCCGGCAAACATCCGCCGCGAGGTCGTATCCAAGGTGGCAAAGAGTTGATCTGCCGCATAGGCTCCTGCCCTGGTGAGCGCATTGAACAGGGTCGATTTGCCCGCGTTGGTGTAGCCGACCAGCGACACCGTAAACACGTCGCGGCGTTCGCGGGCGCGCCGCCGGGTGTGGCGTTGCTTTTCGAGCTTGGCCAGCCTGGATTTGAGCAGCCTGACACGGTCGCCGAGCAGCCGCCGGTCGGTTTCAAGCTGCTTTTCGCCAGGGCCGCGCAGGCCGATACCGCCCTTTTGCCGTTCGAGGTGAGTCCATCCCCGTACCAGCCGGGTCGCCAGATGGCTCAACTGCGCCAGTTCAACCTGCAATTTGCCTTCGTGGCTTTTCGCACGCAGGGCGAAAATATCCAGGATCAACGCGGTGCGGTCGATAACCCGGCGCTGGAGGGCTCGTTCGAGATTGCGCTGTTGGGCAGGCGACAAAGCATGGTTGAAGATCACCAGGTCGGCATCGTGCGCGCACAAGGCTTCGGTAATTTCCTCAACCTTGCCCCGTCCGGCAAACAGCGCCGGGTCGGGCGCGTTACGACGCCCGGAGACCACCGCTTCAACTGTGGCCCCCGCGCTGGAGGCCAGCAGTTTCAGTTCACCCAGGCGCTCATCGAGCCCCCCTTGACCAAGATCGAGCTGAACCACAATGGCCCG
Organism: Betaproteobacteria bacterium; assembly: GCA_009782565.1. GTDB lineage: Bacteria > Pseudomonadota > Gammaproteobacteria > Burkholderiales > Rhodocyclaceae > WRNU01. The sequence continues at coordinate 106,991 of WRIU01000003.1, forward strand.
CTCGCCGGGGCGTTCAAACATACTTGTGCCGGTGAAGGCGGATGGCGTTCAGTTACCGCCCCCGTCGTCGTCCTGTTGCTGGATCGTGACCGGACGGCTTGGCACGATGGTCGAAATGGCGTGTTTGTAGACCATCTGTGTCACGGTATTCTTGAGCAGCACGACGTACTGATCGAAAGATTCGATCTGCCCTTGCAGCTTGATGCCGTTGACAAGGTAGATGGAAACCGGAACATGCTCCCGCCGCAGCGTGTTCAGGAACGGGTCTTGTAGAAGCTGGCCCTTGTTGTTGCTCATCGCGGAACCCCAATTTTTGTGGTTATGACAATTTCGCGGCGGCATTTTGCCGCAATACGCAAGTGTGCATTAAAAACTGCCCTGTGTGCACAGTAAAAATATCAAAAATCATGATTTATCAACATAAGGATTATGCGTAGTGCGGAATTGGATACGCAATGGCGTACCTTGTAACTTAAAGGTCTCCATGAACGCGCGTTCCAGGTAGCGCACATAAGTGTCCGGCACGCTTTCCAGCGAAGTTCCGTGAATCACGATGATCGGAGGGTTCATGCCGCCCTGGTGCGCGTAACGCAGTTTCGGGCGCACGGTTCCGGCGCGCGGCGGCGCTTGCCGAGCTAGGGCAGTTTGCAGGGCACGGGTGAGCCGGGGCGTGGAAAGTTTGGACATCGCCGCCCCGTAGGCGGCATTCACCGATTTCAGGAGCGCACCTAGCCCATTGGCCTTGAGCGCGGAAATGAAGTGAAACCGCGCGAACGATAAAAAGCCAAGTTTGCGCGCCATGTCTTCCTTGAGGCGTTCGCGGCGGTAATTGTCGACTGCGTCCCACTTGTTGACGGCCACGACCAGCGCCCGCCCGGTTTCGAGCACGAACCCGGCAACGCGCGCGTCCTGATCCGAAATGTCCTGCGCGGCATCGAGCACGAGCACGGCGACATTAGCGCTTTCGATGGCTTGCAGGGTCTTGATGACGGAAAATTTTTCGACCGTCTCGAAAACCTTTCCCCGACGGCGCAGTCCGGCGGTGTCGATCAGCGTGTATTGGCGTCCGTCGCGCTCGAACGGAATCGCGATGGCGTCGCGGGTCGTACCGGGAGCATCGAAAGCAATCACCCGGTCTTCACCGAGCAAGGCATTGACCAAGGTCGATTTGCCGACGTTGGGACGCCCGACAATCGCCACCTTCGGGCCACCCTCTTCGGTTTCTTCCTCTTCCTCGTCCTGATCGAAAGGCGCCAGCACGATGTCGATGAGTTGGCGCACGCCATCGCCATGCGCCGCCGAAACCGGCAGAGGTTCGCCCAGCCCCAAGGCGTGAAAATCGACGCCCGCCACCGTCCGATCCAGCCCTTCCGCCTTGTTGACGACAAGATGGACAGGACGGTTGGCACGACGCAGGTAGCTGGCGATCTGTTCGTCGTGAGGCGTACACCCGGCACGGCCATCGACGAGGAAGAGCAGCGCGTCCGCCTCGGCGATGGCCTGTTCGGCCTGCCGCGCCATCTCGAACATGACGCCATCTTTCGCCACGGGATCGAACCCGGCGGTGTCTACGACCAGATAATCGCGCTCGCCCATCCGGCCGACGCCGTAGTGGCGGTCGCGCGTCAGGCCCGGCAGGTCGGCCACGAGGGCGTCGCGGCTGCGGGTCAGGCGATTGAACAGGGTCGATTTGCCGACATTGGGTCGGCCAACCAGCACGATGGTGGGTTTCACAGGAGAGAGGTCAACACGTTTTTAGCGCCGCAGTTCATACGCTACGACATCCCCGCCAACCGACTGCACGACGAACCCATTGCCCAAGGGTTGCGGGTCGGCAAGGATTGCGCTCCGGTCGGCGCGGGCGCGGGCGGCAAAAACGCCATCTTCGCGCATGAGCATATGCACATAGCCTTCGCCATCGCCAAGCACCACATAATCGCCGACGATCCGGGGGCGTGTCAGCCTGCGCCGGGGCATCGCGTCCTGCCGCCATACCGTAATGCCGCTATAAACATCGAGCGCCTGAACGGAATCGCGCTCGTCGACGAGTACCGCAAAACGGGTATCCCGATCCATGCCGACGTAGGACGAAAAATCACGCGTCCACAGGGTGTTGCCATTCGTAGCATCAAAACAGGCTGCCCGGCCCTGATAGGTCACGGCACAGACTTCGCTGCGGCCGATCACCGGGACACCGGCTACATCGGACACCCGTTCGAGTTCGTTTGCGCCGCGCGGCCTGGATACGCTGAGTTCCCAAAGATTGCCGCCATGCTCCAGGCTCACTGCAACCAACTTACCGCCAGGAAAACCAACGAGCGCGACCTGATTATCCACGATGAGCGCGCCGGTATGGCTTCGCAGAGCCAGCGGGGGCATATTGCGCTGGTAGAGCCAACGTTGCTGTCCATTCTTGGCTTCAAGCCCAAGCAAGCGATGGTCGGAAGCCCGCAGCACCACGACTCCGCCGCCCACGGCAGGGGGAGCCAGGACTTCCACGCCAACATTTACACGCCAGCGTTCACTACCGGTTTCGCTATCGAGGGCAATCACCTCACCCTTTTCACTGACCACCACGACCACGCTGCCGTCGCTGCCGACGCCAGCGGTAAGCCTGGACTTTGTATCGGTTGCCCATTTTTTCCTGCCACCGTCGATGCGGACGACCTCGCCCCTGTTTCCTGCGGCATAAACGCTTTCATCCACTACTGCGGGCTGAAATACGTAGTGTTTCGCACTACCGACCGAAACGCTCCAAAGTTCGCGCATTTCAGCGGACGGATTGAATTTGGTCAGTTCAGCCGGGCCGGGAGTGGAAGAACATCCGGACAACAACGCCAGGATGAGGGTCGGGAAAAAACCATGCAGCGGGATACGTCTCATCGTTCAGCCTTCCAGCGATTCGAGTTTGATGCGGATCGCGTTACGCAGATTAGCGTCAATGACCGCATTGCCGGACGCCCCGGCAGCAGCCTTCCAGGCGGTACGCGCTTCGGCAACCTTGCCCTGTGAAGCAAACACGTCACCGCGTAAATCTTCAAAACGGGCGCGCAAGGAACCTTCCGGCACAGGCTGCAAGCGGGCAAGCGCCTCGTTGGCCTCCCCCTGTTGCAACAGCACTGCCGCCAGCCTCAGGCGTGCGAGGTCGCGCAGGACGGCATCCTTGCCTTTATCTGCCGCCCATTCGAGATGGGGGCGCGCGTTATCGAGGTCGTTTTTCTGAAATTGAATGCCCGCCGACAACAGCGCACCCAGTTGGGCCTGAACCGTACCGCCATGTTTACTGATCATCTCTCCAGCAATCTTGCGAACCTGTACCGCGTCGTCGGCGACTGCGGCCTGTTGCAGATCGAAAAACAGCGCGCTCGCCTCGGTAGCGCCTGTGTTCCTGTACCAATTCCACCCCTGCCAACCGGCGAAACCAAGCACCAGCACCAGAAGTACCGTCACAATCATATTGCCGTACTGCGCCCACCACGCCTTGAGTTGGGCAATTTGTTCCTGTTCTTCGAGGTCATACACCGCCATTTTCAGCTCCTTGTCCGTTCCCTCCCTGGGGCTCGTCATCCTGTTGCGCTTCAATTCCGTAAATCGCCCCTGCAACCGCCTCCGGCAACGCCTGGAACGAAACCCGATGCTGCTCGCCACCGTCGCGTAACGGCTTGATCCCGATTTCGTCTGCGGCGACCTCATCCTCGCCAACGACCAGCGCCAGCAAAGCGCCGCTGGCATCGGCCTTTTTCATCTGAGATTTGAAACTTCCGCCGCCACAATGCAGCAGCACGTCGAACCCGACGTCACGCAAGGCTTCAGCCGCGCGGAAGGCTAAACGTTGCGCGCCCTCGCCCTGGTGCACCATGTAGGCATCTGGAATCGGCCGCTCAACCGCATATTCGGCCTCGCCGCTTTCCCGCCAGAGCGCGATCAGCCGTTCAAGCCCCATGGCAAAACCCGCCGCAGGCATCGGCTTACCGCCCAGTTGACCCACCAAAGCGTCGTAACGCCCTCCGGCGCATACCGTGCCTTGCGCGCCGAGTTGGTCGCTCACCCATTCAAACACGGTACGGTTGTAGTAATCGAGGCCGCGCACAAGACGATGGTTGATCCGGAAGGCAATCCCTGCGTCGGTCAACAAAGCTTGCACCGTCTCAAAATGCGCCCGCGATTCCTCGCCGAGATGATCAAACAGTTTCGGCGCAGCCTCAACGATTTCCTGCATGGCCGGATTCTTGGTGTCGAGAATACGCAGCGGATTGGAATGCAGGCGGCGCTGGGCATCTTCGTCCAGTTTGTCCCGCCTCGATTCAAGATAAGCGATGAGCGCCGTGCGGTGATCGGCGCGTTCCTCCACTGAGCCCAGTGAATTGAGTTCGAGGCTGAGATCGGTGAGACCGAGTTGCCCCCACAGGCGGGCGCACATGATGATGAGTTCGGCGTCGATGTCCGGCCCGGCAAAACCGAGCGCCTCTACGCCGATCTGGTGAAACTGCCGGTAACGCCCTTTCTGTGGGCGCTCGTGGCGAAACATCGGCCCCTGATAGTAAAGGCGCTGCGGCCCACCGGAAGCCACGAGGCTGTGCTGAATCGCCGCGCGTACGCAACCTGCCGTCCCTTCCGGGCGCAGGGCCAGCCTTTCGCCGTTCAACGCATCCTCAAATGCGTACATTTCTTTTTCGACGATGTCGGTCACTTCGCCAATCGCGCGGTGAAAAAGCGCCTCCGGCTCCACGATGGGCATACGGATCGGGCGATAGCCATAGCCCTTGAGCCAATCACGGACGATGTCTTCGAAGTTCTCCCAGATTTCGGCTTCGTCGGGAAGAATATCGCTCATACCGCGCACGGCCTGTAAGGTTTGAATCATTTGCCTATTCTGTTGATGTTGGGTTCAGACGGATTTACGGACGTAATGACTAGACACGTAATCGTCAATAAGGGTTATGAACTCAGCAGCGATATTACCACCGCGCAGAGTAATCATTTTTTGTCCATCTACAAACACCGGCGCTGCGGGCGCTTCGCCCGAACCGGGTAATGATATACCGACATTGGCGTGGCGGCTCTCTCCAGGGCCGTTGACCACACAACCCATCACCGCCAGGGTCATATTCTCCACACCGTCATACTGGGCATGCCAATGCGGCATTTTATCGCGCACATGGCGCTGGACGCGGGCCGCCAATTCCTGGAAAAAAGTGCTGGCGGTACGCCCGCAACCGGGGCAAGCCGTCACCATCGGCACGAAGGCGCGCAAACCCATCGTCTGCAAAATTTCCTGCGCCACCACGACTTCCTGCGCGCGGCTGCCGCCCGGTTCAGGGGTCAGGGAAACACGGATGGTATCGCCAATGCCTTCCTGAAGCAGCACCGCCAGCGCCGCAGTCGAAGCGACAATGCCCTTGCTGCCCATGCCGGCCTCGGTCAGCCCCAGGTGCAACGGATATTCGCAACGCCGGGCAAGCTCGCGGTAGGCCGCGATCAAATCCTGCACGTTCGATACCTTGGCAGAAAGAATGATGCGATCCCCGGCAAGCCCCAGGCTCTCGGCCTGAGCCGCCGATTCCAGCGCCGAGGCCACCAGCGCCTCGCGCATCACCGCCCCGGCGGGCAACGACGTAGCGCAAGCAGCATTTTCATCCATGACCCTGGCCAATACCGCCTGGTCGAGACTGCCCCAATTCACCCCGATACGCACCGGTTTGTTGTGCTTACAGGCTAATTCGATGAGTTCGGCAAACTGGCTGTCGCGCCGCGCCCCTGCACCGACATTACCCGGATTGATACGAAATTTATCCAGCGCCTCCGCGCATTCCGGAACCTTGGCAAGCAGGGCATGCCCGTTGTAATGGAAATCTCCCACCAGCGGCACATCGATGCCCTGCGCGGCGAGGCGTTCCCGGATACGCGGCACGGCTCTGGCCGAGGCTTCATTGTTGACCGTGACCCGAACCAGTTCGGAACCCGCATGCGCCAGTTCCGCGACCTGCGCGACGGTCGCGTCGAGGTCGGCGGTGTCGGTATTGGTCATCGACTGCACCACGATGGGCGCACTTGAACCTATCGCCACGCGACCGACACGCACAAGGCGGGTACGGCGGCGCGCCGCCGTGCGGACAGAAGGGCAAATCGTCATTGCAGGGTCAGGCGGGCGATCCCTTCCCTGTTGATATGCCCCTTCAGATCGACCGCCTGGCCATTGAACTCCAGTTTCACATTGCCCGGATGTTTGACCATGACCTTGAAAGGCGGTTTGCCGATGACTTTGTTGGAGCCGCCCTTGGTGCCGATGCGGGTGAAAATGAGTTTTCCGCTACCGTCACGCACCTCAGCCAAAGTGCTGGCGCTGAACGACAACCGCAATGTCACCTCGTGGGGCACGGCAGGCGCAGGTGGGCCTGCCGCCTCGTCCGCCTCACCGCCTATCAGGGGAGGAGGTCTTGACGACTCTGGCGCAATGTTGACGGGGACAGGCGAGGCGAGCTTGATGACCACAGGCTCAAACCGGACTTTCGTTTCAGGCGCCGGAGGCGTTTCAGGCACCGGAGATATTTCAGGTGCCGGAGGCGTTTCAGATACCGGGGGCGTTTCAGAAACCAGCGCCGTTTCAGACACCGGAACCATTTCAGATACCGAAGCCGTTCTACTCATCAAAGCCGTTTCATGTGCCGGAGCCGCTGCGGGCGCTTCGAGCCGACTGAACCGAATCCGAACCCGGTCGAACCAGTGAAAGTGAATCCCGGCCGCAACCAGTCCCGCCAATATCAGCCCCACCAGTACGATCAGCGCCACCGGAAGCAGGCTGCCGCGAGGGCGCGGGCTGGCTGCGGGCTGTACGTTGCCATCGAGCTTGAGCATCGAAGCCAGATCGGCGGCAGTGGGAGTCCGGGCACTGATCCCCTCAAGCAACGGCTCTGGATCAATGTCCAGATACCGTGCGTAATTTCGCAGAAACCCCCGCACGAAAGTCGGCCCCGGCAAAACATCGTATCTCCCGTTTTCAAGGGCTTCGAGTTGATGCGCCGATATTTTGAGAGTATGGGCAACATCGTTCAGGGACTCTCCCCGCGCCTCGCGCGAATTCCTGAGAATTTCTCCGGGCGACGGAGCAAACGACACGGGCTGCATCGGTTCAAACTCAAGCCCAAGATCAAGTTCAGACGCGAACTCAGCCGCGGACGGCGTCAGTTCGGGCACGGGATCAGGCGCGGCCTCAAGGCCGGAGCTATTTTCCACGACAGGATCAGAATCAGATTGAGATTGCATGGTATTCACTCGTACCTTCCTTGCGTCATCAATGCGTTTTCACCGGAACCGGCAAAACGGCTACGCAACTGCTCCGCATAACTCGCTTCTGCATGGCGTTCGCCAAGCCGCCGCGCCGCGCGCAAACCAAGCCACACCGAGCGCGCGCTCGGATCGAAACGCCGATGGTACTGGATGAGAAGATCGTAGGCGCCTCGATAATTACCACGACGATAACCGACTTCTGCCAACCGGTACAGTGCCTCGCTATTTGAAGGGTCGGCCTCCAGTGCCTTGGAAAACTGAACCCCGGCTCGCTCAAGCTCGTTATTTTCCAGCAAACACAAGCCGGCGTTGGTATGAGGCTGGGTTTTGTAGAGGTAATACGGATTGGCCGCCGATGTTGCAAACCGGGACATCGCTTCGGAAACGCGCTTCTGGGTACACAGGAACCAACCATAGCTGTTGTTGAAATCCGGGTCTCCGGGCGCGGCACTGAGCGCCCGACGGAAAGCATCGTCAGCCTGGGCGTTTTGCTTGAGTTCCATGTAGACCCAACCCATCAGATGATAGGCCGGAGGATAGCCCGGCTTTACTTCCAGGGCAGTCCTGGCCGCATCCAGGGCAAGGTCCGGCCGCCTCAAACCGAAAAAGTACTCCTTCCCGCGTTCGATATGGATACGCGCCCTTTCTTCTTCCTTGCTCGCGGGCTGCACATCGGACAGGGGGCGGGGGTAAGTTCCGCTGTAGCTGGGCGCAGCATCGAACGAAGAATCGGCATGATCTGCCGGCGTCGCGCAAGCGCCTAAGAAAAGAACAGGAACAATCCAGTACAGGAATAACGTTTTACGTGTCATGAAAAGACCTCCTCCACTGTCTGTAGCGAACATGCGCTGGCACGCCGGGCCTTGTCCCGCACCCGCCCGGCAAGCTGCCCGCAGGCTGCGGCCACGTCGTCGCCTCGTGTTTTACGTGTTGTGACAATGATACCGGCTTCGAGCAGAAGCCCCGCAAAATGCCGGACACGTCCGGCAGGCGAACGAGCAAACCCGGAACGCGGGAAAGGATTGAATGGGATCAGGTTGAATTTGCACGGTACATCGCGTGACAACGCAATCAGCGCGCGCGCGTGGGCATCGCTGTCGTTGACGCCGTCGAGCATCACATATTCAAACGTCACGAAATCGCGCGGCGCGCGTTCGAGATACCGCCGACAAGCCGCCATCAAATCGCGCAATGGATACTTGCGGTTGATCGGCATCAAGCGGTCACGCAACGCATCGTCCGGCGCGTGCAGCGACACCGCCAGCGCCACCGGGCATTCTTCGCGCAAGCGGTCGATCGCGGGCACGATGCCCGACGTCGACACGGTCACCCGCCGCCTCGACAACCCATAAGCGTGGTCGTCGAGCATCACCCGCAAGGCGGCAACGACATTGTCGAAATTGGCCAGCGGCTCGCCCATGCCCATCAGCACAACGTTGCTGATGACGCGCCCATTGTCCCGGTCTTCCCTGTCGCCGCCGACCTTGGCCGCGCCAAGCAAGCTGTTCGCCAACCAAAGCTGGCCGACGATCTCGCCCGTACTCAGGTTCCGGTTGAACCCCTCTTTGCCGGTCGCGCAGAAAGCGCAATCGAGCGCGCAGCCCGCCTGCGACGACACACACAGCGTCCCGCGCCCTGCTTCGGGGATGAAAACCGTTTCCACGGCATTGCCATCCCCGACATCGAACAGCCATTTGCGCGTACCGTCGCCGGACAGGGAGTCCCGCAACAACATGGGCGCACGAATTTCCGCCTGTTCCTTTAGCTTTGCCCGCAACGCCTTGGCGACATCGGTCATCGCGTCGAAATCATCGCAGCCCTCGCGGTGTATCCAGCGCATCACCTGACGGGCGCGAAAAGGTTTCTCTCCCTGCTCAGAAAACCAGGCAAGAAGCGCGGCAAGGTCGTAATCGAGCAGGTTGAGCACGGCGGGCAACGGAAGCGAGTTCATCCCGAACGGATACGTCAGCGGGTATGAATATTGATACCTGGGAAAAAGAACGCCACTTCCACCGCCGCCGTTTCCGGGGCATCGGAACCGTGCACGGCGTTAGCGTCGATAGACTCGGCAAAATCGGCGCGGATGGTTCCGGGCGCGGCTTTCTTCGGGTCGGTCGCGCCCATCAGTTCACGGTTTTTGGCAATCGCGTTCTCGCCTTCGAGGGCCTGCACCATGACCGGGCCGGAAGTCATGAACTTGACCAAATCCTTGAAAAACGGGCGCTCGCGGTGCACGGCGTAAAACTCGCCCGCTTCCCGCTCGGACAAATGCGCCATACGGGCGGCGATCACCTTGAGCCCGGCATCCTCGAAGCGTTGGTAGATTTTACCGATGACGTTCTTTGCGACGGCATCGGGCTTGATGATGGAAAGGGTACGTTCAATAGCCATGAAATCTCTCCTGTGTTTTGCTTGAAACTGAAGCACTGAAAGCGAAAGGGGACGAATTCTAGCAGGTTACCCGGAACCGGAACCGGAACAGAGCCACGCAATTCAGAACGAAACAAAAGCAATGCAAAAGCAATCACGGATTTTCCGTGCTGGAACGCGGGCACGAACGGGCTTCGATTTAGAGCGTTTTCTATCAAGTGTGTACAAAAACCCCCTCTCCCCTCGTGGGAGAGGGGTTGGGGGAGAGGGGGGAGGACGTTTTTGGCAGGTCGAGACTTGCCCTCTCCCTGGCATCCCCCTCTCCCGCCCCTTCGGGGCACCCTCTCCCACAAGGGGAGAGGGAAAATCAGCGTCTCCTTAGCCGCGCCGGACAATGAAAGGCTGAATACCCATCCGCTCTTCAATCCGTCCCGCCGCCGGGCAGTATCTGTTCGATTTCGACCTTCGCGCTGCCCTTTTTGAGGTAGCCGAGCTTCCCGGCCGCAGCGTAGGAAAGGTCAATAACCCGTCCGTGCAGGAAGGGGCCACGGTCATTGATCCGCACCACGACTGAACGGCCGTTTTCAAGCGAAGTCACCCGTGCGTAGCTTGGAATCGGCAACGTGGGATGCGCGGCGGTCATCGCATACATGTTGTATTTTTCGCCGCTGGCTGTGGGGCGTCCGTGAAAACGGCGGCCATACCAGCTTGCCACGCCACGCTGACGAAAAGGTTCTACGCGGGTTTGGGGAGTGTATGTCTTGCCAAGCGCGCGATAGGGCTGGTTGTTACGGGGGCGAACAGGTTCCACACGCGGCGTGGCGTCAGGAATTTTCGATAAATCCTTGGATGAAACGCTGCCGGGACCATCGTCCTTGTAATAGCCTCCGCTACCCTTTTTCCCCGCCGTGCCGCAAGCCGCCGCCAGTACCGAAACCGCGACGATCACCCCAATAGCGCAAAGCACCCGGCTCCCGGCACGCATCGCCATGCCTCCCTACCGTTCCTGCTTGTTACGGCAGACCCCCATCAGGATGCCGATACCCAGGCAGAGCGTTACGATGGCCGTCCCGCCATAACTGATAAACGGCAGGGGAACGCCCACGACCGGCAGGATGCCGCTGACCATGCCGATGTTTACGAACAGGTAAGTAAAAAAGGCCATCGTCGTCGAACCGGCCAATAACTTCGCCCCCAGAGTCATCGCGCTGGCGGTGATGATGAAACCGCGTGCCAGTAACGCCATGTACAGCCCCAATAGAACCAGCACCCCGATGAGGCCGAATTCCTCGGCGAGTACGGCAAACACGAAATCGGTATGCCGTTCCGGCAGGAAGGCCAGGTGCGTCTGCGTTCCCTGCTTCCAGCCTTTTCCGACGAAGCCGCCAGAGCCAATGGCAATGGTTGACTGGATGGTGTGAAAACCTTTGCCGAGAGGGTCGCGCGATGGATCGAGCAGCGTACAGATACGGTCTTTCTGATAAGGCTTCAAACCAGGCCACTTTTCTCGCTGGCACAACTCCTCACCGGCAACGCCAATAGCAACGATGACGGCCACGCCGAGCAGGACGACCGGCATGATCAGCCTCCACGGCAGACCGGCAAAGAAAATCACGAAGAATCCGGAGGAACATACCAGGATGGCGGTACCCAGGTCAGGCTGTTTGGCAATCAGATATACCGGCCCGAACAACAATACTGCCGAGACCAGGAATTCCCCCCAGGAAATGGAGTGCTCGCGTTTCTGGAAAAACCATGCCAGGGCCAAGGGCATGGCGATTTTCATGATTTCGGAAGGTTGGATGCGAAGAACCGGGCCAATATCCAACCAGCGTTGCGCGCCCTTGGAGGAGGTTCCAAACAGGTTGACCGCAACCAGCAAGGCGATCCCAATGATGTAGAACATTGGTGCCAGGGACAGCAGACGGCGGGTCGGGATGACGGCGATGGCCCACATTCCGAACAGTGCCAGAGAAATGCTCCCGAGATGATTCACGAGCAGTTTCGGCGCGGCGCTTTCAATAATGATGACGCTATAAACCAGCAGGGCGGAAAGGATCAGCAGCAACGGCGGATCGAGCGGGCGGATCAATGCCGAGAACAGTTTCTGGACATGAAAACGGCGGCGGTAAGTCACCCGGCATTCTCCCCTTGCCTGGCATGCGCCCCATTGCCCGGATGATCGTCGCCCCCTTCTTCTTCGGTTTCGGCTCCGGCATCTTCCGGCGCGGGTTTGTCGGCGCGCTTCTCAAGAAGGAAGGCGTCGATCACCTGGCGCGCGATCGGCGCGGCGGAAACCGCGCCAAAACCGCCGTTTTCCACCATGACCGCAAGCGCGATTCTCGGCTGCTCGACCGGCGCGTAGGCGATGAACCATGAATGGTCGCGTTTGCGCTCGTCGCTCTTGTCGTATGCCTGACCTTTGAGCGAATACACTTGAGCCGTACCGGTTTTGCCAGCGGCACGGTATGGCGCGCCCGCAAAGGCCCGCGTCGCGGTTCCGAAACGGGTGACATCCCCTAACGCCCGCTGCACCGCAGCCATGAATTCCGGGTCGACGGAAATTTCCTTGACCAGTTCGGAAGGGTACTCTTCCCGTTTCCCATGGCTGTCGATGGTTGCCCGAGCCACACGAGGGCGCATCCGCTTGCCATCGTTGGCAATCGTCGCGATGGCCGAAGCCATCTGGACGGGGGTATAGGCGTTGTAACCCTGGCCGATGCCCACTGAAATCGTCTCGCCTCCATACCATTTCTGGTGTTCCCGCCCATGCTTGGCGAAACGCTTGCGCTTCCAGGCCGTCGAGGGCAGCACCCCCTCCTTTTCGTCGGGAATGTCGATGCCGGAGAGCGCCCCCAGCCCGAACTGGCCGATGAAATTGGCGATGGTATCAATGCCCAGGTCGTTGGCTAAAACGTAATAAAAAGTGTTGCACGAGACGACAATGGATTTGTATATATCGACCGAGCCGTGGCCGCCTTTCTTGTCGTCCTTGAAGTAATGGCCGCCATAGGAAAAACCGCCCGGATCGTTCATCTTATAGGTGAGCGTGCGTTTGCCAGAGTTCAGCCCCGCCAGAGCCATGAAGGGCTTGAAAGTCGAACCCGGCGGATAGGCGCTGGCAACGGCGCGGTTGAGCAGCGGTTTATTGAGCTTTTCCTTCGGGACGCCGACTTCGTTCAGGACGTTCCAGTCCTGGCTGGAAATGCCGTCGACGAACAGATTGGGGTCGAACGTCGGCATCGACACCAGCGCAAGCACTTCGCCGGTTGATGGATCGATGGCGACCAGACCGCCGCGCCGCTCGCCAAAAGCGGTTTCGGCAACTTTCTGTAATTCGATGTCGATGGACAGTTCAATGTCGCTCCCCGGCGTAGCCTCTTCTCTCTTCAGGCTTCGCACCACTTTGCCGCCGGCAGTGTTTTCGACGTGCTCGCGCCCGGTCATCCCGTGAAGATCGGCCTCATGGGTCGCCTCCACGCCGCTCTTGCCGATGTACATGCTGCCGAGGTAGTTATCGGCATCCTCGCGCCCTTCGATTTCCTCGACATCACGGTCGCTGATGCGGCTGATGTAACCGATCAAGTGTGAACCCAGAGTACCGTTCGGATAATCTCGGAATAGCCGCGCCTGTACATCGACGCCGGGGAATCGGTAACGCTGTCCCATGAAGCGCGCAACTTCCTCGTCGCTCAAGCGGGTGCGGATCGGCGCACTATCCAGGCGGCGATTGTCCCGGAAAAATTTTTTGAAACGCTGCCGATCCTTTTGTTCAATGGCGATGAACTCAGAAAGCCCATCTATCGTTTTGTCCACGTTAACAACGAATGAAGGCGTGATTTCCAGAGTGTAGGCAACGAAATTGCGTGCCAGCGTCACGCCGTTGCGGTCAACGATGTTTCCGCGCTGGGGCACGATCGGCAGGATGGAAATGCGGTTGCCTTCCGCGAGCGTTTGATAACGGTCGTAGTTTTTTATTTGTAAGGAATAAAGCGTATATGCCAGCAAAATCCATCCGACGAACACGAACAGGACAGCCGCAAGCAAACGGATGTAGAAACGCCCCGCATATTCGGCCGGATCGTTAAAGGTTTTCATCCTGATTCCGGCGTTCAGATTGGCCTGTTTTCATCCCGATCGACCGGCTGAAACTGTGGCAGCAGCAGCAGATAAGTGAGCGGCAGCCATAGCGCCGCGCCAACGATGCTGGACAAGAAATAATTCCATTCAGGAAATTCCTCCCCGGCAAACACGCGCACACCGGCCATCAGCGCCTGCGCTACCAGAAGCATGGGCAACACATGCAGCGCCTGCAACAGCGACGGGAACCACATGACCCGCCGCGCCAGGCCATTGGCAATGTAAGCCAGTACTACATAAGCCAAAGCGTACTGGCCCATTGGCGTGCCATGGCCGATATCGACCAATATGCCGAGGAAAAAACCTATGCCCATGCCGATATACTGGGGCTCGCGAATGCACCAGAAAACCAGCACCAGCGCGGTCCAGTCCGGGATGCCGGGGTGACGGCCGAATGGGACATAGTTCAACAGGAGCCCGATGAAAAGGCTCATGTATACGAACCACGGTTTGGGCGGCCGCAGAAGGCGGTTGGAGCGATTGCTCAATTGCATGGTCAGTCCCTTCCTTCAGCCTGCCGCGCCCTTGGCAAAACCGGGGGAGGCGGTGGGTCGCCGGTCTCCGGCCTGGGGGGAGGAGGAGGCAATTCCGAGCGACCCAGTACCAGCACCCTCAGGCTCTTTTCGACCCCCCCCAGGGGGCGGCAGGTGACATGGGCGAAAGCGCCGGCCTCACGGTCGACATTTTCGACTGTAGCCACAGGCAACCCCGGCAGGAATACACCGTCGAGCCCTGAAGTCACCAGAATGTCATCGGGTTTGATATCTGCATTGGCAAGTACGAAACGCAATTCGAGCGACCCCGGCCCGATATCCGACTGGACAGCTTGCTGCCAGCGTTTGGAGACATCGCTCAATGTATGCAGCCCTTGCCCGGTTCCAAACATCACCCCGCGCAAACCGTTTCGCATGACCTGCACCGGGACGGCCTGGTTACGGTCCGTGATGAGGGTAACTTCGGACTGAGATGGATAAACCCGCGTCACCTGCCCAAGCAAGCCATCGGCATCGACGACCGCGAGGCCGTGAGTGATACCTGCCTTTTTGCCCTGATCGAGAATGACCTTGCGGGAGGACGAATCGGGCACGTTATAGAGCACTTCGACCGCGATGCTCTTGGCTGGCGTTTTCTTCCGCATGCCGAGAAGCTCGCGCAACTTGGCATTCTCCTGCACAAGCTCATCGAAGCGCAGCAGCCGTTCAGTGCCTTCGAGCTTGTGCTGGCGCAACCTGACGTTTTCCTCTTGCAAATCTGTCAGGCTGGAGAAATGTTCCGTGGCATTGCCTAGCAACTTGGCCGATTCGGACGCAACCGTTCGCACGGGCAAAGCAGCCGTAAACAGGTATCCGCGCACGGACTCCATGTAATTGAAACGCAGGTCGGCCACCAGCATCACCACGCAAACCGTGATGTAGATCAGCAAGCGGACTTTCGGTGACACTCCGCGCCTGAAAACAGGGTGCGTTTGAAAATTGGAGACAGGCATCCAAAAGTTTCCGGGCGACAGCGGTTATTCGAGGTTAATCCGTCCAGCTATCGACATTGCCTTAATCCGACGTGAAGATGGAAGCCAGCTTGTCCATCCGGTCGAGCGCCATGCCGCAGCCGCGCGCGACACAGGTAAGCGGCTCCTCGGCGACGATGACCGGCAGGCCGGTTTCTTCCATCAACAGACGGTCGAGGTCGCGCAGCAATGCTCCCCCGCCGGTCAATACCAGACCGCGCTCGGCGATGTCGGCTCCCAATTCGGGCGGCGTTTCTTCGAGGGCAATCTTGACCGAAGAAACGATCTGGTTGATCGGCTCGGTAAGCGCCTCAAGGATTTCGTTGGACGAAATCGTAAAGCTGCGCGGAATGCCTTCGGCGAGATTGCGGCCCTTGACTTCCAGTTCGCGCACTTCCGAGCCGGGAAAAGCGGAACCGATTTCTTTCTTGATGTTTTCGGCGGTTGTGTCGCCAATCAGCATGCCGTAATTGCGGCGGATGTAATTGACGATGGATTCGTCGAACTTGTCGCCGCCGACCCGGACGCTGCCCCGGTAGACCATGCCGCCCAGCGAAATGACTCCAACCTCGGTCGTGCCGCCGCCAATATCGACCACCATCGAACCGAGTGCATCCGAAACCGGCAGGCCCGAACCGATGGCCGCCGCCATCGGCTCCTCGATCAGGTAGACCTGCGAAGCACCCGCAGCCAGCGCGGCATCGCGGATGGCACGGCGCTCGACCTGGGTCGAACCGCAAGGCACGCAGATGATGATCCGGGGGCTTGGCGAAAGCAGCTTGGAATCGTGCACCCGTTTGATGAACTGTTTGATCATCTGCTCGGTGACTTCAAAGTCGGCGATTACGCCGTCTTTCATCGGGCGGATGGCCTCGATGTTCTTGGGAGTCTTGCCGAGCATCTGCTTGGCTTCCTGCCCGACCGCCTGGATGACGCGCTTGGAATTGGGGCCGCCTTCGACGCGAATGGCCACAACAGAAGGTTCGTCAAGGACGACCCCCTTGCCACGCACGTAAATCAGGGTATTGGCCGTACCAAGATCGATCGCGAGATCACTGGAAAAATAAGAACGCAGCAAACCGAACATAAGAATCCCGAACCGGTTGGAAGTTTTGTTCCGCGCACAGGCGCGCCCGAGAAAAGCAAAAAGAGCAGTTATGATACTCTACAATTATTCATAAATTCAGCAGGTATTTCTCACATGCCACTCTCCAACGAACAAGTCATGCGCCTGGCTCGCCTTGCCCGCCTGTCAATACCCGACGACGAGGTGGATACTACACGCAAACAGCTTGATAGCATATTTGTATTAATCGCACAAATGCAAGCCGTCAATACAATGGGTATTGAACCAATGAGCCACCCGCAAGAATCGTCTGCCCGTTTGCGTGAGGATGTTGTCACCGAAACCGATCGCCGCGCGGTATTTCAAGCCATCGCCCCGCATACCGAGGCCGGACTCTACCTTGTTCCCAAGGTTATAGAATAGTCAAATAAAGCACTAACGCTGAATTTTGTTTCTTTTTTTCCCTGACGCACCATGACTTCTGCACCAATTTTTGACGCCTCCGTTTCCGTCCTGCGCCGCGCGCTGGATGAAAAGGAAATCTCCAGCGTTGAACTCGCCAGTCTTTTTCTCGATCGTATCGAGGCTTTCGACTCTGGATTGAACGCCTTTATCACCGTCGACCGCGACCGGGCGCTTGCCGAAGCGCGCTCGGCGGACGCACGCATCGCCCGCAACGAGGCCGGGCCACTCACCGGCATCCCGCTCGCCCACAAGGATGTGTTCTGTACCGAAGGCATATTGACCACCTGCGCGTCCAGGATGCTGTCCAATTTCGTCAGTCCCTATGACGCCCATGTGGTGAGCCTGCTGAAACAGGCAGGTGCAGTGAGTCTGGGCAAGACCAACCTGGACGAGTTTGCGATGGGTTCATCGTGCGAGACTTCGTATTACGGGCCGGTCATCAACCCCTGGAAACCCGGCACTGTGGCCGGCGGATCTTCGGGCGGTTCGGCGGCGGCGGTCGCTGCACGGCTCGTGCCCATTGCCACAGGAACCGACACCGGCGGTTCGGTGCGCCAGCCTGCGGCGTTCTGCGGCATTACCGGAATCAAGCCGACTTACGGGCTCGTCAGCCGCTACGGCACTATCGCTTGCGCCTCCTCGCTCGACCAGGGGGGCGCTTTCGGCGCTTCCGCCGAAGACTGCGCGCTATTGCTCTCGTCCATGACCGGGTTCGATACGCGCGATTCGACCAGCCTCGACCGCCCGGTGGAAGATTACGCCGCCATCGTCGGAGCAAGCGCGCCCGATGCCGCCCGCCCGCTCGGCGGACTCACCATCGGCGTGCCACGAGATTTCTTCTCCACGGGGTTGAACGATGAAATACGGACTACCGTCGAAAACGCGCTGGCACAGTACCGCGCCCTGGGCGCGACGCTGCGCGACATCGACCTGCCCAATGTCCGTTTAGCGGTTCCAGCCTATTACGTTATCGCAATGGCCGAGGCGTCGAGCAACCTTACTCGGTTCGACGGCGTGCGCTACGGGCATCGCGCCGCCGAATATACCGATCTCGTCGACATGTATTGCAAGAGCCGCAGCGAGGGGTTCGGCGCAGAGGTGCAACGGCGCATCCTGACCGGGACTTTTGTGCTGTCGCACGGCTATTACGACGCCTATTACCTCCAGGCGCAGAAATTGCGGCGGCTGATTACCAGTGATTTCGAGCGCGCCTTTGCAGAATGCGACCTGATTGCCAGCCCAACTTCGCCCGCAACGGCCTGGGCTTTGGGCGCAATGAGCGATGACCCGGTGCAGATGTATCTGGGCGACATTTACACTTCGCCCGTCAACCTCGCCGGATTGCCGGGGCTTTCCCACCCTTGCGGGTTCAATGCCGCCGGGCTGCCGATCGGGCTGCAACTGATCGGCAACTATTTTTCCGAAGCGCGCCTATTGACCGCCGCCCACCGCTTCCAGCAGATCACCGACTGGCACCTGCGCCGCCCCCCGGTTGCCTGAAGCACGCGCATCCCCGACACAACGGATAATGAATTGAAATGAGCAGATCGGATTGGGAAGTCGTCATCGGGCTGGAAATTCACGCCCAACTCAACACCGCCTCCAAGATTTTCTCAGGAGCCAGCACCGCGTTCGGCGCGCAACCCAACGCGCAGGCTTGCGCCGTGGATATCGGCCTTCCCGGCATGTTGCCGGTTTTGAACCGGGGCGCGGTCGAGCGCGCCATTCGTTTCGGCCTGGCCTTGGGGTCGCGCGTCGCGCCGAAAAGCATCTTCGCGCGCAAGAGCTATTTTTATCCCGACCTGCCCAACGGCTACCAGATCAGCCAATTTGAACTGCCGGTGGTACAGGGAGGCACCATCACAATCCGGGTCGGCGACGGGGAAGACGCTTACGAAAAAGCCGTCCGCCTCACGCGCGCCCATCTCGAAGAAGACGCGGGCAAATCGCTGCACGAAGATTTTCACGGCATGAGCGGCATCGACCTCAACCGCGCGGGTACGCCGCTCCTGGAGATCGTCTCCGAACCCGACATGCGCTCTTCTGCCGAAGCAGTAGCCTACGCGCGCGCCATGCACGCGCTGGTGCGCTGGATCGACATCTGCGACGGCAACATGCAGGAAGGCTCCTTCCGGTGCGATGCCAACGTCTCAGTGCGAAAAAAGGGCGCGGAGGCACTCGGAACCCGGCGCGAAATAAAAAACCTCAACTCCTTCCGTTTCCTGCAACAGGCTATCGACTTCGAGGTCGGCTGGCAGATCGAAACGCTGGAAGACGGGGGGAACTTCGTCCAGGCCACCGTGCTCTTCGACCCTGCCACCGGACAGACGCGGATGATGCGTTCCAAGGAAGACGCGCACGATTACCGCTACTTCCCCGACCCCGACCTGCTGCCGTTGGTGATCGAGCCGGAATGGATCGAGCGGGTCAGGGCGACGATGCCCGAATTACCGGCAGCGATGAAAGCGCGCTTCGAGCGCGAACTGGGCCTGTCCGCTCAGGATGCCGATGCACTCACCGTTACCAAGGAAGTGGCGGATTACTTCCAGGCCGCCGTTGCTGCCGCTGGCGCGGCGCATGCCAAACTCTGCGCCAACTGGGTGATGGGAGAACTTGCGGCACATCTGAACAAAGCCGGGCTGGAAATCGTTTGCGCGCCGGTCTCTCCCGCGCAACTGGCCGGACTGCTCCTGCGCGTCGCCGACGGCTCCATCTCCAACGCCATCGCGCGCAAGGTGTTCGAGGCGCTCTGGAATGGCGAAGGCGATGGGGCGGACGAAATCATCGAACGCCAGGGATTGAAGCAAGTCACCGACAGCGGCGAGATCGAAGCGATGATCGACGAGGCCATCGCCGCCAATCCGAAATCGGTCGAAGAATTCCGCGCCGGCAAGGAAAAGGCGCTCAACGCCCTGGTCGGGCAGGTCATGAAAGCCAGCCGTGGCAAGGCCAACCCGGCTCAGGTCAACGAACTTATGCGGCGTAGGCTGTGTGTGTAATTGACAGGCGCGAGCCCGTGCGGTTTTTCGCGCCGGAAGAGGCGACTTCGTAGTCTCCCGAATAAAGCCGTGCTATGGTGAATCGTGCTTGAAGTGTCGTAATCAGCAACTCAAAACCAACAAAAATCCAACATGGAGTGCCCGCTTTGCGTCATCAATCGGAACGAACTCATCTGGCAGGATGAGCGTTGCTGCGTCATTCCGGGTAATGATCCCGATTATCCAGGCTATTTCCGGGTCGTATGGGGTGAACACGTCTCCGAAATGAGCGATCTGGACGCCCGTGCACGCCGTCATTTCATGGACGTAGTATTTGCTGTTGAAAGCAGTCTGCGCGCTCTAATGGTTCCTGACAAAATCAACCTGGCCAGCTTCGGCAACAAGGTTCCGCACCTGCATTGGCACGTCATCGCGCGCTTTGCCGACGACCGCCATTTTCCAGAGTCCATCTGGGGCCAGGAACAACGCCAGGTTCCAACACGGAAGGCTCCCAGCTATGCTGCATTGGCTGCCCGTATAAGCTTTGATCTTGCCCAAATTTCAGTTAGTTGTTAATAATTGTCAAAACACATTTTGCTTGCCTCGGAGCTTTCATGGACTACAGCAACCCTGCACAATGCTTGGGTTTATTGCAGAATCTGCCGACCGACAACCCTACAGAACGGTTTTCCGTGCTGGCGGAGATCGTCGCCGGCCTGCTTGCCGCCCGGCCTTTGCCCGAACAACACCTCGAAGTTCTGGAGATGGCCCGCCCGTTGATCGACAAGGCACGGGCCAGGCTTTCCGGCCTCGATGGCGACGAACCGCTGCCTCCCGACAGCCAGCACAACGAGCTTTTGCTGAAGGTCATCAAGACATGGCACGACCTTTCGCGCTCTTACGCCCTCATTGCCGCGCTGGATACCGAAACAGGGACCCTGAAGGATCAACGCGCATCGCTCGCGCAACGCCGCACGTACTACGCGGGCAAGGCCGTGTCCGAATACTATCGCGCGCACCGCGCCCTGCCCGCCGGTTTGTGGAAACAGGCACACGAATGCTTCATCGCTGCCGAGCAGGAAAACATTCATTCCACCCGCGTCTCCGACACGCTCAACGTCGTCTGGAAAGCGCAAAGCGCGCAGGAAGCCTATATCTCCATCCTGCTGCTCGATCTGGCTAACGCCTTCGGGCGTAGCGGGCAGGAATGGACATGGATTTGCCGCTGGGCAGAGCGTTTCGCGCCCTACTGCACCCTCAGCCCGGATATCGAGGGGCGCAAGCCCACGACTTATGGGCTGGATCTGACCTCCGACCACGGTTTGCGGCCGCTGGGCCTGCTGCATAAAGACTCGACCCCCCGCTATTTCGATTGCAACAAACTGGCAAGTCAAATCCAATCCGTTTTCGCGCAGTTCAAGCAAGGGGTATCACCTTCTTCGCTCGGCCTCGGAGACGATTGCAGCGTCGATGCCAGCGCCCGCCTGTTGCTGTCGCTCTACCGACCCTGGGGGCTGGCCTCTGCCGGACGGCGTTTCCCACGGCGGGGCAGCACAGGTGTGGTCGAATTGTGTGCCGAATGGCTCGCCATCGGCTTTCACATCCAGGGCAAATTGTTTGAACAGCCCCGAAACAGCAACCAGCGTGCGACGACGAGCAGCCTGGGCTGTACGCACGACGAACTGGCGCTCCACGCCTTCGGCGAACGCGCGGCGGGCGTCGAAACCGAACTGACCCGGAACGGAAAGCGCAATTTCAGCCACCAGCACCTCGAAGCCGAGCGCCTCGGGCTGGTCTGCGAGCAATGGGAACTGCTCGACCAGTCGGTCGGCGGCTTCCGCTTGCAACAGCGTCCCCATGCGGAGCGTTTCTCGCATCATCAACTGGTGGGGTTGCGCCCGCACGACGGCGAATATTTTCTGCTCGGCCAGGTAAGCTGGCTGATGTTCCGCGAAGATGGCCTGCTCGAAGCGGGCATTCACGTCCTGCCCGGCCTGCCGCGAGTCACCGCTGCCCGCCAGCGCACCGAGTCCGACGACCTGCGCGAGCCCTACTCTCAGGCGTTCATGATCGAAGCCAGCGAAGTGCTCCAGATCACCGCCTCATTGATCCTGCCGGAAGGCTGGTACAAGACCAATGGTATTATTGAGGTTTTCGACGCGGGCCTCGAACGACGACTCAAGATGACCCAACTCTTGCTCAAGGGTCCAAATTTCGAGCAGATCGGCTTCACGGAACTTTCGGAACCCGCTTAAAACGGCATTCATCGAGCCCTTTTCCATGACAGACGCCTCCACCTCCCCTGCTTCCCCCGAACAGACCGAGTCCGGCCAGACCACACACTTTGGCTTCCAGACCGTCGCCGAGGAACTCAAGCAGAAGAAAGTGGCCGATGTCTTTTCCTCGGTAGCGCAAAAATACGACATCATGAATGATGTGATGTCCTTTGGCCTGCACCGGCTATGGAAGGCATTCACTATCGAACTAGCCGGAGTGCGCGAAGGCGACCGTGTGCTCGACGTTGCCGGTGGAACCGCCGACCTGTCGCTTGCTTTCGCGCGCAAGGTCGGCACACGCGGGCAAGTCTGGCTGACCGACATCAACCATGCCATGCTGTCGCGCGGGCGGGACCGCCTCATCGACAAAGGTTTTTCCCTGCCGCTCACCCAGTGCGACGCCGAAAAACTCCCCTTTCCGGAATCCAGCTTCGATTGCGTCACCGTCGCCTTCGGGCTACGCAACATGACCCACAAGGAAATCGCGCTGGCCGAAATGCGGCGGGTGCTGCGCCCCGGCGGCCGCTTGCTGGTACTGGAGTTCTCCCACGTCTGGAAACCCTTATCTCCTCTCTACGATCTCTATTCGTTCAAACTGCTGCCCTGGATGGGCGAAAAAGTGGCGGGCGACGCAGACAGCTACCGTTATCTCGCCGAATCCATCCGCATGCACCCCGAGCAGGAGGAATTAAAAACGATGATGGAACTCGCCGGTCTCAGCAAGGTCGATTATTTCAACCTCAGTGCCGGTATCGTTGCCATCCATCGCGGTTACCGGCTTTGAGCCAGCCGAAAACGCCAGCGCGTTCGACAAGGAAGAAAAAATGGAAAAACGGTATGTGAAAGTCTGGGACGTGCCGACCCGGGTTTTTCATTGGCTTTTGGTGTTATTGACCATTGCCGCGTTTGTCAGCGGGTTTCTGGGAGGCAGCCGCATCGACGTTCACGGCCAGCTCGGGCTGGCTATTGCCGGCTTGCTCGCGTTCCGCCTGGTATGGGGCGTGGTCGGCTCGACTTACGCCCGTTTTACCCAGTTCGTCCCAGGCCCTGCGCGGGTATTTGCCTATCTGCGCGGGCAATGGCATGGACTCGGGCACAACCCGCTCGGGGCGTTCTCGGTGCTTGCCTTTCTCGTATTGATGTCGTTCCAGGTAGTCAGCGGCCTGGTGTCGGATGACAACATCTCCTTTACCGGGCCTCTGAGGGCACTGGTGAGTTCAAGCACCGCCGATTGGTTCACCGGGCTGCATAAACTCAATGCCTGGCTGATCGTGGGGCTGGTGAGTTTGCACACGCTCTCCATCATCTTCTATGCCGTGATCAAGAAGAACAACCTGCTGTTTCCCATGTTTACCGGCAATAAGGCTGTGGACGACCCCGCGCTGGAATCGGCACGCGGCGGCGGCTGGTTGGCGTTCGTCGTGGCCGTATTGATTGCCGTCGGCGCAGTCTGGATCGCCAACGGCGGCTTGAACCCGGCTCCGCCCCCTCCTCCGCCGCAAACGGCTCCGGCGTGGTAAGAGAGTTGCCTCTCTCAAGAGGGAGGCAGTTTCATCCACAAAACCGCGCCACAGGCGTACCCACTTTATCACCTCCCCCCTCTTCCCCTGCGTGTAGCTATAGGACAAGGGACTTTGTGGGACTCGGCATGCAACTCGTCACCCCCTTGGGAAGAGTGAGTCCACTCCATTACACAGGCTACAGAGCCGAAACCACCCGGCCCCTTCGGGGCACCCTCTCCCGCTTGTCGGGAGAGGGGAAAATAGAATGAAAAACCTTATCGCCCTCCTCGTCTTTCTCATGGCGCCGGCGGCCTTTTCCCAGGCTCCGGTGCCTCAGCGTATCGTCTCGCTGGATTTATGTACGGATTGGATGCTGACCCTGCACGTTGGGCGGGAGCGCGTCGCGGCGCTCTCCCCGATGCAGCGCATCTCACAGCCTTTCCACCCTGCCCCCTGGATGAAAGGCGCTTGGCCCTCCCACGATGGGAGCCTGGAGAGCATCGCGCTCCACAAACCTGATCTCATCCTGACTGGGCAATACTCTGCCATAGGCCTACGCGAACAGTTGCGCCGCCTGGGTTTTCGGGTCGAAGTCCTGCCGCTGGCGACCACGCTCGAAGAGGTACGCGACTATGAGCGACAATTCCTCGCTTACGCAGGGTTGCCGCTTGATCGCACCAGCGACATACCGCCTGAACGGGCTCTCGGCAAAAAACGTCTGCTGCTGCTCGGCGCGAATGCCATCGGAACCGGCCGCAATACCTTTGAAGATGCCCTCATGACCCGCTCCGGCTGGCGCAACTATTTGCTTGATAACGGCCTCGTCCGGCTCGATCTCGAAAAAATCGCCCATGACCCGCCGGATGTCGTACTCTGGGCCGCCCCTTCCGGCGCGGCACTGGCAAACGCCTTTGCCGAACACCCTCTCTGGCGGGCGCTTACCCCTTCACCGCTGCGCCTCGATACCGATTACTGGCGCTGGCAATGCCCCGGCCCCTGGAGTTGGGAACTCATACGGGAACTCGACCGCCTTGCGCGAAAAAGCGATGAATGTGTAGCGAACATGCCATGAAGTTCCTGAAAATAGCGAAAAAAATCCCGTCCTCCCCTGCCCTCTTCCTGGGGCTGCTGGCGGTTTTCTTCCTGTCGCTTACCGTCGGTTCCGCGCCTGTCCCCGTGCTGACCGGGCTGTTTGACTGGCTCACCGGCCAACCGGGCATTCCTGCCCTCGTCATGGGAGAAATTCGCCTGCCGCGTACCCTGCTCGCCCTTTCCGTCGGCGCGGCGCTGGGACTCTCCGGCGCAGCCCTGCAAGGCTTGTTACGCAACCCCCTCGCCGACCCAAGCCTGACCGGCGCAAGCCAGGGCGCAGCCCTGGGAGCCGCTTCCGTTTTCTACTTTGCCCTTTTGCCGGGATTGGGCGTCTTTGCCCCTCTGCTGGCCGGATTGATCGGGGCGGGGCTGACACTCCTTCTCACCCTCTGGCTCGCCGGGCCGGGGCGTCCCGCTCTATTGCTGCTCGCGGGGCTTGCCATTGCCTCCCTCTCCGGCGCGGCGCTGGCCGCCGTGCTCAACTTCGCCCCCAATCCCTTCGCCATGCAGGAGCTTGTTTTCTGGTTGCTCGGTTCCGTTTCGGAACGCGGCATGGCGCATCTCGCCTTTCTCCTGCCCGCCCTCGTCATCGGCAGTTTGCTCATCTGGTGGCAGCGCCCATTGCTCGCCGCCCTCTCCCTTGGCGAACAGGTCGCCACCAGCCTGGGGCTGAACGTCCAGCGGGGCGGGCGTGTCATCGTTTTCGGAGCCGCGATTCTGGTCGGGGCTGCCGTGGCAACTGCCGGGAATATCGGTTTTGTCGGCCTCATCGCCCCTCATCTAGCCAGGCCGTTAGCGCAAAACCGCCCGGACCGCCTGCTCCTGCCCGCTGCCGCCATTGGCGCAACGCTCGTGCTGCTCGCGGATATTACCGTCCGCCTCATGCCGCCGGGTCGTGAAGTTCGTTTGGGCGTCCTCACCGCCCTCATCGGCGCGCCCCTCTTCATCCGGCTCATCTGGAAAATGCGAAGGGAATGGCTTTGATCGAAACCCGGAACCTGACGCTGAAAAATCGACTCGACTCTGTCTCCTTCACGGCGGAGCCGGGTGAGATGCTCGCCGTCATCGGCCCGAACGGCGCGGGGAAATCCTCCCTGCTGCAATGTCTGGCTGGGTTGCTCCACGCTGAAAGTGGGCGACACCTCCCTCAAGAGGGAGGCGTTTTTCTCAACGGCACTCCCCTGCGTGCTTTCAAGCCCACTGACCGGGCGCGGCAAATCGGCTTCCTGCCGCAATTCTGCGACAGCGCATGGACGCTCGCCGTTGAGGAAATCGTCGCTTTGGGACGCTTGCCCTGGCATGACCGCGATGAGGCCGCCATCCGGCAAGCCATGCGGGAAACCGGAATCGAAGGCATGGCGCAGAAAAACATCAACCAGCTTTCCGGCGGCGAACAGGCGCGAGTGTGGCTTGCGCGGGTATTGGCGGGCGCGCCGTGCCTCATCCTCGCCGACGAACCCGTTGCCAGCCTCGATCTCTACTATCAGGCCAGAATCATGGATGTCCTGCGCCAACACGCCAGCGGCGAGGGATGCGTCATCCTTGCCATTCACGACCTCGCGCTAGCCGCCCGCTACTGTGACCGCTTCTGTCTGCTCAAACAGGGCCGCGTCCACGCTTTCGGCCCATCTGAAACCGTCCTGACCGAAGCGGCTCTGTCGGATGCCTTCGGAGTCCCCATCCACGTCGATCTCAATCACTCGCCTCCCATCATCCTGCCCGCCTGAACAAGACTATGAAACCCGAAAAAGACCTTTCCAAACTCTGCTGCTGCTATAGCTTTATCAACGACTCTGGCTGGCTGACCGATTACGAAGTCCTGACCGATGAACTTTCCGCCCAACTCGGCATGGCGACCTCCGCCGCTGAGACGGACGCGGCATTAGCCGACCTCATCCCCGACCTCGACCGCCTCCAGGCGCTTGCCCTGCATGCCAACGGTTCCATCCGGGGGAAACTTGCCGTCACCGAAACCGATCTCGACTGGCTTCATGCGCGCTACGACCACTTTCGGCAGGAAATCGAAGCGCGGGAACCGGAACGCATGAAAAATTTCGTTCTTCCGCGCGGCCTTGCCCCCGTGCCGGAACTGCACCAGGCGCGATCTACCGCCAAGAAAGCGTTGCGCTGCCTCGTGCGCGTTAAAGAAGAAAACCGTTGGGAAATTCCCCCGGAAATCCCCCGCTTCCTCAACATGCTGTGTAACTTCTGCTTTCTGCTCACCGTGCTCGTCAACCAGCGCCGGGGAGTTGTCGAACCGGTTTTCGTCAGCCAAAGTTACCGGCTCAAAGCCCGGAACCCATAGCGTCCTCGATAACGCCGGTTTTTCACGATGACGGCGGTGGGCAGGCTTCGCCGAAACCGAATACGGTCAGGACATTCTGGCGCTTGAGGTAAGGCTTGAATTCACGCACCTTGCAGTTTGCTTCTTGCGCTATCGCATCGAGATGATTGCTTTCCACAAGCAGCAGAAAGGATGTCTGCTGCGCCCGCATCTGATCCACTGCTGCCCGGTCAACAAGGGGAATCGTGCGCTTCGCGTAATAGATGGAACGCTCATCCAACGCCACATAGCCATACACCGGCATATCGCGCACCTCAGCCATCCATTGCTCGAACTGCGGCAATGCCACGGTTCGGTATTCAAACACACGCGCCTCAGCCACGGCGTAGAAACCTGCGTAGCCGACCGGCATGAGGAGGCCAAACGCGATCAGCAAACGCCGCCACGCGGGCCGGGCCGTTTCCATGAGTTCGCCCAGGCGGTTTCCGGCAAGCAGCGCCAGCACGGGGTATGCAGGTAACATGTATTTGGCATGCTTGTCGCTGCTCACGGTGAAAATCAGCAAAGGCAAGACAACGGCAATCATCAGTACGATCAGCCTGTTGTCATTTTTCCAGCGCCGCCAGGTCGCCAGCGGCGCGACCAGCAGCAACAGGCTGACGGGCAGGAAATCGACCAGCATCCATCCGAAGTAGCTGTACAGCGGTTTGAAGGCCGTGCTGTGTACTTTGTTGAGGATGTCGCGCTGAAACGTAACCTGCCAGGTATCGAGGCCCATCAGCAAACTGACCGCCAGGAACCAGGAACCGCCGACCAGCAGGAATATCCCCCAACCCACCGGATCGCGCAGTACCTGCCAAGCCGCCCTGTCCCGAGAAACAAGCGCATAGGCCAGCAGCGGCAGCGTGACGAAAACCAGCACCGGCGGCCCTTTGGCGAGCGCGGCAAGGCCAAGCAGAAAATAACTCAACAATATCCAGCGGCGCTTTGCTTCCTCCTGCATGAAATGCAGCGCGGCAAGTAGTGCGCCGAAGCACAGGGCGGTCAGCAACATGTCAATTTCGGCGCGACGGGCGAACATGGCGAAACTGGCATTGGCAATGAGCAACTGCGCCGTAAATAGCGCTGCCCAGGAGCCAAAACGCCGCAGCGCGTAGCGATAGGCGGCGAACACCGCAGCGGAAGCGGCCAGCGCGAGCGGCAGGCGCACCGACCATTCGTTGACTTTGCCAAGCAGATGCGAGACGGCTGTGGTGAGCCAGTACAGCAGCGGCGGCTTGGTGATGTACAGCTCGCCGTTGAGGCGTGGCAGCAGCCAGTCGCCGGTAGCAAACATGGCTTGCGTGGGGACGGCACGACGCCCTTCGTTAAAGGAAAGCAGGGCAATATCGCCCAAGCCCCAGAAAAAGCAGACGAAACCAACCAACAGGGTAAGCCAGCACAGAATCTGCGGCGGCTCCTGCTTGCATGTCGTCATTGCCGGATCGTCCTCGGGCTTTGGAAAGGGCCAGCGGCACGGGTGCGGGCTGTCGCGGGCGAGTACAAGGACGCGGAGCGAGGCATCATGAAGTGTTTTCTCATGGAAAAGGCGATTCTTCGCGCCATGGCAGACCTTCGGCTACTCGATGGTGGCGCGCGCGCCGCGATGGATTATCAACCAGCGCAAGGGAATTGTCGAACCGGCTTTCATCAGCCAGAGTTAGGTAGTGTCTCAGTTTGAATTTCATGGTGTTGTAGGGGCGGATGGCAATCCGCCCACCATCGTAAATATCCGCGATCCGCCAACGGTTCGACGGGGCGATTGCCATCGCCCCCTACAGAAAATCGTCTCAAATATTCAAAATGAGACACTACTTAGAGTTATCTTAAAGTGACTCTTTATCATTAAAATTGTAGAATGAAAAGTTTAACTATCCGAATAATATGGACACCATGCCCTCCTCCGTTCAAGCCTCTGACCAGCCTGGTGCTTCAGACCGACACCTTTCTGGAAAACGCATCGACTGGGTCGGGCTCGGTTTGCTGTTTCTGTTTTTCTGGTATTTTTCCGGTGTCGTGCAAGCCTTGCTGATACCGTCGTCGGGGTATGAAGGTTCTCGCCGTGCGCTCTTTATGAGCTTCATATGGCTTGCCCCGGTTTTACTTTTTCCCCGGTTTACGAAACAAATCAGCGCCATTATTGGCATCGTTCTTTGGGCGGTTTCGGTCATTAGTTTGAGTTATTGGGTTATTTACGGAACTGAATTTTCTCAGAGCATTATTTTCATCATTCTGGAAACAAATACCCAGGAATCCAAAGAGTTTCTAAACCAATACGTTAGCTTTCCCCTTCTGGCTGGAGTCGCTGTTTATACTTTGCTTGCCTTCCTGCTCTGGAAACGTTTACGCCCAGTACATTTATCACGCCCTTACGCAATTGGTGTAGCATCTGCTGTACTTGTTTTGAATTTTGGATCGCCTTACGTAGACTGTGTGACCGACAAGGCGACTTTTGAAGCGGCGACGAACAAGTTATTCAGAAGGATGGAGCCTGCTGCGCCGTGGCAGTTCTTGACGGGATATTTCCAATTCCGGATTCAGATCAAAAATGTACAGCATTTCCTGAGCAACAATTCTTCCCTGCCCCCATTGGATAATCTCGCAGATCGATCCGAGGATACGCCGCGCACATTGGTCATGGTCATCGGAGAATCCACCACCAGCCGACGCATGAGCCTGTACGGATATCCGCGCAAAACCACCCCAAGGCTGGATGCGTTGAAAGAAAATGGTGAATTGTTTGCTTTCAGTAATGTCATTGCCCCGCGCCCCTACACGACCAGAACCTTGCAGCAGGTCTTGAGCTTTGCCAACCAGGAAGAACCGAATCGTTACCTGACCGAACCGAACATGATGAATCTCATGAAGCAGGCGGGTTACAAAATTTTCTGGGTATCAAACCAGCAAACCATCGCCATGGGTACTGCTTTGCTGACCGCATTTTCGCAACAAGCAGACATCACGAAGTACCTGAACAATCATCGTGCACGAACCGCAGGGCTACCGGATCAGGTGGTCTTTGAGCCTTTCACCAAAATCCTGTCCGATCCTGCACCGAAAAAATTCATCGTGTTGCACTTACTTGGCACACATTCGAATTTTTCCATGCGCTATCCGAAGGAATATAACGTATTTACCGAACGCGATCATGTGCCGGAAAATTTGTCGGGCAGCAAATTGGAAACGTTCAACAGTTACGATAACGCCGTGCTCTACAACGATTTTGTTATCGCCAGCCTGATAGATATTCTTTCAAAAAATCAGCCAAACAGTTTTTTGGTCTACTTTTCCGACCACGGCGAAGAGGTTTTCAATGATCCCACCCATACGGTGATGGGGCGAAACGAGGACAAGCCGACTATGGATATGTACGCGATTCCTTTCGTACTCTGGATGTCGCCTGAGTGGAGGAAAACGCACACATCCGCATCCAGTTTTGATTCGATGCTTGATAGGCCTTACAGCAATACTGATTTCATCCATACCTGGTCCGATCTCGCGGGATTGAGCTATGATCGTTTTCAACCCGAAAAGAGCTTGGTCAATCCGGATTTCAAACCACACACCCGCTGGATCGGCAATCCGGAGGTCAAAAACGGTTTACGCGACTTCGATGCCACTGTAATGAACAAATCTATTCTGCCATCAAAAGCATCGGCGGCAAAACAGTAAGTCTGGGACGGAATACGGTCATGTCTGCGCGGACACTCCACCATTCGCTACGCGATTTCGTCGTGCTTTTCTATGAGCGTTTCCGGGCAACCCAGTGTTTGCAGGTTGCCGGCAGCCTGACCTATACCACCCTGCTCGCCCTGGTTCCGCTCATTACCGTGACGTTCATGGCTTTCGGCCATCTGCCGGGAATGGGGGACATCGAGGCTTCCCTCAGGGACTTCCTGCTGGAGAACATGCTTCCGGAAAAGGCTGGCAGCATCATCACGACTTACGCGCTGGAGTTTTCCGAAAAAGCGAGCCAGTTGACCCTGATCGGCATCGTGATGCTGGCAGTGACCGCGCTGTTGCTGCTGGCAACCATCGAACAGGTGTTCAACAGTATCTGGGGGGTGCGCCAACCGCGCCCACTGTTGCTTCGCATCACCGTCTATTGGTTCGTACTCACGCTCGGCCCGCCCATCCTCGGCGGCAGCATTGCCGCTACGGGTTATCTGGTCAGTCTTTCGATGCAGTGGTCGCCGGACATGAACTGGCTTGGCCCGTATTCTGCCCGGCTGCTGGCACCGCTCCTGCTGAGTGTGCTGTTCGTCTTCCTGTATTACGCCGTGCCGAACCACAAGGTGCGTTTTATGCACGCGCTGGCCGGGGGACTGGCAGCAGCGGTGGTTTTTTCCCTGATGCAGCGCGCTTTCGGGCTCTTCATTGCCCGTTTCCCCACGTATACGCTGGTGTACGGGACGTTCGCAGCCTTGCCTATTTTTCTCGTCTGGCTGTATTCGTCCTGGATCGTGGTGCTGCTCGGGGCACTGATGGCCGCGACCTTGCCCGTTTTCGCCGAACGGCGGCGGGTCGTGACGCCTTTTCCCGGCTGCGAAGCGTGGGCGGCGGTGACGATCTTGACTCAACTGGCTCGCGCCCAAGGCGATGGCTGTCCGATCAGCTTCGAGGCATTGCGCGAGCAGGCGCCCCTGTCCGAGTATCACGCTGAAGACGTGCTCGGCAAACTGGCCGAGGCCGGATGGGTAAGCCGCACCGATGAGGGCGATTGGGTGCTCATCCGCGCGCCGGATCAAATCCTGTTGGCTGAAATCGTCCGCCGTTTCGCGCTCGATGCCGAGGCGTGGAAATGCGCCACTGGAACGTCAGGCGAGGAAGGCGGCGGCATCGCGCATCGGCTGGAAGATGGGCTGCGCTTTGGCGACGAAACCCTGGCCGGGCTGGTTTCCGGCCACGATCACTTGGCGTAGGGATCGATCTCGAACTGGAAAATCTCGATGGTGGCCGTCTGCATGTCGAGCCCGAATGCCGAACCTTGGGCGAGATACAGATTCCCGGCAGCCTCATGCACCATCACGAACTGGTTCGATACGTAAGTGCCCGTTTCGGTCACGAGGGCGCGATGCTCATGAGAGCCTGTACCCTGCTGCATCATCAAGGCCGGGGTCAGTACGTCGTTGCCGCGAAAGCAGATCAATACCGGAGTAAACCCCCGCCCAAGCGCTTGCAAACCCAGTTCGATCTGCTGCGGGCTGTCGGTCCGTACCCAGCGAACCATACAGACAGCCCATTCTTGCGACGCTTCACGCCGCAAGGCAACGACAGCCCCTGCCGACAGGCTGCGGTGTACGCCTCCCACGCATAAAATGGCGTAACCGCCGGGGCTTTCGTTGTAGACCGTCCATTCGTCCGCCGCAACCGGGGCGTTGCGCCCCATCGCCCACACGTTTTTCAGGCCGACGCAGACTTGCACTGTGTAATGTTGGCGGACGCGCACCTCAACACGCTCTGGAACGATTGACCATTGCTCGCGCAACCGGCGCAGCAAGGAAAGAATTTCGGTCGGGGTCAGACCCAAGGGCAAAATGGCGGAGCCGACTTCGAGAATTTCGCTATCGCCGCTCTTACGCGCGCTCACGTCGAGATCGAGCAACCCTTTTTCGAGCCAGAGAATCTGCACGTCGATGCGGTGAACGATTTCTTCCGTGCTGAAATAGATCGCTTCGGCCCCTTTTTCCGGCATACGCCGCACACAGGCCACAGGAGGCATGTCCTGGTTCGGGTCGAACCAATAGCCTGCCCCCTCTGGAGGAAATGGGACGGTGGCCAGCACCAGATCGCCCCCGATGGTTTCCAGGTAATCGAACAGCCATTGCTGCTCGCGCGCCGTCAGGCTTTCCGTCTGGCTTACCGACATGACCAGCAGGCGCTTGTAAAGCAGGCCGACCCTCGCGGGTTGCGGCTCGGCAGAATCATCTTTCAGGTGCTCGTATTGGCCGGAGGAAATCCAGGCATCGTGGATGCGTTGCCACAAACCGAACGGGGGCGCGGCACCAAGCAAAGCACTCAGGAGATAAGTTTCGCCCAGCGCTCCCAAGGCAAAATTGCACAATTCGGTCATCCCCGCTTGCCGGGTTGAGAGCTTCTGATGCCGTATGTCATCGTACAGCGCCCTCAACTGGCTGGAAAAGCCAAAGAGGGTTTCGATCAGGCCGAACGCCTTGGCATGCAGTTCGTTGGGAGCCGGTAACGTATGCGTCAACAGACCGGGGCGAAAACGCCCGCAAATATCTTTGGCGCGCTGGCAGAGCAAGCTTGACACTTCCTGGCGTTGTGAAACCGGCATGCCCCCGGCAGCCGAGGCAACGGCTCCAACACAGCGGCTCAGTTCCGCCAGTTCGGCATCGAGATCGTCACCAGGCTCGCCAGAAAGCCAGGACAACACCTCCTGCAAAGGGTCGATGGAAGGCTCAACCATCATGCGAACACACGGAAATGTTTATTTTTGCCATTTTCACATTCTATGTGAGTTCCCGCTGCCAGGAATCATTCAAGCTCAGTCTGGCAGCAAATACTTAACGAAATGCTACGAGGGCGCGCCGACCAATGGCGTCTTGCCATACCGCAGCAGAAGTCGTATCATATTATGTTTTCCAGTGTTAATTGCCAGGGGAAGTTTAAGATGGTTGTTATTCGTCTTGCCCGAGGTGGCGCCAAGAAGCGTCCATTCTACAACATCATCGTTGCCGATTCGCGTAATCGGCGTGATGGCCGCTTCATCGAGCGCGTCGGCTTCTATAACCCGGTTGCTTCCGGCGTGGGGCAGTCGCTTTCTCTCGACACCGCGCGCCTTGCCTATTGGGAACAGAACGGCGCTGCCTTGTCGCCAACCGTCGCCCGTCTGGTCAAGCAGAACGCTAAGGCCGCCCAGCAAGCGGCCGCCTGAGCGGGGGCATAGCCCGCATGGTCGTGCTGGGGCGCGTCGTAGCCCCTTTCGGCGTCAAGGGCTGGCTCAAAATTCAGCCCTTCGGCGACGATCCGCTGTCGTGGAGGAAAATGCCCCATTGGTGGCTGGCTCCCGAATCCGAAATGCCAGACGAACAATGGGCACGGTACGCATTGCGCGATTGCCAAGCGCACGGCAAGGGCTTGGTTGCCTGCCTCGACGGCATTGCCGACCGCAACGCGGCGGAACTGCTTTCCGGCTGGTACATTGCCGCGCCGCGCGAATTCTTGCCCCAACCCGAAGAAAACGAATACTACTGGGGCGACCTCGTCGGCATGGCGGTACGTGACGAAGCGGGCGAACTGCTTGGCGAAGTCACGGGGCTGCTTTCCACGGGCGCGCACGACGTACTCCAGGTAAGGGACGGTGAGATGGAACGTCTGATTCCGTTCGTGGCCGCTTACGTGCTGGATGTCGATCTCGCTGCCCGGTCAATCCGCACGGCTTGGCAGAAAGACTGGTGAGGCAGCCATGCAGGGAAAGGAAACCACATCGACGTCCACAATCATCGCATCGACAACGCGGCGTTACGATGCGATCACCCTCTTCCCGGAAATGTTCACAGCTCTCACCGGCAGCGGCATTACGCGCCGGGCGCTGGAACGTGGCTTGTACCGCATTGCTTTCCACGACCCGCGCGAATTCACGAATGACGCGCACCGCACGGTCGACGACCGTCCTTACGGGGGCGGCCCCGGCATGGTGATGCTGGCCGAACCGTTGGTGCAAGCCATCGGACGGGCGCGGCAAAGCCAGCTTGATGCAGCAGGCTCCGCCGGGCCGGTCATCTACCTGTCGCCGCAAGGCGCACCGCTCACACACGCCAAGATCCTGGAACTGGCCCAGTTGCCGGGGCTGATCCTGCTTTGCGGGCGCTACGAAGGCGTCGACCAGCGTCTGCTCGACCGCGAAGTGGATGAAGAAATCTCGCTCGGCGATTTCGTTCTCTCAGGGGGCGAACTGGCGGCAATGGCGCTCATCGACGCTATCGTCCGCCAGTTGCCGGGCGCGCTGAACGATGCCGAATCGGCGCAGGAAGACTCTTTCGTGGCCGGATTGCTCGATTGCCCGCACTACACGCGGCCGGAAATTTTCGATGACGAACAGGTTCCGGAAGTCCTGCTCTCCGGCAACCACGCCCTCATTCGCCGCTGGCGGCTCAAACAGGCCTTGGGCCGCACATGGCTACGCCGTCCAGAACTACTTGCACAAAGGGGGGTAAATGAGGAAGAATCGCGCCTCTTGGAAGAATTCCAAAAGGAGTACGACAGGAAAACCCGTATGGCTGTTTGAGCACAACCCGGTTTTCCAATGACAAACCGCGCGCACCAGGCTTCGCCCTGCTCTACGCGCCAGGCCACAGGCCATTGAACGATATGGAGTCCATGAAAATGAACCTGATCCAACAACTCGAACAAGAAGAAATTACCCGACTGACCGTCAGCAAGACCATCCCCGACTTCTCCCCCGGCGACACCGTGGTGGTGCAGGTCAAGGTCAAGGAAGGTTCGCGCGAGCGTCTGCAAGCCTACGAAGGCGTGGTGATTGCCAAGCGCAATCGCGGCCTCAACTCCTCCTTCATCGTTCGCAAGATTTCTTCCGGCGAAGGCGTGGAGCGGACGTTCCAGACCTATTCCCCGCTGCTGGCCGCGATTGAAGTCAAGCGCCGGGGCGACGTGCGCCGCGCCAAGCTCTACTACCTGCGAAGCCGTTCCGGCAAGTCCGCCAGAATCAAAGAAAAACTCGACTACAAAGCCGCTGCGGCCAAGAAACGAGTTTCTGCTTAAACACGGGCTTTGATTTAAGTGTGTATTTCTATGGATGTTCTCCCCCTCTCCCGCCCCTTCTGGGCAGGGAGAGGGGGATGAGCGCATTGCGCCTGCACATCACCTGAAATACAGGGCTTTTCAACATGAAACAACTCCGCATCCTCGCTGCCCTGGCCGCCGTGGCTCTCATTGCCGCTGGCGTTTTCGTCTACTTCGAGAAGCCCCTTGCTCCTGAAGTAAGTTTTACGATCCTGCAAGGTGGCAAGGCCGATACTGTCCGCCTCGATACGGCCTCGCTGCGCGGCAAGGTGACGCTGGTCAGTTTCTGGGCCACGACCTGCTCGACCTGCATCGAAGAAATGCCGGATTTGGCCGACACCTACAAGAAATTTGCCGAGCGCGGGCTGGATATCATCGCCGTAGCGATGGAATACGACCCGGAACCGCAGGTTCGCGCCTATGCGGAAAAGGCCGCGCTGCCGTTCAAGGTGGCGCTGGATCGCGACGGCGAAGTGGCGCTCAATTTCCAAGGCGTACGCATGACGCCGACGGCCTTCCTCATTGACCGCCAAGGCCGCATCGTGCACAAGTACCTGGGCAAGCCCGACTTCGGCGCATTACATGCGCTGCTCGAAAAGCTGCTGGCCGAATCGGCCTGACTTCTCCGCTCGTAGGAGAAAGTACCCCGAAGTATCTGTGCACTAAGCAACACACAGACAACCTTCCTCTATCGAGATTTTATTTCTTCATCTTTTGAAGAAGCTCCTGCACCTCTTTGTCTCCCTGTTCCGCTGCCTTCTTAATCCACTTCGCCGCTTCCGCATCATCCTGGGTAACACCCTTGCCTTTGGCATACATCGCCCCAAGATAGTATTGAGCCAGTGCATCTCCCTGCTCCGCCGCTTTTCTGTACCACTTCACGGCTTCTACATCATCCTGGGGAACGCCCTGGCCTTTGGCGTACAGCGCCCCAAGGTAAAACTGCGATATTGCATGTCCCTGTTCCGCCGCTTTTCTGTACCATTTCGCAGCTTCCACATCATCCTTGGCAACACCGAGTCCATTGATATACTCATTCCCAAGAAAATATTGCGCCACCACATGTCCTTGCTCTGCCGCCAATTTGTGCCACTTTGCGGCTTCCACATTGTCCTTGGGAACCTTCAGGCCATCGGCATAAATCGCTCCAAGAAGGCTTTGCGCTATCGCATATCCCTGTTCCGCAGATTTTCTGTACCACTTCACTGCCTCCGCAGGATTTCGCGCAACGCCTTGACCTTCGTCATACATCATCCCGACGTAAAATTGCGCGACTACGTTTCCCTGTTCAGCCGCTTGCAAACACTGTTTCCGCGTTTCAGGAGTATCCTGCTTGAGCGTTCTTATTTGGCAAATACGATTCACCAGAGAATGGTTTTCCATCTCTTGAAGAATCATCCGCGCTTTCTCGTCTCCCTGTTCTGCCGCTTTTTTTAACCGATTCACCGCCTCCACAGAAAAATTCTCTATCTCCCGAAGAGCGGCCTTCGCGTTCTCATCCCCTTGTTCTGCCGCTTTTTTTAACCACTTCACCGCCTCCACAGGATTCCGTGCAACACCACGACCTGTGACGTACATCACCCCAAGCATGCCTTGTGCCTCTGCGTTTCCCTGTTCTGCCGCTTTTGTAAGCCACTTCACCGCTTCAGCATCATTTTTTGCAACACCCAGACCTTTGGCATACATCACACCAAGGTTGTATTGCGCTATCGCATATCCATGTTCCGCAGATTTTCTAGTCCACTTCAACGCTTCCGCATCGTCCTTCGCAATGCCCCGACCTGTGGCATACATCGCCCCAAGGTTGCCTTGTGCCTCTGCGCTTCCCTGTTCTGCCGCTTTTTTCCACCACTTTACCGCTTCCACATCATCCCGCGCGACGCCTCGACCTGTGGCATACATCGTTCCAAGGTTGATTTGTGCAAACACCTCTCCTTGTTCTGCCGCTTTTCTCCACCACTTCACCGCTTCCACACCATCCCGCGCAATGCCTCGACCTTCGGCATACATCGTTCCAAGGTTGGTTTGTGCCTCTGCGTCTCCCTGTTCTGCCGCTTTTCTGTACCACTTCACGGTTTCTGCATCATCCTGAGTAACACCCTGGCCTCTGGCATAGGCTTTTCCAAAGAAGGTTAGTGCCGCTAGGAATCCTTGTTCCGCAGGCTCCCTTAGCCACTTCGCCGCTTCGGCATAATCTTGTGCAACGCCCCGACCCTCAGCGTACATAAAACCAAGGTTGTATTTCCCAAGTACAAGCCCGTTTTCCGCCGCCTTTCTGAACCACTTTAAGGCTTCCGCATCATCCTTGCCGACACCTTCGCCTAACTTGTACATCGCTCCAAGGTTGGTTTGTGCAAACCAATTCCCTTGCTCGGCTGATTTCCTGTACCACTTTGCCGCTTCCGCTAAATCCTGCCCAACACCCTTACCTTGCGAATACATCAACCCAAGGCTAAATTGAGCGTCTGCATTACCTTGATCCGCAGCCTTTCTATACCACTTCACAGCTTCCGCATCATTTTGTGGGACGAGTTGCCCTGTGGAATAAATTGCGCCAAGGTTTTCTTGTGCTTCCGCATGCCCCTGCTCTGCCGCCAACCGACAATTTTTTAGTGTTTCGTCAGTGGCGGGTTTCTCTAAGTATGTCCGGCAAATCTCTAGTTCCGGAGAGGAGTTTTCTGTCCGCGTTACACATGGAATACCCGTCATCGTCCGGCAAACCTTTGGTTCCGGAGAGGGGTTTTCACCATAAGCCAGCAATGGGAACATTGCCAACATCCCCACTGCGATCCTTGCCTTTATCCGTTTTGCCCTCATCGTTGTTGCGATCGATGCCATGATGCCGTCCTTCAACGATAATTTGCTGCCCGTTCGGCAGTGGATGCCGTCAATTCCCCGCCGTCAACTCCCTGCCCGGAATCTGTTCCAGGATGTCGGGGTGGATGATGTTTTGCAAACGATCTTTTTCCACGAAGATTTCCGGGGAGCCGAAAGGTCGCGGGCCAACTTCATTCGTGGCAAAACGGAATATCAGCCCCCCTTCCGCGATGCGCCAATTCTTGTTCACGCTAAAGGCATATGACGGGTTGGCGAGATGCAACCAGATGGCTTTTTCCGGTAATTTCCGTTCCGTTTTCAGCCAGGCGCGAAAAGACGTCCGCTGAAGGTTTTCGAGGGCTTTTTCCCGACCGGGCAGGATGAGGTTGTCAAATGTCAAAATCTTGCGTGTGCGAATATCGACCACGATGAAACCACCCGACGGACCAGATGGACGGGCATCGTATTGCTGGCGCAATTCATGCTCGAACGCAAATTGCAGATATGAGCCGAAAATCTCTGGACGGGGAAATCTTTCCGAAGAGAGGGAATCCTTATCGTAACCTGTCAGTTTCGCGGTAAATTCGATGACAGGAGGGTTTTCCACACTGCCATATTCACCGCCTTTTCGTACCAGGTTCGCCAATTTTCCTTCGTAGAGGGCTTCCCCACCTTTGCGGGCTGGTGTCTCCTCCAGCCGCTCGGCAAACATCGGCAGGATGACGGACTGGGCTATCAACTGGTTCAGCCAAGGCGTTTTTTTGTATAGCGGATACATCAGCCGCGCGCGGGAACAGTTGTCCACCTTCCACTCCCCTTTCTCCCACTCTTCCTTTTTTTTCCTGAAATTTTTGGGACAAAGGCTGACCGTCAGGGTTTTGAAGGTCGGGCGCGTCAGTTCTTCCGAGATAATTGTTTTTTTCTCCGTGCGAACTTTCCCCGCCGCGCAAACCGTCCCGGAAAAAAGCATCAGGCAGGCCAGCGTCACAAACGCGGCCAAGCACGGGCTGGGACGGAAAAAGGGAAATCTCATGCTTCCAGTCCGGGAGATGATGAACGTCGCACGAGAGTTTCCAGCGCGGCGCGCAAGGGGGCATCCATTGGCAGGGAGGCGGCAAAGGTTTCTATCTGCATACGCGCGGCACTTGAAATGATTCTTGCCTCTGAGATTCGACGCGTGGGGGAAGGTTCCGACAGCCCCACCTTGACCTGGATGCGCTGCAAGGGGTAACCGGCACGCGCAAAATGATCGAGCAGGGAGGGAAGCATCTGTTTGAGCCGCACCGCAACGGCGCTGCCACGGGCACTGATGGTCAGTACATCCTCCTTCAGATTGGCAACGTGGCAAGCGTTCGCACACTGCGCCGGGAGGGCTGGCGCGAGCACACGCTGCATGCGCCCGAGACGAGCGGCATGATCCTGGAGGCGGGCAAGCGGCGTATCGCGTCCAAGGAAGCGGTGTAACAGGGTACTCATCGAGTGGGTCGCTCCGGGCAGGCGAACATTGACATGATAAACTATTTATTTTTCCGTATCGCCAAATCCCACTCTATGATTACCGGCCTGCTCAAAAAAGTATTCGGTTCGCGCAACGATCGACTGATCCGTCAGTATTCCCGCACTGTAGCGCGTATCAACGAACTCGAACCCTCGCTCTCGGCGCTCACTGACGAAGCGCTTGCCGCCAAAACCGTTGAATTCAGGCAACGCCTCGCGCAGGGCGAAACACTCGACGCCCTGCTGCCGGAAGCGTTCGCCGTGGTGCGGGAGGCAGGCAAACGGACGCTCGGCCAGCGCCATTACGATGTCCAGTTGATAGGCGGCATGGTACTTCACGCGGGCAAAATATCGGAAATGCGAACCGGCGAAGGCAAGACACTGGTTGCCACGCTGGCGGCCTATCTCAACGCCTTGCCCGGTAAGGGTGTGCACATCGTCACCGTCAATGACTACCTCGCCAACCGCGACGCGGAATGGATGGGGCAAATCTACGGATTCCTCGGCCTCACGACGGGCTGCAACCTGGCGCGCCTGAGCCACGACGAGAAGCAGAAAGCCTACGCGGCAGACATCACCTACGGAACCAACAACGAGTTCGGTTTCGACTACCTGCGCGACAACATGGTCTATTCGGCAACCGACCGGGTACAGCGCGGACAACCCTACGCCATCGTCGACGAAGTGGACTCCATCCTCATCGACGAGGCGCGTACACCGCTCATCATCTCCGGTCAGGCCGAGGATCACACCGATCTGTACGTGAAGATGAATGAAGTCGCCCCGCGCCTGAAGAAACAGGAAGGCGAAGGCGACAATGTGACCGTACCCGGCGACTACACCGTCGACTTGAAGGCCCATCAGGTGCTGCTCACCGAACAGGGGCACGAGTCCGCCGAAGGCTTGCTGGTCAAGATGGGGCTGCTGGCCGACGGGGCGGGGCTTTACGACCCGGCTAACATTCTGCTCGTGCATCACCTGTACGCTGCCCTGCGCGCCCATGTGCTGTTCCACAAGGATCAGCACTACGTGGTGCAGAATGACGAAATCGTCATCGTCGACGAATTCACGGGGCGTTTGATGACGGGGCGGCGCTGGTCGGAAGGGCTGCATCAGGCGGTCGAAGCCAAGGAAGGCGTCAAGGTGCAGTCCGAGAACCAGACGCTGGCTTCCATCACTTTCCAGAATTACTTCCGCATGTATGGGAAACTCGCGGGCATGACCGGCACTGCCGATACCGAAGCCTACGAATTTCACTCGATCTACGGGCTGGAAACGGTTGTGGTTCCCACCAACCGTCCCTCGAAGCGCACGGACTCCAACGACAAGGTCTACCGCACCGCGAAAGAAAAATGGTCAGCCGTCATCGAAGACATCCGCGATTGCGTCAAGCGTGGTCAGCCGACGCTGGTGGGCACGACCTCCATCGAGAACAATGAATTTCTCTCCGGGCTGCTGAAGAAAGAAGGCATCCGGCACGAAGTGCTCAACGCCAAACAACATGAGCGCGAAGCCGAGATCATCGCGCAGGCCGGTTTGCCGGGTCAGGTCACGATTGCCACCAACATGGCGGGACGGGGAACGGACATCGTGCTGGGCGGCAACATCGACAAGAAAATAGCCACAATCCGCTCAGACGAGCAGCCGGAAACCGGGAAGGAAGAAACCATTACCTCCCTGCGTGCCGAATGGCAGGTTGTTCACGACAAGGTCATCGCGGCAGGCGGCTTGCACATCATCGGGACCGAACGCCACGAATCGCGCCGTATCGACAACCAGTTGCGCGGTCGCTCAGGCCGTCAGGGCGACCCCGGATCGAGCCGTTTCTACCTTTCCCTGGAAGACCCGCTGTTGAAAATTTTTGCCGGGGAGCGCCTGAACGCCATCATGGTGCGGCTGAAAATGCCCGAAGGCGAAGCCATCGAACACGCGATGGTGACGCGCTCGCTCGAATCGGCGCAACGCAAGGTGGAACAACGCAACTTCGACATCCGCAAACAACTGCTCGAATACGACGACGTTGCCAACGACCAGCGCAAGGTCATCTACAAGAACCGTAACGAACTGCTCGAAAGCGAAGACGTGTCCGACACCGTGCGCGGCATGCGCCACGAAGTGTTGAAGAATCTTTTCCGCCTCTACGTCCCGGAAGAAAGCGTCGAAGAACAATGGGATATCCCCGCGCTCGAACGGGCGCTGGCGGACCTTCTTCTGCCGATGCCGGTTGGGGAATGGATCAAGGCCGAACCTGCCATCGACGATACGGCCATTCTCGTTCGCATTGCCGAAGCGGCAGACGCCGCATACCGGCAGAAAACCGAAATGCTCGACCCGGTGGGCTGGCACCAATTCGAGCGCAACATCACCCTCAACAACCTCGACAACCTCTGGCGCGAACACTTGGCCGCGCTCGACCTGCTGCGCCAAGGCATTCACCTGCGTGGTTACGCGCAGAAAAATCCCAAGCAGGAATACAAGCGCGAGGCCTTCCAACTTTTCGGCAATCTGGTCGATGCCTGGAGCCAGGAAACTTCCCGCATGCTTCTCACCGTCCAGATTCGCACCGAAGCCGCCGAGGAACAACTGGCTGCTGCCGAAGCTCCACCACGCACCGCAAACATCCGTTACCAACACGCGGACTATGATGAGGCACTTGCCTCCGCCGGAACATCCAGGCCGCGTTCTCCGGCGACGGCCGGACCGAAAGTCGGGCGCAACGACCCCTGCCCCTGCGGTTCGGGCAAAAAATACAAACACTGCCATGGCAGTCTGAACTGACTGATTCAAAGGCCGATCATGGCTGTCAATCTGAAAACACCCAACCCCGCCGACCTGTTGCCCGTTCCCGGCGTACGGCTCGGTGTGGCGCAGGCAGGCATCCGCAAGGCCAATCATTACGACCTCACGGTTATCGAATTGTCTCCTGGTAGCCGGGTTGC
This sequence comes from Betaproteobacteria bacterium, assembly GCA_009782565.1. GTDB lineage: Bacteria > Pseudomonadota > Gammaproteobacteria > Burkholderiales > Rhodocyclaceae > WRNU01. The sequence continues at coordinate 150,013 of WRIU01000003.1, forward strand.
GGGCGTCTTCACCCGGAACCGTTTCTGCGCCGCGCCGGTCACGGTCTGCCGGAAACACCTTCAGAATGGCAACATTCGCGCTTTGGTCATCAATACCGGCAACGCCAACGCCGGAACCGGCGAACAGGGATTGAGTGATACCCGCGCCACCTGCAAGGCGCTGGCGGGCATCCTCGGCATCGACGCAGATCAAGTATTGCCGTTTTCCACCGGCGTCATCCTTGAGCCGCTGCCAATGGAACGCCTGCTTGCGGGGCTGCCGCATGCGGTAGCCGACTTGCGGACGGATTCATGGTTCGATGCCGCACACGCGATCATGACCACCGACACGCTCGCCAAGGCGGTCTCGGAACAGATCGCCCTTGGCGGCAAAACCATCACGATCACCGGCATGTCCAAGGGCGCAGGCATGATTCGCCCGAACATGGCGACCATGCTCGGCTTCATCGCCTGCGACGCGGCAATCAGCCAATCCCTGCTCGAAGCCATTACCCTTGAGGCGACGGACGCATCGTTCAATAGCATCACCGTCGACGGCGACACATCGACCAACGACTCTTTCATCGTCATTGCCACCGGCCAGGCGGGCAACGCTGAAATCATAGACGCCGCCAGCGATGAAGCCCGCGCGCTCGCCCATGCCATCACCTCGGCCGCCATCCGGCTGGCGCAATCCATCGTCCGTGATGGCGAAGGCGCGACCAAATTCATGAGCGTCGCGGTCGAAGGCGGGACAACCCGCGAGGAATGCCGCCTTGTCGCCTACGCCATAGCGCACTCGCCGCTGGTCAAGACCGCTTTTTTCGCATCCGACCCCAACCTTGGGCGCATCCTCGCCGCAATTGGCTATGCGGGCATCGACGATCTCGACGTGGAACGCCTGCGGGTCTGGCTCGGCAACCCGGAAGAAGAAACGCTGGTCGCCGAACATGGAGGCCGCGCAGCGGGCTTCATTGAGGAAACCGGCGCGCGGATCATGAAACACGCTGAACTCACCGTACGTGTCGACCTCGCACGCGGGCAGGCGAAGGCCACGGTCTGGACCTGCGATCTCTCCTACGACTATGTAAAGATTAACGCCGACTACCGTTCGTGAATCGTTGACCCAATTTTTACTGTAATGACACTAAATAAAAGGCCTGATAATATTTTCCGGGGTTCCGGACAAACCGTTTTTCCGCTAACGTTACTCACCATCGACGCCCATTCTCTCCGATTCGGCGCCGGTCTTTCTGTTGAACATGTGTTGGGCGTAATCCCCGTCACTCGTGGCGAGGGAGCTCAAAAGCCGGGATCATGAACGTCAAATATCTCTTTCTCTCTGCGGTTCTCTTGCTGATTATCACAGCCGTGATCGGCGTGTCTCTCGGCTTATCCGAACCCTGGTTCTGGCTGATCGTTCCGCTGGGGGTTTTAGCCCTTTACACCGGACTGGGAGTGACGACCCGCCAGCGGGAACTTTCAAACGAGAACTTCGGCGATTCGTGCTATTACCTCGGCTTCATCGCTACCATCGTCTCGCTTTCCGCCTGCCTGTACGACATGCAGGACTCCTCCATGCAGTGGGCCACCATCGCGCAAAGATTCGGGGTCGCTCTGGTCAGTACCGTCGCCGGCCTCATTACCCGGCTCTACTACGTCGGCTTCAAGCCCAATCTCGTAGACGCAATGGACAATGCCGAAGAAAACGCCATCACTGCCGCGCGCAAGCTGTACCGTCAGTTGAACGAGGCGCTGGCGAACATGCAGAATTTCAGCACCCAACTCGGAGACGCCTCCCGCGACGCGGTCACGCGCATCTCCAAGAGCGCCGATACGGCAGTGACGGAATTCTCCCTCAACGTCACGAGCGTAGCCGAGAAAAGCATCAAAGGCATCACCAATTCCCTCACTGAGCTGACGCAATCGAACAGGGATACGGTCACCCGTTCCATGACCAACATCGACGTGGCTGGAAAGAAGCTGGCCAATTCCATAAACAACTACACGGATGCGGTCGAGAAGCGGCTGAGGGAAGGTATCGTGCTCCCCGACGACTACTTCGTCAGCGCGCTCCAAAAACCGGTAGGCAACCTTGGTATCAGCATCGCGCAAACAACGCAGGACCTGATGTCCCTGACCGAAAACGTCGCTACCTCCCTCAACAGCCTCCGCCCTGCCCTGGCCGAAGTACGCGAACGATCCACCGAGATCGGGGACGCGCTGGGCCATGTCATCAAACTGGCCAAGGAGCAGGAAACCATCCTCGTGAATTCCAGGGGGCAGGCTGAAACGATGGAAGCCATTGCCCAATCCCTGAATTCCGCGCAGGACAACGTCGATCAACTGTCGGGCGCGGTCGTGACCCAAACCGATGTGTTGAGCAAGTACGTGCAAGTCAGCCAGCAGCAGCAAAGCGCGATGATCGCCTCGATCAAGACCTTGGGCGAATCGCTGAACAAGCATGTCGAGAGCAGCGGCAAGCAATACACCGAAATGTCGGAAACGGTAACGACCCAGGCCAGGGAAGTTTCCCGCTACGTCACCGCCAGCCAGCAACAGCAGTCCGAGATGACAACCGCGCTCACCGCTCAGGGGGCAGCCCTGGCCGAACAGATCGAAGCCAGCCGCAAGCAATTTGCCGACACATCGGCCACGGTGCTGGCCCAAAGCGAGGCGCTGTCTCAAAACATCGAGCAGCAGACACGGCTTTCATCCGCCGTTTCCGCTCAGACCGAGGCGTTGACGCAGCAGATCGACCTGTCCCGGAAACAGCAGGCCGAATTGTCCGAAATGGCGATTGCCCAGAGCCGCGCCTTGACCGAATCCCTCGAAAACAATCGACAACAGCAGTCGGAAGCGGCCTCCGCGTTCACCACGCAAACCGAGGCGCTGGCCAAGCACATCGACGCCAACACTCAGCACTATGCCGAGGTATCCGGCGCAGTCACCGCCCAGGGCGAGGCGCTGAACAGGTTCATCGAAAGCGGCCAGCAACAGCACGGCGCGGTTCTGACCGAAATTTCCACCCAGGGCAAAGCACTGGCTCAAAATATTGAGCAGCAAGCTCAGATAACAGCCGCAGTCCAGACCCAGGCTCAAATCCTGGAGCGCCAGACCGAGAGCAGCCATAAGCAATACAATGAAATCTCGTCTGCTGTCATCTCCCATACCCAGGCGCTGGCTCGCTACGTCGAGGCCAGCCAGAAACAACAGCTCGAAGCCTCGGCCGCCATCGCCTCGCAGAGCGAATCGCTTGCACAGCAGGTCGACGTAAGCCGTGAGCAGTTCGCGGAACTGTCCGCCACGGTGATCGCCCAGGGCAAACAACAGGCCGATCTGACGAACGCAGCCACGGCTCAGGCTCAGACGTTGATTCAATACGTCGAAACCAGCCAGAAGCAACTGCTCGATGCCTCGGCAGCGACCGCCTCGCAAAGCGAAACTCTCAGGGCGCATGTCGACATGAGCCGTGAGCAATACGCCGAACTGTCGTCTTCGGTCGTCGCTCAGGGACAGGCGCTGGCTCGGCAGATCGAAGCCGACCAGCGGCAGCACGAAATACTCACGCAATTTGTCGAAAGCAACAAAAGGCAGCATGCCGAAGCCTCGGCAGCGGTCATCGCGCAATCCGAAGCCCTGGTTCAGTACGTCGAAACCAACCAGAAGCAGTATGCCGACGTCTCCACCGTCATCGTCACCCAGACCGAAGCGCTATCCCGGAACATCGAACTCTCCCGTCAGCAGCATGCCGACGTTTCAGCCGCCTTCGCCACCCAGAGCCAGGCGCTCAAGCAGTTCGTCGAGGACAGCCGCAGCCAGTATTCCGACATCTCAAGCGTGGTCGTCGCCCAAAGCCATGCCATGACCAAACAGGCCGAGACCAACCAGCATCAGTACACCGAAACCCTGAGCGCCATTACCGCGCAAAGCGATGCTCTGCTCCAGCACGTCGAAAACAGCAGGAAACACTACGACGAACTGTCAGAAACGCTCCTTGCCCAAGGCAATGCCCTGGCCGAAAACGCCGAAACTGCCCGTAGGCAGCATGAAGAAATGTCCGCCTCGGCCATCTCCCAATCCCGCGCGCTGGCGCAGTATCTCGATGACAGCCATAAACAGCAGACCGAAATGATTGCCGCCATCGCAACGCAGGGCCAGGTGCTGTCCAGCCAGATCGAAGACAGCAAAAAACACTACGATGCCGTATCCGCCGCAGTCATTGCCCAGAGCCAGGCCATCGAGGCATCCCAAGGGCAACAGGGCGAAATATCGGCCGAGATACTCGCTCAGGGACAAACTTTGGCCCAATACATCGACACGGCGCAAAAACAGTACCGGGGCATGGAAGCCTCGCTCGCCGCCCAAGGCGAGGCGCTGACCGGCCAGATCGAAATCAGCCAGAAACAATACGACGGGCTGATCGCGCACATCGATGCCACTCAGAAGCGATATACCGACATATCGGAGGCCGTCATCTCCCAAAGCCAGTCCCTGGCTCAACAGATCGAGAACAACCGCAAGCAGCAGGCCGACATCTCCAGCACGATCATGTCCCAGAACCGGGCGCTGACGCAGCACATCGAAACCAGCCAGAAGCAATACGCTGAAGCCTCTGCCGCAATGCTCAAGCAGGGACAGGCCATCGAAGCTGGCCGCGTCCAGCAAACCGAAATGTCCGCCACAGTCATTACGCAGAGCAAAGCCTTGACTCAACAACTCGATACCAGCCAGAAACAGTACAGCGACATCTCTTCTGTCATCATGGCGCAAAACCAGGCCGTGAAGCAGATTATCGAGGCCAGCCGCTTGCAGCAGGAACAGATCATCGAAATCAACCGCTCCCAGCAAGAAGAAATGTCATCCGCGTTCCAAGAGCAAGCCCGTCTGTTATCCGAACAAATCCAGCAATCGAACAAGGAACTCTCGCTTATCAAGCAAGCACTCCTGGCGATGCGCCGATATTTCCAGGAACAGGCGAGTGGCGGCGCAACTGACAGGCAGTAACGGACTGACAGGCGATTTATTTTGAGACGGGCGACCGATGTATAGAGGCAACGACAGCGTTTTCAGGTTTTCCCTGATCGGAATCGCGTTCATTTTCATTTTCTTCCTGCTGATCGTATTCAGCCGGATGTATACCGACACGAGCATGGTACGCACGGAGACGCTCGTCCGCCTGGATCAGCAGCAGGAAGGTGCCTTACCCCTTGCACAGCAGGAAGCGTTTGAAGTCGCCCGGCAGGAACTTCAAGACCAACTCTCGGAGGAAGGCATCAACGCCAATGAGGTCATCCGCGCCCTGCTCGACAAGGCAAAAATGGAAACCGAGCTCGCTACCGCGAAAAAACGGATACAGGAACTCGGCGCGCAACTGATGGGGTTAAACGAAGCCAGGAAAGTACTGACGCAGACAAGCAGGACCCCCGTTCTGGACGGGACGAGCGCAGAACTGCTGGTTTCAGCGCTCGAACTGCACGCCCGGTTGGAGCAGGAATTTCTGTCAACGACGCCCAGCGCAGATAAACTCACCGACAGCGAGATCATCTCCAGGGCGTTAGCAGCCGTTTATTTCAAAAGGAACATCGAAACCCTGGTCGAAAGGGAACTCGGCCTGCCACTCGTACCAGGACAAGACCCTGCGTGGGAACAATGGTTGCTTACCGACTCGCAATCGTTCAAATCACTGCTGGCCGAATCAGCCACAAGCAGAGCAATCGGTGGAGGAAGCGCATCACGCGCAACGGACGGCGGGAACAGCGCCCTGCGCGCGCAAATTGCTTTTTTGCGCGCCCGCCTGGAAGGGCATGGCGACAGAGCTACCCCGCCTTGCTGGTTCGACAGCGCGGGCAGGGCTCAACTCCTTCTCTCCATTGAATTATCATTGCCGCGCTCTGGCTCCACCAACATCAACAACGTCAACGTCACAGTCAAGCCCGCCTGGCCGCCTGGGCGAGAAAACAGCGCGCGAGCCATACCCGGCATCAAACAGATAAACAGTAACCAGCCCTACACTTACGCCAATTTCAAGGAAGAACTCGCCCACAACATCGCCCAGCACGGCGGCCAACAGTGCCGTTACTCCGTGCAAGTGTCAGACAAGCTGAGAAGAGGCATGCTTTCCGAGAAGATTCACAAAGACCTTGAAACCTTTTTTCATCTGGCCGGTTCGGGCTGAAGTTTCTCTGGCGCGCGCAAATTATTTTCGGAGTCGCGATACGGCATGAAACGGCTCCCCCGTGCCTCAGGGCTGTACAAAATTGAATAATTTTCGGTAAGATCGGAGCATTTTTTTAAGGCATCATTATGGATAATCGTCCTGCCGCGCTCATCAAAGCATAGTTTCCATGTAAGCCATACCCCCTTGCTCGATGCTCGATACCGTCCGAACCATCGAAACCCCAGAAGGCGTGAACATCCGCTTGCGCTTGGCCGGGCCGGTGCCGCGCGCGTTGGCCTATTTGCTTGATTCTTTCATCCGTGCCGTTGTCTGGTTGGTGTCATTTATATTTTTTGTTCGATTCGGCAATTTCGGCCTCGGTATCTGGTTGATCGGCATTTTTCTGCTTGAGTGGTTTTATCCGGTGTTGTTCGAGGTCTACGCGCAAGGGGCGACACCGGGAAAACAAGCATTGGGTTTGGCCGTCTTGCAGGACGACGGCGTACCGGTCGGCTGGTCGGCTTCCGTGGTTCGCAATTTGCTGCGTACCGTTGATTTTTTGCCGTCGTTTTACGCCTTTGGGCTGTGTTCGGTGCTTCTGAACCGTGACTTCAAGCGGCTGGGCGACATCGTGGCGAAAACCATTGTCGTCCATCGAAGCAAACCCAGGGTGCCGCAAAAACTCCCGCCGGGGCGAGCATTGCCACTCCCAATCGGGCTTTCTTCGCCCGAACAGCAACTGATCGTTGCTTTTGCCGCCAGAGTTCCCCGGCTAACATGGGACCGCGCACAAGAACTGGCACGGATTCTCGACTCCACAAACGGTCAACACACCCATGCCACGCTCCACACTGACGTGGTTTCCCTGATCGGCTACGCGCAGCATATCGTCGGGGAGCGTGAACCTTCATGACGCCCAATGAATTCACCCGTCGTCACGAACAGGAATGGGAACAACTCGAAGCACTGATCGCCGCACGTTCCGGACGCGGATCAGCCAAACGGAGCCATCGAAAATACTACCCGGAGATGCCAGACGATTCAGGCATGAATCGCACGGAGGAACAAACGGTGGATCAAACCGTTTTTCCTTCGCTATACCGTCGGGTTTGCCTGCATCTGGCCCTGGCGCGCGAAAGGCATTATCCATCTGCATTGATCGACCGACTCGACCGCCTTACGCTGTCCGGACACCAGGCGTTTTACAGTGCGCGTTCCCGTCTGCTGCACAATATCGCCCAGTTCGCCGTTCATGATTTTCCCACACTGATCCGCGAACACGCGCGCCTATTCTGGTTTGCCAGCGCGCTACTTTACCTGCCAGCTCTGCTCATGGGCCTGTTGGTTCACTTCCAGCCGGAAATGGTCTACAGCCTCCTCAACCACGATAATGTGCGCGAGTTGGAAGAAATGTACCGTGCCGGTGGCGCGATTGAACCAGAAACCGGTTCGGGGCGTGCTGCCGACCAAAACTTCAAGATGCTCGGTTTTTATGTCCGCAATAATATTTCAATCGGTTTTCAATGCTTTGCTTCCGGCATCCTGTTTGGATTGGGCACACTTTTCTTTCTGAGCTTGAATGGTCTGATTTTCGGCGCAGTTTCGGCGCACCTGATCCATCAGGGATCGGCTGAGCGCTTTTTCCAGTTCGTCATCGCGCATGGTGCTTTTGAACTAACCGCTATCGTGCTTTGCGGTATGGCTGGCCTGCTGCTTGGTCGCGCGCTGATTTCGCCAGGACGGCGGCGGCGCAGCGAGGCGCTGGCTCACGCAGCGAACCCTGCAGTGCGAATCGTCTTCGGTGCCACGGCCATGCTGCTGATTGCTGCATTCATCGAAGCCTTCTGGTCTTCCGGCACCTATTTGCCGCCCACAGGAAAATTCATCGTTGGTGGATTGCTTTGGGTACTGGTTGCCGCTTACTTCCTGTTCATGGGGGCACGCCGTGCGCCCTGATGCCCTGACCGTCAAAATCCGCGCGCGCGCGCACTGGGAAGCGGTCGACCTCGGTTTGGCGCTGGTGCAGAAATATTGGCGAAATCTGTACGCAGCCTGGCTCGTCGTCATACTTCCGGTTGTTTTTTTGGAACTGCTGCTTTATCTGAACCGCAACGGCGGCGGCAGGTACGACTTGCTCCTGCTATGGTGGCTGAAGCCGCTTTACGATCGGGTGATTCTGCACGTCCTGAGCCGCGCCGTTTTCGGCGAAACAGTCGACTGGCGCGGTACCCTACGCGCCATCCCAGGCTTGTTGTGGCACTCCGGCCTGTTTCGCGCCTTGACCTGGGGGCGCTTCACGCCCCGGCGCAGTTTCAAGCTGCCAATATGGCAACTTGAAGGCGTCACCGGACAGGTTCGCAGCAAGCGCCTGTCCGCGTTGAAAGGGCGCGGGGCCATCCGGCTGATTTTTGTGTGCAGCATTTTTGAAATGATCCTGTTATTCGGCATGCTGGGCCTTCTCTTCATGATGCTGCCGCCTGAATTCATCCCGACGCACCCGGACTCGATTTTAGATTTTTTGACTGACAATAAGGCATCGTCCTGGTTCGAAGCAATCTATGGCTTCTGCTACCTGCTCGCGGTCAGCATCATCGAACCGTTTTACGTCGCGGCCGGGTTCATGCTATATCTCAATCAGCGCACCGAACTCGAAGGTTGGGACATCGAGTTGGGTTTTCGTACACTGGCCGCCCGCCTTGAAGCGCAGCAAACCCAGCCATGAAGCCATTTGCTTCGTTCATCCCGCGATGCCTCAATACCTGCCTGCTATCCGGCCTGCTTTTATCCGGCTCGATATCTGCACAAACGATCGACGCACCGCTTCCGGTATCAGTCTCCAGTCAAGCCGGCCCGGCTTATGTCACCGAGGCGCGAAAAGCCATCGACGCCGTCCTTGCAGAGCCTGAATTCGACCGAACCCAAACCATCAAAGTACCGAAATTAAAAACGTCACCCACCGATAAGAAAAAAAGTTTTTTTGATACTTTTTTTAAATGGCTCGAAAAACTCCTTCGTAACAATAAAAACGATCTCCGCGAATTGCCCGAAGGGAGCAGTCCTTTTGCCAAGTTCGGGCAAGTTGTTTTGTGGTTGCTGGTATTCGGTCTGATCGTATTGCTGATGATCTATGCAAAACACTGGCTGCCTTTTTTCGGCTGGCGGCGTTCCCGCGCTGGCTCATTGCCCCCGGTTCAGCAGACCGACAGTGCCCTTGAATTCAGCGAAACGCTACCGGAAGACATCGTCACGGCAACCGAACGCTGTTGGGAGGAAGGCAAAAAAGACAAAGCGTTGAGCTTGCTTTATCGCGGGGCAATCGAACTGTTGACGACGTACCACCGGGTCGATCTGCCGCAAGGTGCCACGGAAGAAGAAATACGTCTGCTCGTCGGCAGAGCCATGCCTTCTCTCAAGGACGATTTTGGCAATATCGCGCGCGCCTGGCTCCGTTTGGCCTACGCGCACAGACCGCCTGCGGACATCATCGACCTGCTGGCGGGATTCGGCCGTCTTCGGCAAGCCGGAGAAGCAGCGGCATGAAAATATCCGTCTGGAAACTCATCAGTTGGCTGCCGTTATTGCTTTTACTGGCACTTTGCCTGTGGATCTTCAATAGCGTCGAATACGTCGAAGAGAAAATAACCGTCGGTTTTCAAGGATCCGCGGCGCGTAACCCATTGCTCGCCGCCGGTCGGCTGTCCGAGCGTTACGGCGCGACCGCGCGCTATGTTTCCGCTTACACCAAGCCTCCCTTATCCGGCACCACGCTGGTATTTACCGCGCCGCGCGACCGGCTTACGCCGGAGCAAAACGGTGCATTACTGGACTGGGTTGCAAAAAAGGGCGGCCACCTGCTCGTTTCCCCGCAATATCAGAGCCAAGATATACGCCACATGAAGCGCAAAAGAAATAAAACGGATCAAGATCCGTTGCTGGACTCATTTGGAATCTCCGTCAAGTACTTTCCTGAAAGCGATAGTAAACAACAGCTACCCGCAACCGGGGAACCTTCTGCTGAACCAGAACAGTATCCACGCAATCCGGATGGTGCTTCCGAACCCTACTCCTATCTGCTGCGGCAAATCATCCACCCGGCACTGAAGCCCCAAATCATCGAATTGCCCGACGGGACCCGTCTGAAAGCCGGTTTCGATTCGCAATGGCGGCTTGAAGACATTGATGGAAACAGCGATTGGCGGATTTCGGACCCATCCGCAAACGCAAGAAAGCACAAAAATAAAGGCGACTATGGCCTCAGCTATAAATATGGCGAAGGGCGCGTTACGGTTCTTGCCAATCTCGATTTCATCAACAATGGCGCGATTGGCAACGACGATCACGCTGCACTTTTTGCCTATCTGGTTTCATTGGCGAAAGGCCAGGACATCTGGTTTGTTCACGGTACCGACGTACCTGCGCTCTGGCGCTGGCTCGTCGACTATGCCGGGGCGGTTCTCATTGCCGCCGCCCTGCTGTTGATCGCCTGGCTGTGGATGATCTCGCGGCGTTTTGGCCCCTTGCTGCCTGCCCGTTCTGTCGTACGCCGCAGTATCGTCGAACATGTAGCTGCCAGCGCGCGTTATTTATGGCGCTGCAAACAGGGGCAAGCGCTTTACCGGATACTTTGCGACGATTTTTATAAACGGGCTTACCTGCGCCATCCTCATTGGAGCCGGTTATCCGTACCGGAGTTGAATCGACAGATCGTCCTTTTCGTGCACGAAACCCGGATTCCGCAATTCTCCAGCCTGACTGAACATGCTGTCGGACATCTGCTCGACACCAGCCTCCCCCGCAACGAAAACCAGTTTGCCGCCGACTCACAGCTTTTAGACATCCTTCGGAATAAACTATGAACGACACCTCTGCTCAAAACATGCCTACCCCGGAACCTCCAGCCCCTATGATTGCCATGCAGGAGAATCTGGAAAAAATCTATCGCCTCGCGCAACGCGTGAGAGAAGAGATCAGCCGTGCGCTGATCGGCCAGGAAGCCGCGTTGCATCACACGCTAATTGCCCTGTTCGCTGGCGGGCATGTGCTGATCGAAGGGGTTCCGGGCTTGGGAAAAACCCTGCTTTTCCGCGCGCTGGCGCAAACTTTCAACGGCAGCTTTTCGCGTATCCAGTTTACGCCCGACCTGATGCCATCGGATGTCACCGGCCATGCGCTTTACGATTTCAAGGCGCAGGAATTCAGAATCCGCCGCGGCCCGGTATTCGCTCACCTGCTGCTGGCCGATGAAATCAACCGCGCGCCAGCCAAAACCCAGGCCGCACTGCTCGAAGCCATGCAGGAACAACAAGTCACCATCGAAGGCGAGGCGTATGCCCTGCCGCGCCCGTTCATGGTCATGGCGACACAGAACCCGATTGAACAGGAAGGCACTTATCCGCTGCCGGAAGCGCAACTCGACCGCTTTCTGTTCAAGGTGCTCATCGACTACCCGACGTTCGACGAAGAGCGGCGCATGCTTGAGACAGTCACACGCAACCAGGTTGGCGATGCCCTCAATGTCGCTGCCGTACAGACCATCATTTCGCCACAGGCGATTGCGTCAATCCAGCAAATTACGGCACAGATCACCGTTGACTCGCGCATCGCCGATTATGCTACACGCATAGTAAGGGCTACGCGCGATTGGACGGGCTTCCTGATCGGCGCGGGGCCGCGTGGCTCGATTGCGCTGATCCGCGCGGCCCGGGCTGCCGCCGTGCTGGCCGAGCGCGATTTTGTCACCCCGGATGACATCAAAACCGTCGCGCTACCCGCGTTGCGTCACCGCGTCACCCTATCACCGGATTTCGAAATGGAAGGCCGCAAAGCCGACCAGTTGCTCAATGCCCTGCTCGAACACGTCGAAGCGCCGCGCCAATGAGACCTGCTCCCCGCCTGTTCTGGCTCCTTGCCGGATGGTTGGCCTGGGCCGTGCTTGCCTCCTTCTGGCCGGAACTGGTCACGCCCTGGGCGGCTGGCGGCATCGTGCTTTTGCTGCTCGTTGCGCTGGATGGCTGGCAAGCGTGGCGTAAAACACCACCGCGCATCGCCCGCAAGGCGGCTCATTCCCTGCCGGTCGGCGCTTGGCACGAAGTCCTGCTTGAGATCGACAATCCACTGCCTCGAAAGAGCGTCATCCGCATTTTCGACCATTATCCATCGGCCTGCGAGATGGAGGGTTTGCCATTTACCTTTACCCTCGCGCCGCAAACCCGCGCCAAGGCACCCTACCGCTTGCGCTTCACGGCGCGCGGCGAGCATTCTTTCGCCGGTATCGAGGCACTGGTCGATTCCCCGTTCGGCCTCCTGCGCCGCCGCGTGTTCATTGATGCGCCGCATCGTGCACGCGTCTATCCCAATTTTGCCGCCATAGCCAAATACGCCCTGCTCGCTACCGATAATCACCTGAGCCAAATCGGCGTGCGCCAGCGCCGCCGCCGTGGCGAAGGGATGTCTTTCCACCAGTTGCGCGAATACCGCGAAGGCGATACGCCGCGCCAGATTGACTGGAAAGCCACTGCCCGCGTCAATAAACTGACTTCCCGCGAATACCAGGACGAACGCGACCAACAGATCATGTTCCTGCTCGATTGCGGCAACCGCATGCGCGCCAGGGAAGAAGGGGCGCTGTCACATTTCGACGAGGCACTCAACGCGCTATTGCTGCTCGCTCACGTTGCCTTGCGGCAGGGCGATGCCGTTGGCTGCATGAGTTTCGGCCACGACACCCGCCTGATTCCCGCGCGTAAGGGCCATGCCACATTGAATGTTCTGATGGAGCGGCTCTTCGACCTGGAACCGGGCAGCAACTCGCCCGATTACCGTAGCGCAGCCACGCACATCGCGCAAACCGTACGCAAACGCTCGCTCGTGCTGATCCTGACCAATCTGCGCGACGAAGACGATGAGGAACTACGCGATGCCATCGCAGTGCTGCGCCGTCGCCATCTAGTATTGCTGGCCAGCCTGCGCGAAACTGCCGTGCAACATCTGATCGAGAAACCGCGCAACACGTTCGAGGCTGCGCTCGAAGCCGCTGCCGCGCTACAATACATCGGCATCCGCTCTGCTGCCATTGAACGACTGAGACGCAGTGGTGCACATGTGCTCGACGTCACTCCAACGGCGCTGCCGATCGCGCTGGTCAACCGCTATCTGGACTTCAAACGTAGCGGTGCCTTATAGAAACCCGGCCAAGCGGTAATATCAGCCTTTACAACCCCTTTCATCCACAGCATGAATGAAGAATGAACATATCCGACCTGGAACAGATCGTCATCAACGCCCTTGAGGACATCAAAGCGCGTGACATCGAAGTCATCGACACTTCCCGCCTCACCTCACAATTTGAGCGCATCATCGTTGCCAGCGGCGATTCCGGCCGACAGACACGGGCGCTCGCGCACAATGTTCTGGATCGCGCGTACTCGGCGGGAATCAAGCCGCTCGGCATCGAAGGCGAGGAGAACGGCGAGTGGGTGCTGGTCGATCTGGGTGAAATCGTGGTTCATGTCATGCAGCCCGCCATCCGCGCCTATTACCGTCTCGAAGAACTCTGGACAACCGCCCTGCCCCACCGCACCGCCACGAACACCGCAGGAGCATGAAACGTGAGGCTTGTCGTCGTCGCCGTCGGCCATCGCATGCCCGCCTGGACTCAAGCCGGTTTCGATGACTTCGCCCGCCGCATGCCGCGTGAGTTGCCGCTTGAACTGATCGAGGTCAAAGCCGAAGCGCGCAACGCAGGGAAAACGCCGCTGATGATGATGGAAGCCGAAGCAGCCCGCATCGAAGCCGCCCTGCCGCCGCGTTGCCGCAGGGTGGTCCTCGATGAACGTGGTACTGATTTCACCAGCATGGCGCTGGCGCGTCGCCTTGAAGAATGGCGTGGCGGCGGCGAGGATATCGCTTTCATCATCGGCGGGCCGGATGGCCTCGCCCCGGCGTTCAAGGCACTCGCGCATGAATCCATCCGGCTTTCCAGCCTCACCCTGCCCCACGCGCTCGTGCGCCCGTTGCTTGCCGAAGCGCTCTACCGGGCATGGAGCATCACGCGCCACCATCCCTATCATCGTGAGTAAGAGATGAGAGAAGTGTCAATCGCACCAGCGACTCTTTCCAGCATCTATCTTGCCTCTTCCAGCCCTCGCCGCCGTGATCTGCTGCACCAGATCGGCGTACAGTTCGACGTGCTGGCTTTTCGCTCCGGCGAACGCGGCCTGGACGTCGATGTCGACGAAACGCCGCTTCTGGGCGAATCTCCTGAGCGCTACGTTGAGCGCGTGGCACTCAGCAAAGCACATGCCGGCATGCGACGGTCGCTCTGGCGCGGACTACCGCGCCATCCTGTGTTGGCAGCCGATACCGTAATCAATATCGATGGCTGCATCATCGGCAAACCTGTCGACGCCGACGACGCAAACGCCATTCTTTGGCGTCTCTCCGGTCGCAGCCACCACGTCCTGACCGCTATCGCAATCAGCAACGGCAGGCGCACCCAATCGCGCCTCTCAGTAAGCGAAGTAACATTCCGCCCACTCACCCAGGACGACATCCGCCGCTACATTGCGACTGGCGAGCCGATGGACAAAGCGGGAGCCTACGGCATACAGGGCCGCGCGGCGGCCTTCATCACGGAAATCCGTGGCAGCTACTCCGGCATCATGGGATTGCCGCTGTTCGAGACAGCTTCCCTGCTGGAAGTTTTCGGTTATCAATACGAACCTGCCGAAAACATTACGCCCTAACCGTCCCTTACGCAGTCGACGTAATACCTGCCATCCTCCCCTTTCACCAACCCGTGAATGTCCGTCTCGAAACCGGGGAATGCGGCGTTGAAGTCGCGCGCAAAGGCAAGGTAGCGAACGATGATGGCGTTGAAACGCTCGCCCGGAATGAGCAGCGGGATACCCGGCGGATAGGGCGTCACCAGCATTGCCGTCACCCGCCCTTCCAGATCGTCGAGCCTCACCCGCTCGATTTCGCGGTGTGCCATGCGGGCAAAGGCATCAGCAGGCTTCATGACCGGAGTCATGTCGGAGAGATACATCTCGGTGGTCAGGCGCGCGACATCGTGCTTCTTGTAGAACTGGTGTATCTCGTCACACAACTCTTTGAGGCCGACCCGCTCATATTTCGGATGCCGCGCGATGAATTCGGGCATCACGCGCCATAGCGGTTGATTGCTGTCGTAGTCGTCCTTGAATTGCTGCAACTCTGTGAGCATCGTATTCCAGCGGCCTTTGGTGATGCCGATGGTAAACATGATGAAGAACGAATACAGCCCGGTTTTTTCAACGATGATGCCGTGTTCGGCCAGATACTTGGTGACGATTGCGGCCGGGATGCCGGCATGGTCGGCAAAGTCGCCATCGACATCGAGCCCCGGCGTGATGATGGTGGCCTTGATCGGGTCGAGCATATTGAACCCCGGCGCAAGGTCGCCGAAACCGTGCCAGCGTTCGTTGGCGCGCAGCATCCAATCCTCTTGGTTGAGCAAGCTGTCGTCGTCGAGATGATCCGAACCCCAAACCTGAAACCACCAGTCATTCATGCCATAGTCGCCGCCCACTTTCCGCATGGCGCGGCGGAACTCGATGGCTTCGGCCAGCGACTCATTGACCAGCGCCGTCCCGCCGGGCGCTTCCATCATCGCCGCTGCCACGTCGCAGGACGCGATAATCGCGTACTGCGGCGAAGTCGATGTGTGCATCAAATAGGCTTCATTGAAGATGTCGCGGTCGAGTTGACGGGTCTCTGAATTTTGCACAAGGATTTGGGAGGCCTGCGACAATCCGGCGAGCAACTTGTGGGTCGATTGGGTAGAGAAAACCATCGAATCCCGGCATCGCGGACGCCCTTCGCCTATGGCGTGATAATCGCCGTAGAAGTCGTGGAAGGCCGCATGCGGCAACCAGGCTTCGTCGAAATGCAGGGTGTCGATGTGACCGTCGAGCATCTGCTTGATGGTCTCGACGTTGTAGATCACCCCGTCGTAAGTCGACTGCGTAATGGTCAGGATGCGCGGTTTCTTATTCTTTGCCTCACGCGCAAAGGGGTTGGCTTCGATCTTCTTTTGGATGTTTTCAATGCGGAATTCTTCCAGCGGAATCGGGCCGATGATGCCGTAGTGATTGCGGGTCGGAGTCAGGAAAACCGGAACTGCGCCGGTCATGACAATAGAATGCAGCACCGATTTATGGCAGTTGCGATCCACCACCACGATGTCGCCGGGTGCGACCGCCGTATGCCACACCATCTTGTTCGATGTCGACGTGCCGTTGGTAACGAAATAAAGATGGTCGCAATTAAAGATACGCGCCGCGTTGCGCTCGGAAGCCGCTACCGGGCCGGTGTGATCGAGTAATTGACCGAGTTCGTCGACCGCGTTGCACACATCGGCGCGCAACATGTTCTCGCCGAAAAACTGGTGGAACATCTGCCCGACCGGGCTTTTCAGGAAAGCGACGCCGCCCGAGTGCCCGGGGCAGTGCCAGGAATAGGAACTGTCGGCGGCGTAATGGGTTAGCGCGCGGAAAAACGGCGGCGGCAGCGAATCGAGATAATGCTTGGCCTCCCGCACCACGTAGCGGGCGATGAACTCCGGCGTGTCCTCGAACATGTGGATGAAGCCGTGCAACTCGCGCAGCACATCGTTCGGAATATGCCGGGCGGTGCGGGTTTCGCCGTAGAGGAAGATAGGGATGTCGGTATTGCGGCGGCGGATAGCCTCGACGAACGCGCGCAAATCGTCGATGGCCTTGTCCGCAGCCTCGCGCGAAGTGAATTCATCGTCGTCGATGGACAGGATGAAGGCCGAGGCTCGGCTTTGCTGCTGCGCGAATGCGGTCAGGTCGCCGTAGCTGGTCACGCCCAGCACGTCCATGTCTTCCTTCCCGATGGCTTCGACCAGGGCGCGAATGTCCAGCCCGGAAGCGTTGTCGGATCGGAAGTCCTCGTCAATGATGATGATCGGGAAGTTGAATCGCATCTCGGTTTCCCCGGCGGACAGACAATGCCGCCCTCTGTGTGTCTTTAAATCTTCGGCAAAGTAACGCCAATCTGCCCCTGATACTTGCCGCCGCGATCTTTATACGAGGTTTCGCACACTTCATCGGATTCGAAGAACAGCACCTGCGCGCAACCCTCGCCCGCGTAGATTTTGGCGGGCAGCGGAGTCGTGTTCGAGAATTCCAGTGTAACGAAGCCTTCCCACTCCGGCTCGAAGGGAGTCACGTTCACGATGATGCCGCAACGCGCATAGGTGCTCTTACCCAGGCACACCGTAAGTACATTGCGCGGAATGCGGAAATACTCGACCGTGCGCGCCAGCGCGAAGGAATTGGGCGGGATAATGCAGACTTCGGCGTCGATCTCCACGAAAGACTTGGGATCGAACGCCTTGGGGTCGACGACCGTGGAATTGATGTTGGTAAAAACCTTGAACTCCGGGGCGCAGCGAATATCGTAGCCGTAACTGGACGTGCCGTAAGAGACGATCTTGCGCCCCTCGACCTCCCGCACCAGATGCGGCTCGAACGGCTCGATCATGCCGTGCTGTTCGGCCATGCGGCGAATCCAGCGGTCGGATTTGATGGACATTGTGCTTCGCTCCAAGGCTGCTTTAAAAAGCGCGTAGTGTATGCGCGAGGGCGGGGAATGCAAGAGAAAAACGCCGGGACTGGAAAAACCTTTGACCTGCGAGCAACACCGTCCGGCACTGCTCCCTGGCCTCCCCTGCACATGAGTCGCAAGCTGCGGTGAACGCGCGTTTTCGCGCCATGCTCCGACTTACGTTTCGGCAGGTAAAAAACCAGTCTCCACCAATGCCGACCGGATGCCTTCGAGTGCGGCGAGCGCCCCCATCGGTACACCGATATGCTTCGGCGAGGAAACAACTTTCGAGTCACGCAGATTGATACGGATGAGAGGGAAACCGCTACGCTCGCTCATCATGCGAACCGTGGCAACGGACTTGCCCGCGCCCAGTTCGATCACGACGGGGTTCGATGCCGCTTCGCACCAAGCCGCAAAACGCGCTTCCTGCCGACCGCTACGCCATTCCAGCCAGTTCCAGTCGTTGAACATCAGGATGTTGGGCCGCGCCAACTCGCCGCAATTCGGGCAGCTTGGCCACGGCGGCGCAAGACGGCAGGTAGAAGGGTCGACAACTGGCTCGAACCCCTCCGCAGGCCAGATGCGGTCCGAACAGGGCGTGGCGCATTGCAGGTGATGGATCGAGCCGTGCACCTCGCAAATTGTCTCGTAGGCAAAGCCCGCTTTCTGGAAATGCCCATCCACATTGCTGGTAAACACGAAGGCTCCATCCGGCAAACGCGCCGCAATTTCCCGCAGGATAGTGAAACCATGATGCGGCTCCGCTTCCCGGTAGTGTTGCAGACGATGCCCATAAAACCCCCAGGCAAGGCCGGGATCGCGCGCAAACGCCCGTGGATTGGCGATTTCCTCGAAACGCAGCCTTGCTTGCCGCAAAGGCGGATAAGCACGCCAGAACCCTTCAGGCCCCCGAAAATCGGCTAACCCCGAATCAACGCCCATCCCTGCGCCAGCAGCAATGAGCAGGCCGGAAGACCGAGCGATCCGCTCGGCACAGCGGAGGAAAAGAGAGGCGTCGGAAATCATGATTCGATGGTATCAGGACAGGAAACCATATCAAGTCAGGTTCTTGTTTGCGGGGAATTCAGATTCTCTTTTATAGTGCGTAATTTACCTGCCGTGCCGATCCCGACATGGACTCAATCCACATTCGCGGTGCCCGTACCCATAACCTGAAGAACATCAGCCTCGACCTGCCGCGCAACCGGCTCACGGTCGTAACCGGCCTGTCTGGTTCGGGCAAGTCGTCGCTGGCGTTCGACACGCTCTACGCCGAGGGGCAGCGGCGCTACGTGGAATCCCTCTCCGCCTACGCCCGCCAGTTCCTGCAACTGATGGAAAAGCCGGATGTCGACCTGATCGAAGGGCTCTCACCGTCCATCGCCATCGAGCAGAAGGCCGCCAGCCACAATCCGCGCTCCACGGTCGGAACCGTCACGGAAATCCATGACTACCTGCGCTTGCTCTATGCCCGCGCGGGGACTCCGCACTGCCCCCGTCACCCCGACCGGACGCTGGACGCGCAAAGCGTGACGCAAATGGTCGATCAGGTATTGGCGTTGCCTGTCGATTCCCGTGTGATGATCCTCGCGCCGGTACTGACAGGCCGGAAAGGCGAGCAGCAGGAATTGCTCGCCAGCCTCGCGGCGCAGGGTTTCGTGCGCGCGCGGATCGACGGTGCCATTGTCGACCTGGACGAGCCACCGCCGCTGAACAAAAACCGCCGCCACGAGATCGAGATCGTCATCGACCGCCTGCGTGTGCGCCCCGAACTGCGCGGCAGGTTGGCCGAATCGTTCGAGACGGCGCTTGCGTACAGCGACGGTCGCGCAATCGCGGTGGAAATGGACGGCGGCAGGGAATACCCGTTTTCGGCCCGCTTTGCCTGCCCGGTGTGCGACTTCGCCCTGCCCGCGCTGGAACCGCGCCTGTTCTCGTTCAATAACCCGGCGGGCGCATGCCCACGTTGCGACGGCCTCGGGCAAATCGCGTTTTTCGACCCGCAACGGGTCGTCGCCCACCCGGAACTTTCATTAGCCGCTGGAGCCATCCGGGGTTGGGACAGGCGCAACCAGTTTTATTTCCAGATGATCGAATGCCTGGCCGCGCATTACGGGTTCGATGCCGAGACGCCCTTCAACGGCCTGCCGAAAAAAGCGCGGGAGGCCGTGCTCCACGGCTCGGGAGATGAGCGCATCGCGTTCCTTTATTTTTCCGACAAGGGGCGCACGGTCACGAAATCGCATCCGTTCGAGGGAATCATCCCCAACATGGAGCGGCGTTTCCGCGATACCGACTCGGTACTGGTGCGCGAAGAATTGTTGAAATACCGCGCCAGCCGCCCCTGCCCGGACTGCGGCGGCGCGCGCCTGACCCCGGCGGCCCGGCATGTGCTGGTTGGGAACCTGTCGCTGCCCAAGGTCGCCGCCCTGCCGCTGTCGCGCTGCCTGGCATTTTTCAAGGACTTGCAACTCGAAGGGCAACGCGCGCTCATCGCCGACAAAATCGTCCGGGAAATCACCGCGCGCCTAGGGTTTCTGGACAATGTCGGCCTCGGCTACCTAAGCCTGGAGCGCGCCGCCGACACCCTTTCCGGCGGAGAAGCGCAGCGTATCCGGCTGGCAAGCCAGATCGGATCGGGACTCACCGGGGTCATGTACGTGCTCGACGAACCTTCCATCGGCCTGCACCAGCGCGACAATGGCCGCCTGATGGAAACCCTGGGCCGGTTGCGCGATCTCGGCAACACGGTGATCGTCGTCGAACACGACGAAGAGGCCATGCGCGCCGCCGACCATCTCGTCGACATGGGCCCTGGCGCGGGCGAAACCGGCGGAGAGGTCATCGCCAGCGGCACGCCCGAGGCGGTCATCGAGAACCCCGCCTCCGTCACCGGCGCATGGCTCGCAGGGCGACGCAGGATTGCGCTGCCCACGCGGCGCGTCCCGATGGATGCCGCGCGCCTCATCCGCATCGTCGGCGCGAGCGGCAACAACCTGAAAAGGCTCGACGTCGACATCCCCATCGGGCTTTTCGTTTGCGTCACCGGCGTTTCAGGTTCGGGCAAATCCACGCTCATCAACGACACCCTGAGCGCGGCAGCCAGCAGCCAACTCAACGGCGCAAATATCGAAGCCGCGCCGCACAAAGACATCCACGGGCTTGACCTGCTCGACAAGGTGATCTGCGTCGATCAATCCCCAATCGGGCGCACCCCGCGCTCCAACCCCGCCACCTACACCGGCCTGATGACTCCCATCCGCGAACTTTTCTCCGGCGTACCCGAAGCCAAGGCGCGCGGATATGGGCCGGGGCGTTTCTCGTTCAACGTGAGGGGGGGGCGCTGCGAAGCCTGCCAGGGCGACGGCATGATCAAGGTGGAAATGCACTTTTTGCCCGACATGTATGTCCCCTGCGACCGTTGCCGGAGCCAGCGTTACAACGCCGAGACGCTGGAAATCTGTTACAAGGGCCGCAACATTTACGAAGTGCTGGAGATGACCGTCGACCAGGCGCATGACTTTTTCTCCGCCGTGCCGATCATCGCGCGCAAGCTCGAAACCCTGGCCGATGTCGGACTCGGCTACATCCGCCTCGGCCAGAGCGCCACCACGCTGTCCGGCGGCGAAGCGCAGCGGGTCAAGCTCGCGCTCGAACTCTCCAAACGCGACACGGGGCGCACGCTCTACATCCTCGACGAGCCGACCACCGGCCTGCATTTCCAGGACATCGAACTACTGTTGCGCGTTCTGACCCGTTTGCGCGACAACGGAAACACCATCATCGTCATCGAGCACAATCTCGACGTCATCAAAACGGCAGACTGGATCATCGACCTCGGCCCTGAAGGCGGCAACGACGGAGGCACGCTCGTCTGTGCCGGTACACCGGAATCCGTCGCCGCCTGCGCGCAAAGCCATACGGGGCAATATCTGGCGAAGGCGCTGGAGCGGGCGCAAAGTCCGGATAGATTAGCGTGAATAGATGCTGTAAGGGCAGGCTACTCCGGCGGTTTGAGCAAAACCCAAACAGGGACATCCAGCGCCAAAGCCAATCGCTCAATGTTCGAGAGTGAGACGTTCCAGCGCGAGCGCTCTACGGCTGAAACATAGGTACGATCAAGATCGCATTCCAACGCCAACCGTTCCTGTGACCAGCCCTTTTTCACTCGTTTTAACCGAACCCAATATGCCAAAACCTCGCGTAAGTTGGCAGGGTCAGGGAGACAGGCGGGAGGGGAAGGCTTTGCAGACACTTGACAATCATCAGCGTCATGCTATGTTTACATCTACGGAGTTTGCTTCAACATTTGTTTTATCACGACACTAAAGCGTAATCAGCCTTGGTCACTAAGGAGATTGTGATGGGTAGTAAATACAAGTATTGCAGATTGTCAGGCTATGAGGGAAGTTGTCGCAAGAGTCCAAGCTCAGTTCATGAATACATCGAAAATGAAAAAAAGCACGAATTCTGTGAAAAATCAGCTTATTGTTCTACAGTTCGATCAAAAAATACCGGCATGGCAGAAGCGCGAATCATAGATTTGCCAAGACTTTTTTTAGAGAAAATATCCAACATCAAAATTCACTCATATTTTAACAATACCATTGTACAAACTGTTTTTCTTGTTATTGTTTGTACATTTATTGCAGGATGCGGAAAAAATTCATTAATGAAAAATATGGATGGCGAATGGAAAGGAGACTTGTTTTCTGTGACAATTTGGCATGATACGAAGAACAATAGAGTGTTAATGCGCGCATCAGTTTTTGATAATACAGGCACCAGCAGTTGCAAAATATCAAAACTGGACACTGAAAAATCTTCAGTATACTTACTATGTAATGCCGATAAACCAGAAGAAATCACTGTTATCACATATAAAGCGGGAAGTAACAATTTATCCGCTTCTTTGGTGATGACGGATCAGAAAAACTCACACACTCTTATAAAAGTACGCGAATTGCTCGATATTGATTATCCAAGTATGCAGCAGGAACTGGCAAGAGGTGAAAATAATGCCCAGATAGAACGAATGAAGGGATACAAACCTACATCCCCTGTGTCGGAAGAAAAAACTTTACAATCTTTCATGCAAGACTTTTCTGGGAGATGGAAAAGTGACATGTTGGATGGGAATCCAGATGGCCTCATCAATGCCTACAATGTACAAGGCAAACCATTAATCGTTGGAGTTGGAATAAAGGAAGAGACTTATATTCCATTTTTTGATGCTAAATATGACGCGGCAGCGGACATGATCACCGCAAAAGGTCATGATAAAAACACACTGTTTTCATTATCACGTGTATTTAATTCAAATAAAACAGGCGTTCGTTTCGTGCTGGCTGAAGGGACTTCCAATAAATGGGAACTCTCTTGGGACGGTTCATTTCATGAAAGCGACGTTTCTCCAAAAATCAATCCTTATGACTCTTCTACCATAAATCAGACGAGCAAATCTGTTCCTTCAGTTGAACAGAAAAACGATTCATACACTCCGACTGAAATAAAATCAGACAATGACTTCAAAACATTTGTCCAGCCAACCCCTAGTTTTGACTGCCAAAAAGCGGCAAATTTCGTAGAAAAATCTATTTGCAGTAATCCATTACTTGCCAAGTATGACCGAGCGTTATCTGAAAATTATTCACATATGAAAGCCGCAAATATTGGAGAAAGTGCACAGCAAGACTTGCGTAAAACCCAAAAAGAATGGCTTGCACAACGGAATGCTTGCACTACGGAAAACTGCATCATGACCTACTACACCAGCAGACTGAATGCCATGTGCTCATATCCGGTTATCAGCGGAGCTTTTCCGATCTGTCTGACCGCAGAAGAGATCAAATAATACCTCATCAGGCAAATTTTCCATCAAAGAGAAAATTGGTGACTGGATTGCCGACACTTTCATCTAACTATTGCAGTGCCTACACACGGAAGTTCGTGTTCTCGGCGCAGAACTTGGAAGCCCTCAGAGCATGTTCAGAGGGCTTGCCTCTTAACAAAAAAGGAGGAACATCGTGAAGAAAATCTTAGATTGGTTGAATGGTCTAGTTGGTTCTGTTTGGCTTTGGATATGGTTTGTAGTAAGTACTGTTAACGGCATAATAGCTCATATGCAAGCCGAGTCGATTATGCACCAGATTTATGCAGAATTACAGATGCTACAAGCATGCATAGTCCTCTGTGCTCTTTACATAGTAAAAGACCGATCCTGACTTTTGCTGCGCGTCCTCACCCGCTTGCGCGACAACGGAAACACCATCATCGTCATCGAGCACAACCTCGACGTCATCAAAACGGCAGACTGGATCATCGACCTCGGTCCTGAAGGCGGCAACGACGGAGACACGCTCGTCTGTGCCGGCACGCCGGAGTCCGTCGCCGTCTGCGCGCAAAGCCATACGGGGCAATATCTGGCGAAGGCGCTGGAACGGGCGAAAGGTATTTCTTCGTAAGGATTCTCTGAACAGCCCGAAAATTTTCGGCGTGAAGGTGTTTTGGGGATTGCCCAAGCAGCAAAATGAAACCGGTTTGTGGCCTTTTACGTGGGGAACAGGGGGTTTCTCCCCCTGATTCCCCCTCTATCAGATCAGCGTTTCGGCAGCAGGATTTGCGCTTCGCCGACAGTAACTTCGTTATCGCCAACCGTGCAGACGGTAGAAAGCGTTGCGCGCCGTTTATCGGCTTCGAGGGCGGTGACGGTGACGCGAGTAACGACAGTATCGCCAATCCGTACCGGAGCCTTGAATTTCACCGACTGCGAGAGATAAATCGTACCGGGGCCGGGCAGTTTGGTGCCGATCACGGTCGAGATGTAGGAAACCGAGAGAATGCCGTGGGCGATACGCCCCTTGAACATGGTGCTGGCAGCAAATTCCTCATCGACGTGCACGGGATTGCTGTCCCCTGAGACCCCGGCAAAAGCAAGGATGTCGGCTTCGGAAACGGTGCGGGCGATGGATGCGGTCTGACCCACCTTCAGATCTTCAAAATTGTAGAGATAAACTTCAGAAAAATCGCGCGACATATTGATGCTCCTCTTGTAGTGTGGTGACTTTTCCAGCGTCGTGCTGGAAAGGCTAAAAGCATAGCGCATCAATGGCGCGGCGGCTACGCCGCGCAAAGCTTGGGTAAGCCGAGCCGATTTACCCGACGATACGGACGGTGGAACCGCCGATTTCGTACTGCCCTCCGGTAAGCGCGTGGCATCGGGTGACGCGCAGGTGCGTCACCAGCGGCGGGCGTTCCATCTTGTCGTCTGTGGGGGAAGCAATCACGACTTCAACGACTTCGCCTTCGCTGGGGACGTAGCTGGCGCGTAAGGTCATCCCACTCACGCTCAACTCGATACATTCCGCAGAGACTTCTTCGCCTTCGTTTAAGCGAATATGGGCGGAACACCCGATGGGAATGCGACGGTCCAGGCGGCGGTCTCGCGGGGAAGCGTAATCCATGATCGGCCTCAGGAGTCAGGTTGAAGACAAAAGCCATTGTAGCGTTTGCGTGTCTGCTGACCGTGACCGAGGTCACAGGGTAGCGACGCTGAACCCACTTCCACCCCTTCGGGACCCCCTCTCCCGCAAGCGGGAGGAAAGGGATTTTCTCTTCGGTTTTTACCAAGAGTCTTGGGAAGCAAACATGATAGAGAACATGTCATCTTCTTGAGATCATTTGGAAAAACTGCGAGATCATGAATAGACCGAGAACAGGCTCAGACGTTGAACAAAAAGTTCATCACATCCCCATCCTTCACTACGTAGTCCTTGCCTTCGGCGCGCATCTTGCCCGCTTCTTTCGCGCCCGCTTCGCCCTTGTAGTGGATGAAATCCTCGAAGGTGATGGTTTGCGCGCGGATGAAACCGCGCTCGAAATCGGTATGGATGACGCCCGCAGCCTGGGGGGCGGTGTCGCCGACGTGGATCGTCCAGGCGCGTACTTCCTTTGGCCCCACCGTAAAGTAGGTTTGCAGGCCAAGGAGTTTGTAACCGGCGCGGATCAGGCGGTCCAGGCCGGGTTCGTGAAGATTCATGGATTCAAGGAAGTCCATTTTGTCCGCGTCGTCGAGGTCGGCAATCTCGGCTTCGATGGCGGCGCACAGGGCGACGGTTTCCGCGCCCTCGTCGGCCGCGCGCCGTTGCACGGTTTCGAGATAGGGATTGCCGGTGAATCCGTCTTCGGCCACGTTGGCGGCGTAGAGCACGGGTTTATCGGTGATGAGGCACAGCGGCTTGATGAGGGCTCGCTCTTCCCTGGCAAGCGCCAGGGCGCGCACCGCGCCACCGGCGTCGAGTTGGGCGAGGCACTTTTCCAGCACGGCAAGTATGGCCTTGGCTTCCTTGTCGCCCGCTCCGGCAGGGCGCTTGTAGCGGGTAATGGCCTTATCAACGGTCGCCAGATCGGCCAACGCGAGTTCGGTGTCGATGGTTTCGATGTCCCGTATGGGGTCGATGTTGCCGGAGACGTGCACGACGTTTTCGTCGGCAAAGCAGCGGACGACGTGCACGATGGCGTCGGTTTCGCGGATATTGGCCAGGAACTGGTTGCCCAGCCCTTCCCCCTTGGACGCGCCCGCAACCAGCCCGGCGATGTCGACGAACTCGACGATGGCGGGCTGGATTTTTTGCGGTTTGGCAATGTCGGCCAGTTGCGTAAGGCGCGCGTCGGGCACTTCGACGATGCCGACGTTGGGTTCGATGGTGCAGAACGGATAGTTGGCCGCGTCAATCCCCGCCTTGGTAAGGGCGTTGAAAAGGGTGGATTTTCCAACGTTGGGCAGGCCAACGATGCCGCATTTGAGGCTCATGGGGTTTCCTTATTGTCGGCAGAGCCGGAAATGGGGGCGGGGGTTTCCGGGGATGGAGCCGGTTTCGGGGGCTTGGGACGGGCATTCAGGCGTTGCGCGGCTTTTTCCCAGTCGCCACGCGCCAATAAGGGCCAGACGGCCAGCGCGCGGTCGATGGCCTCGAAAATAGAATCCCGCTCTTCCTGCCGAGGGGGCTTGAGAACGTAGTTGGTCACTTCGTTGCGGTCGCCGGGATGGCCGATGCCGATACGCAAGCGCCAGTAATCCGGAACCCCAAGATGGGCGGTAGCGTCCTTGAGGCCGTTGTGCCCACCGGGGCCGCCGCCGAATTTGAGGCGCAACTGCCCTGGGGGAAGATCAAGCTCATCGTGGATGACGAGAATTTCATCCGGGAGGATGCGGTAGAAGTGCGCCAGCGCGACAATAGACTGCCCGGATCTGTTCATGAAGGTTTGCGGCATGAGCAGCCACGACGGCGGGCGTGATTCTTCGCGCAAGGGGGCGACAAAGCCGTGAAAACGGGACTCAAACGAAAAACGCGCGCCCAGATCGTAGGCCAGCCCCTCGCAAAACCAAAACCCGGCGTTGTGCCGGGTTTTGGCATATTCCGCGCCGGGGTTGCCGAGGCCGACAATGAGCCGGGGAACAGATGCCGCCGTCGCCATTGTTGTTGGATGCCTCGGCAACGCAGCCTTCAGGCCGCAGGTTCGGAGCCAGCGGCCTCTTCGGCAGCAGCATCGGCGGCCGCGTCGAGACGGCTTTGCTGTGCGCTGACAACCACGGGGTCGGTATCGGTGTGATGACCGAGTTCAACGCCTTCGGGTAGCTTCAGGTGCGAGACGTGCAGCGATTGGCCGGCTTCGAGATTGGCGAGATCGACGGCGATGTACTCGGGCAAGTCCTTGGGCAGGCACTTGACATCGAGTTCGGTCATAACCTGTGCAATGAGGCAGCCGCCAAGTTTGACCGCCGGGGAAATTTCACCGTTGATGAAGTGCAACGGAACCTTGATGTGCAGCGCCTGTTCAGCGTCGATGCGCTGGAAGTCGATGTGCAGCGCCTGCATCTTGTACGGATGCCACTGGGTGTCACGCAGAACCACTGTCTCCTTGAGGCCGTCGACTTCCGCCGTGAGAAGCGTGGAGTGGAAGGCTTCCTTCTTGAGCAGGTGGAAGAGATCGTTGTGGTTCATGACGATAGGGGTGGCGTCCTTGCCGCCCCCATAGATGATGCCCGGCAGTTGCCCCGCGCGGCGCAGGCGGCGGCTCGCACTCGATCCCTGCTGTTCGCGGCGGGTAGCTTTGAAAGTAATGCTCATGTTTTACAACTCCTGTAAAAATCCCGCCCGCGACCAGGCGGGGATGAAAAAAACCTTTCGTTCATCCTTCGACAAAGAGGGAAGAAACGGACTCCTCGTTGCTGATTCGCAGCATGGTGTCGGCAAGGATAGTGGCGACCGAAACCTGGCGGATGAGCGGGCAAGCAAGCGCGTCTTCGCGCAGGGGGATAGTATCCGTCACGACAATGCCGTCGAGCGAGGATACGCTGATGCGTTCAACCGCATTGCCAGAGAGTACCGCGTGAGTGCAGTAAGCGAGCACCTGGCGCGCGCCGTGTTCCTTGAGGGCATCGGCCGCCTTGCACAGGGTGCCTGCGGTGTCGACGATGTCGTCCATGATGACGCAGGTACGGTTCTCGACTTCACCGATGATGTTCATGACTTCGGCCACGTTGGCCTTGGGGCGGCGTTTGTCGATGATTGCCATGTCGCACTCCAGCCGCTTGGCAAAGGCGCGGGCGCGCAGCACACCACCAACATCGGGAGAAACAACCAGTAAATTTTCGTACTTTTTTTGCCTGAGATCGGCAAGCAGCGTCGGGGAGGCGTAGACGTTGTCGACCGGGATGTCGAAGAACCCCTGTATCTGGTCGGCATGCAGGTCCATCGTCAGCAGACGGTTGACCCCCGCAGCCTGGAGCATGTTGGCTACGAGCTTGGAGGTAATCGGGACGCGTGTCCCGCGCGGGCGGCGATCCTGCCGCGCGTAGCCGAAGTAAGGAATGGCAGCGGTGATGCGGCGAGCCGAAGCGCGTTTGAAGGCATCGACCATCACCAGCAGTTCCATCAGGTTTTCATTGATGGGCGCGCAGGTGGGTTGGAGGATGAAAACATCTTCGCCACGCACGTTCTCATGGAGTTCAATCTGCACTTCGCCATCGGAGAAGCGGTTTATCGTTGCCGCGCCAAGCGAAATACCCAACCGACGGGCGACATCCGCCGCGAGTTTGGGGTTGGCGTTACCGGTAAAGACCATCAGGTTGCCGGATGGCATAACGACTGCTCCAGTGGCGGTTCAGTAAAAGCTTAAACTGAGCGCGCCGTCAAAAAGCGACACGGGCAGACCTAGAGGGGTCTGCCCGCCATGACAGGGCTGGGGAGGAAGGATTCGAACCCTCGAATGCCGGAATCAAAATCCGGTGCCTTGACCAACTTGGCGACTCCCCATTTAAAAACCTTTCACGTCTCCAAACCGCAGACCGAGCATCGGATGCCGCGCCAAACTCTCCACTTGCCAAGCTTGCCAGCGCGCCGGACATTGCCCAACGATCCGCGCCGCATGCTCGGATGAATCAACAGGGGCAAAAACACACGCGCCCGCACCGGTCATCCGCGCCGGGGCAAATTGCCCAAGCCATGAAAGTGCTTCCTTTATTTCCGGGAAGAGTTCGCAGGCAACCGGCTGCAAATCGTTGTGGGAGCAATCCAACGTGAAGCTATCTATGTTAATTGGAGGCGTATTTCGCGTCAAGTCTGGCGAAGCGAAAATCCGTGCAGTCGGCACATTGATGCCGGGGGCGAGCACGACATAGCAAGCAGGGGGCAATGTGATCGATTGCAGGATTTCGCCGATGCTTTCGGCAAAAGCGTCGCGCCCGAAGAGGAAGAAAGGCACATCCGCGCCAAGAGTCATGCCAATTTCATGCAGCCGGATTGGACCGAGCCGCGTATTCCAGAGACGGTCGAGCGCCATCAGGGTGGTGGCGGCATCCGAACTGCCGCCGCCAAGCCCGCCCCCCAGGGGAAGGCGTTTGTGCACGGTAATATCGGCTCCGAATGGGCAATCGGCGGCCTGTTGCAAGGCCTGCGCCGCGCGTATGCAGAGATCGGTTTCTTCCGGCACACCGGCAACGGCATCCGTGCGGTGGATTTTGCCGTCTTTGCGTATGGTGAAATCGAGGGTATCCCCCCAGTCGAGCAGACGGAAGACCGATTGCAACAGATGGTAGCCGTCGGCGCGCCGGCCAACGACATGCAGGAAAAGGTTGAGTTTGGCCGGAGCTGGACAGCCTTCAAACCGGCCGGGCGAGGGCAAAACCGGCGGCATCATCCGTGCGGGAGGCATTATCATGGCATCTCCACTTTCCATCGGTCGACAACCAGCCGCAGACGGAATTCTCCACGGGAAATGTCGACGAGGCGCGGCAGGGCTTCCGGGGATTCATCCTGGTAGCCAAGGTAGTCGATGATCCAGCCCCGGTCGATGAGGCGCGCGGGACGACCCCGCACGTCGAGCGAGCGCACTTCGCCATCACCGGGCGGCGCGGCCTGCACCCAAGCGGCCAGGCGCTCAGGCGGCAGACCCGCTTCGGCGGCGCCGGGGAGCAATACCGGAACGAGGTCGGCGACCTGTGGGGCGTATCGGCGTTCGCCGTTGGCAAGCAAAACTTCCGCGCCGTCCGGGCCAGAGTCGATTTGAGCGACGATTTGCCCGAGCGGGCTGGAGACTGTCCAGCGATCCATTCCGATACGGCGCTCCCAATCCAAGCGCCCTGAGGCGGACTGCTTGCCGTCGCTGGCAGACAAACGGCCCGATAGCGAGAAAGCGTCGAACGTTTGCCGCGCTACGGGATCTAGCGCCGGAGCAGGCGGGTTGAGGGCGCAAGCGGATGTCAGGACGCCAACGGCCAAGCCTGCTATCCAGGCGCGAAAGGCATGGACGGTGATGCCCGGACGAAGCGGTAAACAGAGGTTGTTCAACGTTTTTTACCCGAAACTTTCTTACCCGG
This sequence comes from Betaproteobacteria bacterium, assembly GCA_009782565.1. Classification (GTDB taxonomy): domain Bacteria; phylum Pseudomonadota; class Gammaproteobacteria; order Burkholderiales; family Rhodocyclaceae; genus WRNU01. The sequence goes on from WRIU01000003.1 coordinate 180,645, forward strand.
CTTCTTCTCCGGAGCCTGATACAGCCGACGGATTGTCTTTTCCAGAGTGGCATTGCCGGGATGCGCGGCCTTCGCGTCATCGAGGATGCGGCGGGCTTCATCGGCACGGTTCAGTTGCCAGAGCACTTCACCAAGGTGCGCGGCGATTTCAGGGTCAGCGCGCAGGGCATAGGCTTGTTCAAGCCGCTCCAGCGCGCCATCGGGGTCGCCGCGCTTGAAGCGCACCCAACCCATGCTGTCGAGGATATACGCGTCCCTTGGAAGAATTCCCAAAGCGCGGGCGATCAGTGCTTCGGCTTCTTCCAAGCGTTGCCCACGGTCAGCCAGCGAGTAACCGAGCGCGTTATAGGCATGCGCGTATTCGGGAGCCAAAGCGATCAGCTTACGCAACCGCCCTTCCATGATTTCGTACAGGCCGAGGCGTTCGGCAAGCATGGCAGATTCATAGAGCAGGTCATTGTCGTCGGGATGCTCGCGCAGGGCATTATTGATAAGATCAAACGCCTGCCGGACACGCCCCACTTCCACGAGCAACTGGGTTTCGGTGAGCAGGTAACGGCGCTGGATGCTTGGATTCGGGGCGTCGCGCAGGAGCTTGCGGGCCTGGTCGATATGGCCTTCCTTTGCCAGGCTCTGTGCGCTGCGGATGCGCGCTTCGGTGGCATACCCGCCAGGGCTCACGGCATCGAACCATTTTCGTGCGGCAGCATATTCACCGCGGTCAGAAGCTATTTTGCCGAGTTGAAGCCGGATGAGATCGGCTTGCGGATGACCGGAGACCAATAACTTTTTCAACAACGGCTCAGCAGTAGCGGTATCGCCAAGCTCGGCGGAAAGCATGGCAACGGTATAGAGCAGGTCACGGTCGTCGGGCGTGGCGGCAAGCAGGGTATTGAATTCGTTGCGCGCGGCAGCGAGCTTGTTGGCAGCGATCAGGCTGCGGGCATAGGCAAGCCGGAGTTCACGGTTGTTCGGCTCTTGTGCCAGCGCGGCCCTAAGCATCACATTGGCCTGATCCGCCGCACCGGCTTCGACCAGGATATGGGTTTTGATCATCAGCGCCGGCAACCAGTTGGGGCGCAGTTCGAGGGCGCGGTCAATCGCGCCCGTCGCTTCCATCGGGCGTTTGGCGATGATGGCGGCCTGGGCGCGCGCGAAATGAGCCTCGGGGTATGTGAGATAAGGTTCGGTCACACGATAGATGAGACTCTTTGTCACATCCTTGTTTTCGGCTTTTGAGAGGGCGCGGTTGAGCCCCAACAGGTTGGGGGCGAGTCTCCCCGGATTCTGAGCCAAGGTACGCGCCAAGGCTTCCTGAATCTTATCAATGGCGGGACTGTGGCCGCGTTCGACATAGTCCGCGAACTGGCGGGCTTCTTTCGAGTGGGGGGCAACTTCGATCCACAGCCGCGCAGCCTCGGCGATGAGTGGAGCTTCCTTCGACCGGGAAGCTATATACGCGGCGCGGTGGGCGATGCGCGGGTCACGCGTCTTGCGCGCGAGTGTGAGGTAGGCTTGCGCCGATTCCCGGAACTGGCCGCGCGTAGCGGCAATTTCGGCGAGCAAAAAATCCTGGAGCGTTTCCGCGCTCAGTTCCTGGGCAGGAAATTCACCTGGGTCTTCGATGACAGACAGATCGGCGGCATCAGCACCGGGTATGTCGGCCTCTTCATTGGAGTCATCTTCATCTTCATCGCCGTCCGGGCTGTTCACGTCATCCAGGTTGACGCCCGTGTCCGTGTTGAATTCAAGCAAGCCCCCAGGGTCTTCCGCAGACACGGGCGCAACTGGCAGACAAAACGCCAGAATGGCTCCAAGAAACATCACAATACGAGCTAGCGGGAGCTTCATGACAGCTTCCTCAAAATCATGTTACATACATGCCACCATTGACATGCAGTGTCGTCCCAGTGATGTAGGCCGCTGCCGGTGAAGCGAGAAACGCCACAGCGCAAGCAATCTCCTCCGGATTGCCGAGACGGCCCAGCGGGATGTTGCTCAAAAGGGAATCGCGCACTGCCTGCGGCAGCCCTTGGGTCATCTGGGTATCAATGAAACCCGGCGCGACGCAATTGACGGTGATGTTGCGGCTGCCCAGTTCCCTGGCGAGCGAACGGCTCATCCCCGCCACGCCGGCCTTGGAGGCAGCGTAATTGGCCTGTCCCGGATTGCCGGTGCTGCCCACCACCGAAGTAATGTTGATGATGCGGCCCGCGCGCGCCTTCATCATGCCGCGCATCACCAGGCGCGACATTCGGAACACCGCCTTGAGATTGACGTCGATGACGGCATCCCATTCCTCATCTTTCATACGCATGGCGAGGTTGTCCTGGGTAATGCCCGCATTGTTGACCAGGATGCCGACCGTGCCGAATTCTTTTTCGATTCCCGCAACGGCCTGCTCACAGGCCGAACTGTCGGTAACATCAAGCACTATTCCCGCACCCTTTATCCCGGCACCCGAAAACGCCTGGGTCAATTCTGCGGCGGCCTCCTGCGTGATGGCCGTGCCGATCACGACCGCTCCCTGCCGCCCAAGTTCAAACGCCACCGCGCGGCCAATACCGCGCATCGCACCCGTTACCAGTGCAAGTTGCCCTTCGAGCGAGTAACTCATATTCATTCCATCCCCATTTCCGCCAATATCTGTTCCAGGCTCGCCGCGTCATGCAGCGCCCCCCCTTCCACATCCTTGCTGATCCGCCGGGTCATGGCAGCCAGCACCTTGCCAGGGCCGCACTCGATGACGCGGGTCAATCCACGCGCGGTCATCGCCGTCACGGACTCGATCCAGCGTACCGGCGAAAACGCCTGCCGCACGAGCGCGTCGCGTATCTTCTCGGGATCATCCTGGACAGCAACATCGACATTGTTGAGCACGTCGATTTCCGGCTTGGAGATTCGTACCGTCGCCAGCCGTTCGCGCAAGCGTTCCGCCGCCGGTTTCATCAGGGCGCAATGAAAAGGCGCGGACACCGGCAATAGCACCGCGCGCTTCGCGCCCTTTGCGGTGGCAAGCGTCATCGCACGTTCCACCGCAGCTTTGGCTCCGGCGATCACAATCTGCCCCGGCATGTTGAGATTGGCGGCATCCACGACTTCACCCCGCGCCGCTTCGGCACAGGTTGCGCGCACGTCCTCGATGTCCAGCCCCATGAGCGCTGCCATTGCGCCCTCCCCTTCCGGCACGGCCTCCTGCATCGCCTGGGCGCGGAACCTCACCAACGGCACGGCATCGGCAAAGGACAAGGCGCCTGCTGCCACCAGCGCCGAATATTCGCCCAGGCTATGCCCAGCCACCAAAGCCGGTCTGGAACCTCCCGCCGCCAGCCAGGCGCGATACACAGCCACACCGGCGGTCAGCATCAGGGGTTGGGTATTGACGGTCAGAGCCAGACGCTCCGCCGGACCAACCGAGGCCATTTGCCACAAATCCTCGCCAAGCGCCTCAGAGGCTTCAGCGAAAGTTTCACGAATGGCTGATGAATCGCCATAGCTCTCCATCATGCCGACGGATTGCGAACCCTGACCGGGAAAGACCAATGCGAAAGCCATATCTTTTTCCGTTGATTCAAAAGAACCGGCATCCTGGCCGGTCAAACGTCAATAAGTGCCGCGCCCCAGGCAAACCCCCCGCCGATCCCTTCGAGCACGATCCGTTGACCGGGGCGGATGCGGCCGTCGCGTACCGCGCAATCGAGCGCAAGCGGAATCGAAGCCGCCGAAGTATTGCCGTGAATGCCGACCGTCGTCACCACCTTTTCCATCGGCAATCCTAGATGCTTGGCCGAAGACTGGATGATACGGATATTGGCCTGATGCGGAACAAACCAGTCGATGCTCTCCTGCGGCACGCCTGCCAAATTGATGACTTCCCGCATCACTTCGTCCAGCGCCTTGACCGCAAACTTGAAGACCGTCTGCCCGTTCATGCGAAGGAAGGGGTCCCCCATCACCTGGCCTCCGGCAACATTGCCGGGAACCCAGAGGTCTGGATGATGGCTGCCGTCCGCGTGGAGCGCCATGGCGCGCACACCAGGCTCATCCGACGCTTCCAGCACCACCGCACCCGCTCCATCGCCGAACAGCACACAGGTACTGCGGTCGGTCCAATCGAGGATGCGCGAAAACACCTCAGCGCCGATGACCAACGCCCGCCGGTGGCTGCCCGAACGGATGAACTTTTCTGCGGTAGCCAGCGCGTAAACGAAACCACAGCAGACCGCCTGCACATCGAAAGCCGCACAGTTGTTTCTGATGCCAAGCCCGGCCTGCACCAGCGTCGCCGTACTCGGAAAGATGAAATCGGGGGTCGACGTCGCAACAATGATGAGGTCGATGTCGGCGGAGGAGCAACCGGCAGCCTCAATAGCTTGCCGCGCAGCGATCAGCGCCAGGTCGCTCGAATTAGTGCCGGGTGCGGCAAAGTGGCGGGCACGAATCCCGGTACGGACCGTCACCCACTCATCCGAAGTGTCGATGCCGCGCCTGACCAGGTCATCATTCGTAACCGGTTCCCCCGGTAAATGGCTGCCTGTTCCGGCAATTCTGGCAAAGATCATGCGTTCTCCCCGTTGGTGCTCATCATTGTCTCCATCCTGTCCTGGATGCGCTGGATCAGGTTGTTGGCAACGGCATCGGCAGCCCGGCCAAGCGCCTGCTCAAAAGCATACGTGTCGGCCGACCCATGGCTCTTCAGCACCACGCCACCGCGTAGCCCAAGCAGCACCGCACCATTGTAGTGACCGGGATTTGCCCGGTTCTTGAACCTTTTGAGCACTGGCATCGCCACCAACCCCATCAGCATCGAAAGCGGCCCGCTCCTGACTTCATCGCGCAAAAAGGTTGCAAGCATCTTCAGCAGCCCCTCGCTGGTCTTGAGCGCCACGTTACCGGCGAAACCATCGCAGACCACGACATCGGTCGTCCCCCTGAAGATGTCATCCCCTTCAACGTAGCCGTGGTAATTGAGGCTACTCACGCGCAATAGCTCAGATGCGCGTTTGGTCAGTTCGTTCCCCTTGATCTCCTCGGTTCCGACATTGAGCAGCCCCACCGTCGGACGCTCATTATGGTCGAGCGCCGCCGCCAGCATCGAACCCATGATCCCAAATTCAAACAGGTGCTCAGGAGTGCAGTCGACATTACCCCCCAGGTCAAGGACATAAGTATGCCCCTTGATCGTTGGCAACGCGAAACAGATCGCCGGACGGTCGACGCCAGGAAACGTTTTCAGCGCGAAACGGGAAATCATCACCAGCGCGCCGGTATTGCCCGCCGACACCGCAGCCTGAGCCTGGCCGTTCTTGACCAGATGGAGTGCCACGCGCATCGAAGAATCCCTTTTCGCGCGTATGCTCGTAGGCGGTTCGTCCATTTCCACCACCTGAGTGGCATTATGAATGTGCAACCGCGATCTCAGTCTGGACTGAGCACCTTCCACCAGGGGAGCCAATTCTTCCTCGCGCCCGACGAGAATCGCCTCGGCATCGGGATGCGTATTCAAAAAGGCCAGCGTCGCCGGTACGGTAACGGCCGGGCCGTAATCGCCCCCCATGCAATCAATTGCAATGGTAGTATTCATTACTCCCTCGTATGACAAGTAAGGGACGAAAAAAACGGCGAGGGCATACGCACCTGCGCCGATTTCCGGATTCCCGGACGAAACTTACTCGTCCTTGCCCTTTGTCACCTTCCGGCCACGATAAAAGCCGTTCGGGCTGATGTGATGCCGCAGGTGAACTTCACCCGTAGTCGGCTCGACGGCCAGCGGCGGCGCGCTCAGAAAATCATGAGCGCGGTGCATGCCGCGCTTGGACGGAGACTTTTTGTTCTGTTGTACAGCCATGAAACACTCCTGAATTACAAAATTCACTTGTTCCGCAAGCCAGCGAGCGCAGCAAAAGGCAATTGCCCGCATACGCAGCCATTCGCTCCCGCCGCCTCCGGCATCCCGCAATCAGGATGCCTGGGCGCTATCGGCAACGCGAGGATGATTTCATCCTCAACCAGCGACAACACATCGAACTGGCCATCGCCGTCAACCTCGACCGCGTCAACCTCGTCGTTCTCCAACTCATCATCAGGCAAATCCTGCCCGACACGAACCGGCAACAAGGTCGCCCTGATCGCCAGATTCCAATCCAGCCCACCGAGGCAACGCTGGCAACGCAACACCAGCCGCCCGTCCGTGACGAGATCAAGCCTGGGCTTGCCCTCGGCATCGAGGCTGCCAGAAAGCTGCCAGCACACCATGCCTTCATCATCAGCAAGCCGATCGGAAAGCCGCGTAAGGCGCGCCACCGGCACTTCGCCTTTCAACGCGCCGCTACTGGCGGCAAACCGGAAAACGTCAATGATGCGAGGTGCGCCGGCTCCGGCGCTGTCTTGCTCGAACATAAGCAGATAATAGTATTATTCTTTCCTCTTCCTGTCAAAACAACCACAAATTTCGCACTCGGCATGAACGTACGTCCCTCCCTTCCTTGCCTCGTTCTCGCCTCGACCTCAATCTATCGCCGCCAGTTGCTCGAACGCTTCGGATTGCCTTTCGAGGCATCCAGCCCGCAAGTCGATGAAACCCGCCTGCCCGGCGAAGCCCCCGAACGTCTCGCCCAACGGCTGGCGCTCGCAAAGGCGCGCGATGTCTCCCGCAAACATCCTGGCGCGCTTATCATCGGCAGCGACCAGGTAGCCGCCCTTGGCACAGAGATTTTCGGCAAACCCGGCTCAATCGAAAACGCGGCCTCCCAACTGCAACGCATGAGCGGGCAGGAAGTGCTCTTCCATACCGCCGTCGCCCTCATCGACGGGCGCAGCGGACGCGAGCAGCACGAAACCGTCCTCACCCGTGTGCGCTTCCGCCCCTTGAGCAAACCCGAAATCCGCCGCTATCTCGAACGTGAACCGGCACTCGACTGCGCGGGCAGCGCTAAATGCGAAGGATTGGGCATCACGCTGCTCGACGCGCTCTCAGGAGACGACCCCACCGCCCTCATCGGACTGCCCCTGATCGCGCTTGCCCGCATGCTCCGCGCGGCAGGCGTGGAACTGCCGTGAACGCGCCAGACGCAAACAATGGCGCTCTCATCCTCATTCCCACCAGCCTGGGCGAAGCGCCCTGGACGGATTTCCTTCCCGCCTCCGCACAATCGCGCGCCATCAATATCCGTCATTTCGTGGTCGAAAACGCCCGCGCCGCCCGCGCCCACCTGAAGCGCATCGAATTTCCAGGCAGCTTGCGCGACACCGACATCCGCGAACTGCCCGCCGAGGGCGATAACGGCGAACTGGATGCCTTGCTTGCCCCAGTATTTAAGGGCGAAAACGTCGGCCTGATGTCGGACGCGGGCTGCCCGGCTGTCGCCGATCCCGGCGCGCGGCTCGTCGCCCGCGCCCACGCCCTCGGTGTGCGCGTCGTTCCGCTGGTCGGCCCGTCGTCCATCCTGCTCGGCCTGATGGGCTCTGGCCTCAACGGCCAGAGCTTTGCCTTCCACGGCTACCTGCCGTCCGAAAAGGACGCCCGCGACCGCCGCCTGCGCGCGCTCGAAGACGAATCCCGGCGGCTTGCCCGCACACAAATCTTCATTGAGACGTCCTACCGCAACGAACGCTTATTTGCAGCCCTGCTCCACGTCTGCCAGCCGTCTACCCGACTGTGCGTCGCGCGCAACCTCACCACCGCCGACGAAACCCTGTGTACCCTCAGCATCGCCGACTGGCGCAAAACCCCGCCGCCCATGCTTGCCAAACGCCCGACGCTATTTTTACTGCTGGCGTAAACAGGCAACCAATGCACTGCTCTCTATCTGAGCAAAAATGCCGAATGTATCTGTAATAACGATAATACCGGCCTCGGAGCGTGACTTTTTCATCTTGCAGGTGCTTAGAGCCTACTTTAAGTTGGCTTCGCCAGTTCCTTGAACACATGTGGAAATTTTTCAATGAGTCACCCCAATTTTCAGTCCGAAATCCGGGAATTGAATGTCGCGTATCTGATGCTCGCGCAGAAAATGCTGCGCTGCGATCGGGAGACGGCGATGTTTCGGCTGGGTATCGGCAAGGCATTGGCAGATTTCCTTGAAGACCTGTCGGCGGCCAGGCTGGTCAAGATGGCCGACAGCCCGGTATTGATCCCCCGTTTTCGTTTCGAGGACGAACAGCTTGCCCGTCTGATGGCCGGAGAGGGCCGGGACGAGACGGCTTCCACCCTGCACGCGGCCATCATCGCCGCCAACCGATTGACCGAAGAAGCCGCGTGACCTTGCTCCTGGAGAGAGAGCAAATGAAAAACAAACGAATTATCGACGAGGCGGAAGATATTCATCGCGCCGCCGAAATGGTGCGGCTTGGCGCACGCATGCAAATGCTGGAAGCCGAGACCCGCTTGAGCCGTGAAAAACTGCTCAAAATCTATAAGGAAGTTCGCGGCGTTTCTCCCCCGAAAGGCATGTTGCCGTTTTCGACTGACTGGTTCATGACCTGGCAGCCCAACGTGCATTCTTCTCTTTTCATGGGGTATTACCGCTATTTTGAGCACTGCGAGGGATTGAGCGGGCTGGATGCGATCATCAAGGCATACCACCTGTATCTCGATCAGATCGAGGCCGGAAGGGTGGAGCCGGTATTGAGCCTCACCAGAGCCTGGACGCTGGTGCGTTTTTTCGACGCCGACCTCCTGCAATTATCCGAATGCCGCGATTGTAGCGGGAGTTTCGTCGCGCATGCCCATGACCCGAAGCATGGTTATGTGTGCGGGCTATGCAATATGCCCTCTCGTGCGGGCAAGACCCGGCAGGCCGCAGTTCGCAAGACGCGCACTCTCGAAACGGCGACTCTCTGAGACCCGTTCCTTACCTACACTCACTGCACTTCCTGCCGTCATTGCGAGCAAAGCGCGGTAAGAAGCAGTTCAGACATCTTTTCTGGTTTGTTTCGTCGCTTCGTTCTTCGCAATAACGGTAGTGAGCGAAGTTCTCTTTGCGCGCTTTGCATGAATAGCTTTTTTTATTCTAGCTACAAGTTTTCACGGTCAGTCCGTGCACATTCAGGCATTGTGAGGACTCGCTCGCTGGTTCTGGAGTAACCCGTGTTCCTGCTCATCGGTTACGTCGTCATCCTTGCTTCCGCGCTTGGGTCGTTCGCTGTTCATGGCAGCGTCATTGCGCTATGGGTTCCCACCGAGTACCTGGCCATCTTTGGGTTGTTCGTCGGCGGCTTCATCGCAGGCAACGGCTCTAAGGTGATCAAGTCTTCGATCAAATCGTTGGGGCTGGCGTTCAAAGGCGCAAAGTACAACCGCGCCGCGTATGTCGATCTGCTTTCATTGCTCTACGAAATACTCAGCAAGGTACGCAAGGAAGGTTTGATGTCGATAGAGAACGATGTCGAAACGCCGGACTCCAGCCCGATTTTTTCAAAATACCCAAAACTGGCTTCCGATCATCATGCCGTCGAGTTCATGTGCGATTACCTGCGAATGATGGTGGGCGGGAACCTCAACGCATTCGAGATCGAAAACCTGATGGACATGGAAATCGAGACCCATCACCAGGAGGCGCATCAGGCCCCGCACGCGATTGACGAAATCGGACAGGCGATGCCGGCTTTCGGTATCGTGGTCTGCGTGATGGGTGTGGTCAACACGATGGGCGCGGTGGGGGAGCCGCCCGCCGTGCTGGGCAAGATGATTGCCGGGGCATTGGTGGGAACGTTTTTGGGTATCCTTCTTTCATATGGCTTCATTTGCCCGCTGGCGAGCCAGATCAGGCAGAAGGTTGAGGAAAACGGCAAGATTTTCCAGGTCATAAAAGTGGTGCTGTTGGCGAGCATGAATGGCTACGCCCCTCAGATCGCGGTGGAGTTCGGGCGCAAGGTACTGTATGCCAACGACCGCCCCACTTTCCTGGAACTCGAACAAGAACTCAAGAACCGCAAGGGCTGAAGTGGAGATAAGCGATGAGCGAAACCCAGCAGCCCATCATCGTCAAACGCATCAAGAAAACTGCCGCCGGCGCGCACGGAGGGGCATGGAAAATCGCCTATGCCGACTTCGTAACCGCGATGATGGCGTTTTTTCTGATGATGTGGCTGCTTGGCTCAACCTCCCAGGGCGACCTCAAGGGCATCTCCGATTATTTCAAGAACCCGCTCAAAGTGGCGATGCAGGGAGGCCAGGGGTCGGGCGACAGTTCGAGCATCATCCAGGGCGGCGGCGAAGACCTGTCCCGCAAAGTGGGGCAGGTGCGGCGCGGCGATACGCCCTCGAAGCGCTCGATCAACACCGATGCCGCGCGGCAGAGACAAAAAGGCGGAACCGATCCCGAGAGCCTGGAACGGGAAAGGCATCGCGAACACCTCCGCCTGATCGACCTCAAAGGGAAAATCGAAGCGCTCATCGAGGCCAATACGCAGTTGCGGATGTTCAAAAACCAGATACTGATCGACATCATCTCGGAAGGGCTACGTATTCAGATCGTCGACGAACAGAACCGGCCGATGTTCGATCTTTCCAGCGACATATTGCATCCGTATACCGTGGTGCTGCTACGTTCCATCGGTCAGGCGCTCAACGAAGTCGAAAACCGCATCAGCCTTTCGGGGCATACCGATTCGGCACAGTACGCGGGTGGCGAACGAGGTTTTTCAAATTGGGAGCTTTCATCAAACCGCGCCAACACGGCACGGCGCGAGTTGATTGCGGGCGGCCTGTCGGCGAACAAGGTGGTGCGCGTGGTGGGCCTGTCCGACACCGTTCATCTGGATAACGATAACCCGATGAGCCCAATTAACCGGCGCATTAGCATCATTGTGCTCAATAAGGAATCCGAAGAAGCCATCCGCAGCGAATTGATCGGGCATTCGCACGACGTTTCAGTGGAATCGGTTCCGGAAGCGATGGAGTTGGGCCGTGACATCGAAAACGAACTGAACACGTCGTCCGGCAGTGTTCCCAGGCCATAAACGAGAAGGTTTTGTCATGGCATTTCCTACGAATTCCCGCGACAAATCCAGTCTGGGGACACGTTCCGGTTCAGGAAGTATGACTCTTGGAACATCCGTTACACCTGGGGGGTTGCGCGCGGCCGTAAACGACCCCTTGAAGAAAATCCTGAACCATCCCAGTTCGGCTCCGCTTCAAGAGCGCGAATTCGCATTCACGGACGCTGATTTCGAGCGTATCCGCAACCTGTTGTACAAAAACGCGGGGATTGTCCTGTCGCCTTCCAAACAAGACATGGTCTATAGCCGATTGGCGCGGCGGCTGCGGACATGCGGCGACCAAACCTTCTCCCAGTACTTACGGCGGCTCGAACAGGATCGCAGCGAATGGGAAACTTTCATCAATTCGCTGACGACCAACCTGACTTCCTTTTTCCGCGAAGCACATCATTTCGAGATCCTTGCCAGCCAGATCAAGCAGATAAAGGAAAAACGCCCCATCAGGATATGGTGCTGCGCCTCATCGACTGGGGAAGAGCCGTATTCGCTGGCGATTACGGCCTGCGATACCTTTTCGTCCCTGACGCCACCGGTGGAAATCGTTGCCAGCGACATCGACACTTCCGTGCTCGCGCAAGCCGAAAAAGGCATCTATCGGCGTGACAAGTTGGATCGTGTGCAACCCACGCACCTGTCGCGATATTTCACTTCCGCTTCCGGTGTCGACGATTCCTATGCCGTGCGGGCCGAACTACGGCGGCTCATCAATTTCCGCCGCATCAACCTATTGTCTCCAGCATGGCCTGTGCAAGGGCCATTCGATGCGATTTTCTGCCGCAATGTCATGATTTATTTCGATAAACCGACGCAATACGGTGTTTTGAAACGTTTCGTCCCGCTATTGCGCCAGGAGGGACGAATTTACGCTGGGCATTCCGAAAGTTTCATGCACGCCGCCGATTTATTGCGTTCCATCGGGCGCACGGTATATGTGCGCCTGGATTCGCCATTGCGCTGATTCAAAGAATCGTATCTGCAAGGCGAGATAACAATGGGTCTGCCACAAAATTCCCCAACGACGACGAATTCGCCATGGGTGCGAGCCGCCCCCTATTCGGGAACCATTATCTTCATTGGCGCCTCGACGGGCGGGACTGAGGCCATTCGTGAAGTCCTGACCCGATTGCCGGCAGACATCCCGCCCATTCTCATGACACAGCACATGCCGGAAATGTTTACCGGCTCGTTCGCGCACCGTCTCGACCTGCTGAGCAAGATGTACGTGAAAGAGGCTACCCAAGGCGAGGCGATCGAACCGGGCGTGGCTTATCTGGCTCCAGGCCACTCACACCTGCAAATAAGGAAAATGCCTCATGGCGGCTATCAATGCGAATTGTCTCGCTCGGAACCCGTCAATCATCACCGCCCTTCGGTTGATGTGCTGTTCCATTCTGCGGCGGAGCAAGTCGGGCGCGCCGCAATTGGCGTCATTCTTACCGGTATGGGCAAGGATGGCGCTAGCGGCCTGCTGCACATGATGCAGGCGGGAGCCTGGACGATAGGGCAGGATCAGGCTACATGCGTCGTCTATGGAATGCCACGCGAAGCGGCATTGCTTGGAGCGGTAAAAGAAGTTGCCCCGATTACTGAAGTCGCCGCGCGGGTATTGCAGCGATTGGGAGGCGGATTTCACGGTCATGCCGAACATGCGCGCGTATGATCATGAAAACTGTATTCACGGCTGGTAATGTCATCGTACTGAACCGTCCGCATGAACACATGAGAGTTCCCGGTCACTATTTTCAGAATCAGAAAAACGTAAGCCACTGCAACCGGTCGCGCTGACCAGGCATATGGCCGCTTTCGGCGGAGAATGCGAAATGTCCGATTTGCTGAAAAACATCGACGCCCGTACCAAATTGGCCGGGACAAACAAACTTGAAATTCTGTTGTTTACGTTAGGGATAGACCAGCGGAGCGGACGGCGCGAGACGTTCGGCATCAATGTGTTCAAGGTGCGTGAAGTTATGCGTACACCTGAAATTACCTCCGCACCCGAAATGCCTGCCGCAGTCGAAGGCATGGTCAGCCTACGCGGCGTACTGGTTCCCGTGGTCGATCTGGCCAAATATGCCGGGCTGGGAAAGGATTCGGCACGCGACATCATGATCGTCACCGAATACAACGGTCATACCCAGGGTTTTCTGGTCGAAGCGGTCGACACCATTCTCAGGCTCGATTGGACACAGATGCGTGTGCCCCCCGACATGCTCGTCGCCCATATGGGCGGCCTGGTTACAGCGGTGACCGAACTGGCGGATAACCGGCTCGTGATGCTGCTCGATGTCGAAAAAGTGTTGTCGGAAACCACGCACTACGATGATGACAGTTTGATTTTCAAGGACATCAAACCCATCGAAAACGCTGAAGGGTACATGGTGGTGTTCGCCGACGATTCCTCAATCGCGCGTAAGCAGATTACGCAAACGCTCGACACGATGGGCGTGAGATACATCGGCGCAATCAATGGGCGCAAGGCTTGGGAAGAACTGAAGAAAATCGCCGATGCGGCGACCTCTTCCGGGCGCAAGGTCTCCGACATTATCAGCCTGGTGCTGACCGATGTCGAAATGCCCGAAATGGACGGCTACATCCTGACCCGCCATATCAAATCCGATCCACGCTTCGCCGACGTACCGGTGGTCATGCACTCCTCGCTGTCTGGGATGTCGAACCAGCAACTCGGACTTTCGGTCGGCGTAGACGAATACGTTCCGAAATTCGAGCCGTTGCGTTTATCGCAAACGTTGCGGCGCTTAATTCTCGGCATTTCGGAGTCCGAAGAGGATGCTTCGGCCAAAGAAGAACAGAAGTGAGGTGAAACCATGCTGAATCTGGAGTCACAAAAACAAAACGGCGCTACGATAAAAACCGATCAGGCTCTGTTCGATGCGGTCGATGGGCGCACCATGCTTGCCGGATCGAATCGCATGGAAATCCTTCTGTTTTCGCTCGGCACGAGCGAGACGTTCGGCATCAACGTTTTCAAGGTACGGGAGGTGTCGGCCAGACCCTTCATCACCAAAGCCCCCAACATGCCGCGCGGCGTGGAAGGGCTGATTTCCCTACGCGGCAATGTGATTCCGGTGCTCTCGCTCGCCAAAATACTGGGGCTGGCGAAACCCGACGCGCCGCTTGGCAACTCGATGATGGTAACGGAATACAGTCAGCGCACCCTGGGCTTCATCGTCGAGGGCGTTGACCGCATCATCCGCGTGGAGTGGGACAAAGTCCGTGCGCCGGAAAACGTTTCAAACAATATGCAGAACTACATCACCGCGATCACGGAACTGAGCGACGGCAAACTCGTATCCATTCTCGATGTCGAAAGCATCCTTGCCAGCACATTCGGCGACGCAGTGGTCGGCAATATCGACCCACTACACGGCGGGCATGCCTACAACGTATTCTTCGTCGATGATTCCGCCGTGGCGCGGCGCAAAATTGCCGAAGTGCTCGACAAGCTCGGCGTACATCACAAACATGCTATGAACGGGCTGGAAGCATGGACCCGCCTTGAAGGCATGGCGGGTCACGCGCAGCAGACCGGGCGGCATGTTTCGGAGGAAATCGACCTCATCCTGGTCGATGCCGAGATGCCGGAGATGGACGGTTATGTCCTGACGCGAAACATAAAAAATGACAATCGTTTCGATGACATTCCCGTTGTCATGCACTCATCGCTCTCCTCCGAGGCCAACCGATCAATGGGCAAGCGTGTCGGCGTAGATGCCTACGTGGCGAAATTTGATGCTGAAGTGCTCGCGCAAACCCTGCGGCCACTCCTCCAGCGGGGGCATCAAGGGTAAGGCGGCAATACACGGCGGTTGAGAGAGAGGCCGGAGAAAACAAATGGGCGATCCCAAAACGAAGTTTTTGATCGTAGACGACTTCTCGACGATGCGGCGTATCGTCCGCAATCTGCTCAAGGAGTTGGGATATGCCAACGCGGACGAAGCCGAGGATGGCGCGGTGGCACTGCAAAAACTGGAGTCGATGCCGACAGAATTCGACTTCATCGTTTCCGACTGGAACATGCCCAACATGGACGGCCTTGTGTTGCTGCAAAAAATTCGCAGTTCACCACAACTCAAACATTTGCCGGTGCTGATGATCACGGCGGAGGCCAAGAAGGAAAACATCATCGCCGCCGCGCAGGCCGGGGCAAGCGGGTACATCGTCAAGCCGTTTACGGCGGCAACCCTGGCCGAGAAGTTGGAAAAAGTATTTGAAAAAATGAAACCGGCCTGACTTGCAACCGGTAAGAAACAGCGGACACCCGAACGAACGGGTTTCCGGCAATACGAACACAGCAGATGCAACGGGGATCGAAGGTGGCTAAACGGAAGATCGATGAAACGGGAGACTCGGACGAACTCCAGTCCTTGTTTGACAACATCGCGGCGAACGGAGACGCTGAAAAAGCCGCGCCCACCGAAACGGTGAGCGCGCCTGCCTCGGCACCGGCTCCGAAAGCTGCCCCAAGCGCGAGCGATGGGAACGACAACGACGAACTGCAAATACTGTTCGAGAACGAGGCAGGCAAGTACACCTCACCGGGAGTTGGAATCAATGGCGCGGAAGTAGAAGAAGAAGACGAGCGCGATTCCATGATGTTCAACCGCATCGGCAAGATGACGCGCAAGCTACATGACATGCTGATCGAGCTTGGCCTGGACAACAAATTGCAAGAGGTTGCCGACTCGATGCCCGATACCCGCCAGCGCCTGACCTATGTCGTGCAGATGACCGAACAGGCAGCCAGCAAAGTACTCAACGCAACAGATGCCGCCAAACCGTTGGTAGAAAAAATCCAGACGGAATCCGGAGCCTTGTTCGCGCGTTGGGGCAAATTGTTTAACAACCAGCTTTCGGTCGAAGAATTCAAGGCGCTGGCTGGAGAAACGCATGTGTTTCTCGGTTCGGCCACCGAGATCGGCCAAGCGATAGATGCCCGGTTGCTTGAAATCATCATGGCTCAGGATTTCCAGGATTTGACCGGACAGGTCATCAAAAAAGTCCTCGAAATGGCGCAGGCGCTCGAATCGCAACTGCTCGGCATCCTCATCGAATCCGCACCGGACGAGGTTTCCGAAAAGGCGGGCAGCCTGCTCAATGGGCCAGTCATCAACGGCGAAGGCCGCGATGATGTCGTGACCAGCCAGGGGCAGGTCGACGATTTGCTTGCGAGCCTGGGTTTCTAGATTGGGAGCGAACCATGAGTGATTTTGCCGGAATGGAAGACCTGTTGCAGGACTTCCTCACAGAAGCGCAAGACCTGTTATCGGATGTCGATAATAAACTGGTCGACCTTGAGCGCAGCCCGGACGACCGGGGTTTGCTCAATGACATTTTCCGGGGCTTTCACACCATCAAAGGCGGCGCGGGTTTCCTGAATGCCTCCGAACTGGTGACGCTCTGCCATCTCACCGAGAGCCTGTTTGACAAACTTCGCAACGGCGAGCTTGAAGTGACTCCCGAAATTATGGACGTCATCCTGGCAGCGACCGCCGGGGTGCGCGATATGTTTAACCAACTCTCGCAAGGTGTACTGCCGGATCCGGCCGACCCCAATATCATTGCTTCGCTCAAGGCAGTTCAGAGCGGAGAAAAGTCGCAAGCACAGCCTGCAGCCCCGGCAGTTTCTGAAAAACCGCAGAGCGCCGCAGTCATCGTGGCAGAACAAAGCAACGCCCCAAACTGGAACGAACTGCATGCCGCCGTCTCCAGAACACCGTCTCCGGATCCCGCGCCTCAGCCCGAAACACATCCTGCCACGGGGACTTCCGTGGTTCCGGCAGTGCATGACGCAAATGCCGTCGTCAAAAGCGCACCGAATCGGCGGGCAGGCGACGCTCCAGGAGCCAACGGGCCGAGCGGACGACGTACCGATGATCGCCAACGCGATACGTCGATCCGGGTCGACACCGCGCGCCTCGATCAGGTACTCAACCTCTCAGGCGAAATCGGCCTGACCAAGAACCGCCTCAACGCGCTGCGTAGCGACATCCTCAATGGCCGCAACGATACCGAGACCTTGCACGCGCTCGACGTCGCGGTGAGCCAGCTTGATCTGCTGGTTTCCGACTTGCAGAACGCCGTCATGAAGACGCGCATGCAGCCTATTGGGCGGCTCTTCCAAAAATACCCGCGCATCGCCCGCGACCTCGCCCGTGGCCTCGGCAAGGATGTCGAACTGGTGTTGATCGGCGAAGAAACCGAGATCGACAAGACGATGATCGAAGACTTGTCCGACCCGATCATTCACCTGATCCGCAACGCGGTCGATCACGGCGTCGAAAGTGCCGAAGAGCGCCGCATCTCCGGTAAATCGGAAAAGGCGGACGTGCGCCTGGAAGCGCGCCAGGAAGGCGACCATATCCTCATCCTCGTCGCCGACGACGGGCATGGCATGAACGCCGAAAAACTGCGCGCCAAGGCGGTCGAAAAGGGCCTCATCTCCGACGAAGAGGCCAATACGATGGACGAGCGGCAGAGCTTCAATCTGGTCTTCCTGCCGGGCTTTTCGCTGGCTCCCAAGGTTTCCGACGTTTCAGGCCGTGGCGTGGGCATGGATGTCGTTCGTACCAACATCCAGAAACTCAACGGAACCATCGACATCCACTCGGTGCAGGGCAAGGGCACGACCTTCATCATCAGCCTGCCCCTGACACTGGCCATCCTGCCGGTGCTGCTGGTCAAACTGGGCGATCAGCCGTTTGCCGTACCCCTGTCGATGGTGCGCGAGATATTGCCCATCGACCCGAACGAAGTGAAGGAAGTCGCTGGCCGCGCCACGATGGTCGTGCGGGGCGAAGTTTTGCCCATCATGCCCTTGAGCAAGATGCTCGGATGGGAGCAGGAAAATTCGCCGGAATACGGTGTGCTGATGCAAATGGCCGAGCTATCGTACATTCTCGCCATCGACAGTTTCGCGGGACGTGAGGACGCCGTCATCAAATCGCTCGACGATTTCCGCCCCAAAGGCGTGGCAGGCGTCACCACACTCTCGAACGGGCAGATCGTGCTGATCCTCGATATGAAGGAACTCATTAGCGCAGCGGGCGACCGTGGAGTACCGAGGAGCACGCTGATCAAACCGCCGGAAAGAAAGAAAGCGCAATCCAAACTGGATGCGCCGGAGTCCTGCCCTCATTGCGGGCGAAGCGGGGCCGCCCAGGCTTCACAAAAGACCGATGAATGCCCTCATTGCGGGCAAAGCGAAACCGTCCAGGCTTAGAGCGGTTTTGGTTTAGATAATGTCATTGCGAGCACAAGCAAAGCAATCCAGTACCATGTAAAAATTCCGCTAGATTGCTTCGCTTCGCTCACAATGATGAATGACCTTGGAGAAACCATTTAACGAACAACGGCGCTTTTCGCGCCGTTGTTCGTTATTGCGGACTTGCTTCCCGTATTACTTGGTAGTACGGCTTTTTCCCGTTGTGGCGGAAACCGGCGCCTGTGTGAAAGCCTGGAAAGCTTCGGATGACGCGCGGGTAAGCTGTTCCACGGCAGTGCGGGTGGTGTTCAGGGTGTTCTGGAGGGCATTCATCGTATTCTGGTCGGCAATGGGCAGACCTTTGAACATCTGTTGAATGGCTTCGAGAACTTCCGCGCTGCTGTTGCTGAGTTGCTCGCCGACGAGTTTGCTGATCTGGGACTGAGCCTTGGTGGCAATTTCGGCGATTTCGCGCGCACCGGCGAAAACCTTCTCGGCGGAGTTTTGTGCAAAACGCGTACGGAGTTGAACGGCGTCCTGAGGATTCTTGATTCCACTAAGGGCTTTGGCGTTGTTGACGCTATCTTCGAACAGCGACTTGGCAACGGCAACCTGCACTTCAATGACACGTTGCGTGTTCTCAATGGACAACTGCGCCAACTGCACAGCCGCTTCAAGACTCTTCTTCTGCATTTCGTTGACCTGTTCCGGTTTGGCAGCCATATCGATCCCTCATGAACATGTTGAGCATGGCGGTATATTTTGTTTATGCCGCATGGAAACGGCTCTGAACTCCGAACGGTTCCCCTGAGCCGAGGTTTTCATTATGCGTTCGTACGAGTGACAGAGCAAGCGTTCAAATTATGCGCTGGACAAAAAATGCGACTTTTTTACGTTTCCCATGAACAATCATTTCGGGGCCTGCCCGCGCAATGGCAAAAACGTGACCTAGCATTATTCCAAGGAAACCCTGAACAAGCTTGGATTGCTTCGCTACGCTCGCAATGACACTCACTTTTACCCGTCATTGCGAGGAGCGAAGTGACGAAGCAATCCATCAAAAGGGGTTGTGCAGGGGTTTCCTAGAGGCGAAACCGCAAACCAAAAAACCAGAAAGAAAAATGCCGGTTTTCCTATTTTTGCCCCCGCCGTTTTTTTCCATCTGCCTCACGGCTTTTTGAACGCTCGCCCCGAGTTGCCTGTTTTTCCCAGGGCTTTTTCTCCCAAGGCTTTGCGGAAGCTTTGTAAGACTCACCGCTGCGGCGCGGACTGGAAGCGTCGGCGCTGTTCCGGGGGCGGCGCACGGGCAGTGCCTCGCCTTCCCCGACCGGGCGGGTATTGAGCGAACGTCCACGCACCACGATGCGCCCCAACGCGGCGAGCAGGTCGGGGGAAAGATGGGCGGGCAATTCGACAGTGGAAAATTCATTGAAAAGGTCGATCTGGCCGATGAGCCGACCTTCGATGCCACCCTCATTGGCAAGCGCTCCCACGATCTCTTTCGGCATGACACCATGATCCCGGCCAACCGCGATGCGGTAGCGTTGCGTTTTGCCACTCGCAAAAATTTTCGGGGAAACAGCCCCCCTCGCTTCCCGCCGCGCACCGCTCGAGCGCGACACACCGGTCGTAAAGATTTCCTCGCGCAACGCCCTGCCCTGCAAATGCGGCATAGTAGCCTGCTCCCACCCCCGGCCTTCTTCCTCCTCGATCTGCAACGGACGGCCAACCTGGACGAGATAGGCGAGCGCGGCGGCAACTTCCCGAGAGGAGAGGTCGTTTTCCTCCACGATCTCTTCCACCACGCTCATGAAAAAGCCAAGTTCCAACTCCGTATCGGCCAGCGTATCCAGCACCTTCTGCTTGAACTGGCTGACGCGCAGGCTGGAAACATCTTCGCGGCTCGGTAGCGCGATGGGTTCGATAGGCTGGCGGGTGGCGTGCTCGATGCTCTTCAGCATTCGCCGTTCGCGCGGCGCGACAAACAGAATAGCCATGCCTTCACGCCCTGCGCGCCCTGTACGGCCGATGCGATGGACATAGGCTTCCGTATCGTAAGGAATGTCGTAATTGATGACGTGGCTGACGCGCGGCACATCGATGCCACGTGCGGCTACGTCCGTGGCGATGACGATATCGAGCGAGCCGTTTTTCAGTTGTTCGATGACACGCTCACGCAACCCCTGTGTCATATCTCCGTTAAGCGCGGCAGCGGCATAACCGCGCGCGGCAAGTTTATCGGCGAGTTCTTCCGTTCCAATTTTCGTTCGCACGAAAACGATGGCAGCATCGAGTTTTTCTTCCGCATCCAGGATACGGGTAAGGGCATCGAGCTTGTCGACACCGCGCACCAGCCAGTAACGCTGGCGGATTTTTTCCACCGTCGACGTTGCCGCACGGATACGCACTTCCTCCGGTTCGCGCAGGTGACGATGCGCGACCCCGCGAATTGCGGTAGGCATGGTCGCCGAGAAGAGCGCCGTTTGGCGGCTCGAAGGCGTATGTTCGAGAATCCATTCGACATCTTCGATGAATCCCATGCGAAGCATTTCATCGGCTTCATCGAGCACCAGCATCGAGAGGGCGTCGAGTTTCAGGCTACCGCGTTTGAGATGATCCATGATCCGACCCGGCGTACCGACGATGACTTGCGCGCCGCGCGCGAGCTGCCGCAACTGCACCACCATGCTCTGGCCGCCGTAGACTGGCAACACATGGAAATTTTGCAGGTGATGCGCGTACTTGGTAAACGCCTCGGAGACCTGAAGCGCAAGCTCGCGTGTCGGGGTAAGCACCAGCGCCTGTGGCCGCGCACAGGCAAGGTCAAGCCTGGCCAGGATCGGCAGGGCGAACGCGGCGGTTTTACCCGTCCCCGTCTGCGCTTCGCCAAGCAGGTCACGACCCGCGAGCAAATGCGGAATACATGCCGCCTGGATGGGAGAAGGGGTTTCATAGCCGACTTCGGCAAGTGTCGCGAGCAGGCTGCCAGGAAGGCCGAGTTGCCCGAACGAAGTCATCGCGGCGGGAAGGATAGAATTTTCAGTCATGGTATGGAATTGCTGCCAATGGCATTTTCCGTGGCTGGCGACAATGCTTCAGGAATATGTAACTCTCCTGCCAGTACAGAAAAGCAAAACACGGCTCGAAGGCCGTGTTTCAACAGAACACGGCCTTCGAGCCGTGTTCACGAAATGCGTACTACTTATATAGGACGGATGTTTGCCGCCTGCAAGCCTTTGGGGCCATTTCTGACTTCAAATTCTACACGCTGGTTTTCCGCCAGCGTCCTGAAGCCTTTGCCCTTTATTTCGCTGAAATGTGCAAAAAGGTCGTCACCACCCTGCTCTGGGGTAATGAAACCAAAGCCTTTAGCATCGTTGAACCATTTGACGGTACCTGTTTGAGTGCTCATTTTTGTATCCCTGTAAAACGAATTGCATAATCGGGTCAAACCCGGGAAGCCAGAACGATCAAGAAACGTATCGAGGGAATCCAACCGGGCATTCATGCACGAACACAGGGCCACCGCAGGAACAACGTTTGAATCGACTGCCGCCGCAAGATACACTTTTTTTGCGGCGCGTGTTGATTTTTTAGAGAAATAGCTGTTGTTTTTTTGATGTTATCTCTTCCCCTTGCCTCCCAACAGTGATCCAAGAATGCCGCGCACGATTTCGCGACCGACAGACGAACTGGCGCTTCGCACCGCGCTCTTGGCCGCCGCAGTCAGGATGCCGTCACGGCGGCCACTGCCTAGCAGGATATCGGACAAAGCCCCCGCACCAGTATCTTTCGCCACCGGCCTGCTCGTCACCTTTGATTCTTGCGGCGCAACCTGTGCTGTCTGTGCCGCTCGCGCCGCCAGTTTTTCATAGGCCGATTCGCGGTCGATCGCTTCATCATAGACGCCTTTCAACAACGAAGCGGCCAGTACCCGCGCGCGCTCGGCATCGTTGGCCGGGCCGATGCGGCTGGCCGGAGGCAGGACATGGACGCGCTCCACCATGTCGGGTCGCCCCTTTTCGTCGAGAAACGACACCAGCGCCTCGCCGACGCCAAGCTCGGTAATCGCCGCTTCGGTGTTGATCTCCGGATTGGCGCGCAATGTTTGCGCTGCCGCTTTGACGGCTTTCTGGTCGCGCACGGTAAATGCCCTCAGCGCGTGGTTGACGCGATTGCCAAGCTGACCAAGGATGTTGTCGGGAACGTCGGTGGGATTCTGGGTGACGAAATAGACGCCGACGCCCTTTGAGCGTATCAGCCGCACGATCTTCTCGATCTTGTCAACCAACACGCGCGAGGCATCCTTGAACAGCAAATGCGCTTCGTCGAAGAAAAACACCAGTTTCGGCTTTTCCGGATCGCCGATTTCGGGCAGGCGCTCGAACAGTTCGGAAAGCAACCAAAGCAGCAGCGTCGAATACAGCATCGGCGAATTGAGCAGTTGATCCGCCGCCAGAATGTGAATGACGCCCCGCCCCCGTTCGGTTTGCAGCAGGTCGTCGATATTGAGCATCGGCTCGCCGAGAAAAAGCGCCCCGCCCTGCTGTTCGAGCGATAGCAACCCGCGCTGGATCGCGCCGATGCTTGCCGCCGATACATTGCCGTACTGGGTGATGAATTCCTTGGCGTTTTCCCCAACGAATTGCAGCATCGCGCGCAAATCCTTGAGATCCAGAAGCAAGAGCCCCTTGTCGTCGGCAATCTTGAATACCATCGTCAAGATGCCTTCCTGCGTCTCATTGAGCATCAAGACGCGCGACAGCAGTAGCGGCCCCAAGTCCGAGACCGTCGCCCGCAGCGGATGCCCCTGCTTGCCGAACACGTCCCAAAATATCACTGGAAACGCACTGTATTCCGGCTCAGGCAATTGCAATGCCTGCAAGCGTTGGCTGAATTTCTCCGATGGGGCACCCGTCTGCGAAATCCCGGACAGATCGCCCTTTACATCGGCCATGAAGACCGGAACGCCGATGCTGCTGAAACGTTCGGCCAGCATCTGGAGCGTTACCGTTTTACCGGTACCAGTCGCGCCGGTGATGAGGCCGTGGCGGTTGGCCAGTCCGGGCAACAAAACAGCTTCTTTATCGCCAGACTTGCCGATAGGTAAAGATTCGATAGTCATTGTGAGGTTCCCCTGATCCCATAAAACTCATGTCGAAGCTACTTGTTGATATAAAAATACCTCCTATGAGTGCATTGAACAACCGTCTGTGACACAACAACGCAACCATCGCCTGATACACAAGTACAGTTATGGTACTGAATTTTCACCCCCGTATAATGTTGCCCCGATTCAGGCCGGGGTCGTGGCGCGCTTTCCACGGCGCTCCTGTCGGCTCGAACATTTCCATGGAATAGATGACATGAACCTGCAAGTCAAAAAACTCGCCGACCTCGATGTACGCAGCAAACAAGTCTTTATCCGCGCCGACCTCAACGTGCCGCAGGACGAAGCGGGCAACATCACGGAAGACACCCGCATCCGCGCCTCCGTGCCAACCATCCGGTATTGTCTCGATCAGGGCGCGGCAGTGATGGTGACTTCCCATCTTGGCCGACCCACCGAAGGCAAACTCGGCTCGGAAGACACCCTCGCCCCGGTGGCCGTGCGCCTGGGGCAGTTGATCGGCCAGCCGGTAAAACTCATCACCGATTGGGTCGACGGCGGCTTCACCGTCGAACCTGGACAGGTCGTGCTGCTGGAAAACTGCCGCTGCAATATCGGCGAGAAGAAAGACGATGAAGCATTGTCGAAGAAAATGGCGGCGCTCTGCGACGTCTATGTCAACGACGCTTTCGGAACCGCGCACCGCGCCGAAGCAACCACGCACGGCATCGCCCGCTTCGCGACCGCCGCCTGTGCCGGACTGTTGATGAGCGCGGAAATCGAGGCGCTCTCGCGCGCGCTTGGCAACCCCAAACGCCCATTGGTCGCCATCGTCGGCGGGGCAAAGGTTTCAAGCAAACTCACCATCCTGAAATCGCTTGCCGAAAAGGTCGACCAACTCATTGTCGGCGGCGGTATCGCCAATACCTTCCTGCTGGCCTCAGGCAAGCGTATCGGGGCTTCGCTCGCCGAACCCGATCTGGTGAAAGAAGCGCATATCGTCATGGACCTGATGCGCGCGCGCGGCGCGGAAGTGCCGATCCCCGTAGATGTAGTCGTTGCCGATGAGGTCTCGGCGCTCGCCCGCGCCAACAAGGTTTCCATCGACGAAGTCGGCCCTCACGACCGCATCCTGGACATCGGCCCAAAGAGTGCCGCGCATCTGGCGCAAATCGTCGCCAACGCAGGAACCATCGTCTGGAACGGCCCCGTTGGCGTATTCGAGCACCCGCAATTCGCGGGCGGAACCAAGATGCTCGCTTCGGCCATTGCACACTCGCAAGCGTTTTCGGTTGCGGGAGGAGGCGACACGCTGGCGGCCATCGCCAAATTCGACATTGCCCGCGACGTAGGCTACATCTCCACGGGCGGCGGCGCTTTCCTGGAATTCCTCGAAGGCCGCACCCTGCCCGCCATTGCCGCACTGGAAGCGCGCAACCAGGACTGACAGGAAATCGGAATACGCGCCGCGCGCGAGAACAACCCCCACGGACAAACAGACATGAGCCTCATCAACATCGGCCGACTTGAACTGGAAACCGTCGTTTACGGTTCGCCCGCCTCACCAACAATCCTGCTGATCCAGGGACTCGGCACACCGCTCACGCGCTGGCCGGCGGCTCTGATCGAGCAACTGAGCGCAGCCGGTTTTTGCGTCGTCGCTTTCGACAACCGCGACACCGGCCTTTCCACCCGGATGGATGTCCTCGGCTTACCCGACATCCATCGGCTGATGAAGATACAATCCTTCGCGCTGCCGTTCACGAGGATGCCGTCCGCGTTGTCTGCCTTACCCATCCCCTATACGCTCGCCGACATGGCTGCTGACGCGGTGGGGCTGCTCGACGCGCTCGGAATCAGCGCGGCGCATATCGTCGGCGCGTCGCTAGGCGGCATGATTGCACAAATGGTCGCAATCCATTATCCCGAACGTTGCCTGTCGCTGACTTCCATCATGTCTTCGAGCGGCAACCCCCTGCTCCCGCCCCCCTCGCCCGCCGCCCTGCATGCGCTGTTCGCGCCGCTGCCAGGCGCAAACGACGAAGCCTCGCTCATCGAGGACAGCATTTGGCGGCAGAAAGTGCTGATGAGCCCCGCGTACCCCACGCCGGACGAGGAATTGCGCGCCATGTTCGCCGCTGAATACCGGCGTGAAGGTTTTTATCCGGCAGGCGTCATCCGGCAACTATCGACGCTCCTCACAGCGAGCGACCGGCGTTCGCAGTTGATGGCGCTCCAGGTTCCGGCCATGGTTCTGCACGGCATTGACGATCCTCTCATCAATATCGCCTGTGGGCGCGACACGGCGGCAGCCATCCCCGGCTCCGGATACCGCCCCATCCCCGGCATGGGGCACGACTTTCCCAAGGCGCTCGCCGGAGAATTCGCCTCCGCAATCCTGTCGGCGGCGTCAGGCGCGCCGAAGCACGGAACATGAAACTAGAATCCCCTGCCTTTCAGGCAGGGGTGACTCAACAGAACTATTCCCCCCGCTCCTCCAGCCAACCGTTGAACCGGGTAATTTCCGCTTCGTTGAGTTCTCCCACCAGGGAAAGAAGCCGCAGACGCGAAAGCACGTAATGGCAGCGTCCACGGTTGAGGTCGCGCTTGGCCGTAGCGATATTCTGCTCGGAGATGAGGATGTCCAGTGTCGTGCGCGCTCCAGCCCTGAATCCCTTTCGGGTAGATTCCAACGCCTGTTCGGCAGACTTCACCGCCTGTTCGTAGGCACGCACCCAATGCGTCCCTTGAGTGACGCCATCGAACTCTTTCCGAACCATCAAACCTATTATGCGCCGCCCTTCTTCCAACTGTTGCTGCGCCTTGTCCAGTTCGGCCCTGGCTTGCCGCACCTGGGATGCAGTTTCCCCCCCGGAGAAAATCGGCATGTCGAAGCGCAAGCCATATAACTTGTCTTTGTATTTGTCCTTCATTTGTTTATCCGCCGGATCGGATGGATCCGATCTGTATGGATTACGAAACTCGCTCCCGACGCTAACGTGTTGAGCAACGAAATCGAGCGTAGGCAGATGGCCGGAAAGCGCCTTTTTAACCTGCAAATTGGACGAGTCGACCAAAGCGCGCAGGGCAATCAGGCGGGGATTGACCTCTTCCGCTTTCCGTATCCAGTCTTCGAGACGGTCGGGATCGGGAGAGACAAGCTGCATGCGATCAGGGTTCAAGCGAGCCAGCGGCGTCAGTGGCCGGTCGATGATGGCCTTGAGCGCATCGCGCGCGTAATTCAGTTGATAGTGCTGTTCGATGGTCTGGGCTGCCGCCATGTCGAGCTGCGAACGAGCCTCGTCGATGTCGGTACGTGTACCCGCGCCGGCCTGAAAAGCCTTCTGGGCATAGTCCAGTTGCGTAAGATAGGCATCGCGCTGCGCTCTGGTGACTTCCAGGTTCGCTTCGGCAAGCAGAGCCTCGAAATACGCCTCACTCAACCGCACACCAACCTGCTGCTCCGCCCATTGCAGGTCAGCATCGGCCCCCTCCACCAGCACCTTCGACTGTCTCCAGGCTGCATAGGAAGCAGCACGGAACAGGGGTTGGGTCAGCCCCAGGGCATAGCTGTGGGTGGTGTATTTGTCGTCATTCGGCTTAATATTGGGAACCCCCGGAACCCCTGATGGGTACGATGGCCTACTAATCGTGTGCTTGTAACGGCTACCGCCATACGACACCCTGGGCAACAACTGCGCCAGCGCCTGGGGCTTCATTTCGCGACTGGCCTGGGTGTCGGCCTGCGCGGCAAGATAGGCGGCATCGGTCTGCACTGCCTCGCGGTAGAGGCTCAACAGGTTGTCGGCCCGCGCGGGTAGGGAAGCGGCCAGTATTCCAGCGCCCACGAGCGCAGCAGCCAACAGGGAAATATTCGTTTTCATTTGAGATGCCTCATTCTTCTTTCATGGATGATGCCATTCGTTTCAACAGGGGATGCAGGAGGTAGGTCAGCATCGAACGCTCTCCAGTGATGACGACGACTTCTACCGGCATACCTGCCTGTAATTGACGTTTTCCGAGCTTTTTCATGCCTTCTTCGGTGACGGACACGCGCGCCAGGTAATAAGGGATGCCCCCCTGTTCGTTGGCGAGCAGGTCATGGGAAACCGAAACGACTTTGCCGGGCACGACCAGCAAGGGACTATGTGCAAAGGAGGAAAAACGCACGTCCACCCCAAGCCCCGGCTGTACGCGGTCGATGAGATGCGGCGGGATGTGGGTCTCCAGCAACAGCGGTTCGTCCTGGGGCACGATGTCCATGACTTTTTGCCCCGGCCCGATCACGCCGCCCACGGTCTGCGCCACCAGCCCCACGACCTGCCCGCTGGCCGGCGCGCGGATGACCGTGCGCGCCAGGTCGCCCTTGATCGCGTTGAAACGCTCGCCTTCGCCGTCGACCTGGCTCCGCACATCCGCCAGTTCCCGGTCGATTTCTTTCCTGAATTCCTGCTTTCTTTGCGTAATCCGCAGCTTCGCTTCCGCCAGGGCACTCCTGGAACGTTCGATATTGCCCTGCAATTCGGAAATGGCCCCAATGGTTTCGGATTGTGTGCGCTGCAAGGCCAGCAGGCTGTTTCTCGGCGCATAGCCGTCTTTCACCAGTTCCGACAGGCCTTGTACTTCTTCCTTGAGCGAAGTCAGTTGCGCGCGCCGTGCCTCCATCAAACCCCGATAGCCTGAAATACTGCCTTCCAGGCCAACGATGGTTTCTTCTATCGCCTGAACTTCGGCCTGGAACGCCATTTGCCGCGCTGTGAACAGCCCCTCCTGGTTGGCAATCAGGTCGGAAACCAACGGAGAAGCTTTATCTCTCTCCAAATCGGGATGAAAGCTGATGGCGTCGCGCCCGTTTTGTTCCGCCACCAGTCGGGATTCCATTGCCCGCAGGGTGTAATAACGCTGGCGCACGCTCTCGAAATTGGCCTGTGTGCTTGCCGGGTCGATCTCCATGAGAGGGTCGCCCTCGCGCACGATCTGCCCTTCTTTTACATGCACGGACTTGACGATGCCGCCGGAGAGGTGCTGCACCGCTTTTCTCTTGGTGTCGATCGTCACTATGCCGGAAGTCGGTACGCCTTCATCCAGGGGCGCGAGCGCCGCCCAAAGCAGGAAGCCGCCAAAACCGATTGCAAGCACACGAAAACCCAGCTTGGCAGGCGAATGGGTATCCGTGGGCAAGCCATGCGCTTCCTCCATGCCATGCCCCTGCCCCGGTAGCGCGACGGGTTTGGGTTTCAGCACTTTGACCAGGGCATTTCCCGCATTGGGCGAAAGCGCGGGCGAAGAACCGGGCAGAGGCTCGGCAGCCGACGGCCTGTCCACCGTCCGGTTATCATTTTCTTTGCGATTCATGCGATTTTCCGCTTGGGCACGAAGCATGATTGATTACACCGCCATGAATTTTGATTTGGGCTTAACCGCCGACCCGGCTGTGACCGCTGCTCCCGGCACCGCCACCTGTCCTGTCACGGCCATCTTTGCGGGCGCAGCCGTTTTTCCAGTCGCAGCGGCAGTCCCCGTGGGTGCCGTTGGTCCAGGCGCGCCGCCATAATTCGTTGCCATCATGGCCCAGCCGGGCAGCCCGCCTGTCGCAACGGCGGGCGTCCTACCCTGCTGCGCCTCGCCCAATTGCGGGGGCATTTCCATGCGCGCCACGCTGCCCGCTTCTATGACCAGGATACGATCCATCGCCGCCATGATCTGCGGGCGGTGGCTGATGAGCACCAGCGTCGTGCCGCGTTCTTTCATGGCCAAAACCGCTTGCAACAGGGCGCGGTCCCCGGCATCGTCCAGATTGGAATTCGGCTCATCGAGCACCACCAACCGGGGGTTGCCGTAAATGGCCCGTGCCAGCCCGATGCGCTGGCGCTGTCCACCGGACAAGAAACTGCCGCCCTCCCCTATTTGCGTATCGTAACCATTCGGGAAACGCAGGATCGTTTCATGCATGCCCGCCTGACGGCAGGCGTCAATCACCAAACCAGGCTCGACCTTACCGAAACGCGCCACATTCTCGGCAATCGTCCCCTCGAACAGTTCCACGTCCTGCGGCAGATAGCCCAAATTCGTCCCTAGCGTGGCGCGATCCAGCATGCAGATGGGCACGCCATCGAAGAGCACTCCGCCCCGCACACCCGGCCAGATACCGAGCAGTACGCGAGCCAGCGTAGACTTGCCCGAACCCGACGGCCCCTTCACCCCAAGAGCCGTACCGGCAGGTATCTCCAGCGACAGCCCGCGCAGGATGGGTTCCGGACGCCCCATAGCGCGCGCTACGACATTATCAAGTATGAGCGCCGCGCCCGCGCCTCCTTCTTCTACCAGGATCGTCTCGTTCTCCGGAGCCATTTCGAGCGCCGTTTCCAGTTCCAGATAGGCTTTCCTGGACGCCACGACATCCGGCCAGGCTCTCATCAGCGCGTCCATCGGATACGTAGCGCGGGTCATCAGCACACTGGCCGCAATCATCGCGCCGGGCGAAATTTCACCGAAGACCGCCAGCAGCGCGCCGGCGGCAAGCCCCAAGGATTGCTGGAGCGTCCGCACGAAACTGGTCACTTTCTGCATGCGTGTCTGCGCGTCCAACCCCCGGCGTCCCTGCGCCAGCGCCACGATGTGCCGCCGCATCCACGATCCGCGCATGTTGTCGAGCATGCCCATTGATTCGACCACTGCCGCGTGGCGCATCCTGGAATTCAAATGCCGGGACTCTTCCCTCCCGGTTATGTCGGCCGTCTCCAGCGGTTCTTCCATGACATGCTTGGAGACCCAGGCCACCCCGCAGAGAATCAGGCAAAAGACAATCGCGAGCGCGCCCAGAAACGGATGCAGGAGAAAAAGCACCGCGATGTAGATCGGCGTCCAGGGCGCGTCCAAAATGGCGAACAGCCCCGTCCCGGTCAGGAATTGGCGCAGTTTGGTCAGACTCTTGAACAGGTTGGCGCCGTCCCCCCCGTGCGTCTCGAAAGCGGCGGCAAACACGCGCGGATTGAGCCGCATGTCCAGTTGCACCCCAAGCCGCACCAGCAACCTGGAACGCACCCACTCGGAAAAACTCATCACGCCCAGAAAGAAAAACAGCATCAGCGTGACCGCGAAAAGCGTGACCTCGCTCTTGCTGACCATCACCCTGTCGAAAATCTGCAACATGTACAGCGTCGGTGTGAGCATCAACAGATTGATCAGCGCGGTGAATCCCAACGCATAGGCGAATTCGCGGCGGAATGTGCACAGGAAGCGGCTCAATTCGCTCCGGCTGGCGAACGTGGCGAGATTTCTGATCCATGCGGGTTTTCTCATGCTTCCGCCCTCGTCACGCCGTTGCCAGCGGCTTGACGCCGGGACGCATTCCGATCACCGGCGCGCGCGGCGCACTGACCGTCCTTGCCTGTTGCGGAGCCGCCCCTTGCAGGGCGGCGAGCACTTCGTTACGCGGGCCGAATGCCTTGGGCTCGCCATTGATCAGCAACAGCGCCAAATCCGCCATTGCCAGCAAATTCTTGCGATGCGTGATGACCACGACCGTCGTGCCCACCGTACGTAATGCCTGCAAGGTATTCGCCAGAGCCACTTCTCCCACTTCATCCAGGTTCGCGTTCGGCTCATCGAGCACCACCAGGCGCGGAGAACCGTACACGGCCCTCGCCAACCCGACGCGCTGGCGCATGCCGCCGGAGAGCCTCACGCCATCGCCGCCGATCCGGGCGTTATAGCCTTCCGGCATTGCCAGGATATGCTCGTGCAGCCCCGTAATCATGGCCGCCGTCTTGAGCTTGTCGAGATCCGGTTTGCCGAAGCGGGCGATGTTCTGTGCAATCGTCCCCTCGAAAAGAGCCACGTCCTGCGGCAAGAACCCGATAAACGGCCCCAATTCGCGCTTGTCCCACGTAAACACATCAACGCCGTCGAGCCGCACCGTACCGGCCAGGCAAGGCCATGCTCCCACCAGCAGATGCGCGAGGCTGGACTTACCCGAAGCCGACGGCCCGATGATCGCCAGCATCTTGCCCGCCGGTACATCGAAAAAAACATTGTGCACAACAGGCCTGCCCGTCGACGCTCCCGGAACGCGGGCCGTCACGTACTCCGCCACCAGCCTGCCCGAGGGCGCGGGCAGCGACAGCCCCGATTCGGTGTCGGGAATCTTCGACAGCAATTCCTTCAAGCGCGTCAACGACTCGCGCGCGTTGACCACGCTTTGCCACCCAATGATGACCTGCACCATCGGAGCCAATGCCCGGCCGGCCACAATCGAGGCCATCAGAACCAGTCCGGCGCTGCCCGTGAAATGCCCGGAAAGCAGGAGCCAGGCTCCCAACCCGAGCATCATCGAACTCGAAACGAATTGCACGTACTTTGAAAGCGAAGTGTATATCCCGGAACGGTCGGATGCCTGAGCCTGGTAGAGCAGGAGGTTCTTTTGCTGCTTCAACCAACGTTGGCGCAGCCCGCCCGCCATCCCCATCGCCTGCACCACTTCGCCGTTTTTAAGCGACGCCTCGATAAAGGACTGCGCCTGGTTCGACAGCTTGTTAGCTTTCGCCATCGGCGAGGCGGACGATTTCTTATTGAAAAAAGCGATCCCCCCCTGTATGGCGGCACTCACTAGCCCGAAACAGCCCAAAACCGTATCAATCCAGAAAATCACCCCGATCAGCAGGAGCGCCATCGGAATATCCAGCAGCCCTGCCATAGTCTGGCCGCAAATGAACTCCCGCACGGTCGTGAAATCGTGCATTCCCTGCATACCCAGGTTGCGCGCACCAAAGAGGTTCGCCCGGAACACCGCGTCATAGACCCGTTTGCCAAGCGCCAGATCGAACCCCTCGGCCGCCTGCCGCAACACGCCCTGCCGCGCCCACTGCAACACTTCCAGCACCACGTAGGCCAGCACCAGCAACAACGTAACCATGGCAAGCGTCATCATGCTGCGGCTATTGACCACCCGGTCATAGACTTGAAGCATGTAGAGCGAAGGCGAAAGCATCAGCGCGCCGATCACGACGCTGAACACCGCCGCACGCAAAAAGGCGGGCTTCTGCCCGCCCAGAGCGGCTTGCACCTCGGAGACAGATGCTTCAGGAAGGCTCATCTCGTAAAACCTGGATACGCGCAAAATCGCGGGAAACTACGTAGATTGCAAGCCTATACGCATTTACAAAAAACAGGAAGAGGTACAGGTAGCGAACAAGGTCAAGGCTATAGAGGATGTTGTGAAGCAACCTCAGTAGAACCAGACAGGTGTTGTTATGGAGAGGACGGTATCAGCGCATGCCGTTATTGCGGGCACCGCGAGGCAGAAACATGGCTGCCGAAACTTGGTACCGATGATCTAATTCTTCTCTGAAATGCTGAAAACAAGCAGGCGCGTCCGCCGCCGATCCTCGACTTCAATAACGCGGTCAGGCTCGATGCCGGGAATCCCGAAACTGTTGCTGACGAGCAGGCTGCCCGGTTTCATCTCGCGCCGTGCTTTTTCCCAGACCTCAAGCATCGGCACGGGGGAGAGAAAGGCGTAGACGAGGTCGTATCCCGCCCAGGAACAGGCGAAAAAGTCGCCCCGGATAACTGTGGTTGCGGGATGCTTGCGCGTCCGCAAACGGGCGAGAATGAAAGGTATGGGGGCGCTTTCGATGCCGGTCAGGCGTGCGTCCCCGCGCTGTTGCGCGAAAGCGGTCAGAAACGACCCGATGCCGCAGCCGATATCAAGCACTTCGATGGAGCCGGGCGGCAACAGCTCGGCTACGGCGCGGGCGGTTTCCCGGTTGGTCAGAAAAAGTGGCACCTGGGTGCGGTAACTGCTCCAGTAGATCAGCGCGAAGACGGCAAACGCGGCCAGCCATACGCCGGATGGAATCTTGAATGTGAGCGCGGCAAAGGCCAGTGGCGTGAAAACGAGGTGGATTGGCAACCACCATCGCGTGCACCGTAACATTGCTGCCACGACTATTGCAGCAACACCTTGGCTGAACGCCAAAATCCACACCCCCCCCGGCAACAGCCCAAGCTGCCCGAGCAGCCAGACCACGCCCCAGCCGCAGAGTTGGGCAAGCAAAGCCTTGATGGCAGGGGGGCAAGCGGAAAGAAGCATTGGCGTAAACGACGGGGAAGGCGATGGCTGGGGCTGAATCAGGAGGTATTGTTCGTCTTCTGTGGGCGCAATGACTGGACGATCATATTCCTTCAGGCATGCCACGGCTATGTTCCAGGCGTTTCATAAAGGGTAAAACAGCGGCTACAATATGCAGATGAAAAAAATCGCCTCCCAAAAAAGCGCGATTGCGCGCGTTTTTCCCGTCCTGTTGGGGCTGGCGCTGGCCGCTCCGCCTACGTTGGCCGCGAACCGCGATTTTGCCGCCTGTCTCGACCGTTTGCGTGCCCAGGCCATCCAGCGCGGCATCTCGAAAGCCACCTTCGATACTCACGCTGCGCGGATCGAGCCTGATTTGTCAGTACTCGAATCGCTCGATGCCCAACCCGAGTTCAAGACCCCGATCTGGGATTACCTCGCCGCGCTCGTCGACGATGAGAGGGTGGAGGATGGCCGCGCCATGCTCGAACAATGGCGCGATGTATTGCGGCGGGTCGAGGAACGTTTCGGCGTCGACCCGGCGACCGTGGTGTCGGTCTGGGGCGTGGAGAGCAACTTCGGGCGCAGCCTCGGCCAGCGGCCGCTCCTCGTTTCATTGGGTACGCTGTCCTGCATGGGGCGGCGACAGGATTATTTTCGCGGCGAATTCCTCGCAACCCTGAAGATCATCGACGAAGGGCACATCGCGCCGGAACGCCTGACCGGCTCTTGGGCAGGCGCGTTCGGGCAGACGCAATTCATGCCGTCTACTTTCTTGCGGCTCGCGGTCGATTTTGACGGCGATGGTCGGCGCGACCTCGTCGACAGCGTCCCTGATTCGCTCGCTTCCACCGCGAATTTTCTGAACCGTGGCGGATGGCGGAGCGGGGAGCCCTGGGGCTTCGAGGTCAAACTGCCCGCTGGTTTCGATACCTCTGTTGCGGGACGCCGCAACAAGCGCCCCATGTCTACGTGGACAGGCCGTGGAGTGAAGCGCGCAAATGGCGAACCATTACCTGCCGATGGCGTGGAACGCGCCCTGCTGCTTCCCGCTGGCGAAAACGGCCCGGCTTTTCTCGTCGGCAAGAACTTCGACGTCATCTACGGCTACAACGCTGCCGAAAGCTACGCGCTCGCCATTGCCCATCTTTCCGACCGCCTGCGCGGCGGCGAGGGTTTCCGTACCCCTTGGCCGACCGATGACCCCGGCCTTTCCAGAAAGGAGAGGCGCGAACTCCAAAGCTTCCTGATTGCGCGTGGGCACGACATCGGCGCAGCCGACGGCATGATCGGCACAAAAACGCGCCGAGCCATCGCCGAGGAGCAACGAGCCCTTGGCGTTGAACCGGATGGCCGGGCCGGACAGCGGATACTGAAGGCCATGCGCGCAATAGCGGGAAATTGACCGGATTGCTACGGGCATGAGCCTCGAAGTGAGAGGGAGGGATATCCGAAAAAAAATCCCGCTTCCGTAGAAGAAGCAGGGATTTGAAAATTGCCCCGATTGACGAGGCGCAGGAAAACAAGCAAATAAGAAAGTTACCTGCATATAAGCAGAAAATGTGCCATAATAATAATGATTTGATTTTCATCAACTTTTTTATTTGCCGTCCGGTGTCTGTCAAATATTTCGACGGAAATATCCAGGTGACTGCTTATGGGGGCAGGGTCTTCCCACATGCTGCCTGGTGCAGATTTTGTGCACAATTCGGATAAAATTAGCGACTTTCATCTGGAGCCGTTGCCATGATTACCGGTTCAATTGTCCCCCTCGTCACGCCAATGCACGCCGACGGCAGCCTGGATTTTCCACGCCTGCGCGCGCTGATCGACTGGCATGTCGCTGAGGGCACGGACGGTATCGTCATCGTTGGCACGACTGGCGAATCTCCCACCGTCACTGTCGAAGAACACATCGAGTTGATCCGAACTGCGGTGGAACACGCTGCCGGACGTATCCCGGTGATTGCGGGAACCGGCTGCAACAGCACGGCGGAAGGGATCGAACTGGCGCGCTCCGCGCGCGAAGCAGGCGCAGTGGCGCATCTGTCGGTGGTTCCCTATTACAACAAACCAACCCAGGAAGGGCTTTACCGGCATTTTCGCGCCATTGCCGAGGCGGTGGAACTGCCGCTCATCCTGTACAACGTGCCGGGACGCACAGTGGCCGACCTCGAAAACGATACTGTCCTGCGGCTGGCTGAAATGCCCAATATCATTGGCATCAAGGACGCGACTGGAAAAATTGACCGTGTCTGCGATCTAGTCGAGCGCGCGCCGCAGGGCTTCGCGCTCTACAGCGGCGACGACATGACCGCTGCGGCTTTCATGCTTTTGGGTGGGCATGGCGTCATTTCGGTGACGGCTAACGTTGCGCCGTGCGCCATGCGCGAGATGTGCGCTGCCGCGCTGGCGGGGGACGCGCCCCGCGCACGCGAAATCAACGCGCGCCTGCTCGGCCTGCACAGGCATTTGTTTTGCGAAGCCAATCCTATCCCCGTAAAATGGGCTGTTGCGCGGCTGGGGCGCATCGAGGAAGGTATCCGCTTGCCGCTCACGCCGCTGTCGGTGTCGTGCCATGAGCGTGTGATTGCGGCCATGCGCCAAGCCGGCGTCGAGTCCTGAGAATTGAACCCTGAACCCTCTTTTTTGCCTCATACCCCGTCTATGCGGATTGACTTATTGACTGGAAACCCATGAACCGTTTTTCTATGCCCCCTGTTTTCGTCGCCATCGTGGCAGCGCTCACGCTGGCGGCTTGTGCCACCGAAACCGATATGTTCGAGTCCAAGCGGATCGACTACAAGAGCGCCAAGCCTTCGGCGACCTTGGAAGTGCCCCCTGACTTGACCGCACCCAGGTCTGATGACCGTTATGCCGTGCCGGACATTGGCGGCGCGCGCGGGGCAGCGACTTATTCAGACTACAGCGCGGATCGTGCCACGCAGCCAGCCCCCGGTTCTACCGGCGTTCTGGTCGAGAACGGCAGCATGCGGATCGAGCGCGCGGGCAGCCAACGCTGGCTGGTCGTTCTCAGCACGGCGGAAAAAATTTGGCCGCAATTGCGGGATTTCTGGCTTGAACTTGGGTTTACGCTCAACATCGACACGCCGGAGATCGGTGTGCTGGAAACCGATTGGCGCGAAAACCGAGCTAATCTCAAAGAAGCCGGTTTACGCAAGCTGATTGGCAAGGTGTTCGACGGAATGTATTCCACGCCTGAACGCGACAAGTTCCGCACACGCCTTGAACGCGGCGGGGATGATACGGTGGAGATTTACATCAGCCATCGCGGCATGATGGA
Source organism: Betaproteobacteria bacterium (assembly GCA_009782565.1). Classification (GTDB taxonomy): domain Bacteria; phylum Pseudomonadota; class Gammaproteobacteria; order Burkholderiales; family Rhodocyclaceae; genus WRNU01. The sequence continues at coordinate 217,354 of WRIU01000003.1, forward strand.
GATCTATCCCAACGAAGCCAAGGACGCCACGATCTGGCAGCCGCGTCCGGCAGACCCCGAACTGGAAGCCGAAATGCTGCGACGCTTGATGGTGCGCCTGGGCGCGGATGAAGCGCGCGCGCGAAGCGTACTGGCCGAGGCGCAGCGGGAGGAGCGCGCCCAGGTGCAAATCACTGACGGCGAAGCCCTTCTACAAGTAGAAGAACCGTTCGACCGTGCCTGGCGGCGAGTCGGTCTGGCGTTGGATCGCGTGAATTTCACGGTGGAGGATCGAGATCGCGCCAAGGGGCTTTATTTCGTGCGCTACGTCGATCCTGATTCCGACAACGCATCAAAAGGTTTCTTCTCCAGGCTCTTCAGCAGCGAGAAAAAGCGTGACGGCGGCGAATACCGCCTGTTGGTCGAAGGACAGGGCAGCCGCTCGACCGTCACCGTGCTGACACCCGAAGGCGGAGCCGACCAGTCGCCGACCGCGCGCAAGATACTCAGCCTGCTTCAGCAGGAATTGCGCTGAGAGCGGGTTTGGCAGGGCAAGGGTATCCGCGCGTTTTCTGTCACGCACTGGCGCATTCCGGCACATAACGCCGGATACGCGCCAGTGTTTCGGCGAGCCCATCGCATACGCCAAAAACGCAATTTTCTACAAGAAATAATCGCAACCAGTCCGTACTCTTTGCCGTGTTATTGCAAGGAGGAAATATGGACGCCCTTTTTGGCACATTTGACCAAGGCACGGTCATACATGGCACCGAACACATCCCGACCGCATCTCTTGTTTGGAGCGAACACAAGAACTTTGCCGGAGTATTTCTGAAAAACCTGATCGCGGGCGAGGATACGGGCGGCCTGCTCAGTTGCCATCTGGTACGCATAGAGCCAAACATGTTCATCGGCCTGCACAGCCATCCGGACAGCATGGAGTTGCACGAGGTCGTTGCGGGTAGCGGCAGATGCGAGACGCAAAACGGCATATTTCCCTATGCGCCGGGTACGATCAGCGTGATCCCCCGCAATATGCCGCATGAAGTCCATGCGGGTGAAAACGGATTATATCTGTTGGCAAAGTTTGTTTTGCTGAAGCCCTGAACGGTTCCAGCGAACCGGCGCATCAAACAGCCGCCCCATCCAATTTGCCGCTCGCCAGCACGAATTGCCTGGGCGTCAGATTGTGGTGCAACTTGAACAGCTTGTGCATATGGCTTTGATCCGTGAAGCCCATAAGGAAGGCGGCGTCATCAGCAGCAACTTTGCCCCTGAGCAAAGAGCGCAGGCGGCGTATTTTGCAGTTCAAAAGAAAGGCATGCGGTGTCATGCCTATTTCCGACTGAAAGCGGCGCAGAAAATGCCAAGGACTGGCACAGACGATCTTCGCCATTTCCGTAATGGAAAGCGCCTGCTCCGGTTGTGCGACAAGACGCTGCGCCAGTCTGCGTATCTTGCCTCCGGCTTGCCGCTCCTCCAGGGAACGGGGTTGCCGGGTCATCTGATCGAGCATCCGTTCAAGCACTTTGCATTCCTGTGCAAGAAGGAAACAGCGCATGCCGGGAGGCGTCCTGTACGTATGGTGGAGTGTGTATTCTTCATCGAGGCACAGAGTCAGAAGTTCAGAGTGCGCGGCGATGCACAGGGAGTGCGGCATGCGCGGCGGCACGACGAAAAAACCGCCCATATCCATCCGATGCGTTCCAGCGGGGTTTTCCAGTTCCGCCATACCCCGTCGCACCAGCCCCAATGTCCAGTGGCGCATGTGCATGTGCCGGGGGTAGAACAACGAGGTTCCGCTGCTCACGATCACTTCCTGCCCGGCGAATTCGCTGTAGTGGTAATGAATGGACATATTTTGACACTACAATATTTTCGCTGCTCCTGTAAACTTATCCGTGCCCAGGAGTTGAAGTTTTCTCTCTGCATACTTTTCAGCCGACCCTTCAAAGGCGAAAAGTCTCGCGAAGTTGCAAAGCTTCGGGAGTGTCTGAATCGCTATCAGTGCTTCCCCCCCAACCGATCCATCACTGCATAGAATATCCCGGAGAACAAGAAGGTCACATGAATGGCAACCATCCAGATCAGATGACGGTCTGTTGGAGCATGCGCGTCCCCCTGGCTGAGGTGCATGAACGCCTTGAGCAATTCGATCCCCGAAATTGCCACCATCGAACCGATCAGCTTGATCTTGAGATCGGAAAAACCGATATGTCCCATCCAGTCCGGGCGGTCTTCGTGATCGTGCAAGTCGTCCATCCTGGAGACGAAGTTCTCGTACCCGCTGAACACGATGATGATCAGCAGATTCATGACGAGCGCCACATCGACCAGCGACAGTACACCGGTAATCACTGTGCCTTCGGAGGCTATGGTCAGTTCCGTGAACAGCTTGTAGACATCCTCGCCAAACTTGACCAGCATCGCCAACATCGCCAGCACCAGCCCCAGATAGACCGGGGCCATCAACCAGCGGCTGGCAAATAGAAAATGCTCAAAACGGGTTTCGAGCTTTTTCATCGTCGTTTCCAATTCTTTTTGCTCTGTCATGTTCCGTCCCGTCCTTTACTGTCGGCACAATCGGGTCAGCACGTTGCGAACCCGTAGCATCGCTTCCCGCAACACCTGCTCGACACGCTCGAAATGAACGCTTTGCGCGCTCGCCTCACGACCCGCAGCGTAATTGGCCACCACGTTGATCGCGGCATAGGGCAGTTCCAGTTCGCGTGCAAGCGCCGCCTCTGGCATGCCGGTCATTCCGACCACATCCGCCCCGTCGCGCTCAAAACGGTCGATCTCAGCCGCCGTCTCCAGGCGCGGGCCTTGAGTCGCCGCGTACACCGCCCCGTCAATCACTTCTTCGCCCGCCTCATGAGCCGAATCCAGAATCCGGCGACGCATTCCCTCATCGTAAGGAAGGGTAAAGTCGATATGGCGCACCAGCATATCGAGGTCATCGGAGAAAGTATGGGCACGCCCCCATGTGTAATCCAATATCTGATTCGGCACGACCAACGCGCCCGGAACACAATCCGGCCGGATGCCGCCGACCGAAGCCACCGAAATGACGCTTCCTGCCCCGGCGGCTTTCAGCGCCCAGAGATTGGCGCGGTAATTGACCCGGTGTGGCGGGATGGTGTGCCCATAACCGTGCCGCGCCAAAAAAACCACCTCACCCCCGGCGAGTTTGCCGAACGTCAGCGCCCCGGAAGGTTCGCCATAAGGTGTGCGGGCAACCTCGCGTCGCAGCACTTCGAGCGTAGATAACTGGGTCAGTCCCGACCCTCCGATGATTGCAAGCAAGGTTTTCAACTCCTTCGTTTCTTCCGGTTTCCAGATGAATTCTACGCGCCGTGAAAATTTTTGAAGGGTAGCATGTTGCCGCCTCTGCTAAAATATTAGGTTTTTCCGGCTTCGTACTTTCATGTCCCGCTCTATCCGCAACATTGCCATTATTGCCCACGTCGACCACGGCAAAACCACGCTGGTCGACCAACTCCTCCGCCAGTCCGGCACATTCCGCGACAACCAGCAGGTTGCCGAACGGGTCATGGATTCGGGAGACATCGAAAAAGAGCGCGGCATCACCATCCTGTCGAAAAACTGCGCGATTCAGTATGGCGACACCCACATCAACATCGTCGACACACCGGGACACGCGGACTTCGGCGGCGAAGTCGAGCGCGTGCTCTCGATGGTCGATAGTGTGCTGCTGCTTGTCGATGCCCAGGAAGGGCCGATGCCGCAAACCCGTTTCGTCACCCGCAAGGCGCTTGCCCAGGGGTTGCGGCCCATCGTCGTCGTTAACAAGATCGACCGTCCCGGCGCACGTCCGGATTGGGTCATCAATCACACGTTCGACCTCTTCGACAAACTCGGAGCCACTGAGGAACAGCTTGATTTTCCGGTCGTCTACGCCTCCGCCCTCAACGGCTACGCCTTCTTGCAACCGGGAGACGAGCATAAGGACATGCGGGCGCTGTTCGACATCATCCTCAAGCACGTCCCGCCCCCCGCAATCGACATCGACGGGCCGCTGCAACTCCAAATCTGCTCGCTCGACTATTCAACCTACATGGGCCAGCTCGGCATCGGCCGCATCACGCGCGGGCGCATCCGCCAGAACCAGGAAGTCACCGTAATGTACGGCGATGAAAACCGGGGCAAAGGCAAGGTCAGCCAAATCCTGACCTTTCAGGGACTCGACCGCCAACCTGCGGAAACCGCCGAAGCGGGCGACATCGTCCTCGTCGCCGGCATCGACCAGGTCAACATCGGCATCACCCTGTGCGACCCGGAAGCCCCCCAGGGGCTGCAACCGATCGCCGTGGACGAGCCGACGCTCACTATGAACTTCATGGTCAACACGTCGCCGCTGGCCGGGCGCGAAGGCAAATACGTCACCAGCCGCCAGATACGCGAACGGCTGGAAAAAGAACTGCTCAAGAACGTCGCCCTGCGGGTCAATTTCACCGAAGACACCGACGTGTTTGAAGTCTCTGGCCGGGGCGAGCTGCATCTGACCATCCTGCTCGAAAACATGCGCCGCGAAGGGTTTGAACTGGCCGTCGGACGCCCCCGCGTGGTCTACAAGGACATCGATGGGGTCAGGAGCGAGCCTTACGAACTGCTCACCGTCGACGTCGAAGAAAACCACCAGGGCAACGTCATGGAAGAGCTTGGGCAACGCCGGGGAGAGTTGCAGGACATGCAGCCCGACGGCAAAGGCCGTGTGCGGCTCGAATATCGGATACCGGCGCGCGGGCTCATTGGTTTCCAGGGTGAATTCCTCACGCTGACCCGTGGCACGGGAATTGCCAGCCACGTCTTCGACGATTACGGCCCGCTCGCGGGCAGCATGTCCGAGCGCAGGAACGGCGTGCTCGTCTCCCAGAACGACGGCGCAGCGGTTGCCTACGCGCTCTGGAACTTGCAAGACCGGGGGCGCATGATCGTCAGTCCGGGCGAAACGCTCTACGAAGGCATGATTATCGGCATACACAGCCGCGACAACGACCTCGTCGTCAACCCGATCAAGGGCAAGCAACTCACCAACATCCGCGCGTCGGGCAAGGACGAAGCAGTCAACCTCACCCCCCCGATCACGCTCACGCTGGAATCGGCGGTCGAATTCATCGACGACGACGAACTCGTGGAAATCACCCCGAAGAACATTCGCCTACGCAAGCGCTACTTAAAAGAAATCGACCGCCGCCGGGCATCACGCGCCGAAATGGAATAAACCGTCGTGAAAAAAGACATCCTTGAACAAGTGGCGGATGAGTGTTTTTATACAACATAGCCAAAATGAATATTTGCGCCGAAAAACATGATAAATTGGCGCTTTCCATAAGGGCAAGGACTGAGGGGATCATGACCGGAACGCAACTCAGCCAGCAATACCAGACCACCTTTGATGGTATCCGCCAAACCAACCCGGATGGTAACGAATTCTGGTCAGCTCGTGATTTGGCTCCTGCGCTGGAGTATCAGGACTGGCGCAATTTCATGCAGGTAGTGGACAAGGCGCGCGTGGCCTGCGCTCAATCCGGCAGGCAACCCGAAGACCATTTTGGTGACATCACCAAAATGGTCGCCATTGGTTCAGGAGCACAACGCCCGGTGCCGGACGTGCGACTGTCTCGCTACGCCTGCTACCTGATCGTGCAAAACGGCGATCCGGCCAAGCCGGTTATCGCCAACGGCCAGACCTACTTTGCCTTGCAGACCCGGCGGCAGGAACTAGCCGACGAAACGAAGTTTGCACAACTGCCCGAAGACAAAAAGCGCCTCACCATCCGTCATGAGTTGGCTACCCACAACAAACATCTAGCCGCTGCCGCAAAGGGCGCGGGGGTGGAAACCTCGCTCGACTACGCCGTGTTTCAAGATCACGGCTATAAGGGTTTGTATGGCGGCTTAAGCGCCAAGGACATCCATGCCCGCAAGGGCTTGAAGAAGAGTCAGAAAATTCTTGACCACATGGGCAGCACGGAACTAGCGGCCAACCTTTTTCGTGCCACCCAGACCGAGGAAAAGCTGCGCCGCGATCAGGTGCGCGGCAAAGTACGAGCCAATCAGACGCACCATGAAGTAGGCAGCAAGGTGAGAAGTAGGCAGCAAGGTGAGGCAAACCATCAGGGAACTGGGCGGCATCATGCCGGAAAATCTGCCCGAACCTGATAAGAGCGTTCAACAGCTTGAATCGGCCAGAAAAAAACAAATCAGAAAGAAGGACGGCAACTAACGCCGCTATTTGTGATTTGTTTCGTAATATCCAAAAGTGCTCGGCCACATACACGTCAGGCTCTCGCCGCAATAAACGCCTTAACAGCGTCAACATCCGGCGGCATGACCTCGAACCGTTGTGGAAAGGCTTCCAGCCCTTGCAGGTCGGCGGGGATTTCGGGGTCGCGCCCGAGGGCTTCGCGGAGCGTGTCGGCGAACTTCGCTGGCTGCGCGGTTTCCATCACCAGTAAAGGAACACCATCGGGCAAGTCGGCAGCATGCCGCGAAGCGACCTTCATGCCGTCGGCGGTGTGGGGGTCGATCATCACCCCATAGCGCGCATGAACCTCCCGAATCGTCGCCAGGCGGTCAGTGTGTGTACTCTTGCCGGAAAGGAAATGGAATCCGGGTAGATACATGTCGAATTTCGCCTTTAGAAGAGAAAACGGCGTATTCGACAGGTCAAACCCGCCCCGCGTGTGCCGGGCAGGGGATTCAATGTCCTTCCATAGCTTGGCCACCGTTGCCGGGTTGCGGCCAACGTAATCGAAGATGAAGCGCTCGAAGTTCGACGCCTTTGAAATATCCATCGATGGACTGGAAGTGACGTGCGTCTCACTGGCTTCGCGCGGGCGATACACGCCGGTGCGGAAAAACTCGTCGAGCACATCGTTTTCATTGGTTGCCAAGATCAGGCGTGTAATGGGCAGCCCCATACAGCGCGCAACGTAACCGGCGTAGGCGTTGCCAAAATTGCCCGAAGGCACGCAGAAAGCCACCTGCTGCGTATTGTCGGAAGTCGCGGCGAAATACCCGTGGAAGTAATAGACCACCTGCGCCGCAATCCGCGCCCAGTTGATGGAATTGACCGCGCCGATGCGATGCTGTGCCTTGAAAGCGGCATCACTGGAGACCGCTTTCACGATGTCCTGCGCGTCATCGAACATGCCGGTGACGGCGATATTGAAGATGTTTTCATCGGCAAGCGAGTACATCTGTGCCCGCTGGAAGGCGCTCATCTTTCCGTGCGGCGAGAGCATGAACACTTTGACGTGGGATTTTCCGCGCATCGCGTATTCCGCCGCCGAGCCGGTATCGCCGGAAGTCGCCCCAAGGATGTTGATCGTCTCCCCGCGCAATGTCAGCACGTACTCGAAAAGATTGCCGAGCAACTGCATCGCCATGTCCTTGAAGGCGAGCGTCGGGCCATTGGAGAGCGCGAGCAGCCCCAGTTTGCCCGGTTCCAGCCAACGCAACGGAACGATCCGGGCCGGGTCGTCGCCCGCACGGGCGTGGCAGTAAGTATCGGCGGTATAAGTGCGGGCGCAAATGTCGCGCAGATCGTCGGCGGGGATGTCGGTGATGAATTTCGAGAGAATTTCAAACGCCAGATCGGCATACGGCAGACGCCGCCAGGCATCGAGTTCGGCGCGAGAAACCGCAGGGAAGGACTCCGGCAGATACAGGCCGCCGTCTGGAGCCAGGCCATCGAGGAGGATGTCGCAAAATTCGAGGCCGGCTGCAAAGCCACGGGTAGAAAAATATTTCATGAAAGGACGATTCCTGGAAAAGCCGGACATAACCCCGGAGAAGAAGCGCCCAAGTTTAGTACAATCGGCATCCCTGCTTCACCTGTGCTGACGACTTTCATGAAACTCGAAACTCTCGCCGTTCACGCCGGCTACACGGTTGACCCCGTCACCCGCGCCGCTGCGGTTCCAATCTACCAGACGACTTCGTTCACGTTCGACGACACTCAATACGGAGCCGACCTGTTCAACCTCAAGATTCCCGGCAACATCTACACCCGGATTACCAACCCCACCAATGCCGTGCTGGAAGAGCGCGTCGCCGCAATGGAGGGCGGTGTCGGCGCGCTGGCCGTAGCTTCAGGCATGGCTGCCGTCACTTACGCCATCCAGACCATCGCCGGGGTGGGCGACAACATCGTCTCCGCCTCCGCCCTGTACGGCGGAACCTACAACCTTTTCGCCCATTCCCTGCCGAACCTGGGCATCGAAGCGCGCCTTGCCGACAGCCGTGACCCGGAGAGTTTCGAGCCTCTCATCGACGAGCGCACCAAGGCAATCTTTTGCGAATCCATCGGCAACCCTCTGGGCAACATCACCGATTTCGAGCGTCTGGCAGAAATTGCCCACAAGGCGGGCATTCCGCTCATCGTCGACAATACCGTCCCCTCCCCTTACCTGTGCCGTCCTTTCGAGCACGGCGCGGACATCGTGGTGCATGCGCTCACCAAATACCTCGGCGGCCACGGTAACTCGCTCGGCGGGCTGATCGTCGATTCCGGCAAATTTCCCTGGGCCGAACACAAGGCGCGTTTCCCTCAACTCACCGAACCCGATTCCGCCTATCACGGCGTCGTCTACACCGAAGCGATGGGTCCGGCGGCCTATATTGCCCGCGCGCGCGTCGTGCCGCTCCGCAACCAGGGCGCGGCGCTGTCGCCCTTCAACACCTTCCTGATTCTTCAGGGCGTGGAAACCCTTGCGGTACGCATGGACCGCATTTGTGAAAACTCGCTCAAAGTAGCGCAATTCCTTAAGGATCACCCCAAGGCGTCATGGGTCAGCTACGCGGGCTTACCCGATCACCCCGATTACCCGCTGGCGCAGAAATACATGGGAGGCCGCGCTTCGAGCATCCTGACCTTTGGCGTAAAGGGCGGGCGCGAGGCGGGCGCGCGATTCCAGGACGCGCTAAAACTCGTCATGCGGCTGGTCAACATCGGAGATACCCGGTCGCTTGCTTGTCATTCGGCATCTACCACCCACCGGCAACTGAACGACGAAGAACTCAAAAAAGCGGGGGTGTCGCCCGACATGATACGGTTATCCATCGGCATCGAGCACATCGACGACATCCTCGCCGACTTCGATCAGGCGCTGGCAGCGGTCTGACCCGTACCGACATTCTCCACGCTTCCCAGAAACGCCGCTCCGGGTCATCGTACCCAGGGCGGCGTGGTCGCGGCGTATGGAAACCGCTATGTGCTTCTCGGCCACCGCACCACCCCGGCGCTTCGCGCCACCCCTCCCAGGAGGGGAATTTAGGGCGGGTTTTATTCCCCTCCTTGGAGGGGTGCCCCGCAGGGGCGGGGTGGTCGCGGCGGGGTGGTCGCGGCGGCATTACCCCCTCTCCCCCAACCCCTCTCCCGCGAGGGGAGAGGGGAGTTTTGTGTACGCTTGAACAGAAAACGCCCTAACGCACCATTGCGAACACCCTCCAGAAGACCACGTCACATTTCTCTCGTGATGAAATGCGCGGCCTCTTGTCGCCTCGACCTCAAGCCCGGCCCTATCGCTCCGTAATACAAAACGGGCAAGACAAAGAATACGCCCGAGAAACATAAACGGAGGTCATCATGTTGATCGTCATGGATATGGAAAACGGCAAAGTCATTCGCGATCCCGTGGCGACAGAGGCTGAACCCTGCGTATTACCGCCGGTTGCGCGTGTTCCTCAGGCGCAACCTCTCCCCCAACCCCGCTTGCAGGAAGTCAGCATTCCTCCCAGGGCGGCCTGCCCGCCGCCCTCCCTGGATGTCATCAACGTCTCTCTCTCCGCGTTTGATGCTTGAATCCAGGGATTTTCGGCCGGCCAGGCCTCCTCACCTGGCCGGTCTTCTTTTTTTACAGCCTGTGTGTGCGATCCCCTCGCGCGAAACCCATGAGCGGGGCGTCGGTTGCCATGTCCCGCCCAAGCGCCAGCACCTTGAAAAGCTCGCCCATCTCATCTGGCAAGGTTAGCTTTTGCGCCGCCGCCGAGGCGCGGGCATACGCTGCGTCGCCTTCCTGTTCGCGCGCGGCGAGGCGTTCGAGCAAACCGCAGTTGAGCAGGAATTGCCCCTGGCTCGTATAGCCCAACACTTCCAGCCCCGCATCAAACCCTGCTTCAGCCATCGCGCTGAAATCCACGGAACTGGTCACGTCGTTCAACCCCGGCCACAGGAAAGGGTCTTCATGCGCGCGGTGGCGGTAATGGCACATCAATGTGCCGCGCGCACGGGAGGGCAAATAGAATTCGTCGCGCGGATAACCGTAATCGAACAGGAGTAAGGCCCCGCGCCGCAGGCGCGCGCTCCAGTCCCCGATCCAGGCCGCCGCAGCGAGATTGATCTCGGTTACAAACCCGCTCCCGCTCTCCACACTCATTCCCACCGGCAACGGTAATTTCCGCGCGGCTTCCAGCACCGCGCCCCGTGCCGGACGATCCGCCCACTCGAACGCCCTGTCCCCGGAAGCAGCCAGCACCACGCCCCGCTCGAAAAACTCCCCTCCGCGCACGGCAATAACATGCGTGGGAATGGCATCCAACACTTCATTGCCTACGAGGACGCCGGAGAACGCCTCCGGCGGCACGTCGAGCCATTCCACGATGGATGCCAGCTTCGGGTCTAGCGAGTCAAGCGTTTGCTGCTGGCGCGCGCGCAACTCCCCCGAAAGTTCGAGGATGCCGTAAGACTCCGGCAAACAATCCAGCCGTTCGAGTTCTCGCAACAGATCGACCGCCAAAGCGCCACTGCCCGCGCCCGCTTCGATCACGGCAGGATGGCTCGCGTGCATGATTTCCGCCACCTGTGCCGCCAGCGTCTGGCCGAAAAGCGGCGTCAATTCGGGCGCGGTGATGAAATCCCCACCCTTGCCGAATTTCTGCGCCCCACCGCTGTAATAGCCAAGCCCCGGCGCATACAGGGCAAGTTCCATGTAACGATGAAACGGAATCCAGCCCCCGGCGGCATCGATCTCGCGTTCGATCACACTGATAAGTCTGGATGACTGTGCGAGCGAGTCGGCATCGGGGGCGGGCAGTTTGGACATGTTTCGGCGTGTCGGGGGCAAGAAGTTATCGCATCCTACTTCTGTTCTGTGGAAAGCTGATACCCGTAAGACTTGATGATGGCAGCCGCTTTCGGCCCTTTCAGGAATTGCAGCAGCGCGCTGGCAGCGGGATTGTCCTTGCCTCTCATTAACAGAACCGCGTCCTGGGCAATCGGCTTATAGAGGTTGTCCGGTACGATCCAGGCTGAACCGCTTGCCAGTTTTCCGTCTTTGATAATCTGCGAAAGCGCGACAAACCCCAATTCCGCATTGCCGGTGGTCACGAACTGGTGCGCCTGGGCGATATTGTTGCCCGTAACGAATTTTGGCTGAAGCGCCTCGTATCTGCCCAGGCTCTTGAGCGTTTCCACTGCCGCCGCGCCGTAGGGCGCTTTTTCGGGATCGGCGATGGCAAGGTGCGCGAACGTGCCTTTGTTCAACACTTCGCCCTTGTCGTCCACGAAGCCTTCTTTCGCGCTCCAGAGCGCCAACGCGCCGATGGCGTAGGTAAACCGGCTGCCGGAGACCGTGCTGTTTTCCGCTTCCAGCTTGGCGGGTGTGGCGCTGTCGGCGGCGAGGAAAACATCGAAGGGCGCGCCATTTTTGATCTGCGCGTAGAACTGGCCAGTGGAGCCAAACGAAAGCACCGCCTTGTGCCCGGTGTCCCGCTCGAATTCGACGGCGAGCGTTTGCATGGAGCCGGTGAAATTGGCGGCAACGGCAGCGGTGACTTCCCCGGCTTGCGCGAAAGGGGCAAGGCTGCAAGATAAAACCAGTGCGGCAACGCAGGTTTTCAACAGAGAATCGAGACGTTTCATGGGGCGGCTCCTGCGGTTAGGTGGAAAGGACACATGTTTGTATTTCAGTGGCAATTAAGCCGGGGTACAAAGAATGACGCTTGATGCCTTGAACAATGCCGATACCGTTTTGCCCGCAGCGAGTTCGAGATTTTTGACGCTCTCATTAGTAATAATGGCCGCGACCGAGCCGCCTTCGGGCAAGTCGATGATCACTTCGGTATTCACAGCTCCGGGCACTAACCGGGAAACCTTGCCCGTCAAGCAATTACGCACAGAGAAACGACCTTCTTGAACATCACTGGCGACGATAATCGACGACGATTTGACAAGGGCAAAGACCTCGCTGCCAACTTTCAGGCCGAGGCGCTGCGTACTGTCACGGGTAATGATGGCAACGATTTTCTGCCCACTGGCAATAGTCAATTCGACTTCGTCATTAACAGCGCCTGACCGTAGCGCGTCGACCGTTCCAAAAAACTGATTGCGGGCGCTGGTTTTCATGCTCATTCTCCCAATGAGTGAATAATCATCGGCAAGGCCGCTGGCTTGCCGCCCTAACTCTTCGATGAAACGCTTGTGTTCGCGCTCGATGATCCGAAAATTGTTCACCAACCGCTCCCCCCGCCCGGTGAGTCGAGTGCCTCCACCCCCCTTGCCGCCGGTAAAGCGTTCAACAAGTGGTTCACCCGCCAGATTGTTCATGGCATCGACAGCGTCCCAGGCAGTTTTGTAGCTCATTTTCATAGCCTTGGCCGCCTGTGTGATCGAACCGCATTCGGCGATTTTGACCAAGAGCGTCATGCGCCCGTGCCCACCAAAATTTTCTTCGCCGACCGTCATCCAGACCATGCCGCGCAATGCTATCGGAGGCTCAATGGGTTTCATATTTCCGATGTCCGTTTATCGTAATATACAACTCAATATAACGGTCGAAAGTTCCCCGGTCAACAAGCCATCTCATAACAAGGCCTTGGACAAAGCACCTTAAAACACGCATAGTTACGCTTGGCCTCCGACGAGAAAAAACGATGTTGGGCGAAACGGGTACAGCAACGGAAAAGAAAACTCTTGATGATGTAATCGTTATCGGTGCCGGTGTTTCCGGCCTGGTGACGGCGTACCGGCTGGCTCTGCAAGGGCATCGCATCCGGGTGCTGGAAGCCGCGCCGCGTACCGGTGGCGTCATCGCTTCGGAACGCCACGACGGGATGCTGTGGGAGTCGGGGCCGAACAGTGCGATGGACACGACGCCGCTGATCAACGAACTGCTCGACGCGCTCGGAATCCGTGAACAACGCGCCAACGCGCGCAAAATCGCCGATCGCCGCTTTATCGTGCGTAACGGGCAGTTGATCCAATTGCCGATGTCCGGCCCGGCTTTTTTCTCGACGCCTCTGTTTTCGGCCAAAACCAAACTCGGATTACTGCGCGAGCCGTTCATCGCGCGTTCTTCGCCTGAAATAGAAGAAAGCGTTGCCGCGTTCGTGCGGCGGCGGTTAGGGTCGGAATTCCTCGACTACGCCATCGAACCGTTCGTCGCGGGCATCTTCGCGGGCAATCCCGATCAACTGTCGGTGCGAGCAGCGTTCCCAAAGCTGTTCGAGCTGGAGCAACGTTATGGCGGGCTGATTCGCGGGATGATTCGCGGTGCGCGTGAACGCAAGCGGCAACGCGAAAAATCGAAGAACAACGCCAAAAGTTTTTCCTTTGAAAATGGCATGCAAACGCTGACTGACGCACTAACGCGCGGTATCGCGTCCACGCAAGGCGTCATTGAAACCGGCATCCGTGCGACCGCCATCGCCCGCGACGCGGAAGGCCGCTGGGTGGTGCGAGGCATTCGCGGCAGCGTGCAAGACGGTGAAGAAGCGTTGTATTGCGGTAGAAGCGTGGTACTTGCGATGCCAGGCAATGCCACAGCGGCGCTGCTGGTATCGTTAAAAGCACCGTGGGCCGATGAGGCGGCGCAAGCATTGCGCGACATTCCTTACGCGCCGGCGTCAGTCGTCGTCAGCGGCTGGCAGCGCAACGCAGTGGCGCATCCGCTGGACGGTTTCGGCTTCCTCGTGCCACGCAAAGAAAACACGCATATCCTGGGTACGCTGTTTTCGAGCAGTATGTTCGATCATCGCGCCGACGAGGCGCACGCCGTGCTGACCACATTCATCGGCGGCATGCGCCACCCCGAATTGATGTCAAGCGACGATGACGCCTTGCGGGCGATGGCCGAAAGCGACCTGGCGTCATTGATCGGCGTGCGGGGAAAACCGCTGTGGACGAAGATCAGCCGCCATCCGCAAGCCATCCCGCAATACACGCTCGGACACCTCGAACGTGTGCGCCGCGTGGATGCCGTCAAAACGCATGCGCCGGGGCTTTTCTTCTGCGCCAGTTGGCGCGGCGGCATTTCAGTCAACGACTGTATCAAGAACGGCCATCTGACCGCTGAAGAGGCGGGCGATTTCATCAGTGCATGTAATTAGAGTAGGGCATTCGACCACCGCACCACCCCGGCGCTACGCGCCACCCCTCCAAGGAGGGGAATAAACCCCGCACTAAATTCCCCTCCTTGGAGGGGTGCCCCGAAGGGGCGGGGGGGTTTCCCTCCTTGGAGGGGTGCCCCGAAGGGGCGGGGGGGTTTCCCTCCTTGGAGGGGTGCCCCGCAGGGGCGGGGGGGGTTCCCT
>WRIU01000004.1 GCA_009782565.1 Betaproteobacteria bacterium
CAACTCCATGGTGATCACCTCGTTTCCCCTGCCTAAAAATTAGGCAGAACAGGTTAAACACCCTGGTCAATTTTGGGCCGGTATACCCCTCGCTACATGCTCAGTTTTCGGTCGGCGTGAACACGTATGCTTATACCGTGCTTGGAATTGTTCAGTTTTTCGGTATTTCACTTTTCATGAATTTATATAGCCTATAAGAATAATAGATCACAAAAATTAACAGAAAAAATACAGAAACCAATAATATTCGGATATACCAAAAGACTTCAAATCCTAAATTCTCGTACCATAATACTTCAAACTGCCCTATAGAAGTAAATGGAATGCGCGCAAGGAGCCAATCCCATTTAGAAGGCGGAATATAAAGAGTTTCTTTATTACCTTTTGAATTGAAATAGTAAAGCCCATCATTCAAATACTCAAACGGTTTATCGTCATATCCTATCTGATGATATAGATAATATCTTGTCGCAAGCAATTTTTCTTTCTCATTTAGTATACGTAATCGCGTTGGATAGTCATGCTCACCGACTCCGCCACGCATAATACAAGTCTCAGTAAGATACATCCTCTCTTGAAACTCCTTTGGAGTTATTTCACATTCAAAATAAGAAACTTTTTTATTAAAAGAATAAATCATACCTACAAAAACAAGAGACAAAACGAATAAAACAAACACTCCTCTTTTCAAAATCTCAAATACCATTTTACCCCTGCATTTTGCTAAAAATTTGGCAGACTTATAAGCCATGAGTCCATGAAATAGCAAAAACAGCGCCAAGGTAATAAAAGCTAATAAAACAATTTTATGGGCTTTGCCGCCAGAACCATCCAATAATATAACACCCCCAAACGTCATTAAAAAATACCCTGTATACGCCAGCAGTATGACGCGAAAAACAAAGGCAAAAAATCGTATCACTTTTTTACTGGTGGCAAGCATAATTTCTCCATTGGAATTTCAATAGGCTTTGGAAGTTCAACCAACACAGGCTTGGAAAAAATCATAAAATCACCGCCGCTTTTGTTTATTTCTCGCCATACATTGAAATCGTTATTGAAAACAGGCCAATAAACACATTCCTCTTGAAACTTGCTCCCCCCGCGTCTTGTATCAATAGCATGCTTCACTGCACATGCGGGGGTGTAAAGGATTGAACTGACACTAACTAAACCAGTCTTGTTCCAGTGACCAAGGTACTGGAAGCCATTGAATTCATAAATGTCACGTAAATAAACATAAACGTGGGTCATCTGAACATTGGGTTCCAAGCACCATGTTTTAGTATTATTTTTATCGTCGTAAATAAAATAATCCCTTCCAGAAACAAAAACTCTTCCGACAGCAGCATAAAGAGCAAAACTTCCCAACGACCCAGTAAGGTCAGTAGGTACAGTTTTGGATTTAAATGTATCACGCGTTGAAATTTTAATATGTTGAAAATGCCAATCTTTATGAAATTGTTGAATATTGATAATATCAGATTCCGTGCTGAAACCCTTCACAGAAGCTGGCAGTCTAAGGTTTGTATTAGGTACTTCAATACTAAAAAATATATCTTTTACACGTTTTATAATCTTTGGTTTTAACTCATTTAATGCAAACTCATTGAAAACACTCTTAGCCAACAACTCTTCATACCTATCATCGACATTACCAAACCTTCGCGCCCATTTCAGAGTAACTGTATCCTCATCCATGGGCAGACCGACGTTATTTTTATTGCTATCATTGATAATAAAGGCAGAGCCATCCAACCATTTTTGGGCGAATTTTGCCGAAATAGGCCAACCCTCATTTTTCATGGCTCCCGGTATATATTCCAGCTTAAAGATAGGGAGATTTTTAACCTCTTCACCTTCTGGACGTTTTTCTTCGTATTTTTCACCCTTTTCTTTAGCTGCTTTCTTAGCCTCTTCTCTTGCCTGTTTTTCTTGTTTTGCCTGCTCTTCAGCTTTCCGTTCAGCCCTCCACGCAGCCAATTCTTCCTCTTTCTGCTTCGCCTTTAATTGCTCTCGCGTAAGTTTAGGCTGCGGTGGTTCAGGTTCAGGCTGAGTGTATTGGACGGTTTGACTGGTTATAAGAGGCATAGCGCCTTCTGAGCTATAGAAATACTTCCACTTCTTACCAAAAATACCCGAAGTTATTTGATAATAAGAGACTTTTTCTGGTTTAAGTGGTCCGCCAAATCCAAACATGTGAAAAACTCCAAATATCACTGTGCACAGATACCATAAAGATTATGGCATGTCAATAACTTAGCTTGCTCCCCTTTACGTTTGTCATTGATTGACCGGATGACAAGGAACTCCGATCCGGTTACATCATCCAATCTTGCATCTTTGCCTATAGGCAGTGGACTATAGGCTACCTACAAGCCATGTTCCCGTCAATGGGGCGCATGGACAGTACGAACATCAGCCGGATTTTTGGGGAAGTCTTGCGACGGTACAGGTCGGAGCGGGGTATTACCCAAGAGGAACTTGCCTTTCAGGCAGGCGTTGACCGCACGTTTGTATACCGTCTGGAGCGCGGTGTCCGCCAACCCACTATAACCACCCTGATTGGAATGAGTCGCGCACTTGGCATTTCTGCAACGGATTTGATGGGCGATACGGAAAAAGAGTACTTGCGCCAAAGTGAGGAAATTGACGGCTAATCCGTCCCATCTGGCTCTAGCCACCTTTGGTATAGCTAAGGCAACCGAGGGTGCGACACGGGCGGCAACTGCCAAAATGCCCGTCATGGTCGCCGATTCAGGGGGAGAAGACGGGATGTGTATCGGGATAGTGCCCCTCCACTAGAACGTAATGGAGGCAGGAAGTTATCATGTTCCCGACTGCGAGGTTGCGGATACCGTCAATAGCGTCGTGTCCGGTTTCCGTTCTGCAAGTTCGCGGCACTGTTGAGTAGAGAGCGGACATTTCAACTTCGCAGGCCTCAAGCGGACACGACGGCAAAGCGTACTATTGACGGCGCTCGGAAAAACACGCTCCCGGCACTGCCGGGAATGGGTTAAAAACACATTCCCCGGCAGATGCCAAGCGGCGAGCGTAAGAAAAATGCTGGTAGCAACGTGTGACGGTTTTGTGACACGCACCCATCGTCCCATGTCGTCCATTGCCGTTTCTGCCGTTCTTTGCGTGGAATCGGATAACGTAAGTTATTGATTTAACAGAAACAGCTTGTTGGAGTCAGCTCTGAAAATCCGCGTGTCCTTGGTTCGATTCCGAGACTGGCCACCATAAAATCAAAGGCTTACAGGTATTTAATCCTGTAAGCCTTTTTGTTTTGTGTAACTCCTGTGTAACGTGCCTGAAAAACCGCCTTGTTCTCATGGTGCGAATATTAGGCGGATAGCTTTCGGCCAGAGCGTTGCCTCTTGGGCAAAATGAGAGAGCAAGCCCGTCAGGTTAGAATCGAAGGAAGTGAAAAATTGGCGCGACCCGGATGGCGTGCGCTAAATCCGTTGTCAACACCACCCGAAAATGGTTAGTGTACAAACTTGAAGACAAACGCATCGTCGGCTGGGTAATCTGCATATTGTCTGGCCGCTTCGTGAACATGGGAGGGACTGATGAAAAATGCAATTATCTTTTTTGCTGTTTTTTTCATATCACTCAACGTAAAGGCAGAGAAAGACAACAGCATTGAGCTAATAGATATGTTTCATAATTGTGTGAAAAATAGCATGATAGAACTAAACAATGCTATTTCTCCCGCGCCTGAGGCTGTTTTTAGTTCGTTATTTACTTGCATGAAACCATTTTATGATTCTCTTGAAGAAGAAGACGATGATTCTCCAGAAGAAAGAGATATTAAACGGCGTATGCTAAAACGATGGAATGGTTTGAGCGAAGATTTTATCGGGCAAAAACCATAGCGCAGTCGCTCGCAGTCGCTACAGGGCGATAGGCTTTGAATTGATTGCGGGCGGAGTGGTTATCAGACGTAGGAAAGCAATTCTCTTCAATTTTAGAATGTTCTGTAAATGTAAATAAATCAACTTGTAATGAAGAGATAAGTCGCATTGTTGTTATATTAAAATATCATATTTTGTGTAGTTTTCTTGGCACGATTACACAGGAATTACACAAAACAAAAAAGGCTTGCACGGTTAAACACCGCAAGCCTTTGATTTTCTGGTGCCTCGGCAGGAATAAAATAGTTGCTGAAAATACGCATGGTTGCGCGATTTGCGTTTACTAAATTTTTGAAATGCCCCCAATAATGCCCCCGGATGCCCCCAGATTCAATCGGATGTTATTTGGCTGTCATGGACACAAAAAAGCCCAAAACTCTTGTTTTTACGTGGAGTTTCGGGCTGTATCGGACGGCTTCGGATGGATTTATGGTGCCCTCGGCAGGATTCGAACCCGCGACCTTCGGTTTACAAAACCGTTGCTCTACCGACTGAGCTACAAGGGCATGGCGCTACTGTATCAATCTCGATGTGCGCGGCGCGGATTGTATCCGAAGTTGCGCGGCGCGTTCTGCCGGAAGTGGTCACTGTCCGGCAATTTTCATGTTTTCGATCAGGATCGAGCCGCAATGCTTGGCTCCCCTGGCCAGGGCATCGTTGCCGACGGCGACAATGTTGCGGAACATGTCGCGCAGGTTGCCCGCGATGGTGATTTCCTGTACCGGGTGCTTGATCTTTCCTTTTTCTACCCAGAAACCTACCGCGCCACGCGAGTAATCGCCGGTAACGTAATTGATGCCGTGGCCGAGGAGTTCGGTGACGAGCAGTCCCTTGTCCATCTTTCGCAGCAGCGCGCCAAGGTCGTCTTCTCCGGCCTTGACCCGGAGGTTGTGCGAGCCGCCCGCGTTGCCCGTGGTCTGAAGGCCGAGTTTTCTGGCGGAATACGTGGAGAGGAAATAGCCCTGCAATATGCCGTCGGCTACGACTTCGCGCTCATGGGTGGCGACCCCGTCGCTGTCGAACCAGGTCGCGCCGAAGGCTTTTTTGAGATGGGGGCGTTCACTGATGTGGATGACGGGCGAAAACACCTGTTGTCCGAGGGTGTCGAGCAGAAAGCTCGAACGGCGGTAAAGCGCGCCGCCGCTTGCAGCTTGTACGAAATTGCCGACGAGCCCTACCGCGAGCGGTGCTTCAAAAATGACCGGAACCTGACGGGTGCGGATTTTCTTTGCGCCGAGACGAGCCAGCGCCCGTTCACCGGCGATACGGCCAACGTCTTCGACACGAAGGAGTTCGGTGGCGTCACGGCGGGCGTCATGCCAGTATTCCCGCTGCATGGCGTCGCCTTCGCCTGCGATGACCGCGCACGATAGCCCGTGCCGGGTGCTGGAAAAGCCGCCCATGAAACCGAGGCTGTTGGCGGACACGAAATGCGATTGATGGGTCGAGACGTTCGCGCCTTCGGAGTTGCGAATCGACCGGTCGACCGCGAAAGCGGCTTCTTCGCACCGCCGCGCCAGTTCGATGGCGTCGTCAACTTCGATATTCCAAGGATGGTACAGGTCGAGGTCGGGGCACTCTCGCGCCATTGAGGCCTTGTCGGCAAGACCGGCGCAGGGATCGGGGGCGGTAAAACGAGCGATCGAAAGCGCCGCGTCGACCGCAGACCTGAGCGCGGCGCGGGAAAAATCGGACGTGCTTGCCTGCCCGCGCTGCTGCCCGATGTACACCGTAATCTCGACCCCCTTGTCGCGGTTGTACTCGATGGTGTCGACAGCACCCATGCGAACGGAAACCGACTGGCCGAAGCCTTCCGAAATATCCATCTCGCACGCTGAAGCGCCGCATTTGCGGGCGGTCTTGAGGACGTCCTCGGCGATCTCTTGCAGTCGGGATTGGGTGTGGGAAAAACCGGGCTTGGAAGTCATGGGCGAACGGCGGCAGATAAAGTTATGATTCTACCCTGTTCATGACCGTTGCTCGCCAATCATAATGGTTTTTCATCCCAACCCAGACGACCTTCTTCATCCATTGCAAGACGATGCCGCCGAGCCGCCGAGCAAGAGCCACCGTAAACGGGAGATGCACAATCTCCAGGACTTGGGCGCTCAACTGCTTGCTTTGACGCCCGGCCAGTTGGAAAAAATTCCCGTGCCGGAGGAATTGCTGGCTGCCATTGCCGAGGCGCGGCGCCTGCCCCGTAAGACCGAAGCCCTGCGTCGGCAGATGCAGTACATCGGCAAGCTCATGCGCCGCGTCGACCCGGAACCGATCCGTGCCCGACTCGCCGCGCTGCGTGATCGGTCGGCGGGCGAGATAGCGCGCCAGCATCGGCTGGAGCGGTTGCGCGATGAGTTGCTCGCAGATGAACGGGCAGTCGAAAACATCGTCCGCGAATGGCCGGGAGCCGATATTCAACGGTTGCGTACCCTGCGGCGCAATGCTCTGAAAGAACGCGAACAGCAGCGGCCTCCGCGCGCGTACCGCGAGATTTTCAAGGTTTTGCGCGAACTCGATTCGCAGGAGAAAAATGGCGCGTCACTCGCTCCGAAACCTGAAAACGGCGAGATTTGATCCCGTTTCAATCACGAAAATCGGATACCCTTTCTTTTTTCTTCGGCTGTTCGTTTTTTCAGCCCCAAGTTCAACATGCACAAGAACCATATCGACGACGTACGCATTGCCGAAATAAAGGAATTGGCGCCGCCCGCGCATATGTTGCGCGAATTTCCGGTTACGCCCGAGGCTGCGGCAACAGCCTTCAATACACGTCAGGCCATACACCGGATTCTGTACGGAGCCGATGACCGCTTGCTGGTGGTGATCGGGCCGTGCTCGATCCACGACGCCCAGGCCGCCCGCGAATATGCGCGCCACCTGAAGGTTGAAGCGGATCGCCTCAGGAATGACCTTTTGATCGTAATGCGGGTTTATTTTGAAAAACCGCGCACCACTGTGGGCTGGAAAGGGCTCATCAATGACCCCCATCTCGACGGCAGCTACGCAATCAACGAAGGCTTGCGGCTGGCGCGCAGCCTGTTGTGGGAGATCAATGAAATGGGGTTGCCGGCGGCGACCGAGTTCCTCGACATGATTACGCCGCAATATTTTGCCGATCTCGTGTCCTGGGGCGCAATCGGAGCACGCACCACCGAGAGCCAGGTGCACCGCGAACTGGCTTCCGGGCTGTCATGCCCTGTGGGGTTCAAGAACGGAACAGATGGCAACGTGCGTATCGCCGTCGACGCAATCAAGGCCGCGCAATCTCCGCATCACTTCCTGAGCGTCACCAAGGGCGGCCATTCTGCCATCGTCACCACATGCGGCAACGAGGATTGCCATCTCATCTTGCGCGGCGGCAAGGAGCCGAATTTCGATGCGGCCAGTGTTGACGCCGTTTGCCGTGATCTGGCCGAGGCCGGGGTGCTTTCCAAGGTGATGGTCGACTTCTCGCACGCGAACAGCCGCAAACAATATCGCCTGCAAATCGAGGTGGCGCGTGATGTCGCCGCACAGATTGGCGCGGGCGCGGATCGCATCATCGGCGTAATGGTGGAATCCCATCTCAAGGAGGGAAGGCAGGATTTGGCTCAGGATGCCGTGCCCGAATACGGCAAGAGCATCACCGACGCCTGTATCGGTTGGGAAGACAGCGTCGCCGTGCTCGATCTGCTCGCTGGCAGCGTTCGTCAGCGCCGGGTGTCGCGCGCAGCCGTTGGGGCGGTCGAATAAGCTTGGCCGGGTTTGCGCGGGTTCATGCCAGGATTTGCTGGCCGGTTTCCAGCCAGAATCGGGCTTCTTCCTCGTTGTTGAAAACCTGTATTTCCGCGTCGACGAAGAATTGCGAAACCCACGCGCTCCATGTGACCCACTGATCGTCGGTCAGGATGGCGATACGGCGGAAATCGTGGGCGTGCCGCAGGGTGTGGCGAATTTCTTCCACGGCGAGGTCAATGGTGAATCCAACCATTTCGCGCAGGTCGAACAGCAGGTCGATCGAGCCGCTCATTTTGATCTTGTAGTCGGCCAGTTCCTCGAATTCACGGTAATCGGTCAAGGTGAATTCGCCGAAAACGACGGCAGTAATCAGGTCGTCGCGGTGGTCGATGCTTATCATGGGGGCTTCTCCGTGTCATCCCGATGGGGCAATGGGGACGTTACCATATCTAGCCGCGAGGCAGGGTCACAGTAGCGAGAAGGCCGCCTTCCGGGTGGTTGCCCAGGCGAATATCGCCATGCTGAACGCGGAGCAGGTTACGGGTAATCGCCAACCCCAAGCCGGTTCCACCAGTTTCGCGGCTGCGCGAAGATTCGGTGCGGTAGAAAGGCTCGAAGACGCGCTCCATTTCCTCAGCGGGCAAGCCGGAGCCGTGATCGCGGATGAGGATGTGAACCGCTTCCGGGGTCTCGGAAAGGGCGATGTCGACCGATTGGCCGAATTTCACACCATTTTCGATCAGGTTCCACAAGGCTCGCCGCAACGCGATGGGATGCCCGGTGAAGGGTGTGCTTGCCTGTCCTGTTACGGAAACCGCCCAGCCCATATCGACAGCGTCCCCGCACAGCGCCGCGAGAAGCCCGTTGAGGTCGATAGGCTGCGCTGGGGCGCTGACTTCCATGCTTCGGGCGTAGTCGAGACCCTCGCGGATGAGGCTCTGCATCGCGTCCAGGTCGGACTGGATACGGGTTTGCAGGGCTTCATCGTCGATCATTTCGGCGCGTAGGCGCAGACGGGTGATGGGGGTTTGCAGGTCGTGAGAGATGGCGGCAAGGATGCGGGTGCGCTCGTGCATATGGGCAGTGATGCGCTGCTGCATCTGGTTGAAGGCTTCCGTGGCCTGAATGACTTCGGTGGGGCCAACGGGTTCTAGTGGCGCCCGTTCAGGGTCTTCACCAAGCGCGCGCGCGGCAGCGGACAGGTTCGAGAGTGGCCGGGTGGCGATACGCACGCTAATCCAGGTAAGAATGCCGATACCAATGACCAAGGCGAAAAACGCACTGGCCATGATCGAGGCATGTGAAGACAGGGAAAACATGGCCAAATGGTTGGGTGGGCGGTACGCCCCGCGCAGACGGGCAGCGAGTATGGAGCCGTCTGCCAGATTCACGGAAACGATCAGGGGCTCGTATCCGGGAAAGTAATGCTCTCTTTCACGTTGATGGGTATATAGGGCAGGCTGGCGCTCTGGCATGGCTTCGCGCAGTGCCAACAACAGAGGGTGATTGCTGGGGAGCGGCTTGGCATGCTTGGGTAGGCTCAGGCTGAGGCGCATGCGGCCTCGCCGGCCAAACCCATGTTCCTCGTCCTTGAATGTGCGCTGCCGCTCTTCTGGCGCGAGCTTGTCCAGAATGTCGGCGTTGGAGGCGATTTCCCGCGCGAAACCTTCAGACCAGGCGCGATCCCGTTCTTTGACGAAAATGGCGATGCTGACGGCCAGTACAAGGCTGATGCCAATCAGCCAAATCAGCATCAGGCGCGCGAACAGGCTGTGGGGCCAGAAGCGTTTTATCATGTTGCGGCTCCAGCCTGGGTGACTTCGCAGGCAAGCACGTAACCCTCATTTCGCACGGTCTTGATGATGGCCGGTTCGCGCGCGCTGTCATTGAGCCGCTGGCGTACACGGCTGATCAGGAGGTCGATGGAACGATCGAAGACATCGGCCTCTCGCCCTTGGGTGAGTTCCATCAGTTGATCGCGTGAAAGTATTTTCTGGGGATGGGCAAGGAAAATGCTGAGGATGCGGAATTCGGCTCCGGACAGGGCGACGATGGTTCCGTCCTGGTCGATGAGGTGGCGGGCGACGGTATCCAGCCGCCAGTGGGCAAAATGCAGCTCGCGCCCCTGTGCGGCGGGCGCAGCGGCCATGTTCGGAGGCAGGGCGCGGGCGCGGCGCAGGATGGCACGAACACGGGCGTAGAGTTCGCGGGGGATGAATGGCTTCGGCAAATAGTCATCCGCGCCCATTTCGAGGCCGATGATGCGATCCATGTCCTCGCCGCGCGCGGTCAGCATCAGCACGGGTGTGGCGGCATTGGGGGAATCGCTGGCGCGCAGGTTGCGGCACAGGGTGAGGCCGTCCTCTCCCGGCATCATGATGTCGAGCACGATCAAATCGATGCGGCGACTCTCCAGCGCGACGCGCATTTCGCGGCCATCAGCGGCGGCGGTGCAGCGCAATCCCTGCTTTTCAAGATAGTCGGCGAGCAGGCTGCGGATGTCCCGATCATCATCGACGATCAAAATATGGTCTTGGCTGGACATGGAAAGTTCTCCTTCGTAGGCGATTTTTTGCACATCTTAGGCGGATGGGGGATTGATTTGTATCCTTATGTATCAATCGGCCTGTTGGAAACATCTTGCTTCAAATTAACGATATCCTGCTTTTGTTTTCCAGAGTTAAATGTGTCCGTCGCCCCAGAACTATGGGCGTACCAACCCCAACCCAACGGAAAGGAGAAACACATGAAAGCTTGGATCAAAACATCGCTTGTTACCGCGCTGGCAGCAACGACCCTGCTCAGTGGCGCGGCGCTGGCCCAAGGATGGGGCGGCGGTGGATATGGTTGGCGCAATGCCAGCCCGGAACAAGTCAAGGAGCGGATGAGCCAGCGGATGGAAGTGCACTTGGCGCGGCTTGAGCTTGCACTGGCGCTGACCCCTGAGCAGAAACCGGCCTGGGCGGATTTCAAGAAAGCCGCTGAAGCCCGTTCAGAGGCCATGCTGAAGGAAATGGAGAACAGGCGTAATGCCGGAGTGCCCAAGACGGCAACCGAGCGCCTGAGCCGCGCGGAAGAATTCACCAAGAAACGTACGGCCATGCTGGCCGATATGCGTAAGTCGGTTGAAGCGTTTTACGGCAAGTTGAACGCGGCTCAGAAAACGGTATTCGATGCTGAAACAGCCGGTTTTATGCAGCCCATGCGTGGCGGCGGCTGGATGGGAGGAGGCTGTGGCGCGGGCATGCAGGGCTACGGGCCGGGTTATGGGCCGGGCTGCATGGCAGGCGAACCAGGGGCTTGCTACGATAATTTTGGAAAAGGAGGCAAACGGGGTAGGCGCTAAACGCGCGTCCTGAAACGACAAAGCAACCCTAACGGCAAGGCCACCTGAAAAGGTGGCCTTGTTTATTTCAGGTTCAGACGACAGCAGGTTCGGAAACTTGATCGCGGTCGAATGTCAGTTTGATTTTCTCGCTGTCCGGGTCGATGTCGATGGTAACGCCGCCGCCGTTGGCGAGCCGCCCGAACAGCAGTTCATCGGCCAGCGCGGCGCGGATCATGTCCTGAATCAGCCGCGCCATCGGGCGTGCGCCCATCGTCGGGTCAAACCCTTTTTCAGCCAGCCAGGATTTGAGGGTGTCGGTGAAGCAGGCTTCAACTTTCTTCTCGTGCAGTTGGCCTTCGAGCTGTGTCAGGAATTTGTCGACCACGCGCAGGATGACTTCACCATCGAGCGCTTTGAATGAAATCATGGCATCGAGCCGGTTGCGGAACTCGGGAGTGAAAATGCGCTTTATTTCGCTCATCTCATCGCCCATTTCGCGTTTGGCCGAGAAGCCCATGACGGATTTCTGTATGGCGTCTGCTCCGGCGTTGGTGGTCATGATGAGGATGACGTTGCGAAAATCGGCTTGCCGTCCGTTGTTGTCAGTGAGGGTGCCGTGATCCATCACCTGAAGCAGGATGTTGTAGATGTCCTGGTGAGCCTTTTCGATTTCGTCGAGCAACAGCACGCAATGCGGTTTCTTGACGATCTGCTCGGTGAGCAGCCCACCCTGGTCGAAACCGACGTAACCCGGAGGCGCGCCGATCAGGCGGCTGACCGCGTGGCGTTCCATGTATTCGGACATGTCGAAGCGCGCAAGTTCGATGCCCAGGGTGTAGGCAAGCTGGCGGGCGACTTCGGTCTTGCCAACGCCGGTCGGACCGGAAAAGAGGAAACAGCCGATGGGTTTTTGCGGGTTGCCCAGCCCGGAACGCGACATCTTGATGGCTTTTGCCAGGGCGTCGATAGCGGCGTCCTGCCCGAACACGACATTCTTGAGGTCGCGGTCGAGCGTTTTCAGCGAGGCGCGGTCGTCCTGCGAGACGCTGCGCGGCGGGATGCGGGCGATTCTGGCGATGATGTCTTCGATCTCGCCTTTGCCAATGGTTTTCTTCTGCCGGGATTTAGGCAGGATGCGCTGCGCCGCGCCAGCTTCGTCGATGACGTCGATGGCCTTGTCAGGCAGGTGGCGGTCGTTGATGTATCTGGCCGATAGTTCGGCGGCGCTGGTCAGGGCCGAGAGCGAATACCGGATGCCGTGGTGTTCCTCGAAACGGGTTTTCAGCCCTTTGAGAATCTCGACGGTTTCGGCTACTGAAGGTTCGATGACGTCGATTTTCTGGAAGCGCCGGGACAAGGCATGGTCTTTTTCAAATATCTGGCGGAATTCGGTGTATGTGGTCGCGCCGATGCACTTCAACTGGCCGGTGGAGAGCGCCGGTTTCAGCAGGTTCGACGCATCCAGCGTACCGCCCGAGGCTGCGCCGGCTCCAATCAGGGTGTGGATTTCGTCGATGAAAAGAATGGCATCCTTGCTGTCGAGCAACTGTTTGAGCACGGCCTTCATGCGCTGCTCAAAATCGCCGCGATACTTCGTTCCCGCCAGCAACGCCCCCATATCGAGGGCGTAGACCTGCGCGCTTTCGAGAATTTCCGGCACGAGCTTGCCGACGACCCGGTGAGCCAGCCCTTCAGCAATGGCGGTTTTGCCCACGCCCGCTTCGCCGACCAGCAGCGGGTTGTTCTTGCGCCGGCGACACAAGGTCTGGATGACGCGCTCAAGTTCCTTATCACGCCCGATCAGCGGGTCGATCTTGCCTTGCAAGGCCTGCTGGTTAAGGTTGTGGGTGTAGGTTTCCAACGCGTTGCCGCGCGCCTTGTCTTCCTGTTCCTGCTCGGGGCCTTCCTGCTCGCTACGATTGGAGGCTGAGGCTCCTTCCGGGTGAGTCTTGGTGATGCCGTGCGAAATGTAGTTGACGACGTCGAGGCGGGAGATGTTTTGCCGCTGGAGGAAGAAGGCTGCATGCGAATCCTTCTCGCCAAAAATAGCGACCAGCACATTGGCTCCGTTGACTTCCTTTTTCCCAGATGACTGCACATGCAGGATCGCGCGCTGGATGACGCGCTGAAAGCCGAGCGTGGGCTGAGTTTCGATCTCATTGCTGCCGCCGACTTTGGGGGTATGCTCGTTGATGAACTGAGCCAGTTCCCGCCGCAATTCGTTGATGTTGACCGAACAGGCGCGCAAAACCTGCGCGGCGGACGGATTGTCCAGCAGCGCGAGCAGCAGATGCTCGACAGTGATGAATTCGTGTCGCTTCTGCCTGGCTTCGACGAAGGCCAAGTGCAGGCTGACTTCAAGCTCTTGCGCGATCATTCGTTTTCCTCCATCACACATGCTAGCGGATGTTGGTGTTGGCGTGCATAGGATACAACCTGTTCGACCTTGGTCGAAGCGACGTCTTTTGTAAATACGCCACACATTCCCATACCTTCCCTGTGAACCTGGAGCATGACTTGCGTTGCGCGTTCGTGACCCATACCGAAGTATTTTTGCAAGACGACCACGACGAAATCCATCGGGGTGAAATCGTCGTTGAGCAGGAGCACCTTGTAGAGCGGGGGACGGCGAATGCCCGTGCGCCGGGCTTCCAGTACAGTTCCGTCTTGTTTTTGGGTCGTGGTCATGATGCAGGTTATTTTAATCCAGCTAGACTGCCATAGAGCGGAAGCTTCAGCCAAGGCAACCGCTATTCGGGAAGGGGCGCTTTATTCCCGACGTCATTTCCGAATCAGAGTATTACAGACCGGCGGCAGGCGCATGTTGGGATGTTCGCAGCAGTGTGCAATGTTGCATGTGTAACATGATATGAACCAATATTCAGAAAACCGTTGACATTATGAAAATAGTTGCGTGACAATGAAAATATGCGTAAGTCACATTCAGCCAATGAAGGCTTGCCCGATGTGGTTTTCCCGGATGGTTTGTGTGTTTTTTCCGGAAAATGTGGATGGGAAAGTCAGGGTGTTTGATGAAATACGTTGACCGAAGTATTCCGGCTGTAAGCCACTTTGAAGGATGAAGGATTAAGGTAAATGGCAACTGGCACTGTCAAATGGTTCAATGATTCCAAGGGGTTCGGGTTCATTACCCCTGACGATGGAAGCGAGGATTTGTTCGCGCATTTTTCCGCTATCAACATGAGCGGTTTCAAAACCCTGAAAGAGGGCGAAAAAGTCTCTTTTGAGATAACGCAAGGGCCGAAAGGCAAACAAGCCTCTAACATTCAGCGTCCGGCTTGATAACAACAAGCCGGTTAGTGGGCGCTTGCATTGCATAGCGCCCGGTCTTTTTGCGTCCATATTTTGACCACCCCGCCCCTTCGGGGCACCCCTCCAAGGAGGGGAATTTAGTGCGGGGTTTATTCCCCTCCTTGGAGGGGAATGTCAGTTTGCGCCGGGTTCAGGTGCGGACTGGCGCAGCCGAATATGCAATTCCCGAAGCTGTTTTTCATCGACTGCACCGGGAGCGCTGGTTAATAGGCATTGGGCGCGCTGTGTCTTGGGGAAGGCGATGACGTCGCGGATCGACTCCGCACCAGCCATCAGCGTCACGACGCGATCCAGCCCGAAAGCCAGCCCGCCGTGCGGCGGCGCGCCGAATTTGAGGGCATCGAGCAAAAAGCCGAATTTGGTTCGTTGCTCTTCAGAGCTGATATTGAGCGCCTCAAATACGGTTTCCTGCACTTCGGCACGATGAATACGGATTGAGCCGCCACCGATTTCCCAGCCATTGAGCGCCAAATCGTAAGCTTTGGCGAGACATTCGCCGGGGTTGTTTTTCAAAAGCGCGATATGTTCATCTTTGGGGCTGGTGAAGGGATGGTGACAGGCTACCCAGCGTTTATCGTCCCCGTCATATTCAAACATTGGAAAGTCAACGACCCATACGGGGCACCAGGCCGCGCCGGAAACATATCCCTTTTCATGCCCAAGTTTTACGCGAAGCGCACCAAGCGCGTCATTCACAATTTTTGTATTGTCGGCGCAGAAGAAAATGAGATCGCCCGATTTGGCTCCTGTGCGTTCGAGAATTGCGCGTAATGACGTTTCGTGCAGATTCTTGACGATAGGCGATTGCAATCCCTGTTCATTTATCTGATTTGCGTCATTAATTTTGATATAGGCTAAACCTTTCGCGCCATAAATACCGACGAAACGGGTGTATTCGTCGATTTCGCCACGGGTAAGGCTTGCGCCGCCCGGCACGAGCATGGCCGCGACCCGGCCACCGGAATTGGCCGCGCCGGAAAAAACCTTGAAGGCAACGTCTTTGACCGCGTCGGTGATTTCGGTGAGTTCGAGCGTGACCCGCAAATCGGGCTTGTCGGAACCGTAGCGGCGCATTGCTTCCGCGTAAGACAGGCGCGGGAAGGGGTTGGGCAATTCGGCAGCCAAGGTTTCCTTGAAGACAAAACGGATCATCTCTTCCATCAGGGCGGTGATACCGGCCACGTCCATGAACGAGGTCTCAATATCGACCTGGGTGAATTCGGGCTGGCGGTCGGCGCGCAAGTCTTCGTCGCGGAAGCATTTCGTGATCTGGTAGTAGCGATCGAAGCCCGCGACCATCAAAAGCTGCTTGAACAACTGCGGCGACTGCGGCAGGGCAAAAAACTGCCCAGCGTGGACGCGGGAGGGAACCAGGTAATCGCGCGCGCCCTCGGGCGTGCTCTTCGTGAGCATCGGCGTTTCGATGTCGATGAAACCGTTGGAGTCGAGGAAACGGCGGAACGCCATCGCCGCTTTGTAGCGCAGCAGCAGGTTGTTCTGCATCCAAGGGCGGCGCAGGTCGATGACCCGGTGGGTCAGGCGCACCGTCTCAGAGAGATTGTCGTCGTCGAGTTGAAACGGCGGCGGGACCGAAGTGTTGAGAATCTCGATGTCGTGGCACAGCACTTCGATTTCGCCCGAAGCAAGGCTCGCGTTTTCCGTACCCGCAGGGCGGCGGCGCACCTTGCCCGTGAGTTTCAGGCAAAACTCGTTGCGAACCGATTCGGCGGCCTTGAACATGTCCGGGCGATCCGGGTCGCACACGATTTGCGCCAGCCCTTCAATATCCCGGAGGTCGATGAAAATGACACCACCATGGTCGCGGCGGCGGTGAACCCAGCCGCAAAGCGTGACAATCTGGTCGAGATGGGCAGCCGTGACCTGGCCGCAATAGTGAGTTCTCATGAGAAGAATTCCAAAGGCTTAATCAAGTATGAGAATGCTACTTTCCGGTGCACGCGATGGGGGCGCGACCACCCCCATCGAGATGATGTACTTGAGCGCCTCATCCACGCTCATGTCGAGTTCGACGACATCCTTTGAGGGCAGCATCAGGAAGAACCCGGAGGTCGGATTGGGCGTGGTGGGAACATAAATATTGAGGTAATCGCCGCCGAGCCGCTGGGTGATGTCTTCCCCCGGTGTTCCCGTCAGAAAGGCAACCGTCCAGATGCCCTCGCGCGGATATTGCACCAGCAGCGCCTTGCTGAAAGCCTTTCCACTGTCGGAGAAAAGCGTGTCCGAGACCTGTTTGATACTGTAGTAGAGGGACTTGACCACCGGGATGCGCGCCAGCAGCGATTCCCAGGAACGCACGATTTTTTGGCCGAGGACGTTCGCGCCAATGACGCCGGTAGCGAACAGGATGAAGATTCCCAGCGCCACGCCCAGGCCGGGGATGTCGAAACCGAGGAAGGTTTTCGGATGCAGGTGCTCTGGCAGCCAGGGCATGATCCAGCCGTCCAGTGTGTTGACAATCCATGCCAGCACCGTAAAGGTGATGGACAGGGGAACCCAGATCAACAGGCCGGTGATGAAATACTTTTTCACGCAGAAAAACCTGTGCCGGGTGTCAGGACGAATGGCAGGCGCAGTTGCCGCCGCAAGGCAGTGGCGGAGTCGCTGCCGGGGCGTCCCCATCTTTACCGTTGTTTGCACCGCACTTGAAATCGGTGGCGTACCAACCGCTGCCTTTGAGTTGGAATCCCGCCGCTGAGAGTTGCCTGACGTAACGGTCACTGTTGCAGGATGGGCAAACGGTGAGCAGGGCATCGCTCATTTTCTGAAGATGGTCTTTCTGGAATCCGCATTGTTCGCAACGGTATTCATAGATCGGCATAGGAGCCTCCTTGAAACTGAACCGATAAGTTTAGCGCAACGCGCACACGCGCGCAAAATGAGGGCGCATGTACGGCGCTCAAGAGACGGCTGTGGAGAAAATGGGCAGGAATGTGCTGAGTGCTTCGCCTTGGAGCAGAGCAAGCAGGCCCGCGACGGCGAGGAAAGGCCCGAAAGGCATCGGCGTGTTGCGCTGCTGCCGCCCGAGCACAATCAGGCCGATCCCAAACAGCGCGCCGACGACGGATGCCAGCACGATGGTCAGCGGCAGCGCCTGCCAGCCCAACCACGCGCCGATGGCCGCGAGCAGCTTGAAGTCACCGTATCCCATGCCTTCCTTGCCGGTTGCGAGCTTGAACAGCCAATACACCGACCACAGGAAAAGGTATCCGGCCACGGCCCCGATAACAGCGTCTTCGAGAGGGACATTGCCCGTTATCAGGTTGAAGATCAGACCCATCCACAACAGGGGCAGGGTCAGGCTGTCGGGCAGCAGGCGGGTATCGAAATCAATGAAGGCCAGCGCGATCATGACCCAGACGAAAACCAGCGCGCCAACCGTGACCAGGCCGTAACCGAAACGCCAGGCTGCGTAAGCGGAGAGCAGCGCCGTTGTTAGCTCCACCAGCGGGTAGCGGACACTGATGGACGCTTGACAGTGACGGCAGCGCCCGCGCAGAAGCAGGAAACTCACGAGCGGGATGTTGTCCAGCATCGAGATCGTGTGTTTGCAATGCGGGCAGCGCGAACGCGGTGCGACGAGGTTGAACCGTTCGCCCTCGGCAGTGGCCTCGCCACGAAATTCGGCCATTTCCGCTTGCCACTCGCGCTCCATCATCACGGGCAAACGGGCAATGACGACATTGAGAAAGCTGCCGATGAAAAAGCCGAGCAGCGCGGCAAACAGGACGAGGGTGAATGGATCGTCGAGGAAAGCAGACATGTAATCAGACAACAGCCCCGAGTTTGAAGATTGGCAGGTACATGGCGACGACCAAGCCACCGATGACCACACCGAGGAAAACCATGATGAGTGGTTCCAGCAGGGTAGACATCGCGGCGACCGCGTCGTCGACTTCTTGGTCGTAAAAATCGGCCACCTTGGAAAGCATGTGGTCGAGTTGCCCGGCTTCTTCGCCGATAGAGACCATCTGCACGACCATGGTCGGGAACATACCAGAATTTTGCATGGAAACGTTCAGGCTCTGGCCGGTACTGACCTCGTTCTGGATGTTGCGCGTGGCGACCATGTACAAATGATTGCCCGAAGCGCCGCCCACGGAGTCCAAAGCTTCGACCAACGGTACACCGGCGGAGAACATCGTCGATAGCGTCCGCGACCAGCGCGCGATAGTGGCCTTGCGGACAATGTCGCCCACGACCGGCAGTTTGAGCACCATACGGTCAACCGCGATCTGCATGGGTACGGATCGCTTGTAGACCGAAATGGCTGCCACGATACCGCCGAATAGTAGGCCAAAAATAATCCACCAGTTCTCGACGAAAAAATCGGAAATGCCGATGACCATCATCGTCGGCGCGGGCAACTCCGCCCCGAAACTGGCGAAAACCTCTTTGAACGTGGGAACGACCCAGATCATGATGATGGTAATGACTACCATTGAGACGATCATGACGGCGCTCGGGTAGAACAGCGCCGACTTGATTTTGCCTTTGATCGCAAGGATTTTTTCTTTGTAGGTCGCCAGACGTTCGAGGATGGTATCCAGGATGCCGGCTTGTTCCCCCGCCGCGACCAGATTACAGAACAGCCTGTCGAAATGTACCGGGAACTTGGAAAACGCTTGCGACAGGCTGGAGCCGGTTTCGACTTCCGCCCGGACTTCGTTGAGCAGCCGGGAAAGGCCGGGATTCCCCGTGCCCTTGATGCCGATGTCGAACGCCTGGAGCAAGGGGACGCCCGATCTCATCATCGTCGCCAACTGGCGGGTAAAAAGCGAGATGTCCTTGTCTGTCACCTTGCGCCCACGGGACATGGCCTGCTTCTTGATCTTCGTGGGGGTCGTTCCCTGGCGGCGCAAGACGGACTTGACGACGGAGTCGCTGGCCGCGCGCATTTCACCTCGGACGAGCTTGCCTGTTTTATCCTTGCCTTCCCAGACGTAGAGTTTTTCCTTTGTTCCGCCCTGCGTGGGACGGGCGGGACGGGATGCAGGTATAGATGCTGTTGCCATTTCCGGGGTTCTCCGTGCGGGCTTTATGCCTTCCTTTTGTGAGCGGTCATTCGTTGGTTGCGGCCAGGACTTCTTCGAGGGAAGTGACCCCCTGCTGAACCTTGAGCAGTCCGGAGCGGCGCAAGTCGTTGACCCCTTCTCTTTGAGCCTGGGCGGCAATATCCATCGAATTGCCGCCGGTCATGATGATGTGGGCGATCTCTTCGCTGATGGGCATGACCTGGTAGATGCCCACCCTGCCCTTGTAGCCGCTTCCCTTGCAACGGTCGCATCCCCCCGGCCCGTAGAGTTGTAGGCTGCCATCGAGTTCTTCGGCGTGAAAACCTGCCTGCAACAGCGACTCGATGGGGATACTGACCGGCTTTTTGCATGAACACAGGCGGCGCGCCAGACGCTGCGCCGTAATCATGATGACGCTTGATGCGATGTTGAACGGCGCGACTCCCATATTTTTCAGCCGTTCCAACGTGGTCGGCGCATCGTTCGTGTGCAGGGTGGAAAGCACCAGATGCCCGGTCTGGGCAGCTTTGACCGAAATTTCGGCGGTCTCCAGGTCGCGGATTTCACCAACCATGATGACGTCCGGGTCTTGCCGCAGGAAAGCGCGCAGCGCCGAGGCAAAGGTCAGCCCGGCTTTTTCGTTGACGTTGACCTGATTGATTCCGGCGAGATTGATTTCTGCCGGGTCTTCGGCGGTCGAGATATTGGTTCCTGATTTGTTGAGGATGTTCAGGCACGTATAGAGCGAAACCGTCTTGCCCGAACCTGTCGGCCCCGTGACGAGCACCATGCCGTAGGGGCGTCCGATGGCTTCGAGCAGCGCCTGTTTCTGATCCGGCTCGTAGCCTAAGGCCTCGATGCCGAGCATGGCCGAACTCGAATCTAGGATACGCATGACGATTTTCTCGCCGTGCAGCGTCGGCAGGGTGGAAACCCGGAAGTCGATGGACTTGCTTTTGGACAGGACGAGTTTTGTCCGGCCATCCTGTGGAACCCGCTTTTCGGAAATATCCAGCCGCGAGATGACCTTGATCCGGGCGGCAATCTTTTCCTTCAGAACCAGGGGCGGTTGCGCGATTTCATGTAATACGCCATCGGTTCGGACGCGAATCCGGTAATACTTTTCGTAGGGCTCGAAATGAATGTCGGAAGCCCCTTCGTTGATTGCGTCGATCAGTACTTTCTGGATGAATTTGACGATTGGGGCATCATCGACGTCGGAGGCGGCGGGTTGATCTTCGGATTCACTTTCGAGTGCGACATCCGGGATGCCCAAATCATCCCCGATACTAAGTTTTTCCAGCGTTTCCCTGGTAGAAGCCCCCTGTTGTTCGACGAATTTGGCAAGTTTATCGGCCTCAGCAATGACCAGTTCGAGTTGCATGCCCGTCTGGAAGCGGATTTCATCGAATACCCGCATGTTCGACGGATCGGCGACGGCCAGGATCAGGCGGTTCGGGTTGGCGCGTTGCGACAGGGCGATGACTTGGTGTTTGCGTACCAGATTGGCGTCGATGACCTTGCTGGGCAGGAAGTCCCGATTGATTGCGGCAATGTCGAACAGGGGATAACCGAAAGTCTCAGAAGCGAATTGGGCGATGTCGCGGGCGCTCAACAGCTTGCGTTGCGCTACCTCGTGCAGAAAGGCATTCGTTGCTCCATCGCCGACGCTGCATGCGATGGCATCTGCTTCAGATAAACGGTTCTTCTGGACAAGCGCCCGTGCGAGGCCGCTTAATGCGGTTTGTGGATTGGCTGCCATTTCCCGCTCATTTGTTAAATGACGTTATACGGTTCTGGCTGCGTAATAATACGGAGTATGAAGCGCAATGCGCGCGTCACATCGCAGCGATGTTTACCGTACCGCCAAGCCTTATCTGTGCAGCAGGACTTCTATCACGAACCTGCTACCGACATAAGCCAGCATCAGGGTAATGAACCCGGCCAGCGTCCAACGCAGGGCGACGCGGCCACGCCAACCGCGAAAATGGCGGCCAATCAGGAGAATGGCGAAGAGAAGCCACGAAATCGTGGCAAAGACGCTCTTGTGGTCGAACCGGAAAGCCGTCCCGAAAAGGGTTTCCGTGAAGATGATCCCTGTCAGCAGCGTCAATGTGAGCAGCACGAAGGCGAAGCCAATCAGCCGGAAGAGCAGCGCCTCCATCGTCAGCAGCGGCGGCAAGTTTGCCAATGCGCGTGAGAGGCGGGCGTGATGCAGTTGCTTCGTAGCCATTGCCATCAACATTGCGTGCAGAGCCGCGAGCATGAACAGGCTGTACGCCAGCATGGCGATGATGAAATGGGTGCGGAAAACCGGCGAAGCGATGTTGGCGTCGGAAAGCACATGGCTGGCAGGGAAAAACGCCGCCAGCGCGCAGGCCAGCACCCCTGCGGGCAGCATGATTGCGCGTAGGCCGTCGAGCCGGTTGTACAGAGTCTCCACCCAATAAAAGCAGATCGCCAGCCACACCGCGAGCGAGAGCGCGACGCTGAAACCGAAACGCATCTCGCCACCGGGAAAAATCGCCTCGCGTAGCGCAAAGCCGTGCGCGAGCAGGGCGAGGATGAGCAATGTGCGCTCGAAACGCGCCATGCCGGGAATCGGTTCGCCCGACGCAAGGGGACGAGCCGCGCGCGCGCGCCAGAAATAAAGCCCTAGCACGGCGTAAAGCGCAGCGGGAACGAGATGAAGATGCAGTAGAATCGATTCCATAAGAACGGTTCAGTTTACTCCAGTTACCTCAATCCCTCCATTTTTAGCCAAATTGCCTGCCCAGGCAGGGCATGTGGAATTGATATGCTCGACAATCTTACCCAACGCCTCTCAAAAGTCGTCAAAACCCTTCGCGGCCAGGCTCGCCTTACCGAGGACAACATCTCTGAGGCGATGCGTGAAGTGCGAATGGCCCTGCTCGAAGCCGATGTCGCCCTGCCGGTGGTCAAGGAATTCATCTCCAGGATCAAGGAAAAGGCGGTCGGGCAGGAAGTCATCGGGTCGCTCACTCCCGGACAGGCGCTCGTCGGCGTAGTGCATGACGAACTTCGCGCGCTCATGGGCGGCGTCCACCAGGGGCTCAATCTGGCGACGCAGCCCCCGGCTGTCGTACTGATGGCCGGTTTGCAGGGCGCGGGCAAAACCACCACCATTGGCAAACTCGCCCGTCTGCTGCGCGAGGAGCAGAAGAAAAAAGTGCTGACCGTCTCCGCCGACGTTTACCGTCCGGCGGCCATTCAACAGCTCAAGACCGTGTCCGGGCAGGCCGGGGTCGATTTCTTTGCTTCGCACGTCGGCCAGAAGCCCGTCGACATCGTGCTTGACGCGCTCGATTTCGCCCGCAAGCATCACCATGAGGTGTTGCTCGTCGACACCGCTGGCCGGCTGGCGATTGACGCGCCGATGATGAATGAAATCCGCGCCCTGCACACGGCGCTCGATCCGATAGAAACCCTGTTCGTCGTCGACGCCATGCTTGGGCAGGATGCGGTCAACACCGCCCGCGCTTTCAACGAGGCGCTGCCGCTCACCGGCGTGGTACTGACCAAGCTCGATGGCGACGCGCGCGGCGGCGCGGCGCTGTCCGTGCGCCACATCACCGGCAAACCGCTGAAATTCGCCGGTGTCGGCGAAAAGCTCTCCGGCCTCGAACCCTTCCATCCGGACCGCATGGCAAGCCGCATCCTCGGCATGGGGGACATCCTTGGACTGGTCGAAGATGCCCGCCGCCGCGTCGATGAAGAAAAAGCCGTCGAACTCGCGCAAAAACTCAAGAGCGGCAAAGGGTTCGACCTCAACGACTTCAAGGCGCAGATCGGGCAGATGCGTAGCATGGGCGGTATTTCTTCTCTCCTCGACAAACTCCCGGCGCAATTCGCGCAAGCCGCCGGTCAATTACGGGGCGGCGCCGAAGAGAAAACCATTGCGCGCGTCGAAGGCATTATCAACTCCATGACTCCGCTCGAACGCGCCCGTCCCGAACTCCTCAAAGCCAGCCGCAAGCGCCGCGTCGCCGCTGGGGCAGGCGTAAGCGTTCAGGAAATCAACCGCCTGCTCAACCAGTTCGAGCAGATGCAGAAAGTCATGAAGCAATTCTCCAAGGGCGGCGTCGGCAAAATGATGCGCGCCATGAAAGGCATGATGGCCGGCGTCCCCGGCCTACGATGAGGACAAAATCATGCGGAATATCTTCGTTGCACTTGGGCGTTCTGTGCGTAGCCTTGCGCGGCTGGACGTTTTTGGCCACCTCATCTGGCCGGGCATCGTTTCGGCGCTGTTGTGGATCATCGTAGCAGTGTTCTCCTGGGCCGTGATGGTCGACTCCATCATGGAGTCCATCCAGGGCATGGGTTGGGTCGGTGACCGAATCAGCGCCTCGGTATGGATGGCTGGTGCCATGCTGATTCTGGTCAAATTGCTCGTGGCGCTCGCATTCGTGCCTCTCTTTTACGTCACGACGATGGTGCTCGTCGCCACGGTGGCTTTGCCGATGATGCTTGACCGTGTTGCACGGCGCGATTATGCCGATCTCGAACAACGGCATGGCGGCTCCAGCATGGGCAGCATTGGCAACACCCTGGCGGCTTTGCTGTGGTTTGTGCTGATTATGGCCGCGTCGCTGCCGCTGTGGCTCATCCCCGGCGTGGCGCTGGTTGCGCCGGTGCTGGCGACCGGTTGGCTCAGTCAGCGCGTTTTCGGTTACGACGCGCTGATGCTCCATGCCGACCGGGACGAGTTTATGCGCCTACGTCAGGAATCCCGCCCACAAATGCTGCTATTAGGCGGCGGAATCACCCTGCTGGCCTATGTACCGGTTGTCAACATCGTTGCCCCGTCGCTTTCCGGGCTGGCTTTCGTTCATTTCCTGCTCGAAGCCCTGCGCCGAGAACGCCATGAACGCGGCGTCAGCGTGCTTGACCCCGAAAGAATTGAATCGTGAGGAGAATCGAAAAATGAGGGTGCTTCATACCATGCTGAGGGTCGGCAACCTTGAGCGTTCGCTGGCTTTCTACACTGACGTGCTCGGCATGCGGCTACTACGGAAACAGGATTATCCCGAAGGCCGTTTCACTCTCGCCTTCGTCGGTTATCAGGATGAAAACGATGGCGCGGTCATCGAACTCACCCACAATTGGGACATCGATCGCTACGAACCGGGCACGGCTTTCGGCCACATCGCGCTGGAAGTCGATGATGCCAGAAAAGCCTGTGACGGCATCCGCGCCCGTGGCGGCAAGATCGTGCGCGATGCCGGGCCAATGAAACACGGCACGACCGTCATCGCCTTCGTTGAAGACCCGGACGGTTATAAAATCGAGTTGATTGAGCGCGGAACGCGCTAGAATCCAACGATTCATCCATCATTGGTTTTTCTTGGCCGTTTTTGATGGAGTTAGCAGTTTCGGAAAGGGAAAGGGACAGGATCATGCTCATCGTCAAGCCGTGTTTGCGCGCCCTTGCGGCGCTTGTGCTGGTAACTGTTTTGGGAACGTTCGGCCTGCGAGCCCATGCCGAAAACATCGCCGCTGCCAGGGAAATCGCCAGCGAGGTACAGGCTGCGAAAAAGCATGCCGACCAGCAACGCTACGCAGAAGCTCGCGACATCCTGGCGCAGACCGCCGGAAAAGTAAGCGGCAAGGACGCCGCGAGCGTTGAGGTCTACCGAAACCTGGCTTCCGCGCTTTTCCATCTCGGCTACCCCGAACAGGCACTGGATTGGCATGAGAAGGCGCTTGCGGTCCAAGAAGGCATTTCGAGCGCGGAAAGCACCGGGGTGGCTGATATTTGCGTGGATATTGCCTCCGTCTACGAGGGTAGCCTGCATGAAGAAAACCAGACCGAAAACTTTTCTACCGCATTGTATTGGTACGGCAGGGCACTGACGATCCGCGAGAACGCGTTGGATGCGGCCCATCCCTCGGTGGCGGAGCTGCGCGACAAAGTTACCGCCATGCAGCATATTTTGAGCAACTTCAAGGACATCGCCGCAACCAAGGAAATTGCCAA
Organism: Betaproteobacteria bacterium; assembly: GCA_009782565.1. Classification (GTDB taxonomy): domain Bacteria; phylum Pseudomonadota; class Gammaproteobacteria; order Burkholderiales; family Rhodocyclaceae; genus WRNU01. Next base: position 25,336 of record WRIU01000004.1, read on the forward strand.
TGAAACGAAGATTGCGAAAAAGTATGCCGATCAGCATCGTTACACCGAGGCGCTGAATCACTACAACAAGGCGCTTTCGGAATCCATCAGGATAAACGGCGAACAGCACGGTACTACTGCGCGCTACAGGAACGAGGTTGGCGCCGTGTACTTAAGCATGGGGAAATACGCGGAGGCGCGTGACATCCTGACGCAAGCCGCCGGAGTCGCTGAAAAAGAATTAGGCAACGAAAATCCCGATAGTGCCGAGATATACAGAAACCTGGGAGCAGCGTTTTATCGCCTCGGCGACTATGAAAAGGCGCTGAATTGGCATCAGAAGGCACTTGCGGTTCGGGAAAACGCCTTGGGCGCGGAAAGCCTCGATACGGCTGAAAGTTGCAGGGATATTGCCTCTGTCCACGAGAGCCAGGGGCAGTATCAGGTCGCTCTGGATTGGTATGCCAGGGCGCAGGCGATACGCGAGAAGGCGCTGGGCGCGGATCATCTCTCGGTGGCGGAAGCCTGCGACAGGATCGTTGCCATGCACCAGCATCTTGGCGAACAGGATAAAGCACAGGAATGGCGGCAAAAAGCCGTGGCAATTCGTGAAAAGGCAACAGGCAGTGGAAGCGCCGGAACGGCCTCCACCCATCGCAGCACTGCCTCCATACATTCCGGGCAGACCGATAAAAGCATGGGGAAACAGCATCCTGCCGCCATCGCGACCCGCAACGACATTGCCGACGCGCACAACAAGAAGGGCGATTACAAGCAAGCAGCGGTCTGGTACAGGAAAATCCTGGAAGACCAGGAGAAATCTCTTGGCAAAGGGCATCCCGCCACAGCGGCGACATACGTCAATATCGCCGTAGCCGAAGCCAGATTGGGCAACAACAAAAAAGCCCTGGAGGATTTACGGAAAGCTGTGATGATCTTTGAAAGATCAGCCGACGAAAACCATCCCGATACCGGCGTCGCCTATACCAATATGGCCTGGGTGTATTCCAGGATGCGCGATTACGATAAAGCGGAGGAATGGGCCAGAAAAGCAATGGCGGTCAATGAAAAAGTCTTTGGCAAAGATCACCCCACCACAGGAATGTCCTATGGCAACGTCGCCATGACGTATCTGAACCGGAAACAGTACGCCAAGGCCGTTCCCGGTTATCTCCAGGCTTACCGGATTTATCTCGCCAGATATGGTGAAGCGTATCCACAGACGCAATCGTTCAAGGGCAACCTTGAACGCGCCTACAACATACAGGCCAAGATAACCAAGGATACGAAACCTTTCGGCGACTGGTTGGCCGAATCCCTGAACGAGCCCACGGAGTCTCAGGGGGAACCCTTGGCTAAGGGGAGTTGAACCACCCCGCCGCTTCGCACCCCCCTCCAACCACCCCGCCGCTACGCGCCACCCCTCCAAGGAGGGGAATGGGAGAACATGAAACGCTCCCGGAAACCGCGCCGGTTCCGTATAATCCTCGCCCATGAAAATTTTCTTCGACCTGTTGCCGGTCATTTTCTTTTTTGGTGCCTACTACATCGCGAAGGCTTTTCCGGATGGGGCGCATGCCTTGGTCACAAACTGGCTGGCGGCAGACATTCCCGCCGAACAAGCGCCTATCCTGATCGCCACTTTCATCGCCATCGTCTCCACGGTGCTGCAAATCGCCATCGTTTGGCTCAAACACCGCAAGGTCGATCGTATGTTGTGGATCAGCCTGATCATCATCACCATCCTCGGCGGAGCCACGCTTGCGTTCCATAATCCGGCCTTTATCAAGTTCAAGCCCACTGTGCTTTACTGGCTGTTTGGTATCGTCCTGCTCGTATCGGACGTGGTTTTCCGCCGCAATCTCATCAGGCGCATGCTCGAAGGCCAGATACGCCTTCTCGATTCGGTATGGCAGCGCCTGAACTTGGCTTGGGCATTGTTTTTCGTCATACTTGGCGCGCTCAACCTTTATGTGGCGTATAGCTTTTCGGAAGAGGTCTGGGTTAATTTCAAACTCTTTGGCTGCATGGCGCTGATTTTTGTGTTCGCGCTGGCTCAGGGGCTATACCTGTCGAAACATTTGCTTGAGGACAACACCGAACATTGAGGCAACGAGTACGCCCACTGGTTTGACGGATCACGCAGACAAGCGAGCCCCCCATCCACGCAATACCAGAACAAACAGGCTACGGCGCAACCCCATCCCACTTTTTCTTCCCCGGCGTGTTCCAACTGTCCCGATGAGCGCGGGAGCCGGAATCATGTCTCACAAAAGGAATCCTGATGAAAACCTTCGTAAACCGCCTTAGTGTCGCCTTCGCCACCCTCGGCCTGATCACCCTGACGGGCTGTGTCGGCGAGCATTCGCCCGCTGCTTCCGGCGCAGCAAAACCCGTTGTCGTTGTTAATAACGGCACTGTCGTCATTCCAGACGAAGTCATCGAAGTCATCGTCGCCGAGCAACGCGCCCAAGGTGCACAAGATGACCCGAACATGAAAGACGGCATCCGCAAGGAACTCACCCGCCGCGCACTGCTCGAACAAGATGCCGTCAAGGCTGGCATCAATAAGCGTCCCGACACGCTTATCCGGCAAGACCTCGCCCGCCAGAACCAGCTAATCCGGGATTACGTGCAGGACTGGGCGAAAACCAACGCGCCAACCGATGACGAAATGAAGCAGGAGTACGAAAAGATCAAGGCTGGCCTGACCGATCAAAAGGAATACCATGTGCGCCACATCCTGCTCAAGACGGAACAGGAAGCCAAAACCGCAATTTCCAACCTTGGAAAAGGCGCGAAGTTTGCGGAACTGGCGCGCAAATCGCTCGACCCCGGCACAAAAGACAACGGCGGCGACCTCGGCTGGACCAATCCGGCCATGTTCGTCCCGCCTTTCTCCGAGGCAATGACCAAGCTCGCCAAGGGAAAATACACCGCAGCGCCGGTCAAGACCGATTACGGCTACCACGTCATCCTTCTGGAAGACGTGCGTGACCTCCAGCCCCCATCCTTTGATGAGATCAAAACGGACTTGCATCAACGGATGCAGCAGCAGAAGTGGCAGGCATACATCGACCAACTGGAAAAGAGTGTCGAAGCGAATGTCGGCGTGAAAGAAAAGGATGCCGAAGCGAAGGAAGCCGAAGCCGAAGCCGAAGCGAAAGATGCCGAAGCGAAGGAAGCCGACGCAAAGTAAGGGCTGCCTTTTCCGGGCTGCGACCACCCCACCCCTGCGGGGCACCCCTCCAAGGAGGGGAATAAACCCAACACTAAATTCCCCCCCGAGGAGGGGTGGCGCGGAGCGCCGGGGTGGTGCGGTAGCCGAGAAGCGTATAGCGGTTTCCATACGTCGCGACCACCCCACCCCTTCGCCCCCCTCTCCCGCAAGGATAGAGGGGGGTTTTGCCTTCGGCCTCTCGGAGCCTGAAACGCCTCTGATACATTCTGAAACATTCAGATACTTTCATTGTCTATATCCTTCCGCATCGTTTTGAACGTTTAACGTTCCTCGCGTGTGCCAGCGTAGCGCGCGCGGTTTCCATACCCCTCTCAAGAGACAAGCCATGACGAAACCACAAAATCGGACAGTTTTTTTTCGTCCGTTTTTTTTGTTGCTGCCAATTCTTGCGTTCCCCGCCGCGCGGGCGCAGACGCTCCTGCAAGCTCCCCAGAGCCCTCCGGCAGCGGTTGAAATCGCGTTGAGCGAGACGCAGGTCGCGAAAGCGAAAATCAAGCTCAATACCTTGGCCGAAATCAGGGCGAGTAAAGGGAAAATAGGCAACGACCAGGCGCTTTCCCTTCCAGGGACGGTAGTGCTTCCGCTCGATGCACAGGAAATTATTAGCGTACCCGCCGCTGGCATGGTGCAGGCCATCCTGACGCCGCCCTCGCACCCAGTGCGCGCCGGACAACTGCTGCTGCGGCTCTACAGCCCGCAGTTGCTGCAATGGCAGCGCGAGTTCATCCAGGCCGTCGCGCAGGAAAAGCTGGCAGCGGAAAAACTCAAGCGCGACATGGCATTGTTCGCTGACGGCATCATCGCCGAAACCCGCTTGCAGGAAGCGCGCAGCAACGCCACGCAAAGCCGTGCGCTGACCAGTGAAACGGCGCAAATGCTGCATCTGGCAGGGATGAACGAGAAGGCCATCAAAACCTTGCGGGATACGCAAAAACTTTCCGCCAGCCTGGAAGTGACGGCGAGAACGGATGGCGTCGTGCTCGAATACGGCGTCGTGCCAGGACAGCAGGTGGACGCGGGCGCAACGCTCGCCAAGCTGGCGCAAGGCGGACGATTGTGGGTTGAACTCAATGCCTCGAAACAGCAGGCGGCGCAGGCGCGGCCCGGCAACCGTATCCGTTTCGCTTCCTGCGCCGATGAGGCGCATGTGATCGCGGTATCCCCGCAGATCAATGCAGACAGCCAGACGGTGCTGATTCGCGGTGAATTGAAGCAGCCTTCGTCCTGCCTTGCAGTCAATCAATACGTGGAAGCAACGCTGTATGTCGAGCGCAGCGCCGATAACAGTTGGGCGGTGCCGTCCGCCTCGATCGTCCATCACGAGGGCGCGCACTGGATTTTCGTTCGCACGGCCCAGGGCTTTACCGCGCTGCCGGTGGAGTTGATTTCTTCCGCCGACGGATTTGCCGATATTCGTTCGGTAATGCCAGCGCCTGCGCTCGCACCCAAAACCAGTATCGCCGTCTCCAGCACCGCCGCGCTCAAAGGCGCATTGATGGGCATCGGAATGGAGGAGGACGTTTCTGCGGACGCCGCGCCGGAGCACCCTAAACAGACGCAAAACGGGAGCAAGTAATGCTGCGGAAGCTGATTTCTTCTTCCCTGGTGCACCGCTTCCCTGTCTTGCTGTTTGTGCTCGTGCTTGCTGCGGCGGGCGTAGCGGCGTTCCGTGCATTGCCGATCGACGCGTTCCCCGATGTCGCCGGGACGCAGGTGAAAATCATCATGAAAGCGCCGGGGATGACGCCGGAAGAAGTCGAGATGCGAATCGTGCAGCCGATCGAGCAGGAACTGCTCGGCATCCCTCAGCAGAAGACGCTGCGATCTCAGTCGAAGTACGCGATTGCCGAAATCACCCTCGATTTCAACGACGGAACCGATATGTATTGGGCGCGGCAACAAGTGGCCGAGCGCCTAAACAGCGTTCAGGACGATTTGCCGCCAACGGCTTCGGGCGGATTGGCTCCGGCGACGACGCCGCTCGGCGAACTCTTTATGTTCACCATCGAAGGACCGTTGTCGCTGGAGGAAAAACGCACACTGCTCGACTGGACGATACGGCCACAACTGCGAAGCATTCCCGGCGTTGCCGATGTCAACGCGCTTGGCGGCGAAGTCAAAACTTTCGAGGTCATCCCCAACATCGGCGCACTGGCGGCGCACGGCATCACGCTGGAGCAGTTGCGAACGGCAATCGAGGAAAACAACCGCAACGATGGCGCTGGCCGTATCGACCGCAACGAGGAAGCGTTCCTTGTGCGCGGCCAGGGCAGCATCGTCTCGCTCGACGATCTGGCCAATATCGTCATCGCCGAGAAAAACGGGCTGGTGACGCGCGTTGCCGACATCGGCACGGTGCGCGTCGGCATGCTTACCCGCTACGGCGCTGTGACCAAGGATGGCGAAAGCGAAGCGGTCGAGGCGCTGGTACTCGCGCTGCGCGGCGCGAACGCGCGGCAGGTGGTCAACTCGGTACGCGCGAAACTCGATGAAATCCAGGAAACCCTGCCGCAAGGAACCAGCATCCAGGTTTTCTACGACCGTGGAAACCTCGTCGAACGCGCCGTCGGCACGGTTGCCAAGGCATTGGGCGAAGCAATTTTCCTGGTGCTGGCGCTGCTTTTTCTCTTTCTCGGCAACCTTCGCGCGGCGCTCGCCGTGGCATGTATCCTGCCGCTTTCCGCCTGCGCCACGTTCATCCTGATGCGTTGGTTCGGGCTATCGGCCAATTTGATGTCGCTCGGCGGCCTGGCGATTGCCATCGGCCTCCTGGTCGACGCGGCGGTGGTGATCGTCGAGAACATCGAGGCGCATACGGAATCGCGGCAGAGCCGCCCGTCGATTTCCTGGCTGCATACGATCTACCGCGCGGTTTCCGACGTCGCCGTGCCCGTGTCCTCCGGCATCGTGATTATCGTCACCGTATTCCTGCCGCTCCTGACGCTGGAAGGGCTGGAAGGAAAAATGTTCGCGCCGGTAGCATTGACGATCGTCTTCGCGCTCGGCGCTTCGCTCCTGTTGTCATTGACCGTGATCCCGGTGTTGTCGTCCTTCCTGCTCAAGCAGAACGCGCATCAAATGCCCTGGCTGGTACGCAAGCTCGAAGCGGTCTACATGCCGTCGCTCGCCTGGGCATTGGCGCGACCAAAACTGACGGTCGGCGCCGCGCTCGGCGCGCTGATCGTGGCGCTGGCGCTGTTTCCGCTAATCGGCAAATCGTTCATGCCGACGCTGGATGAAGGCGACATCATCATGCAGCAGGAGAAATTGCCGTCGATCAACCTCGCGCAGTCGATCCGCATCGATCAGGAAATTCAGAAGGAAGTACTGAGCCGAGTGCCTGAAGTGAAAAGCATCGTCGCGCGTACCGGGTCAGACGAACTGGGTTTGGACCCGATGGGCCTCAACGAAACCGATGGCTTCCTCGTCCTGAAGCCGAGCACGGAATGGCGTAGCCATGACAAGAACAGGATCGTCGATGCGTTGCGCGAAGTCAGCAAGGATTTTCCGGGGATTGATTTCAGCTTCACGCAGCCAATCGAGATGCGTACCGCCGAAATGCTCTCCGGTGTGCGCGGCGATCTGGCAGTAAAAGTTTTTGGGCCGGATGCCGCCAAACTGTCTAGTCTGGCGGAGGAGATTGTCCATGTGCTGGAGAAAATCCCAGGCAGCGAAGACGTCATCACCGTAAAAAACAGCGGTGTGCAGTACCTCCAGATCACCGTTGACCGCCTTGCCGCCGGACGCCTTGGGCTGAACAGCGCACAGTTGCAAAATGATCTTCGCACGCTGATCGAAGGCAGCACAAACGGCATCGTGATTGAGGAAGGCCGCCGCCTGCCGCTGCAAATTCGCGGCAGCGACACATTGCGTACTTCTCCGGAATTGCTTGCCCAGTTGCGTTTGCCGCTTGCCGGTGGCCGCGTGATTCCGATCCGTGAAGTGGCAAACATCGAGTTGGTCGATGGCCCGGTGAAAATCGAGCGCGAAAACGCCTCGCGCATGACCGTGGTACGCGCCAACGTGCGCGACCGCGACCTGGTCGGTTTCGTCATTGACGCCAAGGCCGCCGTCGCCAGCGCAATCACCCTGCCGAACGGTTATCACCTTACCTGGGGCGGCCAGTTTGAAAACCAGCAACGCGCCGCAGCGCGGCTTGCGCTCGTCGTTCCCGTTGCGCTGGGACTTATTTTTCTACTGCTTTTCGCCACGCTCGGCAGCATCCGACAGGCCGCGCTTGTGTTCGCCAATATCCCACTGGCACTGATCGGCGGCATCTTCGCACTGCTCATCACCGGAGAATACCTGTCAGTACCCGCTTCCGTCGGCTTCATCGCGTTGATGGGGATTGCGGTGCTGAATGGTTTGGTGATGATTACCTGCTTCAACCAACTCGCCGCCACCGGCATGGAAATCGGGAAGATCGTGCGCGAAGGCGCACGCCGCCGCCTGCGCCCCGTGCTGATGACCGCAAGCATCGCCGGTTTCGGCCTGATTCCGCTGCTCCTGGCGACAGGTCCGGGTTCGGAAATACAACGGCCATTGGCAATTGTCGTCATTGGTGGGCTGGTGAGTTCAACCTTCCTGACCCTGGTGATTCTGCCGATTCTGTTCGAGCGTTTCGGCCTGGAAAGAAAAAAATGAAAGAAGAAACCAATATGGATGCGAGATCGGGCGCGCTTCATGAATATGACCGTGCAATGACCCTGGCGTTTCCTCTGGCCCTGGAGGAACAAATCATCGACTTCCTGCTCGATCGCCCGCAATGGGTTCAGGGCTTTTCCCTGATCGACGCGCAGGGCATGGGGCGCGGCGCGGGCTTGAAGAGCACAATAGAAAAAGTGAGAGGACGCGCGCAACGGCGACTAATGAACATTCTTATGCGTCAGGAGGATGTCATGCCGCTGGTGGAGGCGCTACGCGAGGAATTTCGCAGCCCGGATATGGCGTACTGGGTCACGCCTCTGCTCTCGTTCGGGAGGATGGTATGAAGGGTTCACAAATGACGGCAAATATCACCTGCGCTACGCTCTTCGCGGCGCTGGCGCTGATGCCCGTCGCTCCTTACGCGCAAATGGCCTCGCCAACTCATTACCCCGCCGTACTGCCGCCGGAAGAGACCGTGCGCGATGCGCTCGCGCAACTTCCGGAACTCCAGGCGGCGCGTGCCAATATCAACTTCTCAGCCTCCGAGCAACAGCGTTTGCAAAGCGGCCCTTATGAATGGAGCGTGCGCGGTGAAACTGCACAGCGCCGGACGCGCATGGATGGCAATTTTCACGACTACGAAATCTCCGTTGACCGTCCAGTGCGCTGGTTCGGAAAAGCCCGAAAAGATCATGAACTTGGACAACAAACGAGAACGCTTGCCGAGGCTGCATACGCCGACTCCTGGCATGAAGCGAGCCGCGCGCTCATTGCCGCATGGTTTGAGTTGCTGCGCGAGGAGCGCGTTGCGGCGCGGGTTTCCGAACAGGTCTTGCTGAGTGAGCGGCTGCTCGATGTCATGCAAAAGCGTGTACGCGCTGGCGACACGCCAAAAATGGAACTGCTGTTGGCGCAAACCGAGCACGAGCGCCTGATTGCCGTGCAGCAACAGGCAACGCAGCGGGCAGAATTGGCGCGGATCGCGCTCGAACAGAAATATCCCGGCCTGCCGCTGCCCTCCCCGTCTCCCGCGACGGCTTCCGCGCCGCCGCCCCTGCCGGACATTCCCGGCAATCTGGAACAGACCGACTGGGTTGCGCGCATCGTTGCCGAGAACCACGAACTCGAACAGGCACAAGCGCAGACACGGCAAAAGCAGCTTCTGGTCGAGCGCAGCGCGCTTGAACGCACCCCCGACCCAACCGTCGCGCTACGCTACACCAGCGAACGTGGCGGAGAAGACCGCATTGTCGGCGTAGCCGTCAGTATCCCGCTGCCGGGTGAAGCGCGCCGCGCCAGCCACGCGGGGGCGCTGGCGCAACTCGACCAGGCGCATCAGGAAGAGGCGCGGGTTCGCAATAAGGCCGAACGTGAAGCGCGGCAACTACTGACTCAGGCATTGGCCGCGAAAAAAATCGCCGCTACCCAAGCGCGTATCCGCGATCAAGCGCAGAGCAACGCTGCGCTGGTGACGAAAGCCTACACTTTGGGCGAATCGGCCTTCGCCGATACCCTGCTCGCAGGCCGCCAAGCGCTCGAAGCTACGCAGGCCAGTGAGGCCGCGCATCTCGACGCCCTCGAAACCCATGCCCGCCTTCTGCTCGACACGCACAGGATATGGAGCCTGGAACAGGAAAAGGCAAACGATTAGATTTGGGCGCTCCGCTCAGGCAGCCAACTCGGCGGCCAGCTCCGGATGCTTGACAATCAGGCGCAATAAGCAGGTAACGGCTCCGGGCGGCACGAACCGGCCTTGCTCCCAGTCGCGCAGGGTGGCTACTGGCGTGGCAATGCGTTCGGCAAATGCCGTCTGCGTCATGCCGGATCTGCTCCGCGCTTGGCGCACCAGTATTTGCGCGGGCGTGGTCACACGGCTGCCCTCGGCAGCGTCAGCTTTCACTTCGGCCAGAGCGTCGCGCAGACCGGAGATAGGCTCACCTTCATCCGCTTCTATCGCTAAAGCAGTGGCCTCAACATTAATGTTTTTAAGGTCTGACAGTTTCATTTCAAATTCCTTTTGCAAGTTGGTTGATTTCCTTGGCACTCATGGCGTCCATAGCGGCCTTCGTATAGATAAAGGACAGAAAAACAGCGCAATCTTCATCAAGGTAGTAGTAAATCACTCGCACACCTCCGCTCTTGCCCGTACCTCTTCGCTTCCAGCGAACCTTTCGGGCTGCCGGACTTGTTCCCTTGATCACATCCCCAGCCATGGGATTGGCAGCAATCCAGTCGATAAACGCCTCAAGCTCGGCATCCGTCCAGATGGCAGCCGCTTGGCGCTGAAAGGTTGGGTGTTCGATGACGGTATACATGGCTGTGATTATACGGGATACCCGTACATTGTCAACATGCTTGTACACACTTGAGCAGAAAACGCTCTAGGCGCAAGGCGCCCGCTCAGACACTTTCTTCTTCATCCCCTGCCTGTTCCTGTTCGCCATCTTTGAAATGGTGGGGGAACAGGCGGGTCATTTCATTTTCGATCCATTCCTTTGCGCGGCGGTTGATTTCTTCGGCCTTGACGCCCCTGACTTCAATCACGGGGCCGATGCTGACGACGACTTCGCCCGGATATTTCAGGAACGCCTGCCGCCCCCAGAATTCGCCCGCGTTGTGCGCCACGGGGACGACCACCACCCCGGCGCGCTTGGCGAGGAATGCGCCGCCAGGGCGGTAACGCCCACGCACACCCGGCGCGACCCGTGTGCCTTCCGGGAATACCGCTACCCATAGCCCTTCTTTCAGGCGCTCGCGCCCCTGTTCGACGACTTGCGAAAGCGCGTCCTTGCCTGCTTTGCGGTCGATGGCGATGGAACGGATGCTGGCAAGCCCCCAGCCCAGGAAAGGAATCCAGAGCAGTTCGCGTTTGAGGATGAAGGCAAGCGGCGGAAAAATGTATTGCAGCCCGAAAGTTTCCCAGGCCGATTGGTGCTTGGAGACGATGACCGCCGGTCCGGCAGGGATGTTTTCCTGCCCGATCACGCGAAGCCGGATGCCGAGGAGTTGGCGGGACATCCACATCATCACGGGAACCCACCCCGTCACCCAACGATGGCGGGTCAGCGGTTTCGCGCCGATACAAAACCCTATCATGCCCAGCGCACCGAAGTAGATTGTCGCCAAGGATGAAGCCACCAGGAAAATAGCGGAACGGATGAAAATCATGGGAATCCCACTTTCCTCAGGCCGTCAGATGGGCTGCCACGGCAGCAAGATCGTCGAAAATCACGGTCTGCAGCGGTAACTCCGGGTCTTCGCGCGTCTTCATGCCCTTGCCGGTCAATACCAGGCAAGGCGAACCACCTACCGCCACGCCCGCTTGCAGGTCGCGCAGGCTATCGCCCACCACCGGCACGCCGGTCAGATCGACATTGAAGCGCTGGCTGATCTCAATGAGCATCCCCGGTTTGGGTTTGCGGCAATTACAGGGGGAGTCCGCCGGATGCGGGCAGAAAAAGATGGCATCAAGCCGCCCCCCTACCTGGGCAAGGCTTTTCACCATCTTGTCGTGAATGGCGTTCAGCGTATCCATATCGAAGAGGCCGCGCCCGACCCCGGACTGGTTGGAGGAGACGACCACCCGCCAGCCCCAACGGTTGAGAAGCGCGATAGCCTCCAGCGAACCGGGGATGGGACGCCATTCGTCGGGCGACTTGATGAACTGCTCGGAGTCGAAGTTGATGACTCCGTCGCGGTCGAGAATGATGAGGTTCATGGCAGAAACCCTCCCCGGATGTTCAGGCCGATAGCCTTGAGAGATCGGCTACCTTGTTCATCGCGCTGTGCAGTCGGTCGAGCAGAACCAGGCGGTTTGCGCGTAGCGCCGGGTTTTCGGCATTGACCATAACTTTGTCGAAAAACTCATCCACGATGTCGCGTAAGGCGGCAAGCGTTTGAAGCGAGGCGCTGTAATCGCCCTGCGTGAATTCCGCGTCGGCCTGCGGCACGAGCCGTTCCAATGCCTCGGATAGCGCGATTTCGGCAGGTTCCGTCAACAAGGCGTGATCGAGCTTGGCATCCTTGCCTTCTGTTGCTTTTTTCAGGATGTTGTTGACGCGCTTGTTGGCAGCGGCAAGCACATCGGCTTGAGGCAATGCCAAAAATTCGCGCACGGCAGCCAGACGCTTTGGAATATCGGACAGCAACTGCGGGCGCAAACAGAGCACCGCATCAACCTCATGCGCGGTATAGCCCTGTTCACGCAGGTTGACGGCCAGACGGTCAAAGATGAAATCCTTGAGCTTTGCGGAGCCTTCATCTTCTGTGCAAAGCCCCGCGAAACACGCCGCTGCGAGGTCGAGCAGATCGGAAAGCGGCACATCCAGGCCGCCTTCCGTCAGTATCCGGATGACGCCGAGCGCGTGGCGGCGCAGCGCGAAGGGGTCTTTGTCGCCCGTGGGCATCTGCCCGATGCCGAACATGCCCGTGAGCGTTTCCAGCTTGTCCGCCAGCGCAACAACCATGCCGACCTTGCCGCGCGGTAACACATCGCCCGCGAAACGCGGTTTGTAGTGGTCTTCGATGGCATCGGCAACGTCTTCAGGCAAGCCGTTACTCAAGGCGTAATAGCGCCCCATGATGCCTTGTAGTTCGGGGAATTCGCCCACCATGTCCGTGAGCAGGTCGGCCTTGGCAAGCTTTGAAGCCTGTTGTATGGCTTTTTGCGCGGCTTTCGGCAAGAAGCCTTTCGGCAACTTCTTGGCGATGCCGTTGGCGATGTCGGCCACCCGTTCGCATCGCGCCAACTGGCTGCCGAGCTTGTTGTGATAGACGACCTTCTCCAGTGCCGGAAGACGCGCCTCCAGCGTCTTTTTGCGATCCTGGTCGAAAAAGAATTTGGCGTCGGCCAGCCGGGGGCGCACCACGCGCTCGTTGCCGCTGATGATGGCCGAAGGGTCGGAGGGCGTGAGGTTGCTGACGATCAGGAAATGGTGGGTCAACTTTCCGGCTTCATCCAGCAGCGGAAAGTATTTCTGGTTTGCCTTCATCGTGAGGATCAGGCATTCCTGCGGCACTTCCAGATATTCCGGCTCGAATTGCCCGATGAGGACATTGGGCCGTTCGACCAGCGCGGCCACTTCATCGAGCAGCGCGTCGTCTTCCACCGGATGCAGGCCGGAACCTGCCTTTTCGGCTGCCGCCGCCAACTGGCGGGCAATTTCAGCGCGCCGCTCGGCGAAAGAGGCAATGACCGCGCCCCTATCGAGCAGGGTCCTGGCGTAATAGTCGGTGTGCTCGATACTGATCGGGTCATCGCCACCCTCGAAGCGATGCCCATACGTCTTCTTTCCTGCATGCAGACCGAGCGCGGAAACCGGCACAATGACCGCGCCATGCAGGGCAATCAGCGAATGCGCGGGGCGCACGAAATTGACGCTCGTCCAGCCGTCGGCCAGTTGGTAGCTCATCACCTTCGGAATCGGCAACGCGGCCAGCGTGGCCTCGATGGCCTTTTGCAGCCCTTCGGCCAACGTTGTGCCCTTGACGGTGCTGTCAAAGAACAGGGTCTCGGCCTTGCCCGCCCCTTCCCGGCGCAGTTGCGCGACGGCGGACTCATCCGCGCCCAGGGCAGCCAGTTTTTTCAGCAGCGCGGGCGTGGGCACGCCCGCCGCGTCCAGCCCAACGGAGACCGGCATCAGTTTTTGCGAAACCGCGCGCTCGGCGGCAACGTCAAACACCCCAGTGATGTGCGCGGCCAACCGGCGCGGCGTAGCGTAAGCAGTGACGGCAGTCTCTTTGGAGACCAATCCGTCCCGTCCGAGGCTCTCGGCCAGCGTGGAAGCAAAACTCTCGCCCAAAGCCTTCAAAGCCTTGGGCGGCAGTTCTTCAACGAGAATTTCAACGAGGAGGTTTTGGGCTTTCATGTGCGGGCAGCGCTCCGTGCAATTTGATCGAGCACTTCCTCGGCTCGTTCTCTTTTCGCCATCGGGAAGCCCAAGCGAGCGCGGGAGTCCAGATAACTTTGCGCGACGCTCCGCGCCAGGTTGCGGATGCGGCCAATATAGGCGGCGCGTTCAGTGACGGAAATCGCGCCGCGCGCGTCGAGCAGGTTGAAGGTGTGCGCGGCCTTGAGCACCTGCTCGTAGGCAGGCAGCGCCAGTTGCGCTTCCATCAGGAGACGGGCTTCTTTCTCGTGGGCGTTGAAGGCGTCGAACAGGAAAGCGGCGTCCGAATGCTCGAAGTTGTAGGCCGATTGCTCGACTTCGTTCTGGTGATACACATCGCCGTAGGTCAGCCCCTTCGTCCAGGCAAGCTCGAAGACGTTTTCTACGCCTTGCAGGTACATCGCCAGACGTTCCAGCCCGTAGGTGATCTCGCCGGTAATAGGCTTGCAGTCGATACCGCCGACCTGCTGGAAGTACGTGAACTGCGTGACCTCCATGCCGTTCATCCACACTTCCCAGCCCAAGCCCCACGCGCCCAGCGTGGGGTTTTCCCAATCGTCCTCGACGAAACGCACATCGTTTTTCTTCAGATCGAACCCCAAGGCTTCGAGCGAGGCGAGGTATAGATCGAGAATGTTGGACGGCGCGGGCTTCAGGACCACCTGATACTGGTAGTAGTGCTGCATCCGGTTGGGGTTCTCGCCGTAGCGTCCGTCCTTCGGGCGGCGCGACGGCTGCACGTAGGCGGCACGCCAGGGTTCCGGCCCGATGGCGCGCAGGAAAGTGGCGGTGTGGCTCGTGCCCGCACCGACTTCCATGTCGTAAGGCTGTAGCAGGGCGCAACCCTGCCGGCTCCAGAACTCCTGGAGCGTGAGGATGATTTGCTGAAAACTGGGTTTGTCCGTTGACATAATCGCAGGCTTGTTGGGCGCGCGGCGGCGCGAAAGGATGGGATTTTACCGGGTTTATCGCGTGGCGGCGCGCCCGCTTGCGGAAAGACAGCCTGACGGCATGGCTTCGACAGAACAATCGAATGGCTTTGGCGCTATAGGCTACGAATTTTTCGAATACCCTTTAATTCGAAATTGTATCCCCGTTCGACCGTTTCTTTCATTTTTGCGCTTCACGGAATCAACTCCACTTCTACGGTTCGCGTATCAACCCGGCCATGATCGTCGACTACGCGCAGCGTATGCCTTCCTGATGGTGCGCTTTTCCAGATGAGATCTTTGCCCGATACGCTGCTGCCAAGGTAAGTTGTCCCGTAAAACCAGTACAGCACCTCGACATTGCCGTCGGCGGTTGCATGCAACGTAATTCCGTCGCTGTCTTCTTTGCCGCTGCGAGAAAGCCGCCGCTGATAGGTGAGGCCAGTGCGCGGTGACATGATTTTCGGTGCCATGCCCGCCGTTTCGGCGCTCCCCAGGCCGCAATCGGCAGGGGGCGGCGGCGCGCGCCGTGGTACACCCGCCTGCGCGAAAAGCTGCCGCAGATCGGAAGACCAAAACTCGAACACCTCGCGTTTGACGAAACGTGCGTCAAACGGCGGGCATGCCATCCGGCCGTTCCTCGTATCAATCATCACCGCACGATGCAATTCAGACACCTTGATCGGCGACACTCCAGGGATGTACCAAGTCTTCACCATACGCGGGCAATCGGCATTCGGCAGATCGCCGGAAGCTTGGCAAACATCGAGCCGAATCACGTTCAACGGTTGTCGACGCGCCACCCGGATCGAGTTGTCTGTCACCATCAGCGCATCGGCTATGTTGAAGAACAACGGAGCCGCCGCATCAATTCCACGCAATTCCGGATTGCTGCTGCCGTCGAAATTGCCAAGCCACACCACTAGCACGTATCGACCCACGACGCCGGTTGTCCACGCATCCCGGAATCCCCACGATGTCCCGGTTTTCCAGGCAACCGGCAGTGGCATCACCCGTCCGGCGTACGCCACATCGGGGCGCGGGTTCTTTTCCAGCATGTCGAGCGCGATGAAGGCAGCTTCTTCCGATAAAAGCCGCTCAGGCTTTACAGCCTGTGCTCCTGCCTTCTCCTTGTGCATTACGAGCGGCCGCCACTCCCCCTGATTAGGCAAAACCGCATAGAGAGCCGCCAACTCGGCCATCGTCACCTCTCCACCGCCCAGCGTCAATGCCAGCCCATAGTGGGCTTCGCTCGCCATTTTGGCGATGTGCGCGCTCTTCAGAAAATTATAAAGCGATGGATTCTTCAGTTGTGCATTGACGACGACGGCTGGAATGTTGCGCGAACGTATGAGCGCTTGCTGCGCGCTGATTGGTCCAACGAATTGCCCATCGAAATTCTCCGGCGCGAAGGGGCCAAAACTCTGCGGCGTATCCCTCAGTACCGTCATCGGATGCAGGATGCCTTGGTCAATCGCCAGCGCATAGATGAAAGGTTTCAGGGTCGATCCCGGCGAGCGTTTGCCAAGCGCGCCGTTCACCTGCCCCTCAATCGTTGAGTCGAAAAAATTGGCCGAGCCGAGCCATGCCTTGACTTCCATCGTCGTCCAGTCGAGCAAGAGTGCTGTACCGTTCTTCAATCCGCGCTGCTGCGTCCGCGACAGATAATTGTGCAAGTGTCGCTCCAGAAGTTTTTGCAACCGCAGATCGAGCGTCGTCTGGATTTCGGACGATGATTTCAGGTTTTGTGCCAAGAGCATCGTCGTGAAGTGCGGCGCCTCAAATGGCAAGCGCAGTTTGCCGCGCAAGGTGAGCGGTGCCGACACCAGACCCGCCTGCTCCCGCGCCTGAGGATGCTTTTCTACCCAGCGCCCAAAGAGCCGCATCCGCGCTTCACTTAACCGCGCTTGAGCCTTCTCTCCAGGAGCGCGCGAGAGCGGGTTTTGGGGAATAACCGCCAGCGTCAGGATTTCCGCTAGGCTCAATGCCTGTGGGCGCTTGCCGAAATAGACCAGGCTCGCTGCGGCAACCCCTTCGATATTGCTCCCGTAAGGCACCGCATTCAGATACGCCTCAAGGATTTCTTTCTTGCTGTATCTCGCCTCCAGGCTCAACGCCAGAGCGATCTGCTTCACTTTGCCCCACGGCGAGCGGGTATTGAGCTTATTGAGGAGCCGCGCCAGTTGCATCGTGAGCGTGGAGCCGCCCTGCTTCACGCCACCGCTGTAGGTTCTGACCGTTGCGCGTATGAGTGCCCATAAGTTGACGCCGGGGTGATAGTCGAAATACTGATCTTCGTGCAGCTTGACCGCCTCGACCAGTTCCGGCGGTATATCGGACAATGACACCCACAGACGGTATTGCTCATCGCGCGCAAGGGTAAGTCTCAATAAGGTACCCCGTGCGTCATACACGGCAACCGATGAGGCAATGGCATCGCGCAGCGGTGGCTTTGGCAAAAAACGAACGATAAGAACAACTGCCGCCAGGAGCAGCGCTGCCTTACCGCACACGCGCAAAACACGCCAACCGCGACTACTGAAAAACGCCATTTTCAGTCGCTATCGCTCGGCCACGACCGTCAATAAAGGCGACTCGAACATGGCCTGCGGTGAAATCACGGTTTCGTCCATCGGTACCTGGTTGCCGTAGCGTTCCTGGATTTTCTGTTTAACGGCTGGCGTATCGAGATTGAATTCCCGGATTTTCTGGAGGGCTCCAATCTGGAGGCCCAGCGCGCGGTCATAGATTTTCCAGACCAGTTCCGAGCAGTAGATTCGATCATCCGTCCACTCGAAAGTGAGGTCGTAGGACTTGCCAACAAATGTCGTAGCCACCTTGTTCAGCTTTTCCAGAGCCTCCGGCGTCAGCGTCTGTTGAGCCGTTTTCAGGCGCTTGACCACGTAGTGTCCGCCGGTTCCACGGGCAATCCATTCGGCCAAAGGCGTGTATTTCACTGTGCTGGAAGCCTCAAAGACGGTGGGCTTGCCCTGTCGGAACAGGACGAGGCCCATGTGGCTGTAGCGCGAACCGGTTGCCTGCTGGACGGCTTGGCTTTGCGCCGAACGCGAGGTGTGAAAAATGATGTCGCCTTCATTGACTGCGGGCTGAGCTTTTGCACAACCGATCAGGCTAAAGCAGGCCAGAAAACAAGAGAGCAACCCGGTACGGGCAGACCAATGAAACATGCAGGAACGATAGGCTGTGTTCATGTTGTGGGTACTATGCAGACCATGTCGGGACTAAACAGCTAGGCAAGTGATGCGCGACCCGAAACATCAGCGCATCACTTGCCTAAGCCCCTTACTTCTTCTCCGGTGCCACAACGGTCAGTATCTTGCCCGGCAGGCTGAATGCCCGCACATCGCGGCGATACAAGCCTTCGGCGTAGGCTGGTGGCAGCGTGTAGGTGCCGACGTTGGTCGCGCGAATCTTATAGACGAATTCGTGGGTCGCCGTATTGAGTTCTCCGTACAGCACGATGCGATCCTCGCGCATATCGGCGTACTGCACGAACCAACGCGTCGGTGAATTACCGAACGGAACTGACCAACCCGGGCTATCTTCTTCATTCTCCCGATAATCCTCTTCGTCGTACCGGGATTCAGACTCCGAAGTGGTATCGCGCCTCAACGTCCGCTGCGATTCGTTGCTGTTCGCCTCATCACGCGGAGGATTCAGCACAAGATCGAAACCTCCTGGCAGCAAATCGACGAAGGCCATGTTGATGCCGCTGAATGAATTGTTCAGCCCACGGAACTTGAGATGAACGTAGACTTCGTCGCCCTGCGCCACCGAAGTCACCGGTTTGCCTGACGCATCCTTATATTCGCGCAAGATTTCGGCTCCTTCACGCAAAGCATCCGTCGGCGGTTCGATATCGAAACCGGAAGTTTCGACCACATAAAAACCCATCATGTCACCCTGATTACGGACAGCAACCTTCACTGCTTCCTGAGTGAACGAGGTACGCTGCACAACCCCAGACGAAAGCGCCCGCTCGCGGATTGTCTGACCTGCCAGAATTTCGTCGACGCGGAACTTCGCGCCGCTCGACGTTTCCGCCAGACTCGTCCAGGCATCGAGTGCCAGCAACAACTGGCCTGATGAGAATGATGTATTCTGAGACTTCGACAATGCATCGAGCATCGACGTAAATACACCCTCCGGCAGTTTTTTGGCGCGTTCCGGAATATGCTTCGCCAACAGATGCAGGGCGCTGGCATCGCGCCGCAGATCGTCATACAGCCACCGTTCACTGTTGCGGAAACCGCCCAGCGGATCATTACGCCCATCCGCCTTGCTTTTCTCCTCCGCGCTGCTGAAACGGAAGCCGCTCAACGCGCCATCGGCAAGACGATCCTGTTGCAGCATCTTGTACGCCACAGCCAAATACACGGCTGCCAGGTCGTTTTTCCAGGTTTTTGCATCACGCTTCTCCAGGCGTTTCTGGATCGCTGAAACGAGATCTGAGGTTCGTATCCCCTGGCGCGTCAGGATATACGCCGCCTGGGCCCGCACCCGATCGGCATCGAGCGAATGACCTTCGCTGGAGGCGAAACTGCGTAACCAGTCATTGCCCCGTTGCAGCATGTCCGCGGGAACAACCTCTCCCCTCTCCTTTGCTTCGACGAGAAATTGCTGTACCCAGACGCTCGCCGCTTCAGAAACATAGGAGTTCGCCGCCCACAGGCCATATGAACCTTCTGCGTTCTGACGGCCACGCAACGTGGCAATCAATCCGACGAGGGTCGCGTCTTTCTCTTTCTTGAGTTCGCCGAACTCAGGCCGATGACTGAGCACCAACGCCGGAATGGCCTTCGACACAAGCTGTTCGGTACAGGAATACGGGAACCCTCCGAGATACGATACCAACCCACTGTTGACAACTAGCGGCGAGGCCGACACATCCACATTGAACTTACGATGTTCGGTGAACATGCGGCGAGTCGTCGGTATTTCGACGCTCTTGCCGATGGACACCGTTCCAACTTGCAAGTCCTGGCGGTGAGGTGTGGCGGGTCGAATACTGACCGTCGTCGCGAGGCTCGTCTTCCTGCTGCCGATCCCCGCCGTCAGCGCGAGCGTCCCGGAACCCAACTCTGGCTTGACACGCACACGGAAATGCACGACCCCCTCCCGGTTTGCCGGAATCGGCGCGTCAACCGTTTTGTCTCCGAGCACCTCAAAATGCTTGCCAGGATCGAGCGTCACTTTCACCTTGGCGTTATTCCCCGAACTTTCCAGGTTGTTCGACACGCCTACCGACATGTCAAACTCATCGCCCGGCGTCACCGTCAGCGGCGCGTTCGGCAACAGGACAAAATCCCCGCGCACGATGGTCTGGCCTTCATATACCCCCACCGCCTGTGGTGTCACCGCTACAGCCATCACCCGGAGCTTTCCGTTGAAATATTCGGGGACTTGCCACGAGAGCGTGGTGCCGCCCGGCCCGACATCGACGATGCCCGACCAGTACGCGACCGCCGGATCGCGCTTTCGCTTGAATGGATTCAGGAACCGCCCCATCGCGGCTTCGGCATCTCCCCCTGGGGCGGAAGCCATCAAGCGCGAAAACTCAGGCAGGATCAAGTCGAGCAACTGGCTGGTCGAGACTTCGAGTGCCCGTTTCTGGAAGAAATACCCGAGCGGGTCGGCAGTCTTGTAACGCGCGACCTGCAAGATACCTTCATCGACGGCAAAGACCACCGCTTTCGCAGGTTTGGTGCTTGTCACCTTGAAACTCGCCGTCTCGCCGGGTTTTATCTTGTCGAGCGCCGCCACATCGAGGGGTAACTGATAGCGTTCGCGGCTCACGGAAAACGGCACAACGCCGTACGATAGCGGGCTCATGTAAATTTCGTCCGAGCCCGGATCGCGCACGAATGTCACTGTCAGATACGCATTGCCGTCTACGTCTTCGGGCAGCCGGATTTTCTGCATCGTGCTGTTCGTTCTGGTGGTAAACCAGCGATGTGCATAGACCCGATCCCGTTCGATGGTAATCAGCCCGCTGCCGGTGTAGGGCGCTTCGATCTGCACTTCGATCTCTTCGCCTGGGACGAAGTCGCCTTTCGATAGGGTCAGGGTCAATTCCGCATTCTTGTCGAGCGAGCGCGCAAGGTTCGCTTCCCCGGCTACGCTGTACGAAATCCGGGCATACTCAAGATCGCTCGCGTCTGTCACGATATAGGTAAATGATCCCGGTGTATCCGTTGCGAGCTTGAGCGCCACACCCACCGCCGTCATCGCGAGCGGCTTCGGCTCTTCCACGGGAATATCCTTGGCCGTCGACTGGTAGCGATAGGTGCCATCGTTTTGCTGGGTCAATATCGAGACGTACCGGCGCTCGATCCGTTTGATTTTCAGGCCTTCGACCGCGCGCTGTTTGCCGTCGCGCCCGATTGCCAGCAGGTTGACCGTGCGCGCGCTGTCCCGACGCACAAAACTCAGATTGCCGTCCGGCTTGTAGCCCACCAGATAATCGAGCCCCGACACCAGGGTTGCTGTCTCAGCCGAGACGCCCCGGCCTCCGTCGGCCTCGAAGCCCTGGACGACAACGTGCGCCCGGTATGTCACCCGATCAAAGCGATTCAGATCAAGTTTCAAAGTCGCCTTGCCTTCTTCATCGGTTGTCGTCTCATTCAATTCTTCGGACACCGGCTGCTTGGCTTGTTGCGGATCGTCAAAGAGATAATCTTTATAACCGGAAAATCTCAGGACACCCGGCGACAGGGAGAGAAAACCGCGTATGCGCCGGTTTTCTGCTGGAGTCGCAAACAGGTTCTGAAGAGAGACCTCCACGGCGAGATCATCCGGACTCACCCAGCCGTCGGTCTGTCCGGCGCTGAACCGCGCGGTCATCCGTAAGCGATCCGGTTCAAAATCCTGGACACGCACCGTCGTGGAACCAATCTGGGTATCGGCACGGCCATCTTTGACCAGTGACAGATTGATTGTGTAAGTACCCGCTGGCGCGGTATCGAGCGTCGGATGGCGCAATTCGCCAAAACCGCTCTCCGACATGGTGATCTTGTCGCGTCGCACCGTCAGCCCACGCGCGTCGATCACCTCCAGTTCAAGCGGAATGCCCGCTACCGATTTCGTCCAGTTTGCCGCCCGGACGAGCATTCCGACCCGGATTTCCTCGCCCGGCCGATAAATGCCGCGGTCGGAAAAAAGGTACGCCGACAATTGCCGCATTTCCACCGCGTTGACCGCGCCCCCTACATCGAAGCGCGAGTAATTCAGCTTGCGGTTGAATTGATCGTAAGTACTGTATGGCAGAAAACTGCTGTCCCCTTCCTTGCTGACTTTGAAAAACACCGGTTCGCGCTCATTCTTGAAGTCATTAAGTTTGGGAAACGTCACGCGCCCACCGGCATCGGTTCGCGCTTGCAGCACCGGCAAACCGTTGCGGCCAATGATTTCGACCAAAGCATCGCTAACAGGACCGCCGCTGAAGATGGATTGCACGAAAAGATCGTGGCTGCCATCGACCGACTGCTTTTCGATCAGTCCCAGGTCGCTTACCATCACCAGCCGGTTATCCGACCCACCGACCGTCTCTTTCGTCTCCGGGTTGTAGCCTTGTACGCGCAACAGAAAAACGCCGCGCCGCATCTTGAGGTATTCGTTCAAATCCAACGCCTGGTACTGTGGCTTGCCTGGCTCCGGACTCGACAGACCGATGGTTTTTTCAAAACGCTCGGCAACGTCAGACTCCTCAATTCTGTTGTAATAACTATAGTGTTCACTGATGAGACTCGGCACCGAAAAACTTCCGCTGTCGCGCATACCTCGGTTGACCAGATACTGCAACTGCTCAGGCAGCACACGGGCAATCGAATACTGGACAGCCGGGACATCACGCGCAATCACCGTCACCTTGCGCTCACCGGAGAGCGGCAAGAGCGAACCCTTCGACATGATCTGCGCGATGGGCGCAAAAGCGGGCACCTGAAAAATACGCTCCACATCTTTGTCAAGATAGAACCCGCCGAAGGCTGTCAACCCTTTCGGTACCTTCACGTAGATATACCGCCCCTGAGGTGCCTGGTAACGATAGCTGAAGGTGGCGGCCACATCATTTTCAGTAGGCAACGCCTCCAGTTTCAGGGCTTCGCCGTGCTTGAGCAGTTCGGAATCAATGTGTTCAATGTCTTTATTGTCCCAGTAATACTTCAGGTTATTATTTCTATATTCAGGTAAAAATCTTTCGCGCAACGGGCTATCTTTCGGAAGCCGCTCCGGCAACAGCCAGACCTGTACTGCGTCTTTCGCCGCCTTTTCACCGGTCAGCATCGACATTTCCAGCATCAACACCTGTTCCATTTGATACTTGTCATTGGTGGCAACCACTGGTTTGAGGCTTGAGACTTTCAGGCTATCCAGGCCGGGGATGGTAGCGGTCGCGGTCAGGACGCCGCTCGTGGCATTGCCCCCGGCAGTAGTACGCACACCTTTATCGACGGTCACGCGCATCGTCTGTGCCTTGCTCGGGGCTATAAGCTGTTCAGACTGGATGAAAGCGTTGAGTTTTTTCTTGTCGAAGCGCACCTTAAAATCAACTTTCTGGTCATCCGAACTGAACAGTCCTTTTTTCTGTCCTTCGATGACCATACTCACCCGTTTCTCGAAATCGCCGGAATCGACCGGGTGCGTAAAATTGATCGAAGCCACGACCGTCTTGTCCTTGGAGTCGGTCGGGTCTTGATTGAACCGGGCGCTCAATGATCGTGCCTCAAAAACCGGGGTTTGAAACGTCGTTTTATAGCTCTCGAAAAGCGCCTCTGGCCGAAACATCCTGGGGGAGAACGTCACCGCATATTCACCGCCAACGGGCCAATCGCCTTCCGGTTGAAAAGATAACTTCGAGTCACCATCCCAATTCCACTTTCCCTTGAGCGGCGGCATGATGGTGATGTTTCCTTTCTCCACTTCCTTGTCGACACTGTCCAATGCCGCCACGGGGGCTGAAAACGAGATCCGCAACGGATACACGGCTGGATCGTCATCTTCAAGATTGGTGCGATTCGGATTTTTCACTGACACCGTCACTTTCACGGGCTCGGGGGGGATGGGCTGCATGGCCCACCATGCCCAACCACCACCGAGCGCCGCCAGTGCCGCCACTATCCAGATGGCCTGGCGTTTATGGCTTCGTACAATGCTCACAGCAGTACAGGCTCCACGCCCGACAGTGTCCATCCAGCGCGGAGAACGCCAGAAGAGTTCGCCGAAAACCAGATGGATCAACCAGCGCAACGCCTTGAACGGCAGCAACAGGAAAGGCAGCAAAATCCTCAGCCTGTCGATGAAGGACGAATACTCAAATACGGTAGTTTTCGTTGGTTCAGGCGCATCCGAGGGAACAGGGTTGGATGCTTCCGGAGGATTTTCGTCAGATGCTTCTGGAGGACTCTGGTCGGATGCTTCCGGAGGGTTTTGGTCGGAAGCACCCGTGGCAACCTGATCGGGGGTATCCGGGGAGTTTTGGTCGTGGGTGGTCATAGCTTTTGCCCTGAGCTTGATGCCGCAGTGAAAGAAACGATAAATACTGTTATCTGCATTTGAAGAAATTTTGAATTATCCCGATAGTATCCCAAGAGTTCTCTGAATAATCCAAGAAATTTCGATATGGGGATATCCTGGGATCGGCCAGAAAGCACATGGTCAAGCGATTTGCTTGAGTCTTTTTGCGTAGCCGTTTGACGGAAAGTAATTGATCCCGCCACTCATTTCGGGGATTGTGTTCAACGCATATTCACTCATTTTGTATTTCTATGCGATTTTTGTTTTCATCCAAAAGGTGAGTTGTCAGGCTTTTGCCTTGGCGGTCTACGCGCATTTCTGCGTACCTGGCTTGTTCATAGGCTTTGCCACGTCCTTCCTGAAAGAAAAATGACCCACTTCCTATGCGGCTGACGTTAAAGCCACCGAGGGCGTGAAAAGCCAGCAGGTGCTCACCTTCTGCCAGGGGATGACCTGAAATGCAAAAAATCCCCGAAAAATCATGATCTTAGAGTATAGGCTACAGATTACTATCAAACTCCGCACCGGACAGCCTTGCCCACACCGGGCATCGCGGTCATCCGCAAACCGTGGCAGAGCACACTATCCAGCCAGGGATAAACAGCATGTATCGGCTACAATCTGGAGAATTTTCCCCGCCTTTTTACGATCATGGAACTAGATAAAAGTTACGAGCCGAAAACGATCGAATCTCGCCTCTACGCTGAATGGGAATCCCGTAATTTCTTTGCCGTCGGGCTGGATGCCGCCAAACCAAAAGATCAGTCCTTTTGTATCCTGCTGCCGCCGCCTAACGTTACCGGCTCGCTTCACATGGGGCACGGCTTCAACCAAACCCTGATGGATGCACTCACGCGCTACTACCGGATGCGCGGAATGAACACCTTGTGGCAACCGGGAACCGACCACGCGGGCATCGCTACGCAGATCGTGGTGGAACGCCAACTCGACGCCCAGGGCCTCTCCCGGCACGACCTGGGCCGTGAGAAATTTCTTGAGAAAGTCTGGGAGTGGAAAAAATTCTCCGGGGGAACCATCACGCAGCAGATGCGCCGCATGGGCAGCAGCCCGGACTGGACGCGCGAACGCTTCACGATGGACGAAGGGCTGAGTTGGACCGTCACGCAAACCTTCGTGCGCCTTTTCCGCGATGGTTTTATTTACCGGGGCAAACGGCTGGTCAACTGGGACCCGAAGCTCAAAACCGCCGTTTCCGATCTGGAAGTGGAAAACGAGGAAGAAGACGGTTTTCTCTGGCACATCCGCTATCCGCTATCCGATGGCAGCGGGTATCTCACCGTCGCCACCACACGGCCCGAAACCATGCTTGGGGACACCGCCGTAATGGTGCATCCCGAAGATGAGCGTTACCGCCACCTGATCGGCAAGACCGCGCGCCTGCCACTGGCCGGACGCGACATCCCCATCATCGCGGATACCTACGTCGACCGCGAATTCGGAACCGGCGTCGTCAAGGTCACACCCGCACACGATTTCAACGACTACGCCGTCGGACAGCGCCACGATCTGCCGATAATTTCCATCCTCACGCTGGACGCGGCCATCAACGCCAACGCGCCGGAACGCTACCAGGGCATGGATCGTTTCGCCGCGCGCGAACAGATCGTCAAAGACCTGGAAACGCAGGGGCTTCTGGAAAAGACCGAAAAGCACAAACTCAAGGTTCCGCGTGGCGACCGCACCGGAGAAGTGCTGGAGCCGATGCTCACCGACCAATGGTTCGTCGCCATGACCAAACCCGACGGGGACGGCAAATCCATCACCCAAAAGGCGCTGGATGCCGTGGCGAGCGGCGAAATCCGCTTTTATCCGGAGAACTGGGTCAACACCTACAACCAGTGGCTCAACAACATCCAGGACTGGTGCATCTCGCGGCAACTGTGGTGGGGCCACCAGATACCGGCCTGGTATGACAAGGTGGGAAACATTTACGTCGATGAAAATGAAGAGGAGGCATATCAAAAATTCAATGTCCTGCTCAACATTGCCGAAAAAGTCCCCGGCAGCAAATGCCTCGAATGCCTCGATTGCCCCCCGGAACACAAACAGCATCATATGAGGATACTCAAGGACTATCGTGGCCGAAGCGTCGAGGAGTGCGAAGACATCCGCCGCGCGGGCCTCACCCGCGACCCCGACGTGCTGGACACCTGGTTTTCCTCCGCCCTGTGGCCCTTCTCCACGCTCGACTGGACGCCAGGCTATCCGCAAAGCTCAAACCCGGCGCTTGATCTCTACCTGCCCTCCTCGGTGCTCGTCACAGGCTTCGACATCATCTTTTTCTGGGTCGCCCGTATGGTGATGATGACCAAACACATCACCGGGCAGATTCCTTTCAAGCACGTCTATGTACACGGCCTCATCCGCGACGCGGAAGGCCAGAAGATGAGCAAATCCAAGGGCAACGTGCTCGACCCGATCGACCTCATCGACGGCATCGGCATCGACGCGCTGGTCGAGAAGCGCACTTCCGGCCTCATGAACCCCAAACAAAAGGCGCATATCGAAAAACGCACCCGCAAGGAGTTTCCCGAAGGCATCCCCGCCTTTGGCACGGATGCCCTGCGCTTCACTTTTGCCTCGCTCGCCTCGCCGGGACGCGACATCAAGTTCGATTTGAGCCGTTGCGAGGGTTATCGCAACTTCTGCAATAAACTCTGGAACGCCTCCCGCTTCGTGTTGATGAACTGCAAGAGCCGGGACGCCCTCCCTGCCCCGGTTCCTGGCGCGCTTTCCTTTGCCGACCGCTGGATCGTCAGCCTGCTTCAGAAACTATCGAAAGAAGTTGACCAACACTTCGCCGAGTATCGTTTCGACCTGCTCGCGCAGGCGCTTTACCACTTCATCTGGGACGAGTTTTGCGACTGGTATCTGGAAATCGCCAAGATCGAAATGGCCGCTGAAGGAGCCGGGGCGGATGCCGCCCGCCACACCCTCGCGCACACTCTGGAAGCCCTGCTGCGCCTCGCGCACCCGACCATCCCCTTCATCACCGAGGAACTCTGGCAAACCGTCGCCCCGCTGGCCGGGAAGAAAAGCACGGAAAGCATCATGCTTGCCCGCACTTTTGAGGCCGACGCTACGCTGATCGACGACGACGCCGAGACCCGGATGGCAGAACTCAAGGCGCTCACCCATGCCTGCCGCAACCTGCGTGGAGAAATGAACATCTCCCCGGCTCAAAGATTGCCGCTCGTCATCGCCGGGAGTACAGACAAGGCTGCCCTGCAAATTTTCGCGCCCCTCATCAAAGGACTTGCCAAACTCTCCGGGGTCGAAATCGTAGACGAGATCGACGAAAAAACCCTCGTCCCCGTGGCGCTCGTCGGAGAAGCGCGGCTGATGCTCAAGGTTGAAGTCGACATCGAGGCCGAACGCGAACGGCTGGGCAAGGAGATTGCCCGCCTCGAAGCCGAAACCGCCAAGGCGCAAAACAAACTCGGTAACGCGAATTTCGTCGACCGCGCCCCGCCCGCTGTTGTGGCACAGGAACGCGAACGGCTGGCGAGCTTTCAGGCAGCACTGGACAAATTACGGCCTCAAATGGCGCGATTGGGAGGCTGATACCGGTTACCCGCCGGCAGCTTCCAGCCACGCCCCAACGACCCGTTCGCATTCCTCGATGCCCACTTTGGTGAGGCGGGAGAAAACTGCGCGGTAAAACGCCCGCTGCCGCCGTTGGTTTGCTCCAGCGCCGCGCGCACCTGGTTCAAGGCTGCCGTTGCTTTTCGCGCCGCACGATTTCGGAAGAAGAACCGTCTCGAAGAAGGCCGATCATGTCGCAGAGGATGTGTGCGCCCTCTTCGAGAAGGACATCGCGCGCGGCCTTGCGCGCTTTTTCGGTGGCAAGCTCATTGGAAAGGCTGCGTTCATTGGCGAGCAGCCCATCGTCGCCCACTTCTCCGTCGGTAAACTCTTCGCCGCCGCCGGACGGCTCGGCGTTCTTGCCGCGCGCCTTGGCGCGCGCTTCCATGCGGTCGCGTTCGGTGCGCCGTATGCTTTCCTTGAGAGAAATGGCCTTTGCTTCGCGCAAGACTTTCAATTCTGCGGCTTTTTCCTTGAATTGGAGAAAGTCCTTATCTTGCGTAGTACGTTGTTCGTGGCGCAGAGCCAGCGTGGGAACCAGGGAGGCAATGTTGCCCGCGCTCCGGAATTCGACAGGGGCGATGCGCGTCCAGGGCAGGGCATTGTCGTAGGCCGATTCACCAAAGTTTTTGGAGTCGATGAGCGAGGGCAGGATGATGTCGGGTTTGACGCCGCGTAATTGGGTCGTGCCGCCGGAGACGCGGAAGAACTGGGCGACGGTCATCTTGAGTTCGCCGTAACGGCGCTGCGGGGCGCGTTCCAATTCGTCAAGGTCGATCAGGGTTTGTACCGTGCCCTTGCCGAAGCTGTTTTCGCCGATCACGACGCCTCGGCCATAGTCCTGTATGGCGGCGGCAAAGATTTCGGAGGCGGATGCGGAGGCGCGGTTGATAAGCACGCCGAGCGGCCCTTCCCAAGCCATGCCCGCCGTGGGGACGCGCTCGACGCGGGTTTGCCCGTGAGAATTTTGCTGGATAACGACAGGGCCGCTGCCGATGAAAAGCCCGGTGAGCGAAACGGCTTCGTCGAGCGAACCGCCCGCGTTGTCGCGCAGGTCGATGAGCAGGCCATCGATCTTGTCGCGCTTGAATTCCGCAATGATCCGGGTAACGTCGCGGGTGGCGCTACGGAATTGCGCCGGGGCTTTGCGGCGCGCTTCGGTATCCTGGTAAAAACTGGGCAGTTTGATGATGCCGATTTTCCGGAGTTGCCCATTGTCACGAATCTCGCGTATTGAACCCGAAGCAGCTTGGTTTTCAAGGCGGACGGTGTCTCGCACGAGCGCGACGCGGCGGTGTGCGCCATCGGCCAAGGCATCGGCGGGCAGGATATCGAGCACGACGATGGAATTGTGCTTGCCCCGGATGAGCGGGACGACTTCATCGACCTGCCAGCCGGTAACGTCGACCATAGGGGTTTTTTCACCCTGTGCAACGCCGACGATGCGGTCGCCGACGTTGATCTTGCCCGAACGTAGCGCGGGGCCGCCGGGGATGAGTTCGCGCACGATGACGTAATCGTTGCGTTCCTGAAGTACCGCACCGATGCCGACCAGCGACAGTTTCATCGAGATGGCGAAGTCTTCCGCTGCGCGCGGCCCGAGGTAGTTGGTGTGCGGCTCCAGCGCCCCTGCCCAGGCGTTCATGAAGACCTGGAATACGTCGTCGCTGTTGAGTTTGACGGAGCGATCCAGCGCGTGCTTGTATCGCTTGTCGAGCGTACGGCGGATGGTATTGTCGTCATTTCCGGCCAAGCGTAGGCGCAACCACTCATTTTTGATCCGCTTGCGCCATATTTCGCGCAACTCGTCGTCGGAAGCAACCCAAGGCGCTTCGCTGCGATCCGGCGCGAAACTCTCATCCGCAGTGAAGTCAAACTTGTTGATGAGCAATTCCTGCACGATGCGCCGTACTTTTTTGACGCGCTCGGTATATCGGTCGAATATGAGAAAAGGTGCTTCGAGTTGACCTTCGAGGATGGCGTTATCAAGCGTGGAGCGCGCGTAAGAAAAATCTCGGATGTCGGATTGCAGGAAAAACAGGCGGGCGGGATCGAGCGCCTTCAGGTAACGGTCGAAAATTTGCACCGAGAGAGCCCTGTCGAGCGGTGGGGCTTGGTAGTGATAACTCGAAAGCAGGTGAACAGAGGTGATGGCTGTCTCGGCGTGGGCTTGCGTGGGACGTGGCGATTCAGCAAGAGCCGGGGGCGCGAGAAGCAAGCTCGCCCCAAGAAACGTCAAAAAACAGTTCAACCAGTACAGGCGACAGCGCATCATATAAAGCATGGAACGGGAACGATCCGTTGGTTATCCTAAAAAGGTGCACACTCATGAACCGGGGCGCTTTGCGCGCCCCGGTTCATGAAGGCAATCTCTTTGAGTATAACCGAATGCGGGCGATGCGGGTGTGGCTTTATCCACACGCCCCCACCGCGCCGCAGGCGGTGCAGAAGTCGCAGCCATCCTTGCGGATAACCGTGTGGTTGCCGCATTCCTTGCACGGCGCGCCATGCATGAGCCTGGGTTCACTGTCGACGCGCGGCGACTCCAGGATGCCCATCTCGGCAACCGGATAGCCGTTTTCGTCGAGTACGCCGAGCATGGCGTAGCGGTGGATGATGAGGCGGGCAATGTAGGCTACGGTGGATGGGAAAGTCTGCTGCTTGCGCGCGCCCGGTACGAAGGCCATGAAGTCGCCGAGCGGTTCGGGGTAATCGATGAGTTTCCTCAGTTTCATGCCGATCCAGGCGGGGTCCATCACGCGCATATCGAGCGCCAGGATGCGGGTGAGACCGTCCAGCGCCCTTGGGTAGTTGCCGGAAAGCCAGGCCGAATAGGGGCGGGTCACGCCGTCGGGCAAGGTGATCTCCTTGAGGCCGAGCACGAAATCCTCACCCGTGGCCGGATTGTGGATGTCGACCGTCCAGGAAAGCGTGCCATCGGTTCCGGTTCTGGGTTCTTCCAGGCTGAACAGCGTATCGAGCACCGGGGTCGCCCCCTCGCGGGAGAATGTGCCGAGTTGTTCGCAATGGTAGTGCACGACCTGAGCGAAGGCGGATACCGCGCCGGGGACGAGTTTTTTCTCGCCGTGAGGCGGAAAGGGCATTTCAAAGGACTTTTCGCCCACTGTGCGAGCCAGGGTGTCGAGCTTGAGCTTGAGCCAGGCATGGTCGTTGGCGCGCATGTCCATCGACAATGTCTTGGCAACTGCCCCCAGGCCGCGCGGCTGGTCGGCTCCGTTGACCCAGACCTCGAACGGGAGCTTGCCGTTGAACATATCGAGCGCCACGTCGACTTCCCCGACAAAGAGGGCGAAACCGCCGGAAGGCGCGTCGATCATGTACGTCCAGGCCGTGTTGCCGCCGGGCAGCACGGGACGCCCCGGCCAGCGCAGGCTGGCGAGTACCGGGGCGGGCAGGCTCTTGATCGAAAGCCGGCGGTTGGCGTCTGAAATGTCCACATCCTGCGGTTTTTTCTGGTTGCTGGCGGGGGCGACAGACAGAACCGGGGTCAGCACGCTGTTGGGGCGATAGGTGGCCAATCCCTTAAGGCCGGATTTCCAGGCCGAGAGATAGAGGTCTTCAAAATCCGAATACGGATAATCTTCCGGGACGTTGACCGTCTTGGAAATGGACGTATCGACGTAGGGCGCAACGGCGGCCACCATGTCCTTGTGGGCGGCAGCGGAAATTTCCAGCGCAGTGATGAACCACGGCGGCAGATGATTGACATCACCGCCCAGGTGGCGGTAGAGCCGCCAGGCGTAGTCTTCAACGCTGTGTTCCCTGAAATCCCCGTCGATCGTGCGCTTCCTGCGCGTGTAGGTGTAGGAGAACGGCGGCTCGATGCCGTTGGAGGCGTTATCCGCGAATGCGAGGCTGATCGTGCCGGTAGGCGCGATGGACAGCAGGTGCGAATTGCGGATGCCGTGCTTGCGGATACGCTCTTTCAATGCAGGGGGCAGGCGTGACGTGAAATTGTTGCCGGAGAGGTACATATCCGCATTGAAGAGCGGGAACGCCCCGCGTTCGCGGGCTAGTTCCACCGAGGCGGCGTAAGCGCGGTCGCGCAAGTATTCCGCGATTTCGCTCGCCTGCTCGCGTGCTTCCTCCGTGTCGTAACGCTTACGTAGCATGATGAGCGCATCGCCTAGTCCGGTGAAACCCAGGCCGATCCGGCGCTTGGAACGCGCTTCTTCCTGTTGCTGCTCCAGCGGCCAGTGCGTGGCATCGAGCACATTGTCGAGCATGCGGACGGCAACATCGACCACCTTGCCGAACCCGTTGAAATCGAAAGCCGCCTTTTCGGAAAACGGTTCCTGGACGAACAGCGTCAGGTTGATCGAACCCAGGCAGCAGCAGCCATATGGCGGCAGCGGCTGTTCGGCGCAAGGATTGGTGGCCTCGATGGTTTCGCAGTAATAGAGGTTGTTATCCTGGTTCATACGATCCAGGAAAAGGATGCCCGGCTCGGCGTGGTCATAGGTCGAGCGCATGATCTGTGCCCACAGGTTGCGGGCTTCGATTTTGCGATAGACCCATACCCCGTCGTCGAGCAGATATGCGCCTGCGGCCTGAATGTCCTCGCCCGGCTCGGCCTTGTGGACAAGTTCGACCGCCTCACCCGCTTCCACCGCGCGCATGAAGGCATCGGTAACGCCGATGGAAATATTGAAATTCGCCAGATCACCCTTGTCCTTGGCGTGGATGAACTCCTCAATGTCGGGATGGTCGCAGCGCAGCACCCCCATCTGCGCGCCGCGCCGCGCGCCCGCCGATTCCACCGTTTCGCACGAACGGTCGAACACCCGCATGTACGACACCGGCCCCGAGGCGCTGGAGGCGGTTCCCCGCACCATCGCGCCCTTGGGGCGGACCGAAGAAAAATCGTAACCGACGCCGCCGCCGCGCCGCATGGTTTCCGCCGCTTGTGCGAGCGCGGTATAGATGCCGGGCCGCCCGTCGACGGATTTGGTGACGGAATCACCCACCGGCTGCACGAAGCAGTTAATGAGCGTGGCCGCGAGCGCCGTTCCCGCCGCGCTGTTGATTCGCCCCGCAGGAACGAAACCCCGCTCCTGCGCTTCCAGAAAACGCGCTTCCCAGAGTGCGCGTTTATCCTCGGCTTCGACTGCGGCCAGCGCCCGCGCCACGCGCTGGCGCACCTCCTGCACGGTTTTTTCGTCCCCTTTCGCGTACTTCTCGATCAGGACTTCGGCGGAAATTTCCTGGGCAGCCAGGTTGTCGGCAGTCGGTTTGAGAGTGGTCTGGGATGTCGTACTCATGGCTCTGAGGTTTCCCCGAAACAGTGTAGGCAGGGCATGAAGCATACCGCCATGCTACAAAATTTGCAAAAATATGATTTTCAAAATAAACAAACAGTTACGATTTTTTATTGTATGTCAAGAAAAATATTTCTACTAAATGTAGTATCTCAAAGTAGGTTGTTCAGGGGTGAAATTTTGCCGGATTGCAGCTATTTTGGGCGAGGGGGCGCTACAGTGCACGTCGGCTGGTTTCTGGCTTTTGCGCGGACGAGTATCACATTGGGAACCCTTGGGAGTTGAAATGAGCAAGACCGTCTTCATAACTGGCGCGACATCCGGTTTTGGCCGCGCTGCCGCGCGCCGTTTTGCCGCTACGGGCTGGACACTGGCGTTGACCGGGCGGCGTGTCGAACGGTTGCAGGCATTAAAGGAGGAACTTGCCCCGCTTGCGCCGGTACATATCGCCGCGCTCGATGTGCGCGATGCCGGAGCGGTCAAGGCTGTGGTGGAAGCCCTCCCCGAAGAGTTCCGTTCCCTGCGCGTCCTGGTCAACAACGCCGGGCTGGCTCTGGCGCCGCAACCGGCACAAGCGGTAGCGCTGGAAGATTGGCACACCATGATCGACACCAACGTCACGGGGCTGGTCAACATCACACACGCCCTGCTGCCCGCGCTGCTTGCCACCGGGCGTGGAGCCAGCATCATCAACATCGGCTCGGTTGCCGGGCAATGGCCCTATCCCAGCAGTCACGTCTATGGCGCGACCAAGGCTTTCGTCAAACAATTCAGCTACAACCTGCGTTGCGACCTGCTCGGCACTGGCGTGCGCGTCACCGACATCGCCCCCGGCATGTCTGAAACCGAATTCACGCTCGTACGCACAAAAGGCGACCAGGCCGCCTCGGACCGCCTTTATCGTGGAACCGAACCGCTGACGGCGGAGGATATTGCCGAACAGATTTTCTACGTGGCCAATCTACCCGATCACATCAACATCAACCGGCTGGAAGTCATGCCCACGCGGCAAGCGTGGTCTGCGTATGCGGTAGACCGGGATTGAGCGCGGTAGGATGGGTAGAGCGAAGCGAAACCCATCATTTTTTGAGCAATCTTTTTCATCATGCTTACAGTCATTCCAAGTTCAATGTTGTCGCGAAAATTGCCGTTGCCATAAAAATTTGCCGTTGCCATAAAAATGAAACGCGATGGGTTTCGCTGCGCTCTACCCATCCTACCACGCTGAAAATGACGGAAAACTTTGAAATTCACGACACCAATGCCGATCAATCGCCGCAATTCCCTAAACCGTATCAAGGAGTCCCCTGCCGTAAGAAAGGGGTGACTCAATGAAAACCTCTCCATACCGAATGCCCCCCGGCGTCTGGGTTCTCGGCTTTGTCAGCCTACTGATGGATATTTCCTCGGAGATGATCCACAGCCTGCTGCCGCTTTTCATGGTCACGGCGCTCGGTGCAAGCGCCCTCACCGTCGGTCTGATCGAAGGGCTTGCCGAAGCCACCGCGCTGATCGTCAAAATTTTTTCCGGCGTGCTGAGTGACTACCTGGGCAAGCGAAAAGGGCTGACGGTTTTCGGCTACGCGCTCGGTGCCTTGAGCAAACCCCTGTTTGCCCTCGCCCAGAGCACTGGACTCGTTTTGGGCGCGCGTCTGTTCGACCGGCTGGGCAAAGGCATCCGGGGAGCGCCGCGCGATGCCCTGCTGACCGATCTGACTCCTGCGCCCATCCGTGGCGCTGCGTTCGGCCTGCGCCAGTCACTCGACACCGTGGGCGCGCTCATCGGCCCACTGCTCGCCGCCCTCCTGATGCTGCTTTTGGCCAATGATTTCCGCGCCGTGTTCTGGTTTGCCGCCATTCCCGGCCTGGCGAGCGTAGCCCTGCTCGTTTTTTGTCTCCGGGAGCCCCCGCGCGCGCCCTCAGCCAAACGCGAAAATCCAATCCGGCGCGACAACCTGCGGAAGCTCAATGCCTCCTACTGGCGGGTCGTCAGCATCGGCGCAATCTTCACGCTGGCCCGCTTCAGCGAAGCCTTTCTTGTGCTACGCGCCCTGCAATGCGGCATATCGCTCACTCTCGTCCCGCTGGTCATGGCCGCAATGAGCCTTGTCTACGCGCTCTCGGCCTGGCCCTTCGGCAAGCTCTCCGACCGCATGAGCCATCGGCGGCTGCTTGCGCTCGGCCTGATCGTGCTGATTGCCGCCGACCTGGTGCTCGCGTCCTATGAACATTGGGGTATCGTGCTGGCCGGAGTCGCGCTCTGGGGCATGCACATGGGCATCACACAGGGATTGCTGTCGGCGATGGTAGCAAAAACCGCGCCGGCGGAACTTCGCGGCACAGCCTTCGGCCTCTTCAACGTCGTCAGCGGCATCGCCATGCTGCTCGCCAGCCTTGCCGCCGGTTTTCTGTGGGATCGTTTAGGCGCGCCAACCACCTTTCTTGCCGGAGCCTTCTTCTGCGTCATGGCTCTGATCGCCCTCATGCGCCATCCGGAAACGGAAACTGAACTTCTCCGCCCGTGAGACATCCTCAATTGCGGCATACTCTTAAACTAGTGCACCATTGCGGCCGTTCCCAAGCTCCCCTCCTCTCACGGCAATCTTTCCATGCGTCCTACCCGCGCCCTGATCGACCTCGACGCCCTGCGCCATAACTACCACATCGCCCAGCAGCGCCACGGCGGGCACCTCTTTGCCGTAGTCAAAGCCAACGCCTACGGCCACGGCGCGCTTGCCTGCGCGCAAACCCTGTCCTGGGATGCCGATGGCTACGCGGTTGCCTTTCTTGAAGAGGCGCTCGCCCTGCGCGGTTCTGGAATCAAGCAGCCCATCCTGTTGCTTGAAGGCATATTCGACCCCACCGAATTGTTTGAGGCCGCCCGTCACGGATTCTGGCCCGTGATCCATCATCCCGCCCAGATCGAAATGATCGTGAAAACCGACTTGCCCGCGCCGCTCCGGGTCTGGCTCAAGATCAACAGCGGCATGAACCGCGCCGGATTCCCGCTTGGCGATACGCGACGGGTCTGGCGGCAACTCATGGTCAGCGGCAAGGTGGAAGAATGCGGCCTCATGACCCATTTCGCACGCGCCGACGAACCGGAGTGCGATGCCACCACCCAACAAATCCACGCCTTCGACAAAGCCACGCGGGGGCTACCCGGCGCGCGCAGCCTTGCCAATTCCGCCGCCATCCTCGCCTGGCCGGATGCCTGCCGCGACTGGGCGCGCCCCGGCATCATGCTTTACGGCGCAGACCCCATACCGGGCGAAGGCAACGGCCTGTGCCCGGTCATGACGCTGGAGAGCCGGATCATCGCCGTGCGCGACCTCCCGGCTGGAGAGCCGCTCGGCTACGGCGCAAGGTTCATCGCCCCGCGCCCCACCCGCGTCGGGCTGGTAGCGATAGGCTACGCCGACGGCTACCCGCGCTCCGCCCCCGATGGCGTGCCCGTGGCCGTCGACAACAAACTCACCTCCCTGATCGGGCGCGTATCAATGGACATGCTCACCGTCGATCTCACCGACCTCCCGGAAGCGGGCATCGGCAGCATCGTCGAGCTATGGGGCAAACAGGTCTCCGTCAATCAGGTCGCCCAGTCCGCCGGAACCATTGCCTACGAACTGCTGTGTAACGTGAAACGGGTTCCATTCATCTGGAACAAAAGCGATTGAGCATATCGCCTATGCCGTAAGCCGTTCAGTGTGCAATGTCGTAGTAATACGGATTCACCGGCACATGCGCGGCCTCGAAGCGGCGGGTTGCCTCAAGGTCTTGCGGACGATCCCACCACAGAGCCTGACCCGTCTTTTGCACCTCGCTTTCCTTGGGATGCTTTTCCAGCCACTCGCGCATGAAGAGCGTGAATTCGGACTCATAGGGCTTGGCCATGGCGAGATTCCTTTCAAAGTGGAAACGTCAGACAGGAGCCGATACTACCACCACTGCCACGCTCGATAGCATACCCTCAGGTTTTGTAACGCTTTGTAGAAAATGCGTATGAGCATCAAATTGCGTCTATAGTTATATCAGTCCCCATCA
Source organism: Betaproteobacteria bacterium (assembly GCA_009782565.1). Classification (GTDB taxonomy): domain Bacteria; phylum Pseudomonadota; class Gammaproteobacteria; order Burkholderiales; family Rhodocyclaceae; genus WRNU01. The sequence continues at coordinate 62,483 of WRIU01000004.1, forward strand.
ATGAACGATCACAGGACGCAAAATGAGAACGCACCATCGCATTCCCGCCTGGGTTTTGGCGCTACCGCTTTGTCTGCTACTGTCCGCCTGCGTTTCATGCGGCGGCTATGATGAGAATGGGGAGAGGGTCGATTGCAGGGGAGATGCCGGAAGAACGGCTTCCTATCCCTATTACCCCTATTATCACTACTATTACGGCTATCCCTTCTATCCTCTCTATTCCTATTATCCCTTCTATTCCTATTATCCATATAACTATTGGATGTATTCAGAGTACAGAGGCATACCCTATCGCCCACCACAATATCGGAACAACCCGCGCGCACGAAACAGCCCCCACTTGGCCCCAGATAGAAACAGAGGCTACGGGCGAAATACGATGCGCGGTGGTGGCAGAGGCGGTGGCGGTCATCGAAGGCGTTGATCGCCAACGATGTTGGTGTAATGACTTAAGCTCAGTGCGCCTCGTCCCAATTGGCTCCCGCCCCTACATCGACCCGCAGCGGGACGGCGAGATCAGCGACGTTTTCCATCAGCCTGGGAAGTTCCGCGCGAACGGTGTCGATTTCCCCATCGGGGACTTCGAGCACCAGTTCATCGTGCACCTGTAGCACCAGCCGGGACTGGAGGCTTGAGTCGGCCAGCCAACGATCAACGGCTATCATTGCTTTTTTGATGAGGTCAGCAGCGGTTCCCTGCATGGGGGCATTGATCGCGGCACGTTCCGCCGCTTGACGGCGGACGAACTGGCGGGCGTGGATGTCCGGCAGGCGGAGCCGACGCCCAAAGACGGTTTCGACGCAGCCCTGTTCGCGCGCCAGCGCCTTCACCCGTTCCATGTAGGCGGCGACCCCCGGATAACGCGCGAAATAACGGTCGATCCAGCCTTGTGCCGCGCCGCGCTCGATGCCGAGCGCCTTGGCAAGCCCGTGCGCGCTCATGCCGTAGATGAGGCCGAAATTGATGACTTTAGCGTAGCGGCGCTGTTCGGAAGCAACCGCCTCGGGCGCGATACCGAACACTTCGGCAGCAGTTGCGCGATGAATGTCTTCGCTATGCGCGAAGGCATCGAGCAACCGGGCGTCACCGGAGAGGTGCGCCATGATGCGTAGCTCAATTTGCGAATAATCCGCCGAAACGATCTGGCAGCCGCGCGGCGCGATGAAAGCAGCGCGGATGCGGCGGCCTTCTGCCGTCCGTGCAGGGATGTTTTGCAGGTTGGGATCGGAACTGGCAAGCCGCCCGGTGATAGCGGTCGCCTGGGAAAAACTGGTATGAACCCTGCCCGTCGCCGGATTGACCATGCGCGGCAGCTTGTCGGTGTAAGTGCCTTTCAGCTTTGAAAGGCTACGGTATTCGAGCAGCAGCTTAGGGAGTGGGTAATCTTCAGCAAGCTCGCTCAAGACATCTTCGTCGGTCGAAGGCTGGCCGGTCGCGGTTTTCTTGCGTACCGGCAAGCCAAGGCGGCCAAAGAGAATTTCGCCGAGTTGCTTGGGGGAACCAAGGTTGAACGCCTCCCCTGCCAGCGCGTGGGCTTCGCGCTCCAGGTCGAGCAGGCGGCGGGCGAGTTCGTTGCTCTGCTGCGCGAGAAGAAACGGGTCGATGAGTACGCCGGTACGCTCCATCGCCAGCAGCACGGAGAGGATCGGTAACTCGATGTCCCGATACATCGCGGCCAGCCTGGGGGCGGCGTCCAGTTGCGGCCACAGCTTTTCATGCAGCCGCAGGGTGACATCGGCGTCTTCGGCGGCGTAGCGGGTGGCGGTCTCCAACGTCACTTCGTCGAAACCGATCCGCTTCGCGCCCGTGCCGCAGATTTCGGTATAGGGGATCGTGGTGAGACCGAGATGCCGTTTGGCGAGCGAATCCATGTCGTGAGGACGGTCGCTTTCCAGCACGTAGGACTGAATCAGGGTGTCATGGGCAATGCCGCGCAAGGTGATGCCGTGATTGGCGAAGATGTGGGCGTCGAACTTGAGGTTCTGGCCGAGTTTGGCATGCGCGCCCGACTCCAGCCAAGGCTTGAGCCGCGCCAGCGTTTCATCGAATGGCAACTGCGCGGGCATGTCCGTACCGCGATGCGCGAGCGGCAAGTAGGCCGCGTCTTCCGGCGCAAACGCAAAGGAAATGCCGACCAGCCGCGCGGTAAGCGGGCCAAGCCCCGTGGTTTCGGTGTCGAGCGCAACAAGGCTGGAGGGGGAACCCCCAGACTCCAGCCGCTTCAGTAGCGCCTCGAAACCCGGCTCATCGACAATGGCGCGGTAACGGGAACGATCCGGCGCATGGGCGGGCGCATCGGCAATCTCGTCCGGCTGAAAGCGCCGCGTCAATCCCTCCGGCGCGGAAGGCATCGCGCCGGAGGCGGCAGCTTGCCCTCCCTGCCCAAGCCAGCTCCTGAATTCAAAACGCTCGTAGAGCGCGGTCAGTGCCCGCGTATCGGGTTCGCGCAGAGCCAGATCGTCAAGACTGCACGGCAAAGCCACGTCAGTAGCAACCGTCAGCAGGCGGCGCCCCAAGGGCAGAAAATCGAGATGGCGGCGCAGGTTTTCACCCACTTTGCCGCCCACCTCGCCAGCGCGTGCAACCAGGTGATCGAGGCTCCCATATTCGGCCAGCCATTTCGCCGCCGTCTTGGGGCCGCATTTTTCCACGCCGGGCACATTGTCGACCGCGTCCCCGACCAGAGCGAGGTAATCGACGATGCGCGAGGGCGGTACGCCAAACCGGGCTTCGACTCCGGCTTCGTCGAGCGCCTCCCCGCTCATCGTATTGACCCAGAGCACACCGGGCTGCACGAGTTGGGCCAAATCCTTGTCGCCGGTAGAAATCACCACTTCCCAGCCGCGCCCAACGCCAAGGCGGACGAGCGTACCGATAACATCATCGGCTTCGACTCCCGCAACCGACAGCAAGGGCCAGCCCTCTGCCCTCACCGCTTCATGCAGGGGCGCTACCTGGGCGGCAAGATCGTCGGGCATGGGCGGGCGGTGCGCCTTGTATTGCGGATACCATTCATCCCGGAAGGTCGATCCTTTGGCGTCGAATACACAAACCCGGTACTCGGCCTTGTAGTCCCCGGCCAGCCGACGTAGCATCGCAAGGACGCCACGGATAGCTCCGGTCGGTTCGCCGCGCGAGGTCCGCAGATCGGGCAAGGCGTGGAACGCGCGATAAAGATAACTGGAGCCATCGACGAGCAGCAGGGTGGGCATTGAAAACAATCCTCGCAATCAGGAACGCACGACACCAATGAGCGTAAAAGAAAAAATACCGTCCAGCGTGGCCGAGGCCGCACCCCATTTCAACGGGCGCGAATCGTGGCGAATCTTTGGGATTATGGCAGAGTTCGTTGAGGCCACCGAACGGCTCAACGCCATCCGTCCGGCGGTGTCGATCTTCGGAAGCGCCCGCGTCGAACCGGACCATCCCTATTACGCGCTGACCGAGCGCATCGCCCGCCAGCTTTCGGACGCCGGGTTTGCCGTCATTTCGGGCGGCGGGCCGGGCATCATGGAAGCGGCCAACAAGGGCGCATTTTTCGGCAAAAGCCCCTCAGTGGGACTCAACATCCAGTTGCCGCTGGAACAGCAGGCCAACGCCTATCAGGATATTTCCCAGACTTTCCAGCACTTCTTCGCGCGCAAATTCATGTTCGTGAAGTGCGCGAGCGCCTACGTGGTCATGCCCGGCGGTTTCGGTACGCTCGATGAACTGCTCGAAGCCATGACCCTGGTACAGACACGCAAGAGCCGACAGATTCCGATCATCCTCGTGCACGGAGCTTTCTGGCGCGGCTTGCTCGACTGGTTCAAGGAACAACTCGTGACTGAGCGCATGATCTCTCCCGAAGATCTCGGCCTGATTCAGGTCATCGACGAACCAAGTGACGTAGTTGAGGCCATTTTCAAACACTATGAGACGCGCGGCTTCATGCCATTGCCCGAAGAGCATGAAATAATGCTTAATCTCTGAATCCCGCAACGGAGGACTCCACCATGCGCCCCTCGCTGTCCGCTGCATTCGCCGCCCTTGCCTTCTGCGTCGGCTCAATGGCTGCCCAACCGCTGTTTGCCCAGCAACCGCCGGAAGACCTCGAACTGTTGGAGGAGGAACTGCCCCAAGTCACCATCGTCAAGCGCGGAGACGACACCATCACCGAATTCCGCCTGCGCGGCAAGCTCTACATGATTCAGGTTACACAACCAAACGGAGTCTCCTATTACCTGGTTGACCGGGAAGGCCAGGGTCAATGGGTACGGGATGACATCGGCAATAAACTGGTCGTGCCAACCTGGGTGATCACAACCTGGTAAGTTTGAGCCGCATGTCCGTCTTCACATTGCCTGACAGGGAAGCCCTGACACGCTGGTTGGATCATTATTCCATCGGGCACCTGGTTGAATTCGAGGGCATCGCAAATGGTGTCCAGAACAGCAATTTTTTCGTCACGACCACGCTAGGGCGCTATGTCCTGACGCTGTTCGAGGACATCGGACGCGCCGAACTGCCTTATTACCTGCACCTGATGGCCCACCTCGCCCGCCACGGCCTGCCCGTGCCCGCCCCCATCGCCAACCGGGACAACGAATACTTAGGCACACTGGCGGGCAAGCCGGCGGTGCTGGTATCGCGCTTGCCGGGGTCTTCGGAAGAACACCCGGACAGCGGGCACTGCGCCAAAATCGGTTCCATGCTCGCAAGTCTGCATCTGGCCGGACGTTCTTACGGGCGGCGGCAGCCTAATCCGCGCGGTGCGTGCTGGCGCGCGCAGACCGCTACCCTGCTCCAGCCTTGTTTGCCCGCCGACGACGCGGCTCTGCTCGATGCCGAATTGCGTTTCCAGGAAAGCGTTAGCGCCGATTTCTCGCGCTTGCCCGCCGGGGCAATCCACGGCGACCCTTTCCGCGACAATGTGTTATGGGCGGACGGATTCATCGGCGGAGTGATCGATTTCTACTTCGCCGGTTTCGATGCCCTGCTCCTCGATGTCGCCATTACCGTCAATGACTGGTGCGTCATGCCCGGCGGCGCACTCGACCCGGCGCGCATGGATGCCCTGCTCACCGCTTATCATTCCGAGCGCCCTTTTACCGATGCCGAACGCGCCATGTGGCCTACGACGCTACGCGCGGCGGCGTTGCGGTTCTGGCTGTCACGGACTGCCGACCGCGCCCTGTCGCGCACGGGCGAACTGGTATTGGTAAAAGACCCTGACGAATATCGTGATATTTTGCGCCTACGCGCCCATGAAGCCGTCCCTCCCCTGCCCGGTGCCGACACTTGAATCCTATCCTCCCATGAGAAACGACAACACCACCGAAGCCGAACCGTCTTCCGCCCTGCTAACAGAACCCCGGAACCAGCAGGGCAGCCACAGGCGCAGCCGCCACTACCACCGCCCACTGAAAGTCCGGCGTGTTCCCTTGCGGCACGGATGGTACTGGCTGATCGAAGGGTTTACATTGTGGGTGCGCGGCCCCGCGTTCCTCACCTTCCTGACGCTCTGTTGCATCGTCGGCGTCTTGGCAGCAGCGATGATGCCTTACATTGGCGCCCTGCTTGCGTCGGTTCTGTACCCTGGCCTGATGCTTGGCGTTTTCAACGGTTGCCGTGCTATCGACCGCAAGCGCAATCTCAGCCCGGGCCTGCTGATCTCCGGGTTTCGCCGTCACCCATTCGACCTGTTGCTGGCAGGTTTTTGCAATTTCATCGTAATGACCGTCATATTGGCGAGTACCTGGTTGATCGACGGCGGCATGCTGTGGCGGGCAGTCGAGCAGGCTGAAATACTGAACCCGGCAGTTCTCACTGCCTCCCCATTTCTCTATTCGGTGATTTTCAGCACGATATTGTCCGTGCTGTGGGCAGCGGTGTACCTGTTCGTGCCGCAACTCATCGGCTGGTGGCGTCTGTCCGTGCCCAGGGCGTTGCTTTTCAGCCTGAAAGGATGCCTCGTCAACTTCCTTCCTTTCTTTACCTATGCCTTCTGTTTCAGCTTATTCATCATCGTATTGTCGGCTCTCGTCATCAACTTTTTCGCACTGACCGCCGAAGGGCTCGGCTCAGTGGTCAGCGCTGCTTTCCTGCTAATCACCAGCCCTGCCCTGATCGCAAGTTTTTACGTTGCGGCGCGCGACATTTTCGGATTCCCCCGCCGGAGAAAACACAGAAGGCGGCCAGCAGACCCGGCACTGGACGAGCAGAGAAGGCGAAGAGCACAAACGTAAGGCCGCGATACGCCTGCACGGGAACAGTTTCCCTTTTGTACCATTCACGCCTCACCAACGACAGCCCGGAAACATCATGAAAACTTTGCGAATTGCGGTAGCGGGGTACGGCAACATCGGCCACTACGCGGCCGAAGCGGTACAGGCGGCCCCGGATATGGAACTGGCCGGAATCGTCCGGCGCTCGGCGGCGCTCTCACCGGAAGAAGAAAAAGAATTGGCCGGAATCGAAGTCACCACCGACGTCAGTACGCTGGGCAAGGTCGACGTAGCCTTGCTCTGCGGCCCGACCCGCAGCATTCCGGAAACCGCGCCGCAATATCTGGCGCGCGGCATCCATACGGTCGACAGTTTCGACATTCACGGCGAAAAATTGTGGCAACTGCGCTCGGAACTGGACGCCATCGGCAAGAAACACAACAGCGTCGCCGTCGTTTCCGCCGGATGGGACCCCGGCAGCGATTCACTGTTACGCGCGCTCCTGTTGGCCATGGCACCAAAAGGCCTGACCTATACCAACTTCGGCCCCGGCATGAGCATGGGGCATTCCGTCTGCGCCAAATCGAAGCCGGGCGTCAAAGACGCGCTCTCGATGACAATCCCGGTCGGAACCGGCGTCCATCGGCGCATGGTCTACGTCGAACTCGAACCCGGCGCGGAACTGGCACAGGTCGCGGCGGCGATCAAGGAAGACGAATATTTCGCCCATGACGATACCCGCGTCTTCGCCGTGCCGAGCATCGACGAACTCAAGGACGTAGGCCACGGCGTATTGATGGAGCGCAAAGGCGTAAGCGGCACGACGCACAATCAGACATTCGAGTTCCGCATGAGCATCAACAACCCTGCGCTCACTTCGCAGATCATGGTTTCCTGCGCCCGCGCTGCGGCGCTGCGGCTGAAGCCCGGCGCCTACACGATGCCGGAAATCGCGCCGATGGACATGCTGCCCGGCGAACGGGAAACGCTGGTCAAGGCGCTGGTATAAGGCTTTGCTTTGAGTCACCCCGGCCTGAAGGCCGGGGACTCCTCAATACGGTTCAGTCACTACCGTCATTGCAAGCGAAGCAATCCAGTTAGATAACTGCTCCTGTTGGATTGCTTCGGAACAAACCCCCTCGCAATGACGAGGGGGCTCGAAAAACGCTTTAATCAAACGGCTTGGGCCGCGGCGTGTTGTTTCGCGAAGGCGGCAGAATAGGTAATTGCAGCTTGGGCTGCTCGCCGGTCAGCGTCTTCAGGAAAGCAACGATCTGTGCGGTTTCTTCCGAAGTGAACTTCTTGCCGAGTTGGAGACGGCCCATGATGTCCACAGCCTCTTCCAGCGTTTTGGCCGCGCCATCGTGGAAGTAGGGATAGGTCAGTTCGACATTTCGCAAGGTCGGAACTTTGAAGAAGAAGCGCTCAGCGTCGTTTTTGGTAACGTCGGCACGACCAATGGCAGGATTATTGGTTTTGTACGGTTCAAAAAGGCCGAGTTTCTGGAATGAACCTCCGCCGACCGCTTCACCGCTATGACAGGCGACGCAACCGCTGTTCTTGAATAATTCATAGCCTTTGAGTTCCTCAGCGGTAATGGCTTTGGAATCGCCTTTCAACCATTGGTCAAAGCGTGAATTAGGCGTAACCAGCGTTTTTTCAAATTCGGCAATCGCGTCAGTAACGAGTTGTATATCCAGTTTTTTGTCACCGTAAACCTTGGCAAATTCCGCACGATATTCCGGAATCGAGTTCAGCACGTCCAGAGCCAGATCATGCGAAAAAGCCATTTCTTTTGGATTGGCAATCGGGCCGCCAGCTTGTTCCTGAAGGTCCTTGGCACGGCCATCCCAGAACTGAACGAAGTTCAAACTGGAATTCAAAACCGTCGGCGAATTGATCGGGCCTTGCTGCCAACGATCACCAATTGAGCTTGTCAGATTATCCGACCCACCCATGCTCAAATTGTGGCAAGAGTTGCAGGAAATAAAACCCGATTTGGATAAACGGGGATCGAAAAACAGTTTTTTGCCGAGTTCGACCTTGCCTGGATTGGTGACCTTTGCCGGGACGATCGGTTTGATCGGTTCGTCCTTGGCCGGCCCCGAGGCATAAGCCATGCCTGTCACGCCAACAGCCAAAAAAGTGGTACCCAAAATGGCATTGCGGAAAGTACGCGAAACACGCGTTGATTTTAATACCTTTTGCATGAAATCTCTCCCGACGGTTGGAAATAGCGACACAGAAGTGTTGCTCGGAAAATTCTATAAAAAATTCCGTCTTACTGTCAATATAACAGCACCAACAGCCCCTTCAAAATTCCGAGTAATTTTCGCGAAAAACTCACCCCTTTCCGAATATCAATTTCCCACTTTTAAATGTCACCCGAAGTATATCCTTCGCCGAAAATTGGCCTTCGAGTATCGCTTTTGCAAGCGGGTTTTCCAATTTTTCCTGGATCGCGCGCTTCAACGGGCGCGCGCCAAAAACTGGATCGAACCCTGCCCTGGCAAGTTCCATCAGCGCCGCCTCTTCAACTTCGAGCCGCATATCGAGCCGCGCTAAACGTTGTTCCAGATATTGCAGTTGAATTCTGGCAATCCCGGCAATATGCGCTTCGTCGAGGGCGTGAAAAACGACGACTTCGTCGATGCGGTTGATGAACTCAGGCCGGAAGGACGTTTTCACTTCCGCCATGACCGCGAGCTTGATGAGGCCGTAATCGTCGCCCGCCATTTGCTGGATCATCTGGCTGCCGAGGTTGGAAGTCATGACGATCACGGTGTTTTTGAAGTCCACTGTGCGCCCCTGCCCGTCGGTCATCCGTCCATCGTCGAGGACTTGCAACAGGACGTTGAAAACGTCGGGATGCGCTTTTTCCACTTCGTCGAACAGGATCACACTGTAGGGCTTGCGCCGTACCTGTTCGGTCAGATAACCGCCTTCCTCATAGCCGACGTAGCCCGGAGGCGCGCCGATCAAGCGGGCAACGGAGTGTTTTTCCATGAATTCGCTCATGTCGACGCGAATCAGGTGTTCGCCGGAATCGAAAAGGAAATTCGCCAGCGCCTTGCAGAGTTCCGTCTTGCCTACGCCGGTGGGGCCGAGGAACAGGAAGGAACCGTAGGGGCGGTTTTCGTCGGAAAGCCCGGCGCGTGAGCGGCGAATGGCGTCCGAGACGAGCCGCACGGCTTCGTCCTGCCCGACGACACGCTCGTGCAGGCGCTCTTCCATCCTGAGCAATTTCTCCCGCTCGCCCTGCATCATCTTGGAAACCGGGATACCAGTGGCGCGGCTGACGACTTCGGCAATTTCTTCCGCGCCCACCTGGGTACGCAACAGCCGGTTCTGTTTCGACTCCTCCCCTGCTTCGTCCGCCTTCTCGACCGCTTTCAGTTGCTCTTCGAGTTTGGGCAGTTCGCCATATTGCAGTTCAGCCAGTTTGTCGAATTGGCCCTTGCGCTGAAATTCGGCCATACGCACCCTGAGATGCTCGATTTCCTCCTTGATGTGCCGCGCGCCGTGCAAGTGGGCTTTTTCCGCTTTCCAGACTTCTTCGAGGTCGGAATATTCCTTTTCCAGCCGGGCAATTTCCGTTTCGATCAGGGAAAAGCGTTTTTGCGAGGCCTCGTCTTTTTCTTTCCTGACCGCCTCGCGCTCGATCTTGAGCTGAATCAAGCGGCGGTCGAGCTTGTCCATGACTTCGGGTTTGGAATCAATCTCCATCTTGATCCGCGCCGCCGCTTCGTCGATGAGGTCGATGGCCTTGTCAGGCAGGAAGCGGTCGGTGATGTAGCGGTTCGAGAGTTCAGAAGCCGCAACGATGGCCGGGTCGGTAATTTCCACCCCATGATGGATTTCGTATTTCTCCTGCAAACCGCGCAGGATGGCGATAGTCGCCTCCACCGTTGGCTCTTCGATCAGCACTTTCTGGAAACGGCGTTCCAGCGCCGCGTCCTTTTCGATGTACTTGCGATACTCGTCCAGCGTCGTCGCACCGATGCAGTGCAGATCGCCCCGTGCCAGCGCCGGTTTGAGCATGTTTCCGGCGTCGATAGCGCCTTCGGCCTTGCCCGCGCCAACCATCGTGTGCAATTCGTCAATAAAGAGGACGATGCGCCCTTCTTCGCGGGCAATTTCTTTCAACACCGCCTTGAGCCGTTCTTCAAACTCGCCCCGGTACTTGGCCCCGGCAAGCAGCGCCGCCATGTCGAGCGCAAGCACCCGTTTGCCCTTGAGCGTTTCGGGGACTTCCTCGTTGATGATGCGCTGCGCCAGCCCTTCGACGATGGCCGTCTTGCCGACGCCAGGCTCGCCGATCAGCACGGGGTTGTTCTTGGAGCGCCGCTGGAGAATCTGAATGGCACGGCGGATCTCATCGTCGCGGCCAATCACGGGGTCGAGCTTGCCCGCGCGCGCGCGTTCGGTGAGGTCCATGCAGTATTTCGACAGCGCCTCGCGTTGCCCTTCGCCTTCCTGGTTGTCGACCGCCGCGCCGCCGCGCACGGCGTCGATGGCCGCCTCCAGCGCCTTGCGGTTCAGGCCGTGCTCGCGCAAAAGCCGCCCGGTTTCGCTTTTGTCTTCGACGAGCGCAAGCAGAAACATTTCACTGGCGATGAACTGGTCGCCGCGCTTTTGCGCTTCGCGGTCGGTGAGATTGAGCAGGCTGCCGAGGTCGCGCCCCACGGTCACATTGCCGCCGTGCCCTTCGACTTTCGGCAGGTTTTCGAGCACGCGGGCAAGCGCCGCCCTCAAGGGCTGCACGTTGACGCCCGCTCGCTGCAACAGCGAGACCGTGCTGCCGTCTTCCTGTCCGAGCAGCGCCAGCAGCAGATGCTGAGGTTCGATGAACTGCTGGTCATTTCCAACCGCCAGGCTTTGCGCGTCGGCAAGCGCCTGTTGGAACCGAGTGGTGAGTTTGTCGAGCCGCATGATGAAAAATCCCGTGTAAAAGCCGGTAAGTGCCGGTCTGGTCAATGCCCAATACACAGACTATGTGGGGCACAAACCGTCCAGCTTCAAGAGGGAAGCTTCCGCGTGACAGATTACCTGCCGTCAACACGCCCAACCCGTCTGCCGGTGTGACATAGGTCGTTCCTCCCCAACCCCGTATCAAACAGAATCGCCAGAAGGAGACCTATTGCAGATACAGGGGCCATGATCAACATCAATACGCTCGATACTGCCGGAACGCGCGCTCGTCAGACGGGAGTCAGCCTGATCGAAGTGCTCGTTTCCGTGTTCGTGCTCGCCTTTGGCATCCTCGGTATCGCCGTCATGCAGGCCGGGGCGCTACGCAACAACCAAGGCGCGTTCGAGCAGAGCGCCGCTGTTTTCCTCACGCATTCCATTCTCGACGCCATGCGCGCCAGCATGCAGCCCGACCCGGACAATCCCGGCCAATGGCTCGCGCGCCAAAGCTACGCGACGAGCGATTTCATCTGCCAGGACAGCCAGATTCCCGGCTCCGACGAATTAGTCAAAAATGACCTCACACGCTGGCTCAGAAATATCCGGGATAACCTGAACGGCGGCGTGACCGATGACAACGCCTGCGGCAAGGTCGAGTGCGATTCAACTGACCACAATCTCTGCACAGCATCGGTTCGGTGGAACAACAGCCGTTCCCTGGGCGGCATTGATGAGCAGGTCGTCGACACACGGAGCCGTCTATGACCCGCCTTCCCGTGTGCCCTGCCCCTTCCATCCAGCGCGGCCTGACTCTCATCGAGTTGATGATTGCCATGCTGCTTGGGCTGATCGTCGTCGGTGGCGTCCTGGGGATTTTCGTTGCCAACAGCGAAACCCACCGCCGCACGGACGACCTCGCCCGCATCCAGGAAAATGCCAGGGTTTCCGTGCAGTTAATAGGCCACTCGATGCGCGAAGCGGGCGGCAATCCCTGCGGAATTCCACCAGGAATCCCCATTAACAACACAACCGGCAATAACTGGTGGTCAGGCGAAAGCGATTTTGCATCCTCCTTCATTGGCTACGCAGGCGGCAGCGGTTTCCCCGCCCACGGCAGCGTGGCGATGGCCAGCGGCAGTGATGCGCTCATCACCATTTCTGGAAACGTTCTTGTCAAAACTGTCACTGCCGACAATCTCAGCTCCGGAAGAATGACCGTCCACTCGACCACAGGGCTCAGTACGGGCGACATCCTGTTTGCCTGTAGCATGAGCAAGGGACGCGGCGTCGTTTTCAAGGCAGGGACGATAGGCTCAGGGACAGTTGACCGCACGGCTCCTTTCTCACCTCCTTTCGACGTAGAAATGACCACCCTGGGCAAAATCAACGCCGAAGGCTGGTTCGTCGGCCAGAACACACGGGGGGGCACCTCCCTGTTCCGCGCGTTCATCGGAGACGGCGGCCAGCCCGAAGAAATTGCCCCTGACGTTTCCGCCATGCGTATCACCTATCTGTTACCGAGCGCGAACGAATACGTGGCCGCCAATCTGGTCGGCAATGGTAATTGGCCAAGCGTCATCGCCGCCTACATCGAACTCGACATCACCAGAAACGCTGGCAACGGGACAATCATCCAACGCACGGTCGGGCTAACCGTCAACCTCCGTAACAGGCTCAATTAAACACAAGCAACCCACCATGACCTGCCCTGCCACCCCTCTTCCCGTTTTTCGGCCACAGCGCGGCGCGGCGCTGATCATTGCCATGATCCTATTGCTGGTCATGTCGCTGCTGGCCGTCGCCTCATTGCGCGGGACGCTCATGCAGGAGCGTATGAGCGCCAACACCCATGACCGCGACCTAGCTTTCCAGTCGGCGGAAGCCGGTCTCAGGATGGGCGAGCAACAAGCGGAAAACTGGGTTCGGAACGGAGCAACCCCCGACTGGCCAAGCTGTCTGAACTCGAACGCAGGAGGGCTTTACAAAAACATCAACGAATGCGAACAGCCACTCTGGGAAGGCCCCGCGCCGGGCAGCAGCGGCACGTTCTGGCACGACGCGAACAGCGATACAGATATTTCTTTCAACAGCGCGGGGCTATCGCTCGCCCCCTTCTACATCGTCGAACTCATCTCCAATCAAGCCCCCTGCAATATCGACGAGCCGGACAAAAATCCGACGATCAAATGTAGGCGCTTCCGGGTCACGGCCAGCAGCCGAAGCACCGATGGCCGCGCGCAGGTCGTCCTTCAATCCATCTACGCCACTCAATAAGAGAGGATCAAATCTCGATGTTGTCGATCAGCCGGGTCGTTCCCAGGCGGGCGGCAGCGAGCACGACCAACGGCTCCCCCGTCTCCCTAGGCACTTGCAGGTCGGCGCGGCGGCGCACAGTCAGGTAGTCCGGTTTCCAGCCGTGCCGTTCCAGTTCGGCGAGCGCGGCGGCGCACGGGCGGGTGAAGTCGCGCTCGCCATTACGCACGGCCTCGGCGACGACGGAAAGTTGCTGGTACAGGCGCGGAGCCTCGGCGCGCTCGGTTGCCAAAAGGTAGCCATTTCGCGAAGACAATGCCAATCCGTCGGCGGCGCGAACCGTGTCCAGGGCAAGAACCTCGATGGGCAGAGCCAGTTCGCTCGCCATGTTTTTCAACACGATGAACTGCTGGTAATCCTTTTTGCCGAACAGAGCCACGTCAGGCTGGACGATGTTGAAGAGCTTGAGCACGACGGTCGCCACCCCCCGGAAATGACCGGGACGGAAAGCGCCTTCGAGGATGGAGGCTTGTTCCGGGTCTGGGGTGACGTGGTAGCGTTGCGGCTGTGGGTACATCTCCGCTTCATCCGGCGCGAACAGATGACCGACCCCGGCAGCGGCGAGCTTTTCACAATCGGCCTCAAAGGTGCGCGGATATTTATCGAAATCTTCGCCTTGACCGAATTGCAGGCGGTTGACGAAGATGCTGGCAATGACGGTATCGACATTGGCATGTTTGCGAGCCGCGTACACGAGACAGATATGCCCATCGTGCAGATTACCCATCGTAGGGACGAACGCGACCCGCCCGGCCTGGGCGCGCGCAGCGCGCACGGCAGCGATAGATGTATGAATTTGCATGCTTTGCTCAGTAACAATGTTCCGGCGCGGGAAAACTGCCATCCCTGACCGAAGCGACGTAAGCCGAGACGGCTTCGTCGATGGCTGTGGCTTCCTGCATGAAGTTACGCACGAAACGCGCCGTCTTGCCGGGAAAAACGCCAAGCATATCGTGCATCACCAATACCTGCCCGTCGCACTCCGTCCCCGCGCCGATGCCGATGGTCGCCATCGTCGTCATCGCGTCGGTGATTTCCCCGGCCAGCGCGGCAGGAATCATTTCCATCACGAGCAAAGCCGCGCCCGCCTGTTCCAGCGCCAGCGCGTCCGCCTTGAGGCGGGTTGCCCCGGCATCATTGCGCCCCTGTACGCGATACCCGCCCAACTGGTGTACCGACTGCGGGGTCAGGCCAATGTGGGCGCAGACCGGCACGCCGCGCTCGACCAGGAAACGCACGGTCTCGGCCATGACCTCGCCGCCTTCGAGCTTCACCATCTGCGCGCCCGCAGCCATCAGGCGGACGGCGCTCCGCATGGCCTGCGTGGGGCTTTCCTGATAGCTGCCAAAGGGCAAATCACTCAGGATGAAAGCGTGTTTCGCGCCCCGGCACACGCATTCGGTGTGATAGACCATGTGATCCAGCGTAACGGGCAAGGTGCTCCTTTGCCCCTGGATGGTGTTACCAAGCGAATCCCCAACCAGAATGGCATCCACGCCGCAACGGTCAAACAGCGCGGCGAAGCTGGCGTCGTAACAGGTCAACATGGCAATTTTGCGGCCTTCGGCGCGCATATTGCCCAGTTCGACAACGGTGACAGGCTTTGCGTCCTGGAGGTAAGTCATGGCGTACTCCCTTTTGGTACGGGCAGTGTCAATCAAAGCGGGGCGACGCGCAAGCGTAGCCGAAACCTTCCGTCAATCCTATCCGCCAAAATTGCCGCGAGCTTTTAATTTGCCCGGATTTGCAGGCTGGCTCAACACAGTTCGTAGACCACGTTGACATGATCCCATGTTGGGACTATTGTCTGTGTTATGAAACTGGTGGCTGTCAAGATTCTCCGAGATTTCTGGAACGCGCACCCTGACGCAGAACAGCCCTTAAAAGCGTGGGTTGATGAAGTCAAAAAAGCGTCCTGGTCGCAGCCCGCAGACATCAAGATCAAGTACAGAAGCGCCAGCATCCTGAAGAACCGGCGTGTTGTCTTCAATATCAAAGGCAATGATTACCGGCTGGTCATTGCTGTGGCTTATGGTTTTCAGGCGGTGTACGTGAAATTCATCGGGACGCATGCCGAATATGATGGCATAGACGCACAAATTCATGAAATGGAGGCATGAACATGGATATCAAACCCATCCGCTGTGAGCAGGACTACCGCGAAGCTTTACGCGAAGTCTCACGCTTCTTCAACGACGAACCGAAGCCTGAAACGCCGGATGGTGATCGTTTTGAAATCCTGTTGACCATCGTCGAAGCATGGGAAGCGCGGCACTATCCCATCGGGCATCCAGACCCTGTGGAAGCCATTAAATTCCGCATGGAGCAAGGCGGCTTGACGGCAAAAGACATTGCTCCGGCCATCGGAAAAACCAGCCGCGTCTACGAAATCCTGAACCGCAAACGGCGGCTGACGCTTGCCATGATCCAGAAACTGCATACCCTCTTTGGCATCCCGGCGGAAAGTCTGATTCAGCCACAGTAATTGTCCAAGGAGAATAACCGTGAAATCAGTCGGCCATCGCATCGAACCACCGCTCGCCGCTCATGCAAGTGGTGAGCTTCTTGCCGAAGGCGCCCGTTTCAACGAGGTCATCGCACGCCTTGCCCGTGCCGGGTATATGCCAAAAGGAGTTTATCGGTATAAATCACAGGAAGAAGCAAACCAGCATGAGCAGGATTGTCTCGTCCGTGCCATTGCCCGCCTGGCTTTGGAGCGCAGACATGGATGAATACAGCCGTGCGGCCACGCTCAACGACCTGAAGCTCTTGCTGCAAAGTTTGAATGAGCACGGCATCGAATACCTGTTGATCGGCGGGTATGCGCTGGCAGCGCACGGTTATCACCGCGCAACGGGTAATTGGCGGGTTTCGCCTTCGGCTCTACCCACCCTACGGGCTGCAGGGCAGTGATACTTGGCGGAGGCGGTGAGATTCGAACTCACGAACGGTTGCCCGTTGCCGGTTTTCAAGACCGGTGCAATCGACCACTCTGCCACACCTCCTCTGAAGCCTCGCAAACCCGCGTAACGCTGCCGGGTCTGCGAGGGCGCGATGGTGACACGGACGTTGGATGCCCGCAAGCCGGTCAGTGCGCGGGCTTGTTCAGTGGGCGTACTGCCGCGTTGATTTCCACATTTTCCCGCTTGCCCCCGGTTTCGATCACGAGGGTGAGTGGCACGATGTCGCCTTCCTTTGCCTGCGCGGTGAGGTCGAACAACATCACGTGGAAACCGCCCGGCTTGAGTTCGACGGTCGCGCCCGCCGGTAGGGGAAGGTTCGGAATCTGGCGCATTTTCATGGTGTCGCCAATCATGGCCATTTCGTGAATCTCCGTCCGTCCGGCCAGGGCAGTGTGAACGTCCACCAGCTTAGCATCGACCGGAGAGGTGATTTTCATGAAAGCGCCGGTGACTTTTTGTTCCGGAACGGTTGCGCGTACCCACGCCTCCGCAATGTTGACCTGGGCATGGGCGGCAGGAGCAGCGAAAAGCATCGCGGCAAGAATCATGGGCAGGTGAAGTTTCATCATTGGTCTTCCTTGTTGCTGATTGATGAAGGGTGAAGAAGAAGCGCCACATCGTCGGCAATGGACTTTGCAGTGCTCTGGTATGCCACCGCCAGCCGCAAGCGGCCTTCGGGGTCAAAAATGTAGCTGGTCGCGGAATGGTCGACGGTGTAACCGCCGCCGGTGGGCACTTTGCGGAAATAAACCCGGAAGGCGTCCGCCGTTTCGCGTACTTTTTCAGGCGTTCCGTAAAGTCCAAGGACATCGGCATCGAAAGCGGCGCTGTATTCGCGCAGGATTTCTGGAAAATCGCGTTCAGGGTCGACGGTGATGAAGATGATCTGGAGCCGTTCGCCGTCGGCTCCGAGCAGGCGGCGAACGGCGGCGGCACGTTGTAGCGCGGTGGGGCACACGTCCGGGCATTGGATGAAGCCGAAAAGCACCATCACGGCCTTGCCCTGAAAGTCGGCGAGCCGCCGGGTTTTGCCGTCGGGGTCGAGGAGCGCGAAGTCACGGCCGTAGTTTGCGCCGGTGATGTCGGTGTTGTGAAAGCGCGGCTTGTCGCCGCCGCAGCCGGTCATCGGTAGTACGCAACCAGCCAGGCAGACGCACAGGAGCGCCCTTCTCCACGGATTCATCGCTTTTACCTCTTCATGCCGCATTTTTTCCCGAACGCAAGCTGGCGAAAGCTTCGGGCAATATCAGGGTTGCCAGACTGCGCTGGGCAAACAGGTATCGACCATCCACGATGAAACCTAGCTCCTCCCAAGGTACAGCGTCATTGAACAATTCAATGGCGCGGTCGATGTTCATCTCCGCTTTTGGAAACAGCGCCAGAACGGAACCATCGTAAGCCTTACATTGGTGTCTGAAAAACGGGCGTTTGTTCCGCGTCCTTCCATTCACGTAAATGCGGGCCGCCGCCGATTTATGGTAGTCGCGCCCCCATTTCCACCAGTTGGTTTCATCGAATTTCTGTACCCGGCGCGCAAGCAGCGTTTCCTTGTGGGGTTCCAGGTGTGGATGACGGAGGCCGTAGATCATGCGCCGGGTTTCCCCGGTTGTGGCCGTTCGCGAACAGACGAGTTCGAGATTGCCTTCCGGGTGGGTATAAATCCTGTCGGCTCCCGATACCCCCCCTACCTTGACCTCGAACAGATCGGCAAGCGGTACGCAAAGATGGGCATGGGTGAAAGCGATTTGTCCTTGCAGATGCACCATTTCCCGCACGTCCCATTGCGCGTCACCAAATCGCCTCCAGAGGGTGCGGCGCGAAAAATCGCCGCGCACGAAGCGGAAAATCGCGCAATTCGGCGTCGCGCTCGTGAAAAGGCGCGTGTCCCCGGTCTC
Organism: Betaproteobacteria bacterium; assembly: GCA_009782565.1. GTDB lineage: Bacteria > Pseudomonadota > Gammaproteobacteria > Burkholderiales > Rhodocyclaceae > WRNU01. The sequence continues at coordinate 80,771 of WRIU01000004.1, forward strand.
AATCCAGTGGGTAATCGTGCCCTGTGTGGTAAGCCAATCGTTGAGTTTTGCCGCCGAGGTCAGTTTGATGAATTCGCGCGGCACGATGAAAATCAATTCGCCGCCGTCGGTAAGGTGGCGGATGCTTTTTTCGATGAAAAAAAGAAAGAGGTTCGAGCGCCCGTCAAAAAGTTTTGAATGCAGGCGCGCGCGGGTTTTCGGGGCAATATCCTGGTAGCGCACGTAGGGCGGATTGCCGATGATGGTATCGAACCGTTCCGTTGTGGGGAGATCGAAAAAGTCCATGACCGTTGCCCCCGGCGGTGCAACGCGGGCATCCAGTTCGATGGCGGTGCATCCCGGCAAATGACGCGAAAACGCGCCCTCTCCCGCCGATGGTTCGAGCGTGCGCCCTTGATTCGCGCGCAAGTCCAGCATGGTGCACACGATGGGTTCGGGGGTAAAAACTTGGCCGAGCGTAGTGATATTCAAGTCTGGGTGATGGTTCATGCCGGGACATACATGGCGTCAATTCAGCCAATTGCAGCGAAGTGTACATCCATGGACGTACATTATCGAGATGGTTGTGCCTTCGAGTCGAATTCCAAATCGCGCAAAGCCTTGGGCAACTCATAATCCGGATAATGCTTGCGAAACTCGGCCAGGCTGTCACGAACCTCCTTGATTTTTCCTTCACGGTGCAGTTTCTCGATTTCTTCCAGCCAATCCTGCGGGTTTTGCCGTTTTGCCGACATTTTTCGCATCGCAGCCATAGGCTTTGCGGCGTTCGCAAATTCCATATCTTCAGCTATGGATTCCGTGGGAACTGCCGGAGCAGCTTCAGCCATGAGCGCGTTGCTCTCCAATGGCCGATCCACATCGGCCGATTCCGTGAGAGTTGCCGGAGCAGTTTCAGCTATGAGCGCGCTGCTCTCCAATGGCTGAGATGCCTCAGCCATTTGTACTTTTGCCGCGCCCCTCGGTGATTGGGCTGCTGATCTGCTGCGAGCAGACGTATCCGCTATCGCTGGCACTTCATAAAACTTCATTGCATCCGCTTGGGCAAACTGAGGATTTTGCGAAGGCAGCGACTCTTCCGGTGCTGGCGAAGGCAGCGGCTGTTCTGGCTCCGGCAAAACCTGCGGAACTTGCGGCGCCTGTGCAAGCATCGGCATTTCCGGTTCGGTTTTCTGCGCTACGAACTGCATCACAACAAACACGCCAACCATGAACGAGGCCGCTATCGACAAGGGCAACCGCCAATGGTCGAAAAAACGCCTCTGTTGCCGGGCAGGCAGCACGGCCTGCGGCTTGGATGTAACCGCACGATGTGCCGCTGCCAGGATGGCCGCATCGAGCGCCGGGGACGGTTCCAGGCCATCTTCGTATTTTGTGGCATCTCGATAGGCCCGCGACAGGTCGCGCAGTTCGTCGCTCATGCTGAAATCGTCAGGATGCGCGTTCATGCAATCACCCCCTGCAAACCCGCGCGTAATTTAGCGACTGCGTAACGCAACCGGCTCTTGGCCGTTTCAGGATTGACACCGGTGGCCTCGGCAATTTCCCCCAGTGACAACTCACCCTCTTCGGCCAGCAAAAACGCTTCGCGCTGTACCGCAGGCAAATCTTCCAGCAGGCGCAACAAATATTCGCCCTGTTGTCGCGAGAGCACACGCACATACGGTTCATCGACGCGGCTGGCTGGCAAACTGGCGATCACATCCGGCCCCTCTTCGGCATTGCCGCCAGACCGTAGCGGTTCACCGGACTGACGGCGAAAATGATCGATCATGCGGTTATGTGCGAGCGTATACAGATAGGTGCGAAAGCGTGCGGTAGCCGTATAACGCTCGCGGCTCTTGATCAGATTCATCCACACCTCCTGGAAAATCTCCTCGGCTTGCGCGCGCTCCTTGCATTGGCGCTGAATGAAACGGAACAGGCCGCCGCGATGGCGCGCATAGAGTTGATCGAACGCTGCCGCTTCACCGGCGGCATAACGCAGCATCAAATCCTCGTCGCTGGGATCGTTTTCTGCGCGGCAGGGGTCGTCAGTCGTTGCATTCATACCCCCGCAGTATAGCCAGCACTCCGCAAAAGAAGCAGACTGGGTTGCAGGGGCGGAAAATTTTTCGCCCCTGTTTCCGTAATATGAATTGAAGCTTCCTTAACGCGGCGGGTCGGGTACGAAACCCGTTTGCGGATCTCCCGGAAATGGCCGGCTGCATCCGGCTTGCCTCGAATTTCCTGCACATGCCACTCTGTCACCACGGGTCGGGACAATGCCGCGCACGGCCAGATTAACGTAACTATCATAATAAATAGTCAGCACTTCCGCCGGTCTCCTGGTCGCCCTCTCGAATTTCACGAAATTGACCGGCGAATCCTCGATACGTCCATGCCCGGTTCCCAAACGCTCGCGCTGCGGCCGATAAACGCTGCCGTTAGGAGCGGCACGCTTGGCAAGCGCTTGTGAATCCATCGATTTCTCCGCCATTTGTGTCATATCCTGCGCTCGATCCGCTTGAATTTCCTGTGCAGGGATCGAACTTGGCTGGGGTAACTGGCTATAGTCGGATTGCGATTCGGAGATATGGCTGCGCGGCGCGACGGCAACTTGCTTGCGTTGAAACAGCGCCACGCCGATCACCCCGACATTGCCTGGGCGCCCGGTACGGCCTGCGTAGGAATCCGACAGCGAAGTGAAATAAAATGCCGCCGTTTGTTCCCGGCTCTTACGCCAGCCACGGATACTGTAACTATCCCCGCCGCTATACACGTAGCCATCCTGCTGGCTCGACGCCGTTTGCCCGGAAAGTACATTGACGCCATCAACGGACACCACCGCCAACAGGTCGCCCGCTATCCGATTGGTCAATGAGATTTCGTATTCATTGCCCGGATTGCCCACCACATAAGCCTTGCCATCATGCCAATAGACGGGCAAGCGAACACCCGCCGTACGATCAACGATGTGCAATTCGGCCAACCTGCCGGACAGCGCATCGTGTGTGCCCATTGCCTGAGCCTGCTGACCCGCAACAGACAGACCCAGCAGCAAACCATAAACCACACCATTCAGACGATTGCGTTTCATGTCGTTTCTCCATGTTCAGACATCAGTCAGGCTCGAATGCGATGCTGTTGCTCGATTCCAGCCCACAGAACATGAAACGTTTCGCTGCTCTAAAAGGGGTTAAGGCGGTTTTGGTTCAAGCCTGGCAGCAAGCAAAGATAGGACATGACCAGTGCGGTGCTTTACCAAGCCGGATTTTTTGCGCTAGAATAGGAAGGCTTTGACAGGCTTTTTTGAGTCTCTCTTTCCGGTTAGAAGTCAACGGATGGGCGTTACGCCCATTTTTTATTTGTGGAGCAAGGGTGCAGAAACTTTTCGAGTTGATCGGACAGGTCGTGGCCGGGCTCGGGTTTGAACTCGTGACGGTCGAAGGCTCGCCGCGCGGCCAACTCCTGCGCGTGTTCATCGACATCGCGCGAGGCGTGACCGTGGATGACTGCGAAGCGGTCAGCAATCAACTCACCCGCGTGTTCGAGGTCGAAAACATCGATTTTGGCCGGCTCGAAGTCTCCTCGCCGGGTCTCGACCGCCCGCTCGTCAAACCCGCTGACTTTGAACGTTTCGCCGGAGCCGACATCCGGTTACGCACCCGTATCCCGATAGGCAATCAACGTAATTTCACTGGCGTGCTCAAGGGCCTGCGCGACGGCGCGGTCGTCATCGACACTGGGAAAGGGGAATTTCCGGTCGCCTTCGATGATGTCGAAAAAGCACGTCTGGTTCCAAAATTCTGAATCCTGGAGGTTTCACTGACATGAGCCGCGAAATCCTGTTGCTTGTCGATGCGCTGGCGCGTGAGAAGAATGTCGCCAAGGACATTGTGTTCTCCGCTCTCGAATCGGCGCTGGCCTCCGCAACCAAGAAACGCATCCACGACAATGCCGACGTGCGCGTCAGCATCGACCGCGATACCGGCAACTACGAGTCGTTCCGGCGCTGGGTGGTGAAGCCGGACGAAGAAATCAGCAACGACGAAGCTGAAATGGGCCTCATCGACGCGCGCGAACTCCATCCGGGCATCGAGATGGACGAATACATCGAAGAACCGCTCGAACCCATCGACTTCGGGCGCATCGGCGCGCAAGCCGCCAAACAGGTGATCCTGCAAAGAATCCGCGATGCCGAGCGCGAGCAGGTGTTAAACGACTTTCTGGAGCGCGAGGAATTCCTCGTCTCCGGCACGATCAAGCGTGTTGAACGCGGCAACGCGATCATCGAAGTGGGCCGCATGGAAGCGGTACTGCCGCGCGATCAGCAAATCCCGCGCGAAAACTTGCGCTCCGGTGACCGGGTCAAGGCTTACCTGCTCAAGATCGACCGTGGCGTGCGCGGCCCGCAACTGATCCTGTCGCGCACCGTGCCCGAATTCCTGATGAAGCTTTTCGAACTGGAAGTGCCCGAAATCGAGGACGGCCTGCTCGAAATAAAGGCATGCTCCCGCGATCCCGGCCTGCGCGCCAAAATTGCCGTCAAGGCAAACGACCAACGCATCGACCCGGTGGGAACCTGCGTCGGCTTGCGCGGCTCGCGGGTCACGGCGGTGCGCGACGAAATCAGCAGCGAGCAGATCGACATCATCGTCTGGTCTTCCGACCCGGCCCAGTTCGTCATTGCCGCCCTTCAGCCCGCCGAAGCCGTCTCCATCGTCGTCGACGAAGAAGCGCACGCGATGGACGTAGTGGTCGATGAGGCCAATCTGGCCATCGCCATCGGGCGCAACGGCCAGAACGTCAAGCTCGCTTCCGAACTGACCGGCTGGACGATCAACCTGATGAGCGAACAGGAATCTGCTGCCCGCACCGAGCAGGAGCGCGGCGAACTGCGGACGCTTTTCATGGATAAACTCGATGTTGACGAAGACGTTGCCAACATCCTGATCGAAGAAGGTTTTTCCTCGCTCGAAGAAATTGCCTACGTACCGCTGGCCGAGATGCTCGAAATCGAGGATTTCGACGAAGCGACCGTCAATGAACTACGCAACCGCGCGCGCAACGTGCTGCTGACCGAAGCCATCGTCACCGAAGAACAGATCGAAGGCATTGCCGATGACCTGCTCGCCCTGGACGGCATGGACAAGGCGCTGGCCGCAAAGCTCGCCGGTCACGGCATCCGAACCCGCGACGATCTGGCCGATCTCGCTGCCGATGAACTGGTCGAATTGACCGATATCGCTGCGGAACGCGCCAGCGCGCTGATCTCAGCCGCGCGCGCGCACTGGTTCGAGCAGGAATGAAGATAGGGGTGCAAAGATGGAAGGAATAAGCGTCACCCAATTCGCCGGTGAACTGAAAATGCCGGCAGCGTCGTTGCTGGAGCAACTCAAGCGCGCCGGAGTCGACAAGTCCGACGAACAGGATTTGCTCACCGAGCAGGATAAATCGCGCCTGCTCGAATACCTGCGCGAATCGCACGGCAGCGCCAAAAAAGGCAAGATCACCCTGACCCGCAAGCAGACTTCCGAAATTCGTTCCACCGACTCGACGGGCCGCGCCCGCACAGTACAAGTGGAAGTCCGCAAGAAGCGCGTCTTCGTCAAGCGTGACGAAGTGGCCGAGGCTGCCGCGCCTGAAGCAGCCCCTGCCGACACGCCGAAGCCAGAACCCACCGAGCCTCAAATCGCCCCTGTGCCAATGCCGGAAGCGGAATCCGCTACGGGCGTTGCACCCCCTGACCTGCCGCCACCCGAAACAGCTTCGGCTCCGGTTTCTGAGACCGAAGCCGTATCGGCTCCCGCCGAATCCTCCGCGCCCGCTACCGAAAAGCCCGCACCGAAAAAAACGCGGGCGGCCGCCGGAACCTCCAAAAAAACCGCACGGGAAGACAAACCGGCAGCCCCAAGCAAATCCACCAGCCGCCAGAAACGAAGCGAGCCGCCACCGAGCGAACCCGCCATTACCCGCATCCTGAGCGAAGAAGAACTCGCTGCGCGCGAACAGGAATCGCGCCGCTCGCGCGAGTTGCGCGAACGGCAACAGGCCGACCTGCGCGCCCGCCAGGAACGTGAAGCCGCCGCCAAGACCGCCGCTGAAATCCGCCGTCAGGAAGAAGAAGCCCGCCTGCGCGCCGCGCAACAACCCAAGGCCGCCCCTGCCACGCCCGCCGCAACCAAACCGGCCTCGGCCAAGAAAAGCACTTCGGGCACACTGCACCGTCCGGCCAAGAGCGGCGAGAGCAAACCCGCCCGCGAAAAGCCCGCCCGTGACGCTGCCGTGGGAGCCAACACCCGTGACAGCGAAAGCAGTAACAAACGCCGTGGCAGCATCAAAACCCGTGGCGACGCAGGAAGCGCGGCTACCGGCAACGCCTGGCGAGGAGCCAAGGGCGGCGGGCGGCACGGAGGGCGGCACAGCGTCAGCCATGTCGAAGAACGCGCCGCGTTCCAGGCTCCGAGCGAGCCTATCGTGCGCGAAGTGCATGTGCCGGAGACCATCACCGTAGCCGACCTCGCCCACAAAATGGCCATCAAGGCTGCCGAGGTCATCAAGTCCCTGATGAAAATGGGCATGATGGTGACGATCAACCAGATCCTCGACCAGGAAACGGCCATGATCATCGTCGAAGACCTGGGCCACAAGGCACTGGCCGCCAAACTCGACGATCCCGACGCCTTCCTGGCCGAACACGACGAGCACAAAGACTACGCCATCCTTCCGCGCGCCCCGGTCGTCACGGTCATGGGCCACGTCGACCATGGCAAAACCTCGCTGCTGGACTTTATCCGCCGCTCCAAGGTTGCGGCGGGAGAGACGGGCGGCATTACTCAGCACATCGGCGCATACCATGTGGAAACCCCACGCGGCATGATTACCTTCCTCGATACCCCTGGCCACGAAGCGTTTACCGCCATGCGCGCGCGCGGCGCACAGGCCACCGACATCGTCGTCCTTGTCGTCGCAGCAGATGACGGCGTAATGCCGCAGACGCGCGAAGCCATCCACCACGCCAAGGCTGCGGGGGTTCCTGTTGTCGTCGCCATCACCAAAGTCGACAAACCGGCAGCCAACATCGAAAAAGTCAAACAGGAACTCATCGTCGAAGAAGTCGTGCCGGAAGAATACGGTGGCGACATCCTATTTGCGGCCGTCTCCGCCAAAAGCGGCGAGGGTATCGACGAACTGCTCGAAGCTGTCCTGCTCCAGGCCGACGTGCTCGAACTCAAGGCCCCGGTCGACTCCCCGGCCAAGGGGCTGATCGTCGAAGCGAGGCTGGACAAAGGGCGCGGCCCGGTCGCCTCGCTCCTCATCCAGTCCGGAACGCTGCGCCGTGGCGATGTCATCCTCGCAGGGGCTACCTTTGGCCGCATCCGCGCCATGCTCGATGAAAGCGGCAAAAACATCGAAGAAGCCGGCCCCGCCATCCCGGTCGAAATTCTCGGCCTCTCGGACGTCCCGGCGGCGGGCGACGAAGCCATCGTGCTTGCCGACGAAAAGAAAGCGCGCGAAATCGCCCTCTTCCGCCAAGGCAAATTCCGCGACGTCAAACTTGCCAGGCAACAGGCCGCCAAACTCGAAAACATGTTCGAGCAAATCGGTGAAGGCGAGACCAGAAGCCTGACCCTCATCATCAAGGCCGACGTACAAGGCTCACAGGAAGCCCTGTCGCAATCCCTGCAAAAACTCTCCACCGATGAAGTGCGCGTACAGGTCATTCACGCTGGAGTGGGTGCAATCACCGAATCCGACGTCAACCTCGCGCAAGCCTCTGGTGCGGTCATCATCGGCTTCAACACCCGTGCCGACACCGGCGCGCGGAAACTTGCCGAAAACTTCGGCGTCGACATTCGCTACTACAACATCATTTACGACGCCGTCGACGAAGTGAAAGCCGCCCTTTCCGGCATGCTCTCTCCGGAAAAACGCGAAGAAGTCATCGGCATGGTCGAAATCCGCCAGGTTTTCGCCATCTCCAAAGTGGGCTCGGTGGCAGGCTGCCGCGTACTCGAAGGGGCAATACGGCGAGGCTCTTCCGTCAGGCTGCTGCGAAACCACACCGTCATCTGGACAGGCGAACTCGAATCGCTCAAACGCTTCAAGGACGACGCCAAGGAAGTCAAGGCCGGATACGAATGTGGCCTTCAGCTTCGTGGTTACAACGACATCCAGCCGGACGACCAACTCGAAGTGTTTGAAATTCGCGAAGTCGCAAGGACGCTCTGAGCGATGCCGAAAGAGTTCTCGCGCGGCCAGCGCGTAGCCGGGCAAATCCACCGCGAACTGGCCGAACTGATCCGCCAGGAGGTCAAAGACCCCAGGGTGAGTTTTATCTCGCTGACCGATGTCGAACTCACCCCCGACTACGCTCACGCGAAAGTATTCTTCACCGCGATGGGCGGCACCGACAGCGTCCCGGAAATTCTCGAAGGGTTGCGGCATGCGAGCGGCTTCCTTCGCCGTGAACTCGGCAAGAGGGTCCGCATCCACACCCTGCCCGAACTGCACTTCCACTACGACCGCTCCGTGGAAGAAGGTTCCCGCCTGTCGCAGTTGATCGACCAGACCGTGCGCGAAGACACCGCCCGCGCCCAGGCCACTGACGAAAATCCACGCACCGACCACTGACTCTTTCCCGATGTCCGCCGCCCAAACCCTTCGTCGCGCCGTCGACGGTGTGCTGCTGCTCGACAAACCTTCCGGGATCACCTCCAACGCGGCACTGCAAATCGCGCGAAGGCTCTTTGCCGCGCGCAAGGCCGGCCACACCGGAACCCTCGACCCAATGGCAAGCGGCTTGCTGCCGCTCACCTTTGGCGAAGCAACCAAGTTTTCGCAAATGTTGCTCGACGCCGACAAAGCCTACGAAGCAGGAATCAAACTTGGCATCCAGACCGACACGGGGGACGCCGAAGGCACAGTGTTGTCCGTCCAGCCGGTCGCCATCGTCGAGGCCCAACTGCACGTGGTACTGACGCGCTTCACCGGCGAAATTGAACAAACGCCGCCGATGTATTCGGCGCTCAAACGCGACGGCAAGCCTCTTTATGAATACGCCCGCGCCGGAATCGAACTCGAACGCGCCCCTCGGCGCGTGACGATCACCGAACTCACGCTGCTCGCGTTACAAGAAGACCGCTTCACCATCCGGGTCGCATGCAGCAAAGGGACTTACATCCGCAGCCTGGCGATGGACATCGGCGCGGCCCTGGGCTGCGGCGCGCATCTCGACACCCTGCGGCGCACCCGCATCGGAGATTTCGATTTATCGGGCAGCCTCACCCTCGATGCGATCGAAGCTGCCGCCCCGGCACAACGTGATGCCCTGTTAGCCCCGGTCGACGCGCTGCTGAAAGGCTTCCCGAAACTCGAACTCGAAAGCGCCAGCGCGCGGCTGATTTTGCAAGGCCAACCGCTTTGCCTCCAAAAAGTCCCTGAAGATTACGTCCGGCTATATGGCCCGGATGGATTCCTGGGGCTTGGGCAGTGGAAAGAAGATGGCCGACTATGGCCGAAGAGATTGCTTGACTCTTCTTCCCTCGCGAAAGAAGCACAGAGTTAGGTTTGCCTTTGAGTCACCCCTGCCTGATGGCAGGGGATTCCTCGATACGGCCTTGGGGAGCCTCAAACTCCCCGTTACGCTTTGTCTCGCTTGACTCCGTAACGAGTGACGGAGATTGCGCGAAACACATGTTCAATCTGGTTTTGCATGGGGATTGATACTGGTAACAGTATCTACTCCAACATATCCCCATCCACCACCTGGACGAGCCGGGTATCGTTTTCCCCAGGTTCAACACGCAGCCACCAGAGTGCGCTTTTGCGAAAGGCTCCGGGATGAGGAACGCCGGAGAGCAGACGGGCGGCAAGCGCGCCGATCAGGGGTTGGTGGCCGACGATGAGCGTGGATGGGGCAATGTTCGGCCAACCGAGAAGGGTCAGGATTTCTTCGGGCGATGCGCTTTCGTAGAGTTGCGGGCAAAACTGGATGCCGCTCTCGTCATCGCGAAGAAAATGAGCGACCGTCTGACGTGTGCGGGTTGCGGGACTGACCAGGAAGCGCAAATCACCAGGCACGCGTTCATCGAGCCATGCCGCAACCTTGCGGGCTTGCAGGTGTCCGTGCGGGGAAAGTTCGCGCTCGAAGTCGGGCGAACCCGGTAACGCATCGGCATGGCGCCATAAAAGAAGTTCCATCGTCCCTATCCTTCGCTGCGATTACGCAAGCTTTCGCCCAAACCGCTGAAGCGCACACTGCGCGTCAGGCATCCCTCCTCGAAAACCGCCGTGCTGCCCGCAATGGTCACGCGATGGGCGGCGCGAGTCACCGCAGTGTAAAGAAGTTCGCGGCTCATGACACGCATGGGCAGGGTAGGCAGGAGAAGCAGGACTTCGGAAAATTCGGAACCCTGGCTTTTGTGGACGGTAAGGGCAAAAGCGGTGTCGTATTCAGGCAAGCGGCGCGGGGGGACGGTACGGAAACCGCCGCCGGACGCGGGAAAAGCCACTGTAAGCGCACCGTTATCACCGGGCAGGCATAGGCCGATGTCGCCGTTGAAAAGCCGGGTCACAGGGTCGTTTTTCAATACGATGACGGGACGCCCTGCCCAGAATGCCCCCGTAGCGGAATCGATGCCAAGGACAGCGCGGGCGTGATGCTCCAGGTGGGCATTGACTGCCACCAGCCCACGCGGGCCTCCGCGCACGGCCACAAGTACGCGGAAACGCTCGAAGGCGGCGAAAATTCTGGCCGCACGGGTTTCCAGCGTCTCATCGGCAGAGTTTTCCCGGAGCGCGGAAAAATAAGCAGCGTAACCCTCTTCCATCGTCTTCAGCACAGCGGGGGAAAGCGCGTCAGGCGAAGCGTTACCGGTTTCGTCCTCGATCCAGGACGCAGCCGGGTCGGCCTGGTTTTTCAAGCAGGCAAGCGCCGCCGCGCCTTCGCCCGCATTGATTTCCCGCGCGAGGCGGCCGATGCCGGAATCGGCGCGGAAACGGTGGCTGTCGAGAAGCCAGACGACGCAATCGGGCAGCGCCGCATCGCTTTCTGTCCCTTTTAACAAGGTTTCCTCCGATGTGCCGGTGAGCGCCGCGAGCCGCGCAGCCTCAAGCGCGCGGAAACGCCAGCCGGAAGAGAGATCGGCAAAGACTGCACCCGCTTCAACGGCGTCGAGTTGATCCTTGTCGCCGAGCAACACGAGACGGCCATGCGGGGGCAAGGCATCGAGAAGGCTGGCGGCCAGGGCGAGGTCGAGCATGGAGGCTTCGTCGACGACGAGCAGATCGAGCGCGAGGGGGTTGGCGGCGTGATGCCGGAATCGCCCCGGTGTGCTGCCCGCACCGAGCAAGCGATGGATGGTGTGGGCTTCAGCAGGTAGCCGCGCGCGCATGGTTTCCGGCAAATCGCGCGCGCGCGCGGCCAGTGCTTCACGCAATCTCGCAGCGGCTTTGCCGGTGGGCGCGGCAAGCGCGATGCGTAAATCCGGCTCGAGTTCGATCAGGCAAGCGATGAGGGCGGCTACGGTGGTAGTTTTGCCCGTGCCGGGGCCGCCGCTGATGACGGTCAAACGTCTGGTCAAAGCCAGCGCGGCGGCGATTTTTTGCCAGTCCACGCCTTCACGCGGGGGAAAGACGGAGTCGAGCGCGGCGCTCAGACGCGCAAGCATCGCCGCGTCACCCGGCAGCGGAGCGGACAGGGCAAGCAAGGCGCGGGAGAGGCGGGATTCAAGGTCGAAGAACGCGCGCAGGTACAGGCGATCATTGTCGATAACGAGGGGAAAGGCTGTAGCGGCCAGAACGTGGGGCGGCGTCTCAGCGGCTTTGACCGCTATGCCGCTGGCGAGCAGGACGCGCTTTGCTTCATCGACACTGACGCCTGTCAGGGCTGCGAACGGCAAGCAGACATGCCCATCGCATACAGCCAGCGCCAGTGCCCGCGTCACACGCGCCAGCAGCGCGGCGGCGTCGGGGCGAACCGTTCCCATTCGCTGCGCCCAACGTTCGAGTTGGACGGCAAGCCCTTCGGCGAGACCTTCTCGGGCGGCGCGCGCGGGAGGAACGGACAACAACAGGCTCGACAAGTCGCTCATCGGCTTTTCCCAGTCTCAGCGCGCTCATCTGCCAGCAGGGCGTCAAGCGACTCGATGACCGCTTTCGGCACGCGGTGACGGAAAACACCGGCGGGAACGCCTTCCACATGCCAATCGGGACGCACGCCGCGCACGAAGAGGTAAAGCGTACCGCCAAGGTGCCGCTCGTAATCGTAATCCGGCAGGGTATGGCGCAAATGGCGGTGCAGCGCCACGGTGTAGAGCAGGTGTTGGAGATGGTAGCCGTGTTGCCTCATCGCTGCTTCCAGCGCCGACGGGGCATAGGCGACCTGGGTATCGCCGAGGTAGTTGGTTTTCCAGTCGAGCACCCAGTAACGTCCCGCATGCTCGAACACGAGGTCGATGTAGCCCTTGAGGTAGCCGGTGAGGTCGCGGGCGGCGAGCCGTGGCCCGCTGTAGCCGTGGGCGGAAAGCCAGCCATCGAGTTTGCCGACTTCCAATCGGGGCAACGGCAGGTAAAAACTGAATTCGGACAGCCGCCGCGTAAGCGGCACGGTTTCCAGGCGCAGGGAGACATCCTCGTTGCCGAGGAGCGGCATGGCAAGAACGTCGGCAAGCATATTGGAGAGCATGCACGGCAACGGAGCAGCACCCGCCGCGCGCTGCGGGTGAGCCGCGAGCGCCCTGGCAATGGCCGTGACGTGTGTTTCGGGCCGGGTGAAATCGATGGATTCAAATATGGCATGCACACAATCGCCCGCCGCCGCGCCGCGCGGGAAGCGCAGGAAGTCATCCTCCGGCACGGGCACCTCCGGCGCGCCGGCAGGCTCTGAGGCAAGCCGTTCGGTACGCGCGTCGTGATCCCGCGCCGCGTCTTCGTGGGTCGCACCGGAAGTCAGCGCGCTATAGCTGCCAATCCGCCAGCCCTCCGGCACGGTAGGCGAGCGCGGCGCTGAGAATGCGGCTTTCTCTTCTCCCCAGGGTAGCGGCTCGCCTTCCCCGAAAGGTAAATCTTCCAGCGTGATCGCGCCTTCGCTGCCCTCGGCGAGCGCGCGCCAGTACGAATCAACTTTATCCGGCGCAATGTCCGATTTTCGCCATTGCGCCGCATCCTGCCCACTTCCGGCCACCATCCAGTTGAGCAGGCTGCGCGCGCTTTCTTTCGTGCTTACCCCTCTCCCTACCCCCTTTTCGTAGCAGCCGACCACGAGCACGCAACGATGAACGGCTCGCGTAAGCGCCACGTAGATGAGCCGCAGGGTTTCCGCATCGCACTCAACGACGAGGCTCTCCTTGATGCTGTCGGCGTCTTCCGGCATATGCCGCCAATCCACCACTTGCTGACCCGCTTCGTCGTGCCAGAGGCGCATCGGCCCGGTCTGCCCCGGCGGCGGATGCCCATCGAACAGGAACGGGCAAAACACGATGCCGTATTGCAATCCCTTGGCGCGATGGATGGTCACGATCTGTACCAGGTTGCGGTCGGATTCCAGCCGCAACAGGGCGTCGTCGCCTCCGCCGCCTTCGGCGCGCAAACGGGCAAGCGCCCGGAGCACTCCGGCAGGCGAGTCCCTGCCGACTTCACGTTGCAGGAGTTCGGCCAGGTGCAGGAGGTTGGTCAAGCGCCGTTCGCCGTCCTCCAGAACGAGGAGCCGTGCCGCGACTTGTGCATCGGCCATCCAGCGCCACAGCATCGAGGCGAAGCCGCGCCGCTGCCAATCCTCGTGCCAATCGTTGAAACGTTCAAATTGCCGGACGAGTTCATCGTCGTCTTCAGCCAGCTTCGCCAGCGCTCCTGCATCCTGGCCCATCAGCACAGTAGCGAGCGCAGTCTTGAGCAAGCGTTCGCGCGACGGGTCGGCAATCGCAGCCAAAACCTGCTCCAGTTCTTCGGCCTCGAAAGAAGCATAAACACTGCGTTGCGAAAGTTCGACGCTGCCCACGCCCTTGTCCGCCAGCGCCGCCCTGACGAGGCTCCCTTCACGGTGGCTACGCACCAATACTGCGAGATCGCCAGGAACAAGCGAGCGAGCGTCGATGCGTATCTCTCCCCGCCTGCCTGCCGCAAGCAGACGGGCAATCTCTGCTGCGCTTGCCTCTGCCGCGCGAGCAATGGCCTTTTTTCGCGACAAGCGCATCCCGTCCTCGCACGGAATGCGCCACAGGCGCAAAGCAGCATCAACGCCGGAAGGGGAATGGTCTTCGAGAACTTGCGGAGACTTCTGGGACTCTACGCATCGGAAATCGAGCCCTTCCTTCATGAACACGCGCGGATTGGCACTGAAGAGCCGATTGCAGGCCGCGACCAGTTCCGGGGTCGAGCGGCGGTTGAACCCCAAGGTGTAACGCGCGTCGACCAACTCGCGCGCGTCGAAGTAGGTATGTAGATCGGCTCCACGAAAGCTGTAAATCGCCTGTTTGGGATCACCGACGAGAAAGAGCTTGCCATGACGTTTTTCGTTTGCATGGTTTTCGTTTGCGTAAATGCCCCGGAAAATTTCCAGTTGCAACGGGTCGGTGTCCTGAAATTCGTCGATCAGCGCTACCGGATAACGCTCATGCAGCGCCGCCGCAAGCCAGGGACGGCGGGTCATCGCCTCAAAAACATTCCACAGGATGTCGTCGTAGCTGATGCGCCGTTCGGCCTGCTTGCGCGCCCGTAACCCGGCTCCGGCATGTTCAATGAAGCGGCGCAAGAGTCGGCGGCGGGCCATTTCCAGTTTTGTGTCGAGCCCTCCGCGCGCATCGAGCAAGGCTTGCGCGGCCTCGAAGAAGGGATGCGAGGGCGGTACATGCCCCTTGTTCTTCCTGTCCTCCAGCGTAACAGTAGCGAAAAGCTTGCGCTTATCATTGTTCTGATTGATTTTGTAGCACACGTCGTTCATCGCCAGCCATTCAGACCACTGCCCGGACGCGGTTTCAATAGATTCGTCGTTGTAGCTTTTCCTGTTCAGCCCACCCTTATTCAGCGCATCGACTATCACTTTCCGGGGCGCTTCGCCACCATCCCAGAGGCGGCAGGCTTCGTTGTAGGCTCTGTCAAGCTCTTCACACGCGCCCAGGAACGAAGCTGCATCGTCCTCGGTCGTTTCTTCACCCCAACGAACTTTTGCCAGAGGACGCGCCTGCGCTTGGCGGAGCCATTCGGCCCAACGTTCGGGGCTATCGCCGCAGTCCAGCAGGTAATCGGCGAGCGCCGCCCCTGCGCCCGTGAGTTCGCGCCGCCAGAAATCCCTCGCCGCATCGAGGCGCAGGTCGCTATCGTCCCCATTGACCTCAAACGTCTTGGGCAAACCGGCGGAAAAGGATGCGTCGGCGAGCGCACGCTGGCAAAACCCGTGAATGGTGAAGATGGCGGCTTCATCGAACGAAGCCAGCGCGTCACGCAGCCGCCGTTTCATTTTCTCTTCATTGACCCCGGCGGCGCGCGCGGCGGCAAGCAAGGATGTGATGAAAGAGTCATCTTCCTCTGCGCCGCCTTCGAGCGCCCGCAAGGCGGCAAGGATGCGCGCCCGGATGCGGGCGGAGAGTTCGGCAGTAGCGGCACGGGTAAACGTCACCACCAGCAAACGGCTGACCGGCAAATCCTTTTCCAGCAACTGCCGCAGGTAAAGCCCGCAGATATTCCAAGTCTTGCCCGTACCCGCCGACGCCTCGATCAGCGCGACGCCGTCAAGCGGGCAGGTAAAACCGTCGAGTTCGGCTACGGAGTCCATCTTTTTGTCATTTTATATAAATTACATTAGAATAAGCGCAGATTTCGGCCACAGGACTTTCCCCATGCCAAACATTCTTCCTCCCTCATCCGACATCGTCTTCAAAATGCTCTTCGGCAGTCCCCGTAACAGTGACATTCTCACGGCTTTCCTGCAAGCCGCCCTCCCCTTGCCCGACGATGACTACTCCGAGATCACCCTGTTGAACCCGTTTTCCGAGAACGATTATCCCAGCGAAAAAGTCAGCATCCTTGACATTCAGGCCAAGACGACCTCCGGCAGGCTGTTGGACATCGAAATACAGGTGAAAAACCACGCCGCCATGCGCGAGCGCATCGTGTACTATCTGGCGAAAATGCTCGCCGGGCAGATAAGCGAGGGCAATCCATACGCGCAACTCAAGCCCGTCATCTGTATCCTGATCACTGATTTCATCCTGATCGCGGAAAACCACGCTTACCACAACCGCTACCGGTTCCGGGATGCCCGGACGCAATCCGAATTCACCGATCTCGCGGAAATCAACACGCTGGAACTGCCAAAACTACCAAATGAAGCAGATGGTTCTAAACTATGGGCATGGCTGGAATTTCTGAAGACCGATAGTAAGGAGCGCATGGAAATGCTGGCAGAGAAAAATCCCGACGTAAAAAAAGCTGTGGTGCGCTTGGCAAAACTGTCTGCCGACGAAAAAGCGCGGATGCTGCATGAAGCACGACTGAAGGCAGAAATGGACGCCTATGCGTATCAGGAAGACGCCCGGAAGCTGGGCTTGGCGGAAGGTCGGGAGGAAGGTCGGGCGGAGGGGCTGGTGAAAGGCCGGGCGGAGGGTCGTGCGGAAGGCCGGACAGAAGGAAACAAAGAAGCGCGACTGGACGTTGTCCGCAACATGGTAGAGATGGGGCTTTCCACGGAAGTTATTGCAGACGCGACGGGTTTGCCCCTGGACGAAATACGCGCCTTGCAAACCTCGGGTTCATCCCGATCCTGATTACTCCCCGAAACCTCCCATTGCCTCGCCCATCCTGACCGGCTTTCCCGGTAACCAGCCCGATGCGAAGCGCGTGTTCGGGCGTGAGAAGAGGGCCACCACGGTCGAACCGAGTTTGAAGCGCCCCATCTCTGCCCCCTGCGCCAAATCAATGGCGTGTTCGCCGGCTTCGTAATTCCAAAGGCTCACCCTGCGGCCATGCGGTGGCGTCACCACGCCGTGCCAGACAGTTTCCACGCTGCCGACGATTACCGCGCCAACAAGCACGAGCGCAAACGGCCCCTGCTCCGACTCGAACACGCACACCACCCGTTCGTTGCGGGCGAATAAACCCGGTATCTTGCGCGCCATCAGTGGATTGACCGAAAAGAGGCTCCCCGGCACATGAATCATACGGACGAGCCGCCCGGTGCAAGGCATGTGAATGCGGTGATAGTCGCGCGGGCTCAAGTAGAGCGTGGCAAAACCGCCGTTCTCAAACTTCTTCGCTACGCCGTCATCGCCACCAAGAAGAGCACGGATCGAGTAGTGATGCCCCTTGGCCTGGAAAATCTGCTCGCCCGCAATGGCCCCGCACTCGCTGATTGCGCCATCGACCGGGCAAATGAGATCGGCATCGGCAAGCGGCCGGACATCAGAGCGCAACGCGCGGGTGAAAAAATCGTTGAAACTCGCGTAGGCGAGCAAATTCGGTTCTGCCGCTTCGCTCATATCAACGCGATAACGATGCGCGAACGCGGCGATGGCCGCCGATGTAAACGCCCCCCTCTTCCGGTTCGCAAACCAGCCCGCCAGACGGCTCAACATCCGTTTGGGCAGCAGATACTGGAACAGGACAGCAAAAAACTCTGACATGAATCGGCCTCGAACCCTGAAAATGAAACAAAGCGGTGATTATGCGCCACGATATGGTTACATAATGCGTAGCGCCTCCGATAAGGACACTTGATCATGGCCGAAGTTTTTCTCGCCCTCACCACCTTGCCCGACCGAGCGAGCGCGGACATGCTGGCGGCGCGGCTCATCGAGGAACATCTCGCGGCCTGCGTGAATATCCTCGCTCCGTGCGGATCGGTGTACCGTTGGCAGGGCATGGTCGAGACGGCCAGCGAGATACCCCTGCTCATCAAGACCACCCGCGACCGTTACCCGGCGCTTGAAGCGGCGGTACAGGCCATGCACCCATACGAAGTCCCGGAATTGATCGCACTGCCCGTCGCATGCGGACTGCCCGCTTATCTTGACTGGGTGGCCGCTTCGGTTACGATGCCGAACCTGCCGCCATCCGCCACTGCTTGATCTTGCGCCTCGCCTCATGCCAATTTTCCGACGCCCGCCGCTTGCCGCTTTCGCTTTCTTCTTCATGTGTCTGCTGGCGCTTTGCGCGCCGTGCGCGCAAGCCGACGAGCCGCTCGCAGCAGAAAAAGCCTTTGCCATGCGTGCGCGCGCGGTCAGCCCTGACGCTGTGGAAGTCCTCTTTGAAATCGCGCCCAATTACTACCTTTATGGCGAACGTTTCGCGTTTGCGGCAATCCCTGCCGAGATCACCCTCGGTCACGCCGACCGACCGACCGGCGAGCGCAAAAATGACCCCATTTTTGGAGAAGTCGAAACCTATCGCGGCCAACTGCGTATGCGCTTGCCGGTTAGCGCGCCGCCAGGAACCGAACGCTTCACACTGGCCGTAACGAGCCAGGGCTGTTGGGAGGGCGGCATATGCTATCCCCCCACGGTACAGCGTGCTGAAATTGAACTGGCCGCATTTGCGGAAAATGGCGGCAGCGGCAGCGACAGCAGCGCGAATAGCCCAACGAACGACAGCGGCAATGAAAGCGGGCGGCTGGCCGGGTTGCTTTCTTCTGCAGGTGCGCCACTGGCATTGGCCATTTTTTTCGGACTCGGCCTGTTGCTGGCGTTTACACCTTGCGTTTTTCCGATGATTCCGATTTTGTCCGGCATCATCGTCGGGTCGGGCGGTTCCGTCTCGCGTCCGCGCGCGCTGGCGCTCTCGATTGCCTACGTACTTGGCATGGCGCTTGTTTACGCCCTGGCGGGCGTCGTTGCCGGACTGACCGGCTCCCTGTTTGCAGCCGCGTTGCAAAACACCTGGATCCCATTGGTTTTCGCCCTGCTGTTCGTGCTGCTGGCGCTGTCGATGTTCGGCCTCTTTGAACTGCGACTGCCGGTAGCGCTGCAAAACCGGCTCACCCATGCCGCCAATCGCGAAAAGGGCGGCCACCTCGGCGGCGTGGCGCTGATGGGCGCAGTTTCGGCGCTGATCGTCAGCCCCTGCGTCACGGCGCCCCTTGCGGGGGCGCTGCTTTACATCGGTAAAACCGGCGACGCGGTACTGGGCGGGCTGGCGCTCTTCGCGCTCGCGCTGGGCATGGGCGTACCGCTCATCATTGTGGCGCTGGCGGCACATTCATTGCTGCCCAAGGCCGGACCGTGGATGGAGAGAGTCCGGAAAGCGGCGGGCGTACTGTTGCTGGCAGTCGCGCTATGGATAGCCTCGCCGGTGTTGCCGGGGCTTTTCTTCGCACATCCTGACGCGGCGACCTTGCCCGCTTTCGAGAACATCAGTTCCGAAATCGAACTCGATGCCCGATTGAAAGCCCCCGACGACCGCCCAGTTCTTCTCGATTTTTATGCCGATTGGTGCGCCGCCTGCAAAGAGATGGAACGCGATACCTTCAGCGACCCGGCCGTCGCTGCGCGGATGGCGCGCATGCGGCTGCTGCGGGTCGACGTCACCGCCTACAATAATTCACACAAGGCGCTGCTCGGGCGCTTTGGCCTCGTCGGCCCCCCTGGCATTGTGTTTTTCAGCATGGACGGCCAGCCACGCGACGATCTGCGTGTAGTGGGATTCATGCCCGCCGCCAAATTCTCCGCACTGCTCGACCGTGCGCTGGCGTCGCTTTCGGGCTATAATTAATCATTTTTCATCCTTCCGTACTCTTATGTTCTCCGGTATCGTGGCTGCGGTCGGCCATATCGAACAGATCGAACCCTTGGGCGACGGGCTGCGTCTCACCGTAGAGACCGGCGGGCTTGACCTCGATGGCGTCGCCCTCGGCGACAGTATCGCCAACAGTGGCGTGTGCCTGACCGTGATCGCGCTTGACGGCAACCGGGTGAAATTCGACGTTTCGCGCGAAACCCTCAACTGTTCGGTCGGGTTGGATCGTGTGGGCAGCGCGCTCAATCTCGAAAAGGCGCTCGCCTTGAACGGCCTCATCGGCGGCCATCTGGTCACAGGGCATGTGGACGGTATCGGCGAAATCATGAATTTCGCGCCTCTGGCAGAGAGTTTTGAACTGGCCGTGCGCGCACCGGACTCCATCGCGGGTTACATCGCGCGCAAAGGTTCCGTCACCGTCAACGGCGTGAGCCTGACGGTCAATGACGTCCACGGGCGCGATTTTTCGATTAACCTGATCCCGCACACGATTGCCGTCACCAATTTCAAGCATCTGAAAACGGGTGACAAGGTCAACCTCGAAATCGACCTCATTGCCCGTTACGTCGAGCGTATGATGGCTTGGCGCGAAGAACAGGATGCGGAAAACGCTGTCTGAGTTTCCCGTACCTGCCTTCTTCCCAAATTACGTTGAGCCAAAAAATGAGCGCGCAAATCCATAACATCCCGATGCAAACCACCGCACACAAAAGCGCCCTGTCCCCAATTTCCGAGATCATCGCCGAGATCAAAGCCGGGCGCGTCGTCGTGCTCGTCGACGAGGAAGAGCGCGAGAACGAAGGCGACCTGCTGATGGCCGCCGAATTCGTCACCCCGGAAGCCATCAATTTCATGGTCACGCATGGTCGCGGCCTCGTCTGCCTGACGCTCACCGCCGAGCGTTGCGAACAACTCGGCCTCGAACAAATGGTCAAGGACAACCGCGCCCAGTACGGCACGGCCTTTACCGCCTCCATCGAAGCCGCCTCCGGCGTGACGACAGGCATCTCAGCCTACGACCGCGCCCACACGATTCAGGTGGCCGTTGCCCGCCACGCCAAACCGGAAGACATCGTAACGCCCGGTCACATCTTTCCGCTCACCGCCCAGAAGGGCGGCGTACTGATCCGCGCGGGCCACACCGAAGCCGGTTGCGACCTTGCCCAGCTTGCCGGGCTGGAACCGGCAGCAGTCATCTGCGAAGTGCTCAAGGAAGACGGCACGATGGCGCGGCTGCCCGATCTGGTCGAATTTGCCCGTAGGCACAAACTCAAGATCGGAGCCATCCGCGACCTCATCGAATACCGCGCCGCCAACGAACGGTTGATCGAGCGCATCGCAGACAAAGAAATCGACACGCCTTACGGGCATTTCCACCTCGCGGCCTTCCGTGACAAAACCTCGGATGACGTACATTTCGCGGTCTACCACGGCGACATCCGCCCAGAGGTTGAAACCTTCGTTCGCGTACATGAGTCGGTTTCTTTCGTCGATTTTCTCGATTTTTCCCCCGGCAGCCATTCCTTTCCGCTTCACCAGGCGTTCACAGGGCTGGCCGAAGCCGAGGCAGGCGTCGTCGTGCTTCTGTACCGCCCACAAACCGGGCAGGAACTGCTCGACCACCTCACCGGTTGCGGCGCGCCGCAGCCACGCTGGGACGCGAGGCTCTCAGGAGTCGGCGCGCAAATCCTACGCAGCCTCAACGTCGGCAAGATGCGCTTGCTGTCCAGCCCACGCAAGATTCCCAACATGGCCGGTTTTGGACTCGAAATCACGGGCTTTCTCACGCATCCGGAACCATGCGGCAACCGGGATGCCCTGCCCGCCCCCTCCCGCAAGTCTGACTGAACTCAAACCCTTTTCGCTTTTTCTCCCTGCACGACACCATGTCCCGCTACGACGGTATTACTGAATACGATATTGACCTCGACGGCCAAGGGCTTCGCATCGGCATCGTCATGAGCCGCTTCAACCCGGATGTGGGCGAAGGGCTGCTTTCAGCCTGCATCGAGGAATTGCGCGCCCTCGGCGTCGCCCCCGCCGCAATCCGGATTGCCACCGTACCCGGCGCGCTCGAAATTCCGCTGGCGCTGCAACGCCTTGCCCGTAGCGGCCAGTTCGACGCGCTAGTGGCGCTTGGCGCGGTCATCCGTGGCGAGACTTACCACTTTGAGCTGGTTTCCAATGAAATGGGCGCGGGTATCTCCCAGGTCGCGCTTGACAGCGGACTGCCAATTGCCAACGGCGTACTGACCACCGAAGACGATGATCAGGCGCTGGCGCGAAACCATGACAAGGGCAGAGACTGCGCGCGCGCGGCAGTCGAGATGGCCAAGCTGCTGAAGGCAATGCCATGAGCCGGGAAGGACGACGGGAAATCGCCGCGCGGCACCGGGCACGCGAACTCGCGCTGCAAGGCCTCTACCAGTGGCTGCTGAACGAGCCCAGGGAGACGCCCATGGAAGAAATACGAGCGCCATCCGTCGGGCTTTCGCTGTCGTCGCCGCAAGCGCAATTACTCGCTATCGAAGAACTTCTCGCCAGCGCCGTGCGGGAAGGCAAGCCCTCGGAAAGAAAAACCAGTTCGCGCACCCCGCCGGACGCCGAATTCTTCGCTGCCCTGCTGCAAGGCGCGGCGCGTGAAGCTCCCGAGGCGCGCGAAATCATCGAACCGCTACTCACGCGTGCCGTCGCGGAACTCTCGCCGGTCGAACACGCGATCCTGTTGTTGAGCGTCTTCGAGCTACGCCACGACATCGGGACGCCCTACCGCGTCATCATCAACGAAGCCATCGAACTGGCAAAAAAATACGGCGCAGCAGACGGGCACAAATTCATCAACGGCGTACTCGACCGCGCGGCGGCCAGCCTACGCCCCGAAGAAGTCGCCGTTACGCGCGCGCAGGGGCCGGGCAAAAACGAGCGCGGCTGAAGCACCAACCTTGCGGGGCAACTCCCAGAAGACCTTCTTTGAGTGGCAATAAAAAAACCGGCAGAGGCGATCGCCTCTGCCGGTTTTTCGTTCAACATCTCTCAAATCAGCTCAGCGCTTACCTTTGCTGGCATTGACGGCGGCCTTCAGGGTCGCGCCAGCGGAAAACTTGGGCACTTTCGATGCGGCAATCTTGATTGCCGCGCCCGTCTGTGGATTACGGCCCGTACGCGCCGCGCGACCGGAAACTTCAAACGACCCGAAACCGGTAAAGGCCACCTTGTCGCCCTTGACCAGTTGCTCGGATATGATCTCCAGCACCCCAGTCAGTGCACGCTCGGCCTGAGCACGCGGAATATCCAGACGATCGGCCAATGCTTCGACGAATTCACCTTTATTCATGCTTTTCCTCAATTGGACAGGGTTATTGTTACTGTGGGACAAGACAAGCGTTGTTGCTGGAACAACCGGACGATGCCATATCAGCCCGGAGGATTCTAGCACTGTCATGAGAAAGTGCGCCCAGTCCTTATCAAAAAAGCCGCAGAAACCGGGAATGTGGTGGAAATGTCCATGATACGATAATTTTTGTCATGCAAAAAATACTACAAACGAAAATAATCATCTGTATCAGACTCTATTTTTATATATGCAACAATTAGGGTACTATAGCGGCGCGCCGGAGAAAGTCTCCGGACATTGCGTTTCCAACCCGTCCCGCACATTTTTTGTCCCAGGAAAGACCTGAACCTTTCGGTACACCAGGAATTTCGCGGCGGCGGCACGAGAAGAACGTAGATCGGCTCTGCAATATTTATGCCATAATTCGTAACCTCAACTGAAGAAAGAAACAGGACGGTTCATGGACGACAACAAGGCCAAGGCACTCGCCGCCGCGCTGGCGCAGATCGAAAAGCAGTTCGGCAAGGGTTCGATCATGCGGATGGGGGACGACAGCATCGAGCGCGATATTCAGACCGTATCGACCGGCTCGCTCGGACTGGACATCGCGCTAGGGCTAGGCGGCTTGCCGCGCGGGCGGGTCGTCGAAATCTACGGGCCGGAATCTTCCGGTAAAACCACCCTCACGCTCCAGGTCATCGCAGAGATGCAGAAACTCGGCGGCACAGCGGCCTTCATCGACGCCGAACATGCGCTTGATGTCGTCTACGCCGAAAAGCTTGGGGTCAAAATCAAGGACTTGCTGATCTCGCAGCCCGATACCGGCGAACAGGCACTGGAAATCGCCGATATGCTGGTGCGCTCTGGCGGTGTGGATATCGTCGTGATCGACTCAGTAGCCGCGCTCACGCCTAAGGCCGAAATCGAAGGCGAGATGGGCGACCAACTTCCCGGCCTGCAAGCCCGCCTGATGAGCCAGGCGTTGCGTAAACTCACCGCCAACATCAAGCGCACCAATACCCTGGTCATTTTTATCAACCAAATACGGATGAAGATCGGCGTCATGTACGGCAGCCCTGAGACTACCACCGGCGGCAATGCGCTCAAGTTCTACGCCTCGGTACGCATGGACATCCGCCGTACCGGCGGGATCAAGAAAAACGACGTAATCGTGGGTTCCGAAACCAAGGTCAAGGTCGTCAAGAATAAGGTCTCTCCCCCATTCAAGGAGGCGCATTTCGACATTCTCTACGGCGAGGGCATCTCGCGCGAAGGCGAGATCATCGACTTAGGCGTCGCGCACAGCATCGTCGACAAATCCGGAGCCTGGTACGCCTACAAGGGCAACAAGATCGGCCAAGGCAAGGACAACACGCGCGAATTCCTCCGCAACAATCCGGTCATGGCCGTTGAGATCGAAAACCGGGTGCGGCTGGCCGTCGGTCTGCCCGAATTGCCCGCCACCAAACCAGCGAAGCCTGAATCCGCCAAACCTGACACCGCTAAATAAATAAATAATAGAACGCCCCATCATCCGCACCATGAGTAAGCCAAACCTGCGCGAGCGGGCCTTGCGCTGCCTCTCCCGGCGCGACTACAGCCGCGCCGAACTGGCGACAAAGCTCGCGCCTTACGGCACGGACGAGGAAATCGAAACCGTACTGAACCGCATGGGCGAGCTATCTCTTCAATCCGACGCGCGCATGGCTGAAAATTGGGTACGCACCCACGCGGGGCGCTTTGGCCGCGTTCGGTTGCGGCATGAACTCACCCGGCGCGGCCTGGCGCGCGAACTGATCGAAGAAGCGCTTGCAAACGGCGACATGGCAAGCGAACTCGAACGCGCGCGCGCAGTATGGCAGTCCCGGTATTCCGCCCTGCCCCTTGACGCCCGCGAATGGACGCGGCAAACCCGCTTCCTGCTTGCGCGCGGTTTCGCTACCGACACCGTCCGTGCCGTGCTCCACGGCACGCCTGAAGAAAACGAGGAAGATGGGGCATCATGAGCCTGCTGACAGCAACCGGCCTCCGCAAACGCTATAAGGCACGCACCGTCGTGCATGACGTTTCGTTCGAGGTCAAACCCGGCGAAATTGCAGGATTGCTCGGCCCCAACGGCGCAGGCAAAACCACCTGCTTCTACATGATCGTCGGCCTCGTGCGTAGCGACGGCGGCGAAATCCACCTTGGCGGCGAGCGGATCACCCACCTGCCCATCCATGCCCGCGCGCGGCTTGGGCTCTCTTACCTGCCGCAGGAAATGAGCGTGTTCCGCAAGCTCACCGTGGCCGAAAACATCCGCGCCGTGCTTGAACTTCAGGGACTGGAAGAAAAACAAACCGCCCAGCGCCTCGATGAACTTCTCGTCGAGTTGGGCATCTCACATCTGCGCGACAACACCGCCATTTCGCTCTCCGGCGGCGAACGGCGGCGCTGCGAGATTGCGCGGGCGCTGGCGACGTCCCCCCGCCTGATCCTGCTCGACGAACCTTTCGCGGGGGTCGACCCCATTGCGGTAATCGACATCCAGAAGATCATCCGTTTTCTCAAGGAGCGCGGCATCGGCGTACTGATTACCGACCACAATGTGCGTGAGACCCTGGGCATCTGCGACCACGCCACGATCATCAGCGAAGGCCGGGTGCTGGCCGGGGGGTATCCCGCCGACATCATCGCCAACGAACAGGTTCGCCAGGTCTACCTTGGCGAACATTTCCAGCTCTGAGCCTTTAAGCGCATGAAACCGACGCTCCAGCTCAAGCTCTCGCAACACCTGACCCTGACGCCGCAATTGCAGCAGTCGATCAAGTTGTTGCAACTCTCGACGCTGGAACTGAACCAGGAAATCGAACGCTTCCTGCTGGAAAACCCGATGCTCGAACGCGAGGAAAGCGGCGAGGGCGCATTTTTCGGATCCCAGGACATCGCATCCGGCCCGTTCGGCGCGGAAAGCGAAACCGCATCAAGGCAAACAACCGACGAACGGGGTAATGAATCAGAATTCTCCGCGCCCGGCGACAATGCCGGATACGAAGAAAGGATCGACTGGTCGGATGCCAGTAGCAACGTTCCGAACAGAAGCGAAGACGAAGATTTCGATTTCCAGGAAGTCCAAGCCGCGAGCGCCTCACTGCGCGAGCACCTGGGCGCCCAGGTGGCGCTCTCGCCACTGTCTGATCGCGACCGCATGCTGGTGCGCTTCATCATCGAGGCGCTCGATGAGGACGGCTATCTGCACCAGGAATTGGATGAACTGTTTGAGCTGCTGCCGCCTGAACTCGAATTCGAGCCCGACGATCTCGTAATTGCACTGCGTCATGTACAGCAACTCGATCCCACCGGCGTTGGCGCGCGCTCCCCGCAGGAATGCCTAAGCCTGCAACTTCGGGCGCTGCCCGTCTCGCCTGGGCGCAACCTGGCGCTCATCATCATCGAGCACCACATCGAATGGCTGGCCGATCGCAATTTCGCTCAGATCCGGCGCACGACCGGCTGCGAAGACGAAACCCTGCGCGCGGCACAAGCGTTGATCCTCGGCCTCGACCCGCACCCCGGCTCCCGCCATTCGGGTGCACCGCCCCGCTACGTGTTGCCCGATGTCAACGTACGCAAGATTCGCGGGCGCTGGATAGCAAGCCTCAACGCCGAGGCTGTGCCCAAACTACGGGTCAACCAACTCTACAGCGCGTTGCTGCGGAAAAACCGGGGGCAGGCAAGCGCCCTTTCCGGGCAATTGCAGGAAGCGCGCTGGCTCATCAAAAACGTCCAGCAAAGATTTGACACAATTCTCCGCGTCTCGCAGACAATCGTTGACCAGCAACGGCAGTTCTTCGATCATGGCGAGGTGGCAATGAGGCCACTGACCCTCCGGGAGGTCGCAGACCAGCTCGAATTGCACGAATCCACCGTATCTCGCGTAACCACCCAGAAATATATGGCGACGCCGCGCGGCGTGTTTGAACTCAAGTATTTCTTCGGCAGCCACGTTTCGACCGATACCGGCGGCGCGGCGTCTTCGACAGCGATTCGCGCCCTGATCCGTCAGATCATCGATGCCGAAGACAAGAAAAAACCCCTGTCCGACGCAAAAATCGCCGACCTGCTCAATGAGCAGGGCATTGTGGTCGCGCGGCGCACTATCGTCAAATACCGCACTTCCCTCAATATTCCCGCCGTCAGCCAGCGTAAAACCCTTTAGCTGCCTGTCAATAAACACCCACCAAAGAGGAGCCAGCATGAATCTCAACATCACCGGCCACCATGTCGAAGTCACGGATGCCATCCATGCCTACACATCGGAAAAAATCGATCGTGTCGTCCGCCATTCCGACAATGTCACCAGTGTTAACGTGATTCTATCCGTCGATAAACTCAACCAGAAAGCCGAAGTCACCGTCCATCTGCGCGGCAAGGACATCCACGTCGAATGCGTCGATGCCGACCTGTACGCCGCCATTGATGCCCTGGCCGACAAACTCAGCCGCCAGATGCAGAAGCACAAACAGAAGATTAGCGAACACCATCACGACTCGCACAGGTTCGCGGCAGAACGCTGATACTCATTCCACGTCCCTTCGGGAAAGTGCCATAGCGGCTGCCCAAGGCAGCCGCCCAATGTACAGGCTTCATTTCATGAGCTTCATCGCCTCTATCCTGCCATACGCCAATGTCGTGGCCGAGTCCGATGCCACCAGTAAAAAGCGTGTTTTTGAAGAAGCCGCGCTGCTGTTTGAGGCGCAACAGGGGCTCGACCGCAGTCCCGTTTTTGAAAAGCTCTTCGCCCGCGAGCGCCTGGGTTCCACCGGGCTCGGCCACGGCGTCGCCATCCCGCACAGCCGCATCGAGGGGCTGGACGAGGTTGCGGGCGCATTCATCCGGCTGGTCACGCCCATCCCGTTCGACGCCTTCGACGATGAGCCGGTCAGGCTCATCTTCGTGTTGCTGGTTCCCTGCAATGCCAACGACACCCATCTCAATATCCTGGCGGAACTGGCGCAGATGTTCAGCAGCCCGGCTTTCCGCGAACGACTGCTTGCCGCTGCCGATACCGATGCCCTCCATGCCCTGCTGACCGGCTGGCGGGCCGACCCGGAAGACGGTGCGCCCACTTAACTGACCACCGTATCCAGTATCCTTTCCAAGACAACTTCGAGGCATGCCATGACCCGCGCCCCCGACTATCTGGAACGCATTCTCAACGCCAGGGTATACGACGTTGCCATCGAAACGCCGCTCGATCTCGCCGCCGGCCTTTCCGCCCGGACTTCCAACCGCATTCTCCTCAAGCGCGAAGATATGCAGCCGGTATTCAGCTTTAAGCTGCGAGGGGCCTATAACAAGATGGCGCACCTTTCGCCGCAGGCGCTCAAACGCGGGGTGATCTGCGCCTCGGCGGGCAACCACGCCCAGGGCGTGGCGCTATCGGCGCAAAAGCTCGGTACGCGGGCCGTCATCGTCATGCCCGGAACCACGCCGCAGATCAAGATCGACGCGGTACGCGCGCGCGGCGGCGAAGTCGTCCTGGCGGGCGAGTCCTACTCCGATGCCTATACCCACGCCATTGATCTCGAAAAACGCGAAAAGCTAAGTTTCGTCCACCCCTATGACGACCCGGACGTCATCGCCGGACAAGGCACGATCGGGATGGAAATCCTGCGCGCCCATCCTGAACCGGTCCACGCCGTGTTCTGTGCAATCGGCGGTGGCGGCCTCATTGCCGGGGTCGCGGCCTACATCAAACGCTTGCGCCCGGAAATCCGGATCATCGGCGTAGAAACCGTCGATGCCAACGCGATGGCGCAATCGCTTGCCGCCGGGCATCCGGTAACGCTGGAACAGGTCGGCCTATTCGCCGACGGAACCGCTGTCAAACGCGTAGGCGACGAAACCTTCCGCCTCTGCCAGCAATACGTCGATGAGATCATCGAAGTCGATAACGACGCCATCTGCGCCTCGATCAAGGATGTGTTTGAAGACACCCGCTCCATCCTCGAACCCTCTGGCGCGCTCGCCGTGGCCGGAGCCAAGGCTTACGCGCATCAACACAAACTGCGGGACAAGAACCTGATCGCGGTCGCCTCGGGGGCGAACATGAATTTCGACCGCCTGCGCTTCGTTGCCGAGCGCGCCGAACTGGGCGAGCAGCGCGAAGCCGTGCTGGCCGTGACGATTCCCGAGCAGCCAGGGTCATTCCGCAAGTTCTGCCAACTCCTCGGCAACCGCAGCATCACCGAATTCAACTACCGCTATGCCGACGCCGAGAAGGCGCACATCTTCGTCGGCGTCAGCATCCACAACCGCACCGAAGCCGCCCGGCTCGTCGAACTGCTCGAACGCCACCAACTGCCTGCCGTCGACCTCACCGACAACGAAATGGCTAAAACCCACATTCGTTACATGGTCGGCGGCCACGCCCCGCAAGCCGAAAACGAAGTGCTCTACCGCTTCATCTTCCCGGAGCGCCCCGGCGCGCTGATGGATTTTCTCTCCCGCCTGCGTTCGGACTGGAACATCAGCCTGTTCCATTATCGCAACCATGGCGCGGATTTCGGGCGCGTACTCGTCGGCATGCAGGTTCCGCCAGGCGATAAGGCCAGTTTTGCCGAATTTCTCCGCCAGCCCGGTTACGCATACACCGAAGAAACCCACAACCCCGCCTACCGGCTCTTTCTGGGATAGGGATAAACCGCAAACCGCGCATCACGCACTCCTGCCCGGTGGCGTGTTATCGTCTCAGCGTTTGCGCTCTGGCACACGATGGACAAACTGAACAAACGTCTCCGCTTCCTTGCCGCCGATTTTGCCTTCGCCGCCGTATTCGTGTTGTGCGTAGTGCTGTGTGTCCTGGTGTATCTGTACCAGTCCGATGTCCAGATCAGGCAGCAAAATAAAATTCATCTCTCCATCGCCGAGCGCGATACGGCCTATATCAGCCACGATATCGGCCTGTTGCTGCAAAACATCGACCACAGCCTGAGAACCGTGCTCGATACCGCCGCAAGCAAGCCCATCCAAACCGACACCCTCCTGAGCGTCCTGAACAACGCTCCTTACCTGAATTCGATCTCGCTCATCGACCCGCAAGGCAAGATCACCGTCAGCACGTCGGCGGGCAATATCGGGCGCATCCTCGACCTCAGCCCCTGCCCTGTCTATCCACAATCGTCCGGTGACTTATTCCGCGTAGGCCCGGCGCACATGGGGTATGACTTTTCCGATGGCACCCCCCTGACCGACAACGCCAAAAGCACCCCAAACCAGGGTTTCATCCCGATCATCCACACCCGTCTGTTTGATACCAACGAAGAGGAAAAAACCCTGGTCGCTACCCTTGATATCGGATACCTGCTGCACCGGATCGCCAACGTACCCGATACGCTGTTCCCCCGTATCGCGCTGCTGCGCTCCGATGGCTTGCGGCTGTTCGATACCATGCAGACGGATCCCGCCCTGTTGATGTTTGAACGCGACACCGTCAAACGCTGGCAGAACGGGGAGTTTTCTGGCGCAAGGGAACTGACGGCAATCGATGCCCGACACTTGATCGTTGCCCACCGTCGGCACCCGCAATTACCCGTCGGCATCACCTGGACTGTTGACCGCGACAAATTGCTAAAAGATACTGTCATTAAAGTTCAGCGTAACAACATGACCATCATGCTGCTGATGATCATCGGCATGACCTGTGTGCTTTTCGGTTATCTGTTTTTCCGTCACGCCAACCGCCATCAGCGCGAACGGCTCTCCAAAATCGAAGCACAACGCTCTTTATTGGAAAGTTCGCTCAACGCCTGTGCAAACGCCATCGTCATTACAAAACCGAATGGCATCATTGAATGGAGCAACCCGGCTCTCACCACCTTGACCGGTTACACGGCAGCCGAGGCCATCGGCAAACATCCGGGCATCCTGACCAAGTCCGGGAAGCAGGACAAGGCCTTTTACGCGCACATGTGGCAAACCATCCTTTCCGGCCGAGTCTGGCACGGAGAACTCATCAATCGGCGCAAGGACGGCAGTCTTTACGACGAACTGCTCACCATCGCACCCGCGCTCGACAGCGAAGGCGTCATCCAGCACTTCGTCGCCACCAAGCAGGATTTCACTCAACAAAAAGCGGCGCGCGAGGAACTCGCAATCGCGCACTCCCATCTCAATGCCGTAGTGGAAAACTTCCCCGGCTCGCTCATCATGGAAGACCTCCAGGGCCGTATCGTCCTGCTCAACCAGGACGTATTTGAACTGCTCGGCCTACCGGGAACCGAAGAATACGTCCTGGGCAAGCCCGTACACCCCTTGATGGTGTTCAGCAGCCGCGTTGCCGAGGACAGCCAGGTTTTCCTGGATCATGTCGAAGAAATGCGCGCAGCCGCCCGCCCTTCGTATGGAGAAGAAATCCGCTTCAAGGATGGCCGCTGGATCGAGCGCGATTTCATCCCGATCCGCCTGCAAGAAAACCTGATCGGTTTCCTCTACATCTACCGCGACATCTCGCAGCGCAAACGCCACGCACGCGAACTCTGGCAACTGGCTACATCCGACCCGCTCACCGGCATCCCCAACCGCCGCGCCTTTTTCGAGAGCATCGAACGCGAACGCGCGCGCCTGACGCGTTACCCAGGCGAGGCCGCCGTCCTGATGATCGACATCGACCATTTCAAGCAGATCAACGACACATATACCCATGCCGCTGGCGATGCCGTGCTCTGCCACGTCGTGCGACAGGCGCGCAAGCTCCTGCGTGAATCCGACATGCTGGCCCGCCTGGGAGGCGAGGAGTTTGCCATCCTGATGCCGCAGTCCAACCGCGAAGGCGCGCTTGGCCTCGCCGAACGGATACGCAAGGTGCTCGAAGAGACCCCACTCACTTACAACGACGTACCCATCCGCGTCACCGCCAGCATTGGCGTCACCATCATGAACCATACCGACCCCAGCGCCGACAAAACGCTGTCACGCGCCGACCACGCCCTGTATGAAGCCAAGCGCAACGGGCGCAACCGGGTAGAAATCGGTTAGACGTTTAGTCACGTCCCTTCGCATCCCACACACATCTGGGCAATGCCTTCGGTCAAGCTAGAGCGTTTTTTGTTTAGTCCTATACAGACCCATGTGAGTGCGGCACCCCCTTATCCCTCTCCCCTTGTGGGAGAGGGGTCAATGCTGCCTCCACCCCCCCCCTCTCCCGCCCCTTCGGGGCACCCTCTCCCACAAGGGGAGAGGGGAATTTTGTGCACAACAGATCAGTTGACAATATCGCGCAAAACATCAACGACACGGTTTTGTTGTTCTACTGACAAACCAATATACAGCGGCAATCGCACCAGTCTCCCGGACTGACGGTTCGTGACTTCCAAGTTGCCATGGGTACGCCCATACCGCATACCTGCAGGGGAGGAATGCAAAGGTACGTATTGGAAAACAGACCAAATGTTGTTTCTCTTGAATTCGTCGAGTACTTTCTGTCTGTCGATTTCCGGAGCCAACAAAATGTAATACATGTGAGCGTTATGCTGGCATTCACAGGGAACAATTGGGCGACGCAGGATTCCCTTGGCTTCAAGTGGTTCAAGAAGCTCATGATATTTTTGCCAGCTTCCAAACCGTTCCTTGGTAATGCGATCCGCTTCTTCAAGTTGTGCCCACAAGAAGGCGGCAATCAGTTCTCCAGGCAAAAATGAAGAACCCATCTCCTGCCATGTGTATTTATCCACTTCGCCCCGGAAAAAACGGCTGCGATCAGTACCTTTCTCCCGGATGATTTCAGCCCGCAATGCCAAGGAAGGATCATTTACGAGCAAAGCGCCTCCTTCACCTGAGATCACATTTTTGGTTTCATGAAAACTGTAAGCGCCAATATCCCCGATGCTTCCCAGTGCCTTCCCCTTATAGGAGGCCATCACACCCTGCGCGGCGTCCTCGACAACCCGCAAATGGTGACGCTTGGCAATCTCCATAATGGTGTCCATCTCACAGGCTACGCCTGCGTAGTGCACCGGCACAATGGCGCGAGTCCGTGGGGTTATTACCGACTCAAGAAGCCTTTCGTCCAGATTCAGAGTGTCTTCCCGGATATCCACAAAAACTGGTATCCCTCCGCGAAGCACAAAAGCGTTAGCCGTAGATACAAAAGTATATGACGGCATGATAATCTCGTCGCCAGGTTGAATTTCCAGCAACAAGGCTGCCATATCAAGTGCGGCAGTACAGGAATGAGTTAGCAGGGCTATATCGCATCCAGTATGCTTTTCCAACCACTCATGACAGCGTTTGGTGAAAGGCCCATCTCCGGCCAGACGGCCATTGAAATGCGCCTCGGCAATATAGAAAAGTTCCTTGCCTGTCATGTGCGGCCAGTTGAACGGGATTTTTTTATTCATTTTTTTCCATCGTCAAGCACGGGCAGCAACCACAGTGCCAATAACAATTAAAGCAACGCCTATCGTTTTTTGAAAGGACATTGGCTCACTCAATATCCAGCCACTCAGCAGCAAAACCACAACAAAATTGAGACTCATGAAAGGGTAGGCATGGCTTAAATCGAACTTTGTCATGGCGGCCATCCATGCGAGAGAGGCCAAAAAAGCTGCCACAAATCCTGAAAAAATCGCCGGATCGAAAAGAAGCGAGACAAGAAACTTTAGTTTGTCTGTCAGTCCCGTTGGAAGAGAGCCAAATTGCGCGATACGCCACTTGAGAATCAACTGCCCATATACCGTGAAGGCTATAGTGACAAAAATATACAGGTAGTCGAGGAGACGATTCATACCTACTCCAAAGCCGTCAAACCAAAGGCAATTTTACCATATCCATTTCCGTTTTAGAGCATGTATCTGCTCTTCAGGTGTTTTACGGAGCAATGAATGGTAAGTTCGTTGAACAAATAAGTAATATAGAATAACGCAAACTGTGATATGGATACACCAATATAGAAAATACTGAGCAAAGGAGCATTCCTGAATGATGTGACTGAACGATAGCTACTTCTTCATTCCTCACCTTTTTTTCGGATGGCCCGGCAAGCCTCCAGCGTTTCGTTTGGCGCGATGGGAGAGTACAGAACCTGAGTTCTGCTGGCCGTATAACCACCAGCCCCTTCGGCCGTTTGCCAAGAGCCTGCAACTTTATAGTTTTCGGGAAATTCGGCACCCAAACTGGGCATAACCTCAACCGGGATGCTACGCGGGCCATCCGGCTCAAACAGTACCCAGGCAGCGGCAATTTGCCTACACGATGTACGGCCCAAAACTGCCCTGGCTACGTTCAAGCTGCCTGGATACCTACCAATGATCCAGGCTTTACCGATACTCTCGGCTCTTAATGCAAAAAGAATTCCAGGTGACTGGCCAGACAAATCAATCATTGGGGTACCCGCTTCAAAGCCAGCATCTTTCGCAGCGGCCTTGGCATCTTCAAGGTATTGAGCGTATCCGGCCGAGAGCACCAGGTTTGAGCCTGTAGCCCCGATTTCTGCTATGGAATCATTTTGCCTGAGGGAGCGAGGTTGCCGGTATGGTTGCTCAAAGCCTGTTTGTAAAAGTATTGCTGTTACAGTCTGGGCAGTAATCACAAGCGGTATTAAAAACGACCATTCTGTTTTTTCACGAAGCAATGGAGCAAGTACAATGAGCGCGGCAAGCAGCCAAAAGATAGAAACTGAAGTCCCTTGTGCCCAATAATTACTATTCGTACCGAACGCATAAATGTGTGGCATTACAAAAAATAGCAGAGCAAGACTCCATTGTGCAGAAGAAATGTTGTTTAATAGTTTTTTACGCCCAAAAACCAAGCCTATCGCTACTGCGGAAAATACTGTGCTAAAGATCAACATCCCTTGAAACTCGCCAAACCTTGCCGTTCGCTGAATCACACCCAAAGCAAACAGAGCAATCAGGCATAAAAATGCAAAAGATAGCAGCAGAGATAAAGCTATTCCTTTCTTTGTACCAAGATAAGTACCTCTCATCATAATAAATGACGTTACAGCCAAGAAAAAAATTGCTAGTTTTACTCGTGGCTCAATGTAAAAAGAATCTATGCGAATTATTTTATTCAGCGTATGCCCCCCTTCCATAAGGCGCGTAAACTCAATCCCCAACCGCAACCTTTCGGCAAACTTGAATACTGAACCGTCTATCAGTAAGGCACTAATCAGAAGCAATGCAAGCGCGCTTATGATGGCAAGCAAGATCATGCGAGCTGAAAACTTACGTGCAATCACAAGGTAGACAAGAACTCCAACAGCAAGTGCAAGTGCAGTACTTGGTTTTGCCATGAGTGCAAGCCAACCGCCTACGCCAATCATTACCCAGCCGACCGCACTTCTGGAAGAGTTGGCCTTATCGGCCAAGAGTAAGCCTATGGCAGCAACCAGCAAGGCCTGAAATGCCAAGCTATTGTAACTTGGCGTTGGCAACCAACGTGCATGGTAAATAACAAAAATAATAGAGGTTATGGCCAGACCTGCCGCCATAATATGCAAATATACTTTTTGTGCGCTGTTTTCGGGTACTAGCAATTTCAAAAAAATAAAGGCCAACCACCATGACAGCCCAAATGTAATCAATATGTTAGCCTGTCGAAAGACGGCGATATTACCATTCAGAAGCACGAAAACGGGATGGTAAATATAACCAAACTGTGAAACTGAAACATCATATAAAAATGGGTTTGAAATCCAAACTAAATAAAAAGACTCGTCAGTAAAATCAATGCCGTAAAAGCTATATCTTAAAACCCAGATCAGAATCAAAACTGTAGCAGCCGCAGAAATCATGAGCATCACGGCCTGCGGGTTTATAAAAATGGAATTTTTGTAATTTTTTTCAGATGACATACGTTGTTTTTATCAACCGAGAAAATGCAACCGAGTTACACAGAATCATTTTACATGTAACGATTGGCTGAGTCATTGCTGAAACGAAGCAGACATATCCATCACCCAGAAGGCGCGCGGTCGCCCTGCCCTCGCCCCGCAACCGTAAGAAAAATGTAACGGAAATAATCCGGCAACCGAAGGCTGACAAGCATGGCGGCATCTGTTTCCGCCAGCAACGCAGGGGTAGACATATCGACTCCCCTTGTCTGCGCCAGCCCGGTGATGCCGGGA
The DNA here is from genome assembly GCA_009782565.1 of Betaproteobacteria bacterium. Classification (GTDB taxonomy): domain Bacteria; phylum Pseudomonadota; class Gammaproteobacteria; order Burkholderiales; family Rhodocyclaceae; genus WRNU01. The sequence goes on from WRIU01000004.1 coordinate 116,917, forward strand.
CGCGCCTCGAACACGCCCCTTTTGGCACGCTCCTGGATAAGTTCTTCCTGATTGAAAAGGCAGGGGCGCGGGCCGACCAGGCTCATCTCGCCTTTCAACACATTCCACAACTGCGGCAATTCATCGAGCTTCGTCCGGCGCAAAAAGCGCCCCCACCGGGTAATAGAAGCGGCATCGGCCAAGTGCGAAGCCACCGAGGCCGTACCTGGCCTCATCGTCCGGAATTTAACGAGGACGAAGGGCTTTTGATGCCTGCCTACCCGCGTCTGCCGGAACAAGGGCGAACCAATCATGAAAAGCCCCACGAACCATAGCAGCAGAAGAAGCGGTCCGCCCAAAACCAAACCGACTAAGGAAAAAACGAGATCGAAAAAACGCTGCATGACGAATCACGCCCCTTTGCATTCCGCGCACATCTGGGCGACGCCTTCGGCCAAGCCAAATTTGGGCGACCAATCGAGAAGAGCGCAGGAGGCAGCAGGATCGACCTGAAAATTGCCCGCCAATTTCTCAAAACGCGCGCTCAATCCAAGCAGGGAACAGGCCATTTTGAGAAGTCCGGACGGTATCGGAAAAAGCCGCGCAGATTTTCCCGATTCGCGGGCAATCATACGGATCAAATCCTTTGTCGCCACATCCTCCCGGTCAGACGCCAGCAAAACCCGTCCGCCCGCTCCCGGATGGCAAGCGGCGGCGTGGAGAAAATCCACGCAGTTGGGGATATTGATAAAACTTCTACGGTTGTCGATCCCTGCCAACGGCAAGGGCAAGCCACTTCGCGCCAACCGGATGAGCAAAGCCATATTCCCCTTGACCCCCGCGCCGTAGACAAGCGGTAAACGGACGACAACCGGCTCCAGCGCGGAACAAGACAACAAAAATTCCTCCGCTGCCAGTTTGGACTGTGCATAAACGTCGCCAGGGTGCGGTGCGACAGGCGAATCCTCCCGGAACGCCCTACCAGTAACCGAACCCGTACCGTAAACAGTCACAGAACTGACAAAAACAAAGCGGCGTACCCGTGCCTTCAGCGCCGCTTCCGCCAGGGCACGGGTCATCTCGAAATTGTCCCGGAAATAAACCGAACGCACAGACGACGAAGAGTCGCTTCCATGATGGGCGCGTCCGGCGAGATGAAAAATCACCTCCACATCCTCGCAAACCGCCTGCCAGAGCACGGAATCAACCGCGCTTCGCGCTACCTGGACGTTTTCCAGCCCTTCGGCGGCAATGTTCCCTATCGGTTCCGAATAATCCACCGCCCTGACCTCATGACCCGCGTCAAGAAGAGTGCGGACGAGATAAGCGCCAATAAAACCATTCGCACCGGTAACGAGGCACTTCACGACATTTCCTTTTCTATCAACAGCTTCCAGAATTTTCAGGCGACAACTCTTGAACACGCATCAAGTGCAATCCCCGTCATTCATGACGGGGAAGCGAGACAATTGTTTATGGAGCCGAAACCCTCCCTAAACCGTATCGAGGAATCTCCAACCTTCAGGCTCCCTCCTTTATGATGAGTGAAAGATTATGCGAAGCTCCCCTTCCATGTCAAAAGAAAGGTTTCACACTGATCTCTGTCACGCCAGCGTGAGCATGACACCGGCGACAATGCAAAGCGTACCCAGCCAGAAACGCTTGTCCACCGATTCCTTGAAAACAATCATGGATGCGAGCGGGACGGTTATGTAGGCCAAGGCTGCGAAGGGCACGAGGGCGGAAAGGGGGACGGTGCGAAGGATCATTACTACGATGAGTATGGATACGAGCATAAGAACAACGCCGCACCCCAAAAAGAGAGTCGCTCTGAAAAAATCTCTGGTAGTCGCTGTTTTGAAAAAAATTTGTCCTGCTGTGCTGCATAGGACAGAAACAAGAGCCAGAGCGATTTCCGCGCCGTTCATCTTGACCCTGCTTTTACGGTAATACCGATTCCACACAGAATACAGGTCATACCGACAAGATAGGTTATTGATAGCTGTTCCTGCCACAACAAAACTGCCACTATGGGCGTCAAAACATAGATAAGAGCCGTCCAAGGGTAAGCCGAAGACAGGGATAAGACTCTGAGTGTACGTATCCAACAGATAAAAGAAATGCCATAACACGCAATGGCTGCACACAGATAAGGGTTCAGCAACCATGCGCCGATAAATTCTTGATGCTCAGCGGCATACAAGCCTGACGCCTTGAGCAGCAATTGTGCAACAACAGAAGATAAAATGAAAAACAACAGTGATGGGGAGGGGGGAATAAAAGTCATCATATATCACCATCTTTATCAAAACAAATAACACATTCAACAAGCAGAATGTTCAACATAAAAACCGTCAAAGAGAGAAAATTTAGAATAACAATCATACAATCATATTATTCACATTGGACACGAATGATATTTCTATTTGGGCGAATAATGCCTTGATGTTCACATTGAATTTGACAGCCTAACTGCCATTCCTGTGCAAAAGTTTTTAATATAACACACCCACCTCTATTCCACTCCAACGTCAACACACCGTTCCGACTGTGCATTAAATCAAGGAATCCAGCCCCGAATATCGTCGTTTCTTTACAAAAGGGCGCTGAAGTATAACCACCAAATAAACGGACATCATAGCGTTGAAATTCTTGCCAATTCCCAAAAAGTGGATAAGCTGCCTCAAATGGAAAAGCAGCTCCCCAACTGAAAATAGGTTCGTTAACAGGAAGATTTTTAATATCCTGTCGCACTTGTCGACTCCAGAGAGTATTGTATATAGCAATATCGTGCATATATTTTATCGCAAAGAGGCAACAAACAAAGGATGAAATCGAAACAATAAGAAGGGTATTTTTTGATTTTAATTTATCAAAACAAGCCAGTATCAGTGGACACAATAAAATTACCACAGCAATTGGAAAATACATGCGCAACCGACCAGGGCGACCAATAGCTCCAATAGAGAAAAATAATCCAGAGATCAAAAAAAGAATACTTATGATTACAAGACGCTGTTTTCTGGAGAGAGGCAATAACACAATCAATACAAAACCCAGGAAAACGAGAGGTAAAATGGACGGATCGAAAAAAGCGCGAAGCGCTGCTATGCCCTGCTGCACATCCAGTTTTTCAGAAAAGCCTACTTCGTTGATCATCTTGTCGATGCTTGTCGTATCGGTATATTTATCCGTAACATAAAAATAACTATCCATCAAACGTATATCATTAATTGTGTAGCCGTATTTTTCCAGTATTTCTGGCGATTCGATGAGTTTGTGAGTATAACCAAAATCAGTAGCTGCTGCCATTTTATAGTGAAATTGTGTAAATTCTTTGAGTTCCGGAGAGTTTTTCACCCTATAATCTGTAACACTTAAAGCTAGACACACAACAATTATAAAAAGAACAAATTTTATGAATTTGCCTCTAAACAACAAATTTTTCGATAAAACAAGTGGAAACGACACCAAGAGAACCAAAAAAAACTGCTGACTTCTCAATGAAAAAGAGAGACAAGCAAAAAGTCCAGCAAGTAATAAATAAAAGCCATCATTATTCTGGCGGTAAAGATATACAAATAGAATCCCATCTATTGCCAGCAGCCCAGCCGTCACTGTAAATTGAGGCAAAAGTATTGGCCGCAAACATAATAATATAGAAACAAATATGGATATCATCAGGGGTATATTCATTCGCAGTAAACAATAAATAATCATCCAACAGGATATAAATAAAAGAAGTATAGAAAACGATACATAACCAGGTATATTAAATAAGACTGGAAGACATCTGGATATATATGAAATCAGAACATTCGAGGCTGGTAAAAAATCTGTTGAGTATTTTGCAACACCATAACCATGAATAAGCATGGAAAATAAAACGTCGTCGTTTGTTTCAAAACAAACTGTATAAAAACGATTTAAGATAAAAAACAGACTCGCTAAAAAAATGAAGGATAATAAGAAATCGTTTTTTGAAGACGCCACATGACGATCTAACAACAACGTTTTCAGTTTACTTATTAATAGCATGATTATTATCGCTTTGAAGAGAATATGATGTATTGTCCACAGCAGATATTTCTAATAAAAGGAAGACTTTCAACTACAGGTTCCACGAATTTTAACAGGCGTGCCATCCAGTCGGGACAAAAGAAAGGAACAAAGTTCACAAACTTGATGGAAAGGTAATTGAAACCCGCTTCATGCAACCAGCGACGTACTGTGGAATGCAGAAAAGACTGCTCCTCATGTTCAATATGATATTGAGATGTTTTTTCTATTATTTTTACAACAGGATTTGTGCCGTTTGGCTCCATGAGCAATATATTGTCGGCCAACGGCGCTACCGCCCGAAGGGCTACACCCGCATCCGGCAAGTGGTGTAGGACACCGCGCAACACGATGCAGTCGAAACGTTCATCCAACGACAAGTTATAAATATTGCCTGTCTGGAAACGTATTTTATCCAGAAGCCTAGTTTGCGTTGCTTTACCCGTAGCCGCAGTTACAGCCGCTTCCGAAGGATCAATCCCCAGCACGAAATCTGCTCCAAGCGATACCAGTTCCAGGCTGTAAGTTCCATCCCCGCAGCCCAAATCCAGCAGGCGCTTTCCGCTTAGTGGATAAATTTCGGCAAAAGCATCTGTAATTCGCCTGTTGGCCAACACGGAAGAGAGTCGGTCTCTTGTATATGCGTAAGAACCTCCGTCAGTCACATCCTGGCTGAACACGTCTACATTGTGTTTTTGTTCTTTCATGAATCTCTCCTTTTGGCCATTTCCTAAAGCCTTTTTATGCTTCCCGTACTGATGATGTGCCTTCTGATAAACGGCGGCCTCGCTTTGGTTTCTTCCAGAATTTTGCCGATATATTCGCCCAAGATGCCTAGTCCCAGGATGGTTGCCGAGCCAAAACATAACGATACCAATAGCATTGTTGTAACCCCTTGAGGGACAGACGCGGGAAAAACAATACGCATGAACAAGATTACTAGCGCCAGAAGAACGGCGAAAACGAAGGCGACTCCGCCAAAAGCCGTGAGAAGGTGCAGAGGCAAGCGGCTGAAAGAAAATATCGCCTTTTTGGCCCAACCGAAGTTTTTGATCCAGTTGTTGGTACTTTTGCCAAACATGCGCTCCGGCCGCAAATAGTCCACGCTGATCTGATTGAACCCAACGTAGGCACGCAGACCCCGCAGAAAGGAGTCCCGTTCGGTGCAGCGCAGAAGCCAATAAACAACAGAACGATCCATCAGGGAGAAATCCCCGGCGTGACGCGGTATCGGAATGTCGCTCATGGCGTCGAAAAGGCGATAGAACGCCCTGTAACACCATTCCACAAACCGGGACATCTCGCGCTTAACCCGGCGACCGTAAACCACATCCGCCCCGGCTCGCCATTCCTCAACGAACTTTTCAATAATCTCTGGGGGGTCCTGCAAGTCACCATCGAGAAGTACGCAAGCCTCTTTTGAACAAAGTTCCATGCCACTGCGAAAAGCCGCCTGAGAGCCAAAATTGCGGGAATGTGTGATACCGATGACACCGGGATCCCTGGCACTGATGTTCAGAATGCGCTCCTCAGAGTCGTCCGGAGAACCGTCATTGACGAAAATGATTTCGTAATCCAGCCCAAGATGATTGAACACGGTTTTTAATCGTTCATACATGATCGGAATGGCTTCGGCATCCCGGTAACAGGCGATGACGGCGCTGATGGAGGTTTTTGTGGGCCGTGCTTCGCCTTTCTTGGTCAGCATGTTGAAGTTCGCGCTCTTGAGGCGTTCCCTCCACCAGTCAAATGTTTTTTGCAACCCGTCCTTCAAGGTAATGGAGGGCGTCCAACCGAGCAGTTGTTTGGTTTTTGCCGGATTTGCGCGCCAGATGTCTACATCCCAGGTGCGACCCGCGCCGGGTGAGAATTCCGGTTCAGCGTCAATATGAAACAAATCCCGTGCGAGAGCCGCGAGTTCAGCCAGAGAGGTTTGCGCGCCAGAGCCAATATTGAAGGATTCCCCGGCGATTTCCGGCGTCATGCGAAGCGCGGCCTGAATAAATGCCGCCACCACGTCGTCGATATGGATGAAGTCGCGCGAGGTCTCTGGCTTGGCGAAGGGTGGCAAAACTCCTCTGGATGCATGCTCGCATAAGACAGGCACGAGACGGGAACTGTCCTCAAAAGAGCCATATACCGAGTACAGCCGCAAATTGACGACGGGGACATCCCTGCATTTTCCGAAATAGCTGATCGCAGCGGCGGCAGCGCATTTACTCACTGCGTAATGGCTATTGGGAAGAAGCAGCGCGTCTTCAGCCGGAGCATTGGCGTTCAGCCCATATTCCGAGGAAGACCCTGCGTGAATGTAGGCATGCAAGGGGAGCCGGGTGATCTCTTCAAGAAGGCGAAGGAAACTGGCGTAATTGATCGTGTGGATGCGCTCGGCGTCCTGCTCGAAGGAATACGCGCCGTAGGAGGAACAATCGAAAATAACGCGGGGTTCGATTGAGGCGAGCACCGTGCGGACACTGATGGGGTCGTTCAGATTGCAAAACTGGATTTGTGCAGCAGGCACACCGCGCAACCGCCAGGATATGCCGGAAAAGAACGTTCCGGTAACGTCATCGCGTTCCGCAAGCAACGCATGCAGCAGATTGGCTCCGATGAAACCGCTGGCACCAATGACAAGAATCGGGCCGGGAAGTTGCTTGATAAGGGATGAAAGGGCGGAAGCGGTCATGGTGTTTTCCGTTGAAGCACGAGCACACGCAGCGAATTGGCGTCAAGCTCGCATTCCTTGCGATGAAAGCTTTGTGAGCCATAGCGCCCGGAAGGATAGCCTAAGGCATGACGGTGTATCAGCCGTTTTGGCTGTAGACCGTGGGCGGTCAAAAAATAACTGATCTGCATTCCCAGCCCTCCCTGCTTGGCGTGTTCTTCTATCACATAGAGGGTGTCGCTTTCCGCTGCCTTGAGAAAGGCTTGTGGTGGTTGGGCTCGTCCTTCAAGGGGCAGTTCGGTCACAGCCCATACAGCAGGACGAGTCGCTTCATCCAAATCGGACAAGGCTTTCCAGGCAACTCCCGCCAGAGGCCCCAAAGCAGCCAGAACGCCCTGACTGCCAGGCAGAACACAACGCCAGGGAGCGTATGACAGAACGTTTTCTCCATCCGGCATGACCTCATAACCGAGCCGAAGATACACCGGCCCATCGCGTTGCGCTTTGAGTTGCGAAACGATGTCCGCATCAAAGGCGGGAACCAGACAGCGCACCCCCAAGGCGGCCATGACGGCGCAGTCTTCCAGCGCATGGTGAGTCGGTCCCATATAGCCGTAACCGTAGCCGCCCCCGTTGCCGACAAGACATACTGGCAGTCTGGTCAAAGCAAGGTCGTTGCGGATTTGCTCGAAAGGCCGGGCATAACAGAACGGCGCGATGCTGTAAGCAAACACGTGCATGCCCTCACGCGCAAGTCCGGCGGCAATACCGATCATGCTCTGTTCCGCCACGCCGCAATTGATGAAACGCTCGCCCAAGGCATCGCGCACTTCTTCCAGCGCCATGAAACCAAGGTCGCCTGTCAGGAAAAAACAATCGTCATCGGAAAAATTCTGGATGATTGCCTGGGCGAAAGCTTTTCTCATAACCTGCCCTCCGTCTGAATCCGTTGAATGCCTTCTTCATATTGTTCTCTGGTCAACGGCAGGTAATGAGATTCCAGCTTACCTTCAAAATGCAGGCCATACCCCTTCCTAGTGCGGAGCACAACGATATGTGGGCGGCGATTTTGAGTCACCCCAGCCTGAAGGCTGGGGATTCCTCGATACGGTTCAGGGGAGCCTTCGGCTCCATGAACGATTGTCTCGCTTACCCCGAAACGTGTTTCGGGGATTGCGCTTGACGCGTGTTCCGACGTTGCCAGCGCGGCGCGTATGGACTCAGGGTCATGCCCATCAACGGATTGCACAAAAGCGCCGAAAGCCTCAAAACGCGGAGCGAGATCGGAAATTCCGATGACTTCGGCGGTACTTCCGAATCCCTGTAGACCATTCTGGTCAACCAGGATCACGAGATTGTCGAGTTCATGTCTGAGAGCAAAATTGAGCGTCTCCCAACAAGAGCCTTCCTGCCATTCACCATCGGAACACAGGCAATAAACCCGCCCCCGGTTTTCCGGTTTTCCGGTTTTCCGCTTATGCCGTAACGCCAAAGCCAATCCGGCAGCCAATGAAGGCCCGTGACCGAGACTGCCTGTCGGAAAAAGTAGGCCGGGAACACCGCTGCCCGAAGGATGCCCAGGCAAAGTCGTCCCTTCGCCGCAAAATGTAGCCAATATTTCCTCTGACAACAGCCCTTTGGCCCACAGGGAGACATACAACGCCCCAGCCGCGTGCCCCTTGGAAAGTACGAAGCGGTCAGCCTCTGTCATGGTCGCAAGATGCAGCACCAGCATGGCATCCAGGCAGGAGAGATTGCCGCCGATATGCCCGGCATTTGCTTCGTAGTGCAAACGCAGAAGGCGCTGCCGGACGGTGGTGAGCACTTTGGAAAAATCGCGTGGGAGTGCTTCGTGCGGCATTGCTGTTTATACCTTGTGAAGTGGCAAGTATAACGTCATCAGTTACTGTTTGACAAAGTGCGCTAGTCTCTGTCCTTCACATATACACTGCCGCTGAACCCACCGTAATTTTTTGTCATATCAATCGGTATTTCAGCGATTTTTTTATATTGCGGTAAAAAGACAAGCGCTTTCTCCAATATATCCGCTCCCGTTCCTGGCCTATGGCTCAAAACAATGATGTTGGGATTTTCTGCTAAAATACGGACTCGCAATGAGTCGGGAGAAAGTTGCCGCGCCAGGGCGAAAAGCCCAGGGTCGAAAAGAGGGTTGTCCGTCTTTGGAGGCAACAGGCCAGTGAGTGGGTACAAAAGAAAGTAATGCCCGCTCGTCATTAAAGTATCGTTGGGTTTTGCCACATCCTTAACAGCTTGGGCCATTTGAAGATAATTGCTTTGGGAAATCATATCGAGCGGCCAGGACGTTTGGGCAAGCCTGACCGGTAGCCGTCGCAGGGTTTCAGTCATGTTCCGAGGGACATCCCTCGCTTGCGGAAACGAGAGAAGCAATGAAGAGACAAAAGCTACGATCGCCACACAGGGCGCGGTACACGGCGCAAAATTTTGACAAGTGCGAAACAGATAGGCCGCCAGCCCGGACAGTCCGAGCAAACAGGTGGAGTAATGGTAGGGATATCCGCCTTTTGTGAGAACTTCAAAAAGCGGAGCTGCGGCAATAGCCATCCAGAACAGGACACGCCCGTTCAAGACCTTCCTACGTGCTGCCGTAAGCAGTCCGCCGAGCAAAGCCAATCCGATTGGAACAAGAAAACTGACATTTTTCAGGCTCTCTTCCAATGAAAAAAGGCTTTGAGCAGTTAATTTTCCCGACTCCCTCGCCATGGCGGAAAATGTGGAATACGCTTCAAAAATATTGCTTATCCCCCCCCTAGCCACGGCTAAGCATGCAAGAACGAGAAGAGCTGAAACCAGTCCGCCTGTGGCATAAAAGAGCGCAGCGCGTCGACCACGGACAACAAGAATGCTCAGAAATCCAATGACGGCAAAAGGCAATAGAGCCTCTCTGAAGAGAACTGCGATCGCTGTCAACATGCCGCAAATAAGCCAGGACAACGCGATTTTATCGTTGCTGTTCAACCCGATTCGTAGCGCCGCGATGAGAAAGATAAAACTGACGCTTAACGAATTTTTGAAGCCATATTGGATAAAAATAGGTAGGTTAAACGCAAAAACTATAAATAATGAGAGAAAGAACCCTGTCCACAGGCTGTCGCTTTCCTGTTCCATGAGGCGAAACCATTGCCATGCCATCAGGGCAGACACCACAAGATCGCAGAGCCGCAAGGCGATGATATGGTTTATATCCCAAGAGAAAACAAAACTGAGAAGAAGCGGATAGATGTGCAATGGCCCCAGCGGATACAGAGTGCCTGAACTATGCAGTGCGTCATGCGCCAGCATGGCATGGAACGCATAATAGCCTTCGTCAGTGGCGGGAAAAGTGCTGGCTACCGCCAGTCGCATGGCAATCGGGACGAAACAGACAATCAGTCCGGCTACGTAAAACCAAATCGGTCGCGCCATAAATAAAACTGGTGCTCGTATCAATCTGGAGTTATTTAGCGCTGAAGTCATGTTACATGGGTACAATCAAAAAGCTGAATTCTGTTAAAACGAGCCTCTCAGGTATTTGATTTATTTTGTTGCCTCGACCGTTAAGGCGATATGTGGTATCCAGGAGCAGCCGGTTTCGCCACCATCATGTTTGTCTATGCCCCGTAATATCTCATGGCGAGAATTACCAAACTTGCACCGTTCAATCTGTGAAAAACCGGCCAACCGCAGACTCTGTTCCAATGTTTCATAATCATAGAGAAATTTATGTCCATCCATATGAAAGCCGTTGTTGATAAACATAGACGGAAGATATGTTTCTCCCGGAAGTAATTTGGCATATGGGTCTTGCGACCCTGAAATATGACGTAGTCGATGGGGAAGTTGAATCGTTTTCCAAGGTGCGGAAGACCATTCGTCAAGATAGCACTTTACGGTGATATACAAATCAGGAACCTGTGTTCTGATTACCCCTCCTTTCTTTAAAACACGAAAACATTCACGTAGAAGCTTAAAACCCTCCTGACGCGTGAAATGTTCAAAAAACTGCTCCGAGGTGATATATGAAACACTGGCATCCGCTATTTCCGCCATCGCGGTAAATACATCCAGCTTGACGACAGCATCATTCCCCGGAGGATCAAAATGTTTGCCGTCACCCCCATCAATATTCGTCCAACCTTCAAGGGGTGAGTTTCCGCATCCCAAATTCAGTTTTTTATTTTCCAGTGACAAAAGCTTTTCGCGTTCCTGATGATAGAGTCGCGCCTTTTGTCGGATGTTTTCCTTTTCTAATGTTAAGGCCGACTCGTCAACTATTTTTCTCAGACATTGCGTTTCAGCATATAGCCTTTTTATCGGCGGTATACACAAAGCAATTTTCTTTACTATACCTCGAAATAACATATAGACTCCTTATTTTCCGGGTTATTGATCGCAATAAAAAAGTCAGGCTTCATCGAAGCGGACTTCCCATGAGTTTTTTAATGCAAATGTACGAGCATGTTCAATATTTCTGCAAAATTGCAATGAAGTTTCTGCCAATTCAGCAGGATCGGAAACTAATTGGCTGATAAAAACACCGGGAACATTTGAGCGGAAACGCATTTCACCGAAGTAAGTGGATAGCACAGGTAAAGCCAGCGCTGAGTATTCGTAATACTTGATCGGATCGACCGAATCAGTGAGTCTATTTCTTTTGAAAGGTATCAAAGCCACATCGAAATTCAACATTGCCTTTAGAGCTGCATCATGATTACAAGCTGGTAGCAATATAACGTTATCTGGTAATTTATTTACTGACTTCTCAAAAACCGGGCCGATCAGACGAATTTCATCCTTTGGGCGGGCTCGCGCCAAAGCACACACCCAATCCCAGTCGAACCACGCAGCAATCGTTCCCACATAACCAAAAACTCTTTTTTCTGATGATCCTGGCGGCACTCCTGATGCAAGCGACGGCAGTACTGATAAATCCAGCCCGTTATGTACCAAGCGCACATCATCGCAGTGACAACTCCAATGCTTCTGTATCTCAGTGCTCGATGCCCAGATGGTATCGACCCGTTGAGCAATCAAGCTTTCTCGCTGAGCCAAAGCAAGGCGAGAAAGGCCTGTATAGAATGCCGGAAAATCATCCATTGCGTCGTAGAGCGAAGAGCAATAGCGAAAACGCTTAAGTAAATCAAGCGCAAGAACCGACGGCTTGCCAATGGCAAGCAGGGTATCTGACGCTATCACAAATTCATCAATCATGTCAAAAGCGTGTCGCCACAACTGCCTATTCACCCAGCCTGAACCCGGAAGAGGCTCAACGGGAAGCCCGCCAGGTTTCAACACAGTGACCCAGGAAGGAGTTTCGGCGGATATGTTTGATGTAGGTGATACTCTTGGACGCCCTAAGTCGCTCAACCGTAAAAAACGCGTGGGATAAGGCTCGACCCATAGAACCGATCCGCCAGTACGGCTATGAAACCACTGGACAAATTTATGCGGCCGCTGGGCAAAGCTCTTCCAAGGTACTGGCGACAGGTAGATGAGACGCATCAAGCAAAATACTCCCGCAATGTTTTCGTAATTCGTTCGGCAGCATACCCGTCGCCATAAGGGGATACCCCACGCGCCATGGCACGATAGGCGGACTCATCGTCTAGCAGCCGTTGCGCTTCTTCGACGATGCGTCCCTTGTTCGGCCCCACCAGTTTCACAACCCCCTGTTCGACAGCCTCCGGCCGCTCAGTTTCATCACGTAGAACAAGCACGGGTTTTCCGAGGGCGGGCGCTTCTTCTTGTACCCCACCGGAATCTGTCAGGATGATATGAGCACACTTCATCGCAGCAATAAATGGTGCGTAATCCAGGGGAGAACAAAGCACAAAGTTCGGCAGGCCCTTTAAAAACTCATGCGCTACATCCTTGACATTCGGATTTGGATGAACTGGATAGAGAAATTGAACACTTGGATTATTTTCAGCTAATTCGCGCAAGGCTCGGCAAATATTGCGGAACGGTTCTCCGAAGTTTTCCCTGCGATGCGAGGTAATCAGTACCAGACGTTTATCGGGATCCAGAGCGATGCCGAGTTTCAAATCCTTGGCTGCGCTCATCAGCAGAGCGTCTATTACCGTATTGCCCGTGACCACTATTGCAGAATCAGGGATACCCTCTTTCAGAAGGTTCTGCCGAGAACTCTCGGTAGGGGCAAAGTGCCAATGCGCCAATTTACCAGTGATGACGCGATTGGCTTCTTCAGGGAAAGGGTTTTGCATGTCCCATGTACGCAGTCCCGCCTCAACGTGGCCAACGGGAATGCGATGATAAAAACATGCCAGCGCGACGGTCATTACCGTTGTTGTATCGCCTTGCACGAGCACGACGTCGGGACGCTCTGCTTGCAGAACATCTTCCAGTTCTAACAGCAAACGCGCGGTCAAGGCTGTGAGTGCCTGATTGGGACGCATGATATTCAAGTCAATGTCGGGTTCGATCCCGAAAAAGTGCAGGACTTGATCCAGCATTTGGCGGTGTTGCGCTGTGGCTAAAACCCGCACATCTGCCCAAGCTTCGTTTTTCAAGGCCAAGATGACTGGGGCCATCTTTATGGCCTCAGGGCGGGTTCCTGCAACGCAAAGGATTTTTCTTTTCATGGATAAGAGTATATTGCTAGATAGAGACATCGCACCTTTCAGACAACCTTCAAGACAGGTTCACACTCATTGGATGTACCTTTCTCGCTGATGATCTTACTGATCAGATGGATATAATTTTCGTAAGTGCGCTCCCTTTCCAGTGCAGCCAACTCCGTTGCTGAAAAATTAGGTCGTAGCGGTTCTTTCCATGTACAAATCATCGCCTCCGCAAGCCGTTGCTCGAACTCCGGAGTTGATTTCATTTCCCATATTGCTCCATTGAAGTGCATCATGTCATAAACGGGCTCGACCAGCCTGATGCCCTGTCGTTCTGCAAAATTGGCGGCAAAACCGACAGCCGATGTGACAATAGGAATATTTGCAGCTATCGCTTCGAGCCAGGTTAGCTGCCCCCCCTCGAAAAAGCTTGCAGAAGCAAAAGCCTCGGCCATCGCAAAATATTCATAAACGCTGGTCGTTGACCCACAATAGAGCACTTTCTCTTGCAGACCTTGTTTTTCAACATAATCAAGCATTTTCTTTAATAATCCCGTCTCATAGCAGGAGCCGAGAATCAATAATCGGGAATTGATGCAAGTATGTAGTGCAATTTCAAACGCTTTAATCATTCCGAAATGATTTTTTTGATAGTTGATTGCACCTATATCAAGAAACACAAATTCTTCGTCGGTAATGCCATGCTGGGCGCGCAAACGGGATCGAGCGTTTTTTTTATCCATGGATTTGTACGGATCGAGATTAATGCCGTTGGGAATTACAACGCACTTTTCAGGCGCCACTCCAAGCCGCGAAATACTATAACGCCTAGCGTAATCAGACACTGCAACGAATGTGGTGGTCATGGCGGCAGCCTCTGCGAATTTACGACGCTGTTGATCGTCAAACCACATGTAGATGTTGTGTATTACCTGTACGAAAGGAATCGACCTTTGTCGGCAGAGAGAAATCCCTTGGATAGAATAGTGAGTAAGTAATAATTTCGGTTGTAATTGATCGAGCAAGATAGTGTAAGTCTTGTCCGCATAGGTGCAACAAATCACTGTTTGTCCCAGATCACGAGCCCGCTTGACGGCTGCTCCTTGGTGACCGAGCACCAGTAACATTACGCGGTAACCGGCTTGTACGAGTGTTCTGTTCAGATCGATGACGACGTTTTCGAGCCCTCCTGCTTCGAAATTATCGACCTGAACTAAAATATCGCAAGCAGTTAACTGTTTCGGTATTTCTGTGGAAATGTCGTTATTGGCAGATGGCATCGATAAATAAGCGCGACGGATTCGCCTTGCTACTCTTCCCGCCAAGGTTTCTGGCGGAAGCATGCGGCGGAGTCTGCTCATAAACGATAACGACGAATTATTAATTCTGTTGGTCTCAAAAAATATTTTTATTTCTTTGGCTCCAGTTTGACGAATTTTTTTTAGAGATTCGTAAACCGCAAAATTCGTTGTTGCCATTTCTAGGCGTTGTTCCTCGTCAGGCAACTGACCGGCAAGAAACTCGTTCAAAGGAATAGAACGCATACCCAATGCTTTGAAATCGCCGAGATCATCACAGTCCACAATCGGAACAACTCCCATGGCCAAATATTCTACGAGCTTGGTTGGGCATGCGACCCGGTTCACGATGCTGTCTTCACGGAGAATGAAACCATAATGACACTCAGGATAGAGCGTTACGAGTTCGGAATGCGTTTTTGACTCTACCGTCACGACGCTTGCCACTGTTGGCGGCAGCATATCCTCTACTATTTGCGGTTCAGGGCAATAAAAACGATGAATGCAACGGTCTGCCGTTTTAATGATTGCGTCAATCATCTTTGATACTTGTTGCCATTTATGCAAGCCGCCCGCATAGACAACCACTGGTTTTCCGTCAATCAAAGGGCGTGTCGAAAGAGTCGGCGTGAAATCTGGAAACATTGGGAAAGTAGCTATCTTCCCTTTAAGCGCACTGCGGAATTTCTGCTGAAGATATAATGCCATCGCATTCGTCACGGCAACTATGAGGCCTGCTTTGTTTACAGCAAGCTTTTCCTGTTTCTCAAACAACATAGCACTAAAAAAATCGTTGTGCATTCTGAATTCTTCAGGAACAACGCCATGAATATCCACTACTTTGCGGATGAAAGGCAAGCGCAGCAGCAACCCAAAACGGTTGTCGTGCATTCGTAGCACACTATGAAAATATATTTTTCGGCTACGCAAGACAGTTAAAAAGG
Organism: Betaproteobacteria bacterium; assembly: GCA_009782565.1. GTDB lineage: Bacteria > Pseudomonadota > Gammaproteobacteria > Burkholderiales > Rhodocyclaceae > WRNU01. The sequence continues at coordinate 132,461 of WRIU01000004.1, forward strand.
CCAGCAGACGAACAAATATTCTTCGTATTCTCGAACCAACGACTCGTAACACGAGTACTTTTTGTTCTGGACGATCGAGCCAAAGATTACGTCCTTGTAGTGCACTTGTCTCCACGTAAATGCGCCAGCGGTCAGCAAATAATCGATCGATAATTTGTATTCGTTGGAAATAGCCATCACTTTGGCGCTCTGGATAAAAATATCCCCCAAAAAAAACAATTCCATTAAACTTCAGAATGAAATTTAATCCATAACGCAAAAACCAGAAAAATCTACCTATGCGATTTGCAGGATATTTAGGTGTTGCTGCCTGCGGTGAATGCATTTTATGCATCATTCCTGTCATGAAAGAATGTATTGCAAAGTTACATTCGACTTTCTCATGAATACCTTTCGCAATTTGCGTTAAATCTGAAATTATAGAACTAGTTATAGCTTCTATATTTTCATTTGACGATAAAGCATCTTTTATGCGTAGATTGACATCCTTCCAAATTTCACGCAGATCGCCATAGGTTTTGGCTGCCGCTATTTGGTGAGCCAACGTCTCAGGTATAATGCAATCTGAGGTTGCAAGCGTATTTTCAAAACGGAGGGATTCTGATTCAAAATAGTCAATTTGTTTGGCGCTATTTTTTAGATAATTTTCGATAAACGGTTTCTGAAGAGGGAGTCGCTTTTTCTGTTGTAGCGCAAAGCCGAGGTCCATGGTTAATGCAGTGATGGGTTTCTCTGGTCGACGCTGCCAGATAAAACCGTGCTTCTTCTCCAGATATTCTTTATTGCACAATGCGCGCTTACTAAAATACTCATATTGCAACTGACCGAACGATGCTGACCCCCAGTGATGGATGAAAACATCGCGTGCCAGACGAGGCTGATAACCCGCTTGTCTTGCGCGCAAACAATAGTCATCATCTTCATAACCGCCTGGGAAAAATGCCTCATCAAGTAATCCTATGGTGCAGCACGCCTTTCGGGTTAAAAGCACACAAAAGAACGTGGGATCAACTTCAACGCTATTACCACTCCAGGCTTTATACCAACGCTCTGCAAAGTCTGAAATACGACTATATGCTGCGTCGTGAAGCTCTCCAGAGGACTCATCCAGGCATTCACTAATTTCTACCTGATAGTCAATTGGAACGCATTGTTCACTATCAGCTCGATTGGTCACAGCGCTTACGATGTCGGAACCGTTTGCTAAAAGACGATCCAACCAGTGATCTGTGACAACAACATCGCTATTGAGCAAACAAATATGAGAAATTTCTTCGTCAGCCAGAAATTTTGAAATACCTACATTATTACCGCCCGCGAACCCTAAGTTTTTCTCTTGTTCAATGTAACACCAAGAAGAACCAAACTTGGCAATATGCCGTGAGATGTCGGCATGAATCTTTTCCCGCTCGAATGGTTCGGACTTGTTGTCAATCAGTATCAGCTTGAAGGCGGTTTTGTTGACTGCACGTCTGAGGCTTGCCAACGTGATTCTGGTTGCTTCAGAAGCATTGTAAGAGACGATGACGACCCCAACTTTTGGCATTTTATTATTCACGATCTAGCCTTTGTAAAAATCTTCTCGAATGAAGGGGGATCGTTAGCGCATTCCGCAGCCCAAACCGTGGCGCGCGACCCTTAATAAGAAACGAAATGGTTTAGTGATGCGCCATGATTTGCTATTCAGAACCTGCACGTAAGCACTCTCAAGATTAGCTACCTTTTGAATCAAAGATTCATTTTGCTTGGTCAAATCTACGGGAGAACTTTCAAGGTTCTCCACCAACTTGTTAAGATCAGCTACCTTTTGAATCAAAGTTTCATTTTGCTTGAACGAAGTGTTGACCCACCATTTGTATTCATTAAGTTGCCGCTCAAACCATCCTACTGTCTCTTGAGCCAGAACCCCCGGTTTATTCTCGAATTTATCCAGTACAGACAACGAATAAGCCGCTCGTGCTGCTTTATCGAGAAGTTGGGCGATCTCCGAAGGGCCGGGTGGAAATGGCGCGTTGGGGGAGCCGGTAATATTTAACCAAGAGCCAGATACGTATTGCTGTACTTTGGAAACTGACAGCAATAGGGATTTCCGTGCTTCATGTTTGTCGTGACGACATAATGCGAATACCGCTAACCAGTACAATGCATCGATTACCTTGTTCCCAAGAAGTGGACTATAAGCAGTAACGTCGCGGCTGGCACAGTCAGAGAAAAAGGCAATTGCATCCTTAGTCCTGCCTTGCCTCCTTGCAAGTTCACCTCCCACGAAAAGTAGAGAAACCTGCCAGCGCAATTGATGCGGCGAGGGATCAGATATTGCGGCGTAGCGCCATATTTCTGCTTCGAGGTGTTTTAGCGTTTCAGCCGATACGTCCGCCGCTTCCACATAGGCATAAATGCGACCGCATAGTGCCGCACCGTAATCTACCGATTCCGGATCAGCCGACTTCAGAACACGTTCCTGCATTGAGTCGAGCAGCGGCAGGGAACGCGAGCGCATGCCGATAGAGACCATGCCCTTCACCAGCCAAGGATTCATATAGTCGCGCCCAAATGCAGCTACATGAAATTCCGGGGAATCCGGCAGTGTCCAGGCCGTTTCCACATACGGTACATCCTTGCCTGCGACGGGATCTGCCATGCCCAGCAACAACACCCATTCGGATTCTTCTTGTGGGACACTGTCCGTAGGCACGGTCACCCATTTTCTTGCGGCATGGTGACACTTCAGCGCCCCACCGGCTGTTTGCAGAAAACCTTGTTCGAGCAGGAAAAACGCGCCGCATTCAGCCACCAGGCGTTCCCAGGTGTATACGTGCAGGTGGTGCGGATTCGGATCCTTGCCTGTTTCGTCCACCCAGTTATTGGGGGCGCAAACCATCACGCGACCCGCCGGAACCAGCACGCGTTTCAGTTCCCGCAAGTAGGCAACTGGGTCCGGCACATGCTCGATCGTCTCGAACGCAGCAATGAAGTCGATACTATGATCAGGAATGAAATTGAGTGCTTGTGCATCTCCAACCCGGAATTCGAGCGTGCTTATATGACCATAATGGGCATTGGCATAAGCAATGCCAAAATTACTTAGATCAACCCCCAATACGGATTTTGCTTGCGAGGCCGCATAAAGAATATGGCTGCCATAACCCAGCCAACACGCCACATCCAGTACCCGGTCTCCAGGGCGAATGAATTCGGCAGCCCTGTAGTAACGAATGCAATGGGCATCGCTGCGCCTGCCAACCTCGCGCAGCATATCCGTGTGGAGCATTCGTTCTTCCGGAAGCACATTGAGGTCAAAGTTTTCCAGAGCTTGTGCAGGCACTTTTTCCAACAGTATGAAGATTTGCCCGCCATCTTCGTTCAGTGTTTCGTAGGGATTGACACGATAGTACAATGGGTGCTTGCGAAAACCTGCTTCAAAGCATCGCGCTTCCCACCAGGCACGGTTCTCAATCGTCAACCGTCGTTGGCCTTGTGTGGTTACGATTTGAAGGAACACATAGCGGGATGCTATACGATTAATCTCACGCAGGGCTACAGGAACATCGCTGGGGGTCAGGTGTTCCAGGCAATCGGTGGAGGCTATGATATCAAAATGGGCATCCGGGAATGGGATAGATAAAACCGATCCTTCAAAAAAACGATCTGGGTAGCATGTATTGGCATGCTTAATAGCGATTTCAGAGACATCGAAACCAACCGCATCTATTCCCTGTGCGAGCAAATCCCCAACAAGATGACCTTTGCCGCAACCAATATCGATGGCGGAACCATAGCCACAAGATTCAATAATTAATTTGGCAATGCTTGCAAAATCTTTGCGACTGGTTGGATTGGTGTCTTGCCAATAATCGTCGTAAATTTTCTTGTAGTCGGTCTCGTGTTTTATATTCATGCTTACCACCTTGCGTTCATGCGCAAATCACACAGTCCGCCAAAAAAATATTCCTCTTGCCGCATCAGTGTTTGAAAGAATGTAGCCTCATCCATCCAATGAAGCATGCGCTGAGCGGTATAATTAGGTTTTTCTTCATAAGTAACAGAGGCTTGAATTTCATATAGGTTTGAGCCTAACGTGCAATCGCATTCCAGCCAGACATGAAACTGCTCACCCGCGTGGATTTTCCGCTTCCAGAAAACATCGCCTTCACGAATTCCCGCTAATATTTGCATGTCTTGATTCAATGTGCCCCATGAGTAAATCTTGATGCCTTCTCGATTACGAATGCGTATTCCCACATTGATACGATCCGTCTCAATACGAGATGTGCAATCGACACGGATGCGGATGAGATCTCCTGGATAAAATACCGTTGAAGGTTCTCCGCCACGATTAAAGGTTTTTACAGAAACAACCTCAATTCCACCATCACCAAAAGAAAGTTGATCAGTGCGGCCTGGAATTGTATCCAGTGAAGACTGCTCGGCTGTTTCTTCTGGGGTAGCTGGTAATGTGAGCCTCTTTGCAGGCAATTCTGGAATAACTTGTGCAAAGTAAGCGGATTCTTCTTCATGCAATAGTTTGCGATAAGCTAACAACACCTGCGAGGAAGTTCCCATCGATACGGCGCGTCCTCCTTTGAGCAAGATGGAGCGATGCGTCAACGTTCGGACTGATTCTTGATCGTGCGAAACAAATAACAGGGTAACGCCGTCAGACAGCAGCTTTTCGATACGGCTATAACAGCGTTTCTGGAAGAGCGCATCTCCTACAGCCAGCGCTTCATCGACGATCAGGATGTCGGGTTCAATTTGAACCTGGACTGCAAATGCCAGCCGCACCAACATGCCACTGGAATAGGTTTTTACAGGCTGATCCAGATAATCGCCGATATCAGCGAAAGCAGCAATATTGTCGAAACGGGCGTCAACTTCGTCGTGTGTCATGCCGAGTAGCATGGCATTGAGGTAGACGTTTTCCCGCCCAGTGAACTCCGGGTTGAATCCGGATCCTAATTCGAGAAGCGCGGCAATCCGTCCGTGAGTTTCTACGGTTCCGACTGTCGGGGTGAGCGTGCCCGCTATCAATTGAAGCAGCGTGCTTTTACCACTACCGTTTCGCCCAACGATACCAAATGCTTCTCCTTTGCGGATTTCAAATGATATGTCTTGAAGCGCCCAGAATTCTTGATAATAGCATGAAGACTGATGACCAGTGAGGCGTTGCAGTGCAGGGATAATGAATTGCTTCAGCCGATTACGTGATGTCGCATAAATTTCGTAGCGCTTGCCAAGCCCATTGATACGTATGGAATGCTCATTAGAGGACATCGGCAAATCCCTTTCGCGTCTTCTGAAACCAGGCAAAACCAAGCCACACAATTACAATCGATACAGCCAAATACCCGCCCCAGAGTAACCAATTTATTGACTCCCCCCAATACATCACTGCCCGTGCTTGCTCAACAGCAATCGTAATGGGGCTGAGATGTATCAGAACCTGCATTTTCTCGGGAAGAATCTTGAGCGGGTAAAAAATAGGCGACATAAACATAAGAACCGGCACAAGTGTGACAACAACCTGGGACACATCGCGTAAATAAACGCCCAATGCTGCAAGAAACCAGGAGAACCCCAACGTCATAACAGCCAGCGGCAGCAACACAATTGGAAATAACAACACCTTCGCATGTGGAATACCAAAAAAAACCGCGTAAAACCCTAGCCACACTAAAAGGCTGACCAACAAATGAAAAACGGCGCTACCCATCACGACAACCGGAAGTAACTCCAAGGGAAAAATGACTTTCTTGACATAGTTGACGTTGGAAAGTATTACCCCTGGCGCACGGTTAATACACTCTGCAAAGAAGTTGAATACGAGTAATCCGGAAAACAGTATCAGAGCAAACTCAGTTTTTGATCCAGAACCACCTCCCCAGCGAGCCTTGAAGACCACACTAAAGAAAAAAGTGTAGACAGCCAGCATCAGCACGGGGTTGAAAAACGACCAGAGAATTCCCAGGAAAGAGCCTCTGTAACGCCCGACAATTTCCCTGTGTATCAACCCGGCTAAAAGACTCCGATGAGTCCATAAGCTGAAGATGATCGCTTTGGGAGAAGTTGAGAATTTCTGCATTGCAATCCTCTGTCATATAACAGAGCTTACCTTGTTTCTTTGAACACTGGATTCATTTCTCTGCGGCAAACGCCACATGTGTTTCCAAAAATAACGAGCCATACTGGTAAGATGCCAGCGCAGGTGGCGTAGATTTTGATGACTCTCCCTTCGCGCATCATGAATCACGGAAATTGACGGGCAAGCCACGATTTTCATGCCCAAATTCCATGTACGGACACAGATATCGACATCTTCATAATACAGGAAATAATCTTCGTCGAACCCTCCAAGGCACGCGTATGATGCGCTACGGAAGAGCATAAACATCCCTGCAACCCAATCGGGATAAAAAGGCTGCGATGTCACATCAAAGCGAACCTGCCCTGTTGAGAGACGTAAGACTCTGGCCAACAAGCCTAAAAATGTAGGAAAACGGCGAACACTATCCTCAACCTTGCCTTGCGGAGAGATCACGCGAGGCGCTGAAATATCGGCTCCGGATTTCTCCATTACGCTAATAAGCTGTCCGAATGGATTTTCAGACAAGGTAATATCTGGATTCAGGACACAAAAGAAGCCCTCGCTACTCCGACTAAAAGCCTGATTTTGGTTGGCCGCAAAACCGAGCGGAAAGTTGTTCCGGATAGTATCTATACGCGCATTTTTGGGCAACGAAATGTCTTCTGGGATATTAAGCGTGACAATCACTTTTGAAATTTCAGGGCATTCAAGCAACTGAGAAACTAAACGGCATACCATGATACCGTGTCCATGACTGATGACAGATGCAGTGATCAATTAGTGCCTCCGAAATGAGGTAGGCAGACGAGAAACGTGAAGAGTAGCAAAAACGTAACGACGCGCACAATACGCCTCTAGCATCAGGTCTTCGGCTTGGCTTCTTCTCTGGCAAACTTTTGGGTTTATCAACTTGAGAAATTGGTAGCCGTCCGGGCAGCCGCTTTCAACGGCTACGACAAACGCCCTTCGCAATCCGATCCCAACAAACCAGTCCCGGTGCGATTCTGGAATTTCCAAGCGCTCGCGCACATTTCCAAAAGATCACGCCGCGCCCGCCAACCCAGTTCCCGCAGTGCTTTCCCAGGATCGGCATAGCAAGCTGCCACATCACCCGCGCGGCGGGGTACGATCCGGTAAGGCAGGTCACGGCCACAGGCTCTGACGAAGGTTGCCACCATGTCCAGCACACTGTAGCCCTGCCCCGTTCCAAGATTGATCGCGTACCAGCCCGGATGTTCGGCAAGCCAGGCAAGCGCCGCCACATGGCCTTCCGCCAGATCCATGACGTGAATATAGTCGCGCACCCCGGTTCCGTCCGGCGTTGGGTAATCGTTGCCGAATACGGAAAGTTCCTTGAGTTCTCCTGCCGCAACCCGTGCAATGTAAGGCATCAGGTTGTTGGGGATACCTACCGGGTTTTCTCCGATTAGGCCACTTTCGTGCGCGCCCACCGGATTGAAATAGCGAAGACAGACAATGCGCCAGAGCGGATTGGAAACGGACAGATCGCGCAACATCTCTTCGATGTGCAGCTTGGTGCGGCCATAGGGATTGGTCGCGGAAAGCGGATGTGCTTCATCCAGCGGCAAGTACTGTGGTTCGCCATAAACCGTGGCGCTGCCGCTGAAAACTAATGAGCGTACCCCCGTTTCGCGCATGGCTTCCAGCAAACTTACCGTGCCTTCGACATTGTTGGCGTAGTACTCGATCGGTTTTTCCACCGACTCGCCCACCGCTTTCAGTCCGGCAAAATGCATCACCGCCTCGACCGCATGCTGTTTCAAGGCATCCGTAAGTGTTTTCGTCGCGCGAATATCCGCCTGGATAAAAGTCGGCGTTTTGCCGGTAATCTGCTCAATCCGAGCTAAAACACTGGCTTCGCTGTTGCACAGATTGTCGTAGAGGATGACGCGATGCCCTGCCTGAAGCAACACCACTGCCACATGACTACCGATATAGCCCATGCCGCCGGTCAGAAGAACATTCATAGAGAAATCACGCCCGGAGAATAACGACCAGCACTGCTCACAGCCGCCAAAGCGTCCTCCCCATTCGGGCATCAGGCGGCAAAACCGATTTGATGTCAATCAGCACACCCGGCTGCGCGCATTTTGCGAGCAACTGTTGGGTCGGCATAACTGTATAGTTACGGTGCGCCACGGCCAATATCAGCACGTCCGCAACAGGCAACGCATCCCACTCAGTCAGTTTAAGCCCATATTCATGTTCCGCTTCTTCAGCCTCCGCAAGCGGGTCGTGGACAAACACTTCGCAGCCATATTCCCGAAGCTCTCGAATAAGGTCAGCCACCTTGGAATTGCGTAGGTCGGGGCAGTTTTCCTTGAAGGTCAGGCCAAGGACGTTGATTTTCGCGCCTTTGACGGAGATGCCGACGCGGATCATCTGTTTGACGGTTTGCTGGGCAATCCAGGCGGCCATGCCGTCGTTGATGCGGCGGCCCGCCAGGATGACTTGTGGGTGATAGCCCAGTTGTTCGGCTTTGTGAGTCAAGTAGTAGGGGTCGACACCGATGCAATGCCCACCGACGAGGCCGGGACGAAATGGCAGGAAGTTCCATTTGGTTCCGGCAGCTTCCAGGACTTCCAGAGTGTCGATGCCGATCTTGTCGAAAATGACCGCCAACTCATTCACCAAGGCGATGTTGAGGTCGCGCTGGGTGTTTTCGATGACCTTGGACGCTTCCGCTACCTTGATGGAACAGGCGGGGTGAACGCCCGCTGTGATGATGGAAGCGTAGAGCGCGCGGACGGTTTCGAGCGTTGCGGGATCGTCTCCGGAGACGACTTTGACGATTTTGGCAATCGTGCGCTCCTTGTCGCCGGGATTGACGCGCTCGGGGCTGTAGCCGACGTGAAAACCTTCGCGCCACTTCAGGCCGGAGGCTTTTTCGAGAATGGGAACGCAGATTTCTTCAGTTGCGCCCGGATAGACGGTGGACTCGAACACGACGATTGCGCCCGGTTTCATGTGCCGCCCAGCCGCCTCGCTTGCACCGATAAGAGGGGCGAAATCCGGGATGTGCGCGTCATTCACCGGGGTGGGGACGGCAATCACGATGATGTCGACTTCATTCAATCGGGCGGCGTCTGTACCCATCGTCAGCAAACGAGCCGCTTTCAGATCGTCGCTGGCAACTTCGCCGGAGGGATCGCAGAAGTTTTTGTACTGGGCGATTTTCTTCTCAGACAGGTCATAGCCGATGGTCTTGAACTTTTTGCCAAATTCGACGGCCAACGGCAACCCAACGTACCCAAGCCCTACAACGGCGACAACTATGTCTTGCGGCAAGACCGCGCATTGATCAGAAGTGACATTCATTTCAATTAATACAGACACCATACAAACTGGCATCACACTGTGCACGTCTGGCAAGCGCAGCCAAGGGGAAGGCGAAGAAAAAAGCCAAAAATAAGGCTCTGTAGCGTATACCCCTAGGTGGGGTATTACAAGTGTTTTTATTGGCTGTCATACATGTGAAGAATGTGAAGGCGCTTGGCAACTCTTCATCGGCGACAGGCGTAATTACGGCTAAAAAGAAATAACCGTTCCTGCGGAAATCATTCCGACGGCCACGCCGCAAGGAATTCTTTCCAATGTGGGGCGTCGATTTTCTCCAAGGCTTCGCGCACCATCGCAACTTCGCGCTTCCATTCTTCTTCACCGAGGATGCCGCGCATTTTCAGGAAGCGCAGGTAGACGAGCCCTGTGTTGACGACATCGGTTTCGCAGTAGTCGCGAATTTCAGCGATGCGCCCGGCCTGCCAGGCTGCCCATACGGCAGAGCCGTCCATGCCGAGCTTGCCGGGATAGCCCATGAGTTTGGCAAGTTCGTCGAGCGGAGCGTTGGCGCGCGGTTGATAGAGCGCAAGCAAGTCCATCAGGTCGAGATGGCGGGCGTGGTAGCGGCTGATGTAGTTGTTCCACTTGAATTCGCGCGAATCGGCGTAGTCGCCGTCGCCGAGGTCCCAGTAACGCGGGGCGGCAACCCCGTGCAACAGCCCCCGGTAGTGGAGCACCGGCAGGTCGAACCCGCCGCCGTTCCAGGAGACGAGTTGCGGTGTGTATTTTTCGATGCCATCGAAAAACCGCTGGATGATTTCGCCCTCGGTATTGTCCGGCTCGGAGAGCGAGAACACGCGGAATTGGCCGGGGCTGTAGAGCGCACAGGAAATCGTGACGACCCGGTGCTGGTAGTGCGGGAGGAAGTCGCTGCCGTTGGCGGCGCGGCGCCGCTGAAAGACGAATTCGGCAACTTCCGCATCGGGAAGGCTTTCCGGCAGGTCGTGGAGACGCCGCAGCCCAACAACGTCCGGAATAGTTTCGATATCGAAAATCAGCGCGGGAGGCATTGATCGTTCCCGATAACAACCGGGAAGGCTCAACGCCGACCCATGCCGTAATACTCGATGCCGTACCGGCGCATTGCCGCCGGATCGTAGAGGTTGCGCCCGTCGAAAATGACAGGCTGCTTGAGGGCGGTACGGATGAAATCGAAGTCCGGGCTGCGGAACTCTTTCCATTCGGTGACGATGATGAGGGCATCCGCTCCCAGTACGGCATCCATTGGCCGAGCCGCGTAGCTCAACCCCGCGTATTTATCCGCGAAAACGCGGCGAGCCTCAACGGTCGCCACCGGGTCGTAAGCCGTGATGTTCGCGCCACGCCTGGAAAGTTCGTCGATGATGACGCGGCTCGGAGCCTCGCGCATATCGTCGGTATTGGGTTTGAACGCCAGCCCCCAGAGCGCAAAGCGCAGCCCGTCCAGCCTCTCCCCAAAGCGGGCAACAATCTTGTCTACGAGATGGCGCTTCTGCCTGTCGTTGGCTTCTTCCACCGCACTCAGCACCAGCAGGTCATGATTGGATTCGTGCCCGGTACGTATCAGGGCTTTCACGTCCTTCGGGAAACATGAACCGCCGTAGCCGCAGCCCGCATAGAGGAAATGCCAGCCGATGCGCGGGTCGGAACCGATGCCCTGGCGGACAAGCTCGATGTCCGCGCCCAAGGTTTCCGCGAGATTCGCCAGCTCATTCATGAAGCTGATACGGGTGGCGAGCATGGCGTTGGCGGCATACTTGGTGAGTTCCGCGCTCCTGATATCCATGACCAGCAACCTGTCGTGATTGCGCTGGAACGGCGCATACAACTCGCGCATCAGTTCGATGGCTTGTTCGTCTTCCGTGCCGATGATGATGCGATCCGGGCGCATGAAGTCTTCAACCGCCGCGCCTTCCTTCAGGAATTCAGGGTTGGAGACGACCGCGAAGGCTATCTCTTCCCCCCGTTCCGCCAATTCTTCGGCAATCGCGGCTCGTACCTTGTCGCCCGTGCCAACCGGAACCGTCGATTTATCCACCACGACCCGATAGCCATTCATGTACTGCCCAACATTACGCGCGGCAGCCAGCACATATTGCAGGTCAGCGGAACCGTCTTCGTCCGGGGGAGTGCCCACGGCGATGAACTGCACCATTCCATGACGGGCAGCGCGCTCGATGTCTGTAGTAAAGAGCAGCCGTCCCGCCTGAACATTGCGGCGTACAATTTCCAGCAAGCCGGGTTCATGGATCGGAAGGCCGCCATTTTCAAGGATGCGGATTTTCTCCGGATCGACATCGAGGCAAAGCACTTCGTTGCCGACATCGGCAAGGCACGCGCCACTGACGAGCCCGACATAGCCTGTTCCGATCACTGTCACTTTCATATCCAGTTCCTTCCCGTGTTCAAGGGGTGAGGTCGAATTCTTCGGTGCGCCGGGGCGGATAGGTTTCCCAACCGCCGCAGGCCGGGCAGCGCCAGTAGAATTGCCGGGCCTTGAAACCGCATGTGTCGCAACGGTAACGCGCCACTCGGCGCGTATGCCCATGAATCAACTGCTTGACCAGTTCGATATCGCCGCGATGTTCGGTCGGCGCGGCCAACAGAGCCGCTTCCAGCAACTTGTCCAGGCCAAGCAGGGTCGGATTGCGGCGCAATTCTTCGCGCACCAATTCGTAAGCGGCTTGCGCGCCGACCTTTTCGATTTGCCAATGGAACAACTCATCGAGCAAATCGAGCGAAGGATGGCGTTCCAGCCAGGAGCGCAGCAGCAGATACCCCTGCTCGACGCGCCCGAGGCGGCCGTAGGCATCCATGACCCGCTGCGCGGCAAGCGAAAGGTAGATCGGGTCTTGAGCCCCAACCCGTTTCCAGGCTTCGAGAGCTTCCTCGTCACGCCCCTGCGCCGCGCGCAAATCGCCGAGGATCAGGCTGGCGCGTACGCACTTGCGATTGATCGACAAGGCCGTTTCAACGTGCTCCCCGACTTCGTCAAAACGGGAATCGGCCAACGCCTGTACCGCCAATTCACAGTGAAATTCCGCAATATCGCGTTGCCAGTGCACGCTTTCGTGCCCCGGCAGGGTGCGGGCAATTCCAATGGCTTTCGTCCAGTCCTTTTCCTGTTGGTAAATCTCCAACAGGTAACGCGAAGCCACATCGTCGACACGCGAGCCTTTCAACTTGAGAAACACCGCCTCGGCACGGTCGAGCAAGCCCGCCTTGAGAAAATCCTGTCCCAGTTCGCCGAGCGCCTGGAGGCGCTGTTCTTCAGTCAGGTCTTCGCGGTCGACAAGAATCTGATGGATGCGGATGGCGCGATCCGTCTCGCCCCGACGGCGAAACAGCGAACCCAGCGCAAAGTGCAGTTCCACCGTCTGCGGGTCGATCCGCACCGCTTCGATGAAAGAGTCGATCGCCTTGTCCGGCTGTTCATTGAGCAAAAAATTGAGGCCGCTCAGGTAGGAACGCGGTAAGGCGCGCGACTCGTGCACAACCTGCCGGATATCGATACGCGCCGCCAGCCACCCAATGACGAAGAAAAGCGGCAGCGCCAACAACCACCAGAGCTCAATATCCATTGCCTTCAGAACGGCTCTGGCGAGCGCGTGGGCTCATCCGATGCCTGCTCGGCAACGAGTTCGGCACGAGCAAGTTGTTTTCGCAAACGGGAGATTTCATACCGCTGCCGCAACAGCGAGGTAACCGTAGCCGTCGCCCCCAGCAAGGCGCCAACGGCAAAAGCCACCAAAATGATGAATATCAACTGAAAACTCCATTGCTTACCAAAAAAGAAATACAAATCCACGGATTCCCTGTTCTTGACCGCAAAGCCAAACAACAGGGCGAACAGAACGAGACGAACAAACCAGACGAACGCGCGCATGGGCGGTATTATCTCCGAGCACATGACAAAAAGAAAGGCAGCCCAAGCTGCCTTCCGGTTTTAATAATACATGAAGGCAACCATGAGCCTGCCTTCAGCCGCGCTCAAACAGCAGCGTCGACCCGTTCCCGCAATTCCTTGCCAGCCTTGAAATGGGGCACATGTTTTGCGGACACATGCACCTTTTCGCCAGATTTTGGGTTGCGGCTGAGCCTTGCCGGACGGTAGTTCAGCGCGAAACTGCCGAAACCCCGGATTTCGATGCGATGTCCGTTTGCAAGCGCATCGGCCATCGCATCGAGAATCATCCTGACCGCGCAATCGGCATCTTTCGCCACCAATTGCGGAAAACGTGAGGCCAACTGGGAAACCAATTCCGACTTGGTCATGATAGAAAAGTCGCTTATTGTTTCTGTTCGTTCAACTTGGCCTTGAGCAGCGCGCCGAGGTTGGTCGTACCCGACGAAGCGGTATTCTCGGAAGCGAGCTTGCTCATGACTTCATTCTGTTCGACCTGATCCTTGGCTCGGATCGACAAGCTGATCGAACGGGTCTTGCGGTCGACGTTGATGATGGCCGCCTCGATTTCGCTGCCCTCCTTGAGCAGTGTGGTCAGATCGTCGACCCGCTGCATGGCGGCCTCAGAAGCGCGCAGGTAGCCCTCCACGTCGTCAGCCAACGCAATCACCGCGCCACGCGCCTCGACCGACTTCACCGTCCCGCGCACCACTGCGTTCTTCTCATGCGTGGCGATGTAGTTGGTGAAGGGGTCGCCTTCCAGTTGCTTGACGCCCAGCGAAATGCGCTCGCGCTCCACGTCGATGCCAAGCACCACGGCCTCGACCTCGTCGCCCTTCTTGAAGCGGCGCACGGCATCGTCGCCCGACTCGCTCCAGGACAGGTCGGACAGATGCACCAGCCCGTCGATGCCGCCTTCCAGCCCGATGAACACGCCGAAATCGGTAATCGACTTGATCTGGCCGCGCACCTTGTCGCCCTTCTTGTGGTTGATGGCGAAATCGTCCCACGGGTTGGAAGCGCACTGCTTCATGCCGAGCGAAATGCGGCGGCGATCCTCGTCTATTTCGAGAATCATCACTTCCACCTCGTCGCCAAGCTGCACGACCTTGGTCGGATGAATGTTCTTGTTCGTCCAGTCCATCTCGGAGACGTGCACCAAGCCTTCAATGCCCTGCTCCACCTCGACGAACGCGCCGTAGTCGGTGATGTTCGTCACCTTGCCGAACAGGCGCGTGCCCTGCGGGTAACGGCGGGCGATGCCGACCCACGGGTCTTCGCCCAACTGTTTGAGGCCGAGCGAAACACGGTTCTTGTCCTGGTCGAACTTCAACACCCTGGCTTCGATCTCGTCGCCGATGTTGAGCACTTCCGAAGGATGGCGCACACGCCGCCAGGCCAGATCGGTGATATGCAGCAGGCCGTCGATGCCACCGAGGTCGACGAACGCACCGTAATCGGTGATGTTCTTGACCACCCCCTTGATGATCGTTCCTTCCTTGAGCGTGGAAAGCAGCTTGTCGCGCTCCTCGCCCATTGATTCTTCAAGCACCGCACGGCGCGAAACCACGACGTTATTGCGCTTGCGGTCGAGCTTGATGACCTTGAATTCAAATTCCTTGCCCTCGTATGGCGAGGTGTCCTTGACCGGACGCATATCAACCAGCGAACCCGGCAAAAAAGCGCGGATGCTGTTGGTCATCACCGTCAGGCCGCCCTTGACGCGGCTGGTGACGACCCCTCTGACCAGGGAGCCCTCGTTGAGCGCCTTTTCAAGATCGTTCCAGGCCGAAATGCGCTTGGCTTTGTCGCGCGACAGGCGGGTTTCACCGTAGCCGTCTTCGAGGGCGTCGATAGCCATATCCACGAAATCGCCGACCTGGTTTTCGATTTCGCCGCGATCATTGCGGAACTCTTCGATCGGCACATAACTTTCGGACTTCAGCCCGGCATTGACGACCACGAAATTCTGGTCGATGCGTACAATTTCGGCGGTAATGACTTCGCCGGTACGCATTTCCTGGAGTGCAAGGCTTTCTTCAAACAGGGCGGCAAAGCTCTCTTCGCCGGATTGGATTGCAAGGTTGGTGGATGACATGAAAGTAGAAGGAAAAACCGGAGCCGCCACGGAGCGACTATCGGGACAGTTGACATAAACGCGCGGAAACAAACACATAACGTCTTCGTTCCCACGCACCTTACTTTAGCCGATGGTCAGTGTTCATCCCCTATCCAGAGGGAACGGACACAAAAAACCACAGCTTACCCGACCCCTTGGGAGGCATCGGGCAAAACTGCTTCCGGCTGCCGCAGGAACGCATCCGGGCGTCCGGCATCCGGACGCCATTTCACGCAAAACCTACAGCGGGTCGTAAATACTAACAGACGCTTTTTTTTCGATCAACTGCTTATAGAGACGTTGCCGCATGCTGCGCGAGACGATCCACGAAGAACTGCATGTAAGCTGAAATTTTCGGTTCGCGCTGTACCGTCTGCCGGGCTGGATCTACATCTGAAGAGCCTAAAACATCGTGGAAATCTTGTGAGACAATGACGGGAAAATTGTTTTTTCTGTTCAAAGGTGGCGCGACATGATGAAAAAACCGATTCTCCTGCTTCTCACAATGCTTACGGCTGTCCTGGCAGCCTGTATGAACCCTCCGCCCCGTTCCGGAGATTATATGACGGGCAACCAGCAAATGATTCCGGAAGAATCGGAGCGTATCCAGGCTTTGCTCGATGCCGGAAAAAACCTTTCCCATATTGTCATCGTGCCCGCCGCAGATAACATGCTCTCCAACGGCGTAGTCATCGGTGCCCTTAAAATGGGCAGCGGTTCCGGTCCGGCTGATTCGTTACTCGGCTTCCTGCGGGAAGAAAAAGAGCAGACGGTTGCCGTTGTGGGCAAAAGCGACGCGCTGACCGCTGCCACTATCGAGGCCGCGATCCGGCAACTCGGCGACAAACCCACGGCTACAACCATATTGTTCGCGGGCGATTCCGACTATGTGAAGCAACTGCAAGAGTTGACGGGCAAGGCAAACGTGCCATTCGAGGGGGTAGTTTTCCCCGCCCCAAACGAAGTTGCCCCTGCCACAAACGAAACTGACTAGCTGTTTAGTCCTATTCAGACCCATGTGATTGCGGCACACACTTATCCCTCTCCCGCAGCCTGTCGACCGTCACGTCGATGCCTCCCTCTGCAAACTGGACGGCGAGCGGGTCGCCCGGTTGGAGGCTGGTCGCGGTACGCACGATATGGCCTTGGGCATCGCGGACGATGCTGTAGCCGCGTGTGAGCACGGCGTCCGGGTTTAGTTGACGCAGACCGGCGGAGAGCGCGTCGAGCCTTTGCCTTTGCGCGCCGATGAGCGCGTATGCCGCTCTGTCTAAACGTTCCCCGATGCCGTCGACTTGCTTCCGTAGGACGGCAGTCGCGGGAGTCCGGGCGTTCAGGCGCAATTCGAGCTTCGAGAGCCGATGGGCACATTCCCCAAGGCAAACCGTCATCGCTTGCCGGAGGCGCTGGTCGTGGTAAACGGCGCTCTCACGCGCGCGCCGCAGACGGTCTCGCGGATGGACGAGGCGTAGCGCGCAACGGTCGGTACGTTGTGCCAGGGTTTCCAGTTGCCGCGCGATGGAGTGGCGCAAATGCCGAGCCGTGACGGCAAGGGTGTCGCGAGCGGAGAAATAACCGGCGCTGGCAAGCTCCGCCGCGCCCGTGGGCGTAGGCGCGCGCAGGTCGGCGGCGAAATCGGCAATAGTAAAGTCCGTCTCGTGCCCGATACCACTCACCACCGGCAAGGGACAGGCGGCAATGGCCCGTGCCAGGGTTTCGTCGTTGAAGACCCAGAGGTCTTCGAGGCTGCCACCGCCGCGCACCAACAGGATAAGTTCGATGCCGTCCGTTTCCGCGCGCCGCGTGGCGGCAGCGAGCGCCGCGCATAATTGGCGCGGCGCGTCGATGCCCTGGACGGAAGCGGGATAGATCGTCACCGGCAGACCCGGCGCACGCCTGTGCAGAGTGACGAGCACATCACGCAACGCTGCCGCTGCGGGCGAGGTGATGATGCCGACCCCCCCAGGGAACGTTGGCAGGGGACGGCGTCGAGCCGGGTCGAACAAGCCTTCTGCCGCAAGTTTTTCCTTGAGCCGCCGGAACGCTTCGGCCAAATCCCCGGCTCCCGCCGGACGCAATGCCTCAACGTTGATCTGATAATCGCCGCGCGCCTCATACAGCGTTACCAGCGCCCGCGCTTCGACGCGCATGCCGTTTTCGGGGCGAAAAGACAAGGCTTGCGCGCGGTTGCGCCACATGGCGCAACGTACCTGAGCCTGGGCATCCTTGAGGGTAAAATAGAGGTGCCCGGACGCCGCGCGGGTAAGGTTGGAAATTTCGCCACCAACCCACAACAGGGGAAGGGAGGTTTCCAGCGCCGCGCGCGCCAGCCGGTTGAGTGCGCTGACGCTGATGACTCGGGAGGCACTCTCCGTATGTGGTAAAAATCCATCCAGAAAATCATCATAGGGTATTGGCATTTTACAAAAATCCACAGTCCGTAAACTTTGTCAATGGGCAAGCCGCAAGGACGCGATAACTCATTGATCGCCCGAAAGTTTGTTGTATTTTTGTTTTGAATCAATAACTTGCATTATTGCACAATTTTGTGGCGACGCAGTGAAAGTGGCGCGGCAGATGTGGATACGGCGTATATTCCGTAAAATTCCACAAGCTTATCCACAAGTTTTGTGGATGGGACTTGCACATCGCACTTGCCCACGGCGTCCGGCGAGGCTACATTTGAGCGATTCGGATTACTTTAGTTACTTTATCTTTCTGAGGAGCAGGCGTGTTTCAGATGTTTCTGGCCGGCGGCTGGCCGATGTGGCCGCTGTTGTTAGCTTCGGTGATTGCCGTGGCGTTGATTATCGAGCGTTCGATCAGTTTGCGCCGCTCCCGTGTCATTCCAACCGGCCTCCTGGATCGGATCATTTCCGACCTGGGGCGGCACGGTGCCCCACCGGAGATGGTATCGCGCGTCGCAGCCCATTCACCCCTGGGGCGGGTGCTCGCGGCGGGGTTACGCAACATCAAAAGCTCCCGCGAGATCATGAAGGAATCCATCGAGGAGGTGGGCCGTTCCGTGGCGCATGATCTCGAACGCTTCCTCACCACGCTCGGCACCATTGCCGCCATCAGCCCCTTGATGGGCCTGTTCGGCACTGTCGTCGGGATGATCGAGATGTTCGCGGGGCAAGGCGTCACGGGAACGCCGGAGCAGGTGGCTCACGGGATTGCGATGGCGCTGCACGCAACCGCCTTCGGCATCATCATTGCGGTGCCCGCGACGATCTTCTGGAGGCATTTCCGCCGCCTGGTCGATGATTACGTGGTCGAAATGGAACAGCAAGCGACCATACTCATCGAAGTGGCACACGGTGAGCGCAGGCGCTGAAAAACCATGAATTTCCGTCATAGCAGCGGTCAAAAAAACGAGCCTGAGATCAACCTCGTCCCGTTGATCGACGTAATGCTGGTCATCATCATCTTTTTGATGCTGACCACGACCTTCAGCAAAACCGCCGGTCTGGAAATTTCCCTTCCGACCGCCGATGCCAGCGCCGGGCAGCCCGTCAGCCAGGAAATCGTCGTGGCGGTAACGGCGCCGGGCAAAGTGATCGTCAATGGCAGGGAACTGCCCGGCGGGAACGTCGAAAACATCGCGGCCATACTTGCCAGTGTGC
This sequence comes from Betaproteobacteria bacterium, assembly GCA_009782565.1. Lineage (GTDB taxonomy): Bacteria > Pseudomonadota > Gammaproteobacteria > Burkholderiales > Rhodocyclaceae > WRNU01. Next base: position 151,534 of record WRIU01000004.1, read on the forward strand.
GACCCGCGACAGGGCCGGAGCCGGTGGTTCGCATCAATGCCGATGCACAGGCGTCTCACCAGAGCGTGATCAACGTGATGCAGGCCGCGCAGCGCGCAGGGCTTGCGCGCGTCACGTTCGAGACCCGGCAGGAGCGAAAACGCTGAAAGACACTTGGGCGAAATGAAAAGCGCACCGCTTTTCTGGCGAAACCGCTCATGGCGTGCGGTTTCGCTGCTGCCCATAGCGGCACTTTTCCGCAGCCTGGCCGCGTTGCGCCGCAGCCTTTATCGCCACGGTGCCCTGCCCCGTGAGCAGTTTCCCGTACCGGTCATCGTCGTTGGCAACATTGCCGTTGGCGGCAGCGGCAAGACTCCGGTGGTGCTCTGGCTCATCGAGGCATTGCGCGAGGCCGGACGGCATCCGGGCATCGTGTCGCGCGGGCATGGAGGCAGGGCGGCGGCAAGCGGTACGCCCCATCTCGTCGCAACCGACCCCGACTCCAGCCCCGACCCCGGTTTCTATGGAGACGAACCCGTAATGCTCGCACGTCAAGCGGGCTGTCCGGTTGCGGTCGGCAGGGATCGTCCGGCGGCAGCGCGCGCCCTGCTCGCCGCGCACCCGGAATGCGACGTCATCGTCAGCGATGACGGCATGCAGCATTACCGTCTGGCGCGGACAGTGGAGATTGCCGTAGTCGACGAGGCGGCGCTCGGCAATTACTGGCCCCTGCCATCCGGGCCGTTGCGCGAACCGCCCGAGCGGCTGGCCGGAGCCGACCTGATCCTCGCGCATGGCGAATTGTCGCCGCGCTTGCGCTTGATGACGGGGTCTGTGCCCGTTGTCCCGATGCGCCTGGTCGGCGAACGTTTCCGTTCGCTGGCGAGGCCGGACGAATGGTGCAGCGCAGAGGCATTTGCCGGGAAAAAAGTCCACGCGCTGGCCGGTATCGGGCAGCCACAGCGATTTTTCGACCAACTCACGGCAATGGGGCTCGATATCATCCCCCATCCGTTCCCCGACCATTACCGCTATTGCGCCGCAGACCTCGACTTCGCGCCCGGCGAAGCCAAGCTGATGACAAGCAAGGATGCGGTAAAATGTGCTGCTTTCGCGCCGCCCGATGCCTGGGAACTACCGGTACGGGCCATCATCGACGCTGGGGCCATCGCCCCTGTCCTGGAGAAACTGGACGATGGACGCCAAACTGCTTGAAATTCTCGTCTGCCCGCTGTGCAAGGGGCCGCTGGATTATCTGAAAGAGAACCAGGAACTCGTCTGCAAGCCGGACAGGCTGGCTTTTCCCATTCGTGACGGCATCCCAGTGATGCTCGAAGAAGAAGCCCGCGCGCTCAGTGCCGAAGAAGTCGACGCGCTACGCTAACCCCCCATGACCCCATTTCGTGTCGTCATTCCGGCGCGCCACGCCTCCACTCGCCTGCCCGGCAAACCGCTTGCCGACATTGGCGGCCGCCCGATGGTGCTCAGGGTATTGGATCGGGCGCGGATTTCGGGCGCGAAAGAAGCCTGGGTCGCGGTCGACCACCAGACCGTATTCGACGCGGTACGTGCCGCTGGCGGCAACGTGCTGATGACCCGCCCCGATCACCCGAGCGGAACCGACCGCCTTGCCGAAGTCGTCGAAACCCTGGGCTGGCGCGACGATGAAATCATCGTCAACGTGCAGGGCGATGAACCCCTGATCGACCCCGGACTGATTGCCGCCGTTGCCGAAGGGCTGGCTGCCGATGTCGATGCGGCCATCGCCACCGTAGCGCACCCTCTCGCCGGTGCGGATGAAGTTTTCAACCCCAACGTGGTCAAGGTCGTATGTGACGCGCGAGGGCGCGCCTTGTATTTTTCCCGTGCCCCGATCCCGTGGGCGCGGGACGATTGGGCTGGAGGCGTGAGTGGGCGCGGTCAGCCATTGCCGCCGGGGCTGCCGGTTTTGCGCCATGTCGGGCTATACGCCTACCGCGCCGGTTTCCTGCGCCGCTACACGGCGCTGCCTCCCGCGCCAATCGAGCGATGGGAGTCGCTCGAACAACTGCGCGCGCTCTGGCATGGCTATCCGATTAGGGTATTGACGCTCGATACCGCTCCGCCCGGCGGGGTCGATACAGGGGAAGATTTGGCGCGCGTCAGGGCGATTTTTGTGCGCGAATGATAGATGCTTTTAGCATTTTTCGGCATTCATCCCTGTTGACGAGTCGAAAGATCTGAACATTCCGGGTTTGACCACACCCCGCAACAGGGTTTAAGTTTCGTTCTTTAGGTCGACGACGGCCGCCGTGATGGCGGCCTGGCTGTTTTTAGAATGGGCAGAGTTTTGGAGAAGACATGCGAGTAATTCTGTTAGGCCCTCCCGGTGCAGGCAAGGGCACACAATCAAATTTCATCAGGGAAAAACTGGGTATCCCGCAAATTTCCACCGGGGACATGTTGCGCGCCGCAGTACGGGAAGGCTCCCCTCTGGGGATTGAAGCCAAAAAAGTGATGGACGCGGGGCAACTCGTCTCCGATGACGTCATCGTCGAACTGGTCAGAAACAGGCTGACATGGGACGACTGCAAACCCGGTTGCCTGTTCGACGGCTTCCCGCGCACCATTCCGCAGGCTGAAACGCTGAAGGACTCCGGTGTGTCGATCGACATCGTGCTTCAGATTCACATCCCCGATGCCGAAATCGTCGACCGCATGAGCGGCCGCCGCGTACATCTGCCTTCGGGCCGCACTTACCATATCCGCCACAACCCGCCAAAGATCGAGGGCAAGGACGATGTGACCGGCGAAGAGTTGGTGCTGCGCGACGACGACCGTGAAGAGACCGTGAAAAAACGGCTGGAGGTTTACCATGCACAGACCGAACCGCTGATCGAGTTCTACCGCAAATGGGCGGCGAACGACCCGCCGCGCGCGCCGAGGATACGCAAGATTTCGGGGCTTGGTTCGGTCAACGAAATCACGGCGCGGGTATTTGCCGCGTTGCGCTGAACCACACACCCGCCGTCGGCGCGCTGCTACTGCACCGCCCGGCGGCGGAAATCGCGCGGCCGTAGGCCGAGGGCGAACAGCACTGCAAAATAGCTCACCGCCCCGCCTATGACGAGCACCAGCAAATGCGCTACACGGCTTGCACCACCGTACGCCAGCCACGTTTCTGCCGCACCTGCGCCGAACCACAACACCGAACCAAGAACCGCCAGCGCCACGAACAACTGAAACGCAAAACGCCCCCAGCCGGGCTGGGGAATATAGACCTCGCGCCGTCTCAGCCCGATATAGAGCAGGCTGGCATTAAGACAGGCAGCAAGCCCAATGGACAGAGCCAGCCCGGCATGAGCGAATCCAAACCCCCAGACGAAAATGAGATTCATCACCTGAGTAGTGACGAGGGCAAGGATGGCAATCTTCACCGGGGTACGGATGTCCTGTCGGGCATAGAAACTCGGAGCCAACACCTTGACCAGAATCAGGCCGGTCAGCCCCACGCTGTAGGCCAGCAGCGCAGCACGGGTATGACGCACATCATCAGGTGTAAATTTTCCGTACTGGAACAACGTGGAAATAAGCGGCACAGCGAGAATCGCCAGCGCCAGCGTAGCAGGCAGGGTCAGGAGCAGGGTCAGCCGCAGTCCCCAGTCGAGCAGCGAGGAAAAATCCTCCATGCGCTGATCGGCATGAAGCTTGGAGAGGCTCGGCAGAAGAATCGTCCCCAGCGCGGCACCGAGCAAGCCGGTGGGAAACTCCATGAGGCGATCTGCATAGAAAAGCCACGATACGCTGCCCGTTGGGAGAAACGAGGCGATGATGTTGTTGATGACCAATGACAATTGACCAACCGATACCCCCAGGACGGCTGGCCCCATCAGGGCGAGGATGCGGCGCACTCCGGGAAAGGTGGGGTCGAACTTAAAGCGCGGCAGCATGCCGATCCGCATCAAGGGGCGTACTTGCAGCAACAGTTGCAGCGCGCCACCGAGGAATACTCCCCAGGCCAGTGCCAGCACAGGCGGGTCAAAATACGGCGCGGCAAACAAGCCCATGCCAATGAGCACAACGTTGAGCAGTGCCGGGGTAAAGGCCGGAATGACAAAACGGTTCCAGGTATTCAGGATGCCCGCAGCGAGTGACACCAGCGTGATGAACACGATATACGGGAATGTGACGCGGGTCAGTTCGACCGTCAGGGCAAACTTGTCTGCATCCGCATGAAAACCCGGAGCCACGACGCGGATAAGATAGGGCGCGCCGAGCACCCCAAGCAGTGCGACCACTGCGACCACCAGCGCGAGCAAAGTAGCGACCCGGTCGACCAGGGCGCGGGTAGCATCCAGCCCCTGCTTGTTCTTGTATTCAGCCAGAATCGGGACATACGCCTGTGAAAATGCCCCTTCCGCGAACAGGCGGCGCAAGAGATTGGGAAGTTTGAACGCAACGAAAAAAGCATCGGTCGCCACCCCTACTCCGAACACGCGGGCGATGACGAAATCGCGGACAAATCCCAGGATACGCGACAACAGGGTCATGCCGCTTACAGTGAAAAGGGTGCGGAGAAGGTTCATGGGGGACCGAGCGGGATTTTTACCGTGCTTCCGGAAAGAAAGACGGCATGATAGCCGTTTGGCGCGTGAAAAGAATGCGCCTATATGAAACCAGGAACATAGCGCGCCTGTTTTGCGAAGGGGCAACAAGTTGCAAATACCTTGAACTTTCGCCTCCCGACAGATATAATATATAGTTTCCTGACGAACTAAACACGAAGAAGAGTAAGCACACATGGCTCTTGACAATGCAACCAAAGCGCAAATCGTTGCCGATTACCAGCGCGCCCAGGGCGACACTGGGTCGCCCGAAGTCCAAGTCGCGCTCCTGACCGCGCGCATCAATGGCCTGACCGGCCACTTCAAGGAACATGGCAAGGATCACCACTCCCGCCGTGGCCTGCTGAAAATGGTCAGCCACCGCCGCAAACTCCTCGACTACCTGAAAGACCAGGACGCCGGGGCTTATCGCAAGCTGATTGAACGGCTTGGCCTGCGTAAGTAAGGTTCGTGCGCGAACAGGCTTGCCGAAGTAACCGGCCCAACATAGACAGACAAAGCTGGGACGACCCGCCAAAGGGCATCCCGGCTTTTGTCATTTCTGGTTAGAACCATTGCCGTACAGTCTGCGGCAATCACGCTCAAAGGAATTCCCCTTGCCTACCTCGACCAAAAAAACCTTCACCTGGGGCACACATACCGTCACCCTGGAAACCGGCGAAATTGCCCGCCAAGCGGGTGGCGCGGTCCTCATCAACATGGACGACACCGTCGTGCTCGCTTCCGTTTGTGCATCGAAGGATGTCAGACCTGGGCAGGACTTCTTTCCGCTTACCGTCGATTACGTTGAAAAGTTCTACGCTGCTGGCCGTGTTCCCGGTGGTTTCTTCAAGCGCGAAGGGCGTCCCACCGAAAAGGAAACGCTCACCTCCCGCCTGATCGACCGCCCCATCCGCCCGCTTTTCCCGGACGGCTTCTATAACGAAGTCCAGGTCATCGCCCTCGTGCTGTCCCTGAACCCCGAAGTCGACGCGGACATTCCGGCGATGATTGCCGCTTCCGCCGCGCTGGCCATCTCAGGCGTCCCCTTCAACGGCCCCATTGGCGCAGCGCGGGTCGGCTACGCCGACGGCCAATATCTGCTCAACCCCACCGCTACCCAACTGGCCGACAGCGAACTCAACCTCGTCGTCGCCGGTACGGAAACGGCGGTGCTGATGGTCGAATCCGAAGCGCGGGAACTCTCCGAAGAGGTCATGCTCGGTGCGGTGCTCTACGGTCACGAACAAATGCAGCACGCGATTCGCGCCATCAATGAACTGGTCGAAATTGCGGGCAAACCGGAATGGGACTGGCAAGCGCCGCCCAAAAACGAGGCGCTCATCGCGCGCGTTACCGAACTGGCTCAGGCCGATCTCGAACAAGCGTTTGCCATCACCAGCAAACAGGCGAGAAGCACGCGCCTTGCCGAAATTGAAAAAGCGACGCTCGCCGCCGTTACTGAGGGCGTCGATGCGCCCCCTTCAGAGAACGCCGTCCGGGAAATTCTCTTTACCCTGGAATCGAATATCGTGCGTGGCCGTATCCTCAACGGCGAACCGCGCATCGACGGGCGCGATACCCGCACCGTGCGGCCAATCGACATCCGCACCGGCGTACTGCCGCGCACCCACGGCTCGGCTCTGTTCACACGTGGCGAAACCCAGGCGCTGGTCGTCGCTACGCTCGGCACTGGGCGCGATGAACAGATCATCGACGCCATTGCGGGCGAATATCGCGAAAAATTCATGCTGCACTACAACTTCCCGCCCTTCTGCACGGGCGAGACGGGTCGTTTCGGCGCCACAAAACGGCGCGAGATTGGCCACGGGCGGCTTGCCAAGCGCGCGCTGGTCGCCGTGCTGCCCAAGCCCGAAGACTTCAGCTACACCATTCGCCTCGTCTCCGAAATCACGGAATCCAACGGTTCCTCCTCGATGGCTTCTGTTTGCGGCGGCTCGCTCGCCCTGATGGATGCCGGGGTTCCAGTCAAGGCGCACGTCGCGGGTATTGCGATGGGGCTCATCAAGGAGGGCAACCGTTTTGCGGTGCTTACCGACATCCTGGGCGACGAAGACCACCTCGGCGACATGGATTTCAAGGTGGCGGGTACGGAAAACGGCGTTACCGCGTTGCAAATGGATATCAAGATTCAGGGCATCACCGGGGAAATCATGAAGATTGCCCTCTCGCAGGCGGGTGAAGGCCGCCGCCACATCCTCGGCTTGATGAAACAGGCCATCGAGGGCGCGCGCGGCGAAGTCTCCGAGTACGCTCCGCGCATGATTACGATGAAGATCAACCCGGAAAAAATCCGGGATGTCATCGGCAAGGGCGGGGCCGTCATCCGCGCCATGCAGGAAGAGACCGGAACCGTCATCGAAATCCAGGACGATGGCAGCATCACCATCTCCAGCGTCAGCGCAGAAGGCGCGCAGGAAGCGAAGTCCCGCATCGAAGCGATTACCGCCGAGGTCGAAATCGGCAAGGTCTACGAGGGGGTCGTGCAACGGCTGCTTGAATTCGGGGCTATCGTCAATATCCTGCCGGGGCGCGATGGTCTGCTGCACATCTCGCAAATCGCCCACGAACGCGTCAACAACGTGGCCGACTACGTCAAGGAAGGTCAAAGCGTGCGCGTAAAAGTGCTCGAAACCGATGATCGCGGCAAGATTCGCCTCTCCATGAAAGCCTTGCTCGAAACGCCTAAGCCGCCACAGAGCGAAGGAGCGTAACCGCTTTTCGCATGATTGCCTGCTTCTCCCCTCTCCCGTTTGCGGGAGAGGGCAATGCGGAAACAAACGATCGACAAACAATTTGTTGCGTTTCGTTTTACGAACGGCTAGAATCGCCCCCTTTCTTTTTTGAACCCTCTTCAAACAGGACTTCTTCTCATGGCCAATTCGGCACAAGCCCGCAAACGCGCGCGCCAAGCAGTTACCGCCCGTGCCCATAACGCAAGCCTGCGTTCGCGCCTGCGTACAGCGATCAAGGCAGTGCGAAAGGCCGTCGCCAAGGGCGACAAAACCATCGCGCAAGTTGTCTACCGTTCCTCGACCAGCGTCATCGACAACATTGCTGACAAAAAAATCATCCACAAAAACAAGGCTGCCCGTCACAAAAGCCGCCTGTCGGCAGCGATCAAGGCGATGGCCTGACCCGTTTTACGCTGCCTGGAACATGAAACGGCGACTCGGAAGGGTCGCCGTTTTTGTTTTTCGGTAATCTTCATGAAAGTTGTCACGCATAATGTGCAAAGTCTAGGACACGTATTCCCCTCGCCCAACCGGCAGGAGAGAAAAACCAGAAACATACACGCCTGAGCTAAAAACGCTCTAAACTTCTGCCTGTCGCTTCTCCTTGTGCCAGATACCATGAACTCTCCACGCCTGATCGAAGAAATCGCCGCCAAGATCGACGAAATCGGCGAACGCCTCTCCGGGCTCGCGGCCAACAGCCCCGCCCGCAGCCTCGAAAAAAATGTCAAGGCTGCCCTCGCGTGTGCTACCAGTAAACTCGACCTCGTCCCCAAGGAAGAATTCGAGGTACAGCGCGAACTGCTGCTCAAGGCACTCGACAGGCTGGCCGAATTGGAAGCCCGCGTCTCCACGCTCGAAGCTGGCGCGCAAACCCCATCTTCATGACATTTCGCTTTAACGAATAATTTGTCATAATCCATCCTGATTTTATCGGGATGGAGATTGGAATGACATTTGCGCTCGTTCGTACCCGCGCGCTCGATGGGCTTGCCGCACCCGAAGTCACGGTCGAAGTCCATCTCGCCAACGGCATGCCGTCCTTCACCCTCGTCGGCCTACCCGATACCGAAGTACGCGAAGCGCGCGACCGGGTGCGGGCTGCCCTGCTGATTTCCCAATTCGAGTTTCCACAGCGCCGCATCACCGTCAACCTCGCGCCAGCCGATTTGCCCAAGGAAGGCGGGCGCTTCGACCTGCCCATCGCGCTGGGCATCCTGGCGGCTTCACGGCAAATACCGGCGCGCTCGCTCGAAGGGCAGGAATTTTGCGGGGAATTGTCGCTCGATGGCCGCCTTCGCGGCATCCGTGGCGCGTTGGCCGCCGCGCTGGCGGCCAGAAGAGCGGGAAGGGCGCTGTTTCTGCCGCAAGTCAACGCCGATGAAGCCATCCTGGCACGCGGGGTGACGATACAGCCAGCGGATTCGCTACTGACAATCTGCGCCCATCTCACCGGGCAAACAGCCATCCAGCCCCATACCGTCCCTGCCCTGCCAGATGCAGGGACAATGGAAAATGACGCGCTGGACCTCCTCGATGTGCGCGGCCAATTCCTGGCGCGGCGCGCGCTGGAAGTGGCCGCCGCCGGGGCGCACTCGCTGCTTTTCTACGGCCCGCCGGGGACGGGTAAATCCATGCTGGCCAAGCGTTTGCCGGGATTGTTGCCGCCCCTCGACGAAGACGAGGCGCTGGAAAGCGCGGCGGTATACTCGATTGTCGGAGGGTTCGACGCCAAACGTTGGCGCATGCGCCCTTTTCGTTCCCCCCATCACTCGGCTTCAGCCGCAGCACTGATCGGTGGAGGGAGTACACCGATGCCGGGCGAAATTTCGCTCGCGCACCATGGCGTTCTTTTCCTGGACGAACTTCCCGAATTCGACCGCCGGGTGCTCGAATCCATGCGAGAGCCTCTGGAAGCCGGTGTGGTCTGCGTATCACGCGCCCGGCAAAGAGCCGAATTCCCGGCGCGTTTTCAACTCGTAGCGGCGATGAACCCCTGCCCTTGCGGCTACTCCGGCCATCCGGCGCGCGCCTGCACTTGCTCTCCCGCCCAAATCGCCAGCTACCACGCAAGGCTTTCCGGCCCGATGCTCGACCGTATAGACCTCACCATCGAAGTGCCGCCCGTTTCCTATTCCGACCTGGCCGGACGCCCTGCGGGCGAATCGAGTGCCGCCGTCCGAGCCAGGGTGATCCAGGCGCGCGAACGCCAAATATCCCGGCAAGGCGTCCCCAACGCCCGGCTCGAAGCGGGGCAGATCGAAGAACTGTGCGCCCCGGACGCGGCGGGCGCTGCACTCGCCGAAGCGGCGATGCACCACCTCAACTTTTCGGCGCGCGCTTACCACCGCGTACTTCGCGTCGCCCGCACATTGGCCGACCTCGGCGGCGACGAGCGCCCCGGCGCAAAACACATGGCCGAGGCGATTCAGTACCGGAGAAGGCCGGGGATGGCTAAATGAGAATTTGGGCAGATCAAGGCAGAATATACTTTTGAATCATCTCTGCCTAAAAACAGGAGTTCTCTATATCAGTCTCTCTACCAAACCAGAAAACGACAATATCTGTATTCCGTCGTAGCCGTGCCCCTCCCTGTTGAACAGGATAGCCGTTATCCCCAGCCTGGCGGCTGCCTCTACTCTTTCAGGGTCATCGTCAATAAAGATACATTCCGAAGGATGCGCTTTCATTTCTCTGAGAGCCGCTTTATAGATTTCCGGATCGGGCTTACGCAGTCCCAGATCGCTGCTTATAAAGGAAAAATCAATGTATTGGTCAATATCATGAATCTTTCTTAAATATGCGCTCCACTCAGAAACATCGTTTGACAACAAAGCGATTTTGTATTTTTTCTTGAGTTGCATGACACATTCGACAAACTCTTCATCCAGTGTCAAACACGTCTCAAGGTATTGATTTTGTATGTTCATGATCTCATTGGCGGCAAAACCCAAGGCAAGCCAAAAGTCACGCGCGGAGATTGCCCCAAGGCTGGCATCTTTATAGAGACTCAGAATAGTTTCTTTTGAAACATCTTTCTTCATACTCAGGATAAAAGGAATCAAAAGATCATTTGTGTCGTCCCCCACCTTAAATACAACGCCCATCACATCAAATATGATGTATTTTATTTTCTTCATATCCAGAAAACGCCCTAAAAATCCGCCGTATCAGGATCAGGGCCGATTCGCCCCTTCGGGTTGTCGAGACTATCCAGCAGGGCAATATCCTCGGCATCGAGCCGGAAATCGAACACCTGGAAATTCTCGCGGATACGTTCCGGATGGACCGATTTCGGAATCGTGACCAGACCGTTATCGAGATGCCAACGCAGCACGACTTGCGCCGCCGTTTTCTGATGCTTGCGCGCGACGCGCAATACTTGTTCATCGCGCAGCAACGCGCCCCCTTGTCCGAGCGGACTCCAGGACTCGGTGACGATTCCATGCCGGGCATGAAACGCTTGCAGGGTACGCTGCTGAAAATACGGATGCAGCTCAATCTGATTGATAGCCGGAACCACGCCGGTTTCATCCAGCAAACGTTGCAAATGCGGAATCTGGAAATTGGACACGCCAATCGAACGCGCGCGCCCTTCATTTTTCAGCGTGACCAGCGCGCGCCAACTTTCGAGATAACGATTCCGGCGCGGCGTCGGCCAATGAATCAGATAAAGATCGACGACATCGAGCCGCAAGCGCCGCAGGCTTTCATCGCAAGCGCGCAGCGCCTGATCGTATCCATGCTGGCTGTTCCACAACTTGGTGGTCACGAAGATTTCTTCGCGCGGCACACCTGAATTGCGTATCCCTTCACCAACGCCTGTTTCGTTGCCGTAAACGGAAGCCGTGTCGATCAGGCGATAACCTGCCGCAAGCGCGGCGGAAACGGAAGCGGCGGCTTTTTCTTCCGGGGTCTGCCAGGTTCCGAATCCGAGTTGCGGAATCTGCGATCCGTCATTCAGGGAAAGAGTAGGCTGCGTCATGACGATCTCCTCACACCAGATGACAATATATTGATGATTATATTCTCCCGATTATTTTTTATCTAAGCATTCTATCCTCCCCTCCACAACCGTAAAACGGTGAATCCCGATACCTGCAAGCGCCATCAGTGGCTTCCGTTGTCGGTATAATTCGTGTTTTTTTCGAGCAACCATGCGGTTCTTTCGCGGTTTTCACGCCCCCGCCGGACAGCCTTGCGTACTGACCATCGGTAACTTCGATGGTTTGCACCTTGGGCATCAGGCGTTATTGAGCTTGCTCGCCAACAGGGCGGGCGAGCAAGGGCTGCCCGCGTCGGTACTGACCTTCGAGCCGCATCCGCGTGAGTTTTTTTCTCCCCTTGATGCGCCCACGCGCCTGACTTCCCTGCGCGAAAAACTGCTGCTGCTTGGCGATAACGGCGTTGCACATGTGCATGTGCAGCCGTTCAACGCCTGTTTCTCCCGCCTGAGCGCGGAGGAATTCATCCAGTCCGTGCTGGTGCATGGGCTGAAAGCGCGTCACCTGCTCATCGGCGACGATTTTCGTTTCGGCGAACGCCGCAACGGGGATTTTGCCCTGTTGCAAGCGGCGGGGCGCGAGCATGGTTTCGGGGTGGAAGCCATGCCTACCTTGTCCGTCGCAGGCGTTCGGGCGTCGAGTTCCGCTGTGCGCCATGCGCTGGAAGCGGGCGACCTCGACCACGCGGCGCGGCTGCTTGGGCGCTCTTACAGCATCGCCGGACAGGTTGCGCGCGGCAACCAGCTTGGGCGGCAAATCGGTTTCCCGACGCTGAACATTACGCTCCGGCACCGACGCCCTGCCCTCTCCGGCGTGTTTACGGTGGAGGTCGAAGGGCTGCGCCATCCGCCGAACGGCGCAGCCCCCACAAGCGAGCCGCGCCTCCGGGGTGTGGCTAACGTCGGCATTCGCCCCACTGTGGGCAATACCCCGCAGCCCCGGCTGGAAGTCCATTTGTTCGACTGGTCGGACGAATGTTACGGGGCGCACCTGCGGGTACACTTCTTACACAAGTTGCGCGATGAACGCCGCTTCCCGTCGCTCGACGCGCTCAAGGCGCAGATCGGGCGGGACGCGCAGGCGGCGCGCGGCTGGTTTTCCCAATATCAGAATGCCCCTCGCGGCTGAAACGCTCAGGATAAAATCGTCATGACTGCCGATTATCGAAAAACCCTCAACCTGCCCGATACGCCTTTCCCGATGCGCGGCGACCTGCCCAAGCGCGAACCGGGCTGGATTGCCGGATGGGAGACTGGCAGGCTCTACCAGAAAATCCGTGCCGCGAGCAAAGGACGCCCCCGCTTCATCCTGCACGACGGCCCGCCTTACGCCAACGGCAGTTTGCACCTTGGGCATGCGCTGAACAAAATCCTGAAAGACATCATCGTCCGCTCCAAAACATTGGCCGGGTTCGACGCGCCCTATGTGCCGGGTTGGGATTGCCACGGGCTGCCGATCGAGCACAAGGTGGAGATCACGCACGGCAAGCACCTGCCTCCCGCCAAAACGCGCGAGCTGTGCCGCACCTACGCCGCCGGACAGGTGGAACTCCAGAAGGCCGATTTCATCCGTCTCGGCATCCTCGGCGATTGGGACAACCCCTATCTGACGATGGCCTTTGCCAACGAGGCGGGCGAGATTCGCGCGCTGGCTGAAATGGTGAAGAGCGGCTACGTGTTCAAGGGGCTGAAGCCGGTGAATTGGTGTTTCGATTGCGGCTCCGCGCTCGCCGAGGCCGAAGTGGAATACGCCGATAAAACCTCGCCCGCCATCGATGTCGCCTTTCCGGTAAGCGATGATGATGCCACCCGGCTTGCAGCAGCATTCGGTTTGCCAAAACTGGAAAAACCCGCCGCCGCCGCCATCTGGACGACAACGCCTTGGACGATTCCCGCCAACCAGGCACTCAACGTCCATCCCGAACTCGATTACGTGCTGGTGGATGTGGGCGAGCGCCTCCTCGTGCTGGCACGGGAACTGAGCGAGTCGGCGCTCGCGCGTTATAAGCTGGATGGCACGGTTGTCGCTACAGCAAAAGGCGCGGCGCTCGACCGGATCGCGTTCCGTCATCCTTTCTTTGATCGTCCTTCACCGGTATTCCTCGCCAATTATGTGGGGGTCGACACCGGAACGGGCATCGTGCATTCGGCTCCGGCGCACGGCGTGGATGACTTCAATTCGTGGCTTGCCTATGGGCGCGGCAGTGATGAAATTCTTTCCATCGTCCAGGGCGACGGCCACTTTGCCGCCGATCTGCCGTTTTTCAGCGGACTGAACATCTGGAAAGCCAATTCCGCCATCGTCGAAAGACTCGCCGAAACAGGCGCGTTGCTCTCGCACGAAAAAATCTCCCATAGTTATATGCACTGCTGGCGGCACAAAACCCCGCTCGTCTATCGCGCCACCACGCAATGGTTCGTGGGCATGGACCGTAAGACTGCGGACGGTTCCACACTGCGCGAACGCGCGCTCAAGGGCGTAGAGGGCACTGAGTTCTTCCCCGCCTGGGGGCAAGCCCGCCTGCACGCGATGATTGCCAGCCGCCCGGACTGGTGCATCTCGCGCCAACGTACCTGGGGCGTGCCGATTCCTTTCTTTCTCCACAAGGAAACCGGCGAATGGCATCCGCGCACCGTTGAATTGATGGAGGAAGTCGCGCAACGGGTTGAGAAAGAGGGGATCGAAGCCTGGTTCAAGCTGGATGCCGCCGAATTGCTCGGGGCTGAGGCCGCCGATTACGAGAAGATCGGCGACACGCTGGACGTTTGGTTCGATTCCGGAACCACGCACCGCCATGTGCTGCGCGGCTCGCACCCGGACGGCCACAAAGAAGGCCCTGCCGCCGATCTCTACCTCGAAGGCTCCGACCAGCATCGCGGCTGGTTTCACTCCTCGCTCCTCACGGGCGCGGCCATCGACGGCCACCCGCCCTACCGCGCCCTGCTCACCCACGGCTTCACCGTCGACGGGCAAGGCCGCAAGATGAGTAAATCGCTTGGAAACGTCATCCTGCCGCAGGAAGTCTCCAACAAATACGGCGCGGAAATCCTGCGCCTGTGGGTCGCCTCCACCGACTACTCGGGCGAGCTTGCCCTTTCGGATGAAATTCTCAAGCGCACCATCGAAGCCTACCGCCGTATCCGCAACACCATGCGCTTCCTGCTTGCCAACATCTCGGACTTCGATGTTTCCAAGGACATGCTGCCCGTAGCTGAATGGCTGGAAATCGACCGCTATGCGCTCATCCTCACCCGCGACCTGCAAGCACAGGGCAAAGCCGATTTTGAACGCTACGAATTCCTCCGCGTCGCCCAGGCGCTGCAAACTTTCTGTTCCGAAGACCTGGGGGCGTTCTACCTCAACATCCTGAAAGACCGCCTCTACACGACGGCGGAAAACTCCCGCGCCCGCCGTTCCGCGCAAAGCGCTCTCTGGCACATCACCCAGACCCTCACCCGGCTAATGGCTCCGATCCTCGCCTTCACCGCCGAGGAAATCTGGCAAATCCTCAGCGGCAACGCGGAAGACTCGGTGATGCTCCAGACTTGGCACACCCTGCCCAATGTGCCCGATGAAGCGGCGCTCAGAGCGCGCTGGACGCATATCACCGACGTGCGGGCTGAAGTGCTGAAGAAACTGGAAGAACTGCGTATTGAGGGAAAAATCGGCGCGGACTTACAAGCCACCGTCACCATCACCGCCGAAGGCAAAGCGTTCGAGGCGCTTGCCGCGCTAGGCGACGACCTCAAGTTTGTTTTCATCACTTCCGCCGCCACGCTCGAACGTGGCGCATTCAGCATCCAGGTCATTCCCGCCCCAGGCAACAAATGCGAACGTTGCTGGCATGTGCGCGAAGACGTGGGGCAAAACGCCGAACACCCCACGCTCTGCGGGCGTTGCGTCAGCAATCTCTTCGGCAAGGGGGAAGAGCGCCGCTATGCCTGACATCCGTAACGCTCTCCGAGCCATGACGCCCTGGCTCGCGCTCATTATTGTGGTGATCGCGCTCGATCAACTGACGAAAGCCTGGGTGCTCGAATCCTACTCCATCATATATGACGGAAGAATTGAAGTTGCCTTTTTCTTCGACCTCGTCCTCGCCTTCAACCGTGGCGCAGCTTTCAGTTTTCTGGCGGATCGCTCCGGCTGGCAACACTGGTTCTTTGCCGTGCTGGCACTGGCGGTCAGCGCGTGGCTGCTGGCGCTCACCTGGCAGCATCGCTATGAGCGCCTGTTGCCGTCCGCCTTTGCCCTCATCATCGGCGGCGCGATCGGCAACGTCATCGACCGCTTCAACCACGGTGCGGTCGTCGACTTCCTCTCCTTTCACGCAGGGCCGTACTACTGGCCCGCCTTCAATCTTGCCGATTCGGCAATCGTTCTGGGCGTCGTCCTGATGCTCATCGGCCAATTCCGCGCAAAAAAGACGACAGACACCCCACCGGAGAACCCCGCTTGAACCAGACCGTCCTCGCAGACAGCCTCGTCACCCTGCACTATCGTATTACCTTGCCTAACGGCCAGCCGCTGCTCTCCACGTTCGAGGCCACGCCCGCCACGCTTAAATTGGGCGCGGGCGAAATGCTGCCGACGATGGAAAAGCTCATCGTCGGCCTGCCCATCGGCGCTCGCCAGGTGTTCGAGCTTTCCGCCGAAGAAGCCTTCGGCCCGCACCGCCCCGAACTCGTCGAGCGTGTGCAGCGCAAACATATGCTCTCGCAGGAAATAGAAGCCTTAAGCATCATGGAATTCGTCGCCCCCGACGGCTCGAAATACTCCGGCTTCGTGCGCGAAGTCGACGACGCCTCCGCGCTGATCGACTTCAATCACCCGCTGGCGGGCAAACCCATCCGCCTCGAAGTCGAAATCATCGGCGCGGCTGTGGCCTGAGCATGCCCTGCCCCCGCTGAACATGGCTACCACGCAGACGCCCATCGAAATTCTTCTCGCCAACCCGCGCGGTTTTTGCGCGGGCGTTGAACGCGCCATCGAGATCGTCGAGCGCGCGCTTGCCCGTTACGGCGCACCTATTTACGTGCGCCACGAAGTCGTCCATAACCGCCACGTCGTCGACGGGCTGCGGGCGCGCGGCGCGATTTTCGTCGAAAGCCTCGACGAGATTCCCGACGGCGCGACCGTCATCTTCAGCGCCCACGGCGTACCGCTTTCCGTACAGAGGGAAGCCGCCCGGCGGGGACTGCGCGTGTTCGACGCCACCTGCCCGCTCGTCACCAAGGTCCATATGGAAGTCGCGCGGATGCACGCTAAAGGGTGCGAGATCGTCATGATCGGCCACGGCCATCATCCCGAAGTCGAAGGCACGATGGGGCAAATCGAGGGCGGCATCCATCTGGTTGAAACCATCGCTGCTGCCGCCGCCCTGTGCCCCGCATCCCCCGAACGCCTCGCCTACGTCACCCAGACCACGCTTTCCGTCGATGACGCCGCCGACATCGTCGCCGCCCTGCGCGAGCGTTTCCCCGCCATCACCGGCCCCAAAAAAGACGACATCTGCTACGCCACCCAGAACCGGCAGGACGCCGTCAAACGCCTTGCAGAGCAAGCCGGTACCGATGTCGTATTCGTGGTCGGCTCGAAAAACAGTTCCAACTCCAACCGCCTGTGCGAAGTCGCGGCGCTGCGCGGCGTCACTGCCCATCTGGTAGACGATTCCAGCGACATCGACCCGGCCTGGCTTATGGGCAAAAAAAAGATCGGGGTCACCGCTGGCGCGTCCGCCCCGGAAACGCTGATTGCCGAAGTCATCCAACACTTGCAGACGCTCACCGGCGCAACAGCGCGCGAACTGGACGGCGCGGAGGAAACAACGGTGTTTCCGCTACCGAAGGGTTTGCAGGAATAGTTACGCTCTACGCTTCCTTCTCACAATGAAAAAGGGCGGCGGATATTATTCCGCCGCCCTTCCCTTTTGATACGGCATCTTTCCCGAAGGAAAGATGCCGTGTTGCACCCTTAGAACAGTGGCTCTTCGAGACCGAACACCGACTCGCCGCCCTGGGTGATTTCCGTCGCCATCGCCCTGGCATGTACCATCAAGTGTTGAGCGAAGAAACGAACCGTCGCCAGTTTGGCCTTGTAGTAGCCGTCGGCCGCGCCCGCGTCCAGCTTCGCCTGCGCGATCTGGGCGGACTTGGCCATCAGCCAGCCACCCACGACGATGCCGGTGAGCTTGGTGTAGACAACGGAACCGGCATGCACGATTTCCGGCGCGCTGCCATAGGCACCGATCAGCCATTCGGTCGCGTCGATCTGCGCCTGGACGGCTTCCTTCAGGAGCTTGCCAACGTCGCCCAATTTTGCATCGCCCGACAGTTTGTCGGCATAGGCGGCAATTTCCTTGTACAGCCCACGAGCGGTAAAGCCGACATTGCCCGCTTCATCCTTTTCACGCGCGGTCTTGCGGCCTACCAGGTCGTTGGCCTGGATGGCGGTCGTGCCTTCGTAGATCGTGGTGATGCGGGCATCGCGCAGGTACAGCGCCGCGCCCGTTTCTTCAATGAAGCCGGTTCCGCCGTGCACCTGAATGCCATCGGTCGCGATGTCGATGCCGCTTTCGGTGCTCCACGCCTTGACCACCGGGGTAAGCAGTTCGACATACGCCTGGCTTTGCTTGCGAACCGCCGCATCGGGATGGTGCGAAGCCTTGTCCATGTTGCCGGCCACGAAATAAGCCAGCGCGCGGATGCCTTCTGTGCGAGCCTTCATGCTCATCAGGAGACGACGCACATCCGGATGGAACAGGATGGGCTTGGTTTCCTTGGTCTTGTCGCCGATGATCGCGCCTTGGATACGCTCGCGGGCATAGGTCAGCGCGTGCTGGTAGGCACGTTCGGCCACGCCGACGCCTTCCAGGCCGACGTTGAGGCGCGCGTGGTTCATCATCGTGAACATGTAGGCCACGCCCTTGCCTTCCTGTCCGACCAGCCAGCCCTTCGCACCGGCATTGTCGCCATAGGACATGACCGAGGTGACGCTGCCGTGGATGCCGAGCTTGTGCTCGATGGCCGAGCAGATCAGGTCGTTGCGCTCGCCCAGGCTGCCGTCGTCATTGACGAGGTACTTGGGAACGATGAAGAGCGAGATGCCTTTCAGGCCCGGATCGGAATTGGGCAGGCGCGCGAGCACGAGGTGGATGATGTTCCCCGCCATGTCGTGTTCGCCCCAGGTGATGAATATCTTGGTGCCGCTGATCCGGTAAGTGCCGTCGCCGCTGGGATCGGGCACGGCCTTGGTGCGGATGGCGGTGAGGTCGGAACCGGCTTGCGGTTCGGTCAGGTTCATCGTGCCCGACCAAGTGCCGTCAGCCATCTTGTGCAGGTATTTTTCCTTGAGTTCCTCGGAAGCGTGGTGGCGAATCGCCTCGATTGCGCCCAGAGTCAGCATCGGGCACAGCGCGAAGGCGATGCTGGCGGAACGCCACATTTCATTGACCGCGATGTTGACGAGGTGGGGCAAGCCTTGGCCGCCGAACTTGGGATTGACCGGCATGGCATGCCAGCCGTTTTCACAAAAGAGCTTGTAGGCGTTCTTGTATTCCTGATTCGTGGTGACGACGCCGTTTTTCCAGACCGGGCTATCTACGTCGCCCTTCAGGTTCAAGGGATCGACAACCTCAGATGCGAATTTAGCGGCTTCTTCGAGAATGGCATCCACCGTGTCGGCATCGACTTCGGCAAAATCGGGTAAACCAAGAATTTCCTGCAATCCAGCCAGCTCGTTCAGGACGAAACGCATATCGGCAAGCGGTGCGTTGTAAGTGCTCATCGGGAGTCTCCCTCCAGTAAATGTGAATGTCTTGGTGCTGTTTGTTAATCAAGGATGGCGGCGCTCATCGAAGGCCGCCATCCGTACGGCAGCAGTTCAGCCCAACGCTGCCACCAGTTCCGGCACGGCGGTGAACAAGTCCGCCACCAAGCCAAAATCGGCCACCTGGAAGATCGGCGCGTCAGCATCCTTGTTGATCGCCACGATCACCTTGGAATCCTTCATGCCGGCCAGATGCTGAATCGCCCCCGAAATTCCGATGGCGAAGTAAAGCTGCGGCGCAACGATCTTGCCGGTCTGCCCCACCTGATAGTCGTTTGGCACGAAACCAGCGTCCACCGCAGCACGGCTCGCACCGATCGCTGCACCGAGTTTGTCGGCCAGCGGTTCGAGCACCTTGCTGAAGTTTTCGCCGCTACCCAGACCACGCCCTCCGGAAACGACGATCTTGGCCGCGTCCAGTTCGGGGCGGGCGCTTTTGGTGACTTCGCGCCCAACCAAGCGCACAAGGCCGAGATCAGCCCCCGCCGCCACTGCTTCAACCGCTGCGCCGCCGCCTTCCCCGGCAGCGTCGAACGCGGTTGTGCGTACAGTGAGAACTTTGATCGGATCGGCGCTCTTCACCGTAGACAGGGCGTTACCGGCATAGATCGGACGCACGAAGGTATCCGGCGCTTCGACGGCAATGATGTCGCTGATTTGGGCAACATCGAGCAGCGCCGCCACACGGGGCGTCAGGTTTTTGCCCGCGCTGGTGGCGGGAGCTACGATATGGCTGTAACCGGGAGCCAGCCCTTTGACCAGGTCGGCGAGATTTTCCGGGGTTTGCGCTTCGTACTGCGGCGCATCGGCGACAAGCACCTTGGCAACGCCCGCTACCTTAGCGGCAGCCTGACTCACCGTGCCGAGATTGGCACCGGCTACGAGCAGATGAACGTCGCCGCCGAGCTTTCCGGCGGCAGTCACGGCATTGAGGGTCGCGGCCTTCAGGGCGGCGTTGTCGTGTTCGGCAATGACGAGAATGGCCATGATCAGATCACCTTTGCAACGTTCTTGAGTTTATCGACCAGTTGGCCAACATCGGCCACGACGATCCCCGCGCTACGCTTGGGCGGTTCAGTTACCTTGAGAGTCGTCAGCCTCGGCGTGACATCTACGCCCAGATCAGCGGGTTTCACGATTTCAAGCGGTTTTTTCTTCGCCTTCATGATGTTCGGCAAAGTGGCATAACGCGGCTCATTGAGGCGCAGATCGACCGTCACCACCGCCGGCAACTTGACCGCCAGCTTTTCCAGGCCGCCGTCGATTTCGCGGGCGACGGTGATTTCATCCGCGCCGGGAACGAGCTTGGAAATGAACGTCGCCTGCGGCCAGCCAAGCAACGCGGCAAGCATCTGCCCGGTCTGGTTGGAATCGTCGTCAATGGCCTGCTTGCCCGCGATGACCATTTTCGGGGCTTCCTTGTCGACAATCGCCTTCAGGAGCTTGGCAATTGCCAGCGGTTGCAGTTCGGCATCGGTTTCCACAAGGAAACCGCGATCGGCGCCCATTGCCATCGCGGTACGCAGCGTCTCCTGCGCGGCTCCCAGACCGGCACTCACGACGACCACTTCGGTCGCAACACCGGCTTCCTTCAAGCGCACAGCCTCTTCTACCGCGATTTCATCAAATGGATTCATACTCATTTTCACGTTGGCCGTGTCTACCCCGCTGCCATCCGCCTTGACGCGGATATTGACGTTGTAGTCGACCACACGTTTGACAGGAACCAGGATTTTCAAAATTGTCTCCTTTGTGGTTTCGTGAGTTTGACTAAAGCATTGCAATGAATGCTTCCGGGCTGGATTCTACCGGTGCGCCAATTATGGCACTACGCCTCAGACAACACATGCTGCGGCGCAAAAAATCCTACATGACAAAATACAACTTTCTTTTGAATTACTCTACCGAAAAAGTTAAAAGTTCTTCGATACGTTCGTGATTGCCTCGATAGAGTCCCTTTCAGCCATTTTCCGGCAACGCCAGCACCGCGCAGGCATTATCGGAAGTCGCCCGAATGATCTCTTTGGGTAACAGGCCGCGCAATTCGGCAAGAACTCCCGCGATATGTAAAAGATTTTCCGGCACATTCCGCTCGCCGCGCGCCCAGGCCGGAGGCATGTCCGGCGCGTCGGTTTCCAGCACAATCGCATCCAGCGGCAACTCAGCCGCGAGACGGCGGATGCGACGTGACCCGTCAAAAGTCATCGCGCCGCCAAAACCGAGTTTGAATCCCAACTCAATGAACGCCTCCGCTTGCCGGGGGCTGCCATTGAAAGCATGCGCGATGCCTCCCGCAACCCGGACTCGCCGTAAAGCCGCGAGCACGGCGTCCTGCGCCCGGCGCACATGGAGGATGACTGGCAGTCCGTGACGGCGCGCCAGCTTAAGCTGTGCAACAAAGAATGCCTCCTGCCTTGCAGCGTTGAATCCCGGCACATAATGATCCAGCCCAATTTCCCCTACGGCCACGGCGCGGCCTTGTGCAAGCAGGGCATCGAGCAAATCGAGATCGGCTTCATCGGCATGGTCGACGGTGAGCGGATGAATTCCGAGCACCGGAAAAACACCGGGCGTCGTTTCAGCCAGCGCCAGCACCCGCGCGAACCCCGCGCGGTCGACGGCGGGCACGACAAACTTCTCGATGCCCGCCGCGCGCGCCCGTGCAAGCAGCGCCGCGCGATCCGGATCGAACTCAGCCGCGTCGAGATGGATATGCGTGTCGATCAGCATGAAAACTCACACCCGATCATACGGCTACGACGGGTGCGAACTCCAGGCACGCGCTCAAGCGCTCAAAGACGTTTTCGTCCGTCTCTTCCACGCGGACATCCAGAATGTCATGCAGTTTACTCACCTGACTGACCACTTGGTTCATGCGGCCATCTTCATTGATCATCAGCCACACGTTACAGGTTGAACCGCCGTTGATCGGGGTCACCAGAATCCCTTCCAGGTTGTAGGCGCGCCGGGCAAAGAGCCCGCATACATGGGACATGACGCCGGGGTGATTGTTCACGGTGAGGCGTAAGGTCACGAGGGTTTTAGTGGCGGTGGCGTCAGACATGACACTCTCCTTCTATCATTTCAATGTTGGCTGCGCCCGGAGGTACCATGGGAAACACTTTGTCCTCTGCGCGGATGTTCACTTCAACGAGACAAGGCCCTCTGCTGTGCAGGGCTTTTTCCAAATCCTTTTCAGGAGTTCTGCTGAGGTTCAGGTTGATGGCCGGTATGCCGAAGCCTCGGGCAATACTGGGAAAATCCACCACCCCCGTGTATTCCGAAGCAAAGATTCTTCCGCCAAAAAACAGTTCCTGTTGCTGCTGCACAAGGCCGAGGCCGCCGTTGTTGCTCAGGATGATCTTCACATTAGCCTGCTGCTCGGCTGCGGTAGCCAGTTCCTGAATGTTCATGAGCAGGCTCCCATCTCCGGAGAAGCAGAGCACCGTGGCTTCGGGATGCTGCAAAGCAGCACCAATGGCGGCTGGAAGGCCAAACCCCATAGTTCCAAGCCCGCCCGAGGTCAACCACTGGCGCGGGCGGGTAAAAGGAAAAACCTGAGCCACGCGCATCTGATGCTGGCCCACGTCTGTAGCAATGATGGCCGAGCTATCCATCAATGAGGCGACGCAACGGATAATTCCATAAGGCGAACAAGGGTTATCAGAGTCTTTCACAGCCATGCCGTGGGTCGCCTTCAGACAGGCCACGCGGTCGAGCCAGGGCTTGCGGCGTTTCATGCCGAGGAAAGGCAGAAGAGCCTCAAGGGTCAGGCGGGCATCCGCGATGATGCCCGCTTCCACCGCGCGAAGTTTACCCACTTCACTGGCATCCGTATCAATATGGATAACCTTGGCATTGGGACAAAAACAATCTATGCGGCCGGTAGCCCGGTCGTCAAACCGCGCGCCCACCACGATGAGCAAATCGCATTCTTCCAGGAGCATGTTGGTACTGCGCGCTCCGTGCATGCCAAGCATGCCGAGGGAAAGGGCGTGCTCCAAGGGGATTATGCCCAGCCCCCGCAGAGACATAGCGGCGGGTATGCCGCAGCCTTCCACCAGGGAAAGGGCAATGGCCGCTGTACCGGGATGGTTCGCGCCGCCGCCAAGCAGCAGCATGGGGCATTGAGCCGCATTGATGAGATCCGCCGCTTTCCGTATCAAGGCAGGATCGGGCGCGACCGGAGCCTCGGGCATACCGGCGAGCGGCAGTTCCGCTATCTCCAGCATCCCCATCTGCACATCCTTTGGAATGTCGATGAGTACCGGGCCGGGACGGTCGCTGGAAGCGATGGAAAAGGCCTCCGGAATGATGTGAAGCAGTTCCTCCACCGTGCGAGCCAGATAGTTGTGCTTGGTCACGGGTACGGACATGCCGTAAATATCCACTTCCTGAAATGCGTCCGTCCCGATCATGGGACAGGATACCTGGCCGGTGATGCAGATGATGGGGATGGAATCCATTTTGGCGTCTGCCAGGGACGTGAGGGTATTGGTGGCTCCTGGTCCGGAAGTGGCGAAAAAGACAGCGGGACAGCCGCTGGAGCGAGCCATGCCCTGAGCGATGAACCCAGCTCCCTGTTCGTGCCTGGCAAGGACATGCCGGATACGAGTGCTGCGGGAAAGGGCATCGTACAAGGGCAGATTGGTACCGCCCGGAATACCGGCAATACAGGTGATGCCTTGCCTCTCCAACAGACGGATAGTCAGTTCAGCTCCAGTCATGCGTTTCATTCGTCAATCTCCTTGACATGGGTCTGCCAGATGTCCGACGGAATCCTTGCAAAAAAAGCAAAACCCCCGTCGGCTCACACCGGCGGGGGTTAATTGGCTATGCCTACTGCTACTTCCCGATCACGGCGCGAGTGACATGTGTCCCCGTACGACGACGGCGACTCTGACGACCAGGGAAGTGCGGAAAGCAATAGACATGATGAAATTCCTTGAGTGCTACTCTGAGGCTTTCACTTTTGAGAATACATGATAAGGCCTTGCAAGACTATGTTTTTGTACGCATGGTAAGCGCACGGCCAACCGAACGCCACTGTAAACGTTCTTCCTCGAACGCGGCGGTAGTGAGCGGCAATTCCTGCAACCACCCCGGCGGGGTTTCGACGGTGAAACCGCGCTTCGTCCAGGTCAAAGCGATGTCCGGCACGCCCCGGTCATCGCGGGCGCGATGAACCACCACTGCCAGACGCAGACAGACGATCAGCAACCAGTCCGGACTCGATGGGTCGATATCCGCCAGACGTTCGAGCTTGCCGCGATGGGCAAGCACGAGCCGCGCGAGCCGCCACTGATCCATGCGCGAAAAACCCGGCATATCGGCATTGGCGAGGATATAGGCACTGTGCTTGTGGTACCCGGCATGTGCGACGGAAATGCCGATCTCGTGCAAAAGCGCCGCCCAATACAGAAACCTGCGATCCATATTGGCCGGATCAATAACAGCGGGGTCAAGCTGCGCGAGCAAGGAACAGGCCGTGTCGGCCACCTGTCCGGCATGGCGCGCATTGACCCGGTAACGGTTCATGAAGGCATCGACGGTCGCGTCACGCAAGTCATGATGGTGATAGCGACCCAGCAGATCGTAAAGCACGCCCAGCCGCAAGGCGCCTTCCGAAAACGCCATGCGTTGCAGCCCAAACTCGTGGAACACCGCGAGCATGATCGCCAGCCCTCCAAGGACGACGGACTTCCGGTCGTTTCTTAGGGCATACAGGTCGGCAGCATCGACAGAACCGGCACGAATGAAAATTGTGCGTAGTTTCTCTAGCCCGTCGCGTGTGATTCCGCTCTCCGATAAACCGTTTTCCACGAGAATTTCTTCCAGCGCCTTGGCCGTGCCGCTGGAACCGACGGCTAATTCCCAACCCGTTTTACGGTAATCATGGGCAATCGAGAGCAATTCGCTACGCGCGGAAAGTTCCGCTTCCCGGAAACTGCGTTTGTCGATCTTTCCACCGGGAAAATAACGCAGGCTGTAACTGACGCAGCCCATATAAAGCGAATCGAGCAAAACAGGCTCGAAACTCTTGCCGATGATGAATTCGGTCGAACCGCCGCCAATATCGACAATCAACTGCTGGCGATGCGGGTCGGGCAGCGTATGTGCAACCCCCACGTAAATCAGGCGCGCTTCCTCGCGCCCGCCGATCACCTCGATGGGAAAACCAAGCGCCTTTTCGGCCTCACGTAGAAAATCTGCCGCGTTCTTGGCGACGCGCAACGTATTGGTTGCCACCGCGCGCACCGCATCGGGTGAAAACCCCGCGAGCCGCTCATGAAACAAACGCAAGGCGACGAGGCCCCGCTGACAGGCTTCATCATCGAGCCGTTTGTCCGCCGTCAGACCTGCGGCCAACTGCACCTGCTCCTTCAAGCCATCGAAGGCATAGACCTGGTCATTGACAATGCGCCCGACCTGGAGCCGGAAACTGTTGGAACCGAGGTCGACAGCGGCAATCACATCCTGCATCGTAATGAGCCCAAAAACACATCTCAAAAAGCGACGGCGCGCATTCTAGAGCGTTTTCTGTTCAAGTGGGTACCCCCCCTCGCCCGCGCAAGCGGGAAAAGGATAAGTGTGCGCTGTACGACAGGATAGAATGTTTAATTCGCCCAAGGTAATGAAAAAATCCCTCATGAAAAAAATACTGACCGCTCTTTCACTTGCCTTTCTCTCCGGCATGGTATCGGCAGCGAAACCATTGCCGCCAGATGCCACTTTCGACGTCGGGTTCTCGCCCCGGCGCGGGGCGCTGGAGGTCGTTACGAAAGGGATCAAATCCGCGAAAGAATCAATCCTGGTGGCCTCCTACAGTTTCACCAGCAAGCCGATTGCTACCGCGCTCCTCGCCGCGCATAAACGCGGCATCAAGGTACGCGTCGTAACGGACGCAAAGGGTGACAGCAGCAAGTACACCGCTGCCCGGTTTCTTGCCAACCGGGGCGTCCCGGTGCGTTTTAATGACCGCTACGCCATTCACCACAATAAGTTCATGGTCATCGACGGGCGGCACGTCGAGACGGGCAGTTTCAATTTTTCCGCCGCAGCCGCAGACAAGAACGCTGAAAATGTCTTGCTGCTCTGGAACGTTAAACCTCTTGCCGAACAATACACAGCCGAGTGGCAGCGTTTGTGGAACGAAGGCGTCGATATGAAGCCAGCGTATTAAGTGCCTTCGCTTTTCCCTCTCCCCTTGCGGGAGAGGGTGCCTTTGAGGGGCGGGAGAGGAATCGGCGGCCAAAAGATGGCGCAGACGTTGTCGAAGCCATGATTTGAAGGCGGCACATTGTGATTTTTCACCAAACAGCCTAAACTGACTATGGTTCAATGACTAGGGTCATATCAAACTCAATAACCCGTGATTGAAGTCGCGTGTTTCTTTGCGAGGTTTCTATGAATCAGGTATCGAAATCGCAATTCAAAGCCAAGGCTCTGGAGTTTTTCCGCCAAGTAGAGAGCAGCGGTGAATCGGTCATCATTACCGATCATGGCAAGCCAAAATTGGAAGTCCGATCCTTCCGGTCACAACAGGATGATCCTTTGTCCCGGTTGCGCGGCACGGTGCTGCGCTTTGAGCGCCCAACCGAGCCGGTTGCCGAAGATGATTGGCTGGTGGCGCAATGATTGTACTGGACACCCATATTCTGGTTTGGTGGGTTTCCGGCTCCCAGCAGTTGTCACCAGCGATGCAAAAAGCCATCAAGATTCAGCTTGATGGGGGACGCATTCTGATCTCGTCGATCAGCGCATGGGAAATAGCCATGCTGGTGGCGCATGGCCGCATTGCGTTATCAATGGATGTCGAACGCTGGCTAAAGACTGTAGGACAGATCGAAGCGGTGCGCTTCGTGCCGGTGGATAATGAAATCAGCATCAAATCCTGTCAGTTGCCCGGCGAATTCCACAAAGACCCAGCCGACCGCATCATTGTCGCCACTGCCCGCCAGTTTGCCGCGCAACTTTTAACCGCCGACGAAAAAATCCTGGCGTATCCGCATGTGCAAACCATCCGGTAGGTAGACGGCGCAAATTGCCATAGTACGGATTATCGTCACATAATTACGCTACGATGTCGGCAGGAGCGAACATCATGGCGACACACACCAATAAGAATTCTTACGACGCGGAATACTTCATCAACCGCGAACTCTCCTTGCTGCAATTCCAGCGGCGCGTGCTCGCGCAAGCCGCCGACCCGACGGTTCCGCTCCTCGAACGGCTGCGGTTCCTGTGCATCGTATCGAGCAACCTCGATGAATTTTTCGAGATCAGGGTTTCCGGCATCCGCGAACAGATCCGCCTCGGCAGCAACGCCGTCGATACCGACGGCATCCTGCCCGCCGAACTGTTCGCGCTCGTCAGCGGCGAAGTGCACCAAATCCTGTCCGAGCAATACGCCCTGCTCAACGACGACATCCTGCCCGCGCTGGAGCGCGAAGGCGTCGTCTTCCTGCGGCGCGGCCTGTGGGATGAGGCGCAAAGCGCCTGGATACACGAATTCTTCCAGCGCGAAGTCATGCCCGTGCTTACCCCCATCGGGCTGGACCCCGCGCACCCCTTCCCAAGAGTGTTCAACAAGAGCCTGAACTTTGCCGTGGAACTCGAAGGGCGCGACGCCTTTGGCCGCGTCTCGAACACCGCCATTGTGCAGGCCCCCAGGGTGCTTCCCCGCATCATCCGCCTGCCGGATCAGCCCAATCAGGCTCCCTACACCTTCGTCTTCCTCTCTTCCGTGCTGCACACCCACGTCGACGAACTCTTCGACGGTATGAATGTGCGTGGCTGCTATCAATTCCGCGTCACCCGCAATTCCAACCTCTTCGTCGATGAAGAAGAAGTCAAGGATTTGCGCGCCCAACTCAAGGGCGAACTCCAGCAACGCCACTATGGCGACGCCGTGCGGCTGGAAGTGGCCGACAACTGCTCCGAGGAAATGGCCGATTTCCTCCTCCAGCACTTCCGGCTCGACAGCCCCGACCTGTACACCACCCCAGGCATCGTCAACCTCGTCCGCATGATGCAGGTGCCCGACTGGGTCGACCGCCCCGATCTCAAGTACCCGCCCTTCCGTCCCGGCCTGCCCAAATCGCTCGGAAACCGGCGCGACATTTTTTCCGCCCTCCGCGAACGCGATGTTTTGCTTCACCATCCTTTCCAGAGCTTCGCCCCAGTCATCGAACTCCTGCGCGCGGGCGCGGACGACCCGCAAGTCGTCGCCATCAAGATGACCGTCTACCGTACCGGAACCGACTCCGTGCTCATGGAGCATCTCGTGCGCGCCGCGCAAAAGGGCAAGGAAGTCACCGTCATCCTCGAACTCATGGCCCGTTTCGACGAAGAAGCCAACATCTCCTGGGCCAACCGCCTCGAAGAAGCGGGCGCGCACGTCGTCTACGGCGTCTTCGGCTACAAGGTACACGCCAAGCTGCTCATGCTCGTGCGCCGCGAAAACGACGGGCTGCGCCGCTACGTCCATCTGGGAACCGGCAACTACCACCCGAGTACCACGCGCTTCTATACCGATTTCGGCCTGATGACCGCCAACGAAGAAATCGGCGAAGACGTTGCCGAAATCTTCAAACAAATCACCGGCCTTGGGCGGGCCAGCACCCTCACCCATTTGTGGCAAGCCCCGTTTTCGCTTCAGCCCAACGTCGTCGCCGCTATCCGGAATGAGACCGAAATTGCCCGCGCGGGTCGGCGTGGGCGCATCATCGCCAAGGTCAACGCCCTGCTCGAACCCGAAACCATCGAGGCGCTTTACGAAGCCTCCCGCGCCGGAGTGGAAATAGACCTCATCGTGCGTGGTCCCTGCGCCCTGCGCCCCGGCGTACCGGGACTGTCGGAAAACATCCGGGTACGCTCGATCGTCGGGCGATTCCTGGAACACCACCGCATCATGTACTTCCTCGCCGATGGCGAAGACCGGGTCTACCTGTCGAGCGCCGACTGGATGCCGCGCAACTTCTTCCGCCGCATCGAAACGGCTTTCCCCGTACTCGACCCGCAACTCAAACGCCGGGTCATCAAGGAAGGCTTGCGCCGCCCCCTCCTTGACAACACCCAGGCGTGGGAAATGCAGCCCGATGGCCGCTACCAGCGCAAGAGCACACGCCGCGCCGCGCATTCCGCCCAAAACATCCTGCTCGCGGAACTGGCAGCAGGAGGATGAAGGAAACGCCCGCCGACTTGCCCCGTCTTTCCTCTACCCGGTTTCATGTCCACCGCTGGATGTGCGCGAGCATGCAGCACACCACACAAGCAACCGGGTTCTCAAAGAAATAATCGGCATCTCATCGCCAGGAGAAAAAAATGTCCCTGTTTGTTTTGATGAAACGTTTTGAAGAAATAAAACTCGCGGCAGATCAGGGAGACGCACAATCCCAATATGAGCTTGGCCGTATGTACGAAGAAGGCCGGGGCGTCAAACAGGATTCAGCGAAAGCCATGCAGTACACCCTCAAGGCAGCAGAACAGGGACACGCAAAAGCCCAGTACGAACTCGGATTGATGTACTCCAGGCTCCCGCCCAACAAAAAAAATGAAGAAGAAGCCATCAAATGGATTCAAATGGCGATGGAAGGGTTTCGTCAGGCAGCAGAACAGGGCGATGCGGAAGCGCAATGCCGCCTGGGAGAAATATATGACATGGCCAAGAGCGAAAGTCAGAACAAAAGAATCAAAATGGTTGCCGCCGCGCTAGGCTTCCATTCCGGCGAAAAAGACGCCAAATGGTTCGAAGAAGAATCCGCAAGATGGTTTCAGATGGCAACGGAAGGATTTCGTCAGGCGGCAGAACAGGGCGATGTGAAGGCTCAATTTGAACTTGGAGTCATCTATTGCCTATTTCTGGGCGGCAGGGAAAATGAGGAAAAAGGCGTGCAATGGTTTCAAAAAGCAGCGGAACAGGGACTCGCAGAGGCTCAAAATGAGCTTGGATATATGTACTCAATGGGCTGGTGCGTCCCGGAACAGAATGTAGAAGAAGCCTTGAAGTGGTATACGAGAGCGGCTGACCAGGGGCATTTACCGGCTCAGGATCAGCTTGCGAAAATATATGCCGGCGGTGACGGACTCATCGAGCCTCATTACCCGGAAGCCCTGAAGTGGTATCTCAAAATTGCGGAACGTGGCGATTCAACCGCCCAATACAACGTCGGAGTCATGATCGCCAAAGGCCAGGGGACTACGCAAAATCTCACCGAAGCCCAAAAATGGTTGAGAAAAGCAACCGAACAAGGCAATGAAAACGCCAAAAAAGCGCTCCAACTGCTTGCCTCCTTTCTGAACGCACAAGGCAATGCAGAGGGCGAAAATGGTTTAGAACAAATCGAACTTGTTTTTTAATGAAACTCAACCTCAACCATTCTCCCGGCATCAACCTTTTCACCAGCAACGAAGAACGCTTCGTCACCATCAACCATATACGCTACGACACCGCCCTGATCGTCACCCCGGAGCGCATCATTCCCGGCTGGGCAACGGGGTTCGACGCACTGACCGCCGACGATTTCGTCGCCCTCGTAACGCTTGGCCCAAAAATCGTGCTGCTAGGCACTGGCCGCCGCCAGCGTTTTCCCGCCCCGGCGCTGTTGCGCCCACTCATCGAGGCTGGAGTGTCCGTCGAACCGATGGATTTACCCGCTGCCTGCCGCACTTACAACATCCTTGCCCTCGAAAACCGGCCGGTCGCGGCGGCGCTGCTGTTCAAATGATTTCCTGGACGGTTGCCCTGTCAGGCCGTCCCCGTTACCCTCATGAATCATTTTCCGGCTCCACACCAGAGGTTCCCTCCCATGCCCGCTTCCCGTAAAACAAAAAAACCCACGGCCGCCTCCCGTCCCGCCAAGCTCTTCGTGCTCGACACCAACGTCATGATGCACGACCCCACGAGCATCTTCCGTTTTGAAGAGAATGACATTTACATTCCTATCATGACTCTGGAAGAACTCGATCACAACAAGAAAGGCATGTCCGAGATCGCCCGCAACGCCCGACAGGTCAGCCGCATGCTCGATGAAATCGTCTCCGCCGTGCCCGACGGCATCATCTCTGGTATTGCGTTGCAAACGCCTTCACGCGGGCTGGCCAGCGGTCGGCTATTCCTGCAAACCGAGGCGATCAACGCCGAATTACCCGCAGGGCTTCCCACCGGCAGGAGCGACAACCAGATTCTCTCGGTGCTGATGTTCCTGGCCAGGCGCGAGCCCGAGCGCGCCGTCATCCTTGTCACCAAAGACATCAACATGCGAATCAAGGCGCGCGCCCTGGGGCTGGCGGCGCAGGATTACTTCAATGACAAAGTGCTGGAAGACAGCGAACTGCTCTACACCGGCTCCAGTGAACTACCCGCCGATTTTTGGGAAACACACGCTAACGGCATGGAATCATGGAAAACGGAAGGGCATACCGCCTATCGCGTCACCGGGCCGATAGCGAGCCGCTTCCTGCTCAATGAATTCGTCCACCAGGACGGCAAACCTCCCTTTGAGGCCTGGGTGCGCGAACAGGCCGGTCGATCCGCCGTGCTCGAAACCCTGGTCGACTTTCGCCACAACAAGAACAGCGTCTGGGGTATCACCGCGCGCAACCGCGAACAGAACTTTGCCCTCAATCTCCTG
The DNA here is from genome assembly GCA_009782565.1 of Betaproteobacteria bacterium. Lineage (GTDB taxonomy): Bacteria > Pseudomonadota > Gammaproteobacteria > Burkholderiales > Rhodocyclaceae > WRNU01. The sequence continues at coordinate 183,318 of WRIU01000004.1, forward strand.
ATGCACCCGGAAATCGACTTTGTCACCCTGCTCGGACAGGCCGGAACCGGAAAAACGCTCCTGGCATTGGCAGCTGGACTCACGCAGGTGCTGGAAACCCGGCGCTACTCCGAGATCATCATGACCCGCGTCACCGTGCCGGTCGGCGAGGACATCGGTTTCCTGCCCGGCTCGGAAGAAGAGAAAATGACTCCCTGGATGGGCGCGCTCGAAGACAATCTGGACGTGTTGAACGGCACCGTCGGCGAAACCGGCCAATGGGGGCGCGCGGCGGCGGTCGATCTCGTGCGTAGCCGCATCAAGATCAAGAGCCTGAACTTCATGCGCGGCCGCACTTTCATCCAAAAATTCCTTATCATCGACGAAGCGCAAAATCTCACACCGAAGCAGATGAAAACCCTCGTCACCCGCGCAGGCCCCGGAACCAAGGTGGTTTGTCTCGGCAACATCGCTCAGATCGACACCCCCTACCTCACCGAAGGCTCATCGGGCCTGTCGTTCGTTGTCGACCGCTTCAAGGGCTGGGCGCATGCCGGGCACATCACCTTGCAGCGCGGCGAACGCTCGCGGCTGGCCGATTACGCCGCTGAAATCCTCTGAAAACTCACTGAACCCACCGCCCCATGCCTTCGATCCATCGTCTGCCCGAACTGCTCATCAACCAGATCGCTGCGGGCGAGGTGGTCGAACGTCCGGCCTCGGTGCTCAAGGAAATACTGGAAAACGCGCTCGACGCCGGAGCAAAGGCTATCAGCGTACAACTGGAGACAGGCGGAGTACGCCGCATCCTCGTTTCCGACGACGGTTGCGGCATCCCCCGCGACGAACTCGCCCTCGCACTGGAACGCCACGCCACCAGCAAAATCAGCAACCTCGATGACCTCGAACGGGTCGGTACGATGGGCTTTCGCGGCGAGGCATTGGCCGCCATCGCCGCCGTAGCCCGCACCACCATCACCAGCCTCGCCGAAGGCGCGGAACACGCCTGGAAAATCGACTCCGCCAATCGCGAACCAACGCCCGCCGCCCTGAATCACGGCACGGTTGTCGACATCACCGATCTCTATTACAACACCCCGGCGCGGCGCAAATTCCTCAGAACTGACGCCACCGAATTCGCCCACTGCGAAGAAGTCTTCTGCCGCATCGCGCTTGCCCGACCCGATGTCGCCATGCAGCTTGCCCACAACAGGCGCGTCCTTCACCGCCTGAATGCGGGAGAGGCGCGGGCGCGCATCGCCACATTGCTTGGGGACGATTTTCTGGAACAGGCGCGCGAAATACGCGCGGAAAGCGCGCTCAGGCTCACCGGCTTCGCCAGCCTCCCGGCCTACGCCCGCAACCGGCGCGACGCGCAGTACTTTTTCGTCAACGGGCGGCATGTGCGCGACAAACTGCTCAACCACGCCGTCACCCAGGCTTACGCCGACATCCTGCACGGCAGCCGTTTTCCGGCCTACGTGCTCTTTCTCGAACTCGACCCGGCGGGCGTCGATGTCAATGTGCATCCAGCCAAGACCGAAGTCCGCTTCCGCGATTCCCGTGGCGTACACCAATTCGTATTTCATGTTCTGGCTCAGGCGTTAGGCGGCATGGGCGCAGGACATGCACAAGCACGGATGGACGGGTGGATAACCGGCTCTGCCGCCCAGCCCCCCTCCGCAACCACGCCAACCGACATCGGCACAAAACGCTACCCACTGCCTTCGGAACATCTTGCCGCCACGCCGGGGCGTGTTGCCATGGATTCGGCAAGCCAGGCATATTTCAGCTTCGCCGTCAGCGCCAAACCCCAACTATCTGCCGCATCCGCGATCGAACCCGCCGCGGGGACGAGCGACGAAAACCCGCTTGGCTACGCCCTTGCACAACTGCACGGAACCTACATCCTGGCGCAGAACACCCAAGGGCTCACGCTCATTGACATGCACGCCGCCCACGAGCGCATCCTTTACGAAAAACTCAAGACCGTGCTCGACGGCACTCCTTCCGTACAGCGCCTACTGGTTCCGGCGATATTCAACGCGAGCCCGGTGGAAATGGCGACAGCGGAATACCACGCGGAAACCCTGCTCAAAATGGGCTTTGAAATTTCGGCCGCAGGCCCACGGGAACTTGCCGTACGCACCGTCCCGGCTCTCCTTGCCGATGCGCCGGTGGCGGAACTGCTACACGAACTGCTGGAAGAATTGCGCGAATACCCGGCATCCGAAGCCATCACCCGGCGGCGCAACGAACTGCTCGCCACGATGGCCTGTCACGGAGCGGTACGCGCTCACCGTCAATTGACCGTGCCGGAAATGAATGCCCTGCTGCGTGACATGGAAAAAACCGAACGAGCCGACCAGTGCAACCACGGGCGCCCCACCTGGACGCAATTCACACTGGCCGACCTCGACCGCTTCTTCCTGCGCGGACAGTAAAAAAAGAAAAAAGCGGTCAAAAAGATAAAAAAATCGCTTTCCCCTTACACGCGCGCTCCGCGCACATGACAACGGCTACGCATCCGCTGATGCGACGCCCGCACGCTTTCCTGTGCCTTCTTGATAATTGTCTCCCGCTGAACTGGGAGCGAGAGCAAACCCGCGCTAACGTGCGAACCGTGCTGCGTTCCATGAGTTTTGGTATTCATTACATCAACCTCCATAACATAGTGGATATCAATCAATATGTTGCGCTGCAACAATTCAATTTTCCGCTTAGTATACGTCTAGTCAAGGAAATGATAGAGATAACGTCAGTACATGTTGTTGCGTCGCAACATTCCCTTGGCGACCACAGCACACGCGGTCGACACGCATCGGGAAGCGTTTGGAACGGGGCCGTCCACCCTGGCATGCCCCTTACGCTACGGAGCTGGGCTGGTTGGGGTCGATCCGCCTGACCGCATGCTCCAATTCATTCATGAACTCATCGCCTTCCATTCGAATCTGGTTGCCCATCTCACGAACTTCGCTCGTCAGAAATTTTGTGCGTTCGACAAGCGATAGTATTTCACCGGAGATGACGGAAAAACCGTCTTGCCGTAAACGTACGGACTCGATTGCGGCATTGAGGGAAAACAGGTTGGTCTGATCTGCCGCTATCTGGCGTATTCCTTCGTTCAACACGTCCATGCGGCCATTGATGGCTCGGGTCTTGACTTGGAAGGACTGAAGCAGCTTATGCAACTCGTCTATGACCACACTGAACGCCACCACGATCTCACCGCTTTCATTACCGGGATGGACAACTAAACCATTTTCGTCCCTGGTTCGTTTCAACAGGGCGTGGACTTCTTCAATTGGTTTTTTGGATACGACCTTGATCGAGAAGAAAATCAGTCCCAAGGCCACAAATGAAAGTAAAGCGATGAAAATAATGATGAAAAAAACCTTATCGCTATTTACCTCTGCCTGTACCAGACCATTAACAGACAGTCCAGCACATAAAACTATTACAATGCCGATTAAAGCGGCAGCAGCATATATATAAAGCTTATTACTGATATACATATTTTCCTTGACAGTGATTAAACACAACATATGCTTGAACGCAGATGTTGATTATTGTTAATTTCTCATATCTGCCAATTGCAGGAAATACTAATAGTATAACTACTAATATACAAACTGTCTCTGCATATTCCTCTAATGAAACCCTGAACAACCTTGGATTGCTTCGCTTCGCTCGCAATGACGCCCATTTTTTACCCGTCATTGCGAGGAGCAAAGTGACGAAGCAATCCATCAAAAGGGGTTATGCAAGGGTTCCTTAAATAGAAATAAAATATAAATACACAAAATATTGTCACTCATATCATACAAAACAATAAGTATCCGCCCAGGAAATTTCAAAAACTGGCTGTTATGGCATCACCCCCGCATGGCGGTATCTATCGGCAAAATAGGGTAGTGTCTCAGTTTGAATTTCATGCGTTGTAGGGGCGGATGGCAATCCGCCCGCCATCGTAAATTTCCGCAGTCCGCTAACGGTTCGACGGGGCGATTGCCATCGCCCCCTACAGAAAATCGTCTCAAATATTCAAACTGAGGCACTGCCCAAAATAGGTTGAGCAGCGCCATCTTCGCCCAGATATGGCAGACTCGTCCCCTAAGTCTCTGCCAGGATGCCGATGCACATCAAAACCCATTTCCCCTGCACACACAACCGCGTTTTCGACACCGGGAGCGGCACTGCCGAGCGCAGCACCTGGATCGTTACGTGGATTACCGCCGTAACGATGGTGGTTGAGATTGCCGCTGGATGGTGGTTCAACTCGATGGCCCTGCTGGCCGACGGCTGGCACATGAGCTCGCACACCCTGGCAATCGGGCTGTCTGCCGTAGCCTATGCGGCAGCGAGACGTTACGCGGGGGACTCCCGGTTTGCGTTCGGCACTTGGAAAATCGAAGTCCTGAGCGGTTTCGCCAGCGCCATTTTCCTGCTCGGCATCGCCGCGATGATGGTGGTCGGTTCTACGGAGCGGATCATCTCGCCGCAACCCATCCATTACCGGGAAGCCATGCTGGTAGCCGTGCTTGGGCTGGCCGTCAACCTCGCCTGCGCGCTGATCCTCGCCCGCGCCCAGCACGGGCACGGGCACGCGCATAGCCACCACCACGCGCACGGCACGCACCACGATCTCAACATGAAATCGGCCTACATCCACGTCCTCACGGACGCGCTCACCTCGGTGCTGGCCATCATCGCACTGGCGGGCGGATGGCTGTGGGGGTGGAATTGGCTCGATCCGGTCATGGGCATCATTGGGGCAATACTGGTCGCAATCTGGGCAAAAGGACTCATCATCGAGACCGGAAAAGTGCTGCTGGACAGGGAAATGGACCACCCAATCGTCCACGAGATCATGGACTCCGTCGAAGCGGGCGACACACACATCAATGACCTGCATGTCTGGCGTGTCGGCAAAAACGCCTACTCCTGCGCCATTTCTGCAATCACCCATGACGCGGCGGTCACGCCTGCCGTCATCCGGGCGCGACTGGCAGCACACAGGGAAATCGTCCACTCGACGATCGAGCTATGCCCCTGCCCTCAGGGCCGCTCAAACAACGCTACCGACTCCACATGCGAGGTATGCGGGAACATGTTGGCAATGCCCGCGCCACGTAAAACATAGCCCTTTTCCCGCACCAGCACAGCGGCGTCCCTGGCGAGCGTAGCGGGATTGCACGACACGTAGACGATACGCGCGGGGGCGTGGCGCGGCTCAATGGCCTTGACCACGGCAATCGCGCCTTCGCGCGGAGGATCGAGCAACAACTTATCGAAAGCGCCCAGCGCGACAAAGCTATCCCCGGTCATCTCGAACAGGTCGGCCACATAAAACACCGCATTCAATCCGTTGGTTTGGGCATTCGCTGTCGCGCGCGCCACCATCGCCGCGCTCCCCTCCACCCCCACCACCGTCGCGCCCCGGCGAGCGATGGGCAGGGTGAAATTGCCCAAGCCGCAAAACAAATCGCCAATCCGTTCCCCCGCTTGCGGGTCGAGCAACTGCATGGCGCGACGAACCAGCAAACGGTTGGTATGAACATTGACCTGCGTAAAATCGCTGGGGCGAAACGCCAGGCGCACATCAAATTCAGGCAGGGAATAAAATAAATCGCACTCATCACCCATCAGCGGGCGCGCGCTCTCCGGCTGACCGGGCTGCTGCCAGACACTCACCCCTGTAGCTTCGCCAAACGCTTGCAAGCGTTTCAGGTCCGCGCCGGAAAATGGCAATAAATTGCGAAACACCAGCACAGTAAGGGATTCGCCCGACCCACGCTCCCCCATCGCCATTTCGATCTGCGGAACCCGGTCGGCAATCGAAAGCCCTTCCACCAACACACGCAAGCTGGGCAACATCGCCGAAACATGCGGCGGCAACACGGAACAGCTTGAAAGATCGGCAATATAACTCGAACGCTTCTCGTGAAACCCGATCAGCACCCCGCCCCGGCTCGGAACCTTCCGCACACCAAGCCGGGCGCGCTGGCGATAAGCCCACGCTTGCCCAAGCATCGCCGGATAAATGATTTCGAGCCGGAGTTTGGCGATGTGCTGGAGGGCGTCCTCCATCACCCGCTGTTTCACCGCCGCTTGCGCCGTTTGGTCGAGGTGCTGAAATGAACAGCCGCCACACACCCCGAAATGTGGGCAACGTGGCACGACCCGCAGCCCGCTCTCACGGAGGATACGCACGGCGCGCGCCTGTTCGTAAGTAGGCCGGACACGCAGGGATTCATACTCGACGGTCTCCCCCGGCAGCGCGCCCTCAATGAATACCACCTTGCCTTCCGCTCGCGCGACGCCACGGCTCTCAAAGTCAAGGGATTCGACGAAGGCGATTGGCATAAAAAACCAGGGCGGCACCGTCAATTACTAAACAGTTCTTTTGTCCGGCAGTTTTTGAAAAAATCTAATTCCTTATCATATGTATATGTTTTTATTTCTAATAATCCGATAACAGAATGATACAAATTATCGTGCGTGAAGGTATTTTTGGCCGCATCTTTACGCAGACACTCATAATCCACATAATCCCAGCGCTTCATTGTTTCATTCATCCATAAAACCATAGGAACATGTTTTTGCTCTTTGGGAGCCAGTTTATAAGGGAAGCCATGCAGATAAACGTTATTTTCACCCAAAGACTCTCCATGATCGGATACATAGATCAGTCCGGACTCATATTCCGGATGCTCTTTTAACATATCAATCACAGAAGATACAATATAATCCGTATAGAGGATCGTATTATCATAGGTGTTAATCACCTGCTCTCGCGTACAGTTCTGAATATCAGCCGTATCGCAAGTCGGCATGAATTTCTTAAAATTTTCTGGGTAACGCTTATAATAGGTCGGCCCATGACTGCCCATCGTATGTAAAACAATAACAGTATCTTCTTTTATATTAGAAAGAATATCCGGCAAAACGTCTAACAAAGCCTCATCATAGCAATATTTGCCATTACAGTATTTAGGATTGTTAATTTCAACCATATTTTTAACTTCAACACGCCTACAAACTTCTTTACATCCATCGTCGTTTTCGAGCCACAGAATTTTATATCCAGCCGTTCGCAAAATATCCAACAAATTTTCCGAGTACTTGGCATCCGCCACATCAAAATTTGTGCGTTTCAAATGCGAAAACATACAAGGCAAAGAAACCGCTGTCGCCGTTCCGCAAGAAGCAACTTCCTTAAAATGAATAATATCCTGTTTTTTCAAAAGAGGATTTGTTTCTTTTTCATACCCATACAACGAGAAGTTTTTAGCGCGAGCCGTTTCTCCCAGCACAAAAAGCAGTACCGTAATATTTGGGTCTTCAAATGGAGCATGTGAAGCGTTTTCATCCAAACGTTCGAATTCTCTTTTTGATAGACCCTGTCTTTTGAAATAAAGCACAGTTGAGTAAGTGTAGTTAATGGTATTTAATATCTTACGCACCTCTCTGTTATTTCGCGTGAATGAAGCATACTCTTTATAGGAAACCGCTATAAACCCTCCAACAACCAACAAAGCAACCAGGGGAAAAACAATTCTCTTGATTACTTCTTTATCCAATGGTTGATACTTGATTTTTGTGGCAACAACAAGAACAGCAGGTATAAAACCCGTCACAAAAAACCAAGCAAGGAAAGGAAAACCAATTAAATCAAATGCCTCGCGTGTATTTGTTTCAAAGGCATTACGTACCATATCCACATCAATATATACACCCAAATCATACATAAAATAGTTCGTTGCACTTGAGATCAGCAGAAAGAAAATCAATAACGGTTTTCCAATATAAGGCTGTATAATCAAATTAAAGAAAACATACAGCGGCACAAAAGCAAAAATCGGCAATGAAAGCGCAAACACAAACACTGAAAAATTGGCAATCTCAACATTATTAAAGATGAAACGCCAAAAACTACAATTTAGAACAAAAGCAAAATAAAAACTGGTCAGTAAAATAAAGCTATCACTTTTAATGACCAGGTTCTGTTTAATTTTTTTGAACACTTGCTACTGCCTATCCGTTCTTTTACTGAGGCATGTCCCCTTCACCCATTCCCCCACACTCCCCAGCGCCTGCGCCAATTTCCCAGGCTCCGTCCCTCCGGCCTGTGCCATATCCGGCCTGCCACCGCCTTTGCCGCCAACTTGCTGCGCTACGAAGTTCACCAATTCCCCCGCCTTGAACCTGCCCGTCAAATCCGCAGTCACCCCTGCAATGAGGCTCACTTTTTCGTCTCGGACAGTAGCGAGTGCGATAATGGCAGATTTGAGTTTATCTTTGAGTTTATCGAGCGTTTCACGCAAAGTCGCGGGGTCGATGCCTTCCAACGTAGCGGTGAGGAGCTTCGCGCCTCCCTCGATTTCAACCGCCTGAGCGGCGAGGTCGTCGATTTGGCTGCCCGCGAGTTTCGATTTCAGGCGGGCGATTTCCTTTTCCAATGCGCGGACATTTTCCAGCAACCCGGCGACACGCTCGGCGGCATCGAAGGGTTGGGTTTTGAGGAGGGCGGAGATGCCTTCCACGCGGCGTTCCTGTTCCTGCGCGTAAGCGAGCGCGTTCATGCCGGTCACGGCTTCGATGCGGCGCACACCCGCAGCAATGCCCGACTCTGAAAGAACCTTGAAAAAGCCGATGTCCCCGGTACGGGCCACATGCGTACCGCCACAAAGTTCCTTGGACGTACCAATGCTGAGTACGCGGACAGTTTCGCCGTATTTTTCGCCAAAGAGCATCATCGCGCCGGATTTCTGCGCGGCTTCCAAGGGCATGAGGTCTGCCTGATTAGCAGTGTTCGCCAGAATTTCGGCAGTAACAAGCCCTTCCACTTCGCGGATTTCCTCTGCCGTCATCGGCGCGTGGTGCGCGAAGTCGAAACGGGTTTTGCCGGGATCGACAGATGAGCCTTTCTGCTGGACGTGGCCGCCCAACACTTCCCGCAACGCCTTGTGCATGAGGTGCGTGACGGAGTGGTTGCGGGCGGTGGCGGCGCGGGCGGCGGAGTCTACTCTGGCGCTGATCTTGTCGCCTGTACGCAATGCGCCGGTTTTGACGATGCCATGCTGGCCGAACACAGCCGCCTGAATTTTCTGGGTGTCTTCGACGGCGAAGATGCCCGCCGCGCCCCGAAGTTCGCCCCGGTCGCCGACCTGACCGCCGGATTCGGCGTAGAAGGGGGTGTTATCGAGCACGACGACGCCAAGATCGCCTTCACGCAAGGTATCGACGGCAACCCCGTCCCGGTAGAGTTTGATGATTTCGGCGTCACACTCCAGCGAGTCGTAACCGTGAAAGACGGTTTCCGCGCCCTTGTAATCGAGGCTGGCCGTTATCCGGAATTTGCCCGCCGCGCGCGCCTGTTCCTTTTGCCGCGCCATCGCGGCATCAAACGCGGCGGTATCGACACTCACCCCCTGTTCGCGGCACACGTCGGCGGTGAGGTCTAGCGGAAAGCCGTAGGTGTCGTGCAGCTTAAAGGCAAGTTCGCCATCGAAGCAGGTACGCCCCTCTTCCTTCATTCCGGCCAGTCCGGCCTCCAGGATTGCCATGCCGTTTTCGATGGTGACGAAGAAGCGCTCTTCCTCGGCCTTCAATACTTCCATGACTCGCTTTTCACCGGCGGACAGTTCCGGGAAGGCCGCGCCCATTTCGCGGACGAGATCGGGCACGAGACGATGGAAAAACGCCGCGCGCGCGCCGAGTTTGTAGCCGTGCCGGATCGCGCGGCGGATGATGCGGCGAAGCACGTAGCCGCGCCCCTCGTTGCTGGGAATAACGCCATCGGCAACCAGAAAGGCACAGGCGCGGATGTGATCGGCCAGCACCCGTAGGCTTGGGCTTGCCATGTCGGCGGCGGAAGTTTCACGCGCCGCCGCCTGGATAAGACTCTGGAAAAGATCGATTTCGTAATTGGAATGCACGCCCTGCAATACGGCGGAAATACGCTCCAGCCCCATGCCGGTATCCACGCTTGGGCGAGGCAGCGGGTGCATCACACCCGCTTCGTCGCGGTTGAACTGCATGAAGACGTTGTTCCAGATTTCGATGTAGCGGTCGCCATCCTCATCCGGTGTACCTGGCAGCCCGCCGGGAATTTCCGGGCCGTGGTCATAGAAAATTTCGGTACAGGGGCCGCAGGGGCCGGTATCTCCCATCATCCAAAAATTGTCGGAGGCGTAACGCGCACCTTTGTTGTCGCCGATGCGGATGACACGCTCCGGGGCAAGCCCCACTTCTTTCGTCCAGATGTCGAATGCCTCGTCATCCTCGGCATAGACGGAGACATAGAGCCTTGCCGGTGGCAACCCGAAGACTTCGGTGAGCAATTCCCAGGCGTAGAGGATGGCGTCGCGCTTGAAGTAGTCGCCGAAGGAAAAATTGCCGAGCATCTCGAAAAAGGTGTGATGCCGGGCGGTGTAGCCGACGTTTTCCAGATCGTTGTGCTTGCCGCCCGCCCGCACGCACTTCTGCGAGGTCGTCGCGCGGTTATAAGGGCGCTTGTCGAAACCGAGGAACACATCCTTGAACTGGTTCATGCCCGCGTTGGTGAAGAGCAAGGTGGGATCATCAACGGGCACGAGCGAACTGGAGGCTACGACCCGGTGGCCTTTCGACTCAAAAAATTTCAGGAACTGTTCGCGAATTTCGGCGGATTTCATGGGGGGCGCTCTTGCAGAATCTAGCTCGATCAATGTGAATGACCCGGCTCTGAGCCACGGGCACAATTTGTCAGTTTATCATGCGAGCCAAGCTGGCAAAAATCGTCACTACCCAACAGGAAAAACGTATGGGACACCGCATCTCGAAGATTTACACCCGCACCGGCGATGCCGGTCAGACGGGGCTGGGCGATGGCCGCCGCGTCCCGAAAAGCGACGCGCGCATTCACGCGATTGGCGAGATTGACGAGACCAACACCACGCTTGGCCTGTTGCTCACGGAAGAACTGCCATTTGATGCCCGCGCGCTCCTCACCAACGTACAGCACGACCTGTTCGACCTGGGCGGCGAAGTCTGCATCCCCGGCATGAGCATGATTACCACGCAGCAGGTGGAACGGCTGGAAAAAGCCATCGACCACTACAACGCCGGGTTGGAACCGCTCAAGGATTTCATCCTCCCTGGCGGCTCCCGCGCCGCCGCGCAAGTTCATCATGCCCGCGCCGTCTGCCGCCGCGCCGAACGCGCGCTGGTGGCGCTGGCGCAAGCCGAAACCGTCAACGACGGCGCACGCCAGTATCTCAACCGCCTCTCGGATTTATTGTTCGTGCTCGGCCGCGTATTCAACCGCGCGGCGGGGCATGGGGATGTGTTGTGGAAAAAGAGGAAGAACGCGGGGGAAGCACAGTAACTGGCTATTTGCGCGGCAGTGCTTTACGCGGCTATCTTCCCCTGCATCCAGCCAACATCGTCACATATCAAAACAACGGGACGATGCAAAATAACGGGACGATTGCCATCGTCCCCTACATCCAATTGACATCGTCCGATGTTTTCGTAGGGGCGGATGGTAATCCGCCCCCACAATTTTCCTCTCCCTTGTCGAGGAGGGGGAGTTTTGTACAACTACTTGAACAGAAAACGCTCTAGCTCGGAGGCATCTGGTATGAGGGGCCAAACATTGCGCCGACGGCACCAACAGCGGCAGATATGATGAAAGAAGCCACGATGGCGCAAACGATAACGGCTAAACAGAAGACTGTTTTCTTTTCTTCCGGCACTTTCATCAGTTTCGGCAAACCCAACCAGTAAAGCACCAGCGAATAAATACCAGCCAGTAGCGCGATGGGGGAAAGTGCCGGAACGATCAAGAGAATCGACGCAACCCACACCGGCGTCATGCTATAAACGGCGACTTTGAGCGCCTGAACCAGATTGGGTTGACCATCGAACTTCGGCGTCAGCGCAAAGATGACCTGTGCAATAACGTAGAGCATGACGAGGCCAAAAACATAGCCTATAACCGCCAAAACCAGCCCGGAAACGATGGGCACTCTGATCGTCATTCCAAGCAGCGATACCCCGACGAGCGAATTGCCGATGAAACCGGCAACCGCTGGAATAATCGCCAAAAGAACAGCATATTGAGTATAAAGGCTATTGACGGAAGCATTCTCTCCGTCGATCACACCCCACTCCTGAACCGGCGACAGTAGAATGTTTTTGATTCGAGCAACGATATTCACAAACACCTCCTTGTATCTCAAGAATTTGAGAATTTGAAATAATACTTATAACAGACTCACAGCCCCTGCGCGACAAGCCATTCATCAATCCGGGCTGCAACCGTTTCCCAACCGTGTTCGAGCATCATCGCATGCCCCATGTTGAGGAAGATTTCCGGGTGGGTTCCGTAGGCGTTTGCGGTCATCTGAACCTGACCGGGGGAAATCAGGCGGTCGTGTTGAGCGCCGAGCACCAGCATCGGCGCCCTGTAGACGCGGGAAGTGTCGGGCAGGCTGTAACAGGTCATGTCCCAGATCGCGCGAAGGGATTCGGGCTGAAACAGCTTCCAGTAACGTCGGAGCTTTTCGACGGCAATCGGCTGGTGGAAGAGTATCTGCTGCAAGCTGTCGGCGCTGGGTTCGCCGCCGCCCATGATCCGGTTGAGGTCGGTAAGCAGATGCGGGGCGGTAAATAACAGGCCGAGTGCGGAATAGATCAACCCCTGCGGCGGAACCGAAGCCATCAGCACGACGGCAGGGGCGGCGGCCCGTTCGAGATACTTCTGTATCACCATGCCGCCCATCGAGTGGCCGATCAGTATCGGGGGCGCGGGCAAGATCGCGACGGCCTCGGCAACATCGGCCACGTAGTGGTCAATGCTCAGATGGTCGAGATTGTCATGCCCAGGGCTGTTGCCATGCCCGCCAAGCGATACCGCATATGCGGCCCATCCGCGTTGGGCGAACCAGGGCAGAAAGTGTTCTTCCCAACACCAAGCGCCAGCGTATGCGCCATGTACGAAAAGAAGCGGCATCCGATGCCTGTGCGCCGCACCCGGCAGATGGCTGATGATTTCGAGCGCGCAATGGGAGTCCTCAGCGGGCTTGGCGGTTTTTTGCATTTTCGGTTTGTTACCGGGTTTTCATGAAAGAAATGATGCCGGATTAAAAAAAACAGAAGTCAGTATCAAGACGGGCGCAGGAAAAGCTCAGAATATCAGGGAATAATTTTTTTCTCGTGACGTGTGAAACACTTGTGTACAGCCTCCACCCGCGCGGCATGCAGACGGGCGGGAATTTGCCGGGTGTCCTCGACAGAGCGGGCAAGCGCGCCGGCATCCACGCCGAGGAAGGCTTCCAGAGCCATCCGCCAGGATTCGGCAGACGGCCAGGGCGCGGGCCAATGGTCGCCGCGCCCGAAATAATCGCAGGCGGCGGCCTCCAGCAAGGCAAGGAAACGCTCCGGGCGGCGCGCGCAATCGCAGCGTTCGAGCAAGCTGGCGATGGTGTTCGGGCGCATTTCGCCGATCAGCCCCAGGTTGCCGTGCTCGCGGGCGAACAGCACGGCAAAATCGCGGCAACTGGCCGGGGCGCGCAAGCGTTCCGAGATTTGCTTGGCGAGCGGCGTGCTCCGGGCTTCGTGTCCGTAATGGTGCGGCAAAATATCAGCGGGAGTCTCTGCCTTGCCGAGATCGTGCAGCAGACAGGCCCAGCGGATTTCCAGACTGTGCCCGGCTGAAGCAGCGTAGTCGATGACCTGCATCGTGTGTTCGCCGGTATCGATTTCGGGATGAAAGGCCGGGGGTTGCGGTACGCCAAACAGGCGGTCGAGTTCGGGGAGGATGCGGGCGAGCGCGCCGCATTCGCGCAGGACGCGGAACATCCGCGATGGGCGCTCCTCCATGAGCCCGCGCGAAAGCTCTTTCCACACCCGCTCTGGCGTGAGGTGGTTAAGCTCGCCGCTCTCACTCATCGAGCGCATGAGCGAGAGCGTTTCCGGCGCAAGGCTGAAGCCAGGCAGACGGGCGGCAAAACGCGCTGTTCGCAGGACGCGCAAAGGGTCTTCGGCGAAAGCCGGGCCAACATGGCGCAGGACTTTGGCTTCGAGGTCGCGCGCGCCTCCGTAGGGGTCGATCAGCGCGCCGTCAGCTTCACGGGCAATGGCATTGATCGTGAGGTCCCGCCGCGAGAGGTCTTCTTCCAGGGTGACATCGGGCGCGGCATGGCAGACAAACCCGGTATAACCGCGCCCGCTCTTGCGTTCGGTACGCGCCAGCGCATATTCCTCGCGCGTTTCCGGGTGCAGGAAGACGGGAAAATCCCGCCCAACGGGACGAAAACCGCGCGCGAGCATCGCCTCGGGCGTCTCCCCCACGACGACCCAGTCCCGATCTTTGACCGGCAAGCCGAGCAGGGCATCCCGCACAGTGCCGCCGACCAGATACGCGCGCATGTCCGGCTCCGCTTTCAGTCCGACATCTTCGGCAGGATCGTGCCGAGGCGCGCCTTGAGCGATTGCGGCTTGCCTTCGAGCAGGGCGGCGTAGATGGCGGTGTTGGCCATGACGTGCTTGACGTACTCGCGGGTTTCTTCAAAGGGGATGGTCTCGGCGTAAACCGCGCCTTCCAGCGATTGGCCGCCGCGCCAGCGCCGTGCGCGGCCGGGGCCGGCATTGTAGCCAGCCGCAGCCAGCACATAATCTTCTTCGAGTTCGTCGAGGAGGATTCGCATGTAGCCGGTTCCAATTTCCACATTCGTTGCAGGGTCACGCAATAGGCCGGGGTGATAGTACATACCAAGCTGCTTGGCGACCCATTTGCCGGTTTTCGGCATGACCTGCATCAACCCCTGTGCCCCAACGGGGGAACGGGCAGGAATGATGAAACGGCTCTCCTGCCGCATCACGCCATAGACCCAACTCAGGTCGAGGCGATTGGTGCGCGCGCGCGGTTCGATGAGTTCGCGGTATGGAGTGAGAAAACGCAATTCCCAAGCCCCTGCCGGGTTGGCGAGTTCGGCGGAGGTGATGGCACGGTCGTAAAGATGGTTTTTCAGAGCCAGTTGCGCCGCAGCGAGACGAAAGTCCTCGTCGCGCCCACGCAGCGCCCAGTTCCATTCGCGGATGGCATCCATACGCAAATCGACCCGGAAAAGAGCCATCGCGCGCTGAAAGCCCGGATGCTTGTCGACACTCGGCCCGTTGACGGCTGCGGCGGCAACGCTTCCTCCTGCTCCGGCCTCGGCCTGTATCGCTTCGCCGTTGCTTTCTCCACCATTGTCCCCTTCGGCACCCTCGGCAGAGTCTGATTCAGATTCAGCGTCACCACCTTCAGCAGACTCTTCTGCGGCTGTCTTTGCGGCCATATCTGCGGTAGAAGCGGCAAGCGCCGTGTGCGCCACGCGCGGGTCGAACGGGTTCCCCAGTTCTTCATTGGCAAGAATGCCGTAAAAATTCGCCACGCTGGCGATGCGCCGAAATTCCTTTTCCGCTTCACTCGTCCGCTTTAGCGCTTTCAAAGCGCGCCCCCGCCAGTAAATCCATTCCGGCAGGGTACGTTCTTCGGCACTGAGCTTATCAATGGCCGCAAGTACCCCCGGCCAGTCACCAACGCGCAACGGTACGCGTACACGCCATGCGCGTTGGGACACGCTCATCGAAGCGTCACCGGCGTTGCGGAACCAGGTTGCGGCTTCCGGGCTGTGGTTCTGAGCCGCATGCAGGGCCAGCACACCCCAGGCATGGGCACGTTCCTCGGGGGTAAGTTGACCAGAGATACGTTGGAAGCGGATATATGCGCCGGACACATCCGTGCGCGCCAGCCTTGTTAGCGCTACCAGAGCCATTTCCCGTCCCGCACGGTTATTGGCGAAATTGGGCGGCAGACAGTCGAGAGGGCGTTTCGGTTTACGAACGACCCGCTTGGAAGCTTTCTTGGAAGCCTTTCCGGAAGCCTTTCCGGAAGCCTTCGCTGGAGCCTTTACGCTGTCTGCGGCGCGGCAATCGAGAAACTGTTTCGGGTTGCGGGCGGCCTGCTCGAAAACCCTCATGCTGTCTGCGGCAAGCCAACCGAGAACCACCCGCGCATGCCCCGGCGATTTGGTATCGACCCGGCGGCGGAAAAGCCGCCAAGCATCGTTCGTGCTGACATTTCCCTGGAAGACCGCCTCGCGCAGCACGGATGTGCAAGAGGAATGCACGAAGGTCATGGAACCCCAGTTTTTGGCAACTTCGCCGAGAACTTTCCTGTCCCCGGTCGCCAGCCGCGCATTCCATGCCTGACAGCGCATTTCATTGTCCGGGTTTTGCAGGCCTGGATAAATCTGGAGAAAATAAGACCAGTCCCCATCCCTTGCCATTCGGCGCAACCAATCCGCGCGCAGGCGTTCCGCGAGAAATGTGCCGGCTTCATCCAAAATGAATTTGTTCAGTGCGCTTTCCTGCGGCATGGAAAATGTCTTCGCCAGACTGTCGGAAAGCAGCCAGTAGCGGATATAGCTATCGAGCGGATGACCGCTTGCCTGACTGGCAAGGTTTTCGAGCTTGTTTCGATCACCAGCGCGCGCTGCATCCCGCGCAGCGAGAAACCGGGTCTCGGCTGCCGAATAAGCGTCACCCGGCTGCGCGTGGGCAAAAGCGCAGAGACACACCGAAGCAATGGCCACCGCAGAACGGACGACGGCCTGGACGATGATTTTATTCATCCGGCAAGAACTCCCCCAGAAAGATGTTGGGCAATTAAAATCATAGAACCTTACCATAAGGTACAGATATTCGCCGGGGACGGTTAGAATTCGCTTTTTTGTCTTGTCCGCCGGGAAACCTCCCTCGATGTTCTATGAACTTTTCGTCGGCCTGCGCTATACCCGATCACGCAGGCGCGCCCAAGGACGTAACCGCCTCGTCTCCTTCATTTCGCTCGTATCCATCCTCGGCATCGCACTTGGCGTCATGACGCTTATCGTCGTGCTTTCGGTAATGAACGGTTTTCAGGAAGAACTGCGCGACCGCACTTTGGGCGTGGCTTCACATATCGAAGTGGAATCGGTCGAAGGCAATGGCCGCGTACTGAACTGGCAACAGGTCATCGAAGACGCCCGCCAACACCCCGAAGTCACGGCAGCGGCTCCCTACATAAACGAACAGGGGATGCTGACGCTTGGCGAGGCCGCACGCGGCGCACAGATACGGGGCATCCTCCCCGAGCCGGAAAGCACGGTGGCAAGCTTCGATAAATACATGCGGGTAGGTTCGCTCGATGCTTTGCAACCTGGAAATTTCGGCATCATCCTCGGACGCGACCTGGCTCGCGCCCTGGGCGTGAGGCCGGGCAGCAAACTGACCCTGATCGCACCGCAAGGCATGGTGACACCGGCGGCAGTCATGCCGCGTATGCGCCAATTCGAGGTCGTCGGTATTTTCGATGCCGGGATGATCCAGTACGACTCCGCCCTCGCACTCATCCACTTGGCCGATGCCCAGGCGCTCTACCGCATGAATGACGCCGTCAGCGGAGTGCGGTTGCGGCTCAAAGACCTCTTTGCCGCGCCCTCCGTGTCGCGCGAACTGGCCGAGATCATCACTACACCGGATCTGGCGCTACGCGACTGGACGCACATCCATGCCGCCTTCTTCCGCGCCGTGGCGTTGGAAAAAACCATGATGGCCCTCTTCCTGTTCCTGATCGTAGGCGTCGCGGCCTTCAACGTCGTCGCCAGCCTCACCATGACCGTACAGGAAAAAGCCGCCGACATTGCCATCCTACGCACCCTTGGCGCCTCGCCCATCTCGATCATGACGGTTTTCATCATCCAGGGCTCCATCATCGGCGTAGTCGGGCTGCTGGCGGGACTGGCGGGCGGGCTGGGCATCGCTTTCAATCTCGACGTCGTCATTCCGGCGCTTGAACATCTTTTCGGCACGACGCTCTGGGACAAAAACATTTATTTCATCAGCGAACTGCCCTCGAAAGTGCTGGCGGGCGACGTTGCCACCATCCTGACCGTCTCCTTCCTGCTGACATTGATTGCCGCGATTTACCCAAGTTGGCGGGCATCCCGCGTGAAACCGGCGGAGGCGCTGCGTTATGAATGAGACAGATGCGATATTGAGTTGCCAGGGGCTGGTCAAGTATTTCCGCGAAGGCTCCAACGCGGTGCAAGTGCTCAAAGGGGTTGATTGCGAAATCAAACGCGGCGAACGGCTCGCGGTCATCGGCGCATCCGGTTCCGGCAAGAGCACGCTGCTTCACCTGCTCGGTGGGCTGGACGCGCCAAGCAAGGGAAGCGTCAAATTGCTTGGCACAAATTTTTCCTCCATGCCCGAAACCGCGCGCGGGTTCTTGCGAAACAAAACCCTGGGTTTCGTATACCAGTTCCATCACTTGCTCCCCGAATTTACCGCGCTGGAAAACGTCGCCATGCCGCTCTACATCCGGCGCATGGACAAGAAACAAGCCAACGCCCGCGCCGAAGCCATGCTGCGGGAAGTCGGGCTGGGGCACCGGTTCGACCATACCCCAAGCGAACTTTCCGGCGGCGAGCGCCAACGCACTGCCATTGCCCGCGCCCTGGTGACGGAACCCGCCTGTGTGCTCGCCGACGAGCCAACCGGCAACCTCGACCGTCACACTGCCGAAGCCGTGTTCGACCTGATGATGGCCCTCAACGAAAAACTGGCGACAAGCTTCATCATCGTTACCCACGATGAAACGCTCGCGCGGCGCAGCGAGCGGGTCTTGCGGCTGGTGGATGGGGTACTGGAGCCGGACAGGGGTGAGGCGCACACGGCGTAAGGAAATTGAAACAAATGCCTGCAACGCTCCTGCAACGCTCGCTTACCGCCGTCTGGCATCCGTGTACCCAGATGAAACACCACGAAACCCTGCCCCTCACGCCGGTGGTCGGGGGCGAAGGGCCATGGCTCGTCACGGAAGACGGCAGGCGGCTGCTGGACGGCATCAGTTCATGGTGGGTCAACCTTTTCGGGCACTGCAACCCTCGCATCAACGCGGCGCTGCGCGACCAACTCGAACGGCTGGAGCATGTGCTGCTCGCGGGGTTTACGCATCCTCCAGTCGTGGAACTTTCCGAACGGCTGGCGGCGCTCACGGGAGGCGCGCTGGGGCATGCTTTTTATGCTTCGGACGGGGCTTCGGCCACGGAAATCGCGCTGAAGATGAGTTTTCACGCATGGCGCAACCGGGGATTGCCCCATAAAAACCGTTTCCTGTGCCTGGAAGGCAGTTATCACGGAGAAACCGTAGGGGCGCTGGCCGTGACGGACGTGCCCTTGTTCAGGGATGCTTACGCGCCGCTGGTGCGGCAGGCAAGCACCGTCCCTTCCCCGGACGCGCGGCGGGCTGCGCCGGGAGAAACCGCCGCCGACGTGGCGCGCCGTGCCGCCGAGGCGCTGGAAGCGCACCTGGAGGCGGAAAACGGGCAGGTTGCGGCGCTTATCCTGGAACCATTGGTGCAGGGCGCAGCCGGAATGGTGATGTACGACCCGGAATACCTGCGGCTGGCGCGCGCGCTCTGCGACCGTTATCAAGCGCACTTGATCTGCGATGAAATTGCCGTGGGCTGTGGCCGCACAGGCACGTTCTTCGCACATGAACAAGCGGGGATCCGCCCGGATTTGCTATGCCTTTCCAAGGGAATTTCCGGCGGCTACCTGCCGCTGTCCGTGGTGCTTTGCCACGAGGAGATTTTCCGCACCTTCTACGACTCCGATACACGAAAAGCCTTTCTGCATTCGCATTCCTATACGGGCAACCCGCTGGCTTGCCGCGCGGCGCTGGCGACGCTGGATATTTTTGAGGAAGACGATGTGCTGGCGGCAAACCGCAAGCGCGCGGAATCATTGGGACGTTTGCTGGAAGAGGCGTTTTCCGGCCATGCGGCCGTTCGTCACCTGCGCCAGCGCGGCATGATCGCGGCCTTCGACGTAGAGGGCGCGGCAGACGACTTTTCGCGGCGGTTTTTCGCGGCGGCGCTGGAAGCGGGCGCGCTGTTGCGCCCCATCGGCAACACAGTGTATTTCATGCCCCCTTACGTCATGGACGAGCCGGAACTGCGGGCACTGGTTGCCGCCGCCGCTGGCGCGCTGGAACAAACGCTGGCATGAACCGGCTCGATCACCTGCGCGCTGCGCTCGACAAGCTCGATTCCGATCACCTGCGCCGCGTCCGGCGCGACATCGAGACCCCCTGCTCGCCCCATGTCGTCATCGGCGGACGGTCTTTCACGGTGTTTTGCAGCAATGATTACCTCGGGCTGGCGGGAGACCCCCGGCTGGCCGAGGCACTGGCCGAGGGCGCGCGGCGATGGGGCATCGGCGCGGGCGCTTCGCATCTGGTCTCCGGCCACTACCTCGTGCAACACATGCTCGAAGAACGGCTGGCGGCTTTCGTCGGGCGCGAACGGGCGCTGGTGTTTTCTTCGGGCTTCATGGCGAACATGGGCATCATCCCGGCGCTGGTCGGGCGCAATGACGCAATTTTCGCCGACCGCCTGAATCATGCCTCGCTGATCGACGGCATGCTGCTCTCACGCGCCGGCGTGCACCGTTTCCCACACCTGGACATGGCCGCGCTGGAACGGCAGCTTGCGGCAAGCGCGGCTCAGACAAAGCTGATTGTCAGCGATTCGGTGTTCAGCATGGATGGCGATGTCGCGCCCTTGCGGGAGTTGATGGCGCTCGCGGAACGATTCGATGCCTGGCTGCTCGTCGACGACGCGCACGGCTTCGGCGTACTTGGGCCACAGGGCCGCGGCGCGCTAGCGGAAGCGGGCATCGACGGCTGGCGGCTCATCCAGATGGCTACGCTCTCCAAGGCCGCCGGGGTTTCGGGCGCATTCGTCGCCGGGAACTCGACCGTCATCGAATGGCTGATGCAGAAAGCGCGCACCTACATTTTCACCACGGGTTCCCCCCCGGCACTGGCGCAAACCCTCGCTGCCAGCATCGAACTCATCGAAGCAGGCGGTGAGCGGCGCGCCCATCTTGCAGCGCTGATCGAACGCCTGACAAAAGGCTTGGCTCAGGAACGCTGGAAATTGCTGCCCTCGCGCACGCCAATCCAGCCCCTCATCGTGGGGGAAAACGCATCCGCATTGGCACTTGGGGACGCGCTCATGGAAGAAGGGCTGTGGATACCGGCGATTCGCCCGCCTACGGTTCCCGCAGGCAGCGCACGGCTACGCATCACGCTGTCGGCAGCGCACACATCAGCCGATGTCGACCGCCTCATTGAGGCCATCAACCGCCTGGAAAAGACCCTGTGACCCGGAAGAAAAAAGCGCCTTTGCTCTTCCTGCATGGTTGGGCGATGACCCCGGCGGTGTGGCAAGCCTTGATTGCGGCGCTCATCACGGAAAATGCCGATTTCGAGATACACGCCCCTGCCCTGCCCGGCCACGACGGCCACGCCATCGACTTCGCGCCTACGCTTGCCGCCTGGGTCGATGCGCTCGCCCCCGCCTTGCCTTCGAGCACCACCGTAATCGGCTGGTCGCTCGGAACCGCGCTCGCGCTGGAACTCGCCCGGTCCCGGCCTGAGCGCGTGGAGCGTCTGATTCTTCTGGGAGCCACGCCACGCTTCATCTCCGCGCCCGATTGGCCGCATGGGCTGGACGCAGCGGTCGTTACTTCCTTTACCGATGGATACCTCAGCCAGCCAACCCAGACCCTGCGCCGTTTCCTGGCCTTGCAAACTCTGGGGGACGCTTCTCGTCGGCGACTGTCGCCCCAACTCGAAGCCGCCGCCGTCCCACACGCCGGACACCCCCTGCCCGCGCTCGCCGACGGATTGAAAATTCTCGCGGAAAGCGACCTGCGCCCCTGGCTCGCGGAAATCCGGCAACCTGTTCACCTCATCCACGGCGACAATGATGCGCTGATGCCGCTCGAAGCCGCGCGATGGCTCGCCGCCGCCCTGCCCCATGCCCGCCTGAGCGTATATGAACACTGCGGCCACGCCCCTTTGCTCTCGCGCCCGGAGGGCTGCGCGGCGTTGATTCGCACCAGCCTCGATGGACAAGGCGAACCATGAGCAAGGCTTTCGATCCCTACAAAAGCCAGGTTCGCCGCGCCTTCGACCGCGCCGCGCCTACTTACGGTTCTGCCGCTCATGTGCAGGACGCAGCGGCGCAATGCCTACTCGCCTTTGCCCGCGCGCAACCGCTGCCCTCTCGCATTCGCCGCGTACTGGATGCCGGATGCGGAACCGGGCAATCCCTGCCCGCGCTATCCGCGCTTTTTCCGCAAGCGCAGTGTGTCGCACTCGACTTTTCCACAGCGATGCTCAAGCTTGCCGCTTGTGCGGCAAGCGCGGCACACCCCATTTGCGCGGACATCGAGAACTTGCCGCTGGCCGATTCATCCATTGATTTTTACTGGTCGAACCTCGCCTTCCAATGGTGCTCTCCGGAAACGGCGCTTGAGGAAACCTTCCGGGTCCTCTCACCGGGAGGCGTTGCGCGAATTGCCACCCTTGGCCCCCGGACTCTTCACGAATTGCGTACCGCGTTCAGCGCAGTAGACGATGGCGTACACGTCATTGACTTCACTGCCACGGAGCGCTGGCTTGAAGCCTCCAAAGCCGCTGGCCTGACCGTCCAATCCCATTTGCGGAAAACACTACTCGATGTTGCCGCCGATTTGCACGCGCTCCTTGGTAATATCAAGGCTATCGGCGCTCGCGCCGTAAGAGACCGGCGGCGGAGTTCCCTCGGACGGAAAGGCTGGCAGACGCTCCAGTCCGCCTACGAAACCTTTCGACACCCGGACGGCACACTGCCCGCGACGTATGACTTGATCTTGCTTGCCCTGAGGAAGCCTGCATGAGCACGTTTCGCGCATGGTTCATCACCGGAACCGACACAGGAATCGGCAAAACATTCGCCACCTGTGTGCTCATCCACGCTGCGCGCGCACAAGGCTTGACAACCCTCGGCATGAAACCGGTAGCCTCGGGCGCTGAAACGATCGACGGCAAAACCATCAATGAAGACGCCGCGCGGCTATTGGCCGCCGGCAGTTTCGATCCGGGGCTGGAACGGCTCAACCCCTACTGCTTGCGCGCACCCATTTCCCCGCATCTCGCGGCACGGGAAGAAAACATCCACATCGAGCCCGCGCGCATCTATCGAGCGTTCGACGAACTTGCCCAGCGCTGCGAACGCCTGTTTGTCGAAGGCGCGGGCGGATTCCTTTCGCCTTTGAGCGAAGAAACCGACGCCCCGCGCATCGCGCGCGAGCTGGATTTGCCCCTCATCCTCGTCGTCGGCATGCGACTCGGCTGCATCAACCATGCGCTGCTCACTGTCGAAGCCATCCTTTCCCGCAATTTGCGCCTGGAAGGCTGGATCGCAAACTGCCTGTATCCAGACATGCCGCATTTGTACGAGAATATAGATTTTCTACGCCACCGTTTTGATGCTCCGCTGCTGGGAACGCTCCCCTGCGCGCCCGATGCGGCTCCCGATACTCTGGCGCACCTTATTAGTTTGCCTTGTCAATCAATGTCTACGCTACCAGGAATCATTCATGAAAAAGAAAAAGACTGTTAAGCCAAATGAACCCTCTTCGATCGCCGTAACCAACCAGGAAGCCTCCAGCGAACAGCTAGAAAATCCACCGTCGGAAACCGCCACGCCAGAGTCGGACTCCCCGCCCGACATGACCGACCAGGATGCGCCCGGCGAACAGCCAGAAAACCCACCGTCGGAAACCGCCACGCCAGAGTCGGACTCCCCGCCCGACATGACCGACCAGGATGCGCCCGGCGAACAGCCAGAAGATCCACCGTCGGAAACCGCCACGCCAGAGTCGGACTCCCCGCCCGACATGACCGACCAGGGTGCGCCCGGCGAACAGCCAGAAAACCCACCGTCGGAAACTGCCTTGCCCGAGTCGGACTCTCAACCCACCGTAATCAACCAGGAAACGCCCAACAAGCAGCCCGAAACTTCGTCGTCAGAGACTCTCCAACCTGAAGCAGACTCAGCCCAGAAAAAGGATGGCCCGTCTGTCCTCTCCGCGCTGCTTGCCATCGTTGCTGCTATCGTGATTGCCGTCATCTACGATGCCGCCAGGGATGATTCGTCTGCGGCAACTGAAGCGTCACCGATCTTGGAAATCACGCAAGCAGAACCCCCGTCGTCGGCACCTGAAACCGCAACATCCTCATCGGCCAAGATGGTCGAAGACAAAACAGAATCCGAAAAGCCGCAAACCGCGCTCAAAAAACCACCTCCTGACGAACTCGCCAAACTGAAGTCGCTCGAAAACGAAGCCCAGAGCAATCATGAAAGCGCCGAGGAATATTATCGGCACGGCGATTACGCGAACGCGCTGATACATTATCAAAAAGCCCTGAGCAACCTTGAACAATTACTTCCGTATTACTACAAACAATCCCCTGAGGGCGAAAATGACAATACAGTTACGGTTCAGAAGAATCTTGCCGCAGTGTACAATGCCATCGGCAATGTCTATCGTAACCAGAAGAACTACACCGAAGCCCTGAGTTGGCTCGATAAGTCCCTGGAAATCCGCGAAAAAATACAGGGCAAAAGCCATCCGGAAACGGCTGAAACCTATAACAACATCGCCTTGGTATACGACGGACAGGGGCAATATGCAAAAGCGCTAAGGTGGTATCAAAAAGATTTAGCTATCCGCGAAAAAACGCTCGGCAGCGGTCATCCTGATACCGCCAAAACTTACAACAATATGGGCATGGTTTACTTCCATCAGGGCGACCGTGCCAACGCGCTGGAACTGTTCAAAAAAGCACTGGCAATCCAGGAAAAGGAGCCGAACGACCAGAACCCCAACGTTGCCATGACCTACAACAACATTGCCGAAGTCTATCGGGCTCAGGGCGACTACGTACTTGCGCTGCCGCAATATCTCAAGGCTTACCGGATTATGCTAGACACGTTCGGCGAAAGGCATTCGGCGACCATGACCGCCAAGCTCAACCTGGCACGCGCCTATGATAAATTAGACAACGCTATGCCATTCGGCGAATGGCTTGAAGAGTCGCTTCAATAAATAAGTGTGCAGTGCACACCGTAGGATTCGCATTCTGTCAATAGGAAAGTTCATGAGACTACTCCCTGGTTATACCTTCATTGCCACCCTCTTCATCCTGACAGGCTGCACCATCACCGCCCTGCCAGACAAAGAGACAGAAGCCGCAGCACAACAACAAATCGCCGTACCTGTGAAAAACACGCAGAGGACGGCGAAAGAGTGCGATGACATCGCCATACAACGTATTAAGTATGGCAAATATGACCAGGCGACGACATGGTATTTGGAAGCCCTGTCGATCCGTGAAAAGACATTGGGCACGGATCACCTTGAGACCGTCGCCACTTATGACAGGCTCGCCTGGGTCAGTCTCAGCAAGGGCGACTACGAGAAAACACTGGAGTGGTATCAAAAAGCGCTCTCGATCCGGGAACGTTCGTCGTCCAGGAAAGGCTTGTACGACAGACTCGTAACTTCTGAAAATATCGCCAGGGTTTATCACCGCTGGGGCAAATGGAACAAAGCGCTGGAGTGGTACAAGAAGACCGTGGAGCTTCGAAAAATATCACAGGGTAAGGAGCATCCCAATACCATCGCGGACTACCATCGCATCGCCGCGATATACCACAGCCAAAACGATTTCAGGAACGCGCTGGTCTGGTACAAAAAAGAATTGGCGATACAAGAAAAAAGGCTGGGTAAAAATCATCCCACCGTCGCAGGAATTTATGGCGATATTGCCAACGTGTATTTCGGTCGAGGCAGTTATGAGCAGGCGCTTTCCGAAAACCTCATCGCTTACAAAATTCTCGTAAAAAAATCGGGAGTTTTGCACCGAGACTCTGGAAAGGTAAAAGTCAATATGAAAGAAGTCTATCAGCATACCGCCCGTGCAAAACCATTCGACGACTGGCTATCCGAGAACATGCACTGACCTTGCTCTGAAAAAGCGGTCTGCCCCAGCCCTCTTGAGGAAAACACCCCGAAAGATGAGCTAAACATTACAAAACCGGTTGATGCGTTCTATGATGGGCAACACAAAACAGAGTATCTACCTATTGATTTCAGGAACTCTGGCGGAGACGGAGGGATTCGAACCCTCGATGCACTTTTGGCGCATGCTCCCTTAGCAGGGGAGTGCCTTCGACCTCTCGGCCACGTCTCCATTCATGAAGGCAGCACTATATCGGCTTGCTGCCTGACGGTCAATTTTACGGCTCGGCTCAAACAGCGTCATCAGGCTCAAGGTCAAGGTCGAACGCTTTATGCAGTACACGTACCGCCAATTCGAGATATTTCTCTTCGACGACAACGGAGATTTTTATCTCCGAGGTGGAGATCATGCGGATGTTGATGCCCTCTTCGGAAAGAGTGCGGAACATTTTCGCAGCCACGCCCGGATGCGAGCGCATACCAACGCCAACAACCGAAACCTTACATAGGCTCTTGTCGGACTCGATGGCCTTGGCGTTGATGACAGTCTTGACGCGGTCGAGCACGTCGAGAGTTTTGTCCAGATCGGCACGGGTTACGGTGAAGGAGAAATCGGTCAAGCCGTCATGCCCGGAGTTCTGGATGATCATGTCGACGTCGACGTTGGCGTCGGCGACCGGGCCGAGGATCTGGTAGGCGATACCGGGCTGGTCGGGAACGCCCTGAATGGTGATTTTGGCTTCGTCGCGATTGAAAGCGATCCCGGAGATGACGGGCTTTTCCATGTTTTTGGTTTCCTCAACGGTGATGAGCGTTCCTTCGCATTCCTCTTCAAAGCTGGAGAGCACACGCAGCTTGACTTTATATTTACCGGCGAATTCGACAGAACGGATTTGCAGCACTTTGGAGCCGAGGCTGGCCATTTCCAGCATTTCTTCAAAAGTGATGGTATCCAGCTTGCGCGCTTCGGGAACGATGCGCGGGTCGGTGGTGTAGACGCCGTCGACGTCGGTATATATCTGGCATTCTTCGGCTTTCAGCGCGGCGGCGAGCGCCACGCCGGTAGTATCGGAACCGCCCCGGCCAAGGGTGGTGATGTTGCCGTCGGCATCGACGCCCTGGAATCCGGCCACGATGACAACCCGGCCTTCGGACAGGTCGCGGCGCATGGCAGCTTCGTCGATGCTGAGGATGCGCGCCTTGGTGTAGGCATTGTCGGTGAGGATTTTCACCTGGCCGCCGGTGTAGCTTTTCGCGGGAACGCCTGCTGCTTGCAGGGCCACGGCAAGCAGGCCGATGGTAACTTGCTCGCCGGTGGATACCACCACATCCAGTTCGCGCGGATCGGGTGTTGGCGTCAACTCCTTGGCCAGAGCAATCAGCCGGTTGGTTTCGCCGCTCATCGCGGAAACGACGACGACGACCTGATGCCCCTGTGCATGAAATTTCGCAACTTTCCTGGCGACATTCTTGATGCGCTCTGGGCTGCCTACCGATGTACCGCCGTATTTCTGAACGATGAGTGCCATGCTGGTATTTATGAAAAGGAAGTGGGGTTTTATCGAAAAAACTGGCGCGCCCGAGACGATTCGAACGTCCGACCCCTGCCTTCGGAGCCTCGCCAGAGGACGGAAAATATCACAAATTTTTTCAAACGTCTCAAAAAGGCAACAGCCTATCTACGGCTGCTTTTCCCTGGCCAGGGGCAAGATGGGCATAAATTTCTGTCTGTTCCACACTTGCATGGCCAAGAAGGTCTTTGACTACATAAATAGATTCACCTTGCATCACAAGCCAACTAGCAAACGTATGCCGCAGGTCGTGAATCCTGTCCGTACCGGCTGAATATTGAGCAGGTGTACCGGTTGAATATTGACCAGGCACATTAGCCGCATGTCATTGCAGCGGCTGTGGATAAGTCTATCCTAAATTTCCCTTTTAAAGTGAGTTGC